>NZ_JAFCLZ010000011.1 GCF_018130165.1 Bradyrhizobium sp. JYMT SZCCT0180 | reverse complement strand
TAGTCCACGCCGTCGTCGAGGCGTAAACCAGCGTCCACCGCAACCCGTCCAACGTCCGTGACGACGGCCGACGCCCTTCTGAGTAGGACGGGATGGCGATAGATGCGCACTGATTTGGGTCGGCCGACAACAGAAATATTTTTGATTTGCAGAAATTTTCTGCTTGACACGATTTCCGTAAATCCGAACTGATTTGCCCGTCGGGTCGTTTTGACGCACTTAACCGTCATTGCGAGCGCAGCGAAGCAATCCATAGCGCGGCTTGGGGCAATGTGGATTGCTTCGCTCCGCTCGCAATGACGCGGAGAGGACGACATCCAAATCAAGCTGTCACTCCCCGATCAACGCCAGCCACTCGTCTTCTGTCAGCACAGCCACCCCAAGCTCGCGCGCCTTAGTGAGCTTCGACCCCGCATCCTCGCCAGCGACGACATAGTCCGTCTTCTTCGACACCGAGCCCGCGACCTTGGCGCCGAGGCGTTCCGCCACGGCCTTGGCCTCGTCGCGGGTGAATTTGGTCAGCGAGCCCGTGAACACCACGGTCTTGTCCGAGACCGGCGAGCTCTTGCGCGGCCGTTCGGCCGCCTTCACCTCGATCTCGCGCAGGAGTTCGCCGAGCGCCTTCACATTGCGCGGTTCGGCGAAGAACTCGACGACGGCGTCGGCGACGATCTCGCCGATGCCGCCGATATTGTTGAGGTCCTGATAGGCCTCGGTGGTATTCTCTTCGTCCTGGCTGCCCTTGGCGGCGGCCAGCATCGTCTCGCGAAAATTATCGATGGTGGCGTAGTGCCGCGCCAGCAGTTTTGCATTGCCTTCACCGACATGGCGAATGCCAAGCCCGTAGATCAGGCGATGCAATTCGATGCTGCGGCGGGCGTCGATCGCGTTGAACAGGTTGCGCACCGAGGTCTCGCCATAGCCCTCGCGTTGCATCAGCTTGCTGGTCGAGCGGGCATCGCGCTTCTGCAGCGTGAAGATGTCGACCGGCGACATCACCAGACCATCCTCGTAGAACTCCTGGATCTGCTTGTCACCGAGCCCATCGATATCGAACGCGAGCCGTGAGACAAAATGCTTCAACCGTTCTGTCGCCTGCGCCGGGCAGATCAAGGCGCCGGTGCAGCGCCGCACCGCCTCGTCTTCCTCGCGCACCGCATGGCTGCCGCACACCGGGCAGGTGTCCGGAAATTTGTACGGCTTTGCGTTCTTCGGCCGCTTGTCCATGACGACGCTGACGACCTGCGGGATCACGTCGCCGGCGCGCTGAACGACGACGGTGTCGCCAATGCGCAGGTCGACGCCGTCGCGGATCGGATTGCCGTCGTTGCCTATGCCCTTGATGTAATCTTCATTGTGCAGCGTCGCGTTGGAAACCACGACGCCGCCGACCGTGACCGGCTCGAGCCGCGCCACCGGCGTCAGCGCCCCGGTGCGGCCGACCTGGATGTCGATGCCGTTGAGGATCGTGGTCGCCTGCTCGGCCGCGAACTTGTGCGCGATCGCCCAGCGCGGGCTGCGCGACACGAAGCCGAGGCGCTCCTGCCAGTCGAGCCGGTCGACCTTGTAGACCACGCCGTCGATGTCATATCCAAGCGCGGCGCGCTCCTCACCGATCTTGCTGTAGAATTTGAGAACGTCATCGACGTTCTTGCAAAGCTCGGTCCGCGGGTTGACGACAAAGCCGGCTTTGTCCATCCACTCCAGCATGCCGTGCTGCGTATCGGCCGGCCGCTCACTCATCTCACCCCAGGTATAGGCAAAGAATTTCAGCGGCCGCGACGCGGTGATCGAAACATCTTTCTGGCGCAGCGAGCCCGCCGCCGAATTGCGCGGATTGGCAAACACCGTATCGTCAGCTTCCGCCTGCTTCTTGTTCAGCTCGAGAAAATCCTTCTTGAGCATGTAGACTTCGCCGCGCATTTCGCAGGCCGCCGGAATGCTGCGGCCCTTCAACGTGTGCGGAATATCCTTGATGGTGCGAACATTGGCGGTGACGTCCTCGCCGGTGAAGCCGTCGCCGCGGGTAGCCGCGCGGACCAGTTCGCCGTCTTCGTAGCGCAGCGACAGCGACAGGCCGTCGATCTTCGGCTCGGCAACCAGCGCCGGAATGTGGTCGACATCGAGCTTGAGAAAGCGCCTGACGCGATCGACGAACTCGGTGACGTCCTCGTCGCTGAAGGCGTTGCCGAGCGACAGCATGGGGACGGCGTGCTGCACTTTTGCGAACCCGCGCGCCGGTGCGGCGCCGACTTTCTGCGACGGCGAATCCGTCGTGACCAGATCGGGATACTTCGCCTCGATCGCCTCCAGCCGCTGACGCAATGCGTCATAGGCGGCATCCGAGACGGTCGGTGCATCCTTCTGATAGTAGCGCTCGTTATGCGCCTCGATTTCCAGTGCCAGCCGCATCAGTTCGACCTTGGCCTGGGCCTTGGTGAGCTTGGCAACGTCGGTGAGGGTTTTTGTCTTTGCTGTCTTGGACATGACCGATCAATACGATGAAGAAGATTTGGAGAAAAGACGGGAAGGAACTCAGGCGTTCCCCGGATGCTGCGCAGCGCGCCGCCCTTGCGGCGTGGTGCGCTGCTGATCCGGGGTCCACAACAACGGTCTCTTGTGGGTCCCCCGATGTGCAATTGCACATCTGAGCTCTGCGGAGCAGCGCGAAGAGCGCTGCACCGCGTCCGGGACACGAGAAAGGTTACGCCGTCGCCGCGCGCAGCAGCCGGTCCGCCGCGGCCCTCGCTTCCGCGGTGATTTCCGCGCCGGCCAGCATGCGGGCGATTTCCTCGCGGCGGTGGTCGGCGGCGAGCGCGTTGACGCGGGTGGCGACGCGTTTGCCCTTGTCCATCGCGTCCTTGGAAATCAGGAGATGATGGTTGGCGCGGGCGGCGACCTGCGGCGCGTGCGTCACCGCCATGACCTGGACCTTGCCGGCAAGCCGCGCCAGCCGGGCGCCGATGGCGTCCGCCACCGCGCCGCCGACGCCGGTATCGATTTCGTCGAACACCAGCGTGGGCGCCGAGCCGCGGTCGGACAGCACCACCTTGAGCGCCAGCAAGAAGCGCGACAGCTCGCCGCCGGAGGCGACCTTCATCATTGGCCCAGGCTTGGTGCCGGGATTGGTCTGGACCCAGAACTCGATGCGATCGATGCCCTGCGGGCCCGGCGATGCGGCGTCGGTTTCGACCTGCGCCGTGAATTTGGCGCGCTCCAGTTTCAGCGGCGCCAGTTCGGCGTTGACGGCCTTGTTGAGCTTTTCCGACGATTTGGTGCGGGCGGCGGAGAGTTTGGTTGCTGCCGCGGCATAGCGCTTGTCGGCTTCATCAGCGGCAGCTTCCAGCTTCTTCAATTGATCCGCGCCGGCATCGATCAGCGCGACGTCGGAGGCATATTTCGCGGCCAGCGCCGCCAGCCCCTCGACCGGCGTCGAATATTTGCGCGAGGCGGCGCGGAGCGCGAACAGGCGCTCCTCGATCCGCTCCAGCTCGGCCGGATCGAAATCGGCGGCAATCAGCGCGGCGCTGAGATGCTGATCGGCCTCCTCCAGCGCGTTGATCGCGATATCGATCGCCTTCACCGCGGGCTCGACCAGCGCAGGCGAATTGGCGGCGCGGCGCTCCAGCCGCCGCACCGCGGCCGCCAGCGCCGGCACCGGCGAATGGTTGCCGCCGACGGCCTCCTGCGCCTCGCGCAGATCGCTGGCGATCTTTTCGCCCTGCATCATGGTGGTGCGGCGTTCGGCGAGCTCGGTTTCCTCGCCTTCCCTGGGCCGCAGCGCTTTCAATTCGTCGGAGGCGTGGCGGAGGTAGTCGGCTTCGCGGGCGGCGCGCTCCATGCCGGCGCGGTGGGCGTCGAGCGCCGTGTTGGCGGTGCGCCTGACATCCCACAGCACCTCCAGCGCGGTCACGTCTTTTTCCAGCCCGGCGAAGGCGTCGAGCAGTTGCCGGTGGGTCGAGGCATCGACCAGCGCGCGTTCGTCGTGCTGGCCGTGGATCTCGACCAGCGCAGCACCAACGGCTTTGAGCGTCTGCACGCTGATCGACTGGTCGTTGATGAAGGCGCGGGTACGCCCGTCGGCGAGCTGCACGCGGCGCAGGATCATTTCCCCGGTATCGTCGAGGCCGTTTTCGGAAAGGATCTTTGCGGCCGGATGGCCCTTGGGCACATCGAAGGTGGCGGTGACCTGTCCCTGCTCCACGCCATGGCGGACCAGCCCGGCGTAGCCGCGGCCGCCGAGCGCCAGCGCGAAAGCATCGAGCAGGATGGATTTGCCCGCGCCGGTCTCCCCGGTCAGCACCGCGAGGCCACGGGAAAACTCGATATCGAGCCGATCGATCAGGACGATGTCACGGATCGACAGACGCGCCAGCATGCCAGGTAAATTCCTAACCGAGACCCATCTTCTTGAAGGCCCTGGAAATATAGGAACCCTGATTCTCGCTCGGCTCGAGACCGCCGGACTTTACTAGATTATAGGCGTCCTTGTACCAGCGGCTGTCAGGAAAATTGTGCCCTAGGACGGCGGCGGCGGTCTGCGCTTCGCCGACGATGCCGATCGCTATGTAGCCCTCGGTGAGGCGAAACAGCGCTTCCTCGACATGGCGGGTGGTCTGATAGCGGGTGACCACGGTCTTGAAGCGGTTGATCGCCGCGGTGTAGTCGCGCTTTTTCATGTAATAGCGGCCGACATCCATTTCCTTGCCGGCAAGCTGGTCACGCCCGCCTTCGAGCTTGGCCTTGGCGCTGGTGGCGTATTCCGAGGTCGGATATTTGCGAATCACCTCTTCGAGCGCGGCGATCGCCTTTTCGGTGCGGCCCTGATCGCGCGAAATATCCGGGATCTGGTCATAGTGCGAGGCGGCGATCAGATATTGCGCATAGGCGGCGTCGGGGCTGCCCGGATGCAGCGTGACGTAACGGGTCGCCGCGCCAATGCAGCCGTCATAGTCGCCGGCTGAGTAGAACGAGTAGGCCGACATCAGCAGCGATTTGCGCGCGTAGTCGGAATAGGGATGCTGGCGGTCGACTTCCTCGAATTTCTTCGTCGCCGCCTTCGCATCCTTGCGCTGGTTCATCAGGTACAAGCCCTCATTATAGAGCTTGTCCGCGGGCTCCTCGACGAAGGTGTCGTCCTTGGCGGTGAACTTGTCCCACAGCGAACCAGTGCCGCATCCGCTCAAGGGGACGGCCAGCGCGATCAGGCCCGCCGCCAGCCGGAGCGACCGGGCAGCCCGATGAAGGCGAGAAATACCCGCTGATTTGCATGGTTCGAGCGTCATACGCTGTGCCGACATGAAATGTGAGACCTGACGCCTTTTACGCAGTTGTAGCTACGCAGTTGATAGCGGTGCGGTTGGTGGTTGAGCCCGTCCATCCATGAACCGCAGTCATGAACGCAATATTCCCCAAGCCCAATATTCCCTGGCCCCATATTCCCAAGCGCACAATATTTGTGGCGTCCTGTATTCGTGGCGCCCTGTCGTGCAACCGCGAGCCTATCTAGCCGAAAAATGGTCCTTAACCAACCGAATACGCAGGCATTTCGCCCGGATTAAGGCGGCAAGACACCATCGTTACTAATTGTGGTTACTACGGAAATTGGAACGGGCGGCCGGAAAGGCGAGCTTCAGGACAACTCAAAACGAAAGTCCGGACAGTTCAAAATCGAAAGTCAGGACATTTCGAAAACGAAAGTCAGGAAACGTCCGGGCCATAGGCCGGGGCGACCATACCGCCGACCATTCCGGCGCCGGCTTCGACGCGGGGGCGGCGTGCCGGTTCGGCTTCGACCACCCGCCAGGCGCTGCGATCGGCCATCAGGGCCGTCAGCACCGCGTGGTTGAGCTTGTGGCCGCCACGGGACGACCGGTAGGCGCCGAGCAGCGGTAGGCCGGCCAGCGCGAGATCGCCAATCACGTCCAGCACCTTGTGGCGGGCGCATTCGTCGCTGTAGCGCAGGCCTTCAGTGTTGAGCAGACGGGTCTCGTCGAACACCACCGAATTCTCAAAGGACGCGCCGAGCGCGAAACCGGCGCTCCAGAGCCGCGCCACGTCATTCATGCAGCCGAAGGTCCGGGCGCGGGAAATCTCGCGGCGGAAGCTTTCGGGGCTCAGATCGAGCGAATAGTTCTGGCGGCCGATCACCGGATTGGCGAAGTCGATCTCGACCTCGGCGCGGAAACCGTTGGCATGGGGGCGCAGTTCGCCGAAGGAATCACCGAGCGAGACCTGCACCGGCTTCAGCACCTGGATGAAGCGGCGCGCGGCGGACTGGGTCACGATGCCTGCCTGATCGATGGCGGCGACGAAGGCAGCCGCGCTGCCGTCCATAATCGGAACTTCCGGGCCGTCGACTTCGATGGTGGCGTTATCGACACCCATGCCCCGCAGCGCAGCAAGCACATGCTCGGCGGTGGAAACGAGCGGGCCCTGGCGGTCGCCGAGTACGGTCGCAAAGTCGGTGGCAATCACGGATTCCGCGATCGCGGGAACTTCACGGTCGGCATCGTCAAGACCGGTGCGGACAAAAATAAAACCTGCGTCGACAGGCGCAGGTCCGATGGTCAGATTAACCGGTATACCAGAATGAACGCCGACACCTGTCACGGTGGCTTGCGACCGAAGCGTTGTCTGACGGCTGAACTTCATTCGATAATCGCCCACTACCCGACTTTACCAAAAGGCAGGAACAGTCCGCTTTCGCGCCGAATCTGCTTCCGGTATCCCCAAGTCACGGCAGACCATAGTCACTGCCCTCAAGCGCACAACTCACGGTTTTTTACCGATTGTTACCCTATCTCTGCCGCATTCACGCCAAGGCTTAACCAAATTCCGGCGCGGCCCGGCCTCGTCCCGGCGGCCGCATCAGATCACGTAATTCATAATTAATCATTTAATATCAGTGACTTGATTACGAAGCTGTGATGCCTCGCACTGCCCAAGAAAAAGGCCCCGGCTGATACCGCCGGGGCCTTTTGGGTTGCCTGAATTGTAACAAAACCTCAGTTGGACTGCCGCCGAAGGAAGGCGGGGATATCAAGATGGTCGTCGCCCTGTGGCGCCGCGGCAACAGGTGCGGGGCGGCCGTGGACATCCAGACCCTGCGGCGCCGGACGGCGGGCATACTCAGATACCGGCTCGTTACCCATCTGCTGGGCGACGGAACGCTGCGGTTTGCGCTCGGGGAGCGGCGGCAGCGGCGCCATCGCCGGACCGGAGGCGCGGGCCGCGATCGGCGGCTCGCTCTCTTCGTCGCGGCGGCCGAGGCCGACATTGGCCAGGCGCTGCAGCAGCGACAGCCGGGTCTTCTGCGGATGCTCTTCCTCCTGCTCGCCGCGGGCCTGCCGGATTTCGGCCTGGGCCGGCATCGGAAGGTCCTCGAACTTCGGCATCCGCGGTCCGCGGGCCGGCGCACGTTCGGCCGCCTGCGGGATGAAGGTCTCCGGCAGCGCAGCCTGCGCTTCCGGCTCGGCGCGGGCCGCCTCGTTATGGTCCGGGAACAGCGTCGGCTTCTGGGCAATCGGGCGAACCGTGACGTCGCCATAGGAGCCGGCCTGCAACGGCGCCTGGGCCTGCGGCACTTCCGGTGCGACGGCGGCGGCAATGGCGGCGAGCGCGGCACGCTCGACGCTGTTGGACGCGCGCTGCTGCGGGGCGGCGGCGGGAACCGGGGGTGGCGAGGCCTGCTGCACGGGCGCGGGAGCCTCGAGCTTCTGGGCGCGGTCGGCAAGGCGCTGGTTGTCAGCACGCAGCCGTGCGGTGAGATCGGCCAGACGGGTGTCCGGCGTCGAGGCGGGCGCGTTGGTCACGACAGCGGGGGGCGCTGCCGCGTTGCGGGCGATCAGCGCCTGTTCGATGCCGGTGGCCACGACGGAGACGCGGATCACGCCGTCGAGGTTTTCGTCGAAGGTCGCGCCGACGATGATGTTGGCGTCCTGGTCGACTTCCTCGCGGATGCGGGTTGCGGCTTCGTCGACTTCGAACAGGGTCAGGTCCTTGCCGCCGGTGATCGAGATCAACAGGCCGCGCGCACCCTTCATCGATGAGTCGTCGATTAGCGGATTGGCGATCGCAGCTTCGGCCGCGGTCAGCGCGCGCTTCTCGCCGGTGGCTTCGCCGGTGCCCATCATCGCCTTGCCCATCTCACGCATCACGGCGCGGACGTCGGCGAAGTCGAGGTTGATCAGGCCTTCCTTGACCATCAGGTCGGTGATGCAGGCGACGCCCGAATAGAGCACCTGGTCAGCCATCGCGAAGGCGTCGGCGAAGGTGGTCTTTTCGTTGGCGACCCGGAACAGGTTCTGGTTCGGGATGATCAGGAGCGTGTCGACCACCTTGTGCAGCTCGGAAATGCCCGATTCGGCGGTGCGCATGCGGCGCTGGCCCTCGAAGTGGAACGGCTTTGTCACCACGCCGACGGTGAGGATGCCCATCTCGCGCGCGGTCTTGGCGATCACGGGGGCTGCACCGGTGCCGGTGCCGCCGCCCATGCCGGCGGTGACGAACACCATGTTGGCGCCGGTGAGATGATCGCGAAGCTCGTCGATGACCTCTTGCGCCGCGGCCGCACCGACATCGGGCTGCGATCCGGCGCCGAGGCCCTGGGTCACTTGCGTGCCCATCTGCACGATGCGCTGGGCCTTGGACATGGTGAGCGCCTGCGCGTCGGTATTGGCGACGACGAAATCGACGCCCTGCAACCCGGCAGTGATCATGTTGTTGACGGCATTGCCGCCTGCTCCACCGACGCCGAAGACGGTGATCCGCGGTTTCAGCTCGCTGATGTCAGGGGGTGTCAGATTGAGTGCCATGGTTGCCTCTCGATTATTACGCGCGCGTTGGTTCGCCCCGGCCGACGGCCGCAGGAGTGGGTGCAGAAGTTGGTGAATGTGAATGTCGTTTGGTATGAAAACCGGTCATCAGAAGCCCTCTCGCAGCCATCGTCCGACCCTTCCGAAATAGCCGTCAGTCCCTGTCCTGAGCTGCCGCGTATGCCGCGGTTCGACGTGTTCGAGGTGTGCGTATTGCGGATAGACCAAGAGGCCCGCGGGCACCGCGAACGAAGCGCTCTTGGCCTCATTGGGCAGCCGGCCGAAGCCGAGCGGGCGACCGATGCGGACCGGCCGGTTGAGAATGCGGGTGGCGAGTTCGACGGTACCGGTGAGCTGGGACGCGCCGCCGCTCAGGACAACCCGCGCCCGCGGCTCTGCCGCAAAGGGGGAATCCGCGAGCCGGTCCCGGACCATTTCAAAGATCTCCTCGGCGCGATGCCGGACGATGTTCGCGATCGTGGCGCGCGAGACGATCTGCGGCGCATCGCGCTCGTCATCGCCTGCGGTCGGTACGGACATCAGCTCGCGCGCGTCTGACCCGCCGGTCAGCACGGTGCCGTATAAGGTCTTGATTCGCTCGGCATCCGCAATGCATGCGCCGACGCCGCGTGCAAGATCCATCGTCATGTGTTGCCCGCCGACCGCAAACCCCGAGGCGTGCACAAAGCGTCCGGCCGAATAGGTCGCGATCGTGGTCGACCCGGCGCCCATCTCGACCACGGCGGCGCCGATGTCGGCTTCGTCGTCGGTGAGGACCGAAAGGCCCGCCACATAAGGACTTGCCGCCATGGCCTCGACGTTGAGATGACAACGCTCGACCACCAGCATCAAATTCTTGGCCACCGTCGCATCGGCCGTCACGACGTTCATGTCGACGCCGAACTGCCGCGCCACCATGCCGCGGGGATCGCGGATGCCCTTGACGCCATCCAGCGTGTAGCTGACCGGCAGCGCGTGCAGCACGGTGCGGCCTTCGCCGGTGGCGTGGCGCATGCCGGTGGACGTCACGCGGGTGACATCATCAGAGGTGACCGAGCCGCCTCTGATATCGGCGGCGGCTTCGACCAGCTGGCCTTGCAGCCGGCCGCCGGAGACCGACAGCAGAACGGATTCGACGCGGACCTTGGCCATGCGTTCGGCCAGCGCCACCGCCTGGCGCACGGCCTGTTCGCATTCGGCAAGATCGACCACCGCGCCTGCCTTGACGCCGCGCGACTGGATCTGGCTGTAACCGATCAGCTCAACCGCGTGGCTGCGGCCGCGCAGTGCTTCGTTCGGCGGCGACGGCTTCAGCCGCGCGATCATGCAGGCGATCTTGCTGGTGCCGATGTCGAGCGAGGCCACCAGCGCGGTGCGCTTCTGCGCCATCGGCCGCGTCTTCGGGGTCTGGTTGCGATCGAGGCCGGTCATGCTGCGTCACCGGCTTTTTTCTTGGTCTTCTTGTCCTTGAACAGTTCCTCGCGGGCCTTCGCCGCATCTTCGGACAACAGCACCGTCAGCCGGTCCGGAAGGCGCATGTCGACCACGACGATGTCGCGGGAGAACAGCCTGTCCTCCTTGTCGAGCTTGCTCAGCAGCGCCAGCGCATTGCCGACGTCGTGTTCCGGCAGGCGGATATCGAGACCGTCCTTGAGGCGCAGGTTCCAGCGCCGCTCGCCGACATAGATCGCAGCCTTGGTCACGCTGCGGACCTGCGGATAGCGATCCAGCAGCGCCAGGAAGTCGCGCGCCTTGTCGGCGGCGCCCTTGCCCACCACCAGCGGCAACGAGATGAAACGCCGCGACATATAGGGTTCGAGCACCGCGCCGTCCTCGGCGATGACGGACAGCCGGCCGTCCTGCTGCCACAGCGCGAACGCGGTACGTTCGACGATGTCGATCTGCAGCCGGCCGGGATAAAGCTTCAGGATCGCGGCGTCCGATATCCAGGGATTGGTCTTGAGCTTGTCGCGCACCGTGGCGGCATCGAGGAACAGCAGCGAGGAGCGGCCGTTGACGCCGCCGATCGCGAGCACTTCATCCTGGCTCAGCTGCTTGCGGCCGTTGATGGCCACCTCGGTGATGCGGAAGCCGGCCGAATTCGCCAGCGCGTTGCGGGTGTCGCTGAGGGCTGCGACGAACTCGTCGACATGGCCGCCCTTGACGACACCAAGCGACACGCTGCCGAGCAGCATCAGCACGGTCAGGGCGACGCCGGCACGGTTCGGCAGGTAACGTTCGAGCAGAAGGATCAGGCGGTTCGGCGGTTCGCGGTCGATCACCCGCTTCGCCCGCACGCGGGCGCGAAGGCCCAGCCGCTCGCGCAACAGCACGACCGCTCCGATAGCGGCGGCTTTCAGGTCAGCTTGGGGCCCCAGCGATCGCAGCGATCGAGCGAGGCGTCCTGCACCATCCATTGCACGAGCTCGTCAAAAAGTTGTTCCCGCAAAAAGGCTTGCGGGCTCTGGCGCACGTGATGTCTCGGTGATGCCGGGATGGGTTAAGACCTCGGTTGTGAGGAGGCCATTTTTCCCTCGATGCGATCGTCGAAGCGGAAATCCGCAACAGCTTACGCCCCGGCAGCCAAGCGCCACATGCGCCGCCAGCGTTAACCTTCGGACTTCCTGGTAAACAAAGGGTAAATCTGGCCGGTCAGAGGCGTGTTTTGAGCAGCCTTGTGAGTAGTTTGCCGGGCATTGGTTAGGATTTTAGTAATATTTCATCCGGGCGGGGCGGGTTCCCTCACCTGACGCATTAACTTGGCGAATCACCCCCGCCTGTCGACGCGCTTTTCGGCCAGCACGACCTGGTCGCGCAGGAAATCGGAAAAATCGATTCCCTGGGCCTTCAGCGCCTTCGGATACAGCGAGGCCGCGGTCAGTCCCGGCAAGGTGTTGGTCTCCAGATAAACCAGCCCCTTGGCCGAGACGATGAAATCGCTCCGGGAATAGCCGCTGCACGAGAGTGCCCGGTGCGCCCGGTGCGCCTGGTCCATCAAATCAGCGGTGATCTCGGGCGAAAACCGGCCCGGACAGATCTCCTGGGTCGATTTGAGCAGATACTTTGCCGTGTAGTCGAACGCACCCTCGCCCGGGATGATCTCGACCGGCGGCAGCGCCATGATGGTGCCGTCGGATCGCTCCAGCACGCCACAGGTGGCCTCGACGCCGGAAACGAACGCCTCGATCAGATATTCCTCCGATTTGGCGGCATTCCGAACCGCGACGAGGTCCTGCTTGGCGTTGACGAAGATCAGGCCGTAGCTCGATCCGTCCCGCGCCGGTTTCGCAATCAGCTTGCCGTATTCGGCAAACGCGGCATCGATATCATCGAGCGCGATGCCTACCGGCGTCTCCACGCCCGCAATCGCCGCAAAGCGCTTGGCCGCGGTCTTGTCGAAGGCCAGATTTGAGGACGCCGAGCCGGAGCCCGTGAACGGAATGCCGCGCATTTCACACATCGCCTGCAGTTCACCGTTCTCCGCCCTGCCCCCGTGCAGGCCGAGCACCAGCACGCGATCTTCGGCTTTCGCTTTATCGAGCGCCGCTTCCAGCGCGACGCCGCGATTGCCGGGCTCAAATACGTCCTCGAACGGCCGCTGGTGATTGAGCAGGGCTTCCGACTTCACGTCGTGCACGGTGTCGGCGACATGCCAGAACCACAGGTCCGCCTCCGGCAAGGCGCGATGCAGCGCCTGCGCGCTCGCCACCGAAACCAGCCGCTCCTTGTTGGTGCCGCCGAAGAGAATGGTAATCCGCATCAGCTTTGTCCGATTCCGATCCGCTTGATTTCCCAGTGTAACTCTATTCCGGAATTTTCCTTAACCCGCGCGCGCACGGTTTCGCCCAGCGTTTCAATGTCATGCCCGGTCGCGTTGCCAGTATTGATCAGGAAGTTGCAGTGCATTTCCGACACCTGTGCGCCGCCGACGCGCAAGCCGCGGCAGCCGGCGGCATCGATCAGCTTCCAGGCGCTGTTGCCGGGCGGGTTCTTGAAGGTCGAACCGCCCGTCTTTTCGCGGATCGGCTGCGCGGTCTCGCGATGGGTCTGCACCTCCTCCATCCGCGCCCGGATGGTTTCGGGCGCGGCAATGGCGCCGCGGAAACGCGCGGAGGTGAAGATGATGGAAGGATCAACGCCGCTGTTGCGATAGACGAACTTCATGTCGGCATTGGTGAAGGTGTGCTTCGTGCCGTCGCGGCCGATGCCGGTGGCCTCGATCAGGACGTCCTTGGTCTCGCTGCCATTGGCGCCGGCATTCATGCGCAGCGCGCCGCCGATCGTGCCGGGAATGCCGAACAGGAATTCCATGCCGCCGATAGCGGCCGATGCCGCGGTTTCCGCCACGCGCTTGTCGAGCGCGGCGGTGCCTGCGCTGACTACATCGCCTTCCGCGCGGGTCTCGCCGAACGCGCGCGGCGACAACCGGATCACGACGCCGAGAATGCCGCCATCGCGCACGATCAAATTGGAGCCGACGCCGACGACATAGACCGGCAATTCGTTCGGCAGGTTCTTCAGGAAGTACGCGAGATCGTCTTCATCCGACGGCGTGAACAGCACCTGCGCCGGACCGCCGACGCGAAACCATGTCAGTTCCGCGAGTGATTGATTCGCCAGCAGCCGCCCGCGCAGGTCGGGCATTGCGGCCTTGAGATCGGGGGCGATGTCGGGGAAGGTCACGAAAGCTCTCTCAACTCGTCATGGCCGGGCTTGTCCCGGCCATCCACGTCTTGCAGACTACCCGCATGGCAGGCGGCTATGTCTACATTCTGACCAATCGTCCGAATGGTATCCTCTATGTCGGCGTGACGAGCGATCTCGTCCGCCGAGTATTCGAGCATCGCTCGGGGTTCGTCGACGGCTTTACCAAGCGATACGGCTTGAAGCGGCTGGTCCATTTCGAACAATTTGACGACATCCGTGACGCCATCCAGCGCGAGCATAATATCAAACACTGGTCGCGTGCCTGGAAGGTTCGGACGATTGTCGCTGCAAATCCAGATTGGGACGATCTCTATCCGACGATCACGCAGTAAAGACGTGGATGGCCGGGACAAGCCCGGCCATGACGGAGTTGGAGGTGATAGGCCCCTCACCCCAACGCCTTCAGTTCGCCGGGCAGCGCGTAGGCCCATTGGGTGATGTTGCCGGCACCGAGGCAAACCACGTAATCGCCATTATCAGCGATGCCGCTGATCACCTCGGCCAGTTCGGAAGAATTTTGCAGCGGAATGACCTCGCGATGGCCGTGCGCGCGCAGGCCGAGCACGAAATGGTCGCGGTCGATGCCTTCGATCGGCGCCTCGCCGGCCGGATAGACTTCGGCGACGACGACCGCATCGGCGTCGTTGAAGCAGGTACAAAATTCCTCGAACAGCGATTGCAGCCGGGTGAAGCGATGCGGCTGCACCACGGCGACGATCTTGCCGTTGGTGGATTCGCGCGCTGCCTTCAGCACCGCTGCGATCTCGACCGGATGATGGCCGTAATCGTCGATGATGGTGACGCCGTTCCATTCGCCGGTCTTGGTAAAGCGCCGCTTGACGCCGCCAAAGCCCGCCATCGCCTTGCGGATCACCTCGCCGGAAATGCCGAGTTCATGCGCCACCGCGATCGCCGCCGTCGCATTCGAGGCGTTGTGGCGTCCCGGCATCGGCAGCATGATGTCGGATATCTCATGCGTAGCGCCGGTCTTGCGGTTGCGGAACACGACCTTGAACTTCGAGCCGCCGCCCATCGGCGTGAGATCGACCAGCCGCACATCGGCCTGCGGGTTCTCGCCATAGGTGATGATGCGGCGATCCTCGATCTTGCCGACGAGGGTCTGCACCACTGGATGATCGGTGCACATCACGGCAAAGCCGTAGAACGGCACGTTCTCGACGAAATTGCGGAATGCATCCTGGATCGCCTCGAAAGTGTTGAAGTGATCGAGATGCTCGGGATCGATGTTGGTGACGATCACGACATCGGACGGCAGCTTCAGGAACGTGCCGTCACTCTCGTCGGCTTCCACCACCATCCAGTCGCCCGCGCCCAATCGCGCATTGGAGCCATAGGCATTGATGATGCCGCCATTGATCACGGTCGGATCGAGGTCGCCGGCGTCGAGCAGCGTCGCGACCATCGTCGTCGTCGTGGTCTTGCCATGGGTGCCGGCGATCGCGACACAGCTTTTCAGCCGCATCAGTTCGGCCAGCATTTCGGCGCGGCGCACCACGGGAATGCGCTGGGCGCGCGCCGCCATCAGTTCGGGATTGTCGCGCTTGATCGCGGTCGAGACCACGACCACGTCGGCGCCGTCGACATTCTCGGCCTTGTGTCCGACCGAGACCGATATGCCCTTGTCGCGCAGCCGCGTGACGTTACCGCTTTCAGAGGCGTCCGAACCCTGCACGGTATAGCCGAGATTGCTCAGGACTTCGGCGATGCCGCTCATGCCAATGCCGCCGATCCCGACGAAGTGGATGGGTCCGATCTCGCGCGGCAGTCTCATGCGTCAATCCTTAGCTGTCATCGCCCGCGAAGGCGGGCGATCCAGTACTCCGCGCCGCCGTTCAGTCCAATCAGCGGCGCAGCGTACTGGATGCCCCGCTTTCGCGGGGCATGACAAGAGCTTTTTCCGCCTAGATTCCGGCAACTTTCTGCACCAGATCGGCCAGCCGCTCGGCAGCGTCCAGCCTGCCCACGGTGCGGGAGGCGGCGGCCATCTCGGTAAGCTTGGCCGGCTCGGCGGCGAATGCGGAGATTTCAGCAGCCAGGCGGTCCGGCGTGAACTCCGCCTGCGCGATGCGCAGCGCGCCGCCGACCTTGGCCAGCACGCCGGCATTGGCGAACTGGTCCTGATCGATCGCGCCGGGCAGCGGCACCAGAATCGAGGGCCGGCCGATCGCGGCGAGTTCGGCCACGGTGCCGGCGCCGGAGCGCGAGACCACCAGATGGCTGGAAGCCAGCCGCGCCGGCAAGTCCGTGAAGAACGGCGCCAGCTCTGCGCTGATCTTGAGCCGGTCATAGACCGCGCGCACCCGCGCCATATCCTCTTCGCGCACCTGTTGCGTCAGGATCAGCCGGCTCCACAGCACCGGCTCCAGCCGTTCGATCGCCGGCGGCACGATGTCGCTCATCACGCGCGCGCCCTGGCTGCCGCCGACCACCAGCAACCGAAGTGGTCCGTTCGCCTCGGGCGAGGCAAAGGGTATCGCGGCGGCGGCCAGGATCGCCGGACGCATCGGCGTGCCCACCGTCGTTGCCTTGCTTGCCAGCGCCGGATCGCGATCGAGCACGCCCGGCAGCGAGGTCGCGATCGCGTTGACTCGGCTTGAGAGAAACCGGTTGGCGCGGCCGAGCACCGCGTTGGCGTCGTGGATGAGGCTGGGCACGCCGAGCAATCGGGCCGCCATCAGCGGCGGCAGCGTCGGATAGCCGCCGAAGCCGATCACGGCCGATGGCTTCAGCCGCCGCACCAGATTGAGCGCTATGAGGCCGCCATAGCCGAGCATGACAGCGGTACGGGCCAGCGAGATCGGATTGCGGCCGCGCACGGTCTCGCTCGGCACCACGTCGATATTGTCATTGGCTTTGGAGAACAGGCCGCTGTAGCGCAGCGCGCGGGCGTCGGTCGCAAGCCGCACGCGAAAACCGCGTTTGATTAGTTCGACGCCGAGCGCCTCGGCCGGAAATAAATGGCCGCCGGTACCGCCGGCCGCGAGCAGGATAAGGGGTGCGTTTTTTTCCATGGGAGGTCTTTTACAGACAACAAACCGTCATTGCGAGCGCAGCGACGAATGCGGTTCTCTTGCCCCGGGCGCAGCGTAGCGCGCCGCCCTTCGCGGCGTGGTGCGCTGCTGAACCGGGGCCCATTGCCGCGACGTTCTGGGTCCCGGATCTTCGCTTCGCTTGTCCGGGACACGAGAGCCTACGCGTAACTCCGCACCGCGTTGGCATTGTTCTGCGACTCGATCTCGGTGCGCGGGCGCTGCCGCGTCAGCGCCAGCATCATGCCGACGCCGTAGGCCAGCGAGATGATGGAAGAGCCGCCATAGGAGATGAACGGCAGCGTCATGCCCTTGGCGGGGATCAGCTGCAGATTGACCGCCATGTTGATCGCGGCCTGCACGCCGAACAGGATGGCGAGGCCGGAAGCGGCAAACCGGGAGAACATGTCCTCGCTGGCATAGGCGCGCAGCAATGTGCGGATCACGACAAAGGCGAACAATGCCACCAGCGCCAGGCACAGGATGATGCCGAACTCTTCCGCCGCCACCGCGAACACGAAATCGGTGTGGCTGTCCGGCAGGCTGCGCTTGGCGATGCCTTCGCCGGGTCCGAGCCCGAACCAGCCGCCGTTCCAGAACGCATCCATCGCCATGTCGAGCTGGAACGTATCGCCCGAGCCGGGATTCATGAATCGTTTGATGCGGTGCGCGACGTGCGGCACCAGGAGATACGCGCCGAACAATCCGGCTGCGGCGGCGCCGGCAAGACCGGCCACCCAGATCATCCGCATGCCCGCGATGAAGAACAGCGCCCCCCACACCATCAGGATCAGCATGGTCTGGCCGAAATCCGGCTCCATCACCAACAGCGACACCAGCAGCAACAGCAGCACCATCGCCATCGAGGTCGCCGGCATCTCCGGACGCTTGGTCGATTCCGCAAACAGCCACGCCGCGATCACGACGAAAGCCGGCTTGGCGGATTCCGAGGCCTGGATGTTGACGCCGAGCAACGTGATCCAGCGCCGCGACCCCTTGACCTCGGGGCCGAACATCAGCGTCGCCACGATCAGCACGATCGAGACCGCAAATACCAGCAGCGCCCCACGGCGGATGTTCTTCGGGGACATGAAGGATACCCCGACCAGCACGATGAAGGACGGCAGCAGGAACAACACGTGCCGGTTGAAGAAGTGGAAGGGATCGAGCCCGATCCGGGTCGCCACCGGCGGGCTCGCCGCCAGCGACAGGATGAGGCCGCCCACGACCAGCGCGATGATCGCCGCGAGCAGCAGTCTATCCACGGTCCACCACCATTCCGAGAACGGGGTGCGTTGGTCACGGGCGAGCATGGGCGTCCCCAAATGGCAGAGGTCTCCCATTGGTGGCGGAGGATGGTTTCCAAGGGGTTAACGAATTGGTTGGCTTTGAAATTTGGGCACAGCCGCGCACCACAAAAGGTCGTCATACCTGCCGCGGCCAGAATGCCGGCTCACCCAACTTCGCGGATGATGGCAACTGAGAGCGGGCGTCTTCGCGGAATCAGACGGGGGTACAGTTCCAATCCGCTGGGCAGCTTCGTGATTACCTCACCGCCGTTCCGCTGGGTCAACGTGAGGATGGTATAGAGGAGGACATGTGCCGGCGCGTCGAGATACGCGACGGAGACGATCATATGATCCGGCAGACGACGGCGTTGAAAGAGAACACCGATCCGGAATGGATTCTGCCAATTCGTGACAGGACCATGAAGCTGCAGGTCGACGGAAAGACCAACAGGTTTAGCGGATCTAACCGATGTCCACAGCACCGACAGGCCGGAGCGACGATCGCGCAAACCGTCGGCGGTGATCTCGAGGACGGGATCGCCACGCGCAGCGTCCCAGAAGCAGGCAAGTGCGGCGCCCATCGCCGCCCCCCCGAAGTACAGCCCGCATGTAAAAGTAAAGAGCAGGATCAGGGATGCGAAGGCTCCTTTCGGAGTTAGGAAATCATCCCACATCCCGTGAACGACAAGCACGGGAAGCATTGCGGCCACCGGAAGAAAAATCACGGCGTTCACAAGGAAGAGAATGCCGAGCCAGGCGTTCTTGACTCCGTGCGGCCACGCTACGATCGGCAGCGGCACAGTCATCGGCGGAGGGACCGGGTTGCTCAATGTAAGCGCGCCGGGTATCTCGACCGTCTCGGTCGTGGTTTCACTCTCGCTCAAGGCCACCCTCGACTTTTCGAAGAGTCCAAAGCCCCTCGTCGGTCTACATGTGGTGCGAACCATGGGTGAATCGAGAACGATATCCATCAATTCCGGTTGAGAGATGATGGATTTCGTGAAGGGTTAATGAGATGGAGACGGGAAGGACACGGCGGCCCCTCGTCATCACTTTTCCCCGAACGGGAGTTGGCGTCAGGCAGCCGGAAATTCTAGGATAATGCCGACTAAGACAAAATTGGGGGAGAAACGCCATGCGCCCGCTGGTCCACTTCATTATCGCGTCGGTGCTCGCCGCATTGCCGCAGGCTGCATCCGCCCGGGATGCCGACAACTGGGTGGTGTCGTGGACGGGTTCGGTCCAGGGCCCCTATCCCGTCGGCAACCCGTCCGCCCAGCCCGACCAGAAATTTGCGTTCCCCGATCCTGCGGCCGGCGCGCGGGATCAGACCTTTCGCCTGATCGTGCGGCCCGATCTGTGGGGAAAACAGGCCCGCATCAGGCTCAGCAACGCATTCGGCACCAAGCCCGTGACGTTCGACGGCGTTTGTGCCGGCCTGCAATTGGGCAGTGCGGCGCTGCTCCGCGGCTCCAACCGCCTGGTGACGTTTGGCGGCAAGATGTCCGTCACCGTCCCACCCGGCGATTCGGTCTGGAGCGATCCTGTCACGCTGCCGTTCGCAGGGCAGCCTGATCAGCTCGCCGGCCGCCGCCTCGCGGTCAGCTTTCACATCGTGGGCGAAAGCGGCCCGATGACCTGGCACGCCAAGGCGCTGACGACGTCTTACGTCACCGCACCCGGTGCGGGATCCAAGGGCACGTTGGAGGACGAGGCGGCATTTCCGTATACGACCGCGTCGTGGTTCTTCCTCGATGCGATCGAGATGACGGCACCGACCGACGCCTTCGCCATCATGGCGTTCGGCGATTCCATCACCGACGGCACGGCGTCCACCATGAATGGCGACGACCGCTGGCCCAACGTGCTCTCGCGCCGCCTCAAGGCAATCCATGGCAACAAGGTCGCGGTGGTGAACGGCGGCATCGGCGGCAACCAGATCGCCGGGCCTGCCGAGTACGGCCCAGGCAAACCGTTCCCCGGCGGTCCTGCTTCGGGCCAGCGGCTCGAGCGCGACGTGCTCTCGCTCTCCGGCATCTCCAGCCTGATCTGGCTGGAAGGCATCAACGACTTCAGCAAGAACGGCAACGCCGAAAGCGACAAGGTCATCGCAGCCATGAAAGACGGCGTCGCCCGGCTGCGCGCGAAATGGCCGCATGTCCGCGTATTCGGCGCGACCGTGACGACAGCGCTCGGCAGTTCGAGCGCCGCCCATGGCTTCCCCGAACAGGACGCCAAACGGAAAGCGCTGAACGACTTCATCCGCACCTCGGGCACATTCGACGGCGTGATCGATTTCGACAAGGCGACCCTCGATCCGCAATCGGGCGGCCTCAAGGTAGAATTCGTCCCCGACAGCACCACCGGCGGCGCCGGCGACAAGCTGCATCCCAATCGCACGGGTTATCTGGCGATGGGTCAGGCGATCGACCTGGACTTGTTCAAACCGGTGCGCGCCGGCCGGAGTGCGAAGAAGCAATAGCCGCTCAAACCACCGGCTTCATACCCGACGTTGACCGCGCCGAGGTCTGGAGCCCCGTTCCGATTGAATCGGAACAGGGCTCCAGATTCCTGATTTGACGCGTTTTCTTGACGCGAACCGGTGTCCACTACGCTGGAAAACGCCCTAAAGGCGAGGGATCCAACCTGGACGGCTCAACAAATATTCGACCATTCGCGGCGGAATGCTCAGGGCTTTGGCTATCTCGCGTTCATCCTTCGGCAATCCCGCGATGATTGATGCTTCATTCCTGCTTCGGACTTTGGAAAGCCACTCCGGATCAACCACCACGGCGCGTCCTACCGCAACCAGATCAGCTCCCATTGCGATCGCCCCTTCAGCATCCTTGCACGTTTTAATCCCACCGCTGGCCATGACTGCGCTGCGGCCCGCTATAACGCGGGCAAATTCCGTGATTGGATTCTCTGCAGGGGCGTAATTCTCCTCGACCGGACCATTATAAACACGGGTCTCTCGCTGAGGTCGGCTCTTCCGATAGTCATCAAGCGAAATGGAGATGTAGTCGAGATCCAGCCTTGCAAGTTCATTACAAAGCAGTTTGGCGTCCTCTAGCGTATAACCGTCCGGCTCGGCCTCGAACGGCGTAACGCGAAACCCTGCAATCAGCTTTGGACCGAGGGCGTCGCGAACGGCCTGCGCGACGGCGAGAGGAAAGTTCATGCGTTTTGAAAGCGTTCCTCCCCAATGATCAACGCGATGATTGGCCCGAGGTGAGAAAAACTGATGAATCGCGTAATGGTTGGCTCCGTGAATCTCGACGCCGTCGAAACCGGCCTTTCGCGCGAGGCAAGCAGCCTCTCGAAAGCTCGCGATCAGGCTTCCAACCTCATCTGATGTCATCGCCCTTGGCGTCTTTGCTCCGGGCCGCAACGATGCAACCGCAGACGGCGCACGCAGACATTGCTCGCCTATCAACTCGGGCTTTGCGATGCGGCCACCGTCATATATCTGGAGGATCGCAAGACCTCCTGCGGCATGCATTGCTTCAGCGAGCCGACGGAGGCCAGGCAGGTGTCCCTCATGTGTCGCGCCTGTTCCCTGCCACGAGCGCCCGTTTTGTTCGACGTAAGTGGCGGAAGAAATGGTCGCGCCGAATCCGCTGGCGGCTCGCCGACGGATAAATTCGAGTTCGTGTTCGGTAGCCGTCCCCTCTTCATGGGAAGAATCGGTCGTCAGCGGAGCAATCGCAAACCGATTTGCCATCGCTTGTCCGCTGTTGAACCTGAAAGGAGACCAAACGATCATCGATCGAACCTCGGTTAATCTTCAAACTGGGCGGCATCGAATGGAAGCCCGTCTAGTGGAAGACGCGTCCGGAGTCGATGACGACAGTTTGGCCGGTCATGGTCTCGGTGCGGCACATGGCGACAACCATGTCGGCGCAGTCGTCCTTGTCGGCCGGCTTCTTCAGGAGCGAGGCCGATGCGGAGCGTTCGACCTGCTCGGGCCGGAGGTTCGCTGTCGCGCGGGTGCCGTCCAACAGACCCGGCGCCACGCAGTTGACAAGCGTCTCGGGCGCCAGCGCCACCGCCATGCAACGCGTCAAGTGAATCAGTCCCGCCTTCGACACGGCATAGGCGATCGAAGAACCGGTTGGGCTGAGCCCCGCCACCGAAGCGATGTTGATGATGCGGCCCTGTCCCTGGGCCTTCATGACAGGAGCTACCGCCTTGATCAGCTGCATCGGCCCCGTCAGATTGGTGGCCATGATCCTGTTCCACACTTCCATCGACAGACTGTCGA
Source organism: Bradyrhizobium sp. JYMT SZCCT0180 (assembly GCF_018130165.1). Taxonomy (GTDB): domain Bacteria; phylum Pseudomonadota; class Alphaproteobacteria; order Rhizobiales; family Xanthobacteraceae; genus Bradyrhizobium. The sequence continues at coordinate 249,329 of NZ_JAFCLZ010000011.1, read as the reverse complement.
GATCGCCGAAGGGGATCGCGAGGTTGTAGGCGGCGTCATTGATCAGGATATCAAGGCGGCCGAAGGCCTGCGTTACCTCGCCGACCAGCCGATCCACGGCCGCGGCGTCGGTGATGTCGCAGGCGAAAGTTCGAGCGTTGATCTGATAACGCGACGTCAGTTCGGCGGCGACGGTTTCCGCCTGTTCGCGGCTGCGCGCGTACATGACAGCCACATGTGCGCCCTCCTGCGCGAGCGCGTGGCAGATGCGCTGCCCCAGTCCGCCATTGCCACCCGTCACCAGTGCAACCATGCCCTTCAGATCCATCGCTTCTCTCCTTCAAATGCGCATGCGCCGGTCCGCGCGGGATTCCAGGGCCCGCGATAGATACATGAGGTCGGCGGCGTGTTGATATCAGGCTCGGCTTTCGCTGGGTACCGCCTCAGCGCTTCACCAACGGGCAAGCGGTCTCGCTCAACGGCCGCGCCGCTTGCTCAGCCGGCACCGTGGCAAGGAGCTTGAGATAATCGAACTGGTATTTGGATTCCGAAGGCTTCTTCACTTGCAGCAGATAATAAGGCCGCATCACACGTCCATCCTCGCGCACCGTGCCCTTGGTGTAGAAGTCGTCGATCGGCAGTTCCTTCATCTTGGCGACGACCTGGGTCGCATCGGTCGTCCCGGCTGCCGCCACCGCCTTGAGGTAATGCAGCGTGGCCCCGTAGGTCCCGGCATGGATCATGCTCGGCGGCTTCCCGGCGTTCCGGGCGATCAGGCGTTTGGTCCAGGCACGGGTCGCGTCGTCGAGGTCCCAGAAGAAAGTCTCGCTCGCGGTCAGGCCCTGCGCCGCTTCGAGGCCAAGGGCGTGGGTGTCCGGAAACTGCAGCAGGAGTGCCGCCACGCGCTGGTCACCTTTGCGGCCGAGGCCGAATTCCCCGGCCTGTTTGATCGCGTTGATGGTGTCGCCGCCGGCGTTCGAGAGCGCGACGATCTTGGCCTTGGAGGCTTGCGCCTGCAGCAGGAAGGACGAGAAGTCGGCGGTATTGAGCGGATGGCGCACGGCCCCCAGCACCTTGCCGCCTGCGGCCGTGACGAACGTCGAGGTGTCTTTTTCGAGGGCATGCCCGAATGCGTAATCAGCGGTGATGAAAAACCAGCTATCGCCGCCTTGCTTCACCAACGCCTGGCCGATCGTCGCCGCAAGACCGTAGGTGTCGAAGCTCCAGTGCACGCCGTGCGCCGAACAGGCTTTTCCGGACAGATCCGACGTCGCGGCGCCGGTGTTGATATCAACGGCGTCGCGCGTGCGCGTTATCTCTCGCACGGCGAGCCCCACGGCCGAATTGGGAACGTCGAGGATGAGTTTGACGCCCTCATTCTCGATCCACTGCCGCGCGATGTTGGCGCCGATGTCGGGCTTGTTCTGGTGGTCGGCGAAGATGACTTCGATTGGCCGGCCCAGCACCTTGCCGCCGAAATCCTCGACCGCCATGCGCGCGGCATGGACCGAGCCCATGCCGGACAGATCCGCGTACAGTCCCGTCTGATCGTTGAGAACACCGAGCTTGACCGGTTGCTGCGCGACCGCGGAGCCGGTCAGCCCCGCTCCCGACAACAGGAGCACGAACGCGGCGATCATATTGCGACGCATGAAGAGCCTCCCCTTTTTCGTGACGACCGCTTGATGCCGGTCGTCTTGACATGATGGTACAGGGGAAGCGCATCGCTGGAAAGCGAAGCGCCGGCTTTTGTTTCCGTGCTGCGCATCGTGTTGCAGGGCAGCGAGGCGCGGTTGAAGATGATGACCGGCGCATCGCCACTCGGCGGCGATAATTTCACACCACCGGCTTGACGCCCGGCATCGCCGTGACGAGATCGCGGAATTTGGCGCCGCGGATTTCGAAGTTGCGGTACTGGTCGAACGAGGCGCAAGCCGGCGACAGCAAGACCACGGGATCAGTGAGGCCCGAGGCTTCGGCGTCGCGCGCGGCGCTGGCGACGGCGACATCGAGCGTCTGCGAAATCTCGTGCGGCACGCGGGTGCCGAGCGTGCCGGCAAATTCCTGCGCAGCTTCGCCGATCAGATAGGCTTTGCGGATGCGCGGGAAATATTCGGTGAGGCTGGTAATGCCGCCGAGTTTCGGCTTGCCGCCGGCGATCCAGAAGATGTCGCCAAAGGACGACAGCGCATGCGCCGCCGCGTCCGCATTGGTCCCCTTGGAATCGTTGACGAACAGCACATTGCCGCGGCGACCGACCTGCTCCATGCGGTGCGCGAGACCGGGAAAACTGCGCAGGCCGTTCTGCAGGATGTCGGGCGCGATGCCCATCGCCAGCGCGCAGGCCGAAGCGCACGCCGCATTCTGCGCGTTGTGCAGGCCGCGCAGTGAGCCGATGCCGCCGAGTTTTGCGATCTCGCTCCGCGCGCCGCCGGAGGCGCGAACAATGGTTTCGCGCTCGACATAGACGCCGTCGGGCAGCGGGTTTTTCACGGAGATGCGCACCACGCGCTTGCCGGCCTGATCAAGCCGGTCGGCAATGTTGCGGCACCAGCCGTCGTCGACGCCGACGATGGAGGTGCCCTGCGGCTGCACGCCGGCAACGAGCCGCGCCTTCACCGCCGCGTAATGCTCCAGCGTGCCGTGGCGATCGATATGGTCTTCGCTGACATTGAGCAAAATGCCGACGGACGGATCGAGCGAGGGCGCCAGATCGATCTGATAGGACGACATCTCGATCACATGCACCCGCCCCATCCGCGGCGGCTCCAGCGACAGGATCGCGGTGCCGATGTTGCCGCCCATCTGGGTATCGTAACCGGCAACCTTCATCAGATGGGCGATCAGCGCCGTGGTGGTGGATTTGCCGTTGGTGCCGGTGATGGCGACGAACGGCGCATCGGGTGCGTGACGCCTTCGTTCCCTGCAGAACAATTCGATATCGCCGATCACCTCGACGCCGGCCTGCCGCGCCATCAGCACCGACCAATGCGGTGCCGGATGGGTCAGCGGCGCGCCGGGCGTCAATATCAGCGCGGCGAAATTATCCCAAGACACGGTACGCAGGTCGGCGGTGATGAAACCTTCCTGCGCCGCCTTGGCGACGTTATCGGCGCTATCGTCGCCGGCAATCACCTCCGCGCCGCCCGCCTTCAGCGCGTGGCAGCTCGCGAGTCCGGAGCCGCCGAGGCCGAACACGGCAACTGTCTTGCCTGCGAAGGAAGTAACCGGAATCAAGTTATCACCGCAGCTTCAGCGTGGAGAGGCCGGCAAGCGCCAGCATCACCGAGATGATCCAGAACCGGATCACGATCTGCGGTTCGGTCCAGCCCTTCTGCTCGAAATGATGATGCAGCGGCGCCATCCGGAACACGCGTTTGCCGGTCAGCTTGAACGACACCACCTGCACGATCACGGAAACCGCTTCCAGCACGAACAGGCCGCCGATCACGGCCAGCACGATCTCGTGTTTGACCGCAACCGCGGTCGCGCCCAGCATGCCGCCGAGCGCGAGCGAGCCGGTGTCGCCCATGAAGATCGAGGCCGGCGGCGCGTTGAACCACAGGAATCCCAATCCGGCGCCGAGCACCGCGCCGCACAGCACCGCAAGTTCGCCGGTGCCGGCGACGTATCTGATCTGCAGATAGTCGGAGAAGACAGCGTTGCCGGTCAGATAGGCGATCATGCCGAAACTGGCGGCGGCGATCATCACGGGGACGATCGCAAGACCGTCGAGACCGTCGGTCAGGTTGACCGCGTTGCCGGCGCCGACGATGACGAAGGCGCCGAAGATCACGAAGAACCAGCCGAAATTGAACACCATGTCCTTCAGGAAGGGAATCGCCAGCGAGGTCGAGGTCACGTCGCGCCCGAGCCGCACCAGCGCGTAACAGGCGATCAGCGCGATCACGCCTTCGATGGCGAGACGAAACTTGCCGGCAAAACCGCTATGGGTCTGTTTCGTCACCTTCAGATAATCGTCGTAAAAGCCGACGAAGCCGAAGCCGAGCGTCACCGCGAGCACGATCCAGACATAGGGATTGAGCGGGTTGGCCCACAGCAGCGTCGAGACGACGAGACCCGACAGGATCATCAGCCCGCCCATCGTCGGCGTGCCCTTCTTGGCGATGATATGCGACGCCGGACCATCGGTGCGGATCGGCTGGCCCTTGCCCTGCCGAAGCCTTAAGTGATCGATGATCCAGGGGCCGAACAGGAACACAAATAGCGCGCCCGTCACCATCGCCCCGCCGGTGCGGAAGGTGATGTAGCGGAAGACGTTGAGGAGGCCGCGCAAAAAGGAGAAAGCGGGGACGGTGTTGGAAAGCTCGATCAGCCAGTAAAACATTCAATATGCCCTATTGCGCGGCACGGAAACCGCTTGCAGCACGAACAACCCGACGATGACAGCGAGCAGCATCTCGTGTTTGACCGCGACTGCGGTGGCGCCCAGCATGCCGCCGAGCGCGAGTGAACCGGTATCGCCCATGAAGGTTGACGCCGGTGGCGCGTTGAACCACAGGAATCCCAATCCGGCGCCGATCACCGCACCGCACAGCACCGCGAGTTCACTGGTGCCGGCGACGTATCTCATCTGCAGATAGTCGGAGAAAACGGCGTTGCCGGTGAGATATGCGATCATGCCAAGGATTACCGCCGCGGTCATCACGAGGACGATCGCAAGGCCGTCGAGACCGTCGGTCAGGTTGACCACGTTGCCGGCGCCGACAATGACAAAGGCGCCGAAGATCACGAAGAACCAGCCGAAATTGACCACCACGTCCTTCAGGAAGGGGACCCCGAGCGAGGTGTACGTCACGTCGCGGCCGAACCGCACCAGCGCGTAACAGGCGATCAGCGCGACCACGCCTTGGATAGCGAGACCAATCCTGCCTGCAAAACCGCTGCGGGTCTGTTTCGTTATCGTCAGATAATCGTTGTAAAAGCCGACAAAGCCGAAGCCGAGCGTCACCGCGAGCACGATCCAGACATAGGGATTGAGCGGGTTGGCCCAGAGCAGCGTCGAGACGACGAGGCCGGACAGGATCATCAGCCCGCTTATCGTCGGCGTGCCTTTCCTGGCGATGATGTGCGACGCCGGACCGCCGGTGCGGATCGGCTGGCCCTTGCCCTGCCGCCGCCTTAAGTGATCGATGATCCAGGGGCCGAACAGGAACACGAACAGCGCGCCCGTCACCATCGCCCCGCCGCTGCGGAAGGTGATGAAACGGGCAAAAGCAGGGACGGTGTTGAAATGCTCGATCAGCCAGTAAAACATTCAGTATGCCCTGTTGCGGCCTGGTTGCGCCGTCTTGCCGGGTAAGCGCATTGGAAGCGCGTTGACAATCGTTTTCATCCTAGAAACCAAGCAAATCTTGGTCACGATCGCGGCGGCGGTTGCGCGAATCACCACGGAAATCACGGGTGGGTCAGCCCGGCCAGTTTACGCTTTTGCCTGCAAGGCAGCCAGCAGCTTGGGCACAAACTTGTTGACCCAGAACATCTTTTTGCTGCCCTTGACCACCACGACGTCACCGCTTTGCAACAATGCGGCGATTTTCTGCGGCTCGAGCGTGGCGGGGTCGTCGTGCCAGCCGAGGGCGCTGTTGGCCGGCAGCAGCTCGTAGAGATGGCGCATCAGCGGGCCGACACAATAGACGCCGTCGATGCCGGGCAGATCCCTGGCCAGCTTGACATGATAGGCTGGCGCGTCGGGGCCGAGCTCCAGCATGTCGCCCATGATGGCGATGCGCCGGCCTGACTTGACCGGCCGCGCCTTCAGGCTGTCGAGCGCCGCGACCATGCTGGCCGGATTGCCGTTAAAGCTGTCGTCGATCACGGTGACGCCGGCGGCGGTCTGCTCCACCCCGCGCCCGGTCATGATGCCGACCTTGCCGAGCTCTTTGGCCAGCGCCGCTTCATCGAGGCCGGCGGCATGGATCGATGCCAGCGCGGCCAGCGCGTTCTGCAGACGATGCGGCGCGCCCGGCGTCAGGTCGAATGCGACCTGTTTGCCGCCGACCTGCGCTGACACGTCCCAGCTTTCGCCATTCGGACTGTGTTTCAACTCATGCACTTCCGAGCCATTGCCGAAGCGGACAAGCTTGCCGTTCCATTCCGGCGCTTCGACGTCGGTCGGCAGCACCAGCACGCCATCTTTTGGCAAGCCTTGCGCGATGCTCACCTTTTCGCGCCGGATCGCCTCCAGGCTGCCGAGCTTTTCCAGATGCACGGGCTGGACGTTCACCACCAGCGCCACGGTCGGCCGCGTCAGCTCGCTGAGCCGCGCGATTTCGCCGGTCTGGTTCATGCCCATTTCCACCACCCACAGCGATGCGCTCGGGCTGGCATTGCACAGCGTCAGAGGCACGCCCCAGAAATTATTGAAACTGCTCGGGCTGGCATAGGCGGCAGGATAGGCGGCGAGATATTCCTTGGTGCTGGTCTTGCCGGCGCTGCCGGTGAGGCCGATCACCGGGCCCTTGAACCGCGCCCGCGCCGCGCGCGCCAATCCCCAGAGACCGTCGATCAGCGTATCCTTGACGATCAGCTGCGGAACGCTGACGCCTTCGATCCTGTGCGGCACGATCATCGCCACCGCGCCGGCGGCTTCCGCCTTGTCGGCGAACTCCCAGCCGTCACGCGCGCTGGCGAAACTGGAAATGAAGCCGCCGCTCGGTGTGCCGCTGAGCGCCACGAACAGGCATCCGGGTTTCACCAATCGGCTGTCCTGCGTGACGAAATCGATCGCGGTGTCCGGAAATGTTCCGGAGAGCCCCAACGCCTTCGCAATCCCGGCAATCGTCCACAATGGCGCAGCGCTCATGCATTCCTCTCCGCGAGTACGGCCGCCACCGCGTCGTGATCACTGAACGGTAGCGTCTTGTCGCCGACGATTTGGCCGGTCTCGTGACCCTTGCCGGCGATCAACAGCGCGTCGCCTGGCTGCAACGCCACAATTCCGGCCTTGATGGCTTCCGCCCGGTCGCCGATATCAGCGGCGCCCTTGGCAGCGTCCAGAATGGCGGCGCGGATTGTTGCCGGATTCTCGCTGCGCGGATTGTCGTCGGTGACGATGACGCCGTCGGCGTTCTCGGCCGCGATCGCGCCCATCAACGGACGCTTGCCGGCGTCGCGGTCGCCGCCGCAGCCGAACACCACGACCAGCTTGCGCTTCGCATAAGGCCGCAGCGCCTGCAGCGCCTTCGCCAGCGCGTCCGGCTTGTGCGCGTAGTCGACGAATACAGGCGCGCCATTATGTTCGCCGACCTGTTCCAGCCGGCCCTTGGCGCCTTCGAGATGTTCGAGGCTGGCGAGCACCGCCGCGGCCTCGCTGCCGGTGCCGATCGCCAGCCCCGCCGCGACCAGCGCGTTCTCGATCTGGAATTCGCCGACCAGCGGCAGCTTGATCATGTGCCGGCGCCCGCGATGTTCGAGCGTCAGCTTCTGCGCAAAACCATCGACGATCGCTTCGACCAGACGGATGCCTTCGCCCATACCGTCCGCGTTGCGGCCGATGGCGATGATCCGCAGTTTCCGTTCCCGCGCGGCGTCGATCACCTGTTGCGAGCAATCATGATCGGCCGAGATCACTGCGGCGCCATCGGCCACGACGAGATCGCGGAACAGCCGCAGCTTGGCGCCGAGGTAATGCGCGACGTCGGGATGATAATCCATGTGGTCGCGCGTCAAATTGGTAAAACCGCCGGCGGCGATGCGCACGCCATCCAGCCTGTATTGGTCGAGCCCGTGCGACGAGGCTTCAAAGGCTAGATGGGTGACGCCGTCACCTGCGATCTCGTCGAGCTGGCGATGCAGGGCGATCGGATCCGGCGTCGTCAGCGAGCCGTAGACGGTGCGCTTCGGCGAAACGAGACCAATGGTGCCGATGCTGGCGGAGGCGTGGCCGAGCCGTTGCCAGATCTGGCGCGTGAACGCCGCCACCGAGGTTTTTCCACTCGTACCGGTGACGGCCGCGATTGTCTGAGGCTGCTTCGGATAAAATCGCGCCGCCGCCAGCGCCAGCGCACGGCGCGGATTTGGCGTCGTGACAGACGGCACGCGGCAATCCTTGGCGGGATGATCGCCTGCGATCGCGACCGCGCCTGCGGCAATGGCTGAATCGACAAAGCGCGAACCATCGGTCTTGCTGCCGGCGAGCGCGAAGAACAAATCACCCGGCTTCACCGCGCGGCTGTCCACCGCCAGGCCCTTCACGTCGATCGCATCTGCCTGCGGCTCGATCGCGGCATCATTGCTGAAGAGGTCGCGAAGTTTCATGGTCGTCCAGTCCGGCCCGGGCGCAGCTTGGCGCGTCGTCCTACGCCTTACTGGGTTGTCCTCGATGTCGCAAGAATGAGGCGATCTGCCGTCGGCAGATCGAAGCGCGGTTCGACGCCCAAAAGCGGTCCGATTCGGGCGATCACCTTGCCGCCGGTCGGCACGGTGTTCCAGCCCGAGGTGATGAAACCATGGGTTTCCGGCAGCGCCTTGGGCTCGTCCAGCATGATCAGCAGCTGATATTGCGGGTTGTCGGCCGGGAAGATTGCGGTGAAGGAATTGAGCACCTGCTTCTTGGAATAGCGGCCGTTGACCACCTTTTCCGAGGTGCCGGTCTTGCCGCCGATGTAATAGCCCTTCACGTCGGCTTTCTTCGCGGTTCCGATCTCCGCATTCAGCCGCATCAGATAGCGCATCTTGTCCGACGTTTCGGTCTTAAGCACCTTCTTGCCGATCGCCCTGGCTTCTTCCTCCGAGCGCTTGAGGAAGGTCGGCGGGATCAGATAGCCGCCGTTGACGACCGCGTTGATGCCCATCACCGCCTGCAGCGGCGCCACCGCAATGCCGTGCCCGAAGGAAATGGTGATGGTGTTGAGCTCACCCCAGCGCTTCGGCACGATCGGTGACGTGCTTTCCGGCAATTCGGTGCGCAGCCGGTCCATCTGGCCGAGCTTTTTCAGGAACGCCTTGTGCGCTTCGACGCCCTGCCCCAGCGCGATCTTGGCCGCACCGACGTTCGAGGAAAACGTGAATACTTCCGACAGCGTGATCGAACGGCCGACGGGATGCGTATCGTGGATGGTGAACTTGCCGTACTTCAGCACACCTCGCCCGTCGTACAGCGTGTTGAGGTTGGCCTTGCCGGAATCCAGCGCCATCGCCAGCGTCAGCGCCTTGAAGGTCGAGCCCATCTCGAAGACGCCGGTGGTCAGGCGGTTGATGCGGTCGGGGTCGTGCGCCTCTTTCGGGTTGTTCGGGTCGAAATCCGGCAACGACACCAGCGCGACGATCTCGCCGGTCCTGACGTTGGAGACGAGGCCGGAGGCGGCCTTGGCCTTGTATTTCTCCTTGGCCTTCAACAATTCGTCGCGCAGCGCGTGCTCGACGCGCAGGTCGATCGACAGCTCCACCGGCCGCTGCAGCCGATCGGTGGCGAAGCCGGCGCGGTGCAAATCGGCCAGCCCGTTATTGTCGAGCCACTTCTCCATCCCGGCGATGCCCTGGTTGTCGATGTTGACCAGACCGATCAGATGGGCGACCGACGCACCGGTCGGATAGACGCGCTTGTTCTCGCGCAGGAAACCGATGCCGGGAATGCCGAGGCGATGAATGGCCTGCTGCTGCTTCGAGGTGATCTCGCGCTTCAGCCACACAAAGCCCTTGCGCGACGACAACCGCTCGCGCACCTCGGTCGTGTCGAGATCAGGCAATGTCGCGGTCAGAAGCTCGATCGCCTCGTCCTTGTCGATGATGCGGCGCGGTTCGCCGAACAGGCTCGGCGACTTGACGTCGGTCGCCAGCACCTCGCCGTTGCGATCGACGATGTCGGGCCGCGCGGTCGCGATCGCGTCCCGCGAGCCGGTGCGGGCTGCATTGTGGCTGTCGGCGCCGATCGCAAACATGACGAGGCGTCCGGCAATGATGGCGTACACCAATGCGAACGCCAGCACCGCGAATCCGACACGGGCCCGCGCCTTCGCCGCGCGATCGACATTGCGCCCGTAGAGCAGGCTGCGGATCAACCGCTGCCGCCAGGGCTCGGCGGGCTTTGCAGGTCTGGTGGTGGCAAGCGCCTGATCGGTCATCGCTGATCTCCCGGCGCGGGCACCGAGCCGGTCACAGTCGGCGCATCGGTGGCAGCCTCGATGGTATTGATCATCGCGCCGATCGGATCGGGGGCGCCTGGCCTGGCAAAGCTGGGCGGCCGTTCCGGCAGGTTCTTCAACTGGTCATATTGCGTCGCGACCAGCGACTTCAGCGGAAGGTGCCGGTCGGCAAGGCCCTGCAGTCGCAGCGGCGCGTCGAGCTTGGCCCATTCGGCGCGGAGCGCGGCAATGGCGTCGCGCTGCTCGCGGATTTCCGCATTGAGCCGCAGCACGCGCTCGGTGCGCGAGGTCGATTCCATCTTGATCCGGTAGACATAGGAGGCGGCGAACACCAGCATGCCGATCACGAGGAGGTGGAGGATGCGCATTATCAGCCTCCCCTCATGACGCTGTCGATGGTCGGCCATGCCGGCAGTGCGTCGGCGGCATGCGCCGGCGCCGCGGTCCGCTCGGCGGCGCGCAGTTTGGCGGACCGTGCCCGCGGATTGGCCGAAACCTCCGCCTCGCCGGGCGTGACCGGACGCTTGGTCAGGATCTGATAACTCGGAACGGCCTGCGCGATCTCGGGCAGATGCCGCGATCCGCCGCCGGACTTGCCGCGCTGGTTGAGGAAATCCTTGACGATGCGGTCTTCCAGCGAATGAAACGACACCACGACCAGCCGACCGCCCGGCTTCAGCACGCGTTCCGCCGCCGACAGCGCCAGATGCAGCTCGTCGAGCTCCGCGTTGACGAAAATCCGCAAGCCCTGGAACGTCCGCGTCGCCGGATGAATTTCGTTCGGCTTGGAGCGGACCACCTTGCCGACGATATCGGCGAGCGCCTTCGTGGTCGTGATCGGCGCTTCCTTGCGAGCAGCGACGATGGCGCGCGCGACGCCGCGGGAGTGACGCTCCTCGCCGAAGATGTAGATGATGTTGGCGAGATCGGCTTCGGAGGCTTTCGCGACCACGTCCGCCGCGGTCGGGCCGTCATGCCCCATCCGCATGTCGAGCGGCCCACCGAGCCGGAACGAAAAGCCGCGCTCGGCCTGGTCGAGCTGCATCGAGGAGACCCCGACGTCCATCACGACCCCGTCGACGGCATCAACGCCCTGCGCGGTACAGACCTCGGCGAGATTGGAAAACCGGTCCTCGACCAGCGTCAGCCGGCCATCCGCCTGGTCGACCAGATCGAACCCGCCAGTGATCGCCGACCGGTCGCGGTCGATACCGATCACCCGGGTTCCCTTGGTTTCCAGGATCATGCGGCTGTAGCCGCCGGCGCCGAAGGTGGCATCGACATAGATGCCGCCGTCGCGGGGGCTGAGCATCTCGACCGCCTCGCGGCCGAGAACGGAGATATGGCGGGAGGCAGCCGGGGTCATCCGCCGGCCTTCAGCGTATTCCAAGGTACGATACGAAAACTGGACGCCAACGGGCCCATTGCGCCTCAAATCCCTGCGCTTTGCCGGGCTGTTCCGGCCAGAAAACCGCTGCGAGGCGCGATGGCTGTTTCCCGCCCCCGCCCGCAAACCCTGTTTTCCGGACGGAATTTGCTGGGCTGCCATGGCTTTTCGAGCGTGAAAGAGGGCCTCGGCCGTCCCCAAAACCGGTTCGGCTCATCACCACTTAGTAACGGCACTTAGCGTTAAGAAAGCGTTGATGATCGGCCGCGGCTTTTACGCGCTTTCTAAAGCAATTTCCCATTTCGCCTGAGCCAGCGCGCTCTTCTTCTCCCCTCCCCCCGCGAAGCGGTGGGGAGGGGTCGGGGTGGGGGGTCTATCGGCAAGAACCGCTATTTCGGTGAATGCCGCGCTACCCCCCACCCCCGACCCCTCCCCACCACGCGCAAGGGCGCGTGGAGGGAGGGGAGAAGAGCGTCGCCAAGTGGACGCGGTTCTAGGATGGAGCATTCGAAGTGGAAAATACTTCAGTCACCTGGCGAAGCCGGTGATGCCCGCCGCACACACTCGGTCAAAATGCGAAACCGGGCGCGGCTGCCGGATTGCGCGGACGACTTGGTAAAGGAATAGTAAAGATCGTTATTTTGTAAAATTTGCGGGTTGTCGTTCTCCTGCCCGGTTTGAGCTCATATAATGGCTGCTGGTTCGTTCACGTCTGCTGGTATTGATTCGAAGCGTCAACGCGCCCTTCCCGTTCCCAGGGCCATCGCGGACATGAAGACCTTTACCCCGGATTCCTCGATTGCCTCCGACGTGATTCCGTCGGCGAACTATGGCGACCGCAACAAGGGCCGCCTGCCCGACATGATCCTGCTGCACTACACAGGCATGCCGGACGTGGAAGGCGCGATCGCCCAGCTCTGCACCGCGGGAACCGACGTATCGGCGCATTACATCGTGCTGGAAGACGGCCGCATCGTGCAATCCGTGCCCGAGAGCAAGCGCGCCTGGCATGCCGGCGTATCGTTCTGGGCCGGCGAAGAAGACATCAACTCCTGTTCGATCGGGGTCGAGATCATCAATCGCGGCCACGACTGGGGCTATCCGGATTTTCCGCTGCGCCAGGTCGCCGCCGTGATCGCGCTGTGCCGCGGCATCATGCTTCGCCGCAACGTGCCGCCGCATCGCGTGCTCGCGCATTCCGACGTCGCGCCTGCGCGCAAAAAGGATCCCGGCGAGAAATTCCCGTGGCATTCGCTGGCCAATTCCGGCGTCGGCCATTGGGTGCAGCCGGCGCCGATCGTGCGCGGTGAAACGCTCAAGCTCGGCAGCATCAGCGACGATGTCGCCGGCCTGCAGACTGCCCTGGCGCGCTACGGCTACCAAGTGCCGAACCACGGCAAGTACGACGGCCCGACCATGGAAGTGGTCACCGCGTTCCAGCGCCACTTCCGCCCGGCCCGCGTCGATGGCATCGCCGATCATTCGACCATGAGCACGCTGCACGCGCTGCTGGCCACTTTGCCGGCCGATGCGACGCCGACGCAGGTCGCGGCGCAGTAGATAAAGCCAAAGCATTCGACCGTCATTGCGAGGAGCGAAGCGACGAAGCAATCCATGCTTCGGCTTGGCGAGCTATGGATTGCTTCGCTGCGCTCGCAATGACGGCTAGAGTTCGCCCAGCTCTTCCATCCGCCGTGCGTAAAGCCGCCGCAACGGCTCCAGTTGCGTCGCTTCTGAGGCCGCCTGATAGGCTTCGCGCGCCGCATCGCGCCGGCCGAGGCGGCGGAGCAGATCGGCGCGGACGGCCGGCAGCAACTCATACCCTTTCAACCCGCCGCGCGCTTCGAGCGCATCGATCAGGTCGAGCGCCCGCGCCGGTCCATCGACCATCGACAGCGCGGCGGCGTGATTGAGTTCGATCACCGGCGACGGGCTGATCCGCAGCAGCACCTCGTAGAGGCCGGCGATCTGCGGCCAGTCAGTGTCGTTATAGTTCGGCGCACGCGCGTGCAGCGCCGCGATCGCGGCCTGCACCGCATAGGATTGCGGCCGTCCCGGCATCCGCAACGCCTCCTCCACCAGCTTCAAGCCCTCCGCGATCTGGGCCTGATCCCACAGCGACCGGTCCTGCTCTTCCAGGAGCACGATGTCGCCGCCCGCGGTCTCGCGGCCGGCGCGGCGGGAATCATGCAGCAACATCAGCGCCAGCAATCCCTTGATCTCGCCGCGGCCGGGCATCAGCGCGTCGAGCAGCCGCGCCAGCCGGATCGCTTCGCGCGCCAGATCAGGCCGCATCAGATCTTCGCCCGAGGTCGCGACATAGCCTTCGGTGAAGACCAGATAGATCACCGCGAGCACGCCGCGCAGCCGCGGCTCCAGCGCTTCGCGTTCCGGCACTTCGTAGGCGATGCCGGCGAGGCGGATCTTCTGCTTGGCGCGCACCAGCCGCTGCGCCATCGCGTCTTCGCTCGCGAGAAACGCCCGCGCCACCTGTGCTGTGGAGAGACCGCACACGGTGCGCAGCGTCAGCGCCACCTGCACTTCCATTGCAAAGGACGGATGGCAGCAGGTGAAGATCAACCGCAGCATGTCGTCGTCGAGCACATTGTCGGCGGCCTCGTCAGCCGCCGACGCATTGAGCAGGATTTCGCGCGTCAGTTCCTGCTGCTTGCCGCGAAACGCGACGTTGCGGCGAATCCGATCGATCGCCTTGTTGCGCCCGACATTGACCAGCCAGGCGCGGGGGTTTGCCGGCAAAGCGGCGACCGACCAGCGCTCCAGCGCCACCGCGAACGCGTCCTGCAGCGCATCCTCGGCGAGATCGAAATCGCCGACGAGACGGATCAGGGTCGCCAGCGCCCTGCCCGCCTCGTCGCGGAAGATTTTTTCGATCTCAAGCGGCGTCATCCGCGTACTTGCCGTCAATTATAAACCATGACCGGCCGCACCTCGATCGAACCGTTCCTGGCCTCGGGAATGCGCGCGGCGATGGCGAGCGCGGTGTCGAGATCCTTGGCCTCGACCAGATAATAGCCGGCGAGTTGTTCGCGCGTTTCCGCGAACGGACCGTCGGTCGTGAGCGTCTTGCCGTCGCGGACGCGCACGGTGGTCGCCGTCGTCGTTGGCTGCAAACCGTCGCCGGCCTTGAAGTGGCCGCTCTGGATGATGGATTGCGTGAACGCGCCATATTCCCCCGACATTTCTTTGCGCGCCGCCGCATCCATTTTGCCGAACTCGGTTTCGCTCCGATAGATCATCAACAGATACTGCATCGCTCTACTCCTCTTGATCGGCTGGATCGCCGATATCAGGTCGAACGGGCCGGACGCGAAACGACATCTTCAGGATAGTTTATTTTGCTCCGTTTCGTGGCTTGACGCCACGCCGCCCAGCCCCCATGCGTAAGGGGTCAGTCGGCCGGACGGCCGCTCCCGCTACGGCCGAAAGGCTGCGGGAGAGGAAAGTCCGGGCTCCATCGACATACGGTGCCGGATAACGTCCGGCGGGGGTGACCCCAGGGAAAGTGCCACAGAGAACGAACCGCCTTCTCCTTAGGAGGAGGCAAGGGTGAAAAGGTGCGGTAAGAGCGCACCGCGGGTCCGGCAACGGAACCGGCATGGCAAACCACACCGGGAGCAAAACCGAATAGGGACGGCACCGCGGGCAGTTCGCGAAAGCGAAAACGCCGCAGGGCAATGTCAGGCTCGCCGTCCGGGTAGGTTGCTCGAGGCCATGTGCAAACATGGTCCCAGAGGAATGGCCGTCACGTATCGTCAGCGAAAGCGAGCGGTGCCCTACAAAAC
Organism: Bradyrhizobium sp. JYMT SZCCT0180; assembly: GCF_018130165.1. Lineage (GTDB taxonomy): Bacteria > Pseudomonadota > Alphaproteobacteria > Rhizobiales > Xanthobacteraceae > Bradyrhizobium. The sequence continues at coordinate 234,054 of NZ_JAFCLZ010000011.1, read as the reverse complement.
CCGGCTTACAGGCCGGCTGATGTTCTAAAATGAGGGGTTCGGCGTAACACGCCGGACCCCTCGCCATTTTTCGCACCGATGCGCGCGCGTGATCGGGAAGTTCAGTCGCGCGCCGCTTCCTCGATCGCCTGTGCGAGCCGCGCCGGGTTGCTGAAGAACATCTCATGGCTGCCATCGCACTCGACGAGGCGAAACAGGCCGAGGCGCTCCGACAATCGTGGATGCCACGGCAGGCTGTGCGGCAAGGCAATGTCCTGCCGGCAGTTGACGTAGGACTTGCCGACCGGCAGCTCCGCCAGCGGACGCTTCAGCGCGATCTTGTCGGTGAACGTCTTGTAAGGATGCGGGTTGAGTTTGGCGTATGCGGACTTTGCCAGATCGATATCGGCGTCGTTGATGAAGGCATCGCGCCAGATTTCAAACGGCAGCATGACCGCGTTCTTGTTGGCAGCCGCCACCGCATCGAACAGCCCGACATAATGCGGCGGCACCATGTCGTTGAGACACTGCCCGTCCAGCGGGACGAAGGCATTGACATAGACGAGACGCTTGATGCGATCCGTCAGCCGGTCCGCGACGCCCGAAATCAGCATTCCCCCATAGCTGTGGCCCACCAGCCAGATATCCCGCAGATTATTGGTTTCGATGTAGCTGGCAACCGACGCGATCGCCTGTTCCAGCCCGATCTTGTCGCGATCGTCGCCCGCGTTGTTGCCGGCGACCGTCGGGCAATGCACGGCATGGCCGTATTTGCGCAAGTGTCCGGCGACCGCATCCATTTCGGCACCGGTGTGCCACGCGCCGTGTACAAGGACGTAAAGGCCTGCCATTTCCGTCTCCCCCGTTTATGGAAGTGGATTTGATAGGCCTGGCAGATTATGCCGGATGGCCGGATCAAGCCACCGTCATCGCCGATTTACGCCAGGGGCTCTGCCGGAACGGGTCAGCGCTGTCGCCTGAATGCGGCCGGTGTCATGCCGAGATATCTGCGGCATTGGCGAATGAAATGGGACGGATCGGACAGGCCGACGCGCAATCCTATGCCGCCGACACCGATGTGATCGAATCGCGCTTCACTCAGCATCCTGCGCGCGACCGCCATCCTGCAGTCGTTCAGCACGCCGCTAAAGGTCAGGCCTGACTTGTTGAGGCAGCGATGCACCGTCCGCTCCGAAACCCGCAGATGCTCCGCGACGTCAGCGGCCGTCAGGCCCGGTTCGGCGTAGAGCAACCGGATGGCGCGGCCGATCTGATCCAGCAGGTTGCCCGCCTCGCGCTGCTCCGACGGCGTCGCCGGGACCTCGCTTCCGAATGCAAGAGCCAGCAGCGCCCCGAGCTGGTCGGTCAGAACCCGCGCCGGCAGAGGCCGGTCGATGGCCAGTTGAGGCGTCAACTGGCAAGCAAAGGCGCTGAGCGCAGCACCCCAGCCGGCTCGCCCGTCGATACGCTGTCCGATGCGACGCTCGGGATCGGTGACCCACGAATCGACCCACGCGATCGGCAACTCCAGCGACAGCGTGTTCGCGGTCACCGGAAAATTGAATTCATAGCAGCGCCGGGAGTCCAGCAGCACGAGATCGGTGGGCTGCAGCCGCGACGCGTGGCCGTTTTGCATGACCGTCCAGTCGTTGTCTGTCTTGCAAAGCAGGTAGTAGAAGTTCGACGCGCTGCGCCCGAGGCTGGCTTTCCTGCGGTAGACGTGCTGCGCCGAGCCCTCGACGCGATTGATGCCGATGGTGTCGAGTTGCCCGCGCTGGACCGAGCAGTCGAAGCCCGACCGGACCGGCGTCGTGATATCCATCTCCAGAAAGCATTCGCAGACGGCGCCTATCCAGTAGTCCAGACGCCGTTCCGGCTCGACCAGGCCGGTCGACCATTTCTCGATCACTGCCGCCGTCCTGGCCGCCATGGCTCCGCCTCCCCAAGTTTTACGCCACTATCTTCTCCAACAGCGCCATCAGCGCCTGCGGCGCGGTGACGTTCGGCGAGTGGCTGGCGTCGATCTCGAAATAGCGCCATGCCGGATCACTCTTGGTCTTCCTCGCAAACGGACCGAACGTATCGGCCGGCGGGAAGCGGGTGGCGTAGATGTAACTGCGTGGCAGCGTCAGTGTGCCGCCTTGCAGCTTGAGCCTGGTCTCGAAGCATTTGACCGGCATCGGGGCGCGGCGTGCGGCCAGCCATTCGACGTCTTCAGCCGCGGTGTCCGGCGGCGACGTCATCGGCGGGATGCGCCAGCCGTCCCCCTTCTTCGCGCCATCCAACATCGGCTGCCGGCCCGGCTCGTTGATGTCGAACAGCGACTGGCCATCGTCAGGCACGAAGGCGTCGACGTAGATCAGCTGCGTAACGCGATCCCTGGCGCGATCGGCGACGCCGGTCGCGACCATGCCGCCATAGCTGTGGCCGACCAGCACGATGTCGCGCAGATCCTCGTATTTGATGACATTGAGCATGTCCTCGATGTGGGTTTCGAGATCGATCGAAGGGTTTGCCAGGTGCGCGCGTTCGCCAAGCCCGGTGTAGCTCGGCGTTACCAGCCGATGCCCGGCCGCCTGCATCAGCGGGTGCATCTTCTTCCACGCCCAGCCGGCCGACCACGCGCCGTGACAGACAAGGATGGTCTTTGCAGAGGTTGAGCTCATCGGGGGCGTTTCCGTGAAGTTATTGTTGAAGGCTTGAATTGCGATAGTACCCGCTGGGGCGGTCGTGTAAACATTCGCGCCCAAACACAGCCGTCATTCCGGGATGCGCCTCTTGGCGCAGGCCCGGAATCCATAACCACGATCGTGAGTATGGATTCCGGGCTCGTCCTACGGACGCCCTCAGATGCGCAATTGCGCATCGGGGAATAACGAAGGAGAGAACAAAAAATTGGAAACGTCCACCTACGCGCTGTTGCTTTTTGGCGCGCTTGCCGGGGGCTTCGTGTCCGGCCTTGCCGGTTTCGGAACGGCGCTGATGGCGCTGGGGATCTGGCTTTATGTGCTGCCGCCGTCGCTGGCCGTACCCCTGGTGCTGATCTGTTCGGTCAGCTCGCAGATCTCGACGCTGCCGACGATGTGGAAGGTTCTCGACTTCAAACTGGCCGCGCCGTTCGTCATCGGCGGGCTCGCCGGCATGCCGATCGGCGCGCTGCTGGTCGCGCAGGCCGAGCCGCAAATATTCAAATTGAGCGTCGGGGTGATGCTCCTGGTGTTTCCGGCCGCGCTGTTTTTCGTCCGCAAGCCGATGGCGTTCGCCTTCGGCGGCCGGCCGGCGGACGCCGCCGTTGGATTTGCCGGCGGCATCCTGGGCGGCCTCGCCGGGCTGTCCGGGCCGCTGCCGACCCTGTGGGCCAGCGTGCGCGGCTGGACCAAGGATCAGCGTCGCGGCGTATTCCAGATCTTCAACGGCAGCGTGCTCGGCGCCGCCCTGCTGCTGCAAATCATCAGCGGCTTCGTCAAATGGGAAGTGTTCTGGCTCGCGCTGCTGGCGCTGCCGGGCACCTTGATCGGCGCATGGATCGGCGCACGGACTTATCGGGCCCTCAGCGACCGCAATTTCTACGACATCGTGCTGGCGCTTTTGTTTCTGTCCGGGCTCGCACTGGTGTGGAGCAGCATTGCTCCGAGGTAGCGGCGCATGGCCGCCATGTGCTCCGAGTAGATTGCTGTACGCTGATCTGCAAAACAGTTATCCATTCGCATCATGACCTCTCCAACTTTTTCACGCGCACGTCTCGGTCTGTTGCTGGGTTTTGTCGGCGTGCTGATTTTTGGCGGCACGCTGCCGGCGACGCGGCTCGCAGTCTCGGCAATTGATCCGATTGCACTGACCTCGCAGCGCACACTGATCGCCGGAATATGCTCGCTGATATTGCTGGTCGTGCTGCGTCGCCCGCTGCCGCCGCGCGCGCTGTGGCCGCAACTGGTCATCATTATGATCTGCGTCGCCATCCTGTTTCCGTTCCTGATGTCAGTGGGGGTGCAGAGCGTCGATGCCTCGCATGGCGGCGTGGTGTTCGGGATCATGCCGATCGCGACCGCCCTGGTCGCGGTCATGATCACCCATGAACGTCCGCGGCCGCTGTTCTGGATCGCCTCATTCGCCGGCGCAGCATTGGTGATTACGTTTGCGCTGCGGCAAGGCGGCGGTGAACTGTCGGTCGGTGACCTCTTCCTGCTTGCGGCGGTGGTCGTGTCGGGTATCGGCTACGCCTTCTCCGGCCGGCTCACCGCGCAGATGCCGGGCTGGGAAGTCATCAGCTGGGTGCTGGTGATCGCATTGCCGCTCTCGATCCCGGCCACCGCGCTGACGATGCCGGCTGATCTCACCAGCATCCCCTTAAAACCGTGGCTCGGGCTGCTCTACGTCGCGCTGTTCTCGCAATGGATCGGCTTCTTTGCCTGGAACGCCGGCATGGCGATGGGCGGCATCGCGCGGGTGTCGCAGGTGCAGCTGCTGCAGCCCTTCGTGGTGTTTGCGCTCGCAGCCGTATTCAACGACGAGACCATCACGCCGCAGATCGTGCTGTTCGCCGCCGGCGTGGTCGCAACCGTCGCGATCTCGACGCGCACGCGCGGGAGCAAGGCACCCGATCGTTCGGAGCTGGCATCCGTTTCAGGAGTCACGCCGCCGGCAACGCCGACTTGAGCGGCGCCAGGCGTTTCCTGAACTCCCGATGCAGCAACCACAAGCTCAATGCGGCCTGCAGCGTCGTCGACAGGTTCGACAGGTACCACACGTATTCGATACGAAACCCTGGCCTTGCAGACAGCCAGAGAACGGGCAACGCGTAGCTGATCAGGCGTACGGCGGAGCTCAGCAGCACCGGCTTGGTGTCGCCCAATCCCTGGAACATGCTGGAGCACACAAAGGTAAATCCCTGCGCCACGAGATTCAGCGAGACCATCTGAAAGAACATGATGGCGACCGCTACCGTCTCACGATCGCTGGCAAAACCACCGAGCAGCAGGCCGGGCCAGCATTGCGCCAATATAGTGAAAACGATCATCACCACCGTGCTGATCATGGCCGCCTTGACGAAGGTTTCTTTCACGCGTGCAGCGTTGCCGGCGCCGAAATTCTGCCCGGCGATCGGCCCCGCGGCGAGCGCGATGGCCAGCGCCGGCATCTGGATCAGGCCGAGCACGCGCGTGCCGATCCCGAAGCCGGCCTGCGCCGCCGCCCCGAAATCGCGCAAGGCGTAATAGATGACGCCCATCCAGATGAAGATGATCGCGAACTCGCCGCCGGCCGGCAGGCCGACATTGAGGATGCGCTGCCACTGCCGGGCCTGCGGCCGCAGCTGCGCGAGATTGAGGCCGACGTAGCGCTCCAGTCTTCGAAAATACATCCACAGCATCAGCGCGCCGATCAGCACCGCAATTGAACTCGCAAGGCCAGCGCCCGCGACGCCGAGCGCAATGCCGGTGCCCCAGCCTGAGATCAGGACCGGCGCCAGCGCGATATTGATGATCACCGCAAGCGCCTGCACGATCATGGTCGGCCGCACTATACCGGTACCGCGCAACGCGGCTCCCATCACCTGCGTGGCGAATTGCAGCACAAGCGCGGGCATGAACCAAAGCAGATACGTCGTGCCGGCCTCGACGGTGGCCTCGTCGGCGGCGACCATGCGCATGTAACCGCCGGCGAATGCGGATCCTGCCACCCATGTCAGCACTCCGCACGCGGCCGCCAGGCCGAGCGCCTGGTTGAACACCAGATTGGCGTCGGCCTGATCCTTGCGTCCCACGGCATGCGCAATCAGCGCGACGGTGCCGACGCCTAGCACCTGCATCAGGCCGTTGATGAGAAATGCTGCGTTGCCGGCCGCCGCCACGCCCGCGACGGCGGCATCACCAAGCCCCGCCACGAAATACAGATCGACGAGCTGGCAGATCATGATCGTGATCATGCCGGCGACGATCGGTGGCGCCATGCTCAGGATGTGGCTCACGATCGAGCCTTGCGTAAGGTCTTTCATTTCAAATCCACATCTTCAAATCTGTCTCTGGCGCGCGACCTTGGAACATCCCAAGGCCGCGCGCCGCAATGTCATTTACTCGGCCGCGGTAATGCGGCCGAACTCCGTCGCCTGCCGCTCGAACAACCCGCGATAGATGCCCCCTGCGCGCGCCGTCAGCGTCGCGTGGGTGCCCTGCTCAACGATCTTGCCGCGGTCGAACACCAGGATCCGGTCGAGGCTGCGCACCGTCGACAGCCGGTGCGCGATCACGATCGAGGTGCGGCCCTTCATCAGCCGCTCCATCGCCTGCTGGATCAGGCCTTCGGACTCCGAGTCGAGGCTGGAAGTCGCCTCGTCCAGGATCAGCACCGGCGCATCGGCAAGGAACGCGCGCGCCAGCGCGACGCGCTGCCGCTCGCCGCCCGACAGCTTGACGCCGCGTTCACCGACCAGCGTGCCGTAACCTTTCGGCAGCCGCAGGATGAACTCGTGCGCATTCGCCAGCCGCGCCGCCTGCTCGACCGCCGCCATGCTGGCGCCGGGCCTGCCATAGGCGATGTTCTCGGCCAATGATCGGTGAAACAGGATCGGCTCCTGCTGCACGATCGCGATCTGGCTGCGCAGCGAATGCTGCGTCGCCTTGGCGATGTCCTGGCCGTCGATCAGGATCTTGCCGCCGCCGATGTCGTAGAGCCGCTGCACCAGCTTGACGAACGTCGTCTTGCCCGAGCCGGAGCGACCGACCAGGCCGACACGCTCGCCTGCGCGGATGTCCACCGACAGGCCGTCATAGAGCGGATCGCGATGGCCGCCGTAATGGAACGTCACGGCGTCGAACACGATGCGGCCACCCTGGATGTCGATCGGCCTTGCGTCGGGCGCATCCGCGATGCCGATCGGCTCGGCGTGGATCGCGACCAGTTCCTCCATGTCGTTCACCGAACGCTGCAGGTTGTTGATGTGCATGCCGACGTCGCGCAGATACGCATGGATGATGTAGTAGCTGGTCAAGACATAGGTGACGTCGCCCGGCGTGGCGCGGCCCGCGATCCACAGCAGGATCGCGCCGCCGATCACGGACGTGCGAAAGCACAACAGCACCATCAGCTGCGCCGTCGAGGTGTAGTTGTAGCGTATCCAGGTCCGCCGCACGCGCCGGCCCCAGCGGCCGATGACGCCAGCCAGCCGCCCGTCCTCGCGCGCTTCCGCGCCAAAGGATTTCACCACCGCGTTACACGTCAGCGCATCCGCCAGCGTGCCGCCGACCTTGGTATCCCAGGCGTTGGAGACGCGCGCAGCGGGAGCGATGTAATTCATCGAGAACGCGATCGTCATCGAGACATAGACCACCGTGCCGACCGCAATGACCGCCCCGAGCGAGGGCCAGTGCAGCCCGAGCAGGATCATCGAGCCCAACAGCACCGTCAGCGACGGCGCCAGCGCCATCAGGATGGTGTCGTTGAGCAGATCGAGCGCCCACATGCCGCGGGTGATCTTGCGCACGGTGGAGCCGGCAAACGAGTTGGCGTGCCAGTCGGTCGAGAAGCGCTGCACCCGCATGAAGGCGTCGCGCGACACGTCGGACATGATCTTCAACGTGAACGGCACGATCGCCTGCAGCCCGATCAGCCGCAGCACCATCGACAGCGCGCCCAGCGCCACGATGCCGCCAAAGGCGATCATCGCCGCGCGGCGCGCGGCGGGATCGGAGGCGCCTTGCGTCAGCGCATCGACCAGATGGCCGGAGAACAGCGGCATGAACAGGTCGGCTGCGGTCGCACCCAGCAAACCGCCGGCAACGACGCTGGCGCGGCCGGGCTGTTCGAGCCAGTGGCGGAACACGAACGGGAGCACCACGCGGATCGCCGTGGGACGCTTGTTGGTTTGAACGGTCATGGCCTCATCCGGCACCGCTTGCGCGCACGCCGGCTCCATTTGAAAGGACGCGCGGGACGGCACAGGACCGAACGCAAGCGTCGTTGAAAAAATCGGTAACTCGTTGAGAAGTTTTGAAGATCGGGGAAGCTTGGGATGATCGGGACGTCAGGCCCGATCAGCGCTGGCGAAAAGTGGCCTCAAAGGCCCGGTACAGCGTCCAGCATAGGCATCGAACGCGAGCGGGCGGTCTGCGAATTAGACGAAATCATGCAAATCCTCCCCGGTTCGAGAGACAATGCGTTGCTTATAAATGCATCACGGGTGATTTGCAACATGACAACCGCGTGAGCGCGAAGGATTCCAGCGATCGTAGCCCGGATGAGCGCAGCGATATCCGGGGAAATCGTCCGCCACGTTAGACCGCCACTTTAATGCCCTGGGCCGCCACCCGCCGCCAGCGCCGGCGGCTTGTTCAGCAGCACGACCAGAAGGCTGAGGCCGACATAAAACACGGCCAGCATGAAGAAGGCGTCGCCGAACCCCATCACGACAGCCTGGCGGTGGACGATCTGCGATAGTTGCTTCATCGCCATCCGCGCGGCGTCGCCCATGCCCTGCATGCGCTGGGTGAACATGTTGAGCGTCTCCACGGCTGTGGCGTTGCCCCAGTTCATGCGGTCGTGCAGGCGGGAGATGTGCAGGTCGGTGCGCTCGTTCAGCACCTGGTTGATCAGCGCGAGCCCCACCGCGCCGCCGAGATTGCGCGTCAGGTTGAACAGGCCGGAGGCGTTCTTGACCCGCTCCGGCGCCAGCGTGCCGAGCGCGATGGTGTTGGTCGGCACCATCGCGAACATCATGCCGACGCCGCGCAGGATCTGCGGAACCAGCAATTCATAGAAATCATATTCGCGGGTGATCCAGGTCATCAAATAAGAGCCGAGCGCGAAGCTGCATAGCCCGAAGGCGATCAGGTAACGCATGTCGACCTTGGTCATCAGCCGTCCGACGATCGGCGCGGTGAGGAACATGGCGACCCCGGAGACGAACATGGTCTCGCCGATCATCAGCGCGCTGTAGCCGCGCACTTCGGCGAGATAACGCGGATAAACATAGGTCAGGCCATACAGCCCGATGCCGACGCAGAACGAGATCAGGCAGCCGATGGCGAAATTGCGGTCGCCGAACGTCCGGATGTCGACGATCGGCTCATGCGCTGTCAGCACGCGCCAGAAAAACGCGATTCCCGACACCAGACAGACGGCAGCACAGGCCGCGACCGACGTATCCTGCAGCCACTGATATTGCGGGCCTTCCTCAAGCACATATTCGAGCGAGCCGAGGAAGCCCGCCATGAACAGCAGGCCCCACCAGTCGAAATGTTCGAGCAGCTTGAAGTTCGGCTCGTCGAAATCGACCAGGATCAGCACACCGATGGTGATGCCGATGCCCGGAATGATGTTGATGAAGAACAGCCAGTGCCACGACATCAGGTCGGTGATGTAGCCGCCGACGGTGGGACCAATCGTCGGCGCCAGCGTCGCGACGAGGCCGATGATCGGACCGACGATGTAGAATTTCGAGCGCGGAAACACCGTATAGGCGGAGGCGAACACGGTGGGGATCATGCCGGCGCCGAGAAATCCCTGCAGCGCGCGCCACACGATCATCTGCTCGATCGTCGACGCAAAGCCGCAGAAGAAGCTCGCGATGGTGAAGCCGGAGGCGGAGATCGCAAACAGCAGGCGGGTGCCGAGCGCACGCGACAGGAACCCGGACAGCGGGATCGCGATCACCTCGGCGATCAGATATGAAGTCTGCACCCACGACACTTCGCTCGAGCTTGCCGAAAGCCCGGCCTGGATCTCGTTCAGCGATGCCGAGACGATCTGGATGTCCAGGATCGACATGAACATCCCGAACACCATGATGAGGAACGCAAACAGCCGCCGCGGCGGGATGCGCTCGTCCGGCACGCCTGCGGCTGGTATCATCGACGGCGATGCGGTGGTGGCGTCTGCCATGATCTGCTCAGGACGCGCGCGGGGCTAACCCCGGCGCTGAAAAAATTACTTCGGATGAAGCATCGGCGACGCGTCGAGGTCGGCCTCGTTGTCCGCATCGGCCGCGCCGTCACGGGTGTTGACGGTGGTGTAGACCGACATGCCTGCGCGCAGCAGGTTTTGCTTCGCGACATCCTTCGGCACCCGTATCCGCACCGGCAGCCGCTGCACGATCTTGGTGAAATTGCCGGTGGCGTTATCGGGCGGCAGCAGCGTGAACACCGAGCCCGCCGCGGGCGAGATGCTGTCGACCACGGCGGCGAACTTGCGATGGCCGTAGGCATCCACGGAAATCGTCACGGGCTGGCCGGGGCGGATCCGCTTGAGCTGGGTTTCCTTGTAATTGGCGTCGATGAAGACGTCGTTGAGCGGCACCACATTGCCGAGCCGCTGGCCGGCCTGGATGTAGTCGCCGGTGTTGACGATGCGGTTGGAGAAGGTGCCGTCGACCGGCGCACGCACCGCGGTGAAGGCGAGATCGCGCTCGGCCTTGGCCAGCGTGGTCTGCAATTCCGCCAGCTGGGCGCGGGCTTCGTTCTGCTGCGCCCGGGTCACCTCGACATTGTCGCGCGCGGCATCAAAGGCCGCCTGCGCCGATTTTACCTGCGCGACACCCTGATCGCGGCCGGCTTCGGAAACTTCGAACGTGGCGCGCGAGGCAAAGCCCTTGGTGCTCAGCGCCTGCTGGCGGTCGAAGTCGAGACCTGCGCGCTTCAGCGCCGCTTCCGCGGAGACGAGTTGCGCCTTGGCCTGCTCGACCGCGCTTTCCATCGCCGCCACCTGACGGCCGATACGGTCGATGGTGGCCTGCTGGGTCGCGATCTTGGTGCGCGCGGCTTCCACGGCGATGCGGTAATCGCCGTCATCGATCCTGTAGATGACGTCGCCGGCGCGAACGATTGAATTGTCTGCTGGAATGATCGAAGCGATATGGCCCGCGACCCGCGCACCCAGCGTGGTGTTGTTGGCACGCACATAGGCGTCGTCGGTCGAGATGTAAAAGCGTCCGATGAACGTGTAGTAGACGCCGTAGCTGACGGCCGCGAGTGCCAGCAACGCGAACACGCCCATCATCACGAATTTGCGCTTGCCGGATTTCGGCGCGGCGGGTTGTGCGGCATCGGCGGGCGGTGCGGCCGGCCTGTCGGTCGCCGGCGCGCCCGGAGCGGTTGCCGGCTGGCGCCTGGTTTCTTCCGCAACGTGAGTTCGAAGCTGGTCCGCCAACTGGGCGGGGTCGCGCGCGGCTTCGTCTTCGGCCGTTGCCGCCTCCGGCTCCTGACGAGCCGACGCCTCCGGCTGTTGCCGAACGACGCGTGCGGCCTGGTCTCTCGCTGCGGCCATACTCCGGCCTCCCCATTACTCGTGCACGGCGCAGACGCAGCCGAAACCCGGCCGTGAAGGCATCGTCATTCCCAGAATTAACATTGACCGAACCGTTCGGTCAAGATACATTTGCGTGAAGGACCATAGATCGAAAGCACCTTCCCGTGCATATGTCCGGTTGAAATCTTTCCCGAGAAGATAAACCAATGGTTGCAGATACGTCGCATACGCTTGATGTCGTCGCCGACGAGGATTCCTCGAAGCGCCGCCAGATCCTCGACGGCGCGCGAAAGGTGTTCCTCGATCTCGGGTTCGACGGCGCCAGCATGGGCGAGATCGCGCGCTCCGCCGGCGTCTCCAAGGGAACGCTCTACGTCTATTTCGCCGACAAGCACCGCCTGTTCGAAGCCATCGTCGAGGAAGAATCGATCGAACAGGGCAAGACCGCATTCAATTTCGATCCCGACCGCGACGTCGACATCACGCTGCCGGAATTCGGCCGGGCCTACATCCAGGTGCTTTGTCGGCCCGGCGGCGGCTCGGCGATCCGCACCGTGATGTCGATTGCGGAGCGGATGCCGGACGTCGGCCGCAGATTTTATGACAATGTGCTGGCCCGCACCGTCAACCGCTTCGCCGCTTATCTCGAGGCGCGGGGACGGCTCGGCGAACTCGCGATCGACGATTACGAACTGGCGGCCTGGCAGTTCATGCAGATGTGCCAGGCGACGCTGTTTCAGGCTTTCATCTTCCAGGCCAAGCCCTCACCGTCGCCAGAGCAGATCGCAACCGTCGTCGACAGCGCGACGCGGGTGTTTCTGACGGCGTATCGGGCGAAGCGGGACTGACGGCGACGTCGCTCCCTACAAAGACTGTCATCCCCCGCGCATGCGGGGGATCCAGTACGCCGCGGCTTCTCGGCTCTATCACTGATGTCTCTGGAATACTGGATCGCCCGCCTTCGCGAGCGACGACAGTTGAGGTTGGGCACACATCTTCGCATTCCAGCGGCGCCTCCGCCTCCCGTTCCTTCAAATTGTCCGCAACTGCAACCGGGCGCTCCCTCTCCGCGTTTGACCCGCGGGAGGAATCCGCCATGGCAATTTTCGGTCGAAAGCCCCGGCCCTCGCGCCGGCGAACCAACCAAGCCGCATGGATGACCATCGACGGCAGTTTTGCCGCGCGTCAATGCACCGTCATCGACATTTCAGAGGGCGGTGCGCAATTGCGGGTGGAAGACCCGCAATTCGTCAAGCCGCATTTTCATCTGAAGTTCGACCGGGCCTCCCCGGGCAGGGCCTGCAAGGTCGCCTGGAAGAAGGGCGACCTGATCGGGATCAAGTTCGTTTAGGGCGGACGGCGCCGCCTGCTTGCGCTGACCGCCGCGCGGCTGCGCGCGATGCGGTGCAACAATCCGCGCACGCCATGGAACAAGTGTTCCCGCCAGAAGTTGCCTGCGACGAAACCAAAATCGACCTTTGATTCAAAAGCTGGGTTCGTATTTGCGCCGACGCAGGCTCTCAAAGCGCAATCATTTGAGAGACTCGGGGGAACAAGAGGCCATGCGTGTCCTGATCCTTGCATTATCGATCCTGGGAATTCTTGTCTGCTCGGACGCTGCCAAGGCGGGGCCCAGCACGACCACGCGCGATCAGGCCGCATCCGTCGATGAGGCGGTCTTCACCGACGAAGCAACCCAGGAAACCGAGGATCGGATCGGCCTCGACAAGCGAAAGCGCCGCGACCTGCAGCGCCGGCTGACCCGGCTCGGCTTCGACACCAGGGCCAACGGGAAGTTCGACGCGCGGACCCGCGCCGTCATCACGCGCTGGCAGGCCGCGCGCGACTATCCCAAGACCGGCTTCCTCAACACGTTGCAGCATCAGGCACTCCTGAACGAGTCGGTCTCGACGGCGAACGCCAGCGCCCGCGACAACAAGTCCGGTAACGAGCGCCGCGCCCGTCGTCGCGGCGGAAGCAATCCGGTTGGCGTGATCGGCGGTGTCGTGGGCGGCGTAGTCGGCGGAATTTTCGGACGCCGGTAATCCGCAAATGCTACTGGGCTTGAACCCGGCCGCCGCGACCGGCGGCGAGACGTGGGGCAGTTAGCCGCGCCCCTACACAAATCCGTCATTTGACACTTCGTCTCATTTTGTCAAATTCGTCAAATGAAGCCCCGCGACCGCATCCTCGATGCCGCCATGCTGGTGTTCCGCCGGCAGGGGTTTCGGCGTTCGTCGATCGAGCAGGCGGCGGAGGCCGCCGGCCTGACGCGGCAGGCGCTCTACCATCATTTCAAATCCAGGGAAGAACTGTTCCGCGCCGTGATCGAGCGGCTGCATGAGAACGCGCTGGCCGCCGAGATCGCGGCGGGCGAGGCCACCGAAAAGGCCGGCGGCGGTCTCGCCGACATCCTGATCGCAGAGATCACCGCGCGGATCGGGCAGTTGATCGCGCCGCTCGAGGGTTCGCCCCATATCGAAGAGCTGTTCTCCGAGCACCTGCTGCAGGCCCGCGACATCTACCAGAAATATGCCGCGCATTATGCCGCGCAGCTGACGTCCACGATCGAACGCGTCTGCCGCAAGCAGCGTCTCGCGATCAAGGGCATGACCGCGCCCGACTTCGCGCGCTGCGTCGAGATGGCGTTCAACGGCACCAAATCAGCCTATCCGGCGATGCAGCCGGCCGACGCCTTCCTGCGGGATTTCGGCATCATGGTGCGCACGCTGGTCGCCGGCGCCGTGAGTCCAGCGCCGAAGCCGCGTTCAAGGGACACTGCAAGAGAAACTGCAAGAAAACCTGTCGCAAGCAAAACCGCCCGCAAATCAGGAGATCGCAGATGAGTACGATGACGATCAACGGCCGTGTCGCGCCCCTGCCCGACGACCTCGACGCCATGCTGATCGATGTGGTCAGAAGCGATCTCGACCTCACCGGCACCAAGCTCGTCTGCGGCGCCGGCGTTTGCGGCGCCTGCACCGTGCTGGTGGATGGTGCGCCGGTGGCGAGCTGCCTGATGCCGGCCCGCGCCGCCGCCGGCAAGACCGTCACCACGGTCGAGGGCATCGGCGCCGAAAAGCTGCATCCGGTGCAGAAGGCGTTCATGGTGCACGACGCGCTGCAATGCGGTTTCTGCACGCCGGGCTTCATCGTCGAGGCCGCGGCGTTCCACGGCCACTGGCGCGCGACACGAGGAACGGCAACTCCTTCGCGCGACGAGATCGGCGCTGTCCTGTCGGGGCATCTGTGCCGCTGCGGCGCCTATGACGGCATCTTCAGCGCGGTGGCCGCGGCCTGCAGCGGCCAGTTCGACGGCGGCGACATCGTCTCGCCGCGCGTCGAGGCGCGCGACAAGGTGACGGGTGCTGCAAAATACACCGTCGATATCAAGCATGAAGGCCAGCTCGAAGGCGTCATCCTGCGCTCGGAGATCGCCCATGGCAAAATCGGCGAACTCGATTTCGCGCCCGCGCTGGCGCTGCCGGGTGTCGGCGCCGCGATCTCGTTGCTCGCCGAAGACCGTATCGTCCGCTTTGTCGGCCAGCCCATCGCCGCCGTCGCGGCCAGGGATCGCAAGACCGCGCTGGCGGCGATTGCCGCGATCAGGATAACCAGCGAACGTCTGCCCTCGGTGATCGGGCTCGATGAAGCCCGCAAGCCCAATGCGCCCGTGGTGTTCGAAAAGGCGGACCGCAAGAAGGCCGGCAACGTCTCCGAAGGCGGCGGCTCGCCGGCGCCGTGGAAGGCGAACATCCGCGGACCGTCGGCGGCGTTCTCGCTCAAGCCCAAGCTGGTGCGGAGCTGGGTCGAGGGCGCGCGGCAGGAGAAAAATCCGCTGCTGGTCGAAGGCGTATTCCGGACCGGCACGCAATCGCATACCTGCCTGGAGCCGCATGCCACGGTCGCGCATTTCGAAGGCGACCGCCTCACCGTGCACGCCTCGACGCAGAGCGTGTTCCATTTGATGGAGCTGATCGCCAAACGCTACAAGCTCGACCACGACAAGGTCCGCGTCATTGCCGACCACGTCGGCGGCGGTTTTGGCTCGAAGGCCAGCCTCGGCGCGGAGACAACGATCGCGATCGATCTGGCGCGCGCCGCCAACGCTCCGGTCCGCGTCGCCTTCGACCGCCATGAAGAACTTTCGGTGACCGGCTATCGCCCGGCGTCGGAGGTCAAGATCGCGCTGCTGCCCTCCGAGCAAGGCGGCTTGAAAGCGCTGTCGGTGACGGCCTATGCCGACACCGGCGCCGCGATCAATTCCACCATCGCCACCCTGGCGCGGCTGATCTATCCGGCGGAAGGCAAGGAGCTCGCCGATTTCGACGTCATCAGCAATCTGCCGCCGGGGGCGGCGTTTCGCGGCCCCGGCGGACCGCCGATGGCGTTCGCGGTGGAGCAGGCGATCGACGAAGCCGCGCTGCGGATGAAGGTCGATCCGATCGAGCTGCGCAAACGTTGGGATACCGATCCCAACCGGCGGCGGCTTTATGAATGGGCGCAAGGGCTCGACGTCTGGCGCAACCGGAAGTCACGGGCCGAGCAGACCGGCCGCTATCGCCGCGGCGTCGGCGTCGCCACCGGCTACTGGCTTTATCTCTGGCAACCCGGCTCGAAGGTCGAAGTGTCGGTCAAGGGCGGCCGCCTGATCGCGAGCACGGCGATCCAGGATATCGGCACCGGCAGCCGCACCGTGATCGCCAATACGGTGGCGCGCGAATTCGGCCTCGAGCCGCATGAGGTCGAGGTTCACATCGGCGATTCCAATTTGCTGGTAGGCCCGGGCTCGGGCGGCAGCCGCACCACCGCCTCGGTGGTGCCGCCGACATTGCTCGCGATTCAAAAGCTCAAGGCCGCGATCGAAAAAAATGCAAAACGAAAGCCGGCGCCGGGCTCCAATGCGCCGTGGCGCGAATTGCTGGCGGCGTCGCCCGACCTCACCGCATCAGGCGTGCGGCCGGAGGACAGCAGGCAGATGGCGCCGGGCGTTGAGTCGCCGCTGAAGCAGGTGGGGATTTTGGGCTGGATCTTCGGCAAGATGATGCGCTGGATGTCCAACATGGTGATCGGCGCCGGCGTGCCCAGTTCAGTGCAGGTGATCGAGGTCGAAGTCGATACCTGGCTTGGCCATGTCCGTGTCCTCAACGTCCACACCGGCATTGCGGTCGGCAAGATCGCCGCGCCCGCACTGGCGCGCAGCCAGGCGGCGGGTTCGGTCATTCAAGGCATCGGCTATGCGCTTTATGAAGCGCGCGAGATCGATGGACGCACCGGCGATACGCTGAGCGGCGGGCTGGAGGATTACCGGATTCCCGGGATCGCCGACACGCCCGTGATCGACGTGCATTTCGACGAAGCCGGTTTCGATCACGTGCTCGGCGGCAGCGTCGGCATCGGCGAGGTCGCGACCGTGCCGACGTCGCCGGCGGTCGCCAACGCGATCTACAACGCCACCGGCATCCGGCCGATGGAGTTGCCGATCCGGCCCGACCGTTTGATCTCGGCGCTAAAAGGGAGGGCCGCCGCATGACACCGGCCATGACGACCGAATTCCGCGCCGCCGGCACTGACCTTTCCGAACGTCGCCGCAGCGGCGTCTCGAAGGGCCCGCTGATGGATATCGTGCCCGCGTCTGATATCTCGGGCATGAACTGGGGCGCCGACGGCACGCTGCGCATCGGCGCCTACACGACCATCGCCGCGATCGCCGCCGATCGAGGCATCGCCGCCGCCTATCCCGGCATTGCGGCGTCGGCGCAGGGCCTCGCAACACCGCAGATCCGTCACCTCGCAACGCTCGGCGGCAACATCGCGCAGCGTTCGCGCTGCTGGTATTTTCGGAATCCGCATATCGCCTGCCTGAAGAAGGGCGGCACGGATTGTCCGGCCCGCGATGGCAATCATCTCTATCATGTCGCCTTCGATCTCGGCCCCTGCGTGGCGCCGCACCCTTCCACGATGGCGGCAGCGCTGCTGGCCTATGATGCGACCATCATCACCTACACGCGAAGCGGGCTGTCGATACCGGACGTGCTCGGCGACGGCTCCAACGGCACCGTCGACAATTTGCTGCAGCCGGGCGAGATGATACGCGGCATTGAACTGCCCAAGCCCCTGGAAGGCGAGCGCGCATTCTACAAGCGCGCGATCAGCCGCGCCTATGCGGAATGGCCGCTGGTCGAGATCTGCGCCCGCGCGGTCGTCAAGGACGGCGTGTTCCAGTTCATCCGCCTCACCGCCGGCGGCATCGCGCCGGTGCCGCTGCGGCTGAAGGCGGCGGAAGGCGCCATGCAAGGCAAGGCGGCCAATGCGTTGAACATTGAAGTGGCCGCCAAGCTTGCGATGTCAGGCGCAAAGCCGTTGCCGATGACGGGCTACAAGCTCGATCTCCTGGAAGGCGTGGTGCGGGATGTGCTGGAGAAGCTGGGGACGTAATGTTGTAGGGCTACTGAATGCCTAACGCCCGATCGCGCCATGCATTCATCAGCGCGGCCAGTTCCAGGATATTGAAAGGGCCGAGAACCGCAACACTTCGCCGCGGTCCGAAGAAGTCGTCTTCATGGTTGCGGTCCAAATAGATCACGCATGGCGGACGTTCAAAGGAGACATTGAATTCCGAGGCCGCACGCCACGCGCATCTCACCCGGTCACCTCCATAATCTATTGTCGTGAATCCCCACGCACTGAGTTCGATCGTCGAGTCCCTGAAATAATTGACGAGGGCGAAGAGCAGAGAGAATCCGCCGATCACGACCCCCAACGCCTTGTGCTGCGGACCGTCCTGAAAGAAGACGTACACGCAGAACAATGCCAAGAGCAAAGCCGGTACCACGCTGGCGCTCTTGGGCGTGGACAGCGTCACCGGCCCCGGATATTGGGCGAGCACGTCATAGATGGTGATGGATTTTTTCATGCCGTCCGTCCGGCTTTTCCAACCCCCGCATCGCGCGCGACGATGACTGCGGAGGGCTAATGCCCGTCGAATTCGTCTTCTTCGTTGACCTTGCTTGAGTGCCGGTGCGCCCTCCTGCCGCCGAGCGAACCCGTCGTCCAGGGCTCGCGCGATGACGCGTAGGGACTGCGCCCTCCGGCCCTACCCGCGACCTGATCGCCGGAGACCGCTGCCGGCTGGCAGATCACCCGTCCGCTGGAGCGGCGCATCAGATCGACGTGGATATGGTCTTCGTGGTGACGGTTGGAGCCCGGCGCCAGCACGGTGTTGAACTGCTGGCAGGCACTCGCCTGCACGTCGCGCAGAAAGCCCTGCTCTTCCGGCATGCCGCGCCAGCCGCCCTTCACCGTCACGCGCCTGCCATCGGCCAGCGTAAAGGAGGCGATATCGAGCGCGTTGCCAAAAGCATGTTCGGAAATATGCGAATTCGGATTGCCGTTCATGCCGCGGCAGGAATAGGCGGAGATCTGCCTGATCTCGACCACGCGCACGCCGAACCAGCGCTGAGCGGCAGGCTGCACCGAATCGGCGAGCCAGCGGTCGAGCACCGAGACGATCGGACAGGCCAGCGTCGCGGTCGGCTTGATCGCGACCGGCCCTACCGTGTTGACGGGATCGCCCAGCGTTGGCCCGAGCCGCGGCGGCGCGGCGGCGGGCGCCTGCGAATAATTCGGGGATGCCGGGTAGCGCTCGCGCGGCGGATAGGAAGGCGCGGCCATATAAGAGCCGCCGCGCCGGTCGCGCGATTGCGGCGCGCCTTCGGCCGGCAGATCGATTTCGTCGTCCTGCTGGGCCACGCCCGGCGCGGTCAGCGAGATCGGCCCGTTGGACGGCCCGCCATAGCTCGGCTGGCGCAGCGCCTGATCGGAATAGGTCTGCGACGGTGCCGCGGCAGGCGCCGGCCGGACCGGCCAGCGCGGCTGGTTGCCGATCGTGCCGGGCGGCCGCAATTCGTCGGCGAAACCGAAACTCGGGCTGCCCTCGCCGAGGGCTGCGACTTTCAGCGGAAATTGCGCGCCACAGGCGCCGGGACCGGAAATCGGCTCAATCCGGACCAGTTCGGGGGTCTCCTTGACCGCTCCGGACTTCAGGCATGCGACCTCGGCCTCGGCCCGCCACGGTTCACGCTCGGCGGACTGAAACAGTCCGCGGCCGCAACCCGCCAAGGAGACAAGGACGAAGGAGCCGACGAGATACAAACGAACTCCACGCGTCATCCGCGCACGTTCGGCGAATTTATTTAAGAAGTCTTCAACACGTTGATTTCATGAATCATTTACCATGTTGCCTGGAACAGCCCGCTGTGGACAGGTCGGGATGGGCAACAACGCTGACTTGTTTTGGCGGGGAACGCTTTGTTAGCGTCGAGCGTTATGAGCGGGCACGACGTGAACCAAGGGGTATTCCCATGACCATGGTCAGCAGACTGAGCGTTGTAACCGCGTATCTCGCATTCGCCTTCGTCGGCGCCATTGTGATCGGCGTGTTCTAGGCTTCCCCTTCCAGGCGTGAAGCCAATCGAAAACTGTTCGCCCGGTGGTCGCTCCACCGGGCATTTTCATGCGTGATGATTACGAGCGCGGCTCCGCAACAGTCCGCTGCGACGACATCAGGCTTTCCGCAGTAGTGGTAGTCGGCCTGGCGTTGATCCGGCGCCAGTTGTTGCCGGAGCAGTAGAAGCGGCCGAGCGCGCAGGCTTCGACGCGCAGCGTGTTCTCGCCTTTCATATTCATGGTGCCGTAATAGGTGTCGCCGCTGGCCTGGCTGTAGACGCTGCCGGTCCACTGCTTCTCGCTTTTCGGCTTCATGTTGATCAGGACGGCCTCGCCCTTGTCGTTGGACGACGAATTGAGCACGTAGCCGCAAAGCGCGTTGCCGCATTTGGCGATACGTACCGATCCCTTGCCTTCGGTCTGCCAGTCTCCAACAGGCGTGTCGGCATCGTCGGCGACATCATGCGAGACACGCGAAATCTGCGGCACGGCCGTCGGGCGCGCCGGCTCGGCCGGCTTCGCAACCGGTGGCGCAGGTGGTGGGGGCGGTGGCGCGGGCGGAACAGCGAGTGTTGCCGGCGGAGCGGGCGACTGCGGCGCGGGCACGATTTGCGTGGCGGCGGCGGCCGGCCTGTACACGGCCGGCGGCGGAGCGGCGACGGATTGAACCGGCGGCGGCACGACCGCCGGTGCGGTTGGCAATGTCCTCGTTGACTCGCTGATCCTGCGATCATCGCGATAGCGATCCTCGTCGTTGTAACGATCACGGTCGTCATAACGACCTCGGTCGTCATAGCGATCCCGGTCGTTGTAACGACCTCGGTCGTCATAACGGCTTTGGTTGCGCGAGGTGCCCGAAATCGAAACCGAGGCGCAGGAGGTCGAACGGCAATATCTGGACGCGTCGATCTGGATGCGATGGCCGCCGACCACGAATGAAATCGAGTCGCCGGCATACGCGGACGGACTGAGCAGCATCAGTGCGGCGAGAAAACAGAAACGCTTCATCGGACCCTTCCCGGATTAAGCGCCGAAGCTAGGCCGCGGGCGGTTCCCCGGATGTGATTTGAGTCACCTGGTTCCCCCGTGACCTACGTCACAGAAGGCGCGCGCCGCCGGGCATAGGGTCCGCGCAAGTTCATCGCCAACCAATTCAAGCCGCTCAGGAGGCTCTCATGAAGAAGCTCTACATCCTCGCAGCCCTGCTGTTGGCCACCACCTCGGCCCATGCCGGTGGCTTCTCGTTCCAGATCGAAGGCCAGCGCGTGCACATCCATGCGCCGCGCGGCTGTGCCTCGCTGTCCTGCATCAACATCACGGCACCCGGCTTCAAGGGCCTCAATTCCAACCGCGACGACGATGATGACGACGTCGCACCGGCTCCTGGACGGCCCCAAATCAGCGATTCCAAACGCTATGATGACGACCGGCGCTATAACGACGACAAGCGCTACAACGACGACCGGCGGTACAATGACGATTACGCGCCGGCGGCCGGCAAGTCCCGTTACAAGGGCTACCAGGCCAAGCGCTACAACGATGATGACTATGCAGCACCGCCTCCGCGACAGGACCGCGCGCCGGCCCCTGATCAGGCGGCGGCACCCGCGCCTCCCCCGGCCCCGGCTCCGACGACCTATGCCGCCGCGCCTCCGCAGGCCGACGTCGCACCACCGGCCCCTCCTCCGGCTGCCGAGCCTCCTCCCGCCAGGTACGCAGCGCCCGCTCCGGCTCCGGTCGACGCGCCTCCCTCGTTCGATCCGGACTCGCCGATCGGCGTCTGGGCCACCGAAGAGAACAAGGGCAATGTGCGCATCGAGCAGTGCGGCGACAATCTCTGCGGCTATGCCGTCAAGACCGGTGAAAAGATCCTGATCAACATGCGGCCGCAGGGCTCGAAATGGGCCGGCCGGATCAACGATCCCAACAGCGGCCGCAAGTACGACTCGACGATGTCGATGAAGAGCAACGGCTCGCTCCGCGTGCAGGGCTGCGCCTTCGGCGGCATGTTCTGCGGCGGCCAGACCTGGAAGCGCGTGAGCTGATCTTTCTTCGAACTGGACGTGAAGGGCCTCGTGACACGTCACGGGGCCCTTTCTCGCGATTCCATTCGTTAACGACTCCTTACTCGCGACCTGCGACGAAACAATTCTCCGCGCGACGAAACCGTTTTGGTCCCGCGACGAAGAAATCCCGAAACCGAGCCCGCGTAGTTCTCTTGCCCAACGAGGCGCCACCCGGCGCGCAACTCGGGCGCACCACTCACCAAACCTGCAAGAGGGACACTCCATGGCTTTCGCACGCTCCACCATCCGCAACTGCCAATTGCTGATCGCGGCCACGCTTGCATTCGGGATGCTGACGACCGTTTCCCAGGCCCATACGCAAGAGCAGGAGCAGATGTGCGCCGGCGACGCGATGCGGCTGTGCGGAGCGGAAATTCCCGATGTCGATCGCGTCACCGCCTGCATGATCCGGCAGCGCGCGTCGCTCAGCGACGGTTGCAAGGCCGTGTTCCGTTACGAGCCCCCGGCCGCCACGCCCGTCAGCTACGCGCCGTCGGCGAGGCCGTCGAAGCCGCTGAACCTGACCCCGAACAAGCGCGGCTGATCAACTCTCTATGTAAGCTGAGAAAGCGCCATGCCCGGCAATGCCGGACGTGGCGCTTGTCCGTTTTGCCTGACCATGACAACAAGGCGGAAACGTTCATCCTGCATTCAGTCCGGCAGCGCTGAAATCGCGGCGCCGCTCCTCGCCCTCGTCTCTCCCTGGTTTGCTGCCCTGTTTCCCGCCCTGATTTCCCGGAACTCTCCTTGATGCTGCGCCGGTTGCGATTCGCGCTTCTTCTGCTGTTGGTTTGCGGTACGCTGGTTGGCGCGACGAACGGTTTCGCAGGCCCCTCCGTCACAGCACGATCGGCGCAGGCCGAACCTGCGCCTGCGGCGCCGGCACAGGCCGCGCCCGATCCGGCGGCTCCCGCGGCCGACGCACAACAGGCCGCGGAAGAGCCGATCGGCAATGTCGCCACCGTGATCGGCAGCGCCAGCGTGGT
Source organism: Bradyrhizobium sp. JYMT SZCCT0180 (assembly GCF_018130165.1). Classification (GTDB taxonomy): domain Bacteria; phylum Pseudomonadota; class Alphaproteobacteria; order Rhizobiales; family Xanthobacteraceae; genus Bradyrhizobium. The sequence continues at coordinate 211,340 of NZ_JAFCLZ010000011.1, read as the reverse complement.
CCGCAACAACGAGACCACACCGCTCAAGGTCAAGGACGACATCTATTTGAACGACGTCGTGCAGACCGGCGCAAAATCCTCGCTCGGCATCACCTTCAGCGACGCCACCACCTTTAACCTCAGGGCGAATTCGCAGATCACCATCGACAGCTATGTCTATGAGGATGGCGGCAAGCAAAATGCCGGCGTGTTCGACGTCGCCAAGGGCACGGTTGCCTTCGTCGCCGCCGCCGTCGCCAAGACCGGCGACATGAAAATCACCACGCCGACCGCAACGCTGGGCATTCGCGGCACCACCGGCCTCGTCGAGGTGCCGGAAGGTGCGGCCGCCAACAGCCCGAACAACGTCGCCATCAAACTCTATCCCGACGCCGACGGCAGGGTCGGACGCATCGAGGTCAACGACCGCGCCGGCGCGCGGCTGGGTTTCCTTAGCCAGGGCTCCAGCGGCTTTACGATTCGCCCAGGCAGCGGCGGCATGCGCTTTGCCGCGGTGCCGCTGACGATTTCGCCGCAGCAGGTGCTGCGCGATCAGGGTTTTGTGCGCCAGGTGCACTCGACGCAAAATCTCGGCCGCCGCGTCTTCAACGAGCAGCGCGACTTCCGCCGCGCCAACCCCGGCTTCAATCGTGGCAACGCACCGCGCCGCGGACCGCAGCAAAACGGATTGCCGGGACAGAACCGCACCGGCCAGCAACCGGGCCTGCCAAACCGTCCGGGACAGCAACAGCCCGGTCTGCAGAACCGTCCCGGACAACAGCAGCAGCCGGGTCAGCAGATCCGTCCCGGGCAACGACAATTGCAGAACCGGCCGGGCCAGCCGCAACAGCTGCAGCAACCGGGCTCGCCTAACCGGCAGGGTCAGCAATTGCAGAGGCCGGGATCGACGCCATCAGGTTCGCCGCGAGAGACCGGCTTGCCGCCTCGACCCGGTCAGCCGCAACAACCGGCGACGGCCGGACGACCGGGCGCGCCCGCGCAAACCGGTGCACCTTCGCAAGCTGGTGGGCCGCAGCGCGTCCAGCAGCCCGGCGGTCAACAACAGGGCGTTCAGCAACCGGGCTTCCGGCAAGGCCTGCGGCCCGGCGGTTTGCAGGCTGCGCCCGGTGTGGTGCGGCAAGGTCAGCCGGCTCGGCCCGCGCCGGCTCGCGTGCCTCCGCTAAGAGGAAGCAAGCCGCCGAAGGATGTGCGGTAGCTCAGCTCCGCTCTCCGTCATGGCCGGGCTTGACCCGGCCATCCACGTCTTACTCGCGGAAGCGAAGACGTGGATGCCCGGCACAAGGCCGGGCATGACGAGCTAAATGCTTGAACCACTCACGCTGCGCGCCGAAACCAGTCCCACATCTTCTGCATGAGGCTGCGCCGATCCCGGAATTCACTAACCGTTTCGACACGCACGGGCTCAGGCACACGAGCAACCGACGTACCGGTCTGCATGATGCTCCCCGCAGCCATCGCGATCGGCCCGACATTTTCCAGAAACGCACGCTCATACCCCCGCGACAGCCGCTCGACCGCGTCGGCCAGCGGCAACCACTCGACCGCCTTCACGTCGCGCATCAATTTACGGACCGGCTCGGCGCCCGCCTCCATGCGCCAGAAGTGCACGACCTTGGAGCCGCCGCGGGATTCGTAGACCAGGGTGCCGAGGAACTCGTGCACGGCGACATCGTGCCCGGTCTCTTCATTGACTTCGCGTTCGGCCGCGTCGCGCGGCGTCTCGCCGCGATCGAGCTTGCCCTTTGGCAAGACCCATTCATCGCGCTTGCGCAGGCGCACGATCGCGACCAGCGGCGTCGCCGCCTGCCGCAATACAATGCCTCCCGCCGCCAGCACAGGCGTCCGCGCCATCGCCACCCTCTCCGATCATCGTTGGAATTCCCCACACATAGAGAATTTCACGCGCCGATGCTACCGTCTGTGTTCGTCAGCCCAGAGAAGCCGCCATGCACGACAAAGCCGCCAGAACCGTCGGTGCTCTGTTGATCGGATCAACCGGAAAGGTCCTTCTCGGCTTGCGCGCGCCCTCGAAAAAGGTTTGGCCAGGCCATTGGGACACGATCGGCGGACATGTCGAGGATGGCGAGAACCTTGATGATGCCTTGATCCGTGAGGTTCAGGAAGAGACCGGGGTGACACCGACCGAGTTCCGCCTGATCACAGCGGTCAGGGAGCGCCGGCCGGAGCTCTATGGCGATGCGCTGCATCACATCTACGCCGTGACCGCCTGGCAGGGCGGCGATCCCGCCAATATGTGCGATGAACATACCGAACTGCGATGGTTCAGCATCGGCGAAATGCGCGGACTCGCGAACATCGTGGACGCCGACTATCCCTCCCTTGCCGAGCTCGGCATAGCAGGAGGCGTCCGCACCTGACGGCCGGCACGCAGCAAGATTTATTGAGTACCGCCGCCGGGTCGCTTCGGCGCTGACGACGTGGTCAGCCCTTACGTGCCATTGTTGCAAGTCCTTCCCCGATTGACTTCAGGGCGTCAGAGAACGAGCTTCGGAACATGGCGCCACCGGAGACGGACTCAAGCTCAGCATCCTTCAAGACTTGCTCGTCCAATGTGCGCGGGATTCCATTGATCGACTTGCTGGTCTGCGTCATGGCACTGCTCCCTTGTTTGCTGCGGAGGTGTTAGCGGAGCCAGGATAATCGCACCATGTGTAGTGGCACCTCGGTGATCCTGCTCACAGTCGCGGCAGAGCCTTGCAAGGCACCACAATCATCCCATTGGTTTTCGCAGCAACGCCTCGCCGGCGCGGACGCGGGCACCCTCACTGACATTGTCCGCGAATTCGAAATGTTCCGGCGCCAGCACGATGATGGTCGAACCGTGCTCGAACCAGCCGAGCTCATCACCCTTGCGCACGCGCACGTCACAGGGAAACTCCACCGGCCCCCTGCTCTGCGCGTTGAGGGTCACATCCAGAAAGTGCAGCCGGATGCTGGCGACCAGGATCGCGGCGACCGGCACCAAGGTCAGCGCTTCGCCGGAGGCCAGCCGCGTCTCCAGCACCGCGCGCTCGTTCTTGCAGAACAGCCGTTCCACCCTCTTCAAGGCAATCGGATTGACGTTCCAGACGTCGCCATGGATGAACCTCACCCGCTCGATCGTGGCGTCATAGGGCGCGTGGAAGCGATGGTACATGCTCGAGGTCAGCCGCAGGGTCAGGTAACGGCCGTTGCGGTGACGCTCCACCAAGGCGGGATCGCCGAGCAGGTCCAGCAGCGAATACGGCGCGCTCTTGATCTGGAACAGTTCTGTGTCCTCGATCCGGCCGAACGCGCCGATGATGCCGTCGGAGGGGCTGGCGACGACGCTCGGATCCGGGTCGGCGGAACGAAGGCCCGGGCGCAGCTCGCGGGTAAAGCAATCGTGCAGGCTCTTGAACTCGGTCTTCTTCGCCTCCGACAGGTCGAGATCGGAGAACAGCCGCCAGCAGGCGATCGAGGCATCCCGCACCAGCGGGTTCTCGATCTTGCTGAACCACCCCATGAAGCGGGTGACGGCCGCCCGTGGAATCCGGTTGGTCAGCAGGAAATTGAGGTCTTCCTGCTGGGTAAAGGCCGAAATCAGGCCTTTGACTGTCATGAATCTGTTAGCAGGATTAGCTAGCGCTGGTGGCATGGATTCGCCCCTTTCGATTCTGTCGCTGTCCGCCGTTGCGATTGCCGGCGCCGCGGTGACCTTCCCCAAATTGCAGGCGCGGCTGGCGCTGTCGCGCGCCAAACACCGCTCGCTGACCGGACATTCCAAGATGTCCAAGATGGTCGCCCGGCTGATGCCGCACTACGAGTTCGATATCGGCGAGTTCTTCTCTTCCGACGGCGCGCCGGCCGATGTCGCGGCGCAGCGCCAGGACGGCTTCTTCCGGCTCGCCGGCGTCTATCAGGACCGTTGTCCCAAGGGCCGGCAGATGACCGCCGAGGCGGCCGAGCACATTTCCGACCTGCAATTCACCGAAGCCTACCGGGTGCCGTTCCAGTACAGCCGCCTGGTGCGCGAGCATCTCTCCACCAGCGCCTTCGTGCAGTCCTCTTCCGGCGTCACCGTCACCGATGTCGACGGCAATGTCTCCTACGACCTGACCGGCTCGTACGGCGTCAATATTTTCGGCAACGACTTCTACAAGGACTGCATCACCGAGTCGGAAAAGCGCGCGCATGCGCTCGGACCGGTGCTCGGCCCCTACCACCCCGTCATCACCGACAACGTCAAGCGTCTGTGCGAGATTTCCGGCCTCGACGAAGTCTCGTTCCACATGTCCGGCACCGAAGCCGTGATGCAGGCGGTGCGGCTGGCGCGCTACCACACCAAACGCACGCATCTGGTTCGCTTTGCCGGCGCCTATCACGGCTGGTGGGGCGACGTGCAACCCGGCGTCGGCAACCCCGTCTCGCCGCACGAAACCTATACGCTCGCCGATATGTCCGATCGGACGCTGCACGTTTTGAAGACGCGCCGCGACATCGCCTGTGTGCTGGTCAATCCGCTGCAGGCGCTGCACCCGAACGCCAACGCGCCCGGCGATTCCGCGCTGGTCGACAGCTCGCGTTCCGGCAATTTCGACCGCGCCGCCTATACCGAATGGCTGAAGAAGCTGCGCGAGGTCTGTACCGAGCGCGGCATCGTGCTGATCTTTGACGAGGTCTTTGTCGGCTTCCGGCTCGCCGCCGGCGGCGCGCAGGAATACTTTGGCGTCCGCGCCGACATGGTGACGTACGGAAAAAGCCTTGCTGGCGGACTTCCGGTCGGTGTGGTCTGCGGCCGCAAGGACCTGATGCGGCGTTTTCGCGACGATCGCCCGGCCGACATCTGCTTTGCCCGCGGCACCTTCAATTCGCATCCCTACGTCATGACGGCGATGGACGAATTCCTCGGCCGACTCGCCAGCCCGAATTTCAACTCGGTCTATAACGGCCTCGACGAGACCTGGAACGCCCGCGCCAAGACGCTCAACGACCGGCTCGCGGCGCAGGACCTTCCGGTGCGCGTCAGCAACCTGTCGTCGATCTGGATGGTGCATTATACCGAGCCCTCCCGTTACAACTGGATGCTGCAATATTACCTGCGCGCCGAGGGGTTGGCGCTGAGCTGGGTCGGCACGGGCCGGCTGATCTTCAGCCTGAACTATACCGATGACGATTTTGCCGCGGTCGCCGACCGCTTCGTTAGCGCCACCGAGAAGATGAAGCGCGACGGCTGGTGGTGGCATGATGCAGGCCTCACCAACAAGAACATCAAGCGGCAGATCCTGAAAGAGATGTTTGCCAAGAGGTTCGGGCGCTGAGCGCACGATTTCCATAGTCATCAGCTGGCCTAGCCTCCTTCGTCATTGCGAGGAGCGAAGCGACGAAGCAATCCATCTATCCCCGTGCGGAGAAATGGATTGCTTCGCTTCGCTCGCAATGACGGAGCTCCGAAGACGTAGATGCCCGGGACAAGCCCGGGCATGACGCGCACTTGATAGATTCAAAACCAATTCTCAGGCGTGCTTGACGTGCTTCTCGAGGCCCGGGTCGATCAGCTCGCCCTTCATCAGGGCGATCGGCGCCTTGTAGTAGAGCTTGAGGTCGCTGAACGGGTCGGTGATGATCTTGGTCATCCAGACGAGGCCGGTCTCGACGTCGCGGATGAAGAACAAATGGATGGTGCGGAACAGCAGCCCGCCGATACCGATCGCCAGCCAGATCTTGGCGACCTGACGCATGAAGTCCGCCGTCGTCTCCCACGGCGCGAACATGCCAAGCAGGGTCGGATCGAGATACAGCACGGCCGGCGACAGCGCCCAGATCACCATCAGCACGACCTTGCGCTGCAGATTGTAGCCGACCTTGATCTCTTCCTTGTGCTCGTGGGTGGCGTGGTTGACGTGGTCATAGCCTTTGGGCTCGAAGAAGAAATGCCCGGCCTGGCGTGACGTCATCGACACCAGCCAGCCGACCAGCGCCGACACCACGGGATCGATGAAGAGCATGACATAGGCGAACAGAAAGCTCGCGGCGCTGACGAAGTGCAGCGACTGGTTGATGCGGCTGTGGTGATAGTAGCGATGGTCGTCCCAACGCTGGGTTCGCAGTTCCTGCATGAAGTTCTTGATCATGATCTCCCCCAAATTCTTTCGGGTTAAGGATTAACGGGATTCGATGTCCGGCGTATGACATCATCTAAATGTCATATGAAGTTTCGCGGCGCCGCATTGAAGCGACGCCGCTATCGCGCGCTACGCTGCCTTCGCGACGTCGACCTTGCGGAAACGCACCAGCGAGAAGTGGCCGAGCGGCGGCACCAGGCGGCGCTCCGCCAGCTCCATGCCATCAGCGCCTGATAGCCACTGCGCGTAGCGCGACCAGGCGAACTCGGCGGTGCGGAAGCCGAGCGGGCGAACCACCGGCTGCAGGCGCTGCTCGATGAAGCGGCGCATGCCGGCGTCGGCGCTGACGCGGGTCAGGATGATGAGTTCACCGCCCGGGCGCAGCACGCGGGCGAATTCGTCGAGCGCCGCTTCCGGATTCGGCACGGCCGTGACGACATACTGCGCCATCACGACGTCGAAGGAGTTGTCGGGGAATTCGAGCTTCTCGGCGTCCATGACAGCCAGGCCCTCGACGTTCTTCAGCTTGAGCTCGTCGACGCGCTTCTTGGCCTTCTGCAGCATCGCTTCCGAAATGTCGGTGCCGAAGATGCGTAAGTGGGCTGCGTATTGCGGCAGCGAGATGCCGGTGCCGACACCGACCTCGAGCACGCGGCCGCCGATCTTGTTGGTGGCCTGAATGGCCGCCTTGCGGCCCTTGCTGAACACGCCGCCGAAAACGAGGTCGTACACCGGTGCCCAGCGGTCGTAGGCCTGCTCGACCGTCTCGCGGTCGAAGTCCAACGCCCTGGTGCCGTCAAGCTTGATGATGTCTGCCATGGTCTGCCTTCTCGTCTCTCTTCGTTAGATAGAACTTGCTCAGCCCTGTACGGCGCTGGTGCCGGGGATGCGGCGCGCCGGCAGCGTGGCGCGGCTGGGCTGCAGCGCGGCCAGATTGCCGATAAACTGACGGGCGCTGTTCTCCCAGGAGCGTCCGAGCGCAAAACTCCGGCACGCCTCGCGCGACATGGTGAGCGCGCGCAGGCAGGCGCTGCGCAGATCCCAGTCCAGCGCGCCGATCGGATGATCGGCGATGACGTCCAGAGGTCCGGTGACCGGAAACGCCGCAACCGGCGTGCCGCAGGCCAGCGCTTCCAGCTGCACCACGCCGAACGTGTCGGTGAGGCTCGGAAACACAAAGACATCGGCGGCGGCGAGATGCGACCTGAGATCCTCGCCCTTCTTCTCGCCGAGGAAGACGGCGTGCGGATATTTCTGCGCGAGCTGCGCCCGCTGCGGCCCGTCGCCGACAACGACTTTCGTTCCCGGCAGATCGAGCGAGAGAAACGCTTCGAGATTCTTTTCAACGGCAACGCGGCCCATGGTCATGAAGATCGGGCGCGGCAGGTCGATCGTGGCCGGGTTTTCAGGTGAGAACAGATCGGTGTCGACGCCGCGCGTCCAGAAGCCAAGCTTGCGAAAACCACGCTCGCTCAGCTCCTGCCGCAATGAAGCGGTCGCGACCATCGTGGTCGACGCCGCCGCATGAAAATGGCGCAACAAAGCGTAGCCGACGCTGGCCGGGATCATGGTGCGGACCGCGACATATTCCGGGAAGCGCGTGGTGTAAGACGTGGTGAACGCGAGCTTACGGCGGCGGCAATAGCCGCGCACCGCCCAGCCGATCGGGCCTTCGGTCGCGATATGAATTGCCTCGGGCGCCGCCGCCTCGATGCGGCGAGCGATCTCGCGGCGGTTCGGCAGCGCGATGCGCAAGCCGGGATAGGTGGGGACGCCGACGGAGGGAAATCCGTCGGGGGTCAGGAAGCTGATCTCGGCGTCAAGCTTGGACGCACTGCGCGCCAGCGAGGTTAACGTCCGGACAACGCCATTCACCTGCGGATGCCAGGCGTCGGTTGCTATCAATACCCGCATGTCGGGACCCCGGGATTATCCATGATTCTCACTTCCCGACGTTCGTTCATGGATATTTCAAGCGTATGACGTCATCGATCTGTAAGGATGTTTTTCCCGTCGCCCCGGCGCTTTTTCGTGTAACGTGACAGTACGATGTCAAACCCGAACGTAAATTCCGCTCCATCCCGTCCGCGCCGGAAGCGAAAGAACAATTCGCTGCTGGTGCTCGCCGCCGGAATTTTCGTTTTCGGCGCCGCTGCCGCCACGCTTTATTATCTGTTGCAGCCGACTACTTTGCGGATCGCGGTTGGCCCGCCCGGAAGCGACGATCAGAAACTGATCCAGCTGATGGCGCAGACCTTCGCGCGCGACCACGGCTCGGTTCGGCTGTCGCTCGTTTCGACCCCGGGCGCGGTCGAGAGCATCGCGCTGTTCAACAGCGGCAAGGCCGACCTTGCGGTGGCGCGCGGCGATCTGAACCTGCCGGCCAATGCCGAGTCGGTCGCCATCCTGCGCAAGAACGTCGTCGTGCTGTGGGCGCCGTCAGGCATCGCGCCAAAGGGGTCCAAGAAAACGCCGGTGGCCAAGATCAAGAGCCTCGACGAACTCGCCGGACACCGCGTCGGCGTCGTCGGACGAACCGAGGCCAACGTCAAGCTGCTGCGCACGATCCTGACCGAAGCCGGCATCAAGGTCGACAAGGTGACGATCACCCAGTTCGGCGTCAATCAGCTCGCCGAGATGGCGCGCGACCAGACCGTCGACGCGTTCATGACGGTCGGCCCGCTCAACAGCAAGATCACCGTCGACGCGATCAACGCCACCGTCGCGGTCCGCGGTGAACCGAAATTTCTCCCGATCGACGTGTCGGAGACGATTTCGAAGAAGCACCCGGTCTATGAAGCCGAAGAAATTCCCGGCAGCATCTTCGCATCATCGCCGGCGCGCCCCGAAGACAAGATCGATACCGTCAGCGTCAACCATCTGATCATCGCGCCGAAGACGCTGTCCGACACCGCGGTCGGTGCGCTCGCACGCCAGATCTTCACCCACCGCCAGCAGCTCGCGCGCGAATTGCCGAGCGCCTCGCAAATCGAGAAGCCGGACACCGACAAGGACGCCGCGCTGCCCGCGCATACCGGCGCCGCCGCCTATATCGACGGCAACGAGCGGACGTTCCTCGAGAGAAACAGCGACTATCTCTGGTTCGCGATCATGGTGTTCTCGGGCATCGGTTCGGCCTGGGCGTGGCTGCAGCATTACTGGAAGCGCGAAGAGCGCGAGCAATATGCCGGGCATCGCGACAATCTGCTCGACCTGATTTCGAAGGCGCGCACGGCACAAACGCCCGAAGAATTGTTCGAGATGCAGGGTACGGCGGATGCGCTGTTGCGCGAGGCGCTCGACTGTCACGAGGACGGTGCGATCGAGGACGGGGAATTAGCCGCCATCGGACTGGCGCTCGAACAATTCCACCATGCAGTAACCGACCGCCGCGCCACGATCGGTACCGCCGAACCCGACATGCAGCGGCTGCGGGCGCTGCAGAGCTGAGCAAGAACGGCAGCATTTTCTCTATTCTTTTAATGCTTTGCGCACGAACTGCGCCCCGCTGCCGTCCTTAAACCCTGCGACGAAGCCGTCCTGAAACAATTCCCTAACGCGACGAAACCATTTTGGCGGCATTGTGCAAATGTCCTGAAACGGTTCGCCTGTACTGGTTTGCCTCAACGACGCGCTGGAACTGGCGCGACAGGGCGCAAACTGAAGAGGACGACCGATGTTCAACTCATTCAAGCTGAATACCCGCCTCGCCGCCGCCGCTTTCGGCGCAATCGCGATTGGCGCGACCGCATTTTCCACACCCGCCGCCGCAGCCCCGCTGCCGCTGTTTCCCTTCTTCATGGCGCCCCCGGTTGAAGCCGCTCCGCCGCCGGTCGCGGTTGCTCCTTCGCAGGATGAAGAGCGCTTCGAACTGCCCGCCCGCCTGCGCCGCCAGGTCGTGAACTACAACACCCGCGAAGCTCCGGGCACCATCATCATCGATACCCCCAACACCTATCTCTATCTGGTGATGGGCAACGGCCAGGCGATGCGCTACGGCATCGGCATCGGCCGCGACGGTTTCACCTGGTCCGGCACGCAGACGATCACCAAGAAGGCGGAATGGCCGGCCTGGACGCCGCCCCCGGAAATGATCGCCCGCCAGCCTTATCTGCCGCGCCACATGACCGGTGGCCCGGGTAACCCGCTCGGCGCCCGCGCGATGTATCTCGGCGGCACCATCTATCGCATCCACGGCACCAACATGCCGGAGACGATCGGCACCCGCGTTTCCTCCGGTTGCCTGCGCCTCACCAATGAAGACGTCACCGACCTCTATTCGCGGGTCAGCGTCGGCACCAAGGTGATCGTGCTGCCGATGACGGATCGCCGCGCCGACCTCGGCCGCACCATCCGCTAAGACTTTCAATCTTCGAAATCCAAAACGGCTCCGGCATTCGCCGGGGCCGTTTTTGCGTTGCGGAGTTCGCTGCCGCCAGTCCCGTCCTCCAAAAACATCTTCGCGCACGGCCGAAGTGCGTTATGTTCCTCGAGAGTTCGGCAATAAAAAGCAACGACGCCGTCGGCTGGCACAATCAGCACCACGAACAGCCGGCTGTGTTCAGCGGTCAAAAAGGCGGAACAACGCCGCCGTCGATTGTAGGAGGATTCATGAGGCTTCAGCGCCGTCGATTTTTGAATCTGGCAGCGGGTGCTGCCGCGTTCCCGGCCGCTTCGCGGATAGCGCGGGCGCAGACCTATCCGTCGCGCCCGGTTCGGATCATCGCCGGGTTCGCGGCCGGCGGCATCGTTGACATCCTGGCACGCATCATTGGCCAGGCCTTGTCGGAGCGCCTCGGGCAACAATTCATCGTTGAGAACCGTCTCGGCGCCGGCAGCAACATCGCCACCGAAGCCGTGGTTCGCGCGTCTCCCGATGGCCATACGTTGCTCTTGATCAGCGTCGGGAATGCAATCAGCCCGGCGCTTTACGACAATCTCAGTTTCAATTTTATCCGCGACATCTCGCCGGTCGCAGCCATCATGCGTGTTCCGAATGTCATGGAGGTAACACCATCACTCCCGGTCAAGACGGTTCCTGAGCTTATTGCCTATGCCAAGGCCAATCCCGGCAGCATCAGCTACGGGTCGGCCGGCATCGGAACCTCCGTCCATGTCTGCGCCGAGTTGTTCAAGCAAATGACCGGCGTCGACATGGTTCATGTGCCGTATCGCGGCATGCCGGGCGTGCTGACCGACCTGCTGAGTGGCCGAATCCAGGTCGCCTTCGATAACGTCTCCAACTCGATCGAACACATCAGGGCCGGCAGACTGCGGGCATTGGCGGTCACAACCGCAACACGCTGGCATGGCTTGCCGGATGTTCCGACGGTAGGCGACAGCGTCCGGGGCTTCGAGGCGAGCGCGTTTTTCGGCGTCGGCGCCCCGAAGGACACGCCGGCCGAAATTGTCGCCCTGCTCAACAAGGAGATCAACGCGATCCTCGCCAGTCCTGTGGCAAGGGCGCGGCTTACCGATCTCGGCGGCACGATGCTTTCAGGCTCGTCTGCCGACTTCGGCACATTCATCGCCAATGAAACCGAGAAGTGGGGCAAGGTAATCCGCACGGCAAACATCAAGGCGGAATGACTCAAGTCGGCACTTCGCCGACGATTCCATCAGCCCGATACCGCTGCAGCGCGTTGGCGATTTTCACCGCGCGCTTTTTCCTGCGCCGGACCGGTCCTTCGACGCGAGATGGCTCGTCGACTTCGATTTAGGATTGGGTCGAGCGGTCTCAGGCCAAACGCTCTTCCGCATGACGCGTGATTGATGTAGGTTAACCGACAGCCGCAAGCGGGCAGTGCCGAAGGCCCGTTGGAGTGCTAGCGGTATTTTGCCCACGGCGGGCTTGCAATGTTCATCTCACGTTTTGGGGGGCCGATCCGTTTTCAATGGAGTCGGCAGGGAGGCGTGCGCCTCGTTGATCAAACACACCCAACAGGAGAACATCATGCATTTTTGTATGACAGCACAGTATACGCCTCAAGCTCTCAACAAGATCATGGAAAATCCCAAGACCAATCGCCATGAAGCGGCGAAAAAGCTGATCGAAGCAGCTGGTGGCAAATTACTCTCGATGTACAGCACCGCTGCCGATGGACCTGGCGTTCTGGTAATCTTCGACGTACCCGACCCCAATGCAGCACCGGCCATTTCAGGCACGGTGGTGGCATCCGGTGCCATCCACAATGTACACCTCACTCGTTTGTGGACGCAGGATGAAATCATGCTGGTTCGCCAGAAGGCAGTCCAGCTTCGTGCCTCATACACGCCGCCCGGCGGCTAGTTCGAAAGATGGAGTGAGCCCAACGGGCGTGCGCAAAGCGCGGCCCGTTGGGCTCAACTCGCAACTCTATCCTGCGCCCGACGAACTATCGTCGTCCGCCATCGATGTGCGGGGATTTTGGTGAAGATGATCGCGCGGGCCTTCGCTGACCATTGGCGAAGCCGGGCGCCAGCGAACCGAAGCCCAATCCAGCCTCACGGACAGGATCAACCTCAGCAGTGCTGAGGCCTTCGTCAACTACGGTTCGCTGACTTCGAGCGAATCTACACACCCGTCGCCACCAGCGCAAATCCTCGTGCCAGGTCCGGCCTGTCCAATGTGAATTTTGCATTGGACCGGTCAGATCGCGCCAACTAGCGTCCCGCTGGACATCACGATCAATTCCCAAGACGATCAATTCCCAAGACGATCAATTCCCAAGACTTGGCGGCAACGACGATGACGCTCCTCGCCGCGCTGTTCCAGGACGCCGTCCGCCTGCGGAGATTGCCAATGAAATGCACGCCTGCCCTGCTTGCCGCCTTGTGCGCCGGATTCATCGCGAACGCCGGCGCAGCCGTCGCACAGACTGCCGATCTCGCCATCCGGGGCGGCACCATCTACACCGGTGGCGACGAAGCCCCGCTTGTCGGCGACATCGCGGTCACCGCGGACAAGATCGTCTATGTCGGCCCTTCCGCCGGCGCACCTGCCGCAACAGCGAACATCGCCGCACAGGGCATGATCGTGGCGCCCGGATTCATTGACGTTCATACCCACCCGGAGAGCTTCATCCGCTCGCCCGATGCGACCAAGCGCCTGAACGCGCCGTGGCAGATGCAGGGTGTCTCGACCATCTTCATCGGCGTCGACGGCAGGGGCGATCCGGCGGTGGCCGCCGATCACGCCCGGCTGGAAGCGGAGAAGATCGGCACCAACATCGTCAGCTATGTCGGGTTCGGCGCGGTGCGCGAGGCGGTGCTCGGCCATAATGCCCGCGCGCCCACCCCACCGGAACTGGAGCGCATGAAGGAACTCGTCGCCAAGGGCATGTGCGAGGGGGCGATCGGGCTTTCCGCCGGGCTGTTCTACGCCCCGCAGAGTTTCGCCAAGACTGACGAGGTGGTGGCCCTGGCCAGGGAGGCCGCCCGGCGCGGCGGCATCTATGACACCCATCAGCGCGACGAGAGCTCCTATTCCATCGGCCTGATGAACTCGGCCAGGGAGGTTTTGCAGATCGGCCGCGAAGCCGAGATCCCAGTCCATTTCGCGCATCTGAAAGCGCTCGGCGTCGATCTGCAGGGACAGGTGCCGGATGTGATCCGGCTGATCGAGGCGGCGAGAGCGACCGGCCAGCGGGTGACGGCCGACCAGTATCCATGGCTGGCGTCGAGCACCAGCCTCGACGCTGCGCTCGTGCCGCGCTGGGCGGTCGACGGTGGCTATCCGGCCATGATCAAGCGCTTCGATGATCCGGCGGCGATGGTCAGGATACGCGTTGAGATGATCGAGAACCTGCGACGCCGCGGCGGCGCCGAATCGATCCTGCTGACCAGCGTCGAGCGGCCATGGACCGGCAAGCGGCTTTCGGAGATGGCGGAAACATGGAAGGTCGAACCGGTCGACGCCGCGGTGCGGATTCTCCGCGCCAATGTCAAGGACTCGATCGCCTCGTTCAACATGATCGACAGCGACGTCGACCTCGTCATGAAGCAGCCGTGGGTGGTCACCGGTTCTGACGGCACCGATGGCCATCCCCGCCAATATGCGACCTTTCCGCAAAAATATGCGGTCTATGTCCAGGAGAGGCACGTCATCGACCTGAAGACGTTCATCCGCCAGTCCACCGGCCTGTCGGCCGACATTTTCAAGCTCGACCGGCGCGGTTATTTGCGGCCCGGCTATTTTGCCGACGTCGTGGTGTTCGACCCTGCCCGCTACGCCCCCAGGGCGGACTATGTGCGCCCTCGCGAACTGAGCGTCGGCGTGCAGACACTATTGGTCAATGGGGCGGCCTCCGTTCTGGACGGCAAACTGACCGCCGTAGCTGCCGGCCGCGCGCTCAAGCACACGCCGCCAGCTGGAACCTGCCCTTGAGAACCGACGGTGCCGCGGGCTGGCCGAACAGCAACGGGCTCGCCAGGCGCCGGCGTTAACGCATCCGACGACCGGCCTGATCCCGCTCTGGCGCCGCCCGCCCCGTCCCTGTAAAACTCCCGCCGGAGCCGGTCGGGCTCCAGCCTTGTTTTTGACGCGTTTTCTTCGCGCGAAGCGGTCCGAAAATGCCAGGGCTTAATCGGTCCGGGGGGACGATGCGTCTGCCGATGCATTCCAAAACGATCCTGATCGGGGCCGCGGTAATCGCGCTCTCGTTTCTGATCAGCCTGAAAGCGATGGATTGGCTGGCGCCGCGCGGCACGGTCAAACCGCCGGAGCTTGTCGAATTGCCGCCGCTCGCTCCCGCCCCGCGCAGCTCCACTGTGATGGCGCCGATTTCGGTCGCGCTGACGGCGATCCGTGACGCCGCCGACCGCGGTTCGCCGCGCGCCTTCAACGGCAAGGCCGAAAATCCCATCTCGCAGATCCTGCAGAACGCCGATATCGGCTGGACCGCCTCGCGCGGTCCGATCGCCGCGACCGGCGCGCAGGACGCACTGACGCTGACGACGCCGCTGACCGGCACGCTAAACGTCACCGGTTCACTGTCGGCAAAGGCAACCGGGGCGGTCGGCGATGCGCTCGGCGGCCTGCTCGGCGGCAACGTCGCCAAACAGATCGGCAGCGTGAACATCAAGAACCTCAACGCGTCAGCCGAGATCAAGGGCAATGTCGTCATCACCGCGCGACCGAAGATCGCCGCCGCCTGGCGCATCGAGCCCAATCTCGCCGCGCAGGTGAATCTGGGCGACACCAGCCTTATGATGGCCGGTGCCCGCATCAACGTGCCGGCCCAGGTCAAGCCGCTGATCGACAAGACGGTCGCCGATCAGATCAATCTGGTGCAGGCGCGGATGCGTAACGATCCGGCATTTGAAAACAACGCGAAGGTGCAATGGGCCAAGGCCTGCCGCTCGATCCCGCTGCAGGGCACCGGCGCCTCTTCGTCGCTGCCGGCGCTGTGGCTGGAGCTGCGGCCGACAAGGGCGATCGCCGCCCAACCGCGTGTCGACGCGCAGGCGCTGATACTAACGCTCGGCATCGAGGCAGAGACCCGCATCACCCCGGTCGAGACCAAGCCCAGCTGCCCGTTCCCCGCCACCATCTCGATCGTGCCGCCGACGCCGGGCCGGGTCGCGATCGGCGTCCCCGTCGACATGCCCTTCACCGACATCAACAAGATCGTCGAGGCGCAGTTTGCCGGAAAGACCTTTCCCGAGGACGGTTCGGGTTCAGTCGACGTCACCGTGAAGCGCGCCACGGTAGCGGCATCCGGCAATCGCCTGCTGATTTCGCTGTTGGTGAATGCCAAGGAGAAGAAGAGCTTCTTCGGCTTCGGCGGCGAGGCCAACGTGCATATCTGGGGCAAGCCGGTGCTCGATCAGGCACAGCAGACCCTGCGGCTGACCGATGTCGAGCTCGCGGTCGAGTCGGAAGCGGCGTTCGGCCTGCTCGGTGCCGCCGCGCGCGCGGCGATGCCACATCTGCAGAAGGCGCTGGCGGACAAGGCCACCGTCGACCTCAAGCCCTTCGCCAGCAATGCGCAGAAAAAGATCGCCGCCGTGATCGCGGACTTCCAGAAGAACGAGGACGGCATTCGCGTCGCCGCCGAGATCACCAAGCTGCGGCTGGCCGACATCGCCTTCGATTCAAAAACGCTGCGCGTGATCGCGGAAGCCGAAGGCGCCATCAATGTGTTTGTGACCACGCTGCCGGGATTGTAGCGCGGGAATGCGACGGGACTACTGCGCAACCCTCATGGTGAGGAGCGCACCTTGCGCGTCTCGAACCATGAGGCCCGAACTGTATCCGCGGCCATCCTTCGAGACGCCGCTTCGCGGCTCCTCAGGATGAGGTCTGAATGCCCGGACAAAAAAGGGTGGGCACGGCGCTTGCGCGCCTTTGCCCACCCTACGCTTCTTCTCACCCTTCGAATTTGAACGAGACTTTCACCTTGGCGCGGTAGGCTTCGACCTTGCCCTTGGCGTCCAGTTGCAGATCGAGCTGCACGATTTCGGCGACGCGAAGATTGCGCAAGGATTTTCCGGCCCTCGCGACGGCCGCGGTCGCGGCCTTTTCCCAGGAGTCTTTGCTGGTACCGATCAGCTCAATCACCTTGTAGACGCTCTCAGCCATGTCGTCCTCCCGTTGATGTTACAGGCAGGACTTAAAGGTGCTCCTGCCGCGCCTCAGCCTAACATCGGGATTCGGGGCCTGATAGGATGCGGTGCAGCAATTGCACGCAGAGCGAGCTTCAGCAAAACAAAAGGCCGGGCGGCAATGATGCCGTCCGGCCTTTCAGATCAGTCGCGGCTTAAGATCGCGAGCTTAGTTGGTCGAATATTTGAACTCGCTCATCGCCTTCAGCTCATCCTTGGTCGCGCTGAGCACGGCGTGATCCGGATACCAGGGATTCGGCTTTGCCGCGGGCGTCGTGGCCGCCCCCGTGGTCGTGGTCGATCCCGGCCGCGCGCCGCCGCTGGCCGGCGTATTTGCGGCGCCGGTATAGGCGACAGGCTCCATCACGAACTTGACCTTGTCGAGCGGCACCGCAACCAGATGCTCGCCGACGCCGAGGAAGCCGCCAACGCCGATCACGACGGCCTTGATGTCACCGCTCTTGTCGGTGAGCAGGTCGTTGATCGAGCCGAGGCTTTCATTCTTGTCGTTGTACACGTTCAAGCCGACCATCTTCGAGGCGCGCCAGGTGCCCTGGAACGACGAAGACATGTCCGACGCTGTCGCAGGCGCCTTGCTCGGTTCAGCGGGAGTCGTCGGCGACTGTGCGAACGCGACAGATGCAAGCAACGCAGAGCCGGCCAGGCCGGCGATGGTATATTTGGCTAACATATCGGTTCTCCTCAGTTTCGAAATCGTGCTGAGAAAACCCGCCACATGTGCAACTGTTCCAGCGATTTAATGATGGAACACAGGAACGATTTCAGAATCCGCCCCAGTATGGCGGCATGCCGTAGTAGCGATGCAGTTCCGCTTCCTGCGCGCGATCGCCCCAATCGAAATCCTTGTCGGCGCGAAACGACGGCGCGCGCCTCAACTCTTCATCGTCGATGTCGAGTTCGTAAGCTTCGAATTTGCTGTTGTATCTTAGCCGGCCCCAGGGCAACGGAAGCAGGCTGGTGCCCATGCCCAGGAACCCACCGAAACTCAACACGGCGTAAGATACTTTGCCGGAGATCTTGTCGATCATCAGCCGTTCGATATGGCCGATCATGTCGCCGTTCGGTCGTCGCACCGCGGTGCCTTCGACACGGTCGCTCGCGATCAACTGATGCGGCTTGGTCATGACGTCGATTGGCATCGGACCCTCCACACATGAATCAAGGGCCTAACGTTCCAGCCGGTGGCCGGTTCCCGCACCGCAAAATGAGACAGCCACCCTTCCCTTTCGGCAAGGATGGCTGCGTCGCACGCTGCGCAGAGAAAAGACGTCAGCTCCGGTAGTCGATCAGCAGCGCCGTGAACGACGCACTGGTGCTCGATGTGCCCGAGCTGCCGGTCGCGCTGTAGCTCGTGGATGACGACGCCGACAGTGACTCCTGCAGCGTCTGCAGAAATTGCTTGAGAATGTCGTCGAGCGATGTGGTGCTCGAAGAGCTCTCATCACTCGAGGACGCGCTATCCGCGGGCGGCGGACCGCCGGGAGGCGGACCACCGGCGCCGCCGGGACCACCCGGTCCGCCAGGACCAGCCCCGCCGGGGCCATTGGCGAAGGCGGCCTTGAAGACGCCCTGCAATTCGGTGGCCTGCTCGCTCGTCAGCTTGCCGCTGGAAACCTGGCTCTCGATCAGATCGTCGATCTTCGACTTCATCTCCTCGGGCGAGGGCCTCGTGCCGCTGGCCTGGTCGCTGGCCCGGCTGGACTGCATCGCCGAGTCGATATCGGTCAACGCCGCCGACAGCGCATCCTTGTCCGACGAGCTGATGACGCCGGAATTGACTTCCGACAGCAACTCGTTCTGCAACTTCTGAAGGGGCGACTGGTAGGACTGGCCCGAGGCCGCCGAAATCGAGGTCATGATGGCTCCAAAGTTTCGTAGCAAGCGGTGGTAAGAGACCTCACGACCGTAGGGTTAACGGTCTTAACGAGGTCTTTGCAGCCGCTCCCTGGCCTGTTGCCCCGTATTGCCCGACTCCACCTGGAAACATTGCGAAACAAAAATCCTTCGCCGACATCCCCGAATCACCGACAAAAGGTCGACATGGCCCAGGCACAACCCAACATCCTCGTCGTCGAGGACGATCGCGAGACGCGCACGCTGATCGCGAAATATCTGCGCAACAATTCCTGCAACGTCACGACGGCGAGCGACGGCCGGGAAATGGCCCGCGCCATGACCGACCATCGCGTCGACTTGCTGATCCTCGACGTGATGCTGCCCGGCGAGGACGGTCTCAGCCTGTGCCGCAAGGTGCGCGCGACATCGCAAACCCCGATCATCATGCTGACCGCGCGCGGCGAGGACGTCGACCGTATCCTTGGCCTCGAGATGGGCGCCGACGATTATCTGCCAAAACCGTTCAACCCGCGCGAATTGCTGGCGCGGATCAACGCGGTGCTGCGCCGGCAGGCCGCCGCGCAAACCGCCAGCGCGGTGGAAGGCGCAAGCGTGCTGACATTCCTGGGTTGGCGGATCGACTGCCGGCTGCGCGAGCTGCGCAATCCCGAGGGCGCGCGGGTCGCCATGACCAGCGCCGAGTTCGACCTGCTGCGGACCTTCTGCGAGCGGCCCGGCCGCGTGCTGTCGCGCGACAGCCTGCTCGACCTCACGCAAGGCCGCAACGCCGGCTCGTTCGAGCGCTCTATCGACGTGCTGGTCAGCCGCATCCGCCGCAAGATCGAACCCGATCCGCAGGACGCCACCATGATCAAGACCGTGCGCTCGGGGGGCTACATGTTCACGCCAAGGGTTGAAGCGACAGGAATAGAGGCAGTGACCGCCGGCGGCAGGTGATCATGAAGCTTTTTGGCTTTTTGAATCTTCGCGGCATCAGCGGCCAGATCGCGGCCCTCGTCATCGTCTCGATCGCAGCGCTGCATCTGATCATCACCGCAGGTTTCTGGCTGCACCGGCCGGACCAGCCCGACCCGTCATTCGACCGCGGGCACGGCCAGCTTGTCAGCGCCGTCCAACTGCTCGGCGCGGCGCCCGCCTCCGAACGGCCGCGGCTGTCAGGCGACATCGCGCGCGCCTTTCCGCAGCTCGGCCTCCAGATCCTGCCGCCGGGCTCGCCGCCGGAGGCGCGCGAACCCGAGGGCCAGCTGCGCGGCCTGCAGCGGCGGCTCGGCCGCGATTGTCGCATTTTTGCGCTGCCGCCTGACGGAGACGTCCGCAAGATCGGCGTGGCCTTGCCGGACGGCGAGATGATTTCGACGAACCTGATGCCGGACCAGCACCGGCCACCCTTCCTGGGCGGGCCGTGGATGATGACGCTGCTGTTTGCGGTCATCAGCGTCACCCTGCTCGGCCTGTGGGCGGCCCGCGCCCTGACCGCGCCATTGTCGTCGTTCGCCAAGGCCGCCGAAAGCTTCAGCCTCAACGGCGCGGCGGCGCCGCTGCCCGAGCGTGGGCCGGAGGAAATCCGCTCGGTCGCACGGGCGCTGAACCGGATGCGCGCGCGCATCACCGGCCTGATCGACGACCGCACCAAAATGCTCGCCGCCATCAGCCACGATCTGCGCACGCCGATCACACGAATGCGGTTGCGTTCCGAGTTCATCGAGGACGAAACCCATCGCAGCCGCATGCTTTGCGATCTCGACCAGATGCGTTCGATGCTGGAATCGGTGCTGTCGTTCCTGCGCAACGACCGCAGGCTTGAATCGATGACGCTGGCCGACGTCGCCAGCACGCTGCAACTGATCACCGATCAATTCGGCGACACGGGACGCAAGGTCGCTTACGACGGCCCCGCGCATGCGATGGCGACGGTGCGGCCGGACGATCTGCACCGCAGCGTCACCAACCTCGTGGAAAATGCCGTGCGGTTCGGCGCCGAGGCGACCATCCGTCTTCGCGTATCGGATGACCAGATCACCATCGACGTCGAAGACGACGGCCCCGGCATTTCGGACGCGCAGAAGCAGAACGTGCTGGAGCCGTTCGTGCGCGGCGACGACGCCCGCAACATGGATGAAGCCGCGGGCTTCGGCCTCGGCCTTTCCATCGCCAACGCCATCGTGCTCGCCCACGGCGGCACGCTGTCACTGCACGACCGGCAGCCGCGCGGGCTGGTGGTGCGGATACAATTGCCCGTTCATCAGCAGAGCGTCGCGGCGTAGATTCCAGTTTTTGACGCGTTTTGTTTACGCGAACCGGAATCCACTTCGCTCGAAAACGCTATGGCTGGTTAAGCCGCCAGTGAATCCGGATGCGATTCCTCGTAGATCGCGACCGCCTCGAACTGATAGTCGCAGGCGCGGCAATACCACAGGAAGGACGTACGGCCCGCGTTGCTTTCGATCCAGTCGGGTCTTGAGATCGGCGTTCCGCATTGGGCACAGGGATTCTCACGGGGCAAATAGCTGGAATCCAATCGAGCCATGGCGCATCTCCCCTCGCTGATATTTTTTGCTTTGTATTTGAAATAGACAGCTTTGCTGTCGATACTGAACACGCTGTCGCGAGGTCTTTTAAACCTTCCTCGACTCATTTGCACGACAATCATGCTCGGGCGAATCGCCGCAATCCTGTTTGAACCAATCGCCGCAATGGCGT
The DNA here is from genome assembly GCF_018130165.1 of Bradyrhizobium sp. JYMT SZCCT0180. Lineage (GTDB taxonomy): Bacteria > Pseudomonadota > Alphaproteobacteria > Rhizobiales > Xanthobacteraceae > Bradyrhizobium. The sequence continues at coordinate 190,074 of NZ_JAFCLZ010000011.1, read as the reverse complement.
CGAATTTTTCCGCTATTGCCGGTCGATCCTCCGCAATAATCGTGATACGCAAACCGTTAACGCGCAAGTTGCGCTCGAGACTCTTTGATGAAGGCTTTGATTTGTTGATGAAAGCTTTGCTGAACCTGGCCGCGTTCTCCGTCGTGGCAACTTTTTTGGTTGCGCCACCAGCTGCAGCGCAACAGCGCGCGCAATATGAAAGCCTTGTCGCCGCCCATGCCAGCGCCAACAATGTGCCTGAAGCGCTGGTGCATCGCGTGATCGTTCGCGAGAGCAGATATCATCCGGATCTGGTCGGACGCGGCGGCACCATCGGGCTCATGCAGATCAAGCTCGCGACCGCGCGCGGCGTCGGTTACACCGGTGACGCGGCGGGCCTGCGCGATCCCGCCACCAACCTCGCCTATGGCGTGAAATACCTCGCCGGCGCCTGGCGCGCTGCCAACGGCAACCAGGACCGCGCCGTGCGCCTTTATGCCGGCGGCTATTATTACGTCGCCAAGCGCCAGCGGCTGGAACGGTTGAACCAGCCCGGACCGGTGCTGGCGAGCGCCCCGGTGGAGGCGACGGAAGCCGCTATTGAGCCGAAACGAGCTTTGAAACCGGCTGAAGCGTTCGAAAAGCCGAAAGCGGCGGTGACGCTTGTCCCGATCCCGAAGAAGCGTCCGAAGAAACTCGCCGAGGCCAAGCCGCAGGTTCCGCACCCGCCAGACGCCTTATCAGGTGCAAACGCCGCAAAGCCGCGTTGACACGCCCCCACATCGGCCTACATTAGACCTGTTCCGAGGGGAGCTCCGATGAGGAGCTGAGATACCGCAAGCTTGGACCTGCCAAATGGCACGGTTTGGGACCGCGGTGACCCTTTGAACCTGATCCGGGTCATGCCGGCGAAGGGACAGGGATGTTTCAGAGTTCGAGCCCGCGGGGGGATTCCTCCGTATCTATCATCGGCGCCGGCATTGCCGGCGCGTGGCAGGCGTTGCTGTTCGCAGAGGCCGGCCACGCCGTCACTCTGTACGAGCGCAGTGACGCCGGGATGACGCTGTCCACCAGCCATTGGGCCGGCGGCATGCTGGCGCCCTGGTGCGAGGCCGAGGCGTCGGAACCCGTGATCGGCCGGCTCGGCATCCGCTCGCTCGACCTCTGGCGCGAGCATTTTCCAAACACCCCGTTCAACGGTTCGCTGGTCGTGGCGCATCCGCGCGACCGCGCCGATTTCGAACGCTTTGCCAAGCTGACGTCAGGCCATGTCAGGCTGGACGCGCAAGGTTTGCGCGAACTCGAGCCGTCGCTTGAAGGCCGGTTCCGCGACGGGCTGTTTTACGCCGACGAGGGCCATGTCGAGCCCCGGCGCGTGCTGCCGGAACTGCACGCGCGTATCGCCGCGGCCGGCGGAAAAATCAAATTCGAGAGCGATGCCAGTGCGGACGACCTCGACGGCATCGTGATCGATTGCCGCGGCCTGGCCGCGCGCGATGCCCAGCCCGAGCTGCGCGGCGTCAAGGGCGAGATGATCATCGTCGAGACATCAGAGGTCGAACTGGCGCGCCCGATCCGGCTGATCCATCCGCGCTGGCCGCTCTACGTGATCCCGCGCGGCGACGGCAGGTTCATGCTGGGCGCGACCTCGATCGAAGCCGAAGACACCGGCGTCAGCGTGCGCTCGGCGCTGGAGCTGCTCGGCGCCGCCTACGCGGTGCATCCGGCATTCGCCGAAGCGCGCATCGTCGAATTCGGCTCGGGGCTGCGCCCGGCCTTTCCCGACAATCTGCCGCGAATCGCCATCAACGATGAAAAGATCGCCGTCAACGGACTCTATCGCCACGGTTTTCTGCTGGCGCCGGCGCTGGCGGAACTGACGCTTGGCTACGTCAAGCGCGGCGTGATCGACAATGAGGTGATGCAATGCGTGTGACCATCAACGGCGAGGCGCGCGAGATCAACGCCTCAAGCGTCGATGCGCTGCTGCGCGAGCTCGAATACGAAGGCACCCATTTCGCGATCGCGCTGAATTACGACGTGCTGCCGAAGAGCCGCTGGGCCGAAACGCCGATCAACAGCGGCGACGAGATCGAGATCATCACGCCGAGGCAGGGAGGGTGAGGATGGTGCACGCAAACTCTCTCCCCCCGTCGTCCCGGCTGCGCCAAACTCCGCTGTCATCGCCCGGCTTGACCGGGCGACCCAGTACGCCGCGTCCTCTCGATTCAACACCACGGCCTCTGGAATACTGGATCCCCGCTTTCGCGGGGATGACAACCCGTATGCTGGGAAATCGACCATGCTGAACTTCTACGGCAAAACCTTCTCCTCCCGCCTGCTGATCGGCAGCGCGCTCTATCCCTCACCCGCGATCATGCAAGGTGCGATCCGCGCGTCCGGCGCCAATATCGTGACCGTGTCGCTGCGGCGGGAAGCCGCCGGCGGCAAGACCGGGGATGCGTTCTGGTCGCTGATCCGCGAGCTCGACGTGTCGGTGCTGCCGAACACCGCGGGCTGCCGCAGCGTCAAGGAAGCCGTGACCACGGCCAAACTGGCGCGCGAATTGTTCGGCACGCCCTGGATCAAGCTGGAAGTGATCGCCGACAACGACACGCTGCAGCCCGACGTGGTCGGCCTCGTCGAGGCCGCCGGCATCCTGATCAAGGATGGCTTTGAAGTATTTCCCTACTGCACCGAAGACCTCGGCGTTGCGATGCGGCTGGTCGACGCCGGCTGCAAGGTCGTGATGCCATGGGCCGCGCCCATTGGAAGTGCAAAAGGCATCACCAACCGCGATGCGCTAAAGCTGCTGCGCGACCGGCTGCCTGACATCACGCTGGTGGTCGACGCCGGCCTCGGCGCGCCGTCGCATGCCGCCCACGCGCTCGAACTCGGCTACGACGCGGTGCTGCTCAACACAGCAATCGCAAAAGCCGCCGACCCCATCGCGATGGCGAATGCGTTTCGTCTCGGCGTCGAGGCGGGACGTACCGCTTACGAGGCCGGGCTGATGGAAGCCCGCGATTTCGCCTCCCCTTCAACCCCTGTCATCGGGACACCGTTCTGGCATGCCGTATCCTGATAAATTCTATCCCGTCGTCGACAGCGTCAAATGGGTAGCGCGGCTGACCGCGCTCGGCGTCGGCACCATCCAGCTGCGCGCCAAGGATCTCAATGACTCCGAGGCGCTGCAGATCGTCAGCGACGCGCTCGCGGTGACAAAAGGCACCGCGACAAAACTCGTGGTCAATGATTACTGGCGCGCGGCGATCGTGGCCGGCGCGGAGCACCTGCATCTCGGCCAGGAAGATCTTGCCGACGCCGATCTCGACGAGATCCGCAAGGCAAAGCTGACGCTCGGCATCTCCACCCACGACGACGAGGAACTGGCGACGGCGCTGCGCGCCGCGCCTGATTACATCGCGCTCGGGCCGATCTTCCCGACCACGCTGAAATCGATGCGTTTTGCGCCGCAGGGCATTCCCAAAATCACCGAATGGAAAAAGCGCATCGGCGACATCCCGCTGGTCGCGATCGGCGGCATCAAGTTCGAACAATCAGCCGAGATCTTTGCGGCCGGCGCCGACTCGATCGCTGTCGTCTCCGACGTCACCCAGAACACCGACCCCGACGCGCGGGTGAGGCAATGGCTCGGCCAGGATGCGAAGGCCGCGTGATGATGCTCACACCAATCACCGTCATTGCGAGGAGCGCAAGCAACGAAGCAATCCATCTATCACCGGGCCACAGCCCGATGGATTGCTTCGCTACGCTCGCAATGACGGAACCAACCAATCAGAAATTCAACGGAGGATAACATGAACATCCGCTCCAATCCCGACACCACCCTGCCCGCCGTCACCACCGGGCCCCTTCCGACCTCGCGAAAAATCTGGGTGACGCCCGATGAGGCGGCGGATGTCCGCGTTCCCCTGCGCGAGATCATTTTGAGCGAAGGCGCCGGCGAGCCGAACCTGCCGGTCTATGACACTTCCGGCCCCTACACCGATCCTGACGTCACCATCGACGTCAACGCCGGCCTGAAGCGCGCGCGCATCGAGTGGGTCAAGGAGCGCGGCGGCGTCGAAGAGTATGAAGGCCGCGACATCAAGCCGGAAGACAATGGCAATGTCGGCGCCTCCCACGCTGCAAAGGCCTTCACCGCGCACCACAAGCCGCTGCGCGGGCTCGACGGCCACATGATCACGCAGCTCGAATTCGCTCGCGCCGGCATCATCACCAAGGAGATGATCTACGTCGCGACCCGCGAAAACCTCGGCCGCAAGCAGCAGCTCGAACGCGCGGAAGCCGCGATCGCCGACGGCGAAAGTTTTGGCGCCGCAGTGCCTGCATTCGTAACGCCGGAATTCGTCCGGAGCGAGATCGCGCGCGGCCGCGCCATCATCCCCTGCAACATCAACCATGGCGAACTCGAGCCGATGATCATCGGCCGCAATTTCCTGACCAAGATCAACGCCAATATCGGCAACTCCGCGGTGACTTCGTCGGTCGAGGAGGAAGTCGACAAGATGGTGTGGGCGATCCGCTGGGGCGCCGACACCGTGATGGACCTTTCCACCGGCCGTAACATCCACACCACGCGGGAATGGATTCTTCGCAACGCCCCGATCCCGATCGGCACCGTGCCGATCTATCAGGCGCTGGAGAAGTGCGACGGCGATCCGGTCAAACTGACCTGGGAACTCTACAAGGACACGCTGATCGAGCAGTGCGAACAGGGCGTCGACTATTTCACCATCCACGCCGGCGTGCGCCTGCCCTACATCCACCTTACCGCCAACCGCGTCACCGGCATTGTCTCGCGCGGCGGCTCGATCATGGCGAAGTGGTGTCTCGCGCATCACAAGGAAAGCTTCCTCTACACGCATTTCGAAGATATCTGCGACCTGATGCGCAAGTACGACGTGTCGTTCTCGCTCGGCGACGGCCTGCGTCCCGGCTCGATCGCCGACGCCAACGACCGCGCGCAATTCGCCGAACTGGAGACGCTCGGCGAGCTGACGCAGATCGCCTGGAAGAAGGGTTGCCAGGTCATGATCGAAGGCCCCGGCCATGTGCCGCTGCACAAGATCAAGATCAACATGGACAAGCAGCTCAAGGAATGCGGCGAAGCGCCGTTCTATACGTTGGGCCCGCTGACGACCGACATCGCGCCGGGCTACGACCACATCACCTCAGGCATCGGCGCCGCCATGATCGGCTGGTTCGGCTGCGCGATGCTGTGCTACGTGACGCCGAAGGAGCATCTCGGCCTGCCGAACCGCGACGACGTCAAGGTCGGCGTCATCACCTACAAGATCGCCGCCCACGCCAGTGATCTCGGCAAGGGCCACCCGGCAGCGCAACTGCGCGACGACGCCCTCTCGCGCGCCCGCTTCGATTTCCGCTGGGAGGACCAGTTCAACCTCGGCCTCGATCCGGAAACCGCCCGCGCCTATCACGACGAGACGCTGCCCAAGGAAGCCCACAAGGTCGCCCATTTCTGCTCGATGTGCGGCCCAAAATTCTGCTCGATGAAGATCACCCAGGACGTGCGCGACTACGCCGCCACGCTGAACGACCCTGATAAACGCGCGGTCGCCGGCAGCGTCGGCATGTCGATGTCAGGCGTGATCGAGGACGGAATGGCGACGATGTCGCAGAAGTTCAAGGATATGGGCGGACAGGTGTATCTGGACGCGGAGAAGGTGAAGGAGAGCAATCGGGTGTTGTAGTCACACCCTCTCCTCGTCATGCCCGGGCTTGACCGGGCATCCATCGGAAATGTGGAAGGCCGGGCGAGAGCCCGGCCTTTTGCGTTATTGGCCTCCGTAAGCTCGACATACGTCGAGCCACAACCTAAAATAGGCAATGATTTGGGAGAGATAATTAGAAAATGCCAGGTTTGATTGTATTTCTACATGGGCTCAGGGGCAACGAACACTCCTGGGGGGCCGTCCCCGATTTCTTGCAAAGTGACGATTTTGACGTTGTAACTCCAACATACAACGCAACGATCGGAAGTCGCGCTGACGTCGAAATTAGCGCACAGCGCGTCCTTACTGAAATCCAGACGCGATTTCCTGAGCATAGTCCAATCTGTTTCGCAGGGCACAGCCTTGGCGGTTTAGTGGCGAGAGAAATCTGTAGACGCTTACTGCTGAAGGGACCAGACGATTTTCTGAACAAAGTTCCTGCTGTCATGACATTGGGGACCCCCCTTGAGGGAGCGAGATATGGGAACTGGCTCATCCGAAATTTGCCGTACGCTTCTCCCAAGATTCATCAGATCGCCACGGACGGTTACGCTTTTGAAGAGTATCGACAAGCCATCGCCGCGGCAAAGCAGCGCAAGGTTAGTCGACCAAAGCAACTGCACATTCAGATGGAGGAAGATGGCGTTATCGCTCGACAGGTGGAAGCGCGCTTTACCGAGGACGACCGCAGCGCTGCTGTGATAGGCGGGTCGCACAGGCACTTCGCCGACAACAACAAAGATGCGCAGTTTCTCGCTGATCTACTTCTAAGGCTAATTAGAGACACACAAAACTCTCTAAGCGCGCCGAGCATTCTACGCCCTGCCCCGCCCGTGGTGCATGATCTACCTGATCGACTAGTACTCATCGCTTGCTCGCATAACAAGCGTGACGGCGGCAACCGCGGACTCGACAATCTACGACCAGTCGCTTGGATAAACGAACAAAATCTCCGCCAACGAATCATCAACAAAAGAACCTACATGTACAATATAGTCAAAGATATAAAGCTCGCCGACGGATTCGAACGCGGCGGCAATCGCGGATTTCAACCCGCGAATTTGACTCTTCAGCACGGTCCTGACCTGGGCGGAACAAAAATTCTAGGGGAAGATATCGCTTACCTCCCTGCTTGGAATCGGTACAACGGACGAATTTATGGACCTGTAACCCAAGCATCGTGGAACACTTACTTTGGCAATAAGAACAGGATGCGCGTACTGATAATGTCCGGCCTCTATGGATTGATCGAGCCCGAGGAAATGATTCAGAATTACGACGTGCATTTGACCGACACTCACATCGACTCTGGCTTGTCAGCCTCATCGATGTGGTCTGAACTTTATACCGAAAGCCTAGAAAACTATGTCCGGCACGCATATCGGACTCGAAAGGTTCATATTTATAACTTGCTCTGCGATCATAATTACGTTGACTGCATAAGATGGCACAAACTTCCTCGCTCGCAATGTTCAGTGTTCCATTTGGCCTCTCCTGATTTTGAAGACGTCGACCTTCTTCCTCCGGCTGGCGTCCTCCTAAATTCTGTTCTCGCAGACCCGCAACTGCTAGAGACGCTCGATGTGAACGATCGTGACAAAAAGCAGTACACGATGGCCGACTTCGGCGCGGCACCACAAGGCTTAGCTGACGCGAGAATTATTTTTGAATCGCGAGTAGGCAATAGTAAGAACTGATGCTTAAGCCAGTGGAATCAATCGTTGGTTAAAGCGAGAGGACAGCCACCCACTGTTTGGCTCGGGCAGAGCGTAGATACGAGCTGCATTTGCTCAACTCATCCAGAACTGAGCCACAAGCCGTTTCTGACGAGCCTTGGATGCGCTATTCGCCGTCCCTCACTCCACCAAACTCATTTTAACGGACAGCTAAAAAGCAAGCTCGGTGTAACGGGCCCCCTCATGGTCGACTCCGGGGGATTTGCATTACTCACGAACCCAACCGCGAGGTGGACCTTACGTGAAGTCGCGAGAGCCATCGAAAGAATCGAAGCGGACGTCTTTGTGAACCTTGATTTACCTCCAGCAAAAGGAGATAGCGCTGAAGACCGTAAGCGAAAAATCATAAAATCGACCAAGAACTTTAATACGCTATTTGAGAGATTTCCGGACAAGACGATAATGCCAGTCGTCCACGGTCGTACAATTTCCGAAATTGAGTTTTCCGTGCGTCTCCTATCAAAACGATATGGCGAACTAAAATGGATCGGGCTCGGCGGAATAGTACCGCTACTGCAACACCGAAATGTTTCGAGGGAAATTTCCTTGATGGGAGCCGAAGTTTTCATTGCAAGAGCGCTGGAAGTTATTCGTAGTTCTAATCCACGCTCTCAAATTCACGCGTTTGGCGCTGGTGGAACTCGGACCTTTCCTGCGGTATTTGCGTTCGGCGCCGACTCGGCCGACTCGATTGGATGGCGTCAAGCCGCCGGATTTGGCTCGATCTTTCTTCCAATGAAAAGTCAACGGACGGTCAAGTGGAATGAGGATAGACCAGCACCTAGAAAGCTGTTGGACGGTAGTGACATTGCTCAACTCGCAAGATGCGCATGTCCCATATGTATCTCGGTCAGCTCAATCGATGACAAACTCTCACTACTGCGAAATGGCTTTTACAGCCGCTCTATCCACAACGCGTGGACTATTACTCAGCAGCATAAGTACTGGCCGTCGACACGAACTGCAATGCGGCTGTTCGTTGCGAACGGTGGGCTGGGAGCGCAGTGGGCTAAGGCTTGCAGCGCGTAGGACGAATTAGCCAGCGTAGCCCGGATCAGCGCAGATCCGGTGATCGCGACAGGTATCGCTGCTCATACGGCAACACGAAGCAGGACCAGAAAATGACCGACGATCTGACTGGCGTCTGGGACGGCACCTATATTCAGCCGTCAATTGGCATGGTCACGTTTCTGACGACGCTCATCGATTCCGGTGGCGCGCTCGGAGGAAGCGTGACCGAACCTTGCATGACATCAGGCTGCCCGGTGAGCACCCACAACGCTTCGATTTCAGGTCACCGATCCGGCAGCGCGGTTTCGTTCGTCAAGACGTACGAACCGCCGGGCTACGGCTATGACAAGGTCTTCTATGAAGGCGCGGTCAATGCAGACGCCACGGAGATCAGCGGCCGCTGGCGATTGCCGGGCGCCACGCTCTCGGGGACATTCTTGATGGTCCGCTCGAGCAAGACGGCGGAAACGACCGCAGCCGAACAACAGGCTAGGGAGCCGGTGCGCTAGCGGGCGCGGGAAGCCATCGTAGCCCGGATGAGCCCAGTGACATCCGGGTGGGAATCCCGCATATCGCGGAGCCTGCCATCGGGCGCGAATTCGCGACGCGTTGGCTCATGCGGGCTACACACCCGGAGCTCCAGAACCTGGCGCTCCAACCAGGAGTAGCGCAGACCCTTCCTTCCCCCCGTTAGGATTTCGTTAACCATTTCCGCCCACCTTCCCCTCAGCGGCTTGGGGGCCGTTGATTCCTGATGCTTCTGCTCCGTGTTTGGGGGCTAGCGTTGATCGGGAGGTGTTGTATGTCCCAAGAGTTTCGTGCTCATTCCGTTGAGCAGTCCTTTGCCGGCGCGCCGGAGTTTACGTCGCCGCATCCGCACGACCTTGCGCCCCATGAAATTGTTCCGATGCTGATCGGTTCCACCGTCGAAGCGGTCGAGCGCGAGCTCGTGGTGCAGACGCTGGTGCGCTGCGACGGCAATCGCACCCGCGCCGCGCGCGTGCTCGGCCTTTCCGTGCGCACGCTGCGCAACAAGATCCGCCTGTACACTACCGACGGGCTTGATGTTCCCGGGCCGGAGTAGACGGCAAGTGTAGGGCGGATTGGAGCGAAGCGTAATCCGCCATTCCATCACTGTGCGGCCGCGCAGCGGCGTCTCGAAGAATGAATGGCGCCAGCGGGGCCTCGTGGTTCGAGACGGCGCTACGCGCCTCCTCACCATGAGGGCTTAAGAGATGCTAGCTCTGCGAGCTGCGTCGCCTCGCACGCAAGGTGGAAGGCCCGCATGTCGCTGCGCTCATGCGGGCTGCACGACCCAATCGCGAGTCACATCTCGCTGATCCCTACTCCACCCGCCCCGCATTGATCGGGTTCGACGCCCGCAGCGCCTCAAGCGCCGTGAACGTATTGCCGTCAAACTCACCGTCCGTGCGCCCGACCTGGAAGCCGAACTCCCTCAGCAGTTCCTGCACCTGGGCCCTGGTGTCGGCCTGCCAACTGGCGTGTTTCTTGAACAGACTTTCGCGTGCGTCCGGCGAGCCCATGCGGAAGGCGGTCAAGAGATACTCGGCCGATTGCTTGGGGTTACGCGGCACCGCTTCGCCCTGGTCCAGCACCAGCGCATAGTTGCGCATGCCGCCGGGATGGCCGCCGGCCGCCGCACGTTCGAACCAGCGCGCCGCCTCGACGCCATCCTTCTCAACTCCCTCTCCGCGCTCGTAGAGATAGGCCAGATCCGACATCGCCGCGCCAAGCCCCTTGTCGGCGGCCTGCCGAAACCAGAAGGCGGCCGCGCGCTTGTTTTCCTTGAGGAGTTCGCCGCCATAATAGCAAATGCCGATCCGCCACATCGCCGCGGGATAGCCGTCCTTCGCGAGGTCAAGCAGCATGTCGAGGCCGGCGACCTTGTCCCGCTTGGCCGGTGCGTCCAGCAGCGCGCGGGCCAATTGGGCGCGCAGGCGCGGCGTGCCGGGTTCTTGCAGAATCGCGGCGACGCAGGCCGGTAGGGCCTCCTTGACGCGGATATCGTCCCGCCTGACGCGCGGCGCCCGCGAGTCCGGGACGTCGGAGCCGTAGCTGGCGAGGCGGTCGCAATTCGCGACCGCGTTCGGGTTGGCGAGATCGGCGCGCACCATTTGCGGCTGTCGCTTGAGAAAGTCGTTGAAGGCGCGATTGTTGAACACCGCGCGAGCCACCGGCTGTGACGGTTTGGGCTGTGACGGCTGCGGCGGCAGGCTGGCCACCACCGGCGGCCTGGCCGGCTTGTTGCTCGCAACAGGCGCTTCCTGCGCGCTCTTCGCTGGCGCTGCACCGTCGCTGGCGAGATACAATTGCCCGATGATCTGGTCGTAATAGGCCGGCACCTGGGTGTGGCTGACCGTCAGCGAAAGGTCACGCACCGCGACCTGGGTGGATTTCGCGATCGCGACCAGCGTGTTCTCTTTCTTCTGAACCTCCTTGAGGAAGACCCGCGTGAACACCGAGTTCGGATCGGCGTCGCTGTCCGACATGCGGTCGAGCGCCGCCTGCCCGACACCAGCCGAATAGAGCACGAACACCCCTTCCGGCGGCGTGCCCTGCGCCAGCCCGCGCACGCCGCCCAGGCTTCGGGTCGTGCCTGTCTTGAATGGATTGTCGCGGCAGGCATCCAGCACGAACACCGAAGCGCGCGCGCCGCGGTCCTGCAGATCGGTGATGATCTTTTCGGTCTGCACCGCCTCGCCGGTGAGCAGGCTTTCCTGGCCCTGCTTCACCGGCGGAATGTCGGTCGGCAGGATGTAGTTGACGCCACGAACCTCGATGCCATGCCCGGCGTAATAGATCAGCGCAAGATCGCCCGCAGACACCTTGTCCATGAAGGCGGAAAGCTGCCGGATGAAATCGCGGCGGTTCAAATCGGTCGCGAGCTGAACCTGGAAGCCGAGCGATTGCAGCGAGGACGAAACCGCCTTCGCATCGTTCACCGCCTTCTCGAGTTTTGGTACGCTCTCATAGGCATTGTTGCCGACCACCAGCGCGAGGCGCTTTTCCGCGCGCGCCGGGGTCGCCGACACCGCCGCAACAAGGGCGAGAACGGCGAAGGTCGCGCGAACAGCGGATTTAGCTGCGGAACGCAAGAGTTCGTCCTTGAAATAAAACTGCGGCGGCTATGCCGCCCGAAAATGCCGCGATCGGTTCGATCAGCATCTTAAAGGCTCAGTCCGGCACTTTGAAAGAGCGTATCATCACCCTTGAGCCAAGTGCGTCGCCTCGCGCGCAAGCAAAATTTCCCGCCCGGACTGCGACAAATCAACCCGACGGGCAAATCAGTTCTGCTTTTCGGAATTAGTGTCAAGCCCTGAAATTAAAAATATTTCTGTTTTACAGAACGAAAAATCGATTTATATGTGGGCCATCCCGTCCTGGTCAGAAGGGCGTCGGCCGTCGTCACGGACGTTGGACGGGTTGCGATGGACGCTGGGCTCACGTCTGACGACGGCGTGGACTAAGCGTACGGCAAAACCGTGTGGTCCTGGCGCCCGTTGCAGGCGTCAAGCTGTCGGAGAAGCGCAAGCGGGAACGGCAGCGACGGAGTCAACCAAGAACTCGTCTCCGGGGAGATCACGGCATAAGCCGTAAAGCCATTGCGCAGGGAAGGCCGGGTGTTCTCCGCTGCCCTGTATGCTCGTGTGCAGCTTTTTTAGTGCAAATCGCACACGGGACCGCGGGTGCAGCGCGCACCCGGTCTTCCCTGCGCCCTCTGTTTGAGGGCAAGGAACTTCTGGCAAAGCTCGGGCGCGATGCGTCGCGAGAACGTCGAAGTGTGTGTCACGCCCACAATTGTCGTCCCCGCCGAGTGCGCAATTGCGCACGGGGGCGGGGACCCAGTATCCCAGAGACAGTAGTGATCGAACCGAGAAGCCGCGGCGTACTGGATCCCCGCCTGCGCGGGGATGACAGCGTTGTTGGAAGCCGCACCGTCCCCGTCATTGCGAGCGCAGTGTCGAACTTGTAACTGCCGCCCGAGTTGGGCAAGCTGCCGCGCGACGGCAAACAAATTCCGGAGAAGCCCCATGCCCATCCAGCATTTCCTCCCTCCCGCCGGCATCAAGTCCCCGCCGCTGTCGTTTGCCGCCCGCGTCGGCGACCTGCTGTTCATCTCAGGCATTCCCGGCTTCGACGACAAAGGCGCGCTGCCCGATGGCTTCGAGGCGCAGTTCGGCAACGTCGTGATCAACATCAGGCGCATCCTCGATGAAGCCGGCACCACGTTCCGCGACCTGGTCAAGGTCAACGTGCTGCTGACGCGCGCGTCCGACGTCGCCACCATGAACAAACTCTATGCGGAAGCGTTCGGGCCGGCGCCCTATCCCGCGCGCACCACCTGCGTGGTGGTGGCGCTGCCGAACCCGCAGATGCTGATCGAGATCGAGGGCGTAGCGTCGTTGAAGGCGCGGTGATGCGATGCTGACGCTTTATTCCTATCCAGAACTGTTCGGTGTCGCCGACAATAACGGCTATGGGCTGAAAGTGTTCGCCTTCCTCAAGCTCACAGGCGTGCCGTTCGTCCATGAGCATGTGTTCGACGCCTCGGCGGCGCCGCGCGGGCAGCTGCCTTACATCGTCGACGACGGCGAGACGATCGGCGACAGCGAGACCATCATCGCGCATCTGGTGCGAAAATATCGCCTCACCATCGACGCCGCACTGACGCCGGCGCAGCGCATGACCGATCATCTGGTCACGCGCATGCTCGACGATCTCTATTGGGTGATGTCGTATTCGCGCTGGAAGGACGATCGCTATTTCCCCGCGTTCCGCGACGGCTTCATGGCCCAGCATTCGCAGATCGACGCGGCCGGGCTGGACAAGGCGCGCGACTACAACGCGAAGCGCTATTATTACCAGGGCATCGGCCGCTACACGCCCGATCAGGCCTACGCGCGCGGGCTTTCGGATCTACAGGTGCTGGCCGATCTGATTCCAGCGGATGGATATGTGCATGGGGTGACGCCGACCAGCGTCGATGCCGGGATCTACGGCTTCATCGCCAACATCCACTTCTTCCCGATCCCGACGCCGCTGAAAGCGTTCGTATCGGATCATCGCAATCTCGTGCGCCATTGCGAGGCTGTTCACGCGATGGTGAGCAAGTAGGTGGGTGAGAACGTAGGGTGGGCAAAGCGCAAGCGTGCCCACCATCACGAGCGGAGTGCTGGACGGTGGGCACGGCGCTTCGCGCCTTTGCCCACCCTACGCACCTTCTACCTCAGCGTAATCGCGAGCCCGCTCAAATCCGCATTCGCCATCAGCCCGGTCTGCTGGCCGGCGAGTTCGAGCACCGCGCCCTTCTGGTTGGTCAGCACGATCGCGCGCGCGCCGCGGCCGATCGCAAGGCCCGCGCCCGCCGCGCCATAGACGCCGGCGACGTCGGACGGCCGGTAGATGTTGCTGACGCGGCCGCGCAGCACCGTCTTCGAGCCGCCGAACACCAGGCCGTAATCCAGCCCGCCGGTGGAGAGCGCGTAGCGCCGGCCACGGAAGTTCAACGTGCCGCTGCCGCCGGAGCCGCCGATGACCCACCCGGCCTTGTAGATCGTCATCGCGATGGTGCCCTCATCGGCGCGGGCGACGGAGGACAGCGTAGCGCCGGCGAAAGCGATCAGCGCGGCGAGCGCGATACCAATGGCGGATGACTTCTTCATGGATTGTTTCCTTAAAAGTAGGGAGCAAGCGCCGCGACGGTGAATCAGGTCGCGCTCCGCCGATTGTAACCGATTGACGGGATCGACAAAGCCTATTCGCGCCGCGCGATTTGCAGGGTTCCACCGCGCTTCAGGCCCGGCCATTTCTGCCGCACGGCTTTGAACCAATCGGCCACTAGCGGGACATAATTCATGACCGGGGCATGACGCCTCGGGCGCCTCCCCGATGGCACGCGGGAGAGCAGCAAACCCCTTGATATCCAGGAGACCCTCGATGCGCCGTCTTTGCCTGTTCGCCACCACCGCCGCTGTTGCCGTCACCACGCTTGGCGCCATGAGCCCCGCCGAGGCCTCTTTCCACCTGATCCGCTGGCAGGATTCCGGCTTCTGCCAGATCTGGGACCAGAACATCCCGACCGCGCCGTATCCCGGCAACTACACCGTCGTCGTCGGCAGCGAAGTGCCGACCTTCGGCGATGCGCTGGTGCTGAAAGACGGCCTGCTGCACAACGGCACCTGCTCGTTCTGAGCGCGCGTTAACGCTGCGATCAAGGCCGGCCCCGCCGGCCTTTTTCGTGGCGGAGAAATTGAACCAATCACGCTTTCGCCACACTCAATGAATGCCCGGATCCCCATCGGGCGCCGTCCCCGCCAGCACGCATTGCGGGGGCCGGCCAGACATTTCCCAACAGGAGACCTTTATCCATGCTTCGAGTTACCGCTCTCAGTGCCGCCGCCGCTATCGCGCTGTCCGCTTTCGCCGCGACCGCGCCTGCCGAAGCCGCGTTTCATCTGATCCGCTGGGAAGGCACCGGCGCCTGCCAGATCTGGGACGAGAGCGTTCCGGGCAAGCCGATCCCCTCGAACTACAAGACCGTCAGCAAGCCGGTCCCGACCTTCGCCGCCGCGATCGCGATCAAGGACGGCATGCTCAAGAAGGGCGCCTGCAATATCTAAGCTTGCGCGCTCAATCATCATCAATTCGTCGATCAAGGCCGGTGGCGATGCCCCGGCCTTTTTCATATCGTTGCTCCGGCTCCATGCTGCGCACACACCTGCCCCGCGCATGAGGGCATCCTCCGGGGGCTGACGGCCCGCGATCCGCATCCTAATATGGTCCTCACACAAAAACAGAACCGTTGAGGAAACACCCATGCCCCTGCTCCAGAATCACATCGCTGTCATCACCGGCGCAGGCTCCGGCATCGGGCGCGCGATCGCGAAAGGCTACGCCAGCGAGGGCGCGCGCGTGGTGCTGCTCGACATGAACGAGCAGGCCGCGGCCAGCGTCGCCGGCGAAATCCGCGACGCCGGCGGCAAGGCGGAGAGCTTCCTGCTCGACGTCACCAAACGCGACGACTGCGTCGCGCTCGCTAAACGCGTCGCCGAAAAAGTTGGTCAGGTCTCGATCCTGGTCAACAATGCCGGCATCGCCCGCCGCAACGGCATGCTGGGCGCGGCGGAAGCCGTGATCAACGATTGGGAAGACATCATCGCGATCAACCTCACCGGCGTCTTCAACGTGACGCATGCGTTCCTCGAACCGCTGCGATCAGCCAAGGGACGCATCGTCAATATCGGCTCGATCCAGTCGTTCGTGCATCTGAAGACGCCGAGTTCGCCGGCCTACACCGCCTCCAAGCACGGCGTGCTCGGCTTCACCAAGGCGCTCGCCGCCGAACTCGGCAAGGACGGCGTCCGCGTTAACGCGATCGGCCCGGGCTTCATCGAGACGCCGCTGAACGAGAAGGTCCGCGCCAGCAATCCGGCGCTGGTCAAAGTGTTCGTCGATCACACCCCGCTCGGCCGCGCCGGCACCGCCGAAGACATTGTCGGCCCCGCGGTCTTCCTGGCGTCCGATCTGTCTGCCTATGTCTCGGGGTCGATCGTGATGGTGGATGGCGGCTACCGGACGGTCTGAGCCGACGGGACCTGCCGATTTGGTGCGGGAACCCCTGAAAAACGGATTGCCGGGTCAGGCCCGGCAATGACATACTTGCCTAGGCAACTAGTTAGTTCTCCCACCCACGGCAACCGATCATGTCCAACGCCCCGCATTTCGACATCGACGTATCAACGTTCTGGGCCGATCCCTATCCGGCCCTGGCTCGGATGCGGAAGGAGGCGCCGATCGCATTCGTGCCGCAGCTGGGCTCCACCGTGTTCACCCGGCGCGACGACATCTTCACCCAGGAAAAACGCATCGACGTGTTCTCCTCGCATCAGCCGGCGGGGCTGATGAACACGTTGATGGGCCACAACATGATGCGCAAGGATGGCGATGCGCATATGTCGGAGCGCGCGGCGATGTTTCCGGCGGTGTCGCCACGCACGGTGCGCGACACCTGGGTGCGCCAGTTCCAGGCCCATGCCGACCGTATCCTCGACGAGCTGGTGCCGCAGGGCAAAGCCGATCTGTGCAAGGCGCTGGCGCTGCCGCTATCGGCCGAATGCCTGAAGGACATCACCGGGCTGACCAACATGCGCTACCAGGACATGGACGCCTGGTCGCAGGCGATGATCGACGGGATCGCGAATTACACCGGCAACAAGGAAGTCGAGGCGCGCTGCCATGCCGCCACCGCCGGCATCGACGCCGCGATCGACGACATGGTCCCGGTGGTGACCAAACATCCCAATACCTCGATCCTCAGCGTGCTCCTGGCCTCGGGCCAGAACATGGAAAGCATCCGCGCCAACATCAAGCTGGCGATCTCGGGCGGCCAGAACGAGCCGCGCGACGCCATCGCGGGCGCGACCTGGGCGCTGCTGACGCATCCCGAACAGCTGGCGCTGGTCCGCGAGGGTAAGGCAAAATGGCTCGACGTGTTCGAGGAATATGCGCGCTGGATCGCGCCGATCGGCATGTCGCCGCGCCGCGTTGCGAAACCGTGGTCCTATGGCGGCGTCGATTTCGAACCGGAGGATCGCGTGTTCTTCATGTTCGGCTCCGCCAACCGTGACGAATCCTGTTTCGGCGACCCTGACCGTTTCGACATCACCCGCAACACGTCGAAGAGCATCGCCTTCGGCGCCGGCCCGCACTATTGCGCCGGCGCCTTTGCCTCGCGCGCGATGGTCGCGGATGTCGCGCTGCCCGGCATTTTTGCACGGCTCAAGGGTCTGCAACTCGACGACAGCGAGCCGGTGCGGATCGGCGGCTGGGCGTTTCGCGGCCTGCTCAATCTGCCCGTGAGATGGAACGCGAACTAGTGTCCCGCTTCACTAGGCTGTTGATCGCGACCGCAGATGCGGTTGCGTAATTGAAGCCGTCATCTAACGTCTGATATGACGCAAGCCTGCGTTGACAGGCGGAGTAAGCACGTGGCCAACGACACCAAACAGGGACGACAGGGACCACAGGGCCCGCGCGGCGAGCCCGGACGTCCCGGACCGCAGGGGCACCCCGGACCGCCCGGCCTGGAAGGCCCGCGCGGCAAGCCTGGAGCGGACGGCAAGGCCGGCGCGCAAGGTAAGGCCGGACCGCAAGGCAAGCGCGGCGAGGCTGGCCCGCAGGGCAAGCCCGGTGCGCAAGGCGCAGCCGGTCCGCGCGGCGAACCTGGACCGCCCGGCCAGTTGCCCTCGATCGAGCAGGTGATGCCGTGGCTGCATCTGATTTTCGATGCCTGGGAAGATCACCGGAAAATGCGCGAGCGCGAGGCGGCGGAGCGCGAAGCCGCGGCACTCGAGGACGCCGAACGTGAAGCCGCCGAGCGAGAGGCGCTAGAGACGGCCCTGCACGGTGATGATGGTGACGCTGATGATGACGACGATCGCCACAAGGAAAAGAAGAAGCACAAGCGCAAACACAAGGACAAGAAGTAAGCGCGCTGCTCAGCGCCGCTGACAAACAGGCCCGCGAGCGTCGCCTGCCATTCGCCCAAAGGGATCATGGGATCGACCTGGCCACGCAGCCAGGCCGTCGCCAGTCCAGAACAACATCAGCAACGCCCGGCCCAACAGACGCGCGATTCAATGCGCGGCGCTGGGCCCGGCGCCAATATCCGGCAGCAGGCGCATCAGCCGGAAGCACCAGCGCATGACGCGATACCAGAGAAAGCCTGCAATGGAGCCCGAGATCGCCAGAATGGTGATGATGGCGGGCTCGTAGCTTCCGCCCATCCACAGCATCCAGCCGGACCACAGCACGGTGAAAGCGATGGCGCTCAGTTTCAGGGGAATCGTCGGCTGCATGACACCCTCCACGGCAATCGGATGGTGCCAACCTATGCCCGGGCGACCGGCCGCACTGTGAGCTACGTCACGTGGGCTGCGGAACCCGGGAAAACGCGATCAGGAACGTCTCCAATTCAATAGCCGGGCGGCGAACGCAGCCCGTCTTATCCGAATCTCGCCCGCGAACGCTCCCGTGCCTTCTCGGCCTCGACCTCGCGGTCGCGGGCCGGCGCGTTGGTCTGCAGCGAGGCCAGCAGGCGGCGGGCGCTGTCGGAAACCTCGGAGACCGCGCGGTTGAAGGCCTCCGCATTGGCCTGCGACGGCGAGTTGAACCCTGAAAGCTTGCGCACGAATTGCAACGCCGAAGCATGGATTTCCGCGTGCGTCGCCGGCGGCTCGAAATTGAACAGGGTCTTGATGTTGCGGCACATGGTTCTCTCCTCCGGGATGCAAGCTGGCCATTCCAAGGACGAACGGCCGATGCAAAATCCGACAGTTTCGACTATCCTGTCATAGATTGAGCGGCGCGTTCACCCTCTCGGCAATGGCAACAGCGAGTTCCCGATGAGCCACGTGACCTACAAGATCGTCGAGCATGACGGCGGCTGGGCCTATACCGCCAATGGCGTATTCTCCGAACCGTATCCGACCCATGCCGCGGCGCTCGCGGCCGCGCGGCGCGCGGCGGCCGAGCAGCGGGTGCCCGGGCGCACCGAGGTGATCGAATACGAAACCGCCGACGGCAAGTGGCAGACCGAGACCGCGGCCGGCAACGACAGGCCGGAGACCGATGTCGAGGACACCGCCTAGCCGCGAACGCACACAATCCGGTGAACGCGCTAGACAGAAACGGCGACCAACGGTCACGCGCCAGTGAAAGGCATCCGATGATCGTACGGTTCGGCCGCGGCCTAAGCATCCTGCTCGCATTGTTCATCCTGAGCCATACCAGCCCGGCCCTTGTCTCCTCCGCCCTCGCCTGTGCCTGCTGCACCAATGAAGGTCAGCGCAACGTCGCCACCGTGGCGCTGGATTCCGGCAAGCAGCATGAGATTGAAAGCCTGCGTTTCGGCAGCAATGCGACCTTGTTCACGGGTGAAGGCGACGCCCTGGGCATCCAAGGCATCACCACGCCCGCCGGCACCTACAAGCTTTCGGCGCAATGGCGCGAGGACAGGCTCGTGCTTTCGTTCCGCGACGCCGCCGGCCACACCGGCACGTTATCGTTGACGCGTCCCCCAACGATCTCGGTGTTCGAGGTCGACCCGCGCGACCGGCCCGACAGGGGCCAGGGACCGACGCTCTACAAGGAATGGAAACTGTCAGCGCCTGCCTCAGGCAGCGGCGTGTTTCAGCCTGGCATCGCAAGGCAGCAGATCCTGACGCTGATCCTGCAGGGCGGCGGCAATTCCTGCACCTCCGGGGTCGACTTTACGCACTGGACGCTGGTGATGCAGGGCCCGAAAGCCAATTACACGCTGTACGGCAATCTGGTGCGGTGAAACCGCCGTTGTGATAGGCTCTCCGACAAGTGGCCCTAAAAAAGAGCGCCGCATCAGGGGAGATCAGCATGAATTTTTCGCAAATCACATTGACGGCTGCACTCGCCTTGACCACCTTCGCCGCGTCTGCCGCAGATTATCCGGCGCCCAAACAGGGCGACTGGATCGCCAGGGATTTCAAATTCCACTCCGGCGAGACCATGGAGCTGCGGCTGCACTACACCACGATCGGCGAGCCGACCGGCCAGCCGGTGCTGGTGCTGCATGGATCGGGTGGCTCGGCCACCAACATGCTGACGCCGACCTTTGCCGGCGAATTGTTCGGCCCCGGCCAGCCGCTCGACGCGGCGAAATACTACATCATCATCCCGGACGGGCTCGGCCACGGCAAATCGTCAAAGCCCTCCGACGGCATGAAGACGGCATTCCCGAAATACAATTACGAGGACATGGTCGACGCGCATTATCGCCTGCTCAAGGAAGGCCTCGGCGTGAAGCACCTGCGGCTGGTGATCGGCAATTCGATGGGCGGCATGCATACCTGGATCTGGGGCGGCAAATATCCGCAGTATATGGACGCGCTGGTGCCGATGGCCGCGCAGCCGACCGAGATGGCGGCGCGCAACTGGATGCTGCGGCGGATGATGCTGGAGACCATCCGCAACGATCCCGACTACAACCGCGGCAATTACGTCACTCAGCCGCGCATGATGAAATACGCCATCGCCGCCTACGGCATCGCCACCGGCGGCGGCACGCTGGCCTATCAGATGCTGGCGCCGACGGGCGCGAAGGCGGACAAGATGGTGGACGACCGGCTGGCGCTGCCGATTACGGCCGATGCCAACGACTTCATCTATCAGTGGGAAGCCTCGCGCGACTACAATCCGTCCGCGGGACTCGACAAGATCGACGCGACGCTGCTTGCGATCAATGCCGCCGACGATGAGCGCAATCCGCCGGAAACCGGCGTCACCGATGCAGCGATGAAGCGCGTCAAGAACGGCCGCCTGTTCCTGATCCCGGCCTCGACCGAGACGCGTGGGCACCTCACGACAGGCAATGCGGCATTCTACAAGAAGCAATTGCAGGAATTGCTGCAAACCGCGCCGCAGCGGACGATGTAGACCCGGAAGAAGGCGTGCAATGTCAACCAGCCGTTTTCGTCGGACCGCACTCGCGCTTTCCGACACGGTGGAGAGCGCGCATCACGGCAAGGCCGATTTCCGCGTCGGCAAACGTATCTTCGCTACGCTGGGTCATCCCGACGAAAGCTGGGGCACGTTGAAGCTGACGTACGCGCAGCAATCGTTGCTGGTAGAGGCGGAGCCCGAAATCTTCCGCCCGGTGCCGGGAGGATGGGGCAAACAAGGCTACACCAATGTTCGCCTGGCCAAGGCCAATGCGGCGACGCTAAAAAGCGCGCTGACAATGGCCTGGCAGAATGTCGCGCCAAAGGCTTCCGCCAAGCGACGCGGGATGCCGCAGTAACTGTTGCTGCAACCCTATAGCGCTTCCGATTGCTGCATCATTTATCGTCGACCTGCCGGGATATTCGAAACTCGGGACAACTACCCCATGGGACGTTGCGCGCGCGATTCTTGTCGGGGGTACCTTTCAGCCCGGCATGCAGAACGTTCACTTCCTGCAACTCGTGTCGGCCGGTGGCAAAATCATGAGAAAAGATCACGTCAATGGTCGTGTGCGACCATATCAGGCAGAGAACGCACACAGGCGCGAAACGCACTTGAGGCAAGTAGTATTGGAAATGGACGCGCGAACCGGCGCGGTCCCCGCCCTTGTCCGGTACTTCCTGCGTTTGGACGTATTCCGCACCCATGCTGCGCATCACGGCATGGGCCGAGGCCAGTTGACGATTAGCGGACGGATCGGACCCAGCAAGCTCTCTGATGTGTGAGAGAAGCTGATCATTGAGGTTGCTGTTGAAAGATGCTGTCGGGCCCCGAAAGCCATTGTCCGACGGCCAAAACACCCCATTCGACAGGCCGGGCCATACTGTCCAGCGTTGCGCGCCGGCCCGAGACAGGATGCGCTCGTATTCAGCAACGCTGATCGAACCGACGCTGCATTTCTCCAGCCCTACGAGTTCGGTAAAGCTGAAAGCCCAGAGCAGGACGGGGAGCGCAAACAGCAATCCCACGGGCGAAAGCAGGCCTATTGCAATCTTCGGGTTCGTGCTCAACGCGTTTCCAATCGTGAAGATTGACCGTAGAGCGGTTCCTGCCCCCAACCACGGGAAGTCAGGCCGGATATTAGGCAACTTGCAGCGCACAGCTCACCACGAATCTGCACGCACGGTCGATAGCACGTTCGTGCTGCGCCTATTTCAAGCCAGCAATCAGCCCGGCGCGACGAATGAGCCAGCCAGCTGTTTTGTGCCCGCGGACGCAGGATCCTGGATCGTAGGATCATTCCAAAGATAATGGGTGGCTGCCGGAATACCGCGATGGTATCTTCACGTTATCGCGCCGCATTCATTCAGGAGATTCGCCTTGACCGACTTTGCCGCCAGCGACCTCGCCGCGATCTATCCTGCCCCCTCGCCGCGCGTGATCGCGAAGGCGCGCCCCGAGATCGACGTCCATGCGAAGAAGTTCATCGGCATGTCGCCGTTCTGCGTGCTGGCCACATCGGGCTCGGACGGCAGCGTCGACGCCTCGCCGCGCGGCGGGAATCCCGGCTTCATCCATGTCGCCGGACCGAAGGCGCTGCTGATGCCCGACCGCTCCGGCAACAACCGGATCGACAGTTTTCGCAACATCGTCGAGGGAAGCGGCTTCGTGCAGCTGATCTTCTTCGTTCCGGGGATCGACGAGACGCTACGCATCGGCGGCAAGGGCAAGGTATCGGTGGATCCGGAGGTGATGGCGTCGATGGTGGAGTTCGGCAAGCTGCCGCGTGCGGTGCTGCACATCGACGTGCACGAGGCCTATTTCCACTGCGGCAAGGCGCTGATGCGCTCAAAGCTGTGGGCGGGCGATACGCGGGTCGAACGCGCCGTGATGCCCAGCATCGGCGAAGTCATTCACGACCAGACCGGCCTTGGCGAACGGGAAAGCCAGGAAGTGATCTACGAGCGCTACAAGACGCAACTGTAGAGAACGCCGAGGCAGGTCCCGGGATCAGCGATCGGTCGCGGGATTGCCTGCGCTACCGGCCAGGCGAAGTTCGGCCAGTCGCGCTTCCCTGTCGGCAATCCATTGCTCTACTTTTTGAGCCTGGCTTGGGCCGAACTCGAATTCCCCCCTCGGCGTGCCCGCATCGATCCATCGCCGGTTGCTGGCAGGCAAGAACCAGACAAGCATGGCAATAGCCGCCGCCGCGACCACAGCGAGCGCGCCCATCACGAAATCGGCCCACAAGAGATAGCCAAGGAAAACGGCAAGCGCGGCGAGCATGAACATGCTGCCGCGCTTCATCACCCGCCCATTACGCTCGAGATGCGCATAATGCGATCTCAACTCCGCCAGCTCTCGCTCGAGCCGGACAATTTCCTCAGAGGGCGCCATCGCGCCTCCGCTCAGTGCTCGCTCTCGAGCCCGCCGACATGCTTCTGGGTGTAGAGCTCAAGCCCGATACGCTTGATCAGGTCGAGCTGGGTCTCGAGGAAATCGATGTGATGCTCCTCGTCCTTCATCAGCTGCTCGAACAGGTCGCGTGAGACGTAGTCCTTCACGCCGTGGCAGTAGGTAGCGGCTTCCTGGTACAGCGCGCGCGCGGATATCTCGGAGGCCAGATCGCATTCGATGATCTCCAGGACGTTCTGGCCGATCCGCAGCGGATCGAGCACCTGCAGGTTGGGAAAGCCGTCGAGGAACAGGATCCGGTCGGTGAATTTGTCGGCGTGTTCCATCTCCTCGATGGATTCCTTGCGCCAGACCTTGGCCATATTCAGCAGGCCCCAATTGTTCAGGAGCCGGTAATGCAGCCAGTACTGGCTGATCGCGGTAAGCTCGCTGCGCAGGCCCTTGTTGAGATAATCGATGACTTTTGGGTCGCCCTGCATTGGTGCACTCCGTGGTTTTAAGGCCAAAACGGCCCGAAACTGTATTTAGAACGTTTCTAAATCAGTTTGGAGGCAAGCGCAATGGTTCCCGCAAAAAAGCGGTGGGAACCGGACTTATGCCGCAGATTTGAGAGGTTTTCAGGAGGCGGCGAGCGCGAACTCGTGGGCCTGCTCTTCGGTCACGGCATGACTATGCGGGCAGCCCGAGCAGCAGGCCTTGGCGCAGGGACCCAGCGCTTCGTCGATGATGGCCTTGATGGTACGCGCGCAGCGGCCGCACTCGGCGCTGCAGCCGAGGCATCCATAAACCTGCTTCGGATTGCGCGTCACACCCGAAGCTGCACTGACGGCATTGCGGACATCATGGTCGCTGAGGACGTTACAGGAACAGACAATCATGAAGTCGGCAGGCCCTTCGGTGATCCTTACCCACTTCGTATTGAAGCGGCGGTCGCGATGCAAAAGGAAAAACAACACTTTCAAGCAATTCCAAACTGAGCCTAAGTCAGTTTGGAACGAGTCTAAAAAGCCTTGTCTTACAGGCACAATCGCAGGTTTCCCGCGCAGGCACTGTGACCTTAATCACCACCACCTTCACCACTATCAATCATCGCTACTACCGCCGCTGTCGCTGTCACTACCGCTGTCGCTGTCGCCTCCCCCGCTATCATCGCTGGAGGAATCACTCGACGAGCTGGAGTCGTCGGACGAGCTGAAATTGTCGGACGAACAGTTGGAGCTGGAGTTATCGGTCGGAGTGGAATTGTCGGACGAGCAGTTCGAGCTGGAATTATCGCTGCTGAACAGGTTGGCGATGCTCGAGCCACTGCTGCCGCCGCCGCTACTGGAACCATAGCTGTCATCATTGCGGTCGCGATAGCGGTCGCTGTCGCGCGACGAGCCGCTGGGCCATGCGCTGATATTATACGTCCGGGCGATCGCCCAATAGAACATCACCGCCATGCCGCCGAGTGCGACCAGATATATTGGCATCCCGCTCATCCCGGAATCCTCTTCAAAAGCGGTTGGGAAGCGGGCCTTTTGCACCGCAATGAAGCCCAACCGCACGCCCCTTCGTCGCCAAATGAGGCGATCCCGTTCATTGATCATTTCAGCAAAATATGGAACTTTCCGCTGCGACGGACCGCTTTCCCCGCGGTCCTTTTGCTCCATCAGAAAGGTGAGGCCCATGAAGAAGACATTGATGGCGCTGACTGCCGTCACCGCTTTGGCTGTGTCCGCGGTGGCTGTTCCAGCTCCCGCCCATGCGCAGCGTGGCGTAGCGGCCGGCGTCGCGGCCGGATTGATCGGCGGCGCCATTGTCGGCGGCGCAATCGCCTCGCAGCACGGCTATTACGGTGGTCCGGGCTATTATGCGCCGGCCCCAGGCTATTACGGCGGCCCGGCCTATGTTGCCGAACCCGGCTACGGTCCGGACTGCATCTGGCAGAAGCAGCGCTTCTGGGACGGCTATGGCTGGCGCGTCCGCAGCGTCCGGGTTTGCGACTAGAGCGTTATCGGTTCTGATCGGATCAGAACCCTGGCTCGAAATGCTCTGAACACCCGTTCACCTTCATTAAATCGTACGCAAAGCCCCGGAAAGCCGCATGGTTCTCCGGGGCTTTGACGTTCCAAGGCCAGAAAAAACCGCTTTTTTCGGCCATCAATCCCGCACGTTTACTTTCGGTTGACCGTTGTGCGCTCTTTTCGAAGCGGCCAATTCGAGTACGGCGTGTGTGCCTAACCCTAAACCCGGCGTCGGCTGATCAGGCGCCATCTCCAGGAGAGCCCTCAACATGAAGAAGACATTTGCTGCCTTCGTCGCGGCCGCAACGATTGCCGGTTCGCTCGCTGCGGCACCGGCACCCGCGAACGCCCAGCGTGGCGTGGCAGCTGGCGTGGTCGGCGGCCTGATCGGCGGCGCGATCATCGGTGGTGCGATCGCCTCCAGCCGCCCGGCTTACGGCGGACCGGTGTATGTGGAAGACGGCCCCCCGGCCTGCCGCCTGGTTCGCGAGCGCTTCTGGGACGGCTACGGCTGGGCCTACCGCCGCGTCGAGGTCTGCCACTGATCTGACCACCGGCGCGCCTAACGCGCCTCACTACAGAAGCCCGGCCCTTGCGGCCGGGCTTTTTGTTTCGGTTGAAGGGGCCGATAGATTCAGTCCTGTTCAAACCGCCAGCGGCAATGTCGCGATCCGCAAGTGAGCGAGAACCGGCGGGCTTCGCCGCCCTGGTTTGCGCTCATGATCGCCGGCTTTCGTTAGGCACCTTCCACCCGCTCTCGCAGCAACGCGTATTGCCGCTGGGAGCAATCGCCAAGCGCCTCGTCCCTGCTGCTTGGAACATCGTCGTAACCGATCGGGCTGTCGAACTGACTTATCGTAAAGTCGACGCGCCTTCCGTCGATACGATTGTAGAAATGCCAGGCGCCATTGACATCGGTTTTCAATATCTCGCCGCCAAGTTTATCATGAACGACGAGGGCCGTAACGCTGCACTGTCCCGACGCCGGATTGTCGCGCTGCCAGTGGCGCGAGGTCTCGACCGACCACGCGCGCCGGAGTTGCTGATAGAAATCGACAAGGAACGCGTTGCCTGCGGTCATTGACACCTCCAGCTTCGGTAGCCCGGATGAGCGAAGCGATATCCGGGCTACGGTCAACGCGACGAGCTGATCGAACGCAGCACCGCTTCGCTCGGCCAGCAATCGACCTTCAATCCGGCGGATTTCTGATACGCCCCCAGCGCCGCGCGGGTCTGCATGCCGGCCTTGCCGTCGAGCTTGTCCTTGTAGAGGCCGATCCGCGTCAGGTGACGCTGCATGGCTTCGACGTCCTTGCTGCGCAATTGCGTCGATGCCGACCACGGCGTCGCGAACGGCAACGGGTTCGCCATGCGGTCGGCGAGATGGCCGACGAACAGCACATACAAATCGGAGAAGTTATATTCCTTGATCACGAAGTAGTTCTTGGTGGTCAGGAACGCCGGACCATAGATGCCTTCGGGCTGCAGCAGCGAGGCCGGCTGGGCCTGCTCGGCCGCATTCAATTTTTGTCCGCGCACCGGCACGAAGCCGGCGCGCAGCCATTCGCCGATCGGCTTCGTCACCTCGGGCACGCCCATGGTGCAGTCGGCATTGTCAGGCGCGCGCACTTCATAGGCCCAGCGCAAGCCCGGCTGCCAGCCCTTGTTGACAAGCTGCTGGGCGGCGGAGGCGAGCGCGTCAGGTACCGAATTCCAGATGTCGATGCGGCCGTCGCCATCGAAATCAACGCCATGCTTGTAATATTCGCCCGGCAGGAATTGCGTGAGCCCGGTGGCGCCGGCCCAGGACGAGCGCATGTCCTTGCGCGTCACCGCGCCCTCGCCGAGGATCTTCAGCGCCAGGATGAATTCGGCGCGGTACTGATCCTTGCGACGGCCGACATAGGCCTGCGTCGCCACCACGCGCACGGTGTCGTACGGCAATCGATACCGGCCATAATCGGTTTCGCGGCCCCAGATCGCGAGCACGACCGTCGCGGGCACGCCGAAGCGGCTCTCGATCTGGCTCAGCGCTGTGCGATGCTTTTGCATCAGCTTCTGCCCCTCCGCCGCCAGCCGCGCGATCGAGGCCTCCTTCACATAGTCGGCCGGCACCTGCACGAACTCGGCCTGCGACGGCGCGCCGGTGGCGGGCCGTCCCGGCAGGATCAGGTCGGGCAATTTGTAGTCGGGCTCGAGGCCGCGGGTCTCGGCGTCAAACGTAGCGCGCGATACACCGGCGGCCTGCGCCTCCGGCCACAGCGAGGCGATGAACTGCGTGAAGCCGGCGTCGGCGGCGTGGGCTGGGCGCGTTGCTCCCAGCGTCGTCGCCGCCAAAATCAGAACCGCCGCTATCGCGCTCTGTCGCAAGACCGAATCCCTTCGATCGACATACCGCCCGTCAATGCGTAGCGGCGGCGTGTTTGGCATTTTCGGCGGAATCATTCGACAGCTTGTCGACATAGGCAATGCCGATCGCCGACAAAATGAAAACCGTATGGATGATGGTCTGCCACATCACGCCGGTTTCGGTGTAGGTGCCCTTGCCCGAAGCGAGATTCCCGGCTTCGATGAAGGTGCGCAAAAGATGGATCGACGAGATGCCGATGATCGCCATCGCGAGCTTGATCTTGAGCACGCTGGCGTTGACGTGGCTGAGCCATTCCGGCTGGTCGGGATGTCCTTCCAGATTGAGACGGGAGACGAACGTCTCGTAGCCGCCGACGATGACCATCACGAGCAGGTTCGAGATCATCACCACGTCGATCAGACCGAGGACCGCCAGCATGATCTGCTGCTCGCTGAAATCGAAGGCGTGGGCGAACAGGTGCCACAACTCCTTCAGAAACAGCACCACATAGACGCCCTGCGCGACGATCAGGCCGATATAAAGCGGCAGCTGCAGCCAGCGGGAGGAGAAGATCAGCAGCGGGATCGGACGCAATGCCTTCCTCTGAGACGGGGGCGGCAACGGCGTTTCCGGCGTCATGGACATGGTGGGGGATCTCTCTGTGCAGGACTTACGTCTGGTATTCGCGGCCAATCTAATAGCCGGATATGGCACCTTCCAGACGAGCGGGGTTTAGCGGCCATTTGGCGCAGGCAGAATAGCGCCTGCGACACGGCTTCGTCATCTCGGCGCGAACCACAACTCAGCGCGTCAGCTTCTTGTACTTCACACGATGCGGGATGATGGAGTCCTGGCCCAGCCGGCGCATCTTGTCCTTTTCGTAATCCTGGAAATTGCCTTCGAACCATTCGACATGGCTTTCGCCCTCGAAGGCCAGGATATGGGTGGCGATGCGGTCGAGGAACCAGCGATCATGGCTGATGATGACGGCGCAGCCGGCGAAATTCTCCAGCGCCTCTTCCAGCGCGCGCAGCGTGTCGACGTCGAGATCGTTGGTCGGTTCGTCGAGCAGCAGCAGGTTGGCGCCGGACTTGAGCATCTTGGCCAGATGCACGCGGTTGCGCTCACCGCCCGACAGCGCGCCGACCTTCTTCTGCTGGTCGGCGCCCTTGAAGTTGAACGACGAGCAATAGCCGCGCGAATTAACCTCGCGCTTGCCCAGAAGAATCAACTCGTTGCCGCCGGAGATTTCCTCCCACACGTTCTTCTTGCCGTCGAGATCGTCGCGCGACTGGTCGACGTAACCGAGATGCACGCTTTCACCGACGGTGATGGTGCCCTTGTCCGGGGTTTCCTGCTGGGTGATCATCCGGAACAGCGTGGTCTTGCCGGCGCCGTTGGGGCCGATCACGCCGACGATGCCGCCTGGCGGCAGCTTGAAGGTGAGATCGTCGATCAGCATGCGGTCGCCAAAGCCTTTGCTGAGGCCTTCGAAATCGACGACGTTCTGGCCGAGCCGCTCGGCCACGGGAATCGTGATCTGCGCGGTCTGGGTCTGCTTCTCGCTGGCCTGCTTCAACAGGTCCTCGTAACGCTGGTAACGCGCCTTGGACTTGGCCTGGCGCGCCTTGGGCGAGGACGCGATCCATTCCTGCTCGCGCTCAAGCGTTTTCTGGTGCGCGGCGTCCTCGCGGCCTTCCTGCAAGAGGCGCTTCTGCTTCTGTACCAGCCAGGACGAATAATTGCCCTCGTAGGGAATACCCTTGCCGCGATCGAGTTCGAGGATCCAGCTCGTGACGTTGTCGAGGAAGTAGCGGTCATGGGTCACGATCAGGATCGCGCCGGGATAGTTGCGCAAATGGCCTTCCAGCCACGACACCGACTCGGCGTCGAGATGGTTGGTCGGCTCGTCCAGCAGCAGCAGGTCCGGCTGGTCGAGCAGCAGCTTGCACAGTGCGACGCGGCGGCGCTCACCGCCCGACAGCTTGGTGACGTCGGCATCGTCGGGCGGGCAGCGCAGCGCGTCCATCGCCTGGTCGACTTTGCTGTCGAGATCCCACAGGCCGGCGGCCTCGATCTCGTCCTGCAGCTTGGTCATCTCGTCGGCGGTCTCGTCCGAATAGTTCATCGCCAGTTCGTTATAGCGATCGAGGATCGCCTTCTGCTTGGCGACGCCCAGCATGACGTTCTCGCGGACCGTCTTGGTCTCGTCGAGATGCGGCTCCTGCTCGAGGTAACCGACCCGGGCGCCCTCGGCGACCCAGGCCTCGCCATTATATTCCTTGTCGAGGCCGGCCATGATCCGCAGCAGGGTCGATTTACCGGAACCGTTGACGCCGAGCACGCCGATCTTGGCGTCCGGGTAGAACGACAGATGGACGTTATCGAGCACCTTGCGGGTCGGGTAGCTCTTGGTCAGACCCTGCATGAAATAGACGAACTGGCGAGCCATCGCGATCCCTTGAAACCAGAGGATTTATGGAAATTTTGCTGCCGCTGATGTAGCGGCGCGGCCCCCAAAGGGCAACCGCGGGAACGCGTTTTCTGTTCGTTCACTATGGATGAATACGGGATGGTCACCATGTGGGGGCATGTGTGCGCCGGATCACGACAATTGAAACCAACTTTTAATAAATCAGGCCAAAAGTCGTTCAAGGCGCCGAAAAACGGCGTCTCCGCGGCGAAACCGCGAATGGCAAACCAGAGACCCTCGTCATGGCGACGACCAGTTCGGCATCCCTTTCCACCCAGGCGCACGGCCACGGCCTTGCCAAGCCGCTCGCCGAACTCCGCAACTTCTGGCGCCAGTTCGTGGCCAAGGCCTTCAACCCCTACCGTCCGGAACTGCACTATATGCGCGGCCCCGGCCCCGCCTGGCGGGCCAAGCACCCCTCCCGCTCGAACTGAGCTTCCCGGAATTTTGACCTGGCCCTGCTTCCAGGCCGCTTGCGCGCCTGTCGATTGCGCGCGAGCATGGCTATCTCCTCTGACGGCCCGATTCCGCCGTCACCCTCGCCATGATCGGACTTTCCAATGACGCGGCTGCGCTGTGCAATCCTCGACGACTATCTCGATGTGGCCCTGAAGGTCGCGGACTGGTCCCAAATCGCCGACCGGGTCGATGTCACCGTCTTCAACCAGCCGTTTGCGACCGCCGAAACCGCCGCCACTGCGCTGAAGGATTTCGAGATCATCTGCGCGATGCGCGAGCGCACGCCGTTTCCTCGCGCCCTGTTTGCGGCGCTGCCGAAGCTGAAACTGATGATCACCTCGGGCATGCGCAACGCCGCGATCGACATGGAAGCCGCCAAGGATCAGGGCGTCGTGCTGTGCGGCACCCAATGGGGCCGCGATCCCACCGCGCCGCTGACCATGGGCCTGATCCTGGAATTGACCCGCAATATCGGCCGCGAGAATGCGCGCATGCATGCCGGCGAGCCACTGCAGAAATTCGTCGGCATGGAGATCGAGGGCCGCACGCTCGGCGTGATCGGCCTCGGCAAGCTCGGCACCAAGGTCTCAAAGCTGGCGCAGGCCTTCGGCATGAACGTGATCGCCTGGAGTCCGAACCTGACGCCCGAGAAATGCGCGGAAGCCGGTGTCGGCTACGCCACCAAGGAGGAACTGTTCGCCACATCAGACATCATCACCGTGCATGTGGTGCTGGGTCCGCGCTCACGCGGGCTGGTCGGACGCGAAGACCTCGCCCGCATGAAACCGACCGCCTACCTCATCAACACGGCGCGAGGACCGATCGTCGACGAAGGCGCGCTGCTGGAAGCGCTGCAACAGAAAAAGATCGCGGGCGCCGGCATCGACGTGTTCTCGGTCGAGCCGCTGCCGGTCGACCATCCCTTCCGCAAGCTCGACAACCTCGTGCTGACGCCGCATCTCGGCTACGTCACCGAGGACAGCTTTCGCAACCACTACCGCCAGATGGTCGAAGGCATCGACGGCTGGTTCAAAGGCGAGGCGCCGCGGAAGTTGGCCTGAGGACGCAGGTCTCGCTCCCGATCAAAAATATCGAAAACAACCCCATGCAAAGAAAGGAACCCTTTGCAAACAAAGGGGATCGCTGCATGGATGCTTAGCCCGCAAGAACATTTTGACACGTCGGGCAAATCAGGGGCACGTTTTCAGCATCGCGCAATCTGCTGACAATCCGTAAGCGACGTTCCCTGATGTAGGATGCTGAACGACGCACAACTGTCATTGCGAGCGAAGCGAAGCAATCCCTCCCACCGCCAAGAAAGAATGGATTGTTTCGTCGCTCCGCTCCTCGCAATGACAAATAAAAAAGGCCCGCGGTGCGGGCCTTTTCAATAGCGGTCACGCCTAAGCTTACCGCACTGTCACCGGCGCGGGCAGCGGGGGCACCACGGTCGGCTGCATGCCGGGAACCGGGGCGAGTTGCGCCTGAGTCGGCGCACCCTGAGCTGCTGCAGGCGGCAAGCCTTGTGCAGGTGCGGCCGAAGCGGTCGCGGTTCCGGGCGGCGGGCCACCGGGCATCACGACGACGCGGGTGCCGACTTTGACGCGTTCGAACAGGTCGGACACGTCCTCGTTCAGCATGCCAATGCAGCCCGACGAGACGAACTTGCCGATCGTCGACGGCTGGTTGGTGCCGTGGATGCGGTAGACGGTCGAACCCAGATACATCGCGCGGGCACCCATCGGATTGCCGGGGCCGCCGGCCATGAAGCGCGGCAGATAGGGCTGACGCTCGATCATCTCGGACGGCGGATGCCAATCCGGCCACTCGGCCTTGCGGCTGACCTTCTGCACGCCGGTCCAGGTGAAACCGTCGCGGCCGACACGGACGCCATAACGGATCGCGCGGCCACCGCCGAGCACGTAATAGAGGTAGGTGTTCGGGGTATCGACGACCAGCGTGCCGGCGGGCTCCTTGGTCGCGAACGAAACTTCCTGACGGCGCAGATGCGGCGGAAGCTGCGTGGGCGCGGCTTCCGGCTGTTCTTCCGGCGGCAACGCTGACAGCACCAACGGCTTGCCGTCAGCGCCGACGGCGGGTTGCTGCTGCGGTTGCAAGGCGCCGGTGACGGCGGGTCCGCCGCCGACGGCTTCCGGCGGACGCATGCGGTCATCACCGGGAACGCGACGACCATCACCACGGTCCGAATAGATCACGGGTGGCGGACCGGCGGGCCGACCGTAACGCGGATCATCTGGCGAAAGAATCGGGCCCGTAGGCATCGGCTGGCCGCGGTCCGAATAAACCGGAGCGCCGGCGGGACGGCCGTACCGCGGATCATCCGGCGAAAGGACGGGGCCCGTGGGCATCGGCGGGCCGCGGTCGCTATAAAGCGGGCGGCCGTAGCGCGGGTCGTTCGGCGAAAGCACCGGGCCAGGCGGCGGCAGCGCGGTCGAACTCTGGGCGTTCGGCGCCTCGTCGTCTTCCAAATCATCGAAATCGGCCGTGCCGGGTCCGCGGCGTTCATCGACGCCATAACCACCGGGAACATACTGTCCCGGAGCCGCCGAATAGACGGAGCCTGGGGGCAGCGGATAGCCCTGCTGTGCTTGGGCAAGCGAGGTTCCTGCCATTGCGGCAGCAATGGCAGCGCTGATCGTCAGAATACGGTTAATCATCATCGCTCTTGTATAGTCCCCAAGCCACACCGGACCGTTAACGGCAGATGACGGAAGATAGCGGCGCATTCAAGACAAATCAGCAAATTCGGGCCAGATCGGTCATTTTGTGATGGTCCGTGAACGCTGCGGCAAAGATGCCGCACGGCGCGAAAAACATCGTCTAACGGCCTCGAGCCGCCATTGGCCGCCAATTTTGTAACAAACAGGTTCGAGACGTTGAGATACTCTCGAATCGGCCTGATTCGCGGTGCGAATCCAGCCGCTTCCCAGTGGTCACCGCGTTCCCTTGGCATCAACAGCCCTGCATTTCCCGGCAAGGCGGAACTCGCGTCCATGCTCCCCGGTTTTCGCTTTCTGTTCGCCGCGATCGTGCTGTCAATGTCGGTTCTGGTCTTTGGGCTTGGAGCGGCAGCACTGCTGCGTGCTTCGCATGAGCAATTTGCCAGCCTCCCGTCGCGGCGGCCGCCGCCCGAACCGGTTTTTGTCAGGCAGAACGAACCGCCGATGCCGACGCTGGCCCTGCTGCGCGTCGAGCCCGATGTCGCGGAAAAGGCACCTGACAATGTCGCGGCGACGAATATCGAAACCGTGACCCCTGCGGCGCAAGCTCCGGAAGCGCCGCCGGCTGAACCGGAAAAGACGGCTGCGCTGAAGCTGGACGAGCCCGTGCAGCTGAACGAGGCCGTGCCGGCCGAAACGGTGAAAGCGGAAATCCCGGCGGCAGAAACAATACCGGCTGTTCAGGCTGCGCCGGCCGAGATGCCGGCCGCCGAGACGCCTGCTGCCAAAGAAGTCGAGACGCCTGCGGCCAATGAGCAAGTGAAGCTCGCGGCGATCGCGGAAAGGCCGGCGCCGGCGACATCAGCCACGTCGACCGAGACAGCACCGGTGGTGGAGGCGCCCTCCCTTGAAGGCAACCTCGCCGCGCTGAAGATCGCCACGCTGGGCGGTCCTGCCGTCACTATCCAGGAAACGGTTTCGGTGAAACCGGCGGCCGCGAAACCAGAGCGCAGCGTCAACCGGAAGCGGGCGCAGCGCGCCAAAGAGCGCCGGCGCATCGCGGCGGCGCGACGCGCGCTACAGGCGCGGCAGGTGGTGCAGCAAGCGGTCGACCCGTTTACGCAACTAACCATGCGCGCCAGACAATAAAACGCGGGCCGTTCAGGTGGGTCCGGTCGCAACCGGCGGCCCGCCCTGCACGCCCCATTCGGTCCATGAGCCGTCATACAGCGCAGAGCCGCGCACGCCGAGGCGATAAAGCGCCAGCGTCAGCACCAGCGCGGAGACGCCGGAACCGCAACTCGTCACGATCGGCGCGTCGAGCTTGACGCCGGCGCCGACATACACGGCGCGCAGCTCCTCAAGCGACTTCATCGCACCGGTCGAGGCATCGAACAGCTGATTGTAGGGCACGCTGAGGCTGCCGGGAATATGGCCCGAACGCAGGCCCGGCCGCGGCTCGGGCACCTTGCCCTGATAACGTTCGTTGGCGCGCGCATCGAGCACCTGCTCATTGCGGCTTTCGAGGTTGTCGACCATCTGCTGGATGTTGCGCGTGTAACTGGGATCGAAGGTCGCCTTGAACGTCGCCGGCTTCGGCTTGACCTCTCCGCTTTCGACCTTGCGGCCTTCGGCACGCCACTTCTTCAGGCCGCCGTTCAGGATCCGGACATTCTGGTGTCCGAACGACAGGAACATCCACCACACGCGGGGGGCTGCGACCCATCCGCCGGAATCGTACAGCACGACCGTATCGCCGTTTCCTATTCCAAGCCCGCCGACATCGCGGCCGAACTGCTCGGCACTCGGGAACATGTGCGGCAGCGGATTGGAATGATCGGACACCGCATCGACGTCGAAGAACACCGCGCCCGGAAGGTGGGAGGAGAGATAATCGTCCTTCGGCAGCGGCAGAATGCCGGGCATCTTGAACGACGCGTCGATGATCCTGATTTTGGGATCGTCGTAGTGCGCGGCGAGCCATTCGGTGGAGACAAGCGGATCGTCGGTGGTGGACATGCACGAAATCCCTTTGATGTTCGTCATGGCCGGGCTTGTCCCGGCCATCCACGCCTTTGGTGTTGCAACTACCGTAAGACGTGGATGCCCGGGTCAAGCCCGGGCATGACGGCGGTGGTTGTGGCTGGCGAGCCTCAGCCCTTCTTCTTCGGCTCCCACTTCTCGACCGGGCCGCCGGCGTCGCGCCAGGCGGCGAAACCGCCGGCCATGTGCGCGACCGGCTTCAGGCCCATGTCTTTCGCGGTCTTGGCCGCCAGCGCCGAACGCATGCCGCCGGCGCAGTGGAAGATGAATTTCTTGTCCTGCTGGAACACCGGCTTGGCGTAGGGGCTTTCCGGGTCGATCCAGAATTCCAGCATGCCGCGGGTGCAGGAGAACGCGCCGGGGATGCGGCCGTCGCGCTCGATCTCACGGGGATCGCGGATATCGACGATCACGACATCGTCGCTGGCAGCCGCCTTGATCGAATCCACAGCGCTGAGGGTTTCGATCTCGGCATTGGCTTCGTCGATCAGGGATTTGATACCGCGGTGGATGGTCTGGGGCATGAACTCTCCCTTTCCTCATCCTGAGGAGCCGCGAAGCGGCGTCTCGAAGGATGCAGGCCCGTCTATGGCCTCATGGTTCGAGACGCGCTTCGCGCTCCTCACCATGAGGGTCTTGCTTTGTCCGTCATTCCGGTTCGCGCTCACGCGCGCCCCCGGAACGACGAGAATTACCGCACCAGTTCCTTCATCGCGCCTTCGAGGCCTTCGATCGTGATCGGGTACATCCGCTCCGAGAACAGCCGGCGAATGATGGTGGTGGATTCCGAATAGTCCCAGTGCTTCTTCGCCACCGGATTGAGCCACACCGCGTGCGGATAGGTGCGCGTGATGCGATCGAGCCAGACCGAACCGGCCTCCTCGTTGACGTGCTCGACCGAGCCGCCGGGGACCATGATCTCGTAAGGCGACATCGAGGCGTCGCCGACGAACACCACCTTGTAGTCGTGCGGGTATTTATGCAGCACGTCCCAGGTCGGCGTGCGGTCGGTGAAGCGCCGCTTGTTCTGCTTCCAGACGCCTTCATAGAGGCAGTTGTGGAAGTAGAAATATTCCATGTGCTTGAATTCGGTCTTCGCCGCCGAGAACAACTCCTCGACCTGCTCGATATGCGAATCCATGGACCCACCGATGTCGAAGAAGACCAATACCTTGACCGCGTTGCGCCGCTCGGGGCGCATATGCACGTCGAGATAGCCGTGGTTGGCGGTCTCCTTGATCGTGGTGTCGAGGTCGAGTTCATCGGGTGCGCCGGTGCGGGCGAACTTGCGCAACCGCCGCAGCGCGATCTTGATGTTGCGGATGCCAAGCTCGACATTGCCGTCGAGATCCTTGAACTCGCGCTTGTCCCACACCTTGACGGCGCGGTTGTTGCGGTTCTTTTCCTGGCCGATCCGTACCCCTTCGGGATTGTAGCCGTGGGCGCCGAACGGCGAGGTTCCTGCCGTGCCGATCCACTTGCTGCCGCCCTGATGGCGGCCCTTCTGTTCCTCAAGCCGCTTGCGAAGCGTCTCCATGAGCTTGTCCCAGCCCATCGCCTCGATCTGCTT
Source organism: Bradyrhizobium sp. JYMT SZCCT0180 (assembly GCF_018130165.1). Lineage (GTDB taxonomy): Bacteria > Pseudomonadota > Alphaproteobacteria > Rhizobiales > Xanthobacteraceae > Bradyrhizobium. The sequence goes on along the minus strand of NZ_JAFCLZ010000011.1, from coordinate 153,097 downwards.
CTTCTCTTCCTCGGTGAGGTATTTCTCCGCGAGCTTCTTCAGCCATTCGGCGGGAATGTCCGCCTTCTCCATGGCGTCGAGCAGGTTCTCCAGCCCCTTGAACACGGAGCCGAACACGCGGTCGAACTTGTCGAGGTTGCGCTCGTCCTTCACCAAAGCGGCGCGGGAGAGGTAATAGAAATTCTCCACCGTCTGGTCGGCGAGGTCGGCGTCGAGCGCCTCCATCAGCGTCAAATATTCACGCAAGGTCACCGGGACCTGTGCGTCGCGCAGCGATGTGAAGAATTGCAAGAACATGGAATACAGATTGCCCGCCGGGCCGCTGGCGTCAAGGGCCGGCGGATTCCCGACGGGGAAGGCCAGCGCATACCAGACAGGCCTAGACCGGGAGGGTTTTTCCTCTAGAATTGAGCCATAAAGGGCTTATTCCGGCAGGGGAAATTCAATGGGGATCATAGCTGCACTGATCATCGGTGCGATTGCGGGCTGGCTGGCCGGTAAGATCGTGCGCGGCGCGGGTTTTGGGCTGATCGGCAACATCGTGATCGGCATCATCGGCGCGTTTCTTGCGAGCTGGCTGTTGCCGCAACTGGGCGTCAGCCTCGGCGCAGGCTGGATCCGCGACATCGTCAACGCCACCATCGGCGCCGTGATCATCCTGGTGATCCTCTCGCTGGTCAAACGCTGAGAGGCGCGCATCACCTCCCATCGCGACCGCCGATCCGGCGGTCGTTTACTGTTCAGGCCGATAGCGGCGCAAGAACGAACAACAAGGCAAAGAGATAGATGAAATTTACCGGCACCAAGGACTACGTCGCCACCGAAGACCTCAAGGTCGCGGTCAACGCCTCGATCGTGCTCGAGCGCCCGCTGCTGATCAAGGGCGAGCCCGGTACCGGCAAGACCGTGCTGGCCGAGGAAGTCGCCAAGGCGCTCGGCGCGCCGCTACTGACCTGGCACATCAAGTCCACCACCAAGGCGCAGCAGGGCCTTTACGAATACGACGCGGTCTCGCGGCTGCGCGACAGCCAGCTCGGCGATGCCAGGGTCTCCGACATCTCCAACTACATCAAGCGCGGCAAGCTGTGGGAAGCCTTCACCCATGACAAGCGCCCGGTCCTGCTGATCGACGAAATCGACAAGGCCGACATCGAATTCCCCAACGACCTTCTGCTCGAACTCGATCGCATGGAGTTCTTCGTCTACGAGACCGGCGAGAACATCAAGGCGAGCCTGCGCCCGATCGTGATGATCACCTCGAACAACGAGAAGGAATTGCCGGACGCGTTCCTGCGCCGCTGCTTCTTCCACTACATCAAGTTCCCCGACGCCGACACCATGGGCCGGATCGTCGACGTGCACTTCCCCAACATCAAGAAGCGCCTGGTCGAGGAAGCGCTGCGGATCTTCTTCGAGGTGCGCGAAGTGCCGGGCCTGAAGAAGAAGCCCTCGACGTCGGAGCTGCTGGACTGGCTCAAGCTGCTGCTCAACGAGGACATCACCCCGGAAATGCTGCGGGAGCGCGATCCGCGCAAGCTGATCCCGCCGCTGCACGGCGCGCTCCTGAAGAACGAGCAGGACGTGCACCTGTTCGAGCGGCTGGCGTTCCTGAGCCGCCGCGAAGTGTAATCGCAAGACGACAACGCCAGAACTCCGGTTCTGGCGTTTTGCTATTGAAACGACAAAACCAACGACAAGAAGAACAGGGAAGATGAACGTTCAAACCCAGATTCATGCCGCCTCGCCCGGCCATACCGAGCATTTCGACGTCCTGATCGCGGGCGCCGGCATCTCCGGCGTCGGCGCGGCCTACCACCTCACCACGCAATGTCCGGGCACGAGTTTCGTCGCGCTTGAGACCCAGAAGACGTTCGGCGGCACCTGGAGCACGCACCGTTATCCGGGCATCCGCTCCGACAGCGACCTGCATACGTTCGGCTACCGCTTCAAGCCGTGGACCTCGGCGCCGATCGCGAGCGCTGCCGAGATCCTCAAATACATGGGCGATGTGATCGAGGAGAACGATCTCGCCCGCCATATCCGCTACCAGCACACCATCACTTCGGCGACCTGGTCGAGCGAACAGAGCCTCTGGACCATCGAGGCCACGCGGAGCGACACCGGCGAAAAGCTTCGCTTCACCACCAATTTCTTCTGGATGTGCCAGGGCTATTACCGCCACACCGAAGGTTATACGCCGGAGTGGAAGGACATGGCCAAATTCAAGGGCCAAATCGTTCATCCGCAGAAATGGCCTGAAGCTCTCGACTACAAGAACAAGCGCGTCATCGTGATCGGCTCCGGCGCCACGGCCGCAACGCTGATCCCGGCGCTCGCCAATGACGTCGCGCATGTCACCATGCTGCAGCGTTCGCCGACCTATTTCCGCACCGGCCGCAACGCCATCGAGATCGCCGAGCAACTGCGGCAGTTGCAGGTCGACGAGAAGTGGATCCACGAAATCACCCGGCGGAAAATCCTGTTCGATCAGGACGCGTTCACCCGCAAGACCTTCGAGGAGCCGGAAGCGGCGAAGAAGGATTTGTTGTCGGCGGTGGAAGCCTATCTCGGCAAGGACTACGACATTGCGACCCACTTCACGCCAAAATACCGGCCGTGGCGGCAGCGCATCGCGTTCATTCCCGATGGCGACCTGTTCCAGGGCATCAAGTCGGGCAAGGCTTCGGTCGTCACCGACGAGATCGAGCGCTTCACCGAGAAGGGCATCCTGCTGAAATCCGGCAAGGAGCTGGAAGCCGACGTCATCGTCACCGCGACCGGCTTCAACCTCTCGGCCAATGGCGACATCGAATTCGCGGTCGATGGCAAGAAGCTGGATTTCGCCGATACCGTGACCTATCGCGGCATGATGTTCACCGGCGTGCCGAACCTGGTCTGGGTGTTCGGATATTTCCGCGCCAGCTGGACCTTGCGCGTCGACCTCGTCGCCGACTTCGTGTGCCGCCTGCTCAACCACATGAAGGAAACCGGCGCCAAGAAAGTGGTGCCGCAGCTTCGGCCGGAAGACCACAACATGCCGCTGCTGCCCTGGATCGATCCGGAAAATTTCAACCCCGGCTACATGATGCGCGGCATGCACCTGTTGCCCAAGCGCGGCGACAAGCCGGAATGGCAGCACAACCAGGATTACTGGGCGGAGAAGGATGAATTCCCGGCCATCGACCTGAAGGACCACGTCTTCGTCTACGGCTCCTGATGATGGGCTGCCCGAGTGACGGAGACATCCGTCACTCGGCCGATATCAGCGGAGATGAGCCTCAATCACGTTGAAGCGGCCGGCTGGATAAATCGCGGCGAGGACAAAACCGCTTTGGGCAAGCAGTTCGGCATATTGCCGCTTGGTGCGCTCGAGCCCGCCCGGCCCGCGAAGCATGTTCAGATCGCTCAGGGCGTGCGCCCTGTCCTCGTCGGTCGTCGTTGGCGATTCCGGCATCAGCCGTTCGACCAGCAGCAATTTGCCGTCGCCCGGCAGCGCCTCGCGGCAGTTGCGAAGGATTGAGGTGCTGCGGGCGTCGTCCCAATCGTGGATCACGCTCTTGAGGATGATCGCGTCGGTGGCCGGCGGAATGCGCTGAAAGAAATCGCCGGCTACGGAATCGACGCGGTCACTCACGCCGATGTGCCGAAGATGGCTGGTTGCGGCCTCTGCGCACCTCGGAAGGTCGAAGACAGTGCCGCGCAGCTGCCGGTTTTGCCTCGCGATAGCGCCGAGCAATTCACCCGACCCGCCTCCCACATCCATCAAATGCGACAATCCGCTGAAGTCGTAGCATCGCAGAATTTCCGGCGTTACAGCCCGCGTCAGGTCCGTCATCGCGGCATTGAATTTGGCGACGTTGCCAGGCGTTTGCCCCATCAAATCAAAGCTGTTCTCGATGCCCAGAAGTTGCGCGGCGGTTTTGCCGGTCATGACCGATTCGAGCATCCCGCTCCAAGACTTCGTGAGCATCTCCGCTTCCAGGATGGCCCACGCCTTGAACGATTGCTCGGATGCGCCGTCGAGGCAGGCCCCCACGTCAGTCAATGCGTAGGAATTGTCGCTGGCCCGCGCACACAGGCCGATGGTGGAAAGCGCGGTGAGCAGACGTCCGAGCGCGCGCTCCTCCGCGCCGGTCGCCTCCGCAAGCTTGCCCACGGTCTGCGGGCCGTCTCGCAGAAGCTCCGCCAGCCCCAGTCGCACCGCGACATGGATCGCCGCTGTAACGCGGTGCGACTGTATCAAGTCGAGAAGCTTGAGGGCCGGCTGTTGTGACGACATGGCCTCTCCGATCGCAGGTTTATTGCGGGTTCCGGATATCAATCACTTTAGTGAGTTGGTTGACCGCGGCTCGTTGCTTTTCGATCGCTTGTTTCAGCTCCTCGGTCGTTCCGTTGAGCACATTATGCCCGCTTGTCTCCAGTTTTCGGCGAACATCGGCGTCGCGGCAGATCGCGGCGACATCAGCGGCAATCCGGTTTCTCACGGCTTCGGACAAGGCCTTGCCGCCATAAATTCCCGCCAACCCATCGATTTCAAGCTCGGGGTAACCGAGTTCACGCACGGTCTTGATGTCCGGCAGCGTGGCTGCGCGGCTTGGATTGACGACGGCGAGAAAGCGCGCCTTTCCAGCCTGAACGGGCGAGGACGAGGCGGTCAACGAGGTCAGAAGCGCCTGTATCCGGCCCTCACCCAGATCAGCCTGCGGCTGTGAGGCGTCGCGATAACTGACGAAATTCATCTTCAGATCGTGTTGTTTCAGGAAAGCTGAAAATACAAATCGCGGCAGGGTGGGTCCGGACGCCCAGGCATATTTCTCGGGGTTGGTCCGCAGCGCCGCGATCAATTCCGGAATACTGTTGACCGAGAGCTGGTTGCTGACCGCTAGCGTCAAAACGATCGCTGTGGTCGACGCAATCGGCACCAGATCGTGGTTGACGTCGTATGGCAGCCGGTCGACGAGCAGCGGCGCCACCGTGATGGAGCCGGCCACCGTATACAACAGCGTATGATCGTCCTGGCTTGCGACGAACGATCCGACGCCAATCGTACCTTCAGCGCCAGGCCGGTCCTCAACTACGACCGGCTTACCCCATTTTTTGCCAAGCGCGTCGGCGAAAATTCGGGCCGCCGCATCGTTGGCGCTTCCGGGCGGAAAGGTCACGATCAGCTTGACCTGCCGCTCAGGCCAATCCGCTCTTGCGGACATCGGCGCAACAAGCGCCGTGACACAAGCCGCAAGAACAGCGATCGAGCGCAGCCCTCGCGCCTTGCACGAGGTGGATTTTCCTTGAGCTGAGCGATGGGCCGACCATGTTGAACCATGAGACATTTGCGAGAACATTTTCACGACTGCCTCCCATTCGTTACTGGCTGGATTTGCGTTGCGGCTTTCGGCGACCGTTTCCGGGACGGGCGTAAGAATCATTCGCTTCAATGACGCGCACGAGCATGTCCAGCAACGCGCGCCGTTCATCTGGCGATAGCGGCGCCAGCAGGCGCTCTTGGGCGGCCAGCAATTCGGGACTCAAGCGGCGGCGCAACGCCGCGCCCCGTTCGGTCACGTAGAGCTTGCGCGCGCGCCGGTCATCGGGATCGATCTTCCGCTCGACGAGGCCCTTGCCCTCCAGTTCGTCGATCATCTGGCCAAAATTGACCACATCGACGCCCATGCGCTCGGCCACCTGTCGCTGGCCCCTCCCCGGCTGCTCCAGGACGGCCACGAGGACGCCAAAAAGCATCGGCGTCAGATCCTCGCCGCTTAGTATCTCGGCGGTGACACCAAGGCAGATTTGATTGAAACGACGCGCCAAATGGGCCGGCACACGGTGAGACGGTAAAACTTCCGGCGAAGCGTGCGACTCGGCCATGATCCACCTATAACATAAGAATTATTATTATAATAATTAGTATCATATGTCAAAGCCAAATGAAATTTTACTATGTATACTTTAATGGTTTTATATTACCTTTAATGCCTGCTATTTGCAAGAATAAGGCTATTTATGTATACATCCTGAATTCATTAGACGTGGAGTGCAGCCATGCCGTCATCGTTCCCGCTCAATGCCTGGTACGCCGCCGCCTGGGACATCGATCTCAAGCACGCGCTGTTTCCCCGCACGATCTGCGGCAAGCATGTGGTGATGTACCGCCGCTCTGACGGCCAGGTGGCCGCACTGGAGGACGCCTGCTGGCACCGGCTGGTGCCGCTGTCGAAAGGCCGGCTCGACGGCGACACCGTCGTGTGCGGCTATCACGGGCTGAAATACAATGCGCAGGGCCGCTGCACCTACATGCCCTCGCAGGAGACCATCAACCCTTCCGCCTGCGTGCGCTCCTATCCCGTGGTCGAACGGCATCGCTTCGTCTGGCTGTGGATGGGCGACCCGGCGCTGGCCGATCCGGCGCTGGTGCCTGACATGCACTGGAACGACGATCCGGCCTGGGCCGGCGACGGCAAGACCATTCAGGTGAAATGCGACTACCGCCTCGTGGTCGACAATCTGATGGACCTCACCCACGAGACCTTCGTGCACGGCTCCAGCATCGGCAACGACCACGTCGCCGAAGCCCCGTTCGACGTCACCCATGGCGAGCGCACCGTGACGGTGACGCGCTGGATGCGCGGCATCGAGGCGCCGCCGTTCTGGGCCGCACAGCTCGGCAAGCCCGGCCCGGTCGACCGCTGGCAGATCATCCATTTCCAGGCGCCCGGCACCGTCAACATCGATGTCGGCGTGGCGCCCGCCGGCACCGGCGCGCCGGAAGGCGACCGCTCGCAGGGCGTCAACGGTTTTGTTCTTAACACCATGACGCCGGAGACCGACGCCACCTGCCACTATTTCTGGGCTTTCGTGCGCAACCACCGCCTGACCGAGCAGAAGCTGACCACCGAAATCCGCGAAGGCGTCTCCAATATTTTTCGCGAGGACGAGATCATCCTCGAGGCACAACAGCGCGCCATGGACGAGAACCCGGACCGCACCTTCTACAATCTAAACATCGACGCTGGCGCGATGTGGGCGCGGCGCGTGATCGATCGCATGGTGGCCCACGAGACATCGCCGCCGACCGCACAAGCCGCGGAGTGAGGCCATGAGCGAACGCGATTCCGAACGCTCGATCTCGCAGACGGTGCGGGCCCAGCTCGCGCTGCGCGACATGATCCTGTCCGGGCAATTGCGGCCGGGCGAGCGCATCAGCGAATTGCAGGCGGTCGAGATCACCAGCGTGTCGCGGACGCCGGTGCGGCTGGCGCTGGTCCGGCTCGAAGACGAAGGCCTGTTGCAGGCGATCCCCTCCGGCGGCTTCATGGTGAAGGCGTTCACCGAGCGCGACATTCTCGATTCGATCGAGCTGCGCGGTACGCTGGAAGGCCTCGCCGCCCGCTTTGCCGCCGAACGCGGCGCCAGCGCGCGCAGCCTTGAACCACTGAAGGAGTGCCTCGCCGACCTCGATCAGCTGGTCCGCCAGGATCCGGTCTCGGTCGAAGCCTTTTCCGCCTATGTGACCATGAACGCGCGCTTTCACGCGCTGCTCACCGAACTCTCCGCCAGCCCGCCGCTGATCCGGCAGATCGACCGCGTCTCGGCATTGCCGTTTGCGTCCCCGAGCGGCTTTGTGATGGCGCAGTCGGCGCTGCCGGAAGCGCACCAGATCCTGCTGATCGGCCAGGACCATCACCGCATCGTGGTGGACGCGATCGAGAACCGCGAGGGCGCGCGCGCCGAAGCCATCATGCGCGAGCATTCGCGCCTCGCCGCGCGCAACCTGCGGCTGGCGCTGCGCAACCGCACGCATCTCGATTTGCTGCCGGCGCTCGCTCGGCTTCAATCCCCAGCAGAATAGGGGTCATCATGCGCTTTGCCGAACAATGGAGCTGGTGCACGGTAGATAGCATCCGTGACGTCACGCCTGGCATCCGCGAATTCCGCCTGCGCCCGGACGGCGGCGTGGCGCCCTACCCGGCCGGCAGCCATCTCAACGTCGCGGTGCTGATCGACGGGCAGCCCGCACGGCGGTCCTATTCGCTGGTCGGCGATCGCGATCCACACACCTATCGCATCGCGGTGCGACTGGCGCCGGACAGCCGCGGCGGCTCGCGCGCGATGTGGAGCCTCAAGCCGGGCGCGCGGATCGAAATCTCCAATCCAACATCGCTGCTCGATGTCGACTGGAACAGGCAGAATTATTGCCTGATCGCCGGAGGCATCGGCATCACCCCGATATCAGGCATCGCCAGCGCCCTGCACCGGCGGAATATCGACCTGCGCCTGCATTACGCGGTGAAATCGCGCGGCGACGCCGCCTATCTCGACGAACTATCCTCGGCACTCGGTAACCGGCTGGTCGTCCACGCCAGCGACGAAGGCGCGCGGCTCGATCTCGATGCCACCTTCCGCGCACTACCATCGGATGCGATCGCCATCATGTGCGGACCGATGCGGATGCTGGAGGCGGCGCGGCGCGCCTGGAACGCTGCCGGGCGGTCTCCCGCCGATCTGCGCTACGAAACCTTCGGCTCCAGCGGCCTGCTGCCGACGGCGGAATTCCGCGTGCGCCTGAAGGACACCGGCGCCGAGCTCGTCGTCTCGCCCAACAGCTCCATGCTCGACGTGCTCAACGACGCCGGCTTCGAGGTGATCTCGGACTGCCAGCGCGGCGAATGCGGCGTCTGCGCGGTCGATGTCATCGCCGTCGATGGCGAGATCGACCACCGCGACGTGTTCTTCAGCGACCAGCAGAAGAAAGACAACCGCAAGATCTGCCCCTGCGTATCACGCGCTGTCGGAATCGTCACCATCGACACGCTGTACCGGCCCGAAGCGGCCTAAGGCCCGGAGCACCAGCCTCGCCAGCGAGGTATCTCGCCTTCGCCCCACCAACGCATCTGCCGCACCTTGCCGCTCTGCTCCAAAATCATCTGCAGAGCCGCAGCAAGACGTTCGACCGTGTCGGTTGTCGGGATCTTCTTCAGCAGCCGTCGAACGAAAGGACGCGAAGGTTCGATGAAACACAGGAAGCCGTTCTCGTACTCCTGGTAATTGCCGCATCCGAGCCAGAGGGGAAAGGCAGGATTTTCGAGATCGATCCGCCACCCCCAATCCTCCGGACCCAGGTACGAAACCGCGAAGCCGTGGCGCGGGAGTTCCTCCGACAAAAACTGTGCCAGTCGTTTCCCATACAGCCCGGGATTGACCTGTTCATCTTCGCCAGGTTCTGGCGGAAACGCCGTGGAGACGAATTCGAGATGCGTTCTCATCACGACGCCCGACCATCTCCAAAAGTGCCGGCGATCACATTGAACAGCTCGACTAGGGCCCTGACGCAGAGAACATATTCGCGGTCATTGCTGCAACCCTCGTAAGTCGCGACACCCGGCACAAGCCGACCCAGCAAGCCGGCAGCTCCTTCGACGTCGAGCCCGAACTTCAGCTCGTCGGCATGAAAGATTCGAAACTTCAATGGGGACCACATGCGAAACATATTGCCACCGAGCCAGACGCCAATCTCGAAAACGAGGTCGCTATCAGTCTTTTTCCGCCAACGGTTGCGAGAGTAACCTTCGAACCCGCGTGCGGAGCAGAACTGTTCGAGAAACGGAATCACGTCCTTCTTCTTCAACCCGTCCTTGGCGTCGATAGCCAACCGTTCGGCTTCCACCGCCCGCGCACGGCGAAAGAGCGCGCTCCGGTTCTCCCTGAACTCCCGATCCTCCCAGACCTTCTTATGATGCTCAAGCAGGCATTTGAGGAGTGGTGGATGCTGGTATGGCGGCTCAATGGGACCTCTCGCGGCGAAGAGTTCATCCAGAAACGCCGAGCGGTATTGAGGTTGAATAGCGAAATGCCTCATATCGGAATCGCACTTTCCTATGGACAGCATGGTCTCCAAGGCGACTTCGTCCCAGTATCGGTTGAGCAATTGCGACTGATGCTCTCCGCAAAACCGGATGATCTCGTTCTGCCAAACATGGTGAACGGAGAAGCCAAGAGACTCGAATGCGCGCTGCGTTGGACCTCGGCCGGGCCATTTCGACACCACCCGGAGAAGCGGATGGTCTTCCGTCAGTTGCGCGTCATCCGCCGGCACGCTGAGCCGCCCCCTTAGACATAACCCGTCAGCTTCGCCGCCTCCGGCGCGGCCTTGCCACGGATCATGTCGGAGGCCTTGTCGGCGATCATCATGGTCGAGGCGTTGAGATTGGCCGAGATCATCCGCGGCATGATCGAGGCATCGACCACCCGCAGGCCCTGAAGCCCGTGCACGCGCAGCTGGTCATCGACGACAGCCCATTTGGTATCCGCCGGCCCCATCCGGCAGGTGCAGCCGGGGTGGAACGTGGTGGTAGCGCGCTCGGTGGCCGCGGCGAGAAACTCGTCGTCGCTCTGCACTTTCGGTCCGGGGAAATCCTCATAGGCGTAATATTGCGACAGCGGCGCGGAGGCGAGCAGCCGGCGCGCCAGCTTCATGCCGGCGACGACGACGCGGCGATCGAGCTCCTCGACCAGATAATTGCTCTGGATGATCGGCGGCGCAAACGGATCGGCCGAACGGATGCGGACATAGCCGCGGCTTTCCGGGCGCTGCTGCCATGAGGCGATGGTCATGCCGGGCTCGTCTTCGAGCTGGCCTTGCACGCCCTCCTTGTAGCTCGCGGGCGTGAACGTCAGCTGCAGGTCGGAGCTTTCGGTGGTCTCGCCGGAATGCCAGAAGCAATAGACCATGGTCGGCGACAGCGACAGCAAGCCGCGTCGCGTCGTCGCCCATTTCAGCGCCTCGACCCAGAGGCTCAGCCCGCGTCGAAGCTCGTTAATGGTCCTGATGTTCTTGACGCGCGCGACCGAACGCGGCGCGTAATGATCCTGCAGGCCCTCGCCGACGCCTGATAGCGCGTGACGGACCTCGATGCCGTGCGACTGCAACAGCTCCGGCGAGCCGACGCCGGACAGTTGCAACACTTGAGGTGAATTGTAGGTGCCGCCGCAGAGGATGACTTCCTTGTTGGCGCGCACTTCGGTGGGCGTGCCGCCCTTGCCGCCCTTCAGGTAGCGGACGCCAACCGCGCGCTTGCCTTCGAAGATGATGTTGGTGACATGTGCATGCGTCCGCACATCGACATTCCCGCGTTTTACCGCCGGATGCAGGAACGCGGTCGCGGCGCTGACGCGCAGGCCGTTCTGAATGGTGCGCTGGGCGTAGGAGACGCCTTCCTGGATCGCGCCGTTGTAATCGGGGTTGCGCGGAATGCCCAGACTCATCGCGCCCGCCATGAACGCCTCGCACAGCGGATCCCGCCAATCCATCGTCGTGACGGTCAGGTTGCCGTCGCGCCCGCGATAGGTTTCATCGCCCTCGCCGACGCGTCGCTCCAGCCGCCTGAAATAGGGCAGAATGTCCGGGTAGCCCCAGCTGCGATTGCCGAGCTGCGCCCAGGTGTCGAAATCCTGGCGCTGGCCGCGGTTATAGATATGGCCGTTGATCGACGACGAACCGCCGAGCGTCTTGCCGCGCGGCGCGTAGATGCTGCGGCCGCCGGTCCACGGCCCCGGCTCCTGCTGATACGCCCAGTTGATGCTCTTCATGTGGAACGTCTTGATGAAGCCGGCCGGCAGATGGATGTAGGGATGCCAGTCCTTGCCCCCTGCCTCGAGCACGCACACACGGGTGCCTGCATCTTCGCTAAGACGATTGGCGAGCACGCTGCCTGCGGAGCCCGCGCCAATGATCACATAATCGAACGTTTCCATCACACTTTTTTCTGCCGCGGGCTGAAGAACTACCGCAGTCTATCGTTGAGTTGATAATTGAGATGCGCCTTCACCGTCGGCCACTCGCTGGCGATAATGCTGAACACCACGGTATCGCGCAACGTGCCATTCGGAGCGATCACATGGTTGCGCAAGATGCCATCCTGCTTGGCGCCCAGGCGTTCGATGCCGCGGCGGCTCTGCTGGTTGAAGAAGTGCGTGCGGAATTCCACCGCGATGCAATCGAGCGTCTCGAACGCATGCGTCAGCAACAGCAATTTGCACTGCGTATTGACGGCGCTGCGCTGCACGCGCTTGGCGTACCAGGTGGAGCCGATCTCGACGCGCCGGTTGGCCGCATCGACATTCATGTACGTCGTCATGCCCGCGATCTTGCCGTCGGCATCGAACACCGTGAACGGCAGCATCGAGCCTGATGCCTGCAAGCCCAGTCGGCGATCGATCTCCTTGCTCATGTCTTCCGGCGCCGGCACGAAGGTGTACCAGAGATTCCACAGCTCCCCGTCCCGCACCGCTTCGGTCAGGCCGTCGCGTTGATCGTGCGACAGCGGTTCGAGCCGCGCGTAAGCGCCGCGAAGGGTAACCGGTTCAAGCCAGGGCATTGTATTCGTCCTCTCCCCTCATCCTGAGGAGCGCTTCACTTGAAGCGCGTCTCGAAGGATGAGGCCATCGCAATTCATTCATGGTTCGAGACGCGTCGCAAGTGCGACGCTCCTCATCATGAGGGTATCGCAAGCAGCGCCATTATTTGTTCAAGAAATTCAGCGGCAGGCCCGGGCGCGGCCAGTCCATCGCGACCAGTTCGCCCTTGCCTGACAGCGTGATGTAGGCGGTCTTCAGGTCGGGCCCACCGAAGGCGATATTGGTGGTCATGCGGTCGCCGGTCGGCACCTGCTCGACCAGGGTGCCGTCGGGTGCGATCACGGAGATGCAGCCCGAGATCAGCGTCGCGACGCAGATATTGCCTGAGGCTTCGACCGCGAGCGAGTCGAACATCTGGTAGCCGCCGAGACCCGTGATCGGCTTGCCGCGTTCACCGCGATAGATAGGCTCACGCGGCTTCAGCGTGCCGGGCGCGGAGAGTTCGTAGGCCCATAGCCGCGCGGTCGGCGTTTCGGCGATGTAGACGGTGTTTTCGTCCGGCGACAGCCCGATGCCGTTGGCCGGCAGCACGCCGTGCACGATTTCGACAATCTCCTTCATGCCGGGCTTGACGTAGTAGACGCCGCCGACGTCCATGTCGCGGGCCCGGCGCTTGCCGAGCTCGGAGAACCACAGGCCGCCATGCTTGTCGAAAACGAGGTCGTTAGGACCCCGCAGCGGATAGTCGCCGCATTTGTCGACCATCGTCTCGACCTTGCCGTTCGAGAGGTCGACGCGCTGGATCGAGCCACCGAGATAGTCATCGGGCTGCGGACCCGGCATGATCACCTTGCCCGTGGGTATCCAGCTAAAGCCGCCATTGTTGCAGAAATACATTTTGCCGTCGGGGCCAAGCGCTGCGCCATTGGGGCCACCGGGGACTTCCGCGACCACCTCCTTGCGCCCGTCCGGCCAGATCCGCGTCAGCCGCCGGCCGCGGATTTCGACCAGCACGACCGAGCCGTCAGGCATGACCACCGGGCCTTCCGGAAACTCCAGATCGGTGGCGAGAACGCGGACATTTCCCATGAAATCCTCCCGGCTTTTTATGGCTGCAGGCGGACTCCAAGCTCATTTCCGCACGCGCAACGCTGACGTTGCGTCATGTTATGGCAAAGCAGATCACGCTTGCCAAGCAACCGCAGGCCATTGGGACACGCAGGGCAGCCCTGCGGGAGATTGCGTCTGCCCCTACTCGCGAACCGGTATCCAGATTTCCAGTCCGCCATTGCCGGTCGCGGGATCGAACTTCTCGTCATAGCGCTCGAAACTCGGCGCGTCGGCGGCTTTCATGCCGGATGCCGGCAGCCAGTGATTCCAGATCGTGTGGACGGTGCGGCGAATGGTCGAGATGTGCTCGGTGTGGGTAAACACGGCGTATTTCTGTTCGGGAATCCGCACCCGCTGGAATTCACGCGGCAGGTCGGAGAAATCGGTCACTTCGACGGCGGCGACATAGTCGAAATTGCCGGCATCGTCGGCGTTGCAGCAGACGCCATAGGCCACTTTGCCGACCCGGCCGGGGACATGGTCGATGGTCTGATTGAAACGCTGCCACAGGTTCGGAATAAAAGCGCCTTCGTTTTCGTGGGTGCAGCGTTCGCCGATACCGGCGACCAGCAAGGCCTTGCCGGTCTCGAAACGCGGGGGCTTGAGATGATCGAGCGCAGTTGAAATCATGACGATGGGCTCCTGAAGCTTGAGACGATCGAGGCACGTTCCTGATCGAACCATCTCAGGCGTGATGCCGAAATGGTCGCGGAACGCACGGGTGAAGGCTTCGTGAGAGCTGTAATCCGCATCCAGCGCGAGGCTGAGAATGTCAGGCGCGCCGGCGCCAAGCGCACGCGCCGCGTTAGAGAGACGACGCGCGCGAACATAGCGCATGACCGAATATCCGGTCGCGGCCGCGAACGCCCGCACCAGATGGAAGCGCGAGACGCCGGCGATCGCGGATATCTCGTCGAGGGTCAACGGCCCGGCGAGATGACTTTCGATGTACCAGAGCGCCTTCTGGGCTGGATTCATGGGTGACAGCTTTCCTATCGAAGCGGCCGCATCATGAACGCTTGCCGCGCGCCGCATTTGACCGGCGTTGCTCTCGCGGTCGCCATAGCGTCGCGGGGAACCGCGGGTGTGCTACACATCGCCCGGAATGACGGCGTTACTTCGCCGCAGCCGGCGCCGCATCCTTCGCCGGCGCATCGGCCTTCTTCTTCAGTTCTTCCGCCGTCTTCTTCTGCAGTTCGTCCACAAATTTCTGCAAGGCGATGACGCTTCCCTTCAGCGCCTCGATCTGCCGGTTGGCGGCATCGAGCTTCTGCTGATTGTCCTGCGTCATTTTGTTGATGGTCTTTTGCAGGAAGTCGACATTGCTCTGCAGGCAGGAGGTGCGCCGCTCCATGGTTTTTTCGACGGTGCAGATTTCGATGCCGGGAACATCCTGCCCGTAGCTTGCGCAGGGCATCAGCATTGCTGCAACGGCGACAGCGGTTCTTGCAATCCGGGCGATCATCCAATCCTCACTCAAACTTCATTCGGTCAATCACATCAATTTGCTCGTATCAGGCCGCCGGCTGCAGCGATACCACACTGATACCGCATTCAGGCGGTGAGCTTCCCCATTATGGGTGTGGATGGACTTTCGCCGGGGAACCCAAACGTCAGGTTTGCACGCCCCGGCAATGGAGATTGAACATATGGCAACGCGCGAGAGGCGGCTGGCACAGTTCGATGGCAACGGGGAACCGCCGCCGGACCGGCCGGTGGAGGTGCTTTGCGAGGATCACAGCGGCACATATCAGTTACCGTTCGCCTGCCGCTGGATCGAGGGCCAATGGCGCAATGAGCGGACCGGCGGCGCCCTTGAGGCGACCGTGGTCGGCTGGCGGCTGCCACGGGTGAGCAGTCAGGTTTGACGGGCATTTTCCGGGGCCGCAGGCCAGCCGGACGCGCGGCGCATTGTTCCAGAAAGCGACGATAACGCGCGTCTTCCCGAGCGGTCTTAAGTTTCGGAACGCGGACGGAACGAATCGCGCCCGAATCACTGCTTGGCGGCTGTACTCCTCTGTTCACGGCTAGATATCGGCTGGAACGTGATGCGGCGCACCACATGCAGCACCGCCACGATCGGCCGCAACCAGCGGCCGACGACAAAGGTTAATTCCTCCGGGGATGACATGACGATCTCCTTTGGCGGTCACTTCCAGGGTGTCGGCGGCGGCACGTGCTCCACCGCCGGGTCCACATCGACGGTCTTGAAGTCGGCCGGGCTGACGATCTCCAGGTATTCCATGTCTTCCGAGTAGTCGTAGAGGTAGTGCGTGATGCCCGGCCGCTGATGCACGACGTCGCCGGCCTGCACCAGCGTCGACTTGTCCTCGTACATGAAGCGCGCCCAGCCCTTGGTCATGATCACGATCTGGAATTCGCAGAGGTGCTTGTGCCAGCCGGTGCCTTCCTCGGGCGGCAGATCGGGATTGGCCTTGACCAGATGGCAGATCACCTGGCCGCCGGTGGCGTCGGCGATGCCGAGGTCGCGGTAAAGGAAGAAGTCGCGCAGCCCCCCGCCCTTGAACTCGGTATCGCCTGGTTTGACGTGGGAGAATTTGCTGACGATTGCAGTCTGATTCATTGAAGCCTCCACGGTTCTCGTTCGCGAGATCGCGATCACGCAAGGCGTCCAAATTTTCGGCAGCGTCGCATCGTCGCGTTCACGGCTGCATGCTGCTATGCGAAATCCGCGCCAGTCGCGTTGCACTGCGGCGATCACACCAGTGACCGGCCGAAGCGCTTGACGGGAGACTGGAATCCGCGCCGGGCGATTTCCGCTGCAGCGTTGCTGCATCGCGGATGTCAGCGGCGCTAGAGCTCGATGGCACCGGCTTTGAGCAAACCCTGCCCGAAGCTTGAGCCCGTCAAACGGGCAGCGCCTGGCGCGCGCTGCCTAATATTCCACCTCGAGCTCCTCGATGTCGGCGGGCTCGGCCTTGGCGGCTTCGATCCACTCGACCATCTCGGGCATCGCCATGATGGTTTTTGCGTAGGCTGCAAGCTTCGGGTCGAGCTTCACGTCATAGGTCATGAAGCGGGTCACGACCGGCGCATACATCGCGTCCGCCATGGTGCGCTCGCCGAACAGGAACGGCCCGCCGGACTGGGCCAGGCACTCGCGCCAAATGGTGCAGACCCGGTCGATATCGGACTGCGCGCGCGACCAGATCTTGAAGTTCGGGAAATGGCCCTTGAGATTGACCGGCAGTGAGGCCCGCAGCGTGGTGAAGCCGGAATGGATTTCACCGCAGATCGAGCGGCAATGCGCCCGCCGCACCCGGTCCGCCGGCAGCAGGCCGGCGTCCGGCATCACCTCGTTGAGGTATTCGGCGATCGCCAGCGTATCCCAGACGGTGGCGCCCTCGTGCCGCAGGCACGGCACCAGGATCGACGATGACAGCAGCAGGATCTCGGCCCGTGCCGACGCGTCGTCAGGTGCGGTCACGACCTCTTCGAAGGGAAGACCTGAGAATTTCGCGAGCAGCCAGCCGCGCAGCGACCAGGACGAATAGTTCTTGCTGCTGATGGTCAGTGTCGTATTCGCCATAGGGCCTTCCCTCACGCCTGAACGTCTATCGCAAGGCTGAGCCGGCCGCACCAGCGCGCCGCCGATAGCTTACGCCGGTCACTTGCGCCGGTCACGTTCCGCAGCAAGCCACGTGCCAGTTTTTCGGGCGGTTCGCTCCGCTTTGGCTTCGATATTGCATGGCATCATCGGGCAAGGGCGGATGCGTATGATGTCATTGATGTACCAAGCTTATCAGAACCATATGGACCTCACGGCGCCGTGGCGGACCGGGGCCGGAGCGGCGCTCAGATATCTCAACCTCGTGCCGCAAGGCGTGTCCGACAAGGCGTTCGGGCGGCTGGCCGCGGCGCTCGAACTGATCTCGCGCACCTCGCTGACCTACACCCGACCGGCCTACGGCATCGACAAGGTGATGGTCGGCAATCAGGACTTGGCGGTGACCGAGGAAGTTGCCTTTGCCACGCCGTTCGGATCGCTGCTGCGCTTCAAGAAGGAGCACGCGCCGGAGCAACCCAAACTGCTTTTGGTGGCGCCGATGTCCGGCCATTTCGCGACGCTGCTGCGCGGCACCGTGAAGACCTTGCTGCAGGACCACGACGTCTACATCACCGACTGGCATAACCCGCGCGAGATCCCGCTCCATGCCGGCCGCTTCGGGCTCGAGGATTATACCGACCACCTCATCACCTTCCTCGACAAGATGGGCCCGCGCTCGCACATGGTGGCGATCTGCCAACCCTCGGTCTCGGCGCTGGCGGCGGCGGCCGTGATGTCGGAGCAAAACCACCCGGCACGGCCTGCCACGCTGACGCTGATGGCGGGGCCGATCGACACCCGCATCCAGCCAACCAAGGTCAATGATTTCGCCAAGAGCAAACCGATCAAGTGGTTCGAGGAGAATTTGATCAATTACGTACCCGTTCAATGCAAGGGCGCATTCCGCCAGGTCTATCCCGGCTTCGTGCAGCTCACGGCGTTCGTCTCGATGAATCTCGAACGCCACATCAAGCAGCACATCGATCTGGCCCAGCATCTGGCCAAGGGCGAGAAGGAGAAGGCGGAAGTCATCAAGACCTTCTACGACGAATATTTCGCCGTGATGGACCTGCCGGCGGAATTTTACATCGAGACCGTGCGCGACGTGTTTCAGGAGCATCTGCTGCCGCTGGGCAAGCTGATGCATCGTGGCAAGCCGGTGAACCCGGCCGCGATCAAGCGCATGGGCCTGATGACGGTCGAAGGCGAAAAGGACGACATCTGCTCGATCGGCCAGACGCTGGCCGCCCAGGACCTCTGCACCGGCGTGCGCGCCTATCGTCGCGTGCATCACATGCAGGCCGGCGTCGGCCATTACGGCGTGTTCTCCGGAAAACGCTGGAACAACGAGATCTATCCGCTGCTGCGGGATTTCGTTCATGTGAATTCGTGAGGCGGCAGGTTTTCGTTTCGCGTCGTTGTGAGTGCGGCCCGTGCTCTACGCACCACTGTCATCCCGCGCAGGCGGGGATCCAGTACGCCGCGGCTTATCGGCTTGATCTCTAACGCCTCTGGGATACTGGATCGTCCGCCTTCGCGGACGATGACACTGAATGCGCGTCGGCAATTTCGCGGCGTGATGCGCCCGAAGTTCTCAAAATCATCCGTCTTTGAGATCGGAGAGCGCGGGGCTTTCCGCCGCACCCTGTGCTTCGCGGCGCCACACCGCCGGGCTGACGCCGGCCAGGGCCGAAAATACCCGCGTAAAGTGGCTTTGATTGGCGAACCCGGCTGATATTGCGACCTCCGCAAGCGACAAGCCACGGACGGTCATCAACTGCTTGGCGGCGTCAACGCGTTGGCGAAGGAGCCACTGGTGTGGCGGCAGGCCGACGGACGCCCGAAACGCTCGAGAAAAATGGCTGACTGACAGGCCCAATTCAGCGGCGATCTCCTGCAGCGTGAGTTTGCCACTGAGATCAGACTGGAGCCTTTCGCAGGCACGCTTCGTCTGCCACGGAGCAAGGCCGCGATACACGGGTTCGGCGTTGCGAAGCCCGCCATACGCCCGGGCAATGTGCGCTGTGAGCGCCAGCATCATGTGATCGACGAAAAGCTGGTTCGCTTCGGATGGCCTGCGCAATCCCTGCAGGAGCGCTGCGCCGATGTGATGCACAGCATCGTCGTCAAAGCCGGTACCGAACTGACAGTCGAGCTGGCCGACGCGCCGCGCGCCGAACCGCTCCGCGACGCCGTCGAGCGCCAACGCCGGAACATAGAAATGAACAGAGTGGAACGGCTTTTCGATCACAAAGCGCGGATCGCACTTCATGTCGTACAGATATGTCGTGCCTGCCCTGATATTGGGCTTGGCCACGCACTTGCCATGCTCCCAGTATTCGCAGTCGGGATAATCGCGAAGTTTCAAGCTAACGAGATAGGCATCCTCGGGTGCGATGCCGCCGCAAAGGCCCGGCGTGGGATTGTCATCGCGCGTTTCGGTGGCTGTGACCTCGACACCGCGCGTAGACCGCGTGATCAGCGATGACGGTGTATCCTGAAGGTGCAGCAGGTCCCTGAACGCCTGACCGTGAAAACCGCTCTGTGTCATATGCGTCTACCCATGGGTAACGCGGCCGGCGGATCAGCATTTTTGCTGCGCCGTCCCGCATTATCGTAGATCAGCGAGGGGCCGTCCAGCGCGGCCGATACCGGACCGTTTACGCTGCGATTTCAAGGTATCATGGATTCCACGGTCGCCTTCGAGCGAATTTCGGAACTTGGACTCCGTGACGGGATGCTTATCCACCTCAGGACCGGACGTGGTCAGGCCGAGTTTCCGGCGAGAGACTGTCGGGTGATCCGCCCGTCCGGGTTGTTTTGTCGCACCGATGTATCCGGATCGTTACAATCCGGCCCGCGGGCCGCTCTTTCTCCTGCGCAGGCTGTCGTATAAAAGTGAATCGCCCCCGGAACGGGCCGCATTCGCGGCGTGGGTGGTGGTAGCGATTGGTTGATCCAAAATTCATGAATCTGACATCTGATCGACGCACGCGCGGACAGACATTTGAACCGGGGCAAGGAATGGTAATTCGATTTACGACGGCGCGACCCTCCGTGGCGATGCGGCGTCGGGGTGTTCCTGCCCGGGGTGTTCCTGCCATTGTGACATTCGCGGCGGTGGCCGCACTGACGGCCTTGACGGGACTGGCCGCCGACGCCGCGCCGAAACAGGCGCGCCCGAAGCCCGCTACCGAGGCGATGGCGCCGCGCGATGCCGGCGAGCCGCTGATGGCGATCGTGTCGATCAAGAGCCAGCAGGTCACTTTCTACGACGCCGACGGCTGGATCCTGCGCGCGCCGGTGTCGACCGGCACCAAGGGACGCGAGACGCCCGCCGGCGTGTTCGCCATCCTGGAGAAGAACAGGGAACACCGCTCGAACATGTATGACGATGCCGAGATGCCGAACATGCAGCGCATCACCTGGAACGGCATCGCGCTTCATGGCGGGCCGCTGCCCGGCTATGCGGCCTCGCACGGCTGCGTGCGGATGCCGTTCGGGTTTGCCGACAAGACGTTCGACAAGACGCGGATCGGGATGCGGGTGATCATCTCACCCAACGACGCCGAGCCAGTGGAACTCTCCCATCCGGCGCTGTTCTCGCCGAACCGCGAAGCCATCGCAGCCGCGCCGGCCAGGGCCGAAGCGCTGCCCCGCGAGGCGGCAGAGGCTGCCAAGGCGGCCGACGAGGCGAAGAAAGCCATCGCGACGACGACGCGCGAGACCGCGTCGCTGACGGCGTCGCTGCGCAAGCTGCAGGGACTGAAGGCCCGCGCCGACGGCGAGCTTGCCTCCGCCGAGAAGGCGGTCGCCGCCGCCAGGACGGACGAGGCCAAGGCGAAGGCCGAGGATCTCAGGCAAAAGGCCGCCGCCAAGGCCGCGGACGTCGGGACCCAGTTCGAATCCGCCAAGGCCGACGCAAAATCGAAGCTCGACGGCGCCGCCGCGGCCAAGGAAGCCGCCAAGGCGGCCCAGACCAGGAAGGCCGACACCGCCAAAGCGGCGAGCGAGGCCAAGCTCGCGCTCGAGCCGGTCTCGATCTACATCAGCCGCGCGACGCAAAAGCTGTACGTGCGCCGCCCGACGCATAAGCCGGCACCCGACGGCGGCGGCATTGTGTTCGATGCGACGATCGAGGTTCCGGTTACGATCCGCAATTCCGACAGGCCGATCGGCACGCACGTGTTCACGGCGGTGGCGCAAAACGATTCCGGCCTGCGCTGGACCGCGGTCACCATCGATGACGCCGACAACGCCAAGGCCGCGCTTGACCGCATCACCATCCCGCAGGAAGTGCTCGATCGCATCGCGCCGACCGCCGTGCCGCGATCCTCGATCGTCATTTCGGACGAGCCGCTGAGCGCAGAGACCAACTATCGTACCGAGTTCGTCGCGGTGCTGAGCACTCAGCCGCAGGGCGGCTTCATCACGCGCAAGCCGACGCCCCCGATCGATGTCTACGCGGCGAACGACACCGTCCAGAGCGACGGCTTCAACCCGTTTTTCCAGCGCAGTTGGGAACCCCAGCCTCCCCAACCCGCCAATACCCGCCGGCGCGGCGGCGGCCAGCAGTACTGGCAACCGGGCACGAACTGGTGGTAGGGCAAGGCACGCTGGGCGCAGGGGCTCAGGTCATTCGCGCCGATTTGATCAGCCTCTCGATGTCCGATTAGCGGCGCGGCTCAATCCGCCCCGCGAGCGCCTCGGTCTCAGCAAGTAGCCTTACGACGCGCCAACGGGATCACGTCATCGCCGCGAAAACCCGGATGTCGCGGATCGGGCGCGCATTTGCACGACCCGTCGGCTCATCCGGGATACGCTAGCTGAATTCAGTCGGCGTCCGTAATTCTTCCCTTGCCGGCACAGGCCTCGCACTTCGCCGGATAGATCTTGCGAGTTGCCAGCACGGGCTGCTTCACCGCAGGGAATCCCGTTCCATTGCAGGCAGCGCAAATGTGCTCTTTGATCTTTTGCATCATGGCGTTCATTTGAACCCCTTCCACGCCGCCATGTTTGGCAGCCCTCATACAGTATGTAGGGCAATGAGACGCGGCCAGCGATTTTCGTCCGTGTGATTGCGGAGACCCCAAACACGCGCATGGGGGCGCACAGGTGTGAGCGCCTCAGCAAGTAACCCGTACAAGCGAAGTGCCATACGGGATTACGTCACAGCGAAAACCCTGAAATCGTGGAGCCTGTCATCGGGCGGGCATTCGCGCGACGCGTTGGCTCAGCCGCGCTAGACTCGCTCAACAAGATGCGTACGCGAGGCTGCAGGGTCAAAACGATCGGCGAAATATTGCGTTTCGTGGGCCACCAATCCTTCGCGGAACTCCATGATGCTCACGGCGTAAGACGGTATGCCGTCATAGGTAAGTACGAATTCAGTGATCCAGAGATCGCTGCTGCCGATCATTCGCCGCACCGCAAAATGTTTCTTGTTCGGCTGGACGGTCCGGCTCTCTTGAATATTGTGCCGGCCGCGAATCCGCTCGCCCGATTGCGGATAATCAAGCACCGCATCCTCGCGGTAGATTTCATGTTCGGCCTCGAAATCGCTCGCGTCCGAAGCATCCCAATGGCGCTCCAGCCTCGCCCGCACGGTTCGATCATCCATCGCAATCTCCTACCTGTGCTTCCGGCTATTATTTTCCGAAACCATCGCATTCATTTAGCTGTAGACTCCAGAACGCCTCGCTCGAATGCTTGAAACAAGGACCGTAGGGTGGGTAGAGCCACGCTACGAACAATCAGTATGGTCAGATCATTCGAAAGGCTCGCCATGTCGCGTCCCGCCCGGTTCCCTCTGCGTTTCCCACTGGCCTGTATCGCCGCCTGCACCCTGGCCCTGTCGCCCCTGCCCGCACCGGCCGCGCCGGTGGCCAGCATCCACGAGCTGGCGCAGCAGGAAAAGGCCCCGCTGCTCGACACGCTGCGTGACCTCGTCAACATCGAGTCCGGCAGCAAGGATGCCGAGGGCCTGGCGCAGCTGGCGGCGTTGATCGCCGAGCGCCTGACCAGGCTCGGCGGCAAGGTCGCGATCATCGAGCCCACCGACGTCTACCGGATGGACGACACGCCGCCGAAGCCGGGTTCCATGGTCCATGCGGAGTTCAAGGGGACGGGAACCAGGAAGATCATGCTGATCGCCCACATGGACACCGTCTATCTGAAAGGCATGCTGAAGGACCAACCCTTCCGCATCGACGGCGACCGCGCCTATGGCCTCGCCGTCGGCGACGACAAGCAGGGCATCGCACTGATCCTGCACGCGGTGGCGATGCTGCAAAAATTGAAGTTTACGGATTACGGCATGCTGACCGTGCTGATCAACGGCGACGAGGAGATCAGCTCACCAGGCTCGCGCAGCACCATCACCCGCATGGCGGGCGAGCAGGACGCGGTGTTCTCCTATGAGGGCGGCGGAATGGACGGCAATTTGCGCCTGGCCACCAGCGGCATCGGCGCGGCGTACCTGACGGTGGACGGCAAGGCCTCGCACGCCGGCGCGGCGCCGGAAAAGGGCGTCAACGCGCTGTACGAGCTGTCACACCAGATGCTGCAATTGAGCGACCTGTCGCGGCGCGAACAGGGCCTGTCCCTGAACTGGACCGTCTCGCAGTCCGGCACCAACCGCAACGTGATCCCGGCGCAGGCTACCGCGCAAGGCGACGCACGGGCGCTGAAGGTGTCTGACTTCGCCGAGCTGGAGGCCACGCTGCAGCAACGCATCAAGACCCAGCGGATCCCCGACGCCAAGGTGCAGCTGAAGTTCGAGATGCGCCGCCCGCCGCTGGAAGCAACCCCCGCCTCGCGCCGCCTGGCCGCCCACGGCACCGCCATCTACGAGGAACTCGGGCTGCCCTTGAAGGTAATCGACGTCGCCTCAGGCGGCGGCACCGACGCCGCGTTTGCCGCGCTGAAGACCAAGGCCCCCGTCATCGAGGGCTTTGGGCTCAGCGGCTTTGGCGCCCACTCCAACGACGCCGAATACGTCAAGCTGGAGACCATCGTGCCGCGGCTTTACCTGTCGGCGCGCATGATCATGGATGTGTCGCAGGACAAGGTGAAATAATGCGGTGCAGCGGTGGTTGCGCCGCTGGAACCTGCCTCGTGTCACGAGTTCCAAAAATTAAAAGGCCGCTGAGTGATGTCAGCGGCCTCGTTAAAATTTTTAAGTATGAAATCCTGCCTGGCAGTTTGATACCGCAGAACCGTTCTATTGTGGATTCCGGGCAAATACGGTGTCCCGATCTGCGAAGGCAGTCGCGTCGTTAGCAGCGCAAGTCCTAGGCGCGCTTGCCGCCGATCGAGATGAAGGCCATCAGACAGGGCTCCGATAGCGGGTTGCGCCAGCGATGCCTTGTGCCGTTCTGCACGATGCAATCGCCCTGGCGCAGATGGACCTTCTGGCCGTCATCCAGCTCAAGCGTCATCTCGCCGCGAACCACGACGCCGTAGTCGATGGTATCGGACGTATGCATGCCCGGCGCGCTGCGGTCGAAAACGTCACCCATGCCGGGGAGCTTGTCGGACAATTCCTTCAGCCCGCTTTCGAACGTGACGCCGGCCGGCGGCTTGTAGCCCTCGGGCCGCCTCGGCGGATACGAGATCAGGCGGAACATCGTGCCGCCCGGGCCGGGAAAACCTATTGTGCCCTTGAGCATCGGGTCCGGCTCGAGGCCGGTGAGCTGCGGCACACCTTCGGTCATGTAGAGCTCGTAGAATGTCAGCCCCGGATTGCTATCGATCTCCACGACCTTGGACGTAACGTCAAAGGACTTGAACACCGACTTGCCGGCCGCATCGCGGCCGGTCAGCGCCCGCTTGGGAGGCGGCAGTTCGCTCGAGTCTTTCGCTTCGGCGGGTTGCGACATCACAGCCAGCGCGCCGCTGCCGGCGATCGCGGAAAGGGCTTGCAACAGCTGGCGCCGATCCCCGCCTGCAAACTCTTCGGACGGGGACGTCCTCTCGCTTGCGGATTTGTCCTTGTTTCGTGTCCACCAGCGCCACGAGGGCCTGCCCATCTGCATCCTCCGCCTGTTTTGGTTTTCGTTGTCGTCAGGACTATTTGTGCCGAAGCAGGCAAGCCCGTGGAACTAGACCTTAGGCGTAACGTGCAACCAGTGAGGGTGTGCTGTTTGGGCCCTCCGGCGTCATTGCGAGCCCAGCGAAGCAATCCATGGCTCGGCAAGACGAAGCATGGATTGCTTCGCTTCGCTCGCAATGACGGGACGGCCATTTGAGGTAGCCGCTTCGCTCTTTGCGCGCTAACATCCCTGGCAAGGACGTCCGCTCAAGAAGCGCCCCGGGAGGAATAACCATGCGGCTGAATTCAGCTAACTTCCGCGCACTCGCACTCGGCTTCGTTGCCGCATTCGCGTTTTCAGGCGCCGCCTCCGCCGCCGAGGTTCGCGTCATGATCTCCGGCGGATTGGCGGCCGCCTATAAGGCACTGGTCCCTGAATTCGAGCGCGCCACCGGCCACAAGGTGCTGACCGCCTACGGTCCGTCGATGGGCACGACGGCGAATGCTATTCCGGTGCGGCTGGAGCGCGGCGAGGCCGCAGACGTCCTGATCATGGTCGGCTATGCGATCGACGATCTCGCCAAGCAGGGCAAGGTGATTGCGGAAAGCAAGATCGACCTTGTCAAATCGCCGATCGGGGTTGCGGTGAAGGCAGGCGCGCCGAAGCCGGACATCAGCAACGCGGACGCGGTCAAGCGCGTGCTGCTGGCCGCCAAGACCATCGCCTATTCCGACAGCGCCAGCGGCGTCTATGTCTCGACCGAGATGTTCGACAAGCTCGGCATCAGGGACGCCATGAAGGACAAGGCGCGAAAAATTCCGGCGACCCCGGTCGGCGAAATCGTCGCGCACGGCAACGCCGAGATCGGCTTCCAGCAGATCAGCGAGCTGCGGCCGGTCGAAGGTATCGAGATCGTCGGTCCCCTGCCCGACGAATTACAGAAGATCACGGTGTTCTCCGCCGCGATTGCCAGCGTCTCCAAAGAGCCCGACGCCGCCAAGGCGCTGATCCAATTCCTCGCCTCGCCCGCGGCGCGGCCGGAGATCGTCAAGAGCGGAATGGACCCGATTGTGGTGGGGAATTAGCCTCTAGCTCCGTCATGCCCGGCCTTGTGCCGGGCATCCACGTCTTTGCTGCCTAATAGGAAGAAAGACGTGGATGGCCGGGACAAGCCCGGCCATGACGGAACTTGAGTCACGCAGTCCGCATCACCGATGCATCCCGTGCTGCATCGCCAGCAGTACGATCACCGCCAGCGCCAGCACGATGGTCGTGCTCTTCCAGAACAGCAGCGGGTTGCGCTCGATCAGCGGTGTTGACGAGGTGCCGAGATAATTGGCGTTGGGATGACGCAAATCGTGCAGGAATTCCGACAGGCTGTCGTATCGCTTGTAAGGGTTCGGATGCACCGCGCGCTCTAGCGTGCCGTCGACCCATACCGGCACTTCGCGGTCGCGATGCGAGGCCGGGCTGTAGACCAGCCTGTTGAACTGCGAACGGGTTCGGGCTTTCGCCGCTGCGGCGCCATAGGGCAGCTTTCCCGTCAGCATGTGATAGGTGATGACCCCGAGCGAGAACAGGTCGGAGCGCGACGAGACCGGCTCGCCCAGAAAGTATTCCGGCGCGGTGTATTGCGCGGTGCCGAGAATATCGTTGCGGTTGCCGGATGGAGCGGCCTCGATGACGCCGGTGATCTTGGTCGAGCCGAAATCGATGATCTTCACCGTTCCGGTCCTGTCGATCATGATGTTGTCGGGCCGCAGGTCCTGATGCAGCATCTCCTTGCGGTGAAAGGCGCGCAGGCCCTTGGCGATCTGCTCGACGATGCCGCGCACCGTCTCCAGCGTCGGCCGGGGATTGTCGATCATCCATTGCGTCAGCGTCTGGCCGTCGATGTACTCGGTCGCGACATAGAGGAAGTTGCGCTTGCGTGACGGCAAACACGGCTTCAGCACGTGCGGGCTGTCGATCCGCCGCGCCACCCATTCTTCCATCATGAACCGCTTGAGATATTCCGGGTCGTCGCGCAGGTCGATCGAGGGGATCTTGAGGGTGACGACGTCCTCGCTCTCGATGTCGACGGCCAGATAAATGTGGCTGCGGCTAGAGCCGTGCAATTCCCTGACGATCCGGTAGCCGTCGAAAACCTGCCGCGCTTCCAATAGCGGCGGCAGCGGCAGTTCTCTCGGCTGCCCGAACACTTCGCTGGCGGCGCTTTCGGGCAGCTCGTCGACGCGAACGATCTGGATGGTGAGATTGTCCTTGCTGCCGAGTTCAAAGGCGAGTTCGGCGACGGCTTTTGCCGCCTGGTCGAGATCCGCGGCGTTATCCCGAACCGTTCTGGCGATATGGCGGTCGCTGACATGTTCGTAGACGCCGTCGGTCACCAGCACGAAGGTGTCGCCCTTCTCGACCCGGGACATCAGGTAGTCGATTTCGATCTGCGGATTCACCCCGAGCGCGCGGCCGAGATAGGACTGTTCCGACGAAATGATGACGCGATGGTCGTTGGTCAGCTGCTCCAGCGAGTTGCCAGACAGGCGATAGATCCTGGAATCGCCGACGTGAAACAGATGCGCCGTGGTCGACTTGAGGACGATGGCGCTCAACGTGCAGACGTAGCCGCGGTCCCGGTCGTAGGAATACTGGCTTCTTCGCGTTTGCGAATGCAGCCAGGAATTGGTCGCTTCCAGCACGCGCTGGGCAGAGGTTCGCACCGACCAGGATTCCGAGGTGCAGTAATAGTCGGTCAAAAAGCCCTTGACGGCGGATTCAGCGGCGATGCGGCTGACATTGCTGCTCGAGATGCCGTCCGCCAGCACGACGGCGATGCCCTTGAGGCTCAATAGCGGCTCGGCCGGAATCAGGACGCCGTGAAAATCCTGATTGGTCTCCTTGCGACCTTTGTCAGAATATTGCCCGACCGATATTTTCAGTTCACGTGGCATCTGTCCCGTCAAAGGAAAATGGGGGTCTCAACCCCTGAGAGTTGAGACCCATTGCGTGTCTAAGACGCGCGTGAACGCGCTGATGGGGCCTGCTCGGTCAACCCCACCGCGCGCTTCGGCGCGGTCTTGACGTGGGTGGTGTAGAGCGTCAGGCCGGTGAACGCGAGACCGCCGACGAGATTTCCGACCACGGTCGGGATCTCGTTCCAGACCAGGTAGTCAATGATCGTGAACTTGCCGCCGAGCAGCAGGCCGGCGGGAAACAGGAACATGTTCACGATCGAATGTTCGAAGGTCATGGCGAAGAACAGCATGATCGGCATCCACATCGCGATCACCTTGCCGCTGACCGAGGTCGAGATCATCGCGCCGACGACGCCGGCCGATACCATCCAGTTGCAGAGCATGCCGCGAACAAACAGCGTCAGCATGCCGTTGATGCCGTGAGCCGCGTAGCCCACGGTGCGGCCCTCGCCGATATGGCCGAGCGCGACGCCGACCTTGTCGGGAGGCGTGGAGAATCCGAAGGTGCAGACGATCGCCGCCATCACCGCGACGGTGAAAGCGCCGCCGAAATTGCCGATGAACACCAGACCCCAGTTGCGCAGCACGCCGCCGAGCGTCACGCCCGGACGCTTGTCGATCAGCGCCAGCGGACACAGCACGAACACGCCGGTCAAGAGGTCGAAGCCGAACAGATAGAGCATGCAGAAGCCGACCGGAAACAGGATCGCCCCGATGATCGGCTGGCCGGTTTGGACGCCCATCGTGACGGCGAACCACGCCGCCAGCGTCAGGATGGCGCCGGCCATATAGGCGCGAATCACGGTGTCGCGCGTCGACATGAAGATCTTGGATTCTCCGGCATCGACCATCTTGGTCACGAATTCCGAAGGCACGAGATAGGCCATTGCAGTTCCCCCTGTTTCGCAAAAATCTAGTCAGCGCCGGCAGCCATGTGGCCCGCGCCGATGTGAGGTGTGGCGAGCCGTCCTCGCGCGCGCATGCCGCAACCGGCCGCAGAAGCAAACGCTTCTGCTGGGCGCCGCGGGTCACACGCTCACGCTTGATTGGAGACAGAGATGTTTGTGGAGTGGTCCCGATGACTGCTCCAGGCACCTCATGGAGGTCGCCTGATCCCTGCGCCTTGGCCAACACTGGCTTCGGCAATCCGTAGGACGGCAGTCGTCATTGACTGAGAAGCATTTAAGCAATCGATGTGCCAACAGGGCGCAGGCGCGGAAGTGGCAAAAGCCCCGTGATTCTACAGGATTAATCGCCCCGGATCGCACCCAGGCGCATCGATCTCATGCCTTGTATTTGTGCAGTTGCACAGATGTAGCGCAGGCATGGAAAACGGACGCAACAAGTGTCAGCGCCGGGCTCGCTTCACCTCTCCCGCGCTTGCGGGGGTCGAGACGAGCGAAGCTCGCTCTTAGGTCGGATCGCATCGTGAGATGCGATCCGGGTGGGGGAAGCTCTCTCCACACGAACAGTCTGTCTCGCGGAGACACCCCCACCCCAACCCTCCCCCGCAAGCGCGGGAGAGGGAGCGCAGCGTGCTTGTGGAAGCAGCGCGGGCTAACGCACCATTAGCTCACTTCGTCTGAGTCCGGATCGGCGAGTCCTTCAGGCCGTTATTGTCATAGGCCTTGCGCAGCGTGCCGTTCGAGATCGACTCGGTCAGGAACTTGACCGCAAACGCGTGCGACAACGGATGATTGAGCGGCACCGCGACCGCGGTCACCGTCTGCTTGAAGGTTTCGTCGAGCACGCGCGTGCCCGGAATCTTCTTGGCCATGGCGTTGAGCGTTTCGCGCGACAATGCGAAGGCATCGATCTCGCCCTTCGCAAGCAGGCCGGCGATTTCGTCAAAGGTCTGATAGCCGGTGACCTTGGCATTCTTCAAATGCGCAATCGCGCCGCGCATGGTCGTGGTGTTGTTGACGGCGGCGATCTTGACGCCGGGTTGATCGAGGGACGCAAAATTGGTCACCGTCGAGCCAGGCTTGACGATGTAGGTGGCGTCCGCGACCTCATAGATCGGCCCGAACGACATCTTGCCTTCGCGCTCCGGATCCTTCGGCAGGAAGGTGACGTCCCAGGTGCCCTTGGATGCGGCGTCAACGATCTGGCCGGAATTCTGGTGCACGACATATTCGACGGGAACGCCGAGCTGTGCCGCCATCGCCTTGCCGAGATCGACCGGGACGCCGGCATAGCCGGATTCGGTTTTGGTCGACCAGAACGCGCCGCCCGCCGGGCTGATCGCAATTGCCACCCGCAGCTTGCCGGTCGGCGCGATTTCATCTTTCAGGGCATCGGCATTTGCCGGCATCGCTATCATCATGGCTCCAAGGACGAGGCCGGCAAGTCGCGGCAATTGATGGGGCATCGGTTTCCTCCACGCCGGGTCTCGCGCCCGGTCAGTTCTGGAGGCCTACTTTTAGCGCAGGGACGATGGCGGGTACAGCTATCCGCCATGCATATGCGGATTGGCGAAGCGCAGAAAATGAAATACCCCTGCCCGGCGACCACACAGGTGACGATGCCATGAGTTCGACGACCGCGTTCCTGGCCTCCTTCGTATCGATCCTGATCGGTACGGCCATCGGCATGATTCTGAAAAGGTCCTTGCTGGCGGACCGGCTCGACGGCGGATCCAGGGAAACCATCCGCCTCGGTGCGGGATTTCTCGCGACGCTGGCCGCCCTCGTGATCGGCCTGATGATCGCATCCGCCAAGAACACCTTTGATGCCCAGAGCAGCAATATACGCCAGCTCGGCACCAACGCCGTTCTGGTCGATCAGCTGCTCGCCAAATACGGCCCGGAAGCAAAGGCCGCGCGGACCCTGCTGCGGGAAATCATCCCGTCGGCGGCGCTGCGGATCTGGCAGCAGAGCATCGGCGAAGACGGCGGATCGACGCTCGCGATCGGCAGGAATGCCGAGCGATTTTACAACGCGGTCGAGGGCCTGAAGCCGGCTAATGCCGAGCAAACCTCGCTGAAATCCCGCATCATCGAGATCACCACCGACATGGGCCGGACCCGGCTGCTGGTTTTCACGCAAAGCGACAATGCGATACCGGTGCCGTTCTTCATCGTGCTGACGTTCTGGCTGGTGGTGATCTTCGCCAGCTTCAGCCTGTTCGCCGATCCTGGCCCGATCGTCATCGCGGCCATTCTGGTGTTCGCGCTCTCGGTGTCGAGCGCGCTGTTCCTGATCGTCGATCTCAGCCAGCCCTTTAGCGGCCTGATGCAGATCTCGAACCACCACCTGCACGCGGTGCTGCCCAAGGTCGAGTAGCGCGAAGGCCTATCCAGACCATCCGCCGGGCACTATCCTCCGCGGAAGAAGCAGATCGGGAGCGAAATACCTTGATGCGTAAATCCGGTTTTGATGCGGAATTCGATGTCGTCGTGGTGGGCGGCGGCTCCGCCGGCTGCGTGTTGTCGGCGCGGCTGACGGAAAATCCAAAAGTGTCGCTTTGCGTCATCGAGGCCGGCGGACGCGATCGCAATCCCTGGATTCACATTCCGATGGGGTTCGGCAAACTGGTGCCGAATCCGAAGATGAACTGGGGCTATGAGACCGAACCAGAACCGGGTCTGGGCGGCCGAACCGTGATCTGGCCGCGCGGCAAGGTTCTGGGCGGCTCCGGCTCCATCAACGGCCTCGTCTTCCTGCGCGGCGCGCCCAGCGACTATGACGAATGGCAACGCCTTGGCGCGCGTGGCTGGAGCTACAAGGACGTGCTGCCCTATTTCAAGCGAATGGAGCACAGCGTTGATGGCGCCAACGAATGGCGCGGCACCGGCGGTCCGATAACGGTGTCGAACATCAAACGCCCTTCGACGGCGGCGAAGGCCTTCGTCGAGGCCTGCGAGCGCCTGCAATATCAGCGCAACCCCGATTTCAACGGCGAGCGCATTGACGGCGTCGGCTTCGCCCCGCTCAACGTCCACAATGGCTGGCGCCGCTCGACGGCGGTCGGATATCTCAAGCCGAACCTTGCCCGCAAAAACCTCGAACTGATGACGAAGACCCGCGTCCGCCGCATCCTGTTCGACGGACGCCGCGCCATCGGCGTGGAGGTCGAACGCGACGGCCAGATCCAGCGCATCGGCGCGCGGCGCGAGCTCATCGTCTCAAGCGGCGCGATCAACTCTCCGGTGCTGTTGCTCGCCTCCGGCATTGGCCCGGCCGCAGAACTGGCAAAGCTCGGCATCGACGTGAAAAGCGATCTGCCCGGCGTCGGCAAGAACCTGCCGGACCATTATCAGTCGAACTTCACATTCAAGACCAATGCGACGGATACCTTGAACGAAGCCGTGATGAACCCGGCCAAGTCGGTCAAACTCGCGCTCGAATGGCTGCTCAGGGGATCCGGACAACTCTCGGTCGGCGCGACCGAAGCGACGCTGTTTGCGAAATCAGACCCCTCCGAACCGGTGCCTGACATCCAGTATCAGTGCCTCAATTTTTCGACTGACGGGTTCAAGAACGGCCTGCATCGCTGGCCGGGCTTTACCTTCATCTTCAGCGTCTGCCGGCCGAAGAGCCGCGGTGAAATCACGCTGCGCGACGCGGAGGGCCGCACGCCGCCGCGCATCCGCGCCAACTATATGACCGACCCTGACGATATGCGGATCATGCTGGCGGGCTTTCGCATCGCCCGGCAAATCGTCGCGACCGAGCCTTTCCGATCGCTGGTGGTCGAACAGATCAGGCCCGGTCCGGAAGTTACAAACGACGAACAGGCCGCCGACTACTTACGGAACGTCGGCTCGACCGTCTATCATCCCTGCGGCACCTGCCGGATGGGCGAGGATGACGGCGCCGTCGTCGATAGCCAGCTCCGCGTTCGCGGCATCGACGGCCTGCGGGTCGTCGACGCGTCCGTCATGCCGGCGATGCCCTCGCCGAACATTCACCCGGCGACGATCATGGTCGCCGAGAAGAGCTCCGATATCATCGGCAAGGCGCTGGCTAACTGATAGCCAAACTCAGAGGCCATTAATTCGTCCGCGCCGCCGGCACCTTGATTTCCTGCGGCAGGATGATGGCGGCGACGATCACCAGCAGGCACAGCGCGCCAAACGCCTGCAGCATGGTGACAAAGCCGCCCTTCTCGTACAGCCACGCCACCAGCCCGACGGAAGCGCCCGCCGCCGTGAAGCCGATGAAGTAGCGCACGGAGTAAGCGCGCGAGCGCCATTCATCGGTGGTGTACTTGCCGACCATGGCGTCATTGACCGTGACCTGGCCGAACGCGCCCATCACGATGCCGATGGAGGCGATGATCAACGGCAGGTTCGACAGCGTCGCCGCGAAATACAGGAACGGCGCCAGCAGGAACGACAGCGGCAGCATCACGGTCTTGAGCGAGTAGTGATCGATCAGCTTGCCGATGGTGTATTGCGTCATCGCGCCGAACACATAGACGCCGGCTGCGATGACGCCGAGCAGCGCCGGGCTCGCGGTCAAGTCGGCCAGCCGCTCCGCGAACAGCTTGGGCAGCGCCACGGTGACGGCGTTGAAGGTGGTCGAGATCGCGATCACGACGATCAGCAGCGCCAGGATCACCCGCCACATGTCCTCTTTGGCGATGCGCGCCTGCGCCGCCGCCTGCCTGGAGCCGGTTCGATCCTCGTGCACGACCAGCATGGCGAAGGCCACGCCGATCAGCATGGTGACGACCCCCGGCACGATGAAGGCCCAGCGCCAGCCGAGATATTGCCCGATCACGCCGGTGACCAGCGCCGACGACGCCACGCCGAGATTGCCCCAGACCCCGTTCAGGCCCATCTCGCGGCCGAGCTTGTCGGCATAGGATACGATCATGGCGGTGCCGACGGGGTGATAGATCGAGGCGAACAGGCCGATCGAGAGCAGCACCGCGCCGAGCTCCAGCGGGGTCCGCACGAAGCCGACCGCGATCATCGAGGCGCCGATGCCGGCAAAGAAGATCACCATCATGTGGCGGCGGCTCCAGCGGTCGCCGAGCCAGCCGGTGATCAGCGAGCCTGCGCCGAAGGCGACGAAGCCCGGGGTGGCGTAAGGCAATAGCTCCGAATAGGCCATGCCGAATGCCGGCCCCATGATGATGACGGCCGCGGCGAAGATCAGCATCGCATAATGGTCGATGAAATGGGCGGCGTTGACGAAGCTGATCACCCGGCTGGGGCTGTTCATGGTCTGGTCCAGTCCTTGGCGCTCGTTGGGCGTTTCTTGGCGGGCGGGTCCCGGTCAGAGGCCTGGGCCCGAATCCCGCAACTTTCCAAAATAGGTTATAGGGAGTTGTCCTGACGGGATGTCGCCAATGAATATCGCCGAAAAGCCAATCGCCGCCATTATCGGGCGCCGCATCTCGACCGGCGACGGCATCCATATGATCGCCAACACCTACAAAAAGGGCTTCCGGATCGACACCCACATGCACCGCGAGGCGCAGCTGGTTTACGCCGCCCGGGGCACCATGCAGGTCACCACCCCGAAAGGGCGCTGGCTGGTGCCGCCCGACCGCGCGGTCTGGGTGCCGGCACGGCTGGCGCATGCCATCGACGTGCTCGCCGACATCGAAATGCGTACCCTGTATTTCGACCTCGACTGGCTGGCCCGCGAGGAGCGCAGCGAGAGCCTCAGGTCAGAATTCGTGGTGCGGGTGTCGCCGCTGTTGCATCAGGCAATTCTGGCGCTGTTCGACGAGCACACCACGGCCGAGCGCACCGGCCTTTTGGTCAAACTCGCAATGCTGGAGCTACACCAGGCGGAAGACTCCGCGACCTTCATCCCGCTGCCGCACGAGCCGCGCTGCCGGCGCGCCGCCGACATCGTGCTGTCGGATCCGACCGGCTCCCATGAGATCGAAACGCTGGCGCGCGAGGTCGGCACCTCGGCGCGGACGCTGTCGCGGCTGTTTTCGGCCGAGACGCAACTCAGCTTCAAGAGCTGGTGCCAGCGCGCCCGCGTCGCGGCCGCGATCGAAAAACTCTCCACCGACGCCAACGTCTCGGTCAAGCAGCTGGCTTCCGACCTCGGCTATGCCAGCGTACCGGCGTTTTCGCACGCCTTCCGGCAGGTCACCGGCAAGACGCCGACCGAATTTGCGGAAAAGGCCTGAATTATACCTTCGTCGAAGCCTGACATATTTCCGTACGATCCATGCGCTTGAATAAGATCGGCCGCGCCCTAGATTCGATGTAAGGTTCGGCATCACCTCCGGAATCGACCTAGCCCATGGCCAACGCCTTCTTCTCCGACCTGCTTTCGACGATTTCCGAACGCGGCCGCACGCTGCTACGGCGCGGCGGATCTTCGGACACCAAGGAAGACGCCTCCGAACTGCTTGAACTGTGCGAGGCGCTGCTGTCGGGCCGCGGCGAGGCTACCGGCACCGCGATGGCCCGCGAGGTGCTCGATCGCTACCATGACCTCGACACAGCCGGCCGGCTTTCGTTCTTTGCCGCCCTCGCCCGCGACTACGGTCCCGACCGCGAACGGCTTTCGCGCGCGATCGAGAGCTGGCGCGCGCAGCCGAGCGACGCCGACGCCAGCGATCTTCATTTTGCTTCCGAGCCACGGCGCCAGGAACTGGTGCGCCGGCTCAACCGCGCGCCGGGCGGCACCAGCGACCTGGTGGCGATGCGCGCCGATCTGCTTTCGCTCATGAAGGGCAACAAGGATCTGGCAGCGCTGGACCGCGACGTGGTGCATCTGCTGTCTTCTTGGTTCAACAGGGGATTTCTCGTGCTGCGCAGGATTGACTGGTCGACGCCAGCGAACATTCTGGAACAGATCATCCGTTATGAAGCAGTGCATGAAATCCACGACTGGAACGATCTGCGCCGTCGCATCGACCCGATCGACCGCCGCTGCTACGCGTTCTTCCATCCGCAACTGACCGACGAGCCGCTGATCTTCGTCGAGGTCGCGCTGACCGAAACGATCCCGACCGCGATAGCGCCACTGCTCGCCGCCGAACGCCAACCGGTGGCGATCGACCGTGCCCGTACCGCCGTGTTCTATTCGATCTCGAACACCCAGAAGGGACTTGGCGGCATCTCGTTCGGCAGCTTCCTGATCAAGCAGGTGGTCGAGGAACTGCGGCGCGAACTGCCGAAGCTAGACACCTTCGTGACGCTGTCGCCCGTGCCGGGCTTCATGCAATGGCTGAAGGAGGCCGACGACGTTCCCTTGTCCGACGACGAACGCACGCTGCTGGAAAAGCTCAACCAGCCCGGCTGGTTCGAGAACGCAGAGACCACCACGCAACTACGCGCGGTGCTCGAGCCGCTGGCGGCGCATTATTTCCTCAAAGCCCGCACGTCAAAAGGCCGGCTGATCGATTCGGTGGCGCGCTTCCATATCGGCAACGGCGCGCGGCTGGAGCGGATCGACTGGCTCGGCGATCTCTCGCCGAAGGGCGTTCGCGAATCCGCCGGCATCATGGTCAATTACCTCTACCGGCTCGACGACATCGAGAAGAACCACGAAGCCTACGCCAACCAGGGCGAGATCGCCGCCTCCAGCGCGGTGAAGAAACTGCTGAAGACCGAAGGCCGACGGCTGCTGGACATGCGGCTGTCGTAGGGCGGAGCGCCTCCCGTACGCCGGCTTCCACTGGACTTCATCGTGCATGGCTTCCGGCGTCATACCTTCCAGCGATCAAGCCATCACGGAATCGCCGCCGAAGCCGATCGATTCTGCACGGCGCATCGACGCCATCGACGCGTTGCGGGGCATTGCCCTGTTCGGCGTTCTCACCATCAACCTGGTGATGGGATTTCGCGTTTCCATCTTCGAACAATTCCTGGTCGCCAAAACCAGTGCACCGCCGATCGACCGCGCCGTCGAAACGATCCTGATGCTCGGCATCGACCTGAAGGCGTTCGCGCTGTTCTCGCTGCTGTTCGGGGCTGGACTTGCCATTCAGTTCGATCGGCTTGCGGCAAGCCCGCGACGCGCGCAGCTTCTGGTGCGCCGGCTGGGGGTGCTGCTGGCGATCGGCCTCGTGCATCTGTGTCTGATCTGGCACGGCGACATCCTCACCGAATATGCACTGGCCGGATTGATCGTGCTGCCGTTGCTGTGGGGTCCGCGCTGGCTGCTGGCGTGCGGCGCACTGGCGTTCCTGGCGATGTATCTGTTGATGCAGGCCTATCCGCCGCCTGGGCTGTTCCCCGACATTTCGACAATAGCGCGCGCGGCCGCCGTTGAACACCGCATCTATGCCACGGGCGGATATGCCGACGTGCTGGCGTTGCGGCTGCGCGAAATGCCGCTCATCTTTCCCCTGCACGTCTTTATCTTCCCGCGCACCATCGGCCTGTTCCTGCTCGGCGCATATGCCTGGCGCACCGGGGTCCTTCGAACCCCGCATCAAGGCCTGATGTTCTCGATCGCTGCCGCCGGCATCGTCCTCGGCGCAACCTTGACCATCCTCAACCATGTCAAGGGCATCATGTTCAGCGATCCCTCCGGCACCATCCTGCTGGCGCTGGGTTATGGCGCGGCCATTATCGGCATCGCCAATCTCGCAAGCGGCAAGACGTTGCTCGGCTGGGCCGCACCGCTGGGGCGGATGGCCTTCACCAACTATTTGATGCAATCCCTGATCTTCAGTTCGATATTCTACGGCTACGGCCTCGGACTGTTCGGCCGCCTCGGCGCCGCAAGCGCGCTCGCCATCGGCATAGCCGTCTATGTCGGGCAGGTCTTTTTCAGCGCGTGGTGGCTTGGCCGTTACCGCTATGGCCCGGTCGAATGGCTGTGGCGCACGCTGATGTATGGCGCGGCGCAGCCGATGCGGCAGACGGCATAGCGCCCGGCTTCAGATCTTGTACTCATAGAGCAAGCGGGCGCGGATGGTGCCTTCCAGAGCCCGGATGTCCGCAAGCACGCGCTGGCCGTCGGCGGCGGAGGCATCGGCGTCGAGCACGACATAGCCGACGTCGTGATCGGTCTCGTAATATTGCGCGGCGATGTTGACCGAGTGGCGCGCCAGCACTTCATTCAAGCGGCCCAGCATGCCCGGCAGATTGCGCTGCACCTGGATGAACCGCGTACCCGACGGCCGCGGCGGCAGCTGGACCTGCGGGAAATTGACGGCGCCCATGGTGGAGCCGGAATCGCTGTAATCGACCAGCTTGCGCGCCACCTCGGCGCCGATGCGCTCCTGCGCCTCCTCGGTCGAACCGCCGATGTGCGGCGTCAGGATGACATTTTCCAGCCCCTGCAGCGGCGATACGAAGCGATCCGCGTTCGAGCGCGGCTCGACCGGGAAAACGTCCACCGCAGCGCCACGGAGCCTGCCTTCACGCAGCGCGTCGGCGAGCGCCTCCAAATCAACGACGGTGCCGCGGCTGTTGTTGATGAAATACGCACCCGCCTTGATCGCCGCAATCTCCTCGCGCCCGATCATCCCGGCCGTAGCAGCCGTTTCCGGCACATGCAACGACACGACGTCGCTCTGCGCCAATAGCTCATGCAAGCTCGCGACCGGCTCGGTGTTGCCGTGGCGAAGCCGGTCGGTGTGATCGTAGAAGATCACCTTCATGCCCAGCGCTTCGGCGAGATTGGAGAGCTGCGAGCCGATATTGCCGTAGCCTATGATGCCGAGCGTCTTGCCCCTCACCTCATAGCTGTCGTTGGCGGACTTGTCCCAGCGCCCCTGATGGGCGGCGTTGGAACGCGCCACGATCCGGCGCAGCAGGATGACGATCTCGCCGATCACCAGTTCGGCCACGCTTCGCGTGTTGGAAAACGGCGCGTTGAACACGGGAATCCCGACCCGGCGCGCGGCGTCGACATCCACCTGGTTGGTGCCGACGCTGAAGCAGCCGATCGCGATCAGCCGGTCCGCGGCCTCCAGAACATCCGGCGTGATCTGCGTGCGGGAGCGGATGCCGAGCAGGTGCACGCCCTTGATGGCTTCCTTGAGCGCATCGCCCTCCAGCGCTTTCGACAGGCGCGTCATGCTGGAATAACCGGCCGTCTCGATCAGCTGCACGGCGCTGTCGTTGACACCTTCGAGGAGCAAGACCCGGATCTTGTCCTTGGCGAGCGAGAGTTGGGGAAGTTTGCTGGTCAAGATCGCAGCGTCCTTTAGAGATAGATGATTGGTGGACTGACGGCTCGGAAAACCATTCTCACGCCGCCAGCGCCTTCATTTCCTTGTAGAGATCGGATTTGCCCTCAAAGCCGATGCCCGGCAAATCAGGCATGGTGATGTGGCCATTCTCGACGCGAACGCCATCCGGAAAACCGCCATAGGGCTGGAACAGGTCGGGATAGCTCTCATTGCCGCCGAGCCCGAGACCGGCGGCGATATTGAGCGACATCTGGTGGCCGCCATGCGGGATGCAGCGGCTGGCCGACCAGCCATGGGTCTTCAAGGCATCAAGCGTGCGCTGATACTCGCAGAGGCCGTAGGACAGCGCGCAATCAAATTGCAGCCAGTCGCGGTCCGGCCGCATGCCGCCGTAGCGGATCAAGTTCTTCGCATCCTGATGGCTGAAGAGATTTTCACCGGTCGCCATCGGCGCCGGATAGAATTCGGCGAGCGCTGCCTGCAGCGCGTAATCGAGGGGGTCGCCAGCTTCCTCGTACCAGAACAGCGGATACTCCAGCAGCATTTTTGCATACGCAATCGCGGTTTCCAGATCGAAGCGTCCATTCGCGTCCACCGCGAGCTGCGCCTGATTGCCGATTTCCTTCAGCACCGCTTCGATGCGCTCGCGGTCCTCAGCGATCGGCGCGCCGCCGATCTTCATCTTGACGACGTTGTAGCCGCGGTCGAGATAACCGCGCATTTCGCCGCGCAGCGCGGAGAGATCCTTGCCGGGATAGTAGTAACCACCGGCGGCATATACGAACACGCGCGGATTGGCGTTAAGGCCGTGGCGCTCGGCAAGCAGCCGGAACAACGGCTTGCCCGCGATCTTCGCCACCGCATCCCACACCGCCATGTCGATGGTGCCGACCGCGACCGAGCGCTCGCCATGGCCGCCGGGTTTTTCGTTGGACATCAATGTCGACCAGACCTTGTCCGGATCGAGATTTGCGCCTGATGCATCGAGCAGCGATTTCGGATCGGCCTCCTTGAGCCGCGGCGCAAAGCGCTCGCGGATCAGGCCGCCCTGCCCGTAGCGGCCGTTGGAATTGAAGCCATAGCCGACCACGCGGCTGCCATCGCGCACGACGTCGGTGACGACGGCGACGAGGCTCGTCGTCATTTTGGTGAAGTCGATATAGGCGTTACGGATCGGCGAGGAGATCGGCTTTGTGATTTCGCAGACATCGACGATGCGGACGGACATGGTGGTGGCTTTCGAAAGCAGAATTTAGGTCGAGGGTTTCAATCCCGTCATTGCGAGCAAAGCGAAGCAATCCATCTAGCCGCAGGGAAAGAAAGAATGGATTGCTTCGTCGCTTCGCTCCTCGCAATGACGAGGAGGCATCGTTCGGGGTTACGCCTTGTCCCGGAAATACGGCTCGACCGGGCCATGAACCTTGATCGTCAAGGGATTGCCGAAGCGGTCCTTGGCATTTCCCGCGGTGACGCGGATCCAGCCCTCGCTGATGCAGTATTCCTCGACGTTGGTCTTCTCGGCGCCCTTGAAGCGGATGCCGACGTCGCGCGACAGCAGTTCTTCGTTGTAGTAGGGGCTGCTCGGATTGGTCGACAGGCGGTCGGGGAACGCGTCGGTTTCGGTTTTCTCGTTCATAGCAGTGCCTCGATTTCTCTTCTCAGTGCTTCGGGTGTCACGGTCGGTGCATGGCGCCCCACCACCTTGCCCGAACGATCGATCACGAATTTGGTGAAATTCCATTTGATCGACGAGCCCAGCAGGCCCGATCGTTCGTTCTTCAGGTATTCATACAGCGGGTGCGCCTTGCTGCCGTTGACGTCGATCTTGGCGAACATCGGAAACGTCACGTGAAATCTGGTTTCGCAGAACGCCTCGATTTGTTTGGCGTCGCCCGGCTCCTGCGCGCCGAACTGGTTGCAGGGAAAACCGAGCACCGCAAAACCGCGCGGCGAAAGTTCGCGATGCATGGTTTCCAGGCCCTTGTATTGCGGCGTGAATCCGCAGGCGCTGGCGGTGTTGACGATCAGCAGCACCTGGCCCTCGAACCGCTTGAGCGGGACCTCTTCGCCGGCCAGCGACTGTGCCGTGAAATCATAAATAGCTGACATCGAATTCCTTCGGTCTCTTGTTTGACGCGTTTTCTTTACGCGAACCGGTGTCCACTTCGCTTGAAAACGCTCTGTTAGCTTGCCGGATCGATCGCCGCCGACGGCGTTCCACCCGCCTCGATCGCCTCGCCCGCGGCAAGGCAGAGATCCTCGCGGTAACGGCCGGAGACCAGCTGAACGCCGACCGGAATCCGCCCGACCAGTCCTGTCGAGACCGTTAGCCCGGGCAGCCCCATGAAGGGAATGGCAATCTGCGGCAATTGGGCGTGCCACACCCTCGCAAAAGACGCCTCGTCCTTGCGGTCGAGGTGGTCGGGGAACGGCAATTCGCCGGATACCGGCATCAGCAGCACCGGGTATCGTTCGAAGAATTCCAGCCATTCGCGGGTCAGCGTCGCGCGCCGGGTCAGCGCCTTCGAGAACGAAGCGGCATCGAACGGAAACACTTTTGTCCGGTTGCCGCGCAGGCAGGCCAGCGCGCCAGGATCGCCCTCGCGCTCGGCGGTCTCCAGCTGCGCCTCATAGCTGTCGCCGAGCCAGAGCTTGGTCTGCAGATTGGCGGGCTCGCGCAGCGGCGGCGTATTGGTGATCTCTTCGACGATCCAGCCCGCGCGCTCCAGCCGCTTGCCGGCATCGGCAACGGCGGCTTTCACCTCCGGTACGGGATCGAGGCCATCAGGATTGAGGCACATCGCGACGCGCTTTGGTGCCGGCGGGCCCTCCAGCGGCGCCGGCACCCACCAGGGATCGCGATAATCCCGGGCCGACATCGCCGCCAGGGCAATCCGGATATCGCCGATGGTCCGGGCCAAGGGTCCGGATACCGCGCTGATCTGGGGACCAATCGTGCGCTCGGGGAGCGCGGCGTTGAACGCCGGAATCCGGCCTATCGTCGGCCGCAGGCCATGGACGCCGCAGGCATAGGCCGGGTAGCGGATCGAGCCCGCGATATCGGTGCCGTGCGCGATATGCCCGATGCCGGCCGCGACCGCAGCACCCGCGCCGCCCGAGGAGCCGCCTGGCGTGATACCGGGATCGCGGGGATTTTTGGTATCGCCATGCACGAGATTGGTGGTGAACCAGCGATAGGAAAAGGCCGGGCAATTGGTCCGCCCCAAAATGACGGCGCCGGCCTTGTAGAGGTTATCGATCACGGGGCTGTTGTCCGCCGCAATGGCCTCGCGCTGCAGCTTCAGGCCGTTGGTGGTGGCAAAGCCCTTCTGGTCGATATTGACCTTCACGGTAATGGGTACGCCGCCGAGGGGGCCGACATCTTCGCCCCGCCCGATCGCGGCATCGATTGCCGCAGCCTGTGCCAGCACTTCGGCCGGCTTGTGGTCGACCACGGCATTGATCTGGGGATTGACCGCGTCCAGCCGCGCCAATGCTGATGTGGCCGCCTCCGTTGCCGAGACCTTTTTTGCCTTGATCAGCGAGGCCAGCTCCGCGGCCGACAGGCGCCAGATTTCTTGCATGGGAAACTCCGTTTGACCGCCTTGTAGCGCCGCGCGAACGGCAACGCCAGCCGGGGCCGTGAACGGGGGTTTAGCGCAAATGGGCAATGAAATGAGCGAGATCGGCGATCTGTTCTGGTGTGATCGGGCCCATCACGTCGGCCATGCTGCCGTCATAGCCGTGGCGGCTATTGTCCTTGTATTCGCCAAGCGTCTTGGCCAGATAATCCTCGCGCTGGTTGGCGATCCGCGGCACGTTTTCCTTGCCGGAATAATCCGGGTTGTGACAGCTGTTGCAGTGATGCTGCTGCCCCAGCGCCTGGCCGCGCTGCATCCGTGCGGGATCGCCGGCCTCAGCTGGTGGTGCGGGTTTGGGGATCGTCGCGATGAAATCGGAGAAGGTGCGCAGATCGTCGTCGGTCAGCGCCTTCGCCATCTCGTTCATCGGCTCGAAGCTGCGCAGCTTCTCGCGAAACATGAAGAGCTGGATCAGCGTGTAAGGCGCCTGCTGCGCGCCGAGCGAGGGCGTGTTTTCGGTCTCGGACTGTCCGCGCTCGCCGTGACAGGCCAGACACGGCGCGATGCGATCCTGAAAGGTTTCTGCATTTGCGGTTGAGGCGATCACGGTGAACGCCAGCGCTGTTACTATTTTACGCATCAGGCTTCCAGGAATTTTCGTCGTCATTCCGGGGCGATGCGCAGCATCGAACCCCGAATCTCGAGATTCCGGGTCTGGTGCTTACGCACCATCCCGGAATGACCAAGGAACGTGGTCGTCGCGTTTGCTACTCACGACGAACGCCAATCACTTAGCGCCAGCCACCTTCTGCTTGCCGTAGGTGATACGATAGACGGCGCCGTTGTAGTCGTCGGAGACCAGCAGCGAGCCGTCCTTCAGCTGCAGCACATCGACCGGGCGACCGATATACTTGTTGTCCTCGACGAACCCGGTGAGGAACGGCTCGACGGATTTGACAGTGCCGTCCTTGTTTAGCCGGGCGATGAGGACGTCACCGCCAACCTTCTTGGTCTTGTTCCACGAACCATGGCGGGCGATGAAGATCGCGTTCTTGTAGGACTTCGGGAACATGTTGCCGGTGTAGAACCGCATGCCCAGCGCTGCGGAATGCGGGCCCAGCAGGCCGACCGGCGCGGTGTAGTCGCTGCAGGATTTTCCCCAGCCGAATTCGGGATCGACCATGTTGCCCTGCAGGCAGTAGGGGGCGCCGAAATGCTCGCCGACCTTGGTGATGCGGTTGAGTTCATCCTCGGGCAGGTCCTCCGACATCCAGTCGCGGCCGTTGTCGGTGAAATAGAGCTGCTTGTTCTCCGGATTCCAGTCGAAGCCGACGGTGTTGCGCACGCCCCTGGCGATCACTTCGGCGCCGGAGCCGTCGAGATTGATGCGCTTGATCAGGCCGTGGGCGTCGCTATGCAGCACGTTGTTGCCGGGCTGCCCGACCGGAATGTACAGCTTGTTGTCGGGGCCGATGCCGATGAACTTCCAGCCGTGGGCTTCATCCTTGGGCAGATCGGAATAGATCACGGTCGGCTTCGGCGCGCTGTCCAGATTGTCCTCGATCTTGTCGATCCTGGAGATCTTCGACAGTTCGGCGATGTAGAGCGTGCCGTCCTTGAACGCGAGGCCGTTCGGACGATAGAGGCCGGAGGCGATCACCTTCACCGAACGCTTGCCGTCCTTGTTGACGACCGCGTAGACCTTGTCGATCAGGCGGGTGCCGGCAAACACCGTGCCCTTGTCGCCTTCGATCAGCGAGCGCGCATTGGCCATCCCGGCAGCGTAGACTTCGATGTTGAAGCCGGCCGGCACCTTCAGCTTGGCGGTCGGCAATTTGTCGGGCGCGGCGGGGATCGGCGGCGGTGCGATCGGGGCGAGCTTGGCGGCGGCTTCGTTATCGGCAGGCCGGCCGATCAAGGGCGAGCCCGGTGGAAGTGGGGCTGCGGCTGCCGGCGCCGCACCTGCCGCAGGCGGCGTGGCGGGCTGCTGCGCTGCAGCGGTCAACGTCAATGCACCGAAAAAAGCACCGGCCAGCAACAGGCTGCGCGGCGCCGACGAATAGCTCATCATGGCATTCTCCCTGGCGGAAGCCTTATCCTCGCGCGGCAAACATCATCCGCCGGTGGCCCCCCGGGCGGCACTCTCTTATATTTGTCCGTACATTTGCAATCGGAAAACTTGGGTGGCGATCAGTCACTCACCGTCATTCCGGGGCGATGCGCAGCATCGAACCTCAGATGTGCACTTGCACATCGGGG
The DNA here is from genome assembly GCF_018130165.1 of Bradyrhizobium sp. JYMT SZCCT0180. GTDB lineage: Bacteria > Pseudomonadota > Alphaproteobacteria > Rhizobiales > Xanthobacteraceae > Bradyrhizobium. Next base: position 108,149 of record NZ_JAFCLZ010000011.1, on the reverse strand, counting down.
AATCTCGAGATTCCCCGGTGCGCAATTGCGCACCTGAGGTTCGCGCTATCGCGCGCCCCGGAATGACGGAGGCTGAATCAATGCCGGGTAATGGAGCGATCCGGCGCGTCGAGAATGGCCTCCGTGAACGGAAACTCGAGCACGATCTCGCCCTCGTCGTCGGTGACCTCGATGGTCGCGTTCAGCAGCGCGCCGTCTGTGCCTTCGGTCTTGAGCAGTTCCCGGATCATGGCGCGCGCCATTTCCCAAGCGCGGTCGGGATCCCGCAGCACTTCGCCATCGGGATCGGAAATCAGCTCATCGCCGATACGGGTGTTGAAAAAATAGCGTGGCATCAGCGGTAACCTACTCCATGGATGCCCCGCAGCCGGAGGCCAGCCCATTTTTCACAAGTTCTTTATCTGAAGCCGGCAGCGCTCCGTTAAACGGAAAATCAGCATTCGCGGCGTTGCGATCAACCCGGAAACGCTTGATCCCACGCCGTTTTGACCGCGGGCCTCCGCACAAAAACGTGAATTATCTCGCGATGCAACATGAAAACAGGGAGGACATACGGCAAAAAGATTTCACTGGCGAACTTTCTGATCCGCAGTACCTTGTCTCCGAGGGCGGAGTTCGTCCGGTATCAAAAGGAGCGCCTAATGGCCTGGAAAGCACCAAAAATCGTCGAAGTGCCGGTCGGCATGGAAATCAACATGTATGCGTGCGCCGCCCGGAAGTAACCGGCAGCGATCGCCAAGGCTTAACGAGGTGGATCTTTGGGCCTGACACGTTCCCGAACGCGGAACTGTGTCTTTGGCCCGGATCCACCTCGTGGCGTTTCGACCCCACCGTTTGTGCTCAAGTTTTGAATTTGCCGGGAGACGGATCATGCTTCGCGTCGTCGTCCTGGGCGCCGCGGCGGGCGGCGGCGTTCCGCAGTGGAACTGCGGATGTCCGGTGTGCCGGACGGCTCGCAACGAACATCCCGAACTCCAGAGCACGCAGGCCTCGATCGCGGTCAGCGCCGACGGCGAGCACTGGTTCCTGATCAACGCCTCGCCCGATCTGCGCCAGCAATTGACCGCGACGCCGCAGCTTCATCCCAAGGCAGGCCAGCTCCGTCACAGTCCGATTGCGGGCGTCATCCTGACCAATGGCGAGATCGACGCGGTCGCAGGCCTGTTGTCGATGCGCGAGGGATCGCCCTTCACCCTCTATGCGCATGAGCGGGTGCTCTCGATCCTCAAATCCAACAGCATCTTTAATGTGCTGAGCGAAAAGAACGTGAAACGCCAGCCGATCGCGGTCGACCAGGCGTTCGAACCTGACTTGCCCGACGGTTCGCCCTCCGGCATCGAAATCCTCCCCTTCGAGGTTCCCGGCAAGGGCGCCTGGTATCTCGAAGGTAAGGCGCATCCAGCCGGCGGCAGTGGCGTGGGCGATACGCTCGGGCTTCGCATCCTGGACAAGACAAGCGGCAAATATCTCTATTTCCTTGCCGCCTGCGCGCGAGTGACCGACGATCTGAAATCGCGGCTGAAAGGCGCCGCACTGGTGTTCTTTGACGGCACGGTGTGGCGCGACGACGAACTGGTTGCCGCGGGCCTCGGCAACAAGACCGGGCAAAGCATGGGACACATCTCGATGTCAGGCGAGAACGGCGCGATCACAAGCCTTGAAGGACTCGACATCGGGCGCAAGATGTTTTTGCATATCAACAACTCCAACCCCGCCTTGCTGCACGGCTCGGACGAGCGCAAAACCGCCGAGCAGGCCGGCTGGCACATCCCCGCCGATGGAATGGAGATCACGCTGTGAGCGTCGTGCCCGTCACCAGAATGACCGCGCTATCGATCGGCAAAGGCATTTCGCTCAATAACGCCGAGGAACTGGAGGCGACGCTGCGCCACATCGGCGCGACCCGCTATCACAACCTGCATCCGTTCCACCGGCTGCTGCATGGCGGCAAGCTCAACAAGGGCCAGGTGCAGGCCTGGGCGCTGAACCGTTATTTTTACCAGAGCACGATCCCGCTCAAGGACGCGATGGTGATCTCGCGGTTCCGCGACCGCGCGACCCGCGTCGAATGGCGGCACCGGATCGAGGACCACGACGGCGATTTGGGCAGCGAAGGCGGCATCGAGCGCTGGCTCAAGCTGACCGAGGGCCTCGGGCTCGACAGCGCCTATGTGGAATCGACCGAAGGCATCCTTCCCGCCACGCGCTTTGCGGTGGAGGCCTACGTGCATTTCTGCCGCGACAAGACGCCGCTCGAGGCGATCGCCTCCTCGCTGACGGAACTGTTCGCGCCGAACCTGCATGAAGAGCGCATCTCGGGCATGCTGCAGCACTATGATTTCGTCAATCCCGACATCATGAGCTATTTCAGCCGCCGCCTGCAGCAGGCGCCGCGCGATGCCGGATTCGCGCTCGACTACGTCAAGGCGCACGCCAGGACGCCGGCGGAACGCGAGGCGGTCTGCAACGCCCTGATCTTCAAGACCAATGTGCTATGGGTTCAGCTCGATGCGCTGTATCATGCCTATATCGAGGGCCACATACCGCCCGGCGCGTTCGTGCCCCAAGAGGGCTGAAGCCGAAACCAATAACCAGGAACTAATGATCGATGGCTTTGAGCCGCAACATCAGTGTCAGCGAGGCGAGCCGGCCGAAATTGCCGCGGCACGCCAAACTGAAATTCGATGAGACGCGGCAGGTCTGGGTGATCCTGGCGCCCGAGCGCGTGCTGGCGCCGGACGAGATCGCGGTCGAAGTGCTGCAGCTTTGCGACGGTGTTCGCAGCGTCTCTGACATGATCGATCAGCTGACCGCGAAATACGCGGCGCCCCGCGAGGCAATTGCAACCGATGTCATCGCGATGCTGCAGGACCTCGCCGACAAAGGCTTTCTGACCGAAGCGCGCGAGAAGACGTCATGAGCGACATTCTCACCGACGGCAAAGCGCTCACCGACGGCAAAGCGGCAACCGCGCCCCATGACGGACTCGCGGTGCTGGAGCAGCGGCGCTCGACGGCGGAGACGTTCGGCATTCCGCTCGCGGTGCTGGCCGAGCTGACGCACCGCTGCCCGCTGCAATGCCCCTATTGCTCCAATCCGCTCGAACTCGACCGCGGCGGCACTGAGCTGACCACCGAGGAATGGAAGAAGGTTTTGACCGAGCTCGCCGAAATCGGCGTGCTGCAGATCCATTTCTCCGGCGGCGAGCCGACGGCGCGCAAGGACCTGGTCGAACTGGTCCAGCACGCCAGCGACGTCGGGCTCTACAGCAATCTCATCACCTCGGCGGTGCTGCTGACGCGTGAGAAACTGTCCGCCCTGGCCGATGCCGGGCTGTGCCATGTGCAGATCAGTTTTCAGGGCAACGAGCCCATGGTGGCCGACCGGGTCGCGGGCCTGAAGAAGGCGCATGAGAAGAAGCTCGATGTCGCGAAGTGGACGCGCGAACTCGACCTGCCTCTGACGGTCAACGCCGTCATGCACCGCCAGAACCTGCATCAGTTGTCCGACATCATCCAGATGGCGGTCGATCTCGACGCCGACCGGCTCGAGGTCGCCAATGTGCAGTATTACGGCTGGGCGCTGAAGAACCGCGCCGCCTTGATGCCGACCGTGGCGCAGATCGAGGAGACCAGCCGCATCGTCGAGGAAGCCGAAGTGCGGCTGAAGGGCATTCTCGCGATCGACTACGTCGTGCCGGATTATTACGCGCTGCGGCCGAAGAAATGCATGGGCGGCTGGGGCCGGCAATTCTTCAACATCTCGCCTGCCGGCAAGATCCTGCCGTGTCATGCCGCCGAGAGCATCACCGGGCTCGAATTCCTTTCGGTGCGATCCAATCACTCGATCGCCTGGATCTGGCAGAATTCCGAAGCCTTCAACCGCTATCGCGGCACCGGCTGGATGCCTGAACCGTGCCAGAGCTGCGAGTTCAAGGAGATCGATTTCGGCGGTTGCCGCTGCCAGGCCTTTGCGCTGACCGGCGATGCCGGCAATACCGATCCGGCCTGCACGCTGTCGCCAATGCATGAGCAGATCTTCAAGCAGGCCGAGCAGGAAGCTGCTGCGCACCAGGACCGTTTCCTGTATCGCAATTTCGCCGGCGGCACGCTGGAGACGGAAGGCGAGCATGGCGCCTGACGCCGACGCCGGAAAATCCGTCAAACGCGCCGATCCGTTTGCACCGCTGACCTCGGAGCAGCTCGATGTCGGCGATGGCCACGATATCTATGTCGAGAGCGTTGGCCGCATCGGCGGCATTGCGGCGGTCTATCTGCATGGCGGGCCCGGCAGCGGTTGCCAGCCCGATCACCGCCGGCTGTTCGACCCTGAAAGATTCCATGCCGTGCTGTTCGACCAGCGCGGTGCCGGCCGCAGCCGCCCCAAGGGCCGGCGTGAAGACAATACCCTGCCGCATCTGATTGCGGACATGGAGAAGATCCGCGAGAAATTCGGCTTCGAGCGCTGGATGATCGTCGGCGGCTCCTGGGGCGCGACGCTGGCGCTGGCGTACGCGCAAGCGCATCCCGACCGTGTCACCGGCATCGTGCTGCGCGCCACTTTCCTCGGTACCCGCAAGGAGATCGAGGATGGATTCCTCGACGTGCTGCCGCGCTTCTATCCGGCGCTGCATGCGGATTTCCTCGACGTGTTGCCGCCAGCGGAACGCACGCAACCGATCGACGCATATTTCCGACGCATCCTTAATCCCGATACCGCCGTGCATGGCCCGGCCGCACGGGCATGGGGCGAGACCGAACGCATCCTCTCCGAGCACACACCTAGCCGCGCCCGGCTCGATCCGGTCAACTCGTCGCGCGCCCTGCCCGCCACGCCGTTCATGGAAGCGCATTATTTCGCCAATGACTGCTTCATGCGGCCGAACCAGCTCATCGAAGAGGCCGGCAGGCTTGCTGACATTCCCGGTATCATCGTGCAGGGCCGTTATGATTTGCTGTGCCCGCCGGCGACCTCGCATGCGCTTGCCGCGGTGTGGCGCGAAGCCGAAATTCGCCTGGTCGAAGGCGCCGGCCACACGCTGTACGATCCCGGCGTCCGCGACGCCGTGATGAAAGCGGTCGCTGACATGGCTTCCAGGATTACCAAATGAGGAGCCATCCCCTCATCCTGAAGAGCCCGTCTTCGCCCGGTGGGCTTCGCCGGGCACGCTTTGCTCTTTTGGTGAGTGGCTGCGCCACGCGTAGCCCGCAGGGCAAAGCGTGGTTCGAGACGCCGCTTCGCGGCTCCTCACCATGAGGGTCTGATAGTGGAGGAGTAAGAAAAATGCCGATAGCCGGAAAAGGCATGCTGCTGACGTCGATGAACATCGACCCCGCCGACGAGGCCGAATTCAACCGCTGGTATGACCGCGAACATCTCGAAGAGCGCGTCGCGATGCCGGGTTTCCTCGAAGCGCGGCGCTATGTCGCGCACGACGGCGACCCGAAATATCTCAGCCTCTATTCCACCGAAACCATCGAGGTGCTGGACAGCCCGTTCTACCGCACCGCGCTCGCCAACCAGACCGCCTGGTCGAAGGCCAATATTGCCCGCTTCAAGAACATGATCCGCGGCGTTTCGCGTATCACCATCAGCCGCGGCACCGGTCGTGGCGCCGTGCTCGGCATCATCCGGCTGCGGCCGCCCGCCAGCGGCGAGGATAAATTGCGTGCCGCACTGCGGGATCAACTCGATCCCGCCGAACTCGACGGTATCATCTCCATGCACCTGCTGGAGAACAATCCGACGCTGTCGAAACCGATCACTGATGACCCCGCAGCGCCCAATCCCGGCGCGGGCGACTGGTTCGTGCTGATCGACGCCACCGATGTCGGCGCAGTCCCGGCGGCCGCGGCGCGCTTCAAGGACAACGCCGCGATCAAGCCGCTGGTGGTGACGAGCGGCGTTTACCGGCTGACGTGGGATCTCGCGAAGAGCGATCTGCCCAACACGTAACATTGGCGACAAAGCGGTGTACTCATGCTGCACCGCCACATAATGCAGCGAACATTAACGTTTACGCGTGCCTGCATTGAAAGCTGGCAATCGCGCAAATTTGCCTTTGTGACTCGTCTGGAATGGCTCTAAGCTCCGATAAGATAAGCCTATGATCCAATTCAAAAACCACAAGAACGCCTACTGAGCGTTCAGGCAACAAGGCCGCGTTTGGATTACTGACGCGGAAAGGTAGGAATGAAACCGACTGACATCTCGGCGCCGGACTACTTTCACAAAGTGGTTGATTGCCAATGGGCCTGTCCCGCTCACACGCCAGTTCCCGAATACATCCGTTTGATTGCCGAGGGGCGTTATAGCGACGCCTACATGATCAACTGGAAATCGAACGTGTTTCCCGGAATTCTGGGACGCACCTGCGATCGCCCATGCGAGCCGGCCTGCCGTCGCGGCCGCGTCGAGGAAACACCGGTTGCGATCTGCCGGCTGAAGCGCGTCGCCGCCGACTTCAAGGACGACGTCAAGCACCGCATGCCGAAGGTATCGGCAAAGAACGGCAAGCGCATCGCGCTGGTCGGCGGCGGTCCCGCTTCGCTTGCGGTGGCGCGCGATCTTGCGCCGCTCGGCTATCACTGCACGGTGTTCGATGCCGATCCCAAGGCAGGCGGCATGATGCGCAGCCAGATTCCAAAGTTCCGGCTGCCGGATTCGGTGATCGACGAAGAAACCGATTACATCCTAAACCTCGGCATCGAGTTCAAGGGCGGTCATCGCATCGACAGCCTGAAGCAGCTGATGGCTGAAAATTATGATGCGATTTTCGTCGGTTCCGGCGCGCCGCGCGGCCGCGAACTCGACATCCCCGGCCGCAAGGAGGCCGCCGCCAACATCCATATCGGCATCGAATGGCTGGCTTCGGTTTCGTTCGGCCATGTCGAGAAGATCGGTCGCCGCGTGATCGTGCTCGGCGGCGGCAACACCGCGATGGATTGCTGTCGCACCGCGCGGCGCCTCGGCGGCGAAGACGTCAAGGTGATCGTGCGTTCCGGCTTCGAGGAAATGAAGGCGAGCCCCTGGGAAAAGGAAGATGCCATTCACGAGGACATTCCGATCCTCAATTTCATGGTGCCGGTGGGATTCAAGCATGTAGCCGGCAAGCTCATCGGCGTCACCTTCCAGAAGGTGAAGGCTGAATATGACGCCAAGGGCCGGCGCAATCTGGTGCCCGCGGGCGAGCCGGACCAGACCATTCCCTGCGACGACGTGCTGGTGGCGGTCGGACAGGAAAACGCCTTCCCCTGGATCGAGCGCGACTGCGGGATCGAGTTTGACAAGTGGAACATGCCGCAGGTCGATGCCAAGACTTTCGCTTCGACCAACCCGAAGGTGTTCTTCGGCGGCGACGCGGCGTTCGGCCCCAAGAACATCATCTGGGCGGTGGCGCACGGCCATGACGCCGCGCTGTCGATCCACAAGATGCTCTCCGGCGAGGATATCACCGAGCGCCCGCTTCCCGAGGTGCACGTCTCCTCGCAGAAGATGGGCATCCACGAGTGGAGCTACGACAACGACATCTCCGGCGACAAGCGCTACAAGGTGCCGCACCGCGACAAGGTGATCGCGCTGAAAGACATCCGCGCCGAGGTCGAACTCGGCTACGACGTCAAGCTCGCGCTCGGCGAGGCGCAGCGTTGCCTGAACTGCGACGTGCAAACGATTTTCAGCGCGCCCGCCTGCATCGAATGCGACGCCTGCGTCGACATCTGCCCGATGGATTGCATCACCTTCACTGACAACGGTGAGGAAGAGGACCTGCGGACCCGGCTGAAAGCACCCTCACCGCGTCATGACCAGGCGCTCTATCTCGCCGACGGGCTCAAGACCGGGCGCGTCATGGTGAAGGACGAAGACGTCTGCCTGCATTGCGGACTCTGCGCCGAGCGTTGTCCCACCGGAGCCTGGGACATGCAGAAGTACCTCATCGATATGACTCACGCGGGATCAACATGTCAGTCCAAAGCCCGATCAGCAGCGTAAACGACTTCGTCGTCCGTTTCGCCAACGTCAATGGCTCGGGTTCGGCCAGCGCCAACGAGATGTTCGCGCGCTCGATCCTGCGCCACGGCGTGCCGGTGAGTCCGCGCAACATCTTTCCCTCCAACATCCAGGGGCTCCCGACCTGGTACGAGGTGCGGGTGACCGAAGAAGGTCATCTCGGCGCCCGCGGCGGCGTCGACATGATGGTGGCGATGAACCCGCAGACCTGGGACAAGGACGTCGCCTCGATCGAGCCCGGCGGCTATCTGTTCTACGATTCCACCAAGCCGATGCCGACGTCGAAATTCCGCGCCGACATCAATGTCATCGGCGTGCCGCTGACCGCGATCACCAACTCGACCTATACCGATCCGCGCCAGCGCCAGCTGTTCAAGAACATCATCTATCTCGGCGCGATGTGCGCCTTGCTCGACATGGACCCGAAGATCGTCGAGCAATTGATATCAGAACAGTACAAGGGCAAGGAGAAGCTTCTCTCCTCGAACGTCCACGCGCTGCATCTCGGCCGCGACTGGGCGCTGCAAAACCTGAAATGCCCGATCGGCTTGCAGGTGAAGAAGGCCGACAAGGTCGGCGACCGCATCTTCATGGAAGGCAACAGCGCGGCTGCGCTTGGCGCCGTCTATGGCGGCGCCACCGTCTGCGCATGGTATCCCATCACGCCGTCGTCGTCGGTGGCCGAGGCCTTCACCAGCCACTGCAAGAAGCTGCGGCACGACCCCGAGACCGGCAAGGCCAAATACGCCATCGTGCAGGGCGAGGACGAGCTTGCATCGATCGGCATGGTGATCGGCGCCTCCTGGAACGGCGCGCGCGCCTTCACCGCGACTTCCGGACCCGGCGTCTCGCTGATGACGGAGTTCATCGGGCTTTCCTATTTTGCCGAAATTCCCGGCGTGATCATGAACATCCAGCGCGCCGGCCCCTCGACCGGCATGCCGACGCGCACCCAGCAATGCGACATCATCGCCTGCGCCTATGCTTCGCACGGCGACACCAAGCATATCCTGCTGTTCCCGGAAGACCCGGCGGAAGCGTTCGAATTCGCGGCGCAATCGTTCGATCTCGCCGAGCGGCTGCAGACCATGATCTTCCTGATGCTCGACCTCGACATCGGCATGAACCATCGGCTCTGCCGTCCCCTGAAGTGGGACGACGCCAGGCAATATGACCGCGGCAAGGTGATGACCGCAGAGATGCTCGACGAGCCCGGCCGCGATTTCGGCCGCTATCTCGACGTCGACGGCGACGGCATTCCGTACCGCACCTATCCCGGCACGCATCCGACCAAAGGCTCGTTCTTCACCCGCGGCACCTCGCGCGACCGCTATGCGCGCTATTCGGAAGAAGGCGCCGTCTACGCCGACAACATGCAGCGGCTGGTGCGCAAGTTCGAGACCGCGCAGGACATGGTGCCGCGGCCGCTGCAGGCCAACGCCACCAAGCCGACCAAATACGGCGTGATCTATTTCGGCTCGACCGCGCCGGCGATGGACGAGGCGATCGGCCTGCTCGAGGCGCGCGGGCACCAGCTCGACCGCATGCGGATCCGCGCCTTCCCGTTCCACTCCAGCGTCGCCAGCTTCATTGCCGACCACGACTTCGTGTACGTGGTCGAGCAGAACCGCGACGCCCAGCTGCGCCAGTTGATCGTCAACGAGAACGGCATCGATCCGGTGCGACTGGTGCCGATCCTGCATTATGACGGCACCCCGATCACAGCGCGCTTCATCGCCAGCGCCATCGGCGACCATCAGGACCATCTGAAAGTGACTCCTCTCCGCAAGGCCGTGTCATGATCCGTCTTCTGACCTCTTCGTCATGCCCGGCCTTGTGCCGGGCATCCACGTCTTCCTTCTTCTCGGCCAAGACGTGGATGGCCGGGACAAGCCCGGCCATGACGAGCCGGGAGCCGCAGGTGTTGTCATGACCTACATTGCAAAACCGAAATTCCACCATCCCGGCCTGCCGAAGAACGATCTCGGCTACACCCACCGGGACTACGAGGGCAAGATTTCGACGCTGTGCGCCGGCTGCGGTCACGACTCGATCACCGCCTCGATCATCGAGGCCTGCTTTGAGCTGTCGATCGAGCCGCATCGCGTCGCCAAGATCTCCGGCATCGGCTGCTCGTCGAAGACGCCGGATTACTTCCTCGGCAATTCGCACGGCTTCAACTCGGTGCACGGCCGCATGCCGTCGGTCCTGACCGGCGCCAACCTAGCCAACCGCGACCTGATCTATCTCGGCGTCTCCGGCGACGGCGACAGCGCCTCGATCGGCTTCGGCCAGTTCGCCCATTCGATCCGGCGCGGCGTCAACATGACCTATATCGTCGAGAACAACGGCGTTTACGGCCTGACCAAGGGCCAGTTCTCTGCCACCGCCGACCGCGGCTCGAAATCCAAGAAGGGTGTGATGAACACCGACAACGCCATCGATCTGGTGGCGATCGCGCTACAGCTCGGCGCCAGTTTCGTGGCGCGCAGCTTCTCCGGCGACAAGACCCAGCTGGTGCCGCTGATCGCGGCCGCCATCCGCCACAAGGGCGCGTCATTCATCGACGTCATCAGCCCCTGCATCGCCTTCAACAACCACGCCGGCTCGACCAAGAGTTTTGACTACGTCCGCGAACATAATGACGCGGTCAACCGCCTCGACGTGATCACCAGCCGCGACCCCATCACCGTCGATTATGCCCCGGGCTCGGTGCAGGTGGTGGAGCAGCACGACGGCACCAGGCTGGCGCTGCGCAAGATCGACGCCGATTACGACGCCAATGACCGGCTGGCGGCGATGACCTTCCTGCAGAAGCACGCCGCCAAGGGCCAGGTGGTGACCGGCTTGCTCTACGTCGATCCCGACGCCGAAGACATGCACACCCATCTCGACACCGTCGAGACGCCACTCAATACGCTGGAAGCCAAGGAGTTGTGCCCGGGCTCGTCAGCGCTGGACAAGATCAACGCCAGCCTGCGGTAGGCATGCCGCCGTCGGGCCGCAGCGTCGATGCATCCTGCGATATGAGCTTTAGCCTCGAACGCAGGCATCGGTTCGCGTGCCTGCTCGCGTCCAAGCGACCATCACGACCGCGCTTCTGACAACAAGCCCGACAGCGTTCGCTATCCACGGAATCCGACGGGCGTGCTATGGTTGCTCGACCACGCGTCGATACACATGCCGCCGTAAATTTTTATCATTCATAGTTGAGAAATATGATGTGGCATAAGCCTGCTGCGATCGTCGCAATTCTGGCGGCAACGATCTTTTGGACCTCCGGCAACGCAAACGCAGCCTCCAAGAGCAAGTCCAACCAAATCAAGTACGAGTACGTGCCGCCAAAGGATCCGGCGCACCAGCCGATCCTCGATCAAATGAAGCAGGGTCGTGCACTCGAGCATCTGCAGGAATTGCTTGGTCCGATCCGCCTTCCCTACCCGCTGACGCTCAAGGTCGCGGGTTGCGACGGCGTCCCAAACGCCTGGTACAACGATGAAGTCATCACCGTGTGTTACGAAATGCTGGCGGAAATTTTGAAGAGCGCGCCGAAGCAAGATCTTCCTATCGGGGTTTCCCGGGCGGATACGGTCCTTGGCTCAAGTCTGGCGGTGTTTTTGCACGAGACCGCGCATGCGGTTTTCAACATGCTGCAAATACCGGTGCTCGGCCGGGAGGAAGACGCCGCCGATCAGTTCGCCGCCTACGTGATGCTCAGACTGGGCAAGGATGAGGCCCGCAGAATGATCCTGGGCTCCGCCTATCATCATGCGATCCAGATGCCAGGACCGCAGGTCACCGTTCCGATCCGGGTACTTTCAGATGAGCATTCGACGCCGGCGCAGCGGACGTTCAACATCCTGTGTGTCGCCTATGGTGCGGACAAGAAACTGTTCGCCGACATCGTCGAACAGGAATTCCTCCCCAAGGACCGGGCCGAAGTCTGCGCGCGGGAGTATGATGATCTCAACTTTGCCATGACGAAGCTGATCGGTCCGCACATTGACAAGCGTCTGGCCGGGAGATTTCACGAAGTCTGGGCGCGAACCGTCAGTACCCGTCGCGCATTCCTTGCGCGCCAGTAGGATTTTCGACGTCTGAGCACCGCGGCCGGCAGGGAGTTGTGCCCCGGCTCGTCAGCGCTGGAAAAGATCAACGCCGGCTTGCGGCAGAGCGGGACGTATCAAGAATGGGTCTGCGGGGTGCAGCCGACCTTATTGTGCGCGTCTCAATGCGGTTGCACTGGTAGCAACAGAAAACCTTGATGAGTGGCTTGGCTCCGATAGCGGGCAGCTTGCCCAACAGCCGCATTTCGGCGTGGCACTTTTCGCATACTCGGATTTCCAGTGCTGGCTGGCCCATCCCGATATGATGTGTACGAAACCAGTCGGAACAATGGAGTTTTGCTCCGTAAGACTACGGCAAAAGAAAGCCGCCCTTTCCGAGAGGGCGGCGATTAAGGGAGTCTTAGGCTAGTCGTGCGGATGATCGGCCGCTTGTGAACGCTCAAGGAAGAGGTTCCGCTGTGCTCAAGGACGGCACTTATTCGGCCTGGTTCAAGACCCCGGTAAGCCAAGGCACCGGCATCGTCCATGTTGCAGACGGCAGGATCTGGGGGCGCGACGGCGTCATGACCTACGAAGGCTCATGCGAAGTCGACGGAGACCGATTCACCGCGGTCGTCATCACAAAAAAACACACCGGCGGGCTGCCAACCGTATTCGGCGATGATCAGGAGCTCGAGCTCAAGCTGCAGGGAACGTGCACCGGCAAGATAGCGACCTACACCGGAACGGCGGAACAGTTCCCAGGCCTGCTCCTGGAGGGAACGCTGATTTACAACGAGCAGGCGCGCCCCCCGGAGGCGAGCGAGCCCATACCAACGTTCGATCCGCACAAACTGCCGAAACTGCCGACGCGCGGGCGCTGATCGCTCGGGAGCGCAAGGAACGCCGGGAGTGTAGCTACGCCACCGCGGCCAGCCCGCGCGGGTTGGCGACGTATTCCTTCAGCACCTTGCCGGTCGAGTCGACCTCGACCAGCGAGACGTTGTAGGTCCAGAGGTCGGCGAGGTGCTGCAGCACGCGCTTGGCATCGGTGTCATTGAGCTGCGCGCCGTTCAGCACGGTGTGGCGCAACATCAAATGACGATCGCCGGCGAGATCGACATCGACGACTTCGATGTTGGCATCGATGAAGCCGACGTCGTATGACCGTGACAGGGCGCGGCGCACGCGCCGATAACCGCGCTCGTCGTGGATCGCATCGACCCTGATGCCGGCGGTCTCGGCCGGATCGTCATGCAAGTGGAACATGCGGAAGTGCCGCATCAGCCGCGGTGAGAGGAACTGGCTGATGAAGCTCTCGTCGCGGTAATTGGCCCAGACATCGCGGAGCACGCCCATCGTATCGCCCTTGCCGGCGATATCCGGAAACCATTCGCGATCCTCGTCCTCGGGATTGGTGACGATGCGCTCGATGTCCTGCATCATCGCAAAGCCGAGCGCGTAGGGGTTGAAGCCCGAGAAATATTTGCTGTCGAAGTCGGGCTGGAACACGACGTTGGTGTGCGACGACAGGAATTCGAGGAAATTGCCGTCGGAGAGCTGCCCCTGCAGGTGCAGCCGGTTCATGATGCGGTAATGAACGTAGGTCGCGGTGCCCTCGTTCATGACCTTGGTCTGGCTCTGCGGGTAAAAATACTGGGCGATGTGCCGCACGATGCGCAGCAGCTCGCGCTGCCAGGGCGCCAGGCGCGGCGCGGTCTTTTCCAGGAAGTACAGGATGTTTTCCTGCGGCAGGCCGAGCAGCGCGCGGCGGCGATCGGCGCTCAGCGTTGCCACGCTCTTGACCGGTCCGGTCGGAATGGTCCGCCACAAATCATTGAACGCGCTTTCTTCGTGCTGCCGGCGGTACTGGGCCCGTTTCTCCTCGACGCGCAGATCGGGTAGCTTCTTGCCGGGATAGCGGTTGATGCCATGTGACATCAGCGCGTGCGCCGCATCGAGCGTCTGCTCGACCGCCAACCGGCCGTGACGCTCCTCGCACTGCGCAACGTAGGTCTTGGCGAATTCGAGATAATCGAGAATGCCGTCGGCATCCGTCCATTGCTTGAACAGATAATTGTTCTTGAAGAAATGATTGTGGCCGAAGGCGGCGTGCGCGATCACCAGCGTTTGCATGGTCGCGGTGTTCTCCTCCATCAAATAGGAGATGCACGGCGACGAGTTGATGACGATCTCATAGGCCAGGCCCATCAGGCCCTTGCGGTAGGAAGCCTGCTGATAGGCGAAGTGCTTGCCGAACGACCAATGCTTGTAGAACAAGGGCATGCCGACCGAGCAATAGGCGTCCAGCATCTGCTCGGCCGTGATCACCTCGATCTGGTTCGGATAGACATTGAGCCCGAGTTCGGACTCCGCGATCTCCTCGCAGGCGTCGTGGATCCGCTGCAGCGTGGGGAAATCCCAATCAGCACCCTGAAACAGCCGTTCGCCTGTCATGGTGCCCTCTCTTGTCTTACGCGACGCTGGAAGAGATCGTGAAACACCGGGAAGATTTCGCTGCGCTCGCAGACCTTGCGCATCGACAATGGCGCACCGGCGAGGCGCAGGCGCTCATACAGCGTCCATAGCGACGAATCCGGCATCTCGAAGGTCAGACCGGCATCCTGGCCGACCTCGAGATAGGCAAAGAACTGGCTGACGGGGAGAATCTTCTCGGTCAGCAGCCGGCCCGCCACCTCGCCGTCGGACGTGGAATTGTCGCCATCGGAAGCCTGCGCGGCGTAGATATTCCAGTCCGCCGGGCGGAACCGCGAACGCACGATCTCGTGCATTTCCTGCAGCGCACTCGACACCAGCGTGCCGCCCGATGCCGGGCCATGGAAGAATGTGTCCTCGTCGACCTCTTCGGCGCGGTCGGTATGGCGGATGAAGACGATCTCGACATGGCGGTAGCGCCGCTTCAGGAAGACATAGAGCAGCGTGTAGAAGCGCTTGGCGAGGTCCTTCATGTGCTCGGTCATCGAGCCCGAGACGTCCATCAGGCAGAACATCACGGCCTGGGCAATCGGCTTCGGCGTGGTCTCGAACCGCCGGTATCGGATGTCGATCGGATCGATGAACGGGATCCGCTTGGCCTTGGCTTTCAGGGCTTCAATCTCGGCCAACAGTTCGGCGCGGCGCGCCTCGTGGCCGCAAATCAGCAGCTCGGCTTCGAGGGCCGCAATCTCTTCCGGCTTCGGCCGCCGCAATGCCACCCGCCGCGCCATCGCGCGGCTCACGGTACGGGGAATGGAAATATTCGCCGGCGAGCCTGATGTCGCATAACCCGCGCGGCGGATGCCTTCGCTCTCCACCTCGGCAAGCTTGCGCTTGGCGAGATCAGGTAGTTCGAGATCGTCCAGGAACAGGTCGACGAATTCCTCGCGGCTGAGAACGAAGCGGAACGCGTCTTCGCTGTCGCCCTCCCCCGCGCCACCGGCCCTGCCGCCCGAGCCGCCCGAGCGCGGCAGGATGTCGCCTTCGATGAACTTCTTGTTTCCAGGAAGTATCATGTCGCGGGTGCCGCCTTCACGGCGGAACCGCGGCTCGTCCATGCCATCGAGGGGGATGCTGACCTCGCCGCCTTCCAGGACATCCTTGATGTCCCGGTCGTGCGAGGTCTTCTTCACCGCCTGCTGAACCAGCGCCTTCGCCCGGCGCAGGAACCGCTGACGGTTCTCGAGACTCTTGCTGCCCGGATTCAGCCGCCTATCAACGATGTGAATAGCAACCACTTCGCATCCGCCTCAGCCGGCTTGCTTCACGCGCATGTACCATTCGACGAGCCGGCGGACCTGGCGTTCGGTGTAACCGCGGTCCACCATCCGCGCGACGAAATCGTCGTGCTTCTTCTCGGTTTCGCCGTCCTTTTTCGAGCCGAACGAAATGACGGGCAGCAGATCTTCCACTTGCGAGAATATCCGCTTTTCGATCACCTCGCGAACCTTTTCATAGCTGGTCCAGCCCGGATTCTTGCCGCCGTGCTGGGCTCGCGACCGCAGCGAGAACTTCACGACCTCGTTACGGAAGTCCTTCGGGTTGGCGATGCCCGCAGGCTTCTCGATCTTGGTCAGCTCCTGATTGAGCAATTCACGATCGAGCAATTGTCCGGTGTCGGGATCCTTGAAGTCCTGATCTTCGATCCAGGCGTCGGCGTAATCCACGTAGCGGTCGAACAGGTTCTGGCCATAATCCGAATAGGATTCGAGATAGGCCTTCTGAATCTCGTTTCCGATGAATTCGGCATATCGCGGCACAAGTTCGGCCTTGATGAATTCGAGGTAACGCTTCTCGGTCTCATCAGGGAGCTGCTCGCGACGGATCGACTGTTCCAGCGCATACATCAGGTGAACGGCGTCCGCGCCGACCTCCGACGTATCGTGATTGTAGGTTGCGGCGAGCACCTTGAACGCGAAGCGGGTCGAGACGCCATCCATACCTTCGTCGACGCCAGCGGCATCCTTGTATTCCTGGACGCTGCGGGCCTTGGGATCGGACTCTTTCAGGCTTTCGCCGTCATAAACCCGCATCTTTGCAAACACGGTGGAGTTTTCATGACGGCGCAGCCGCGACATCACCGAGAAGCGCGCCAGCGTCTCCAGCGTCGACGGCGCGCAGGGCGCGGCGGCGAGCTCGGAGCCCTGAATCAGCTTCTCGTAGATCTTCTGTTCTTCGGTGACGCGCAGGCAATACGGCACCTTGATGACGCAGATGCGGTCGATGAAGGCTTCGTTGTTCTTGTTGGTCTTGAAGCTCTGCCATTCGGATTCGTTGGAGTGCGCGAGAATGACGCCGGTAAAGGGGATCGCACCGATATTCTCGGTTCCGATATAGTTGCCCTCCTGCGTCGCCGTCAGCAGCGGATGCAGCATCTTGATCGGCGCCTTGAACATCTCGACGAATTCGAGGATGCCCTGGTTGGCGCGGTTCAAGCCGCCGGAATAGCTGTAGGCGTCGGGGTCGTTCTGGGCGAAGGTTTCCAGCTTGCGGATGTCGACCTTGCCGACCAGCGAGGAGATGTCCTGGTTGTTTTCATCACCCGGCTCGGTCTTGGCGACCGCGATCTGCCGCAGCCGCGACGGCTGGATCTTGGCGACACGGAATTGCGAGATGTCGCCGCCGAACGATTCGAGCCGCTTGTAGCACCACGGGCTCATCAGCCCGGTGAGCCGGCGGCGCGGAATGCCGTATTTTTCCTCGAGCATCGGCCCGAGTGTTTCCGGATCGAACAGGCTGAGCGGGCTTTCGAAGACGGGACTGAGTTCGTCGCCGGCCTTCAAGACATAAATGGGGTGAACTTCCATCAACGCCTTGAGGCGTTCGGCGAGCGATGACTTGCCGCCGCCGACCGGCCCGAGCAGATAGAGGATCTGCTTGCGCTCTTCGAGGCCTTGAGCGGCGTGCCGGAAGAACCCGACGATGCGCTCGATGGTTTCTTCCATGCCATAGAAGCCGGCAAAGGCCGGATAGGTGCGCATGGTGCGGTTCAAAAAAATACGGCCAAGGCGTTGATCCCTGGCCGTGTCGATCATCTGAGGTTCGCCGATTGCCGCTAGCAACCGTTCGGCCGCATTCGCATATTTAAGCGGATCGCTTCGACACGATTCCAGATAATCCGCCATCGACATGTCGCTCTGACTTCGAGCTTCGAAGGAGCGGGCGAAGGCGTTGAACAGAGAATCGTTGTACATAGATTCATCTCCTCATGGTTCAGCTATAACGTAGGATGCGCTGGCCAAGTTCCAAGCCCCGGCAAGCCTCCTGCGTATCCAATCGCGAATCACCAACAGCAGATGTGATATCTGACACGCGAGTGACTCCATCACGCAATGCAATAGTCATGCTAAACGACTCGGCAGCTCAAGAATGTGCTGGAATCCACCGAATCTGTAACCGGAGTGCAACATGCGGCATCCGGAGAAGTACTGGTTTTTCAGGTAGATGAACGAACCTGCAGAATTCGCGCGGTTGAAAACGCGCCGCCGCAATGCTTGTCGATTCATTAATGCGCGCCGCGCGCGGCGTCCGTTCAGCGCGTTGGACCATAACGGACGATCTGAGATCCAGATCACTCCAGGCTGCGTCATCCTCGGTAGATCATCTCTCTGTTCGATGTCGTTCGACGAATCCGAACGCGCGAATTCCGTTTCCAGGGCTTATGCCGCTCACCACGACGCGTGACGTTTGCGCTCGCGTCGGCATGAATGCCGTCAAGGCGGCGTGCATTGCGACTGTAATCGAGTCCCGAGCGCGGCGAACCGATACAAGAGGCTCGCGCGCTAGTACTTTTGGATTAGTCCGGCGCAACCAATTCGCCGGTCCTCCTGAGTGCGGCGCAAAACGAAACCCGCGCTGCCGCCAATCGGCACAGGTGTGCTCCAGGTCACGGTCCGAATTGGACACCGGCCGGGATTTATTGTGCAAGGCACAATGCGGGCAAATCATGGGGCGCGAATGGGCGCATCGCCCAATATTTAGGCAAGCGGCTGCCGGCAGCACGGTTTTCCTGGCAACGGCCTGAAATTGAACGCAGCCGCGGCCGCCTGCGACCAACAGATCGAAGCCGCACCATGGCGGCTCCTGGCGCCGCACCACCTCCGTGCGGACGGTCGGTGTGTCACGCATTTAGGGACGATCATGAAGCGCATCTTCCTGTGTACCCTCGCGCTGGCCGCGATGACCTCGCTTGCCAGCCCCGGCCTCGCCCAGGATGGCGTCGACAAGACCAGGGCTGCCGCCTTCGACAACAGGATATTCGCCGGCCCCCTCGGTCAAAAGACCTATGCCTGCTTCGTCCGCCGCTATGACGCCAACCACCTGGCGCAGCATCCCAAGCAGAAAGTCAGCGCGATGAAGCTGCTGGTCACGGCCGAAAATCCGCCGGAAGAGAAGATCACCAATTACTCCTTCCGCATCGGCGTCAAATATCGGCATCGGCCAGGCAATTTCGACTCCAGTGGTTATTGCAACCATGTCGTCACTGAAGACAAAGGCAACGAAATCCACTTCGGCTGCGGCGTCGATTGCGACGGCGGCGGCATCGATATCGCGATGAAGGACGACAAATCAGCCATCATCCAGCTGGAGCGGATCAGGATCCGGGACCGCAACAAGCCCGACGACGATTCCAGCAACGATCTGGTAGCCGGCGCCGACGACAAGATTTTCCGGGTCGATCGCGCCGATCTGCGCGAATGTGCCGAGCTGGTGACCGACCGCAAGGAACTCGCGGCGCTCAGGCATAAGTGACAGCTCAGAGGCAATCGAGTTGGAGGACGCCATGCATCGACGCAGCATCTTGTGGGCCGCGGCGTCCGCTTTCGGCGCGGCCTTTGCTGCCTCGCGCGCCGGCGCGGCGACCGAGGCGCCGCCGACGAAAAAACTGAAAGTGGTCTACCACCTCAACGACCTCGACAAGGTCAGCTTTGTCGTCGGCAACATCCAGAACCATCTCAACGGCGTCGGCGGACCCGACAACGTCACCATCGCTCTGGTCGTTCACGGCCAGGCGCTGCGTGCGTTCCACGCATCCGCGGCCAATCCCGATCTGACACGGCATATCGGCCAGTTCGCCAAGGCCGGAATTGAACTCGCCGTCTGCGGCAAAACCATGAAATCCCAGAAAGTCGGCCTCGCCGATCTCTTGCCGGGCTTCATTTCCGCCGACCAGGGCGGCGTGGTGCGCATCGCCGAGTTGCAATCGCAGGGCTATCTCTATCTGCGACCCTGATCGCAATTTGCGATCGTGATCGCGATTTGCGATCGTGGCGTCCGCTTTCCCGTCACAAAATTGTGCTGGATTTCGCCAATCCCCGGGTGCTCATCCCGGGGATCGAACGGATGCAGGCGGCGTTACCCCACCGGATACACCCATTCCGTCCGGCAGCCATTCCATCGACTTGCCATGCACTTGCCATCCACGTGTTGACATTCCCGCCTCGCACCCGAAAGCTGCCGGGGAACCCGAAAACCGACGACCGGACAGAACAGGCATCATGAATCCCGTCAAAGCACTCGAAAACCACGGTCAGGCCGTCTGGCTGGATTTCCTCGCCCGCGGCTTCGTCGCCAAAGGCGATCTGAAGAATTTGATCGACACCGACGGCGTCAAAGGCGTGACCTCGAACCCCGCGATCTTCGAGAAAGCCATCGGCAGTTCGGACGAATATGACGGCGCGATCGGCCAGGCGCTGAAGAAGGGCGACCGCCCGGTCGCCGACCTGTTCGAACATGTCGCCATTGAAGACATCCAGAACGCCGCTGACGTGTTGCGGCCGGTCTACGACCGGCTGAAGGGCGAAGACGGCTTCGTCAGCCTCGAGGTCTCGCCCTATCTGGCGATGGACACCAAAGGCACCATCGCCGAGGCCGAGCGGCTGTGGAAGGACGTCAAGCGCAAGAATTTGATGGTGAAGGTGCCGGCGACGCCGGAAGGCCTGCCTGCGATCGAACATCTGATCGGCGAAGGCATCAGCATCAACATCACGCTATTGTTCTCGCAAAAGGTCTATCGCCAGGTGGCGGAAGCCTATCTCGACGGGCTGGAGAAACTCGTCGCCGGCGGTGGCGATCCCTCGCGCGTCGCCAGTGTCGCCAGCTTCTTCGTCAGCCGGATCGATAGCGCCGTCGACAAGCAGCTCGACGACAAGATCGCAAGGGCTAATGACCCCAGCGAAAAGGAACGCTTGAGCGCGCTCAAGGGCAAGGTCGCGATCGCGAACGCCAAGATGGCCTATCAGGACTACAAGGGCCTGTTTTCGGGCGCACGCTGGGACAAGCTCAAGGCCAAAGGCGCAAAGCCGCAGCGGCTGCTGTGGGCTTCGACCGGCACCAAGAACAAGGACTACAGCGACGTTCTCTATGTCGAGGAACTGATTGGCCCCAACACCGTCAACACGGTGCCGCCGGCGACGCTGGACGCGTTCCGCGATCACGGCAAGGTGCGTGACAGCCTTGAAGAAAATGTCGAGGACGCCCGACGGGTACTGGAGGAATTGGAAAAGTCCGGCATCTCGCTCGACGCGATCACGGCCGAGCTGGTCACGGACGGTGTCAAGCTATTCGCCGACGCCGCCGACAAGCTCTACGGCGCCGTCGCGCACAAGCGCGCGGCTTCGCTTGGCGGCGGAATCGACAAGCAGCACCTCGTGCTCGGCGATGGCATCAAGAAGGCCGTGGAGAAGAGCACCGAGGACTGGCGGGCGTCAGCAAAAATCCGCCGGCTCTGGCACAAGGACAAATCGGTCTGGAGCAATGACGACGAGAATAAGTGGCTGGGCTGGTTGAACAGCCCGGCTGCCGCAGATGTCGCCGACTACGAGGATTTTGCCAGGCGCGTGAAGGGGCAGAACTTTTCGGACGCTGTCGTGCTCGGCATGGGCGGATCGAGCCTTGGTCCGGAAGTGCTGGCGGAAACCTTCCCGAAGAAATCCGGCTTCCCGAAACTGCACGTGCTCGACTCCACCGACCCCGCGCAGGTGCGCGCGATGGAGAAGAAGGTCGACCTGGCAAAAACCCTGTTCATCGTCTCCAGCAAATCCGGCGGCACCACCGAGCCGAACGTGATGAAGGATTATTTCTTCGATCGCGTTTCCAAGACCATCGGCGCTGACAAGGCGGGCCATCGCTTCATCGCGGTGACCGACCCCGGCTCGTCGCTGGAGAAGGTCGCGACCAAGCAGGGCTTTGCGCGCATCTTCTATGGCGATCCATCGATCGGCGGACGTTACTCGGTGCTGTCGCCGTTCGGACTGGTGCCGGCGGCGGCCGCCGGGATCGACGTCAAGAGCCTGATCAAGCACACGCTGGCGATGGTGCGCTCCTGCGGCGCCGACGTGCCGCCGCACGAAAACCCCGGCGTGCAGCTTGGGCTTGCGCTCGGGTTAGCCGGGCTCGAAGGCCGCGACAAGGTGACGATATCCTCGTCGAAGAAGATCGCCGATTTCGGCGCCTGGGCCGAACAATTGATCGCGGAGTCCACCGGCAAGGACGGCAAGGGCCTGATTCCGATCGACGGCGAACCGCTCGCCGATCCCGCCGTCTACGGTAGCGACCGCTTCTTCATCGATATCCGGACCGAGGGCGAAGACGATTCGGCGCATAACGACAAGCTTGCCGCCCTTGAAGCCGCCGGGCATCCGGTGGTGCGCATCGTCATGAAATCGATCGACCATATCGGCCAGGAGTTCTTCCGCTTCGAGATGGCGACCGCAGTGGCCGGCGCCATCCTCGGTATCAACCCGTTCAACCAGCCCGATGTCGAGGCGGCCAAGATCAAGACGCGCGAACTGACCGCGGCGTTCGAGAAAACCGGCGCACTGCCGGCCGAGCAGCCGGTGGTCGCCACCGCCGAAGCCGACATCTACACCGATGAAGCCAATGCGGACGCGCTGCGCAAGGCCGGCGCCAATGGCACGTTGGAATCCTGGATCAAGGCGCATCTGACGCGTCCCGGCAGCGGCGACTATTTTGCGCTGCTGGCCTATATCGCGCGCGACGGCGCATCGATCGACACGCTGCAGAAGATGCGGCTGGCGGTGCGTGACGTCAGGCATGTGGCGACCTGCGCCGAATTCGGACCGCGCTTCCTGCATTCGACCGGCCAGGCCTACAAGGGTGGGCCCGACAGCGGCGTGTTCCTGCAGATCACCGCCGACGATGCCAAGGACCTGGCCGTGCCCGGCCAGAAGGCCAGCTTCGGCGTCGTCAAGGCAGCGCAGGCGCGCGGCGATTTCGACGTGCTGACCGAACGCGGCCGGCGCGCATTGCGGGTTCATCTCAAGGGCGACCTCAAGCCGGCGCTTGCCGCGCTAGATGCCGCGATATCAGAAGCGCTCAATTAGAGAGGGCGCGCAATAAGGGAAGTATTGGCATGCAGCTTGGCATGATCGGCCTCGGCCGGATGGGCGGCAACATCGTGCGGCGGCTGATGAGGAACGGCCACACGTCGGTGGTCTACGACAAGGACGCCAAGGCCGTTGCCGCGCTGGCGGCCGAAGGCGCTGCCGGCGCCGACACGCTGGAAGCGTTCGTCGCGAAACTGGAGAAGCCGCGCACCGCCTGGGTGATGCTGCCGGCCGGCAAGATCACCGAGGTCACCATCGAGGCGCTCGCCAAACTGATGGAGCCCGGTGACGTCATCATCGACGGCGGCAACACGTTTTGGCAGGACGACGTCCGCCGCGGCAAGACGCTGAAAGAGCGAGGGCTGCATTATGTCGACGTCGGCACCAGCGGCGGCGTCTGGGGTATCGAGCGCGGCTATTGCATGATGATCGGCGGCGACAAGGCCGTGGTCGACCGGCTCGATCCGATCTTCAAGACGCTGGCGCCGGGGATCGGCGACATTCCGCGCACCGGCGGCCGCGACGGCCGCGATCCGCGCATCGAGCAAGGCTATATCCATGCCGGCCCCAGCGGCGCCGGGCATTTCGTCAAGATGATCCATAACGGCATCGAGTATGGGCTGATGCAGGCCTATGCCGAGGGTTTTGATATCCTGAAGAACGCCAACATCGAGGCGCTGCCGGCGGAGCATCGGTTTGATCTCGACATCGCCGATATCGCCGAGGTGTGGCGGCGCGGCAGCGTGATCCCTTCCTGGCTGCTCGATCTCACTTCGTCGGCGCTCGCCGAGAACCAGACGCTGGATAACTACTCCGGCCATGTCGAGGATTCCGGCGAAGGCCGCTGGACCGTCAATGCCGCGATCGACGAGGCGGTGCCGGCCGAGGTGCTGACGGCGGCGCTCTATGCACGCTTCCGTTCGCGCAAGGATCACACATTCGCGGAGAAGATCCTTTCCGCGATGCGCGCAGGCTTCGGCGGCCACAAGGAGCCACCGAAGAAGCCGGGCTCGAAGGCTTAACGCCCATGGCGGTCGGCAAACTGGCACAGACGAAACCCGATCCCTGCTCTTTCGTCATCTTCGGCGTCACCGGCGATCTCGCGCATCGGCTGGTGATCCCGGCCCTCTACAATCTGGCGGCAGCCGATCTGCTGCCGGAAAAATTCTGCGTCGTCGGCATTGCCCGCAAGGGCATGACGAGCGACGGCTTGCGCGACAGCCTGATGAAAGGGTTGCATCAATACGCCACCCGCCAGGTGGACGAGGCGATCGCGATGCGCCTGCTCGCATGCGTCACCTGCATCGAGGCTGATCCGCGGGATCCCGCCTCATTCGACGCCATGAGCGAGCAGCTCGACAAATTGGAAGCCGCGCGAAACACCCAAGGCAATCGCTTGTTCTATCTCGCGACGCCGCCGAGCGCTTTCCTGCCGATTAGCCGCGAACTCGGCCGCACCGGCCTGCTGGTCGAGAACGGCACATGGCGTCGCCTGGTGGTCGAAAAGCCGTTCGGCACCGATCTGGCATCGGCAAGAGAGCTCAACAGCGAACTCCTGAAGCTGGTCGAAGAGCATCAGATCTACCGGATCGATCATTATCTCGGCAAGGAAACCGTCCAGAACATCCTGGTGCTGCGTTTCGCCAACGGCATGTTCGAGCCGATCTGGAACCGCAATCATATCGACCACATCCAGATCACGGTCGATGAAAAGCTCGG
The DNA here is from genome assembly GCF_018130165.1 of Bradyrhizobium sp. JYMT SZCCT0180. Lineage (GTDB taxonomy): Bacteria > Pseudomonadota > Alphaproteobacteria > Rhizobiales > Xanthobacteraceae > Bradyrhizobium. The sequence goes on along the minus strand of NZ_JAFCLZ010000011.1, from coordinate 83,530 downwards.
CGTCGGCCATCGCGGCAGTTTTTACGACGCGACCGGCGCGTTGCGCGACATGGTGCCGAACCATCTGTTTCAACTGCTGTCGCTGGTCGCGATGGAGCCGCCATCGAAATTCGACGCGCATTCGGTGCGCTCGGAAAAGGCCGACGTGCTGGCCGCGATCCAGACCCAGAGCGAGCAGGAGGCGCTGCACAATTCGGTGCGCGGGCAATATCGCGCCGGCATGGTCGGCGACACCGAGATCGAGGACTATCGGCGGACCGCCGACGTCAAGCCTGCCAGCACCACGGAAACCTATGCCGCACTGAAACTGACCATCGACAATTGGCGCTGGGCCGGCGTTCCTTTTTACCTGCGCACCGGCAAGGCGCTCGGCATCAAGCGCACCGAGATCGCCATCAAGTTCAAGCAGGCGCCATTCGCGATGTTCCGCGACACGCCGGTGGACCGGCTCTCGCAGAATTACCTGATCATCTCGACCGAACCAACCGAAGGCATCGCGCTGCAGTTCAACACCAAGGTGCCGGGCCCCACCATCAATATCGACGGCGTCGAGATGAAGTTTCGCTACAAGGATTATTTCAAGGCCGAGCCATCGACCGGCTATGAGACCCTGATCTACGACTGTATGATCGGCGACAACATCCTGTTTCAGCGCGCCGACAGCGTCGAGGCCGGCTGGCGGGCGGTGCAGCCATTTCTCGACGCCTGGAAGAACGCCGGCGGCAAGGGGCTCAAGGTCTATGAGCCCGGCAGCGAGGGTCCGGAGGAAGCCAACGATCTGCTGGAGCGAGACGGCCGCAGCTGGCGCAAGCTCAGTTAGAGATGATGTCGAACGACAATCGCCATGTGACGTCAGTTGCCGATCCAGCCGCGATGGCCGAGGCCGCCGCCGGGCGCGTCATCGCGCGGATATCGGAAAACCCCGGCCGCGTCGCGATCTGCCTGACCGGCGGATCGAGCCCGAAACAGCTCTATCAATTGCTCGGCACTGACCCCTGGCGAAGCCGGATTCCGTGGCAACGCGTGCACTGGTTCATCGGCGACGAGCGCTTCGTGCCCGCGGATGATCCCCTCAACAACATGAACGTGGCACGGAAAACCTTTCTGGATCGATGCGCGCCGGCATCCAACATCCATCCAATCCCGACGAGTACGGCCGATCCCACCGATCCCGATCGCGGTGCGGCGCTTTACGAGGGCGAACTGAAAGCGTTCTATGGCGCAGATGATCTCGACCCTGGCCGGCCGCTGTTCGATCTCGTGCTGATGGGCGTCGGGCCCGACGGCCATACCGCGTCGCTGTTTCCCGGCGATCCCTTGCTCGACGAGGTCAGGCGCTGGGTGGTCGGCGTACACAAAGCCAATGTCGAACCGTTCGTCCCGCGCATCACGCTCACGCTGCCGACACTCGCTTGCTGCCGCGAAATGCTGTTCGAGGTCGCAGGATCAGACAAGCGCGCGATCTTGACGCGCGTGTTCGCAGGCGAGAACCTGCCGGCGACCCGCGCGCGATCCAGCGGCGAGACGGTCTGGCTGGTGGATCAGGCGGCATTGCCGGAGAATTTTCGTGCGTGATGCGACAAGCCCCTGCGCGCTGGTGGTGATGGGCGTCTCCGGCTCGGGCAAGAGCACCATCGCTGAAAGGCTGGCCGCGCGGCTGGGCTGGCGCTACGAGGATGCGGACAAATTTCACCCGCCGGCCAATGTCGCGAAGATGAGCGCCGGCCAGCCGCTGACGGATGAAGACCGCTGGCCCTGGCTGCAGGCGATTGCCGACGAGATCGACCGCCTCTCGGCGGCCGGACAACGCGCTGTCATCGCCTGTTCGGCGCTCAAGCGCAGCTATCGCGACATTCTCGTGCATGGACGCGATGATATCCGCATCGTCTTCCTGAACGGGACGCAGGACCTGATCGCCGACCGGTTAGCTGCCCGCAAGGGCCATTTCATGCCGCCGGGGCTGCTCGCCAGCCAGTTCAGGACGCTGGAGCCGCCGCAGCCAGGCGAACGTCCCATTACGGTGTCGATTGCCGCGCCGATCGAGACCATCGTCGACGACATTGTCCGTCAATTGAAAGTACCCTCATGAGCCGCATTGCGCTTGTCGTATCCGATGTCGATGGCACGCTGTTGACCAAGGACAAGATCCTCACCGACGATGCAAGAAGCGCCGTGCGGGCGCTGCACGCCGCCGGCATCGGTTTCACCATCGTCTCCAGCCGCCCGACCATCGGCATGGGCTTTCTGATCGAACCACTTGCGATCACGCTGCCGGTCGGCGCCTTCAACGGCAGTTCGATCGTCAATGCGAAGCTGCAGCCGATTGAACAGCATCTGATCGCGCCCGCGGTCGCACAGCGCAGTCTCGATGTGCTCAATGAGTTCGGCGTCGATATCTGGCTGTTCAGCAACGAGCGCTGGTACACCCGCAACCCCGACGGCGAATACGTTCCGCACGAGAAGCGGGCGATCAAGGCCGATCCGACGATCATTGAGGATTTCACGCCGCATCTATCCGAGGCCTGCAAGATCGTGGGCGCCAGCTCCGACGCGGCGCTGCTGGCGCGCTGCGAAGCGGCCATGCAGCAGGCGGTAGGCGCAGAGGCCACCGCGGTTCGCTCGCAAACCTATTACCTCGACGTCACCCCCGCGGGCTACGACAAGGGCACGTTCGTCGAGAACATCGCCAAGCGGCTCGGCATTGCGACCGACGCCGTCGCCACCATCGGCGACATGCAGAACGACCTGCCAATGTTTGCCAGAAGCGGCATGTCGTTCGCGATGGGCAACGCGGCCGATGACATCAAGCAGCGCGCGACCCATGTCACCGATACCAACCAACGGGACGGTTTTGCCCGCGCGATGGAGGCGATTCTAAAGATCGACTAGCCAACCGTTTCGTATCGTCGCTGTGAGAGTGCGAAATCAAGCACGTCTCAAGAATAAATCCATAAGTCGCCAAAGCTTTCGCTCGGCATATCCGCTTTATTGCATTGGTCGCCCCGGTTTTCGGGGTTGCCGATACCCCACACCATTTCCGCCAACGGGTGTGCATCGGCAGGCGCGAGCCGGTATCCATCCAGAGGTATGCAGGCACCCAGCCCCGCCCGCAGCCGTGCGATTGGGTGCCGGCTCGCGCGACGTCAATTCGGCGCGATAGCCTACTTCGACCGCTGCATCGCCGGCTTCTCGGTGGTCTGCTTCGCCGCGCTGAGGTTATGGGCGGTATTGATCAGCGCGATATGCGTCAACGCTTGCGGGAAATTGCCGGTCTGGCGGCCAGCGCCGGTGTCGAACTCTTCGGCCAGCAGGCCGACATCATTGGCAATCGCGACCACGCGCTCGAACAACGCCCGCGCCTTGTCGAGTTCTCCCGTCAGCACATAGGCATCGGCGAGCCAGAGGCTGCAGGCCAGGAATGCACCTTCCGCCGGCTGCTGCTCGACTTCACGGGGGTCATGCCGCAACACGAAGCCGTCCCGCATCAGGTATTTCTCGATGGCGGCCAGCGTTCCCCGCACGCGGGGATCCGTCGGTTCCAGGAACCCCACCGAGGGCAGCAACAGGATGCTGGCATCCAGCATTTTCGAACCGTAGGATTCGACGAACGCGTTCAGCTCGCGATCAAAACCCTTTTCGCAGACGTCGCGATGGATGGTGTCGCGCAGCGTCCGCCACTTTTCCAGCGGCGCCTTGAAGCCGAATTTTTCGACGCTTTTGATGCCACGGTCGAAGGCGACCCAGCACATCACCTTGGAGGAGACATAGTGCTTGCCGTCGCCGCGGCGCTCCCAGATGCCGTGATCCGGCTGATCCCATTGTTCGGCCAGATGCTCCAGCACCGTGCATTCGAGCGCCCAGCTTCCTTCATAGAGTTCGAGTTTGGCTATTCGCCATTGATGGAAGGCGTCGATCAGTTCGCCATAGACATCGAGTTGCAGCTGCGCATGCGCGGCATTGCCGACCCGGACCGGCTGTGCGCCCTCATAGCCCGGGAGCCAGCCGGCTTCCCATTCCAGGAGCCGCCGCTCCCCCATGATGCCGTACATGATTTGCATGTTGGCCGGCGAACCCGCCACCGCGCGCAACAGCCAATTGTGCCAGGCGAGGGCTTCCTCGGTATAGCCCGAGTTCATCAGCGCCAGCAGCGTAAAGGTGGCATCGCGCAGCCAGCAGAAGCGATAGTCCCAATTGCGTGCGCCGCCGAGTTTTTCCGGCAGCGAGGTGGTGGGCGCCGCGACGATGCCGCCGGTCGGCGCATAGGTCAGCGCTTTGAGCGTGATCAGCGAGCGCATCACGAGGTCGCGATGTTCGCCTTCGTAAGCACAGCGAGCGCTCCATTCGCTCCAGAACGCCTCGGTTTCCTGCAAAGCGACCGCGGGATCGATCGGCGCGGGCACCGCCAGATGCGAGGGCCCGTAGGTAAGGACAAAGGGCACGGTATCGCCCTCGCCTACCCAGAACTCCGCCACCGTGGTCAGGTCCTCGCCGCGGGTCGCGACCGGCGTTCGCAGCACGGTCATGTCAGGCCCGCAAATCGCGAGCAGTCCCGAGCCGTCTTCGCTTTTCCTGACCCAGGGAATGTCGGCGCCAAAACCAAAGCGGATCACCAATTGCATCCGCAATTTTACCCGGCCACTGACCCCGCGCACCAGCCGCACTACATCTGAGGCATTGCCGCGCGGCGGCATGAAATCGATCAGCTCGACCACGCCATTGGCGGTCTCAAACCGCGTTTCCAGGATCAGCGTATCGCCCCGATAGCGGCGTGACGTCTTGGTGATCTCTTCTGCGGGCGCAATCAGCCAGCGGCCATGCTTGTGGGTGCCGAGCAGCGCGGCAAAGCAGGCGTCGGAATCGAACGCTGGCCAGCACAGCCAGTCGATCGAGCCGTCACGACCGACCAGCGCCGCCGTCTCGCAATCGCCGATCAATCCGTAGTCTTCTATCCTGCACGACAAGGCTTGCCACCACCTGGATCGGGCCTATCCGCGCGACCGCTCGCGTGTCGCGGCCTTCAGCGCGGCAACGTCGATCGTGGACGCGATCTGCTCAAGCGGCACCGGCAGCCGGCGACGCCAGTTCGGGTGTTCGTCGACCGTGCCGGGAATATTGGGCTGGTCCACCAGACCCAAAAAATCCTCCAGCGCGATCGCGAGCAGCCGTGATGGCGTGCGCGCGAGGAAATTTGCCACGGAATAGAGGTCGTTATTGTCGATGCCGTTACCGCGCAGCAAATTGTCCAGCATCGCCAGCGCGTGCCAGCGCGCATCGTCGCTTTCGCCGGGGTCGATGCCGAGCGCGCGCTTGGTCTTGAGGTCGCCAAAAGAGCGCCAGCCGGCATAGGTCGAGAGATCGTGGGTGTTGAAGGTGACCAGCGCATTGGCGAGATAGTGATCGAGGCTCTTGAACGGACCGTGGTCCTCGCGCTCGAACATCATCACCAGATAGGACCAGATGCCCCATCCGGCAATCTGGTCGCGAAAACCTTCCGGCACGGTGCCCAGGTCTTCGCCGATCACGACGCAGCGCTGCGCGATGCTTTCCTGCGCGGTTGCGGCCAATAACGCCTCGAACGGCATCGGCACATAGACGCCGTCGGCGGCGCTGAAGCCCTGCGGCACCAGATAAAGCCGCTTCAAACCCAATACGTGGTCGAGCCGGATCGCGCCGGCGTGCCGCATCGAGGCGCGCAGCATTTCGCGATAGGGCGCGAAGGATTTCAGCTCCAGCCCGGTCGCGTTGAAGCCGGCAAGGCCCCAGCTCTGGCCCGCGGTGTTGAGCGGATCGGGCGGCGCGCCGACACCGAGATGCCGCGAGATCGCCACCTGTTCGTTCCACGCATCGAAACCGTCGGCTTGCACGCCGACGGCGACGTCGAGATAGAGCCCGACCCTCATGCCGAGCTCGAGCGCGCGGTCTTTTGCAGCCGCCAATTGCCGATCGGCCGTCCATTGCACGAATTCGACAAACGCGATTTCGGCGGCGTCCGGACCCTTGCGCAGTTCAGCGCATTTGGCGTCGTCCGGTTGCCGCCATTCGTCCGGCCATTCCCACCAGGGCTTTTTGAATTTGTGCCGGAGCGTCTCGAAGCAGGCGAAGTGCGACAGTAACGGCGCGCGCTCGGCACGAAATTTTTCAAACTCCTGCCTGCGCCCTTGTGTCGCATCGGCTTCGAACGCGGCGAATGCCGATCGCAGTGCGCGCCATTTCAATCCGGCGACAGCGACATAGTCGATCATCTCGCCTTCTCTGACCCGCGCCAGCCCATCCCTTGTCGCGGCGTCGATGCGGAATTCCGGGATGGTCTCGACATCGACATAGAGCGCGTTGAGAAACAGCCGGCTGTTCGGCGAATACGGACTGCAATCACCGGGACGATCGTCGAACAGGGCATGCAGCGGATTGAGGCCGACGCCATCGGCGCCCAGATGGTTCGCGAGCTCGATCAGGCCTTTGAGGTCGGTGAAGTCGCCGATCCCCCAGTTGCGCGCCGAGCGGACGCTATAGAGCTGGACCGCGAGCAACCAGCAGCGGTCGAAATCGCCGCCAAAAGCCCTTGGCGACGCCGACAGCAGCGGCACGTCTTCGGTGGTGGATTCGGCATCGGTCAGCTGCAGCCGATGGACGCCCAGCGGCAGATCCAGCGGCCAGGCAATGACGCGATCGACGGCCTCGCCTTCTGCGATAACCTTGTGATCGGCCACGATTTTCCATCGAACCGGGAGCCTTGCGGCAGCCGAAAGCTCGGTCCGCGCAGGCAGCCCGGACCGCACCACGACCGGGCCGCCGATGAACGGGCCCGGGGTCTGCGGCGGCAAGGCATCGAGGATAATTTTGAGGGCGGCCGTATCAGTCACACGGCGGTGACCCTGACCGTCCACGAATTCGGTCTGGATTCCCTGGCTAGCAGCTTGAGCGAAAAGGTCCATTCGGCACGCAGTTTGCACGCAAACGTCTCAGAGGCGTCGCGAAATTGTCCAAATACAGGAAGGGGATAGACGGTGTCTAACGCTCAGCCCCTCAATCGGTTCCAAGGGAACCAAAGTCGGCCGAGCGGCATTCTACATATCTCCGGAACGTCTCCTTTCTCGCAAGTGAAATGGGGGCGTCGTTTCCATGGCTATGGCATCACCGTGAACAAAAAAGTCCAAACCGGCGAAAGCTCCAAGGCCGGCGTCTCCTTCCGATTCGATGCTGCCGATCCGCTGCATGACGGCGGCAGCTTTGCGATCGATGCAAGCGAGGTGCCAGCCGTCGAGTCCAGCGACGATGAGCTCTGGTACAAGGATGCCATCATCTATCAGCTCCACGTCAAGGCCTTTGCCGACAGCAACAATGACGGCATCGGCGATTTCGCAGGACTGACGGAGAAGCTGGGTTACCTGCAGGACCTCGGCGTCACCACGCTATGGCTGTTGCCGTTCTACCCCTCACCCGGGCGTGACGACGGCTACGACATCGCCGACTATGGCGACATCAATCCCGATTTCGGGACGATGAAGGATTTCCGGCGCTTCATCCAGGAAGCCAAGCGGCGCGGCCTGCGCGTCATCACCGAGCTCGTCGTCAATCACACCTCCGACCAGCACGACTGGTTCAAGCGCGCCCGGCGCAGCGGCCCGGATTCGAGCGCGCGCAACTGGTATGTCTGGAGCGATACCGACCAGAAATACCAGGGCACGCGGATCATCTTCACCGATACCGAGAAGTCGAACTGGACCTGGGACCCGGAAGCCGGCCAGTTCTACTGGCATCGCTTCTTCGCGCACCAGCCGGATCTCAATTTCGACAATCCGCGCGTGGTCAGTGCGCTGGTAAAGGTGATGAAGCGCTGGCTCGATACCGGCGTCGATGGTTTCCGCCTCGATGCCATTCCCTATCTGTGCGAGCGCGACGGCACCAACAACGAGAACCTGCCCGAGACCCACGCGATCATCAAGCGGCTGCGCATCGAGCTCGACGCCTATGCCAAAGGCAAGGTGTTGCTGGCGGAGGCCAACCAATGGCCCGAGGACGTGCAGGAATATTTCGGCCGCAGCGATGAATGCCACATGGCCTATCATTTTCCGCTGATGCCGCGCATCTACATGGCGATCGCGCAGGAAGACCGCTTTCCGATCACCGACATCCTGCGGCAGACGCCTGACATTCCGAGCAATTGCCAGTGGGCGCTGTTCCTGCGCAACCATGACGAGCTGACGCTGGAAATGGTCACCGACGTCGAGCGCGATTATTTGTGGTCGACCTACGCCAACGACCCCCGCGCCCGCATCAATGTCGGTATCCGCCGGCGCCTGGCGCCGCTGATGGACAATGACCGGCGCAAGATCGAGCTGATGAACTCGCTGCTGCTGTCGTTCCCGGGCACGCCGATCATCTATTACGGCGACGAAATCGGCATGGGCGACAACATCTATCTCGGCGATCGCAACGGCGTGCGCACGCCGATGCAATGGACGCCGGACCGCAATGGTGGGTTCTCGCGCGCCGATCCGGCGCGGCTTTATGCGCCCACCATCATGGATCCCGTCTACGGCTATGAATCCGTCAATGTCGAGGCGCAGTCGCGCAGCCTGTCGTCGCTGCTGTCAGCCACCAAACGGCTGATCGCGGTCCGCAAATCGACGCTGGCTTTCGGCCGCGGCACCATGACGTTCATCCGCCCGGAAAACCGCTCGGTGCTGTGCTATGTGCGCCAGTACGAGGACGAGGCCATTCTCTGCGTCGCCAATCTGTCGCGCTCCGCACAGGCCACCGAACTAGATCTGTCGGCATGGAAGGACCGGATTCCCCTGGAGATGCTCGGCCGCACGCGCTTCCCCGCGATCGGCGAACTGCCCTACATGATCACGCTGGCACCCTACGGCTTTTACTGGTTCGAGCTGCAGGAGCGCGACAAGTCGGAGCCGGTGGTGCACCGGGCCGTCCCCGAATTCGAAACGCTGGTGGTGCCGCTGGGCGCGACCTGGGTCTCGCTGGCGCGCACCCGCGGCGTGTTCGAGCGCGACGTGCTGCCCGGGCATCTGGCGCGGACGCGCTGGTATCCGGAGCGATCGGCCAAGGCGATCCAGCCGACATTGATTTCGGCAATCCCGTTCTGCGACATCGGCGACAACCGGCCATGGCTCGCCTTCTTCAAGTCGACACAGCGCGGCGTTACCACGCGCTACGTGCTTCCGCTGCAGATCGAATGGGTGCGGTTCGATCGCGAGCGCTACAACCCGCGCGCCCTGGCGGCCGTGCGTCAGGGCGCCCGCGAAGGAACGCTGCTCGACGTCGCCAACGACCAGATCTTCATCGCGATCCTGCTGCGAAACCTCAAGGAGTCGCTGATCGTCGACGAAAGCGAGCAGGGATTGAAGCTGGAATTCCGGCCGACCAACCGTTTCTCCGACAAGGCGATCAAGCAGCCCGAACATATCCGCATCATCGAGACCGAACGGCTCGACAGCACCGCGCAGGTGGATGAGGAATATGTCGTGAAGATCTATCGCACGCTGCAGGCCGGCATCACTCCCGAGATCGAGATGGGACGCTTCCTGACCGACGTCGCGAACTTCGCCAACACGCCGGCACTGCTCGGCAGCGCCGAACTGATTGACGGTGACGAACGAAACGCTATCGGCGTCCTGCATGCTTTCGTCGCCAACCAGGGCGACGCCTGGGCCGTGACCGCGGCCTATCTCGACCGCTTCGTCGACGAGCAGCGCCTGCTGGCGGCAAGCGAGCGTGTCAGGGAAAGCGAGGATCAGGTCTCGTTTCTGCGCTACATGTCGCAGGCTGGCCGGCGCGTCGCCGAGATGCATGTCGCACTGGCCAGCAATAATGAGCGTCCCGACTTCGTGCCGGAGCCCATCAAGCACGAGGATGTCCAGCGTTGGTTCGGCGACACCCTGGCCCGCGTCGAGCGAGTCTTCGACACGCTGAAGCAGCGACGCGATACGCTGAAAGAGGCGGATCGTCCGTTGGTCGATCAGCTGTTGGCCCAGCAATCCGGCCTGCCCGATCGGCTGAAGGCGCTGTTGCCGCAAGAAAACGCCGGGCTCAATATCCGCCATCACGGCGACTTCCATCTTGGCCGGCTGCTGATCGTCAAGGACGACATCTTCATCGTCGATTTCGACGGCGACCCGCGGCGCTCCATCGCCGAGCGTCGGCGCAAGGCACCCGCGGCGCGCGACGTCGCCAGCATGGTCCGTTCGATCGATTATTCGACGACTGCAGCGCTTGAGCGGGCGCTCAAGGTAGCCCACGATGAAAACGGCAAGCTCGGGGCTGCGCTCGCCGAGTGGCGCAATCGGGCGACCGCCGCGTTCCTGGTCGCCTATCGCGAAGCCATGGTTAACAAGCGCCTTTGGCCAGCCGACCCTGAAGCCGCCGAGCAGATGCTCAACTTCTTCCTGCTGGAGAAGGCATGCTACGAGATCGAATATGAACTATCCTACCGGCCGGATTGGCTACGAACGGCCTTGACCGGAATGCTCCGTATTTTGCCGCAACAGTCGCTTGAGGCCTTATGACCAAGCTACCCGCCGAGGCCTATGCGATCATCCAGGGCAATCACACCGACCCATTCCATTATCTCGGCCTCCATACCGAGGGCGACCGCAAGATCGTGCGTGCGTTCCTGCCGGAAGCCTCCAATGTCGAGGCAATCGGTGAACATGGTGAACGGGCGCCGCTGGCGCGGATCCACGATGCCGGGCTATTTGCCGGTGCGCTGCCGAACGGCTCTACGCGCTATCAATTGCGCGCCCGGTTCGGCGACAAACTGGTCGAACTCGACGACCCCTACCGCTTTCCGCCCGTCCTGAGCGACTTCGACCTTTACCTGCTCGGCGAGGGCACCCATCAGCGCATCTACGACAAGCTCGGCGCCCATCCGATGACGCTCGAAGGCGTCGAGGGCGTGGCCTTTGTCGTGCTGGCGCCGAACGCCCGCGGCGTCAGCGTGGTCGGCGATTTCAATTACTGGAATCCGCGCCGGCACCCGATGCGGGTGCGCGGCGTCGGCTATTGGGAGCTGTTCATTCCTCGCGCCAACGTCGGCGACCACTACAAGTTCGACATCATCGAACCCAACGGACAGCATTTGCCGCTGAAGTCCGATCCGGTCGCCTTTGCCGCCGAAGTGCGTCCCAAGACTGCCTCGATCGTTTTCGACCAGGCGAACCTGCCGCGTCCGCGCCCGGCACCGACGGGAATGAATGCGTTGAACGCGCCGATGTCGATTTACGAGGTTCATCTCGGCTCATGGCGGCGCAAGGGCAGCAACGAGTGGCTGACTTACCGCGAGCTCGCCGAGCAGCTTCCGGCCTATGTCAGGGATCTCGGATTTACCCATGTCGAACTTCTTCCCATCAGCGAACATCCGTTCGACGGCTCGTGGGGCTATCAGCCGACCGGCCTGTTCGCACCCACCAGCCGGTTCGGCACGCCGGAGGATTTTGCCGCACTGGTCGATGCCTTCCATCGCGAGGGCATCGCCGTGCTGCTCGACTGGGTACCCGGGCACTTCCCCGACGATCCCCATGGCCTCGGCCATTTCGACGGCACCGCATTGTACGAACACGCCAACCCCTTGCAGGGCCGCCATCTCGACTGGGGCACGCTGATCTACAATTACGGCCGTACCGAAGTGGTGAATTTCCTGGTGTCGAACGCGCTGTTCTGGCTGGAGCGCTACGCCATCGACGGACTGCGCGTCGATGCGGTGGCCTCGATGCTCTATCTCGACTACTCGAGGCCCGCCGGCGAATGGATTCCAAACCAGCATGGCGGGCGGGAAAATCTCGAAGCCATCGGCTTCCTGCGCCGCTTCAACACCGAAGTGTTCGGACGCTTCCCGGACGCCACCACCGCGGCGGAAGAATCCACCGCCTGGCCGCAAGTCTCCCGCCCGGTCGAATATGGCGGGCTCGGCTTCGGCTACAAGTGGAACATGGGCTGGATGCACGACACGCTGAAATACATCGGCAAGGATCCGATCCACCGCAAATTCCATCACGGCGACATCCTGTTCGGCCTGCAATATGCGTTCTCGGAGAACTTCATCCTGCCGCTGTCGCATGACGAAGTCGTGCACGGCAAACGCTCGATCCTCGGACGGATGCCCGGCGACGACTGGCAGCGTTTTGCGAATTTGCGCGCCTATTACAGCTTCATGTTCGGGCATCCCGGCAAGAAGCTGATGTTCATGGGCTGCGAGTTCGGCCAGGAGCGCGAGTGGAATCACGATCACTCGCTGGATTGGCACCTGCTGCAACAACCAAGGCATGCCGGCATCCACAGCCTGGTCCGCGACCTCAACCACCTCTATCGCACGGTGCCGGCGCTGCACGAGCTGGATTGCAGCCAGCCGGGCTTCGAATGGGTGATCACCCATGATTCCGGCGGCAACGTCTTTGCCTGGGTCCGCAAGGGCCTTGATGCGCGAGCGCGCTGCCTCGTGGTCGTGAACTTCTCGCCCAACGTCTACTACGATTACCGGGTACGTGTGCCGTTTGCCGGCAAATGGAAAGAAGTGTTCAATTCGGACTCCGCGCATTATGGCGGCAGCAATGTCGGCAATATCGGCGAGGTCCGGACGCTGGAGGGAAACATCCCCGAACTCAAGCTGACGATTCCGCCGCTGGCCGCGATCTTTCTCGTACCGGAAAGCTGACGCATGCGCCTGACCGCGGGAACGCCCTCACGCCTTGGCGCAAGCTGGGACGGAAGAGGCACCAATTTTGCGCTGTTCTCGGCCAACGCAGAGAAGGTCGAACTCTGCCTGTTCGACGGTCAGGGCCGCCGCGAACTCGAGCGCATCGAACTGCCCGAGCGCACCGAGGATGTCTGGCACGGCTATCTCAACGACGTCTCGCCCGGACAGCTCTACGGCTATCGGGTCCACGGGCCCTACCATCCCGAGCACGGACACCGCTTCAACGCCAACAAGCTGCTGCTCGATCCCTATGCAAGGCGGCTGGCCGGCCGGCTGGTCTGGAGCGACGCGCATTTCGGTTATCGGGCCGGCAGCTCGCGCGAGGATCTCTCCTTTGACCGGCGCGACAACGCCCGCGGCATGCCCAAGGCGGTCGTCGTCGACGAGACCTTCAATTGGGGCCGCCGCGAGATGCGCCCCAATATTTCCTGGGAAGACACCATCATCTATGAGGCCCACGTCAAGGGCCTGACGCAGAAGCGCGACGACGTGCCGCCGGGCCTGCGCGGCACCTATGGCGGACTCGCCTCGCCTGCGATGATCGATCATCTCAAGCGCCTTGGCGTCACCACCATCGAATTGCTGCCGGTCCACGGGCTGATCGACGACCGCGTGCTGGTCGAAAAGAAGCTGGCGAACTACTGGGGCTACAACACACTGGCGTTCTTCGCGCCCGAAGGGCGCTACGCGCAGGACAATCCGCTCGATGCGTTCCGCACCACGGTGGCGCGGCTGCACGATGCCGGCATCGAGGTGATGCTCGACGTCGTCTACAATCACACTGCCGAAGGCAATCATCTCGGCCCGACGCTGTCGTTTCGCGGCATCGACAATGCGTCCTATTACTGGCTCAAGCCGGACAATCGGCGCTTCTATGACGACTTCACCGGCTGCGGCAGTTCGGTCAATCTAACCCATCCGCGCGTGCTGCAAATGGTGATGGATTCGCTGCGCTATTGGGTCGAGGTCTGCCACGTCGACGGCTTCCGTTTCGATCTCGCCACCACGCTGGCGCGCGGGCCGAACGGATTCGACCGCAACGCTGCGTTCCTCACCGCCGTGCGGCAGGATCCGGTGCTGGCAACCGTCAAACTGGTCGCCGAACCCTGGGATCTCGGTCTGGGCGGCTATCAGGTTGGCGCATTCCCGTCGCAATGGTCGGAATGGAACGACAGATATCGCAGCGCGATGCGGCGCTACTGGAGCGGCGAAGGCAGCCTGATCGGCGAAATATCGAGCCGCATGACCGCCTCCTCCGACCTGTTTCACCATGACAATCGCGCCCCGCGCGCTGGCATCAATCACATCACCGTTCATGACGGCTTCACGCTGGCGGATCTGTTCAGCTACAACGAGAAGCACAACGAGGCCAACGGCGAAGACAATCGCGACGGCTCCAGCCACAACGACAGCAACAATTGCGGGCATGAAGGCCCGACCGACGACGTTGCGATCATCGCGTTGCGCCGCCAGCTCCGCAAGAACCAGCTGGCGTGCCTGATGCTCGCGCAGGGCACGCCGCTGATGTTGGCCGGCGATGAAGTCGGCAACTCGCAAAGCGGCAACAATAACGCCTATTGCCAGGACAACGAGATCGGCTGGGTTGGCTGGGAAAACCTCGGCAAGGAAGGCGAGGACCTCACCGATTTCATCGGCCATTTGACCGGCTTGCGCCGGCGGTTCGGCCAGATCCGCTGCCAGCGCTGGCTCGACGGCCGTCGCGCCGACGGCTCCTACGGCGTGCTGTGGCTGACGCCGGCCGCCGAGGACATGAAGGAATCCGACTGGAAGTTTCCGGAAGGACGATTCCTCGCCTATGTGCTCGGACCGATGGAACAAGGACAAGCGCCGATCTTTATCGTTCTGAACGCCGCCCCCGAAGAGATCGCATTCAAATTGCCCAAGATGAGCAAATACAAGAGCTGGCAGCGGGTGCTGAATACCACCGAAATCGCACAAGCGACGGCGGACTTCGCCGCGGGCGCCGACCTGAAAGCACCGCCGCGCTCGGTGCTCGCCTTTGCGGGCTCAGCATGAATGACCGACAATTTGGCCCCAAGCTGACGAAAGACGGCGCGCGCTTTCGCCTGTGGGCGCCGGCGGCCAAGCGTGTCGATCTGCTGCTGCAACAACCCCATGCGATGCAGCGCGGCGACGATGGATGGTTTTCCACCAATATTCCGGGCGCGAAATCGGGCGCCCGCTACAAATTCCGCATCGACGACGAGATCGATGTCCCCGACCCTGCCGCCGATTTCCAGCCCGAAGACGTCTTCGGTCCGAGCGAGGTGATCGACCACGCCGCCTTTCCGTGGCGCGCCACGGAGTGGCGCGGGCGGCCCTGGCAGGAAGCCGTCATCATCGAGGCTCATGTCGGGACCTTCACGCAGGACGGCAGCTACCGCGCCATGATCGGGCGGCTCGATCATCTCGTGCAGACCGGCATCACCGCGCTGGAGTTGCTGCCGCTGGCGGATTTCGCCGGCAGCCGCAACTGGGGCTATGACGGCGTGCTGTGGTATGCGCCCGACAGCGCCTATGGCCGGCCTGAGGATCTCAAGGCGCTGATCGACGAGGCGCATCTGCGTGGCCTGATGGTGTTTCTCGACGTGGTCTATAACCATTTCGGCCCCGAGGGAAATTATCTCGGCCGTTACGCGCCGGGGTTCTTTACGGAGGCCCACACCCCGTGGGGCAGCGCGATCGATTACCGCGTGCCGCAAGTACGCGCCTTCGCGATCGAGAATGCACTGCATTGGCTGCGCGACTATCGCTTCGACGGATTGCGGCTGGATGCGGTGAACAGCATCGTCGAGCCGGGTGGGCTCTCGCTGCTGCACGATCTCAGCATGGCTGTAGGCCAGTTCGCCGCGGCAACCGGTCGGCACATTCACCTGGTGCTGGAAAACGGCGACAACCGCGCCAGCATCCTTGACGCCGCGCAGGACCCGCCGCGCGGCAAATATCGCGCGCAGTGGAACGACGATTATCATCACGCCTGGCGCGTGCTGATGACCCGCGAGAAGCAGGGGTATTATTGCGACTATCAGCGTTCGCCGCTGGGCGACATCGCCAGATCGCTATCCTCCGGGTTTGTCTACCAGGGTGAAATCTCGGAATTTCGCGGCGGCAGGCGCGGCGAACCGAGCGGCAAGCTCGCACCGACGGCTTTCATCAATTTCCTGCAGAACCACGACCAGGTCGGCAACCGCGCCTTTGGCGACCGGCTCGAAGCGGTGGCGGATCCCAGAGCGATCGAAGCGGCCCTCGCCGTCATGCTGTTGGCCCCTGCAATCCCTATGCTGTTCATGGGGGAGGAATGGGGCTCGAGAACACCCTTCCCCTTCTTCTGTGATTTCAAGGGCGGACTGGCGGACGCGGTCCGCAAGGGCCGCCGCAGCGAATACGCCTGGGCCTACGCCGAATATGGCGACGAGGTCCCCGACGCTTTGGCGCTATCCACCTTCCAATCGGCTGCCCTCGACTGGAATGAACGCGCCGAGCCGGCGGCACAACGGCGGCAGTCAACCGTGCAGCAGATGCTGGCGATCCGCCGGCGGGAGATCGTGCCCCGCCTCGCAGGCGCGGCGTTCGGCGATGCAACGGCTGGCAGCAATGGCCTCATGACCGCCAGCTGGCGCATGGGCGATGGCGCCACGCTTCGTCTGCTCGCCAATCTGTCGGACCTCGAGATCGCCAATACTTCGGGTGAATTCAAGGGAACCCTGATCTGGGGCAGCGAGTTGGGAGAGCGCGTCCCGCCATGGTCGGTGCACTGGCGCATCGGATAGGAAAATGCCCCCGGCGATCCCGATCGCGACCTACCGCCTGCAGCTTTCGGCGGGTTTCGATTTCGATGCGGCCGCTTCCGTCGTCCCGTATCTCGGGGCGCTCGGGATCACGCATCTCTACGCTTCGCCCTTCATGACGGCGCGCAAGGGCAGCACGCATGGTTACGACATCACCGATCACACAAGGTTCAATCCCGAGCTCGGCGGCGAAGCCGGCTTCGAGCGGTTGAGCGCGGCGCTGCGGAAATACGATCTCGGACTGATCCTCGACTTCGTGCCCAACCATGTCGGGGTGCACTTTGCGGACAATCCGTGGTGGCTCGACGTGCTGGAATGGGGCCAGGCCTCGCCGCACGCGGCATCCTTCGACATCGACTGGGAACTGCTGCCGTATCGCGCGCGCGGCGGCGTGCTGCTGCCGATCATCGGTTCATCCTACGGCCAGGCGCTGGAAGGCGGCGAGATCGAACTGCGCTATGATGCGAGCGAAGGCAGCTTCTCGGCATGGTATTTCGAGCATCGGCTGCCGATCGCGCCCGAGCGCTACAGCGAGATCCTGCGAACCGTGGTCAGGGAAGCAGGTGCCGAAGCTAGTCCAGCCGGCAAGGACATCCTCGCCCTCGCCGCGCGCTACCACGGGCTGCGCCGCCCCAACCGGAAGGAAGCCCCGGCGTTCAAGGCGGGGCTACGGGCGATCGCAGGAAGCACTGAGGCCATCGCGCACGGGATCGACGCCTATCGCGCCGGACCGGATCGTCCCGCCCAGACGCTGGCGCTGCATCACCTTCTCGAACGCCAGCATTACAAGCTCGGACATTGGCGGCTTGCCTCCAGCGACATCAACTACCGCCGCTTCTTCGACGTTAATTCGCTTGCGGGATTGCGCGTCGAGGACGCCGGCACCTTCGAGGCCATCCATCAACTCGTCAGACGTCTGATCGCGGAAGGAAAGCTGCAGGGCCTGCGGCTCGACCACATCGACGGCCTGCGCGATCCCGTCCAATATTTTCAACGCCTGCGCCGGCTGATCCGTGGGGCGCAGGGCGCCAAGCCATTCTATATGCTGATCGAGAAGATTCTCGGCGAAGACGAGAAGCTGCCTTCCTTCACCGGGGTTCACGGCACCACCGGCTACGAGTGGATGAACACGATCACGCAAGCGCTGGTCGACGGCAATGGGCTCGAACCGCTCAGCGAAATCTTCCGCCAGATCAGCAGCCAGTCGCCGAAACTCGAGCCGATCCTGAAGGAGGCCAAGCGCCGGGTGCTGGAAACCCTGTTGACCAGCGAATTCACGGTGCTGACGCGCCTCCTGGCGCGCATCGCCAGTGGGCACTACTCGACACGGGACTATTCCGCCGACAGCCTGCGGCAGGCGCTGGAACTCTATGTGCTGCATTTCCCGGTCTACCGGACCTATCTGACGTCGTCGGGTCCGAACGCCCATGACCGGGCGCTGATCTCGCAAACCATCGCGAGGGCGCGCGCGGATTGGTTCGCGGCCGACGACGGCATTTTCGAATTCCTGCGCGACACCCTGACCATGGACCTGCTCAAGCCCGGCCGGCCGCCGCACAGCGCGCCGCGCGTGCGGCGGTTTGCGCTGAAGGTGCAGCAATTCACCGGGCCGATGATGGCGAAATCGCTCGAGGACACCACGTTCTATCGCTACCACCGCCTGCTCGCACTCAACGAGGTCGGCGGCGACCCATCTGCCAGGGCGCTCTCTGTCGAAGATTTTCATCAGATCATGCAGACGCGGACCCGGGAATGGCCGCATGGCATGACCGCAACCGCAACACATGACACCAAGAGGGGCGAGGACGCCCGCGCCCGGATCATGGCGCTGTCCGAGATCCATGGCGAGTGGACCAGCGCCGTGGCGCGGTGGAAGGTTCTCAACGCGCCTCATCTGGTCATCGACGGCGAGATGCGCGCGCCGTCGGCGACGTTCGAATACATGCTCTATCAGGCCTTGCTCGGCGCCTGGCAGCCGGACGACGCGGCGTTCCTGGAACGGATGCAGGCCTATGCCCTGAAGGCGGCGCGCGAGGGCAAGGAGGAGACCAGCTGGCTCAATCCGCACGAGGCTTATGAAGCAGGACTGAAGACCTTCATCGCGCGCATTCTGGACCGCTCGATCTCCGCCGAGTTTCTGGACGCGCTTGATGCACTGGCGCGGCGCGTATCGCTATTGGGCGCCCTGAACTCACTGAGCCAGATCACGCTGAAGGCAACGATGCCGGGCGTACCCGATTTCTATCAGGGTACCGAGCTTTGGGATTTCTCGCTGGTCGATCCCGACAACCGGCGACCCGTCGATTTTGCCACGCGTGCCCACCTGCTCGCTTCACTGCAGGCACCGGACTGGGACCAGCTGGTGCAGTATTGGCCGAGCGGCAAGTTGAAACTGGCCTGGACGCGGCATCTCCTCAAGTTGCGCACCGAGCTCGCCGATGTCTTCACCAACGGCGATTATCAGCCATTGGATATCAGCGGACCTGATCGCGACCACTTCATCGCCTTTGCCCGCCGTCGTGGCCGCGAGGCCGCAATCGTCGTCGTCACGAAATCGTCCGCCGCGTTCTCCGAAAGTGGCCGGGCGTGGCCCCGTGCGGAAACCTACGATGCCACCCTCGATGTCAGCGGCTATTCGGCGGAAGGCTTTGCCGACGCCGATGCCTCACAATTGCGGTTGTCCGACCTGTTGGCGCACCTCCCCGTGGCGGTGCTGAAGGCGAGATATCACGGCGCGGCGCAGCGTGCGCCAAAGCGCAGGCGCTTGATGCCAACGCCCTAGTTCTTCTTGGTCAGCAACAGATTGCCGCGGCTGCGGATCGCGGCCTGCGCCACTTCGGCGAAGCGCTGCAGCAGCCACGGCAGCACGACCTCTACCTTCACATGATCGTCGGCGACATCGACATGGCCTGAGGCCGCCTGCCCGAGCGCGCGGACGCGAAAGATCATGCGGTTGTCTTCCCATCGCTCCTCATCGACGCTCAGCACCGGCACGCTGGACGTCGCGCGCGATAAACCTGTCTTGAGGCGACGCATCGCTTCTTCGCGGCCGAGGCTGTGCGGAATGGAAACGACGAGCGGTGCGGACATCGGAAAATCCTCAGGTCAGATATTCTAGATGTAATTCCGTTCCACACGAAAGGAAGAGGCAAGCTCGATATGTGCGCTGCAAAACACGGAACTTTCACGATTGCCATTTGTTTTTTCGGTTGAGGGCAAGGCAAACAGGCGCCCAATGCCGGGCTGAGGAGAGCTACATGTCACTCGGAACAATCATCCTGATCATTCTTATCATCGCCCTGCTCGGCGGCTTTAGCGGCATCGGCGGCGGACCGTTCTACGGCACCGGCTATTACGGTGGCGGCGGCCTCGGCCTGGTGATCGTGATCCTGCTGATATTGTTGTTGCTCGGGAAGCTGTAGAAAATTTGGAGATCGCAGGGTGGGCAAAGGCGCGTTTGCGCCGTGCCCACCTCTTTCTGATGCAAACTACACGCCGTCATCACCCGCCTGAGTGCGCAATTGCGCACGGGGGCGGGTGATCCAGTATTCCAGAGGCGCCGGCGATTGAGCCGAGAGGCCGCGGCGTACTGGATACTCCGCTTTCGCGGAGTATGACGACTGAGGTTGACGAGAACCATCACTGCCCCGCCAGCTTCTTCATCGCCGCCTTGATCGACGCCGCCGCCTCATCGTAGCCCTGCCAGGCCTTGGTTTTGGCCAGCAACGCCGGCACCGTGCGCACAGTGTATTTCTTTGGATCGAGATCGCCGCGCACCTGCGCCCAGGTCAGCGGCATTGAAACCGTGGCGCCTTCGCGCGCGCGCGGCGACAGCACGGCGACCGCCGTCGACATCCGGTCGTTGCGCAGATAGTCGAGGAAGATCTTTCCCTGGCGCTGCTTCTTCGACATGTTGAGCAGATAGCGCTCGGGATCGTCGTTCGCCATCCACTGGCAAACGCCCTGCGCGAACGCCTTCGCTTCCTTCCAGGTCACCTTGTCCTTAGGCCCGTGAAGCAGCGGCGTCACCACGTGCAGCCCCTTGCCGCCGGTGGTCTTGCAGAAGCTCTCGAGGCCCACGGCGGTGAGCCGCTGCCGCATCTCCTTGGCGGCCTCGATCACGTCGGCAAATTCGACCTCCGGCGCTGGATCGAGATCGAACACCAGCCGGCCGGGCACATCGGGTTTGTCCGGCGCGCAATTCCAGGGATGCAGTTCGAGCCCGCCGCTTTGGGCTACGGCAGCAAGGCCCTCGATGCGATCGATCTGCAAATATGGCTTGCGATCTCCCGAAACCTTGACGAGTTCGAGTAGCTCCGACTTGCCCGGCATGCCGTGACGCTGAAAGAACGTCTCTCCCTTGATGCCATCGGGCGCACGAACCACCGAGCACGGCCGCCCCTTGAGATGGCCGATCATCCATTCGCCAACCGCCTCGAAATACCGCGCAAGATCGAGCTTGGTCACGCCCTTGCCGTCCCCGCCGTCGGGCCACAGCGCCTTGTCGGGTTTTGAGATGACGACGCCCATCACCTCAGCGGATTTGCTGGCCGACGACTTGCCGGACCTGATCAAAGGTTTTGTCGCCTTGGTCATGACAGGCCTCTCCGCTTCAACCTCATTCGCCGGCTTGTCCTGCCGCAGCTCCTTGAACGCCGCCTGCCTGATATTGCCGCCGTCGGTCCACCCCGCGAACTCGATCTCGGCGACGAGTTCAGGCTTCAGCCAATGCACGTCGCGGGTCTTCTTCGGCGCGTCCTTGCCGCCAAACGGGCTCTTGTCTGAACTCGCCGCCTTTAGCGCCGGCATGATGCGCCGGACCGTGTCCTGCCCGAAGCCGGTGCCCACGAGGCCGACAAAGGCCAGATGACCGTCGCGATAGACGCCGGCCATCAGCGAGCGGAATTTGCCGTTGGTGGTCTTCCAGCCGCCCAGCACGACCTCGTGTCCGGCCCGGGTCTTGGATTTGGTCCAGCTTTCGGACCGCCCGGATCGATACGGCGCATCCAGCTTCTTGGAGATGATGCCTTCCAGCGCCAATTTGTTGGCGGCTTCCAGGACAGAATCGCCGCTTTCCTCGAAATGCGCGACGTACTGAATCAGGCGGCCCTTACGCTTCCTGGCTTCCAGAAGCTGCTTCAGGCGCGCCTTGCGCTCGCCCAGCGGCAGGCCGCGCAGATCCTCACCGCCGGCGAAAAGCAGGTCGAACGCGAAGAAGATCAGCGCGCCGGTTTTGCCGTCGGAGATCGCGGCCTGCAGCGTCGAGAAATGCGGCACGCCATGGTGATCGAGCGCAGCGATTTCGCCGTCGATCAGTACATCCGGCAGCGATGCCGCCTCCTTGGCGATGGCGCCGAACTTTTCCGTCCAGTCCAGTGCTTTACGGGTTTTCAGGACGGCGTCGCCATCCTCGACCCGCAACTGCATGCGGTAGCCGTCGAACTTGATCTCGTGGCACCAGCCGTCCGAATTTGGTGGGCTTTCGGCCGAGGCGCAAAGCTGCGGCGCGACGAAATCCGGCATCGCATCGACTTTCTTGGCCTTGGCCGTCTTAGCGTTGGCCGCCTTGGCCTTGGCCGCGGCGCGCGCCTTCGTTGGAGGCGTGGACCGCGCGATCGATGTCCTGATCGATGTTTTTCCCTGCGCCCGCGCTTCCGCCGCCTCGCCGCGGTTGGAATTCCACACCGCATCGGCTTTGGTCTTGCCGCCCTTCGCCAGCATGAACGGCTTTGGCGCCCTTCCCTTGCCGTTCGCGATCTGATCCATCGAGCGGCCCGACGCGACCGATTTGTCCTCGTCGAGGATGTCGTTGGCGTCGCCTTCCCTCACGAATTCGTCGCGATGCTTGATCAGCAGCCAGTTGGTGCGCTTGCCGCCATAGCGGTCGCCCTTCATCCGCACCAGCACCCAGCTGCCATGCAGCTTCTCGCCGTGCAGGTTGAATTTCAGGTCGCCCTTCTTGAATCCTCGCTCGGGGTCGTCGGAGTTCCAGTAGCCGCGATCCCAGAGCTGCACGGTGCCACCGCCGTACTGGTCATCGGGAATGGTGCCTTCGAAATCGCCGTAATCCAGCGGATGATCCTCGACCTCGACCGCGAGCCGCTTGTCGTGCGGATCGAGCGAAGGACCGCGCGTCACCGCCCACGATTTAAAAACGCCGTCGAACTCCAGCCGGAGATCGTAATGCAGCCGGGTTGCGTCATGCTTCTGGATCACAAACCGCCGCTGCTTCGACGGCGCCACCTTGACGTCGCCGGAGGGTTCGCTGGTCTTTTCGAAATCGCGTTTTTTCCGGTAGGTGGTCAGGTTTCGTAGCGACAAGGTCAAGCCTCACATCCGTCCGGCGCCCCGCGCGGCGGCAACGTTATCCAGAACCCATGGTAACCGTTGGAGTTCCGAAACCAAACCCCTGTCATTGCGAGCGAAGCGAAGCAATCCATAGCGGCCACAGCGGAAGGATGGATTGCTTCGTCGCTTTGCTCCTCGCAATGACGGATAAGACGCGGCTCCACAAACGGTGTCGTCCCCCGCGAAAGCGGGGGATCCAGTACGCCGCGGCTTCTCGATTCTATCATCGGCGTCTCTGGAATACTGGATCACCCGCATGCGCGGGTGATGACAGCGGAATATGACTTCGCATTCTCGCGACGCATTACGCCCGAGCTTTGCTGGAAACTTCCCGCCCTCTCATAGAGAGGGCGCAGGGAAGACCGGGTGCGCGCTGCACCCGCGGTCCCGTGTGCGATTTGCACTAAAAAAGCTGCACACGAGCATACAGGGCAGCGGAGAACACCCGGCCTTCCCTGCGCAATGGCTTTACGGCTTATGCCGTGATCTCCCCGGAGACGAGTTCTTGGTTGACTCCGTCGCTGCCGTTCCCGCTTGCGCTTCTCCGACAACTTGACACCTGCAACGGGTGCCAGGACCACACGGTTTTGCCGTACGCCTATCCACGCCATCGTCGAGGCGTAAACCAGCGTCCACCGCAACCCGTCCAACGTCCGTGACGACGGCCGACGCCCTCTGAGTGGGACGGGATGGGCAAAGTTATGCACCTGATTTTCGTTCTGGTAAACAGAAATATTTTTCATTTCGGGGCTTGACATGATTTCCGAATATCAGAAACGACTTGCCCCGGCTCTGCCAAGGCTACGCCGGGCGCGGCCGACGGGCCAATAAGCCGCATGTATTTGACTTGACGGAGCGCTGTTCGGCCCTTTCACGCCGGAGAACGACGCACTACGCTGTCGCCAGCGCAGCAAGCCTTGCCCGACCAATCAAGCAGGCACCTGCGCCAGGGAGGGAAAATGATGCCGCAGCTCACGCCTGTGAACCGCCGCAAATTGCTGGCCATGCTCGGCGGCTCGATTGCCGCGCCGTATCTCGTCCGGCGTGAAGCGTTCGCGCAGGAGGCCTGGCCGACACGGCAGGTGAAATACGTCAACGGTTTTCCGGCCGGCGGCGCCACCGATACGCTGTCGCGGATCATCTGCCAGAAGATGAGCGACCTGTCCGGACAGTCCTTCGTCGTCGAGAACAAGGCTGGCGCGGGCGGCGTGCTGGGGGCGGATGCGGTGGCGAAGTCGCCGCCGGACGGATACACGCTCGGCCTCGGCGGCATCGCCAGCAACGTGCTGGCGATCGGAAGCTACGCAAAGCTTCCCTATGATCCGCGCGCCGATTTCACCTTCGTCGGCGGCATGTGGCAGTTGCCCAATATCCTGGTGGCGAGGAAGGATCTGTTCTCCTCCGACATCAGGGAGTTGCTGGCCGCGTTCAAGAAGGAGCCGAAGAAGTACACTTACGCCTCGGCGGGGTTCGGCACCACGCTGCATCTGTCGGGCGAGATGATGAACAGCATGGCCGGCGTGGAGGTCAATCACATTCCCTATCGCGGCGCCGCGCCGGCGTTGACCGACCTGCTCGGCGGCCGCGTCGATCTGTTGTTCGACAATCTGCCCGGCTCGTTGCCGAGTGTGCGCGCGGGCCAGGTCAAGCCGGTCGCCGTCACTTCGCTCAAACGCATTCCCGAACTTCCTGACGTGCCTACCATGGCCGAAGTGCTGCCGGGATATGCGATGACGTCGTGGACCGCGCTGATCGGGCCAGCGAACATGAAGGCCGATCTGGTCGCGCAGGTAAGTGCGCTCACCGTAAAGGCGCTTGCCGATCGCGCCTTGCAGGAGCGCTACGCCGAGCTTGGCGCCACGCCCTGGCCGGCGTCGTCAGCCGAGATCAGCAAGTTCCGCGACGACGAGGAAAAGCGGCTGCTGCCGATCATGCAGGCGGCGGGGATCAAGCCGGGGTGAGGGGGCTAGTGGTCGGGGAGACCGCGTTGCCGCGCGGCTCGTCCGCGAACGGCACGCCGCGAGGACTGGGCGGTTGTTGCCAACAGCATCCTATGACACCATCCAGATACCGGGTTTTCATGATTTCTGGATGCCTATGCCGCCTCGGAAGTATACTTGGGAGAATCTGCCGGATGAGCAGTTGCTCAAGCAGCGTCTCAGCAGCCTGAGGGTCAAGGTCAAGGGCACCTGGCTCGAGGATTGTGTCGGCGCTCTGAACGAAGAACTGCAGGCGCGGGGCATCCGGCTGCGGCCGCACACATGGATATCGAGCGAATGGTTCAGTCCGGCAGATGTGCCCGGCATTGCCATCCCGTTCTATCTTGCCCATCCCCGGCTGATGAAACTCGAGAAAAAAATGATGCTCGAGGTCGAGGGAAGTACCTGGTCGGAGTGCATGGCCATCCTCCGTCACGAGGCAGGCCATGCCATGCAGCACGCTTACCAGTTGCAACGCCGCCGACGCTGGCAACAGTTGTTCGGCCCGTCCTCGAAACACTATCCGCTCTACTACCGGCCCAATCCCGCCAGCCGGCGTTACGTCCAGCATCTTCGGCGCTGGTACGCGCAGAGCCATCCGGACGAGGATTTCGCCGAAACCTTTGCGGTGTGGCTGCGACCGCGGTCGAAATGGCGGGCGCGCTATGCCGGTTGGCCGGCGCTGAAGAAGCTCGAATATGTCGACGAGCTGATGGGCGAGATTGCAGGCGAGCGGCCGCCGATTGCATCACGGGAGCGTATCGATCCGCTGTCCGGGCTCAGCCAAACGCTTGGCGAGCATTACCAGAAGAAGCAGGCGTTCTACGCTTTCGAGCCGCCGAAGACGTATGATCGCGACCTGTCCCGTCTGTTCTCCACCGATCAACGACATCGACGGGCGCAGCCGGCAGCGTCCTTCATCAGGCGGCACCGCGCGCAAGTCAGGCAGCTGGTCGCGCGATGGACGGGCGAGAACCAGCTTACGCTCGATGCCGTTCTCGACGACATGATCTCCCGCTGCCGCGAACTCGATCTCCGGGCGCCGGGCTCGGAGCGGAAGCTTGTGATCAACTTCACCATTCTGTTGACCGCCAAGACCATGCACGCGCTGTTCGGCCCGTCACGCCGCAAATGGATTGCGCTATGAGGCGCCTGCGCGTCCTGGTCCTGATGCATCCGGACTTCTTGCCGCCGGACTCGACTGATGGATACACCGCGCAGGAAATCAACCGATGGAAAACCGAATTCGACGTCGTGAGCACCTTGCGTGCGGCAGGCCACGATGTGCGCCCGCTCGGCGTGCAGGAGGAAATCAAGCCGGTCCGGGACGCGATCGAAAGCTTCAAGCCGCATGTGGTGTACACATTGCTGGAGGAGTTCCACTATACGTCAGGGTATGACCAGCACATCGCGAGCTTTCTCGAACTGATGAAAGTGCCGTATACCGGCTGCAACCCGCGCGGCCTGATCCTGGCGCGCGGCAAGGACCTGTCCAAGACACTGGTGCACCATCGCCGGATCGCGGTGCCGGCCTTCGCCGTGTTTCCGATGCGCCGCAAAGTCAAACGGCCAACGCGTCTTGCGCTGCCGCTGATCGTCAAGAGCCTGAACGAGGATGGTTCGTTCGGCATTTCGCAGGCATCCATCGTCGATACGGACGAGAAGCTCGCAGAGAGAGTCGCTTTCGTCCACGAGCGGCTCGGAACTGCCGCCATCGCCGAGCAGTACATCGAGGGACGTGAGCTCTATGTCGCCGTGCTCGGCAACAACCGGCTGCGAGTTCTGCCGGTCTGGGAATTGAAGTTCGGCAGCATGGGTGGCCAGGGGGCACGGCAGATTGCCACCGAAAAGGTCAAACACGATCCCAGTTACCAGGAACGCGTCGGAATTGTAGACGGGCCGGCCAAGGACCTTGCACCGGAAGTATCCGCCCGCATCCAGCGAACTGCGAAACGCATCTACCGTACACTGAAGCTCGACGGATACGCGCGCATCGACTTTCGGCTCGCTGCCGACGGCACTCCGTATTTCATCGAAGCGAATCCCAATCCCGAAATAGCGAAGAGCCAGGAGTTCGCTACAGCTGCCCGGCATGACGGGCTTGACTACCCCGACCTGCTGAATCGCATTCTGGCCCTCGGAATCAGCCGGGCAAAGGCGGGCGCATCCGTAGGCTGAAAGGCACTGCGAAGCGGTCGCAGTGCGCACTCGGAAGTTGATTTCTTGCGGGCTTCAACCGAAGACGGGAGATACAACGTCCCTGTGCAGGCAAGTTGGTCGTTGGGCGCCATCGAACAGCAGGCTCTGCCAGTGCCCGGTCAGCCAGCTCCGGGCACCGAGCGACTCCAGGTTTACTCATCCTGAAACCGGTGCCGACAAAAATTCTGCCCGGTTTTCTGCTCGATCGTTATGGCTATTCGATAAGTCGAAAAAAATCGGCTCGAATAAAGCGAAGCGTCAAATCGCAGGGATCCCACTAGATCGGATCAATCCTGTAAACAATCTCCGGAACAATACCGACTCCGCAAACGCAAGTAAGCTGGGTATCGCAGCGCAACATTGATCGTTACTCACGAGCACGCGGCCAGGCGCGGGAAGCCAAGTAAAGCCAGCCATACGACGACACAGCTTTCGGCAACCGGCGGTCAACTCGCTGCAATTTGCCGCTCGGCTGAAACGCCACGTAGGCGATGCAGAAGGGCAACGCCCCGGCGGAATGTCATCGGGCCGTCAAAATCTCCTTAGTATTTCCCGGACCAAACGTGTATTTCGGGAACCTTGTCGTAACGGAGCGGGCCATGGAATTATTTCGGGCTGAGATGGTGGCCGTTTTGGAGAGTGAGACGGACAAAAACTGCCCGTCTTGTGGTGACAGGTTGAAGCTGGTTCGAACCATGGTGAGCCCGCACACCGGCTGCATCGTCCACATGTTCGAGTGCCCGTGCGGAGAGCGCACGTGGGACGATTAGACGATTAAGAGTAGAGCCTGGATCGATTGGACTACGACGTTGTGGTGCGGCAGGCTTGAAGACGAAGATGGTGGGTCGCTTCCGCCTTTCGCTCGTTGAGCTACGGCGGACAGGCCGCTAACCCACCCTGTGAGGCTGCATCATCTGTCGGCCCTGACGTTCAGCCGACCAATTCGACCTTGCCGCTGTCCAGCCGATAAATACCACCGACAACCCTGATCTTGCCCTCGGCTGCGGCAGCGCTGAGGATTGGCGTCGCCGATTTGAGCCGGGCGACAACGTCGATGACATTCTGGCGGATGGCGTTCGCGAGCTTGTCGCCGGGCTTGTCCGCGCTGGCCTTGACGGCAGGCGCAAGCGCGTTGACCAGCGACGGCAAGTGGCCGGGCAGGGTGGTGTTGTCCTTGAGCGACTTGATCGTGGCATCGACGGCGCCGCAGCTGTCGTGGCCGAGCACCAGGATCAGCGGCGAGTTGAGCACGGCCACGCCATATTCCAGGCTCGCGACCGTGTCGTCATTGGCAAAATTGCCGGCAACGCGGCAGACGAACAGATCGCCCCGGCTGCTGTCGAAGGCATATTCCGGCGCGATGCGGGAATCCGCGCAGCTCAGGATGCTGGCAAACGGATTTTGGCCGCCGACCAAGGCTTCCCGCTCGCTCTTGAAGTCATGCCGGCGCGAGACGCCTTCGACATAACGCGCATTGCCTTTCATCAACCGATCGAGGGCCGCGGCCGGCGACATCTGGTTTTGCGGCTTCGGCGGCGGTTTTGCATCCTTGGCTTTTGCATCCCTGGCAAAGGCATGCGGTGCCAGCGCAAGACTTGCGGCGATCCCGCCCGTGACTTGAAGGAAGCGGCGGCGTGAGGTTTCCCGAACTTCAACGGCGTGGCTGGCATCGCAGATGCGGCACATGGCGGCTCTCCTTGGGGAGACAATAGCGTGCCGAAGTTTATGTCATTGCGCGCGCAGCGAAGCAATCCGCCTTCCGCCTTCGCTCTTCGAGCTTCGGCGTGACAGGTCCAGCGGACTGGTAAGCTCGCGCTGCCTACGCGCGCGACGAGGCCTGCCGCGATACGCTGTAGGCGTCCCAGCTGCCCCAGCTCACCTGCGCGAGGCTTCGCAGATCAGTCGCCAGCGGCCGCTTGGTTTGTCTTTCGTGCGCGGCGATGCATCGCTGGGATTCAGCGATCTTGCGTTTGAGCTGGGCCAGGGCTTTTTGTTGCGCATGGCCGGCCGCTCCGGTCATTTCGCCAACCCGGAAGCGAGCGATTTCCAGTGCCTTGACGGCCTCGCGGTTCTTCTTGAGCTGAACCCGGTGCCAGGCGATGTTGCTATTGCTTTCAGCGATCATGTTTGCAGCCGTGATCAATACGAGTGGGCAGGAGAGGGAGCGCCTGCGCGCGCCGGCCAGGTGACCGACCTGGTCAATCCCTTGGATCCTCTCCTGGACTTTCGAGGATGAGACGGCTTGGTTAACGAAGGGTTAACGGCGAAGTAACGATCCACCGGATCAGCGCCACCGCCAGTCTTACTGCTGCTCCGCCGTTGCCGGCTTCTGGTCGTCATCGGCCAGGCACCGGATGACAAAAGCGGTCCAGTCGCGCGGCAGCACCTTGGCGAGATGGGCCTTGCGCCGGCATTCCAGTTGCTCGGCTTTCTTGGCGTTCGCCTTCTCCTCGGTGAGGGAGGATTGCCTGATCCGGCGCAGCGTCACCGGCTCGCCGTCGGACTCGAATTGCAGCTCGTACTTCCGGCCGTCCCTGGCGGTCGCCGCACAGGAGATGCTGGAGACCTGCCTCGTCGCGATGATCCCCACCTGACGGCATGTGCCGGTCGATGATTCAACCAGCGGCACCGGCAGGCCGTCGACCTTCGGCCTGTCCTTGGAATTCAGCAGCATCCGGTCGACCTGCAGTTCATAGACGTTGTCCTGCTCGCGGCGGCCGGTTTCACCTGAAAATGAAACGATGTGGCTGTCGTCGCGGGGATCGTCGAGCACGATCGTGAAATGCGCGCGGCCTTGCTGGCCATGGAAATAGGCCACGGCCTTGCAGCCGAAATCGCTGCCGGCGATTTTTAGCTTCGTGCACTTGCCCGAGATGTGCGCGTACATGTCGATGTCGGGCTCCACGCGTTCCACCGCGCCCGCGGTGAGCGACGGCGTTGCCGCACAGAGAACGCCAACAAGGAACGGCCAGCAGAAGCGCATCGTCATGTCCGGTTCAGGAAAGTTGGCCCGGTCAGGCACAGAAGGAATATCAGTTCGAATCGCACTCTGGTGGGACTCTTTGTCGTTTCGATGGAACTTTTTGCCGGAAAAACACGGCAATCTGCCGCACTGCACCGGGAAATCATGGCCCTTTTAACCCGGCACTAACTGGGATTCCTAACCGGGCTTCCATTCATCGCTGGCCTAATACCCATAGCCTCCAGCGTTGTCGATCCGAGGGTTGAGGACTTGAAGACCGGAGCCAAAGCAAGTGCAGACGTCGCACAGGGCTATGCCGTGCGGCTGATGCAGCATTTGGTGGTCCCGACCTTCGTGCTCAATCCAAAACGGCGCGTCGTGATCTGGAACCGGGCCTGTGAGCGTTTGACCGGCGTCGTCGCGGCCGACGTCATCGGCACATCAGGCCATTGGCGCGCGTTCTATCAGCAGCAGCGTTATTGCCTGGCCGATCTGGTCGCGCTCGGACGGCCCGACAAATTGAGCCAGCTCTATCCCGAACACACGATCCCCGATGACGGCGTCGGCTTCTCCGCCGAAAACTGGTGCGTGATGCCGAAGCTCGGCAATCAATTGTATCTCGCCATCGACGCCGGCCCGATCCACGACGAGGACGGCAAGTTGATCGCCGTCGTCGAGACCCTGCGCGACATGACCGATCAGAAGCGTGCGGAGCTGGCGTTGCAGACGCTGGCGGCGAGCGACGGCCTGACCGGTCTTGCCAACCGCCGTTCGTTCGACCAGACGCTGGCGATGGAATGGGCGCGCGCGCAACGAACCAAGAAGCCGCTGTCGCTGCTGCTCTGCGACGTCGACCATTTCAAGCTCTACAATGATATGCACGGCCATCAAAAAGGCGACGAGTGTCTGCGCGCGGTGGCGGACGCGATCGGCAAGAACGCGTTTCGTCCGGCCGATCTTTCGGCGCGCTATGGCGGAGAGGAGTTCGCCATCATCATGCCCGAAACCGATTCCGCCGGCGCGCGAAAACTCGCCGAGCGTCTGCGCGACGCGCTGGCGCGGGTCCGGCTGCCGCACGGCGCGCCCGGCGTGCCGCCGTTCGTGACGCTGAGCATCGGCATCGCGACGCTGGTGCCGAGCGAGGATACGCGGGCGGATTGGCTGCTGGGGCAGGCCGACCAGGCGCTCTACGCCGCAAAATATTCCGGCCGCAACCGCGTGGTGTCGGCCGATAGAGTGCTGGCCGCATTCGCCGACGCGCAGGACCTGCGCGAGAGCGAGACGCCGCAGCCGGTCCGCAAGCGACGTGTGCGCAAGTCGGCCTGATACGCTTCCAGTTCGGTGGCTCTATCCTTCGAGACGCATCGCTGCGCGATGCTCCTCAGGATGAGGTCTTCCTTAGAGCAAGGTCTTAGACCCTCATGGTGAGGAGCGCGGCAACGCCGCGCGTCTCGAACCATGCGGCCCGCCATGTCGCCAAAACGACCGCGGCCCTCGTCAGGGGAGCTGACAAGGGCCGCGTTAGAACACATCGTCGCGCCTAGGTTCGCAACGAGGTGTGGGAGCTCGGGATTACGAATTAGAACGGCAGCAGCACGTCCATTACCTGCTGGCCATAGCGGGGTTGCTGCACGTCGGTGATCTGGCCGCGGCCGCCATAGGCGATGCGGGCCTGCGCGATCTTCGAGGAATCGATGGTGTTGTCGCTCTGGATGTCTTCCGGCCGCACGATGCCGGCGACGATCAACTCGCGGATTTCGAAGTTGACGCGG
The DNA here is from genome assembly GCF_018130165.1 of Bradyrhizobium sp. JYMT SZCCT0180. Lineage (GTDB taxonomy): Bacteria > Pseudomonadota > Alphaproteobacteria > Rhizobiales > Xanthobacteraceae > Bradyrhizobium. Next base: position 51,752 of record NZ_JAFCLZ010000011.1, on the reverse strand, counting down.
ATCTCCTGCTTGCCCTCGACCACGAGGTTGCCGTTCGGCAGCACCTGCGTCACCACGGCGGCGACGTTGGTCTGCAACGCTTCCTGGCGGTTGACCGAACCTCTGCCGTCGGTGGAGGCGGTCGAGTCCGCGGTCAGGATCTTGCCCGGCAGGATCTTGTTGGCTTGGGTGATCGTCTGCGATCCGAGGAAGTCGGTAACGCCGGAGTCTTCCTTGCTGGAGCGGCTGCGCTGGGTCTGGTTGGCGATGTTGGCCTTGTCGGTGATGTTGACGGTCACCGTCATGATGTCGCCGACGCGCGCGGCGCGCTGGTCGCGGAAGAAGGCGCGGGAGCCGTTCCGCCACAGCGAGTTGGCGTTGTAGGAGGCCTGCTCGGGCTTGGGCATCGGCATCTGCACCGGCTTGTAGCCGGGCTGCGTCGTCGGATTCTCGATCTCGGTCAGCTTCGGCTTTTCACCGATCTGGGAGAGACGGTCGATCGAGGAACAACCGCTTGCGAACGCTGCCACGGCCAGTAGGGCGCCGGTGAGAATGAAGCGGTTGATACGGGTGACTGACATTTACATTACTCGGCTTTTGGAGCGACTGACGAACTGAGTTTGGCGACGGCGACGGGAGCGGCTTGTCCGGTGCTGCCGAGCGAAGAGGTGGTATCGGCGGCGGCAGGCGCGGGACGGGACGCGGCGACCGTGATCGAGACCTGGCCGCGGCCGGTCACGGTGCCGGACACCGTGCGCTTGGATTGCAAGTTCATGACGTTAACGACGTCGCCTTCGGTGCCGTTCTCGAGCGCCTTGCCGCGCACGGTGAGGTAAAGGCCGGGGGAATCGTAGATCAGCGTGACGTTCTGGTCGCGCTGCACGAGGTCCGGCTTGGCGAGATCGGCAACCCGGACGGCCTGGCCGGCGCGCAGCTGGCGGCGCGCCTGCATTCCGACCGCGCGGTCGCGCGTCGCGGCATCGGCGCCGACTTCGGCCTTGGGGCGGCGCTCGACCACGACGTCGGAGGCTTTCAAAACTTCGTTGCGCTCGATTGCGCGCGCCAGCACCGCGGCCTCGACGGTCTCGATCGCCGTGCCGGTGAAGCGCAGCTTGATCGGCGCCGTGCCGCTGTCGTTGGATATTTCGAAGGTGACGTCGAAGCGGCCGTTGCGCGGGTCGAAGCGCACGATGGCGGCCTGCAGGCCGCCGCTGTTGGAAGCATCCAGCCTGACATCGCCGGGATCGCGGTCGAAGGTCAAAGAGAGATTGGCTGCCTCGCCGAGGCCGTTCTTGCGCTCCAGCGCGCGCGCGATCTGCTGCTCGATGTCCTTGCCCTCGAGCGTGCGGGCCAGCCGCGTCACCGAAATTTCCTTCAGGTCCCGGGTGTCGACGCCGATCACGTGATGCGACCGCAGCGTATTGAGCACTTGCGCGACAGGAAGCGAACCGGTGGTGCCCAAATCCGGCGCGCGGTAGATCGCGATCTGCGCAGCGCTGCCGGCGTTGTCGATGAGGTCGCCGATCCGCACCAGGTCGCCCGTGACCGTCACGCTGGCGCGCAGCGCGGGTGCGGCGATGATGTCGCCGCGGGTCTGCGCGGCCGCCGTCGCCGCGGAGGCGGCGATGAACGCAGTGGCAAGGAGGAGCGCGCGGGCGATCATGACAATTCCTCAGCGGAACATGTTGGAGGTGGACTGCAGCATCTGGTCGGCGGCGCTGATCACCTTGGCGTTCATCTCGTAGGCGCGCTGGGCGGCGATCAGGTCGGAGATTTCGGTGACGACCTCGACGTTGGCCTGTTCGAGGTTGGACTGCTGCATGTCGCCGAAACCGTCGGTGTTGGCGATGCCGTCCTGCGGCGGGCCTGAGGCCGGCGTGTCCGTGAACAGATTGTCGCCGATCGGGTTGAGGCCGGCCTTGTTGATGAAGCGGGTCAGGCCGATCTGGCCGACGGTCGACGGCGTGGTCGAACCCGGCAGCAATACCGACACCTGGCCCTGCGCGTTGATGGTGAGGCCGGACGCGCTCTGCGGAATCGTGATGGTCGGCTGCACCGGATTGCCCTGCGAGGTCACGACGCGGCCCTGCGCGTCCATCTGGAACGAGCCGTCGCGGGTATAGGTGTAGGTGCCGTCAGGCATCTGGATCTTGAAGAAGCCTTCGCCGCGGACCGCGATGTCGAGCTCGTTGCCGGTCGGCAGCAGCGTGCCCTGGCTCATCAGGCGCGGCGTGCCGACGGTCTTGACGCCACCGCCGATGTCGACGCCGACGGGGAGGATGGTGCCCTGATCGGAGGCCTGCGCGCCGACCCGGCGCACGTGATCGTAGATCAGGTCCTGGAACGCGGCGCGCTGCTTCTTGTAGCCGGTGGTGCGCATGTTCGCGATGTTGTTGGAGATCACCTGAACGTTGAGTTCCTGTGCCGCCATGCCGGTCGAGGCTGTGTAGAGTGCGCGCATCGATCAAAACTTTCAGGTTATGCCGGAACTTCGGCGAGTTTCTCGATTGCGGATTTGTGCAGATCGCTCTGCTGCTGCAGCAGGGCCGAAATCTGTGTGTAGGCGCGCGTGATCTCGATCATGCGGCTCATCTCGGTCACCGAATTGACGTTCGATTTCTCGACGTAACCCTGGTTGACCCGCGAGGTGGTGTCTGGCTGGGGAGCGACGCCCTGGCCGGCGGAGTACAAATTGCCGCCATCCTTGACGAGCTTCTGCGCGTCCGCGAAGGAAACGATGCGCAGCTTGCCGCGTACTGAATCGATGCGGTTGGAGCCCTCAAGGACGGTAACATTGCCGTCGGGCGCGATGGTGATCTGCTTGTCGGTCTGCTGGAACACGATCGGGCCGGAGCCTCCCATCACGGGATAGCCGCTCTGGGTGACGAGTTGGCCCTGATTGTTGATCTGCAGATTGCCGTCGCGGGTGTAGCGCTCGCCGGCAGGGGTCTGCACGACCAGGAAACCCTTGCCGTCGATCGCGACGTCGAGCGGGTTCTTGGTCATTTCGCTGGCACCGGTCGCGAAATCCTTGAAGGTGCCGCGGTCCTGCACGAACGCGACCTGGCGGTCGGGGCGCTGGAAATTGTCTTCATGCGCGGGCGAGCGCAGAAATTGCTCGAACAACGACCGGTCGGCCTTGAAGCCGTTGGTGTTGACGTTGGCGACGTTGTTGGCGACGACATCCATCTGCCGTTCCAGCACCATCTGCCGCGATAGTCCGACGAGAAGCGTATTCTCCATCGGTGGTTCTCCCCTTCATCGACCCGCGTGCTGCTCTCCCAAGCTGCCCGCCGATCTCTCGAACCGCCCAGGCTCTCCCAAGCCCGTGGTCCGCCGATTACTCAGCGAAAGCCGTGCCAGTTTGGAAAACGACGGTTTTTAAAGGGGTTAGGCGTTTTGCCGGGGTGATTACGGACGGCAGAAAGGTCTTGTTGACCATGTTTGCCCGGCAACTTTTTCCTAGTTGAGGGTCAGTGGAAAGGTTCCGTTAACCATTATTACCCTACCGTTGCATTCAAGAGAGCGCGTGTGCGCTGGCGGCTTTTGTATCGCGTCTGGGGCCTCGTTGCGGCCCGGCTGGTGGCAACCGTGTTCGTTCCCAATTGGATCGGGCGGGGCAATGGCGGACAACGAGGCAGAGGGCGGCGCAGCCGAAGGCGCGGAAGCGGCCCCGGCAAAAAAGGGCAAGCTCAAGCTGATCATTGCAGCAGTCGGGTTCGTCGCCATCCTTGGCGCCGGCGCGGGCTGGTTCTTCCTGATGCGCGGCCACGGCGAGGAGAAGCACGCCGAGGCGCCGCCGCCGAAGCCGCCGTCCTTTGTCGAAGTGCCGGACATGATGGTCAATCTGGTCGGCGCCCCCGGCGAGCGCGTGCAATATCTCAAGGTCAAGGTCGTGCTCGAGGTCAAGGAAGAGAAGCAGCTCGAGGCGATCAAGCCGACGCTGCCGCGCGTCACCGATCTGTTCCAGACCTATCTGCGCGAACTGCGCCCCAGCGACATCAACGGCTCGGCCGGATTGTTTCGCCTCAAGGAGGAGCTGACCAAGCGCGTCAATATCGCGCTGGCGCCGCAGCAGGTGAGCGCGGTGCTGTTCAAGGAAATCCTGGTCCAGTGACAGAGCAGATCTCATAATCATGGCCAACGGTAAAGACCTCGACCAGGACGCAATTGCCGCCCAATGGGAGGCCTCGCTCGATTCCGAGGATCCGGCGGCGGCGGCGGAAGAAGCTGCGGCCAATGAACTCTCGGAGAGTATGGCCCTGCAATGGGCCGCGATGGTCGAGGACGGCAGCCGCGATTTCGGCAACAAGGCCGGCGGCGAGCGGGTCCTGTCGCAGGAAGAAATCGACAATCTGCTCGGCTTCACCGTCGGCGACGTCAATCTCGACGACAATTCCGGCATCCGCGCCATCATCGATTCCGCGATGGTGTCCTACGAGCGTCTGCCGATGCTCGAAATCGTGTTCGACCGCCTCGTGCGGCTGATGACCACGAGCCTGCGCAACTTCACCTCCGACAACGTCGAAGTCTCGCTCGACCGCATCACCTCGGTGCGGTTCGGCGACTACATGAATTCGATTCCGCTGCCCGCCGTGCTCAGCGTGTTCAAGGCCGAGGAGTGGGAAAACTTCGGCCTCGCGACTGTCGATTCAAGCCTGATCTATTCGATCATCGACGTGCTGCTCGGCGGCCGCCGCGGCCAGACTTCATTGCGCATCGAAGGCCGCCCCTACACGACGATCGAAACCAATCTGGTCAAGCGGCTGGTCGAGGTCGTGCTGGCCGACGCCGAGCAGGCGTTCCGGCCGCTGTCGCCGGTGACCTTCTCGATCGACCGGCTGGAAACCAATCCGCGCTTCGCCGCGATCTCGCGGCCTGCCAACGCCGCGATCCTGGTGCGGCTACGCATCGACATGGAAGACCGCGGCGGCAATATCGAACTGCTGCTGCCCTATGCGACCATCGAGCCGATCCGGCCGGTGCTGTTGCAGATGTTCATGGGCGAAAAGTTCGGCCGCGACCCGATCTGGGAAGGCCACTTCGCGACTGAAGTGGCGCAAGCCGAGATCGCCGTCGACGCCGTGCTGTATGAAGCCAACGTGCCGCTCAAGCAGCTGATGAAGCTGAAGGTCGGCGACACGCTGCCGCTGGAAATGAAAAAGGACGCGCTGGTGTCGGTCCGCTGCGGCAACGTCGTGCTGACCGAAGGCCGCATGGGCCGGGTCGGCGACCGCGTCGCCATCCGCGTCACCAAGCAGTTGCGCAAACCCAATACCACCTTCGCGATGTTCGAGAAGGCCGACGAGCAAACCAAGTTGATGGAGGCACAATGAGTCATTCCCTCGGAATCGTAATCGAGAGTCTGGTGGCGGTGCTGCTGCTGGTGACGATCGGCTACTGCGTCCTGCTCAACTCTCGCCTGAAGCGGCTGAAGGCGGACGAGCATTCGCTCAAGGCCACGATCGGCGAACTGATCACGGCCACCGAAATCGCCGAGCGCGCGATCGGCGGCCTCAAGCACACCGTTCGCGACGTCAACGAGCACCTCGGCAGCCAGCTGAACGCGGCCTCCCAGATGTCGACGCAGCTGAAGGGCATGCTGGCCGAGGGCGACGGCATCATCCGCCGCCTCTCCAAGATCGCCATTGCAGCACGGCCGCTGACGTCGGAGCCCGAAGCCCCCGCCGCTCCCAAGGTTTCGACCGCGAGAGCCGTCGCCGCCGCTGCGGAAGCATTCTCGGAACGCCGAAGGGCTAGTGGCCTCGCTGCATGAAATCGTTTCGCGACATACGTGTCATTCCGGTGGTGCTGGTCGCCGTCTTCGGCCTTGCGGTGCTGAAGGTGGCCGGCCTCGTCATCGACGGGGGATACGTATTCGACTATCAGCCGCAGCCGACCAAAAAGTCGTGGGCGCAGGATACGTTCAACTTTCCGGGCGGCGGCTCCAAGGTCGCCTCCAAAATCGCCTCCAAGGCTGAACCCGACGACATCACGGGGTCGGTGCCCAAGCCCAAGGAGGAGGCGCCGAAGCCGGCAGCTCCCGCTGCCGCTGATCCACCGCCGCAACAAAGCGGCACGGTGATCTTTCCCGAACCCAACCAGCAGTCGGTATCGCCGTCGGAACGCGCCATTCTCGAGCGGCTGCAGGCGCGGCGGCAGGAACTGGAGCAGCGCGCGCGCGAGATCGAGATCCGCGAGAGCCTGCTGAAATCGGCCGAGAAGCGCATCGAGGGGCGGGTCGAGGAGGCGAAGGCCACCGAGGCGCGGATCACGACCGCGACGGGGCAAAAGGCCGAAACCGATGCCGCGCGCTTCAAGGGCATCATCACGATGTATGAGGGCATGAAGCCAAAGGACGCCGCCAAGGTGTTCGACCGGCTCGAAATGTCCGTTCTCTACGAGATCGCCTCCCAGATCGCGCCGCGCAAGATGTCCGACATTCTCGGCCTGATGCAGCCGGAGGCGGCCGAGCGGCTGACCGTGGAACTGGCGCGTCGCGCCGGCTCCGACAAATCCGCCTCGACGGCCGAATTGCCGAAAATTGAAGGCAAGATGCTGTCGCAAAAGCCCAATTGACGGGGATATTTAACAATACCTTAAGCCGGCCAATTCAAGATTCAGCCGCGAAGGCGAGGGCGCCTCGTTGCTGCAATCGTTGAGGCCAAGAGACATCCTGGATGGGGCAAAGGGCTGCCGCTGGAATTGGGTCGCAAGGCCGCGCATTGGCGCGGATGGCCCGGCGCTGCCTTGATGTCACCCTTAACCGATCTCTTGGTCTCCGCTCGCCACTTGCTATCCTGCTGTTGCTGTCCGGCCTGACGGCGGCCTCGCCTTGCCGGGCGCAGGACCTCGTCAAGGGCGACGCGACGTTCACGGCGTCCGGCGGCTACGCGCGGCTTGTGCTGAAGCTTGCTGAGGACGTCGAGTCCGACGTCATCACCGCCGGCTCCATCATCGTGATCCGCTTCAAGCGTCCGGTGGACATTCCCGTCGACAAGCTGAGCGACGCCGTGCCCGATTATGTCGGCTCGGCGCGGCGCGACCCTGATGGTTCGGCGATCCGGTTGTCGCTGGCGCGGCGGGCGACGATCAACACCATGACGGCCGGCGAGCGGATCTTCGTCGACTTCCTCCCCGACAGCTGGACCGGCCCGCCGCCCACGCTGCCGGCCGACGTCATTCGCGAACTGGCTGCGCGGGCCCGCGCCGCCGAACGCGCGCTGCGCGCCCAGCTTGCGGTTGCCGCGACCAAGAAGAAGCCGCCGGTGCGCGTCCGCGCCTCGGTGCAGCCGACCTTTGTGCGCTTCGTCTTTGAAATGCCCAACGGGGTCAACGTTTCTTCGGTGCTGAACGAGCAGAAGCTGACGCTGCAGTTCAACGGCGTGCTGGCGTTCGATCTGGCCGATGCCAAGGTGGCGGCGCCGCCGAATATCGCCTCGATCACGCAGCGGACCGATGGCGATTCCTCCGCGGTCGATATCGTGTTGATCGGCGAAGTCGACGTGCATTCCTTCCGCGAAGAGAAGAACTACGTCATCGACGTCGCCTTCCAGCAGGTCGACAAGCCGGCGGCGGAGCAGGCGCAAGCCCCGGTCGCCGCGCCCCCGGCTGTCGTGCATGGCCCGACGGCGAGGTCGGGAATAGTGGCGCAGATCGCCGCTGCCCAAGCGGGCGCTCAGAGCAAGCCGCTCAGCGACTCGATCCCGCCGCAGCACCCCCCGCAGCTGCCGCCGGTGACGTCGGAGGCGATCGCCGAGCAGGCCAAAATCGAGATCAAGCCCGGCGAACCGCAGCAGGCGCCGCCCGCAATTGAAAAAGCGACGCCAGCTCCAGAGACAGCGCAGCGCGCGTCTGAGACAGCGCCGCGCGCTTCCGAGAAGATTGTGCCGGTCGTCGAGCAGCCCGCGCTCGTCGCGGAGAAGCCGGCGCCGCAGGCTGCCGTGCCCGCACCGGTGGTGGAAAAGTTGCCTTCTGTGCCGCAGAAGCCGGAGCTTGCGGCTGAGAAGATGACGCCGGTGGAGACGCCGAAAGCAGTAGCGCCTTCGGAAGCAAAGCCCGCCGCCGCGATCGAGACGCCAAAACCTGCAGCGCCGAAGAAGGCCGCTGCAGCCGTTGAGGCGCCGAAGAAAGCCGAACCAGCGGTGGCTTCCGTCGAGGCGAGGCGCGACAGCGACGGCCTGCGCGTGATGTTTTCTTTTGCCGCGCCGACGCCGGCGGCCATGTTCCGCCGCGCCGACACGGTGTGGCTGGTGTTCGACCAGACCGGGCCGATCGATGTCGAGCAGATCCGCGCCAAGGGCGGCGCAATCATCGGCGACGTCAGCCGGCTGCCGCTGGAAAAAGGCCAGGCCATCCGCATTCGTCTCAACCGGCCGCAGATGCCGTCGCTTGAAAGCGACGGCCGCGCCAACGGCATGGTCTGGACGCTGACATTTGCCGATCGTGTGCAGGCGCCACCATTGCCGCTGCAGGTGTTGCGCAACATCACCGATCCGGCGCTGGCCAACGTCACCGTGCCGCTGGCGAACCCCGGTCTCATGCATCGGCTGGTCGACCCCGACGCCGGCGACACGCTGCTGGTGGTCACCGCGCCGCCGCCGACCCGCGGCTTCATCAAGCGGCAGGACTTCGTCGAGCTGTCGCTGCTGGAATCCGTCCACGGCGTCGTCGTTCATCCAAATTCAGACGACATCACCGCCGAGGTCGGATCCGACAAGGTGATGCTCGGCCGACCGGGCGGGCTGACGCTTTCGTCGGCCGACGTCTCTGCCGAACGCGCCACCGCGGCGGTGCGGCCGTTGTTTGACGCCAAGGAATGGCGCAAGAACCGCGAGGAGAATTTTCTGGGTCGGCTCGATGCGCTGATCAAGGCGGTCGCCGCGGCCGGCGATGACGGGCTGGCGCAAGCCCGGCTCGACCTTGCCAATTTCTACATGGCGCGGGGGATGTTTCAGGAAGCGAGGGGAGTGACCAACCTCATTCTCTCCGAATCCAAGGCTGGAAGCGAAGACGCTGCCGTCGTCATGGTCAATGCGGTCGCCAGCATCCTGATCGGCCATCCCGAGCGGGGACTGAAGGGCCTGGCCAGTTCGGTGATCGGCAATGGCTATGATTCCCAATTGTGGAAGGCGCTCGCCTTTTCACGCCAGGGCAAGTGGGCTGACGCGCGCGAGAAGTTCAAGAACGCGGAGTTCTCGATCGCGGCCCTGCCGCTGGAAATGCAGCGCATCGTGACCGCGGATGCGATGCGGGCGTCGCTCGAGGTGAAGGACTATGCCGGAGCCTCGCGCCGCCGCAGCGAACTCGAGGTTGTCGGCGTGCCCAAGGAAATGAAGCCGGAGATCGCGGTGTTGCGCGGACGGCTGGCCGAGGCGCTCGGCCACGACAAGGACGCGCTCGACGCCTACCGGTTCGCCGCCAATTCGCCCGATCGGCCTGCGGCTGCCGAAGCCAAGCTGCTGGAGGTCTTGCTCCGCCAGCGGCGCGGCCAGCTCGGGCAAGCCGAGGTGCTGCGTGAACTGGAAACGCTGTCGGCGATCTGGCGTGGCGACGCGATCGAGTTGAAGACCCTTGCGGTATTGTCGCAGCTTTATGCCGATGCGGGCCGCTACGAGGAATCGCTCGCGGCGGCCAAGACCGCGACCCGGCTGCAGCCGAATTCCGAACTGGCGCGGCAGGGCCAGGACGCCGCGTCCGCGCTGTTCGCGCAGCTCTTTCTCAGCCCCAAGGGCGAGGACATGAAGCCGATCGATGCGCTCGGCATGTTCTACGAATATCGCGAACTGACGCCGATCGGCCGCCGCGGCGACGAGATGATCCGTCGTCTGGCGGACCGCCTGGTCGCGGTCGACCTGCTCGATCAGGCCGCCGAGCTGCTGCAGTATCAGATCGATAAGCGGCTGGAAGGCGCCGCGCGCGCGCAGGTGGCTGCGCGCCTTGCCATGGTCTATCTGACCAACCGCAAGCCGGACCGCGCGATCGCCGCGCTGCGCACCACGCGCATCGCCGATCTCTCGGGTGAGTTGCGCCAGCAGCGCCTGTTGCTGGAGGGGCGCGCGCAAAGCGACGTCGGACGCCATGATCTCGCGCTCGACATCATCTCCAACATCACCGGACGCGAGGCGATCCGCCTGCGTTCCGATATCTACTGGGCGTCGCGGCAGTGGCGCGAGGCTTCCGAGCAGATCGAACTGTATTATGCCGATCGCTGGCGCGACTTCAAACCGCTGAACGCGGTGGAGAAGGGCGACGTGATCCGCGCCGTCGTCGGCTATGCGCTCGCCGAGGACGTCATCGGACTGTCGCGCTTCCGCGAGAAATATGCGCCGCTGATGCTGGGCGATACCGACCGGATGGCGTTTGATCTCGCCAGCAAGCCGGCCGCTGCCTCAAGCACCGAATTTGCCGCGATTGCCAAGATGGCGGCAGGCGTCGACACGCTCGATGGCTTTATCCGGGAAATGAAGGTCCGCTTCCCCGACGCCACCGCGCGCGCGCCGATTTCGCCCGAAATGGCCAGGGGCGAGCCGGTCCACACCGGGTCCTTGCCCGCGATATCAGGACACAAAACCGCCGGAGCGGCAAAATAGTAGTTCGGGCAACCCCCGGCGGGGTTTGCGCGCCGGCGTTTCGTCGGTTAAGCGAAATCCACACATCAAGCCGTATGGAAGTTTGTCGTTCGATGCCGCTGACCCGGGGCCGAATTGTAGGACACGACAACGAACGATTGGCGTTCAAGTTCACCATGCAAAATGGGGACGAGCCGATCGAATGCCAGATCAGTGACGCCGCCATGGACGAGCTCGCAGGCGTCAAGGGAACCGATAGCCTGGCAAGACAGGCGCAGTTTCTGGCGCTGCGAGATGCCGTCGAGCGCATCGCCTCCGATATGTTCGACGCAGCGCCGGCCGTGAAGGGCTATGTCGTCAGGATATTCACCAAGCACATCCCGAAATAGCGCCCCGGCGCGGCAAGGTATCGCGCCTCCTGCTCGTCCCCTCGACAGACCGCTTCCGAACCGGCAACCTGCGCGCACAAAATCAAGGTCGCCACCGGGGGAACTATCGCCATGAGCAAGCCAGCCAAGACCGAAGCCGAACTCATCGCGATGGCAGTAGCCGAGTTGAAGGTCCATTCCGATTGTCCCGATGGAATGGTGATCTCGGTGCTCCGCGACGGCGACTCCTGGGAGTTTCGCGTAAGTGCCGAACAGGCGACGATCGACAAGCCGGGCTATCCCGAATGCGTCGCGATGGTGGTGCAGATCGGCGACCATCTCTGCAAGCAGTATGATTTCAAGGAGTGAGTAGACCGCGAGGCGTTGCGCGCCTTTGCTATTTCGCAGGATTGCGCGCGGCGTAGGCGGTACGAAGTCCCGGCACGAAGCCGCAGACCTCGTAGAACCGGTGCACGCGCGGATCGGCGCGGCCGCTTTGCATCAATACCTGATAGCAATCCTGCTTCCACGCCTCGGCCAGCGCTGCCGCGACCACCGCGCGGCCGTGGCCGCGTCCCTGGAAGTCGGGATGGGTGGCGACGTTCTCGAGAATGCCGTGCTGACGGCCGCCGCGCAGCAGGTTGGGCGTGGTGATGAGCATGCAGGTTGAAACGATTCTACTGCTTTCGTCCGAAACAAAGATCATTACTCCTTCGCGGGCGAGGATCTGCGCCCATATTATTCTAGCTCGTTCTGGTTCGGCACTCCGGCTGACATCGGACTCGGCAAACAGCGCAAGCAGCGCGTCGAGATCGCCGGCATTTACCAGTCGCGCACTTGTCATCCGTGAGCTCCTTGTTTGAAACCGTTTCCATCCCAAATCGTAGCTTTCCAAGCAGCCAAATAGCGCGAGAGACGGACTAATTTTTATGCATCCCAGGAATACACACCGAGCGCTGGTTCCGGTCGCGATCGCTGTCGTGGTCGCGGTCATCGGCACCGCGCTTTTCGCGGTGGAATTGCGGACCAAAGACGTGGTCGCGGACAATGGCATCAGCATGATCACGACGGCTGTCGTCGAGAAGGCCGGCGCGACGGCTTATCCGACCGCCCGTGACATCGGCTCGGATCAGATCAGCTACGTCCCGTAACTCTGCACCAGGCTTCCCGCCACCAGCGACCAGCCGTCGACCAGCACGAAGAAGATCAGTTTGAACGGGAGTGACACCACGACCGGCGGCAGCATCATCATGCCCATCGACATCAGAACCGACGCCACCACGAGATCGATGATCAGGAAGGGCAGGAACAACAAGAAGCCGATCTCGAAGGCGCGCTTCAGCTCGGAGATCATGAAGGCCGGCACCAGAATCCGCAGCGACATCTCTTCCGGCGTCGCCGGCGGCGGCTCGCGCGACATGTCCAGGAACAGCTTGAGGTCCTTCTCGCGAACGTTCTTCAGCATGAAGCCGCGCAGCGGCACGGACGCCCTTTGCAGCGCGTCCTCGACGCCGATCTGGTTGGCGACCAAGGGCTTGATGCCGTCGTCATAGGATTTTTGCAGCACCGGCCCCATCACGAACGCGGTCAGGAACATCGCGAGCGCGATGATCACGGAGTTCGGCGGTGCGGTCGCGGTGCCCAAAGCGGTGCGCAGCAGCGACAGCACCACCACGATCCGGGTGAACGACGTCATCATGATCAGGATCGACGGCGCGATCGAGAGGATCGTCAGCAGCGCGATCAGCTGGATCGCGCGTTCGGTGACGCCGCCACCGCCCTGGCCGAGATTGATGCTGATGTCCTGCGCCAGCACCGGATCGGCGAGCGATCCGGCGGCTATCAGTGCGACAAAAAATAAAACTCTACGCGGGGCTTTCGCCGATCTCACGAAGGAGACTTCGGGCGGCCCAGCAATGAGGCCATCTCGTCTTCGAGGTTCTCAAACCCGGTCTTCTGCGGCGCGGGCGCGGGGGGCGGGGCGGGCGTCTCGCTGCGCGCGGGGCGGGCAGGCGGCGGCTCGGGCGCGACCGGCGGCGCGATCGGGGCATCGGCGGGACGGCGCAAGGCAGCTTCGAGCCGCTGCGCCATCTCGGCGAGATTCTGGTCGGCGGATTGCGGCGGAGGCGCAGGCGGCGGGGGTGGCGGTGGCGGTGCTGCGGCACGCTCTGGCGCGCGGACCGGCGGCGGCGCCTTCGGCGGCTCCATCTGGCGCTGCGGCCGCGGCATCATGGGTTCGGTGCGGGCCGGGCGCTGCGGGACCGGCTCTGGACGCGGTTCCGGCCGGCCGCCCATCGGCTCCGGCGAAAAGCTTGCCAGCGGATCGGTGCGGCGCTCGGCCATCGGCGGCGGCGCCGGGCGGCGGAGCTCGTCGGCGAAGGCGGGGCGTGCCGGGCGCGGCGGCGGCTCGGGCATTTGCGGTTCGCCGTGATCGAACGGGTCGCGGGCGCTCTCGTCGTTCCAGCCGGCATCCGGCAGCGGGGCGATCCGCGGTGGCTGCTCGCCGGTGACCGCAGGCCGCGGCGCCATCTGGTCACGGCCCGGCATGGCACGGACGATATTGGGTTCCACCACGATGTCGCTGGGGCCGCCGATCATCAGGAGATGTTCGACATTGTCGCGCCGGACCAGCACCAGGCGCCGGCGGCCGTCCACGGCGGCGGCGTCGATCACGGCCAGCCGCGGCATCCTGCCGCGATTGGTGTTGGCACCGAGGCGGTTGGTGGCGAAGCGGCGCACGAGCCATGCGGCAACGCCGATCAGCGCCAGCACGGCGATGAATGCGAAGATGAAATATGCTGTCTGCATTCTCTAGTCCCCGGCCTCAGGCCGTTCTCACATGCTTGCTTCGACGTGCGCGGATCTGATCTTCCAACTTGAACATGATTCTTCCGGATTCATGTTCCGAAACGATATTCATGTTCCGAAGCGATCCGTCGACCGGCGAATCACGCCCGAGATCAGCCCTAATTCCTTAATTCCCCACGGCAAACGCTGCCGCCCATTAATTAATAGACCAAGAATCGCTTGATCCAAAACGACTTCTGAGCGTCCCCGGCCGCGTCGGCCGCTGCTGGTTAACGCAGGTTTCGTGGCGAAAATGCGCTCTTTTGGGCGCCGGCGCCGGCGCAAACGCGTTGTCCACGGCCTGTTTCTGCGGATTTTAACCAGCCGTTAACCATACACCGGGCAAATTCTGCCTACCTCGCGGCGACTGCCAGAGGTTAACGAGGACCCGCTCGCGATGGCCATCAACGACCTTCCGATCCTGTCGGCGCTGCGCACCAAGATGCAGTGGCATCAGGAACGCCAGCGGGTGCTCGCCGAAAACATTTCCAACGCCAATACCCCGAACTTCAAGCCGCGCGACCTAGTGGAACCGAAATTCGACAAAAAAGGCTCCGCCGCCACCGTCGGCGGAACTTTCGGATCGATGGCGATGATGCGCACCAGCGCGAGCCATATCGCCGTGTCCGGCGGTGGGCAGACCTTCGACGGCGATGGCGGCAAGAGCGGGTTCCTGACCCGGCCCGCCGGCAACGCCGTCAATCTGGAAGATCAGATGATGCGGGTCTCCGCCAACCAGATGGACTATGCGGCGGCCACCTCGCTCTACACCCGCAGCCTCGGACTTCTCAAGACCGCGATCGGAAAGCGCTGACGCGCCGCATTTAGGGGAACCGGATCATGGCAGATGATGGTGGCAGCGACTTCGCCCGCTCGATGAGCATCGCGACCTCGGGCCTGCGCGCGCAGGCCGGGCGGATGCGGGTAATCTCGGAAAACATCGCGAACGTGGACTCCACCGCGCCGACTTCCGCCGGCGATCCCTATCGCCGCAAGGTGCCGACCTTCTCCTCGGCGCTGGACCGCACCATCGATGCCAAAGTGGTGACGCTCGGCAAGGTGCGCGCCGACCAGTCGGCGTTCCGCGTCAAGTACGAGCCGAGCAACCCGGCGGCGGACGCCGCCGGCAACGTCAAATATCCCAACGTCAACCCGCTGGTCGAAATGACCGACATGCGCGAAGCCCAGCGGTCCTATGAGGCCAACCTCAACATCATCAGCGCCACGCGCCGGATGATTCAACGCACGCTCGACATCCTCAAGGCCTGAAACAGGAATCATAGACCATGGCTTCACCGACAGTTGCAGCAAACGCCTACGCCGCGCTCTCGCGCATCATGGAGACCGGCGGCGCCGAGAAGGGCGGGAAGACTTCGGGCGGTCCGTCCTTCGGCGCGCTGCTCAAGGATGCCGTCGGCAGCGTGATGGAGGCCGGCAAGAAGTCCGACTCCCAGACCATCGCGATGGCCTCGGGCAAGGCCAACGTCATGGACGTGGTGACCGCGGTGGCCGAGACCGACGTCGCGGTCTCGACGCTGGTGTCGGTACGCGACCGGGTGATCCAGTCCTACGAAGACATCATGAAGATGCCGATTTGACGTCCTCTTGGACGTCATCCCGGGGCGATGCGCAGCATCGAACCCGGGATCTCGAGATTCCGGGTTCGCTTCGCGCCCCGGAATGACGCTGCGGAAAGAGCGAGAATCAAAATGACCGGTGCTGAAACCCTCGACGTGGCGCGCGATGCGATCTGGACCATCGTGGTGGTGTCGTCGCCCCTGATGGTGGTCGGCCTCGTGGTCGGCGTCGTGGTGTCGCTGTTCCAGGCGCTGACGCAGATCCAGGAGCAGACGCTGATCTTCGTGCCGAAGATCCTGGCGATCTTCGTGACGTTATTGCTGGCGTTGCCGTTCATGGCGGATTCGCTGCAAGGCTACATGATGCGGATATCGTCGCGAATCATAGGCGGATGATGCACTGTGCGTAGACCATGCGCATCGATGTCTCCATGCTGCCGGCCCTGGCCGCCACTTTCATGCTGGTGTTCGCCCGCGTGGGGGCGATGGTGATGCTGTTGCCGGGATTCGGCGAGAGCAACATCCCGGTCCGGATCAAGCTCGCGATCGCGCTGTTGCTGACGCTGATCATCCTGCCGCTGCACCGCGCCGCCTATCAGGTCGATCTGACCTCGATGAGCGCGATGGGCGTTCTGATGGTGCACGAGATCGTCATCGGCGTGGTGCTCGGCGCCACCGCGCGGGTGACGCTGTCGGCGCTGGCGGTCGCAGGCTCGGTGATCGCCCAGCAACTCGGCCTCGGATTCGTCACCGCCGTCGATCCGACCCAGGGCCAGCAGGGCCTTCTGATCGGCAACTTCCTCACCATCCTCGGCATGACTCTGTTGTTCGCCACCGACACCCATCACCTGGTGATCGCGGCGCTCAACGAGAGCTACCGGATCTTCTCGCCGGGCGAGACGATGCCGACCGGCGATGTCGCGGCGCTTGCGACCCGCGCTTTCACCGCGGCCTTCAAGATCGGCCTGCAATTGTCGGCGCCGTTTCTGGTGTTCGGCATCGTCTTCAACATGGGGCTCGGCATTCTGGCGCGGCTGATGCCGGCGATGCAGGTCTATTTCGTCGGCGTGCCGCTCTCGATCCTGATCGGCTTCCTGATCTTCGCCGCCGTCCTCACGGCGATGATGGGCACCTATCTGAACTACTTCACCGGCGTCATGCACGAGCTCACACCTCTCAAATAAAATACCCAAGGCGCCGCGATGGCCGACGATAGCGACGATAAAACAGAAGACCCTACGCAAAAGCGTCTCGACGACGCGCATGCCAAGGGCGACGTTGCCAAGAGCCAGGAAGTCAACACCTGGTTCGTGATCGCGGGCGCGACGCTTGTTTTGTCGACCTTCTCGGGCTCGATCGGCGGCGGCATCCTGATGCCGATGCGCAATTTGATCGCCAATGCCGGCACGCTGCGCGCCGACGGCTCGGCGCTGCTGCAACTCGGCAATACGCTCGGCATTGCCGTGCTGGCGGCGATCGGCGTGCCGCTGCTGATGCTGATGCTGGCGGCCATCGCCGGCAACATGATCCAGCACCGGCTGGTGTGGTCGTCGGAATCGCTCACGCCCAAATTCAGCAAGGTGTCGCCGGGCGCCGGCTTCAAGCGCATCTTCGGCAAGCAGGCGCTGGCGAATTTCCTCAAGGGCGTGTTCAAACTGGTCGCGCTCGGCGCCGTCATGATGGCGGTGCTGTGGCCGGAGCGCCACCGGCTGGAGTCGTTTCTGGCCTTCGACCCGACGGCGATCATGGGCGTCACCACCAGTCTGACGCTGCATCTGATGGGCGCGGTGGTGGCGATGCTGGCCGCCGTGGCGATCGCGGATTACTTCTTCCAGTACCGGCAGTGGTTCGAGCGGCAGAAGATGTCGCTGCAGGAAATCAAGGACGAGTTCAAGCAGTCCGAAGGCGACCCCCACATCAAGGCCAAGATCCGGCAGTTGCGCCAGGCCAACATGAAGAAGCGGATGATGACCGATGTGCCCAAGGCCAGCGTGATCATCACCAACCCGACCCACTATTCGGTGGCGCTGTCCTACGACCGCGGCATGTCGGCGCCGGTCTGCGTTGCCAAGGGCGTCGACAATATCGCGTTCAAGATCAGGGAGATCGCCAAGAAACACGACATTCCGATCGTCGAGAACGTGCCGCTGGCGCGCGCGCTCTATGCGACCGTCGATGTCGACGAGGAAATCCCGGTCGAGCACTATCATGCGGTTGCCGAAATCATCGGCTTCGTCATGGGGTTGAAGCGCGACGCTGCCGGCCGGCGCAACTGACGGATGGGTCGGAAATTGCCTTGAAATGCGTTGGATAAGGCCTTGGACGATAGTTTTTTACGTGTTTTCTTCACTCGAACCGGTGCCCATTTCGCTTGAAACCGCTATTGATGCCAATTAGCCGCCTGATGGACTTGCGCTTGCCGGTCCGATTCAGGCACTCAAGGGCGCGCAGATCAGCGCGCCATCCCATGCCGACGGGCTTGCGTCCCCTGATATGACCGCCGAAACCGACAGCCATCCGTCCCCCGAGCCCTTCGCGGCCCATGAGCCGGCGCGGCGTGGCGGCAGCATCGTGCTGGTGCTGCTGGTGGCCGCCGGCATCGTCGCGATCGCGGTGGTGCTGATGACCATCGGCCGCGCCCAGGCCCAGCCCTATATCCTCGGCGTGCTGGCGCTGCTGGCCATGGTCGGCCTGTTCAACCTGTTCGCCTTTGCCGCTGGAATCATCCGCTTCACCGACCGCTCTACGGACGATCCGGTGATGGGGCGGATCGCCGACCATGCCCATGACGGGCTCGCAGTCACCGATTCGCGTGGCCATGTCGTCTATTCCAACGCCGCCTATCTGGCGCTGACGGGGGCCGCGACCGCCCAGGAGGTGCGCCCGATCGAGCGCGTCTTCATCGGCAATCCCGATGTGTCGGAGGCGGTGTTCCGCCTGCTCAAGGCGGCGCGCGAGGGCAAGCGGCAGCAGGAGGAAGTCCGGATCGCAGGAACCGACGGCGCCCATGGCCGCTGGCTGCGGATGCGGGTGCGTCCGCTCGGCGCCAGCAAGCGCGAGGCGAAATATTCGGTGTGGTCGATCGCCGACATCACGCGGGATCGCGAACGCCAGGAGGACGTCTTCAAGGAATTGCAGCACGCGATCGAGTATCTCGATCACGCGCCTTGCGGCTTCTTCTCGGTCAGTCCTTCAGGCGAGGTCGTCTATGTCAACGCGACGCTGGCGGGCTGGCTCGATCACGACCTTGCCGAGATCGGATCGGGCGGCTTGAAGCTGACCGATATCGTATCGGGCGACGGCGCGTCGCTGCTGACCTCGATCGTGGCGGTGCCGGGCGAAGTCAAAACCGAAGTGCTCGACATCGACCTGCGCATGCGCAGCGGCAGGACCATGCCGGTGCGGCTCTATCACAAGCTGGCGTTCGGCGCCGACGGCGTGCCCGGCGCGTCGCGGACGCTGGTGATCAGCCGCGCGCGCGACGAGCATTCCGACCCGGAACGCGCCGCGGAAGTGCGCTTCATGCGGTTCTTCGACCATACCCCGATGGCGATCGCGACCGTGGACCGCGCCGGCGCGGTGGTGCGCGCCAATGCCCGCTTCGCCAAGCTGGCGCAAAGCCTGAGTGCGGATGGTGCCGCCAACAAGTCGATCTTCCGCAGCGTGAACGCCCGCGACCGCAGCCTGCTGATCGCGGCGATCAACCAGGCCGCCGAAGGGCAGGGCGACATCGCGCCGGTCGAAGCCATGCTCGACGGCGCCAAGGAGCGCTGGGCGCAATATTTCGTCACCGCGGTCGAGGAGGACGAGCGCGAAACCGAAGCCGCCATCGTCTACATGCTGGAAACCACCGAGCGGCGCACGCTCGAGAACCAGATCAACCAGTCGCAGAAGATGGACATGGTCGGCCAGCTCGCCGGCGGCATCGCGCACGATTTCAACAACGTGCTCTCGGCCATCATGATGGCCAACGATTTCCTGCTGAACGCGCACAAGCCGACCGACCCGTCGTTCCAGGACATCATGCAGATCAAGCAGAACGCCACCCGCGCCGCGACGCTGGTGCGGCAGCTGCTAGCGTTCTCGCGCCGCCAGACCCTGCGGCCGCAGGTGCTCGACCTCGGCGACGCATTGAGCGATCTCACCATGCTGCTGCGCCGCCTGATCGGCGAGAAGGTCAAGCTCGACCTGGTGCACGGCCGCGATCTCTGGCCGGTGAAGGTCGACGTCTCGCAATTCGAACAGGTGATCGTGAATCTCGCCGTAAATGCCCGCGACGCGATGGCCGATGGCGGCAAGCTGACGGTCAAGACCAGCAACGTCACGACGGATGAAGCCGCGCTGTTGTCCTACAAGGGCATGCCGGCTGCGGATTACGTCCGGATCGACGTCGCCGATACCGGCACCGGCATCCCCGCCGAGATCGTCGACAAGATTTTCGAGCCGTTCTTCTCCACCAAAGAGGTCGGCAAGGGCACCGGCCTCGGGCTGTCGACCGTCTATGGCATCGTCAAGCAGACCGGCGGTTTTGTTTATGTGGATTCGACGGCGGGAGAGGGCACCACATTCCGCATCTTCCTGCCGCGGCACCGTCCCGAACTGGAAGCCGCCCCCGAACCTCAGGTCACCAACGGCGCCGCAAAGGAAGCCGTGGCGGAGCCGCCGAAGCCACAGGCCGATCTCACCGGGCAGGGCACCATCCTGCTGGTGGAAGACGAGGACGGCCTGCGCTCGCTCAACGCGCGCGGTCTTCGTTCGCGCGGCTACAGCGTGATCGAGGCCGCCAACGGCATCGAGGCGATGGAAGCGCTGGAAGAGAAGAACGGCGCCGTCGACCTCGTCGTCTCCGACGTGGTGATGCCGGAAATGGACGGCCCAACTCTGCTCAAGGAAATGCGGCAGCGCAATCCCAACCTCAAGATCATCTTCGTCTCCGGCTATGCCGAAGAGGCGTTCGACAAGAGCCTGCCGGAAAACGAGCAGTTCGCCTTCCTCGCCAAACCCTTCGCGCTCAGTGCACTGGTCGCCAAGGTGAAGGAAACCATGACGGCGTCGTAACCGCTTGCGGTCTTCGGTCCGGTTTTCAGGGTTTGCGAGGCGGGAGCGGCCCTTGTTGTCACCTTTGGGCCGGAAAACCCACGCCACCATACAGCCACCATACATTTGCCGTTCTGAACGGGGTTAAGGTGTCCGCTTACGGCACCGACGCTGCTCACGAAGGCAAGTTGCATGACCGATCCTGCCACGGTTCCTGAGGCGGCTGACGCCGCGGAAACAGCGTATTTTCTGCGCCGTTTCGCCGACATGATGTCCAACGGGCAGAACGCCGAAAATCTGCTGCGGGCGGCCGATCTGATCGACGGCCTGATGGCGCGCGTTTCCGGCGCCTTCGATGAGGAACAGCTGTGGCGCTACAAGTACGAAACCGTGAGCCACCAGAATGAGGAGCTGGAAACCGAATGCGAAAGCCTTCGGCATGACATCGAGCGGCACGTAAAGCTTTCCAGTTTCATCATCACCGAGCGCGATACGCTCAAGACGACGCTGCAGGGGCGGGAGGCGGAGTTGCTCGAACTCGGCGACACGCTGAAGCTGGCGCAGGAAACCTTGAAGGGGGCACAGGAGGAGGCCGCGACGAAATCGCAGGCGCATGAATCGGCCCTGGCCGAGCTTGGTACAGGCTTCGATCAGGAGCGTGTCGCGCTGAAGGCAAGCCTGCAGGCGAGCATCAAGCAAATCGAGCAGCAGCGCAGCGACTTTCTGGGCGAGCGCGACGAACTCTCGGCAAAGCTGTCGCAGAGCGAGGCCGTGATGGCCGAGTTCAGGCTTGCCTTTGATCGTGAGCGTGACGATTGGCAATCCAGACTGCGGGCACGCGAGGATGAACTTGCGACGATCCGCGTCGCGACCGCGAACGAACACGAGGAGCTGCAACAGAGGATCGAGGCGCTTGAGGCCAAGCGGGAGGAGCTTCGGTCGGCCTTTGACCGGATCAGCCAGCTCGGCGTTGCCGCCACCGACCCGCGCGCGGAAGCCCAAGGCGGCTCGCCTCCGGTTCAACCGCAAGAGCGGGATTCAGCGCCCCGGGATTCAGCGCCCGGCGAAAACAGCGCGGTCGTGTCGAAAGAGACCCTGCGCCAGGCGCGGGCGCAATTCGAATTTCTGGCCAAGGAATGCGTTCGCCGCGGCGATGTCGCGACCCAGGCCATGTGCGAGCTTGGGGCCCACACCATGGATCAGGCCCTCGTGGCCGAGGAAACATCGCATCCATCGCCGGTCGGTGAGGTGGCGTTAAGCATCCTCGGGCCGATCCGTGCACCGGTTCCTGGCCCCGTCGCCGCCGATCCCCATCCGACTCGCCAGGTCAGCGCGGAAAACTTCTGAATTCCAACGGGTTCAATCCCACAACCGGCCTAATCGTCACATCCCCGCGACTGAGGGCCGCAGCGCTTGTTCCCGTTTACGGCTTCACTTTTAAGCAGCTCTGCCCATCTTAGGGGCTGCTTCCCCATGCCGGGGAATTGAGGAAACAGATATGAATTTCTCGCAACGAACGCGCGGAATTGTTCGGGCCTTCGCCATCGTCCTGTCGCTGGCGGTTCCCGCCGCGATGGCCATCACGGCGGCTGACGCCCGGGTGGGCGGCGGCAACAGCTCCGGTTCGCGGGGATCGAAGACCTATTCGGCGCCGCCCAGCACCACCACGGCGCCCAATGCGGCGCAGCCCATGAACCGTACCTTCAGCCAGCCGGGCGCACCGGCGGCCGCTGGAGCCGCCGCAGGCGCGGCCAAGGGCGGCTTCTTCAGCCGGCCCGGTATGGGCATGATGATGGGCGGTCTCGCCGCAGGCTTCCTCGGCGCCGGCTTGTTCGGCATGCTGTCCGGTGGCGGGCTGCTCGGCGGTCTTGGCGGGATTGCGTCGATCATCGGCCTGGTCCTGCAGATCGGCCTGATCCTGATCGTGGTCAAGCTGGCGATGTCGTGGTGGCAGCGCCGCCACACGCCGGCAAACGCTTATGCCAATTCCGGTGCCGGACCTGCCGCGGGTTCAGCCCCGCCGCAAACCGGCTTCGGCTCCGGAATGGGCTTTGGTCTGGGATCGAGCGCCCCCGCGCCGCTCGAGATCGGACCTTCTGACTACGAGGCGTTCGAACGGCTGCTTGGCGAAGTCCAGGCCGCGTGGTCGAACGAGGACGTCGCGAAACTGCATACGCTCGCGACGCCCGAGATGGTGTCGTACTTCACCAAGGACCTCGAGCAGAACAAGGCCAACAACGACGTCAACAAGACCTCGGACGTCAAACTGCTGCAGGGCGACCTTGCAGAAGCCTGGCGCGAAGGCCAAACCGATTATGCGAGCGTCGCGATGCGCTTCTCGCTGGTCGACAAGACCCTGGAGCGCGGCACCAACCGCCTGGTCTCGGGCAGCGAAACCCCGATCGAAGCGACGGAAGTCTGGACCTTTGCCCGGCAGTCCGGCGGACACTGGGAACTCTCGGCGATCCAGCAGACCAACTGATCCTCTGCTGAACGCTCAAGATGCAAGGCGCCGCGGTTCATTCCGCGGCGCCTTTTGCTTTGCTGATATGACCCCGGAATAATGATTGCCGCGGCGTGTTGATGACGGCGTACCAACAAGAAAAAATGGGAGGCTTCGATGAACCTTGGTTCCAGGATGATCTCACCGGCTGGTTTCGCCCTCGCGGCGATCTCGGTTCTGGCCGCAGCGCCGGCACAGGCGCAATCGGCCGACACCAGCTTCTTCGTGACCAGCAACGGCATCGGCAATGGCGGCAATCTCGGCGGCCTCGCCGGGGCCGATAATCAATGCCAGACGCTGGCGCAGGCGGCCGGCGCGGGCGGTAAAACCTGGCGCGCCTATCTCTCGACCCAGGCCGCCGACGGCAAGCCCGCCGTCAATGCGCGCGACCGCATCGGCAACGGACCCTGGAAGAATTCCAAGGGCACGGTGGTCGCCAAGGATGTCGCCGAGCTGCACGGCAGCAACGGTCTCACCAAACAAACCGCGCTCAGCGAGAAGGGCGATGTCATCAACGGCCGCGGCGATACGCCGAACCGCCATGACGTGCTGACGGGCTCACAGTCGGACGGAACGGCCTTTGCAGCCGGCGAGGACCGCACCTGCAAGAACTGGACGAGCAGCACGCAGGGGGCGGCGATGGTCGGGCACATCGACCGTGTCGGCCTGCGCGACGACGACGCCTCGAAGTCTTGGAATTCGTCGCATCCGTCGCGCGGACCGGACGGCGGCTGTTCGCAGAACGATCTGAAGAGCACCGGCGGCGACGGCCTGATGTATTGCTTCGCGGCGAACTGACGAAGTCATTCCGAGGTGATGCGAAGCATCGAATCTCAGATGTGCAATTGCACAGCGGGGAATCCTGAGATTCCCCGGTGCGCAATTGCGCACCTGAGATAGGGTGCTGACGCACCCTTCCGGAATGACGGAATGAGAAATCATGAAGATCATCGACGCGCAGGTTCACATCTGGTCGCAAACCGTGACGCCGACGTCGGGGCTGCATCGCAAGGTCGCGAAGTTCACGGCCGAGGAAGTTTTGCGGGAGATGGATGAGGCAGGGGTGGATGCCGCGCTGATCCATCCGCCAACCGGCTGGGATCCCGATTCCAACGCGCTGGCGATCGAGGCGGCCCGGAAATATCCGGACCGCTTTGCCATCATGGGCAATTTTCCGCTCGAAAACCCTGACAACCGCAAGCTGATCCACGGCTGGCGCAAGCAGCCCGGCATGATGGGGCTGCGCTGGCCGCTGCTGCTGGAAGCGCACCAGAAATGGCTCTACGACGGCTCGCTCGACTGGCTGTGGCCCGCGGCCGAGCAGGAGGGGCTGCCGCTGGCGATGATGGGCGGACTGTTCCTGCCGAAATTTCGCGAGATCGCCGAACGCCATCCCGGCCTGAGGATGGTCCTTGATCATTGCGGCCTGAACCGGCACGGACGGGACGCCGAGGCGTTCGTCCATCTCGATGAGCTGCTCGCGCTGGCGCAGCTGCCGAACGTCGCGGTCAAGGCGACCGGCGCGCCGCATTATTCGACAAAACCCTATCCGTTCCGCAACATCCATGACGGGCTGCACCGTATCTTCGATGCCTACGGGCCGAAGCGGATGTTCTGGGGCACCGACATCACGCGGATGCCGTGCAGCTACCGGCAATGCGTCACGTTGTTCACCGAGGAGCTGCCGTGGCTGAAGGGCGCCGATCTGGAGGACGTGATGGGCCGCGCGCTCTGCGACTGGATCGGCTGGGACTATGCGAGCGTGCGGGGCTGAACGACGCTTACACCGGATGAAAATGGCCCTCTCGTTTGGGTGCTTCAATCACGTCCGAACCGATGCCTTCAACTTGCCTGTCAGTCCCCTTGCGTTAATGCCGGCGCTTCCCTTGACATGTTCGCGATCCATTGTCCGAATGGCGGATAGCGCATAAGCGCGCGCCGCGGTGTCTCACCCGGCGCATCAAAAACAAAGCGGGAGGGTTTGCGAATGCTTCGGCATGTGAGAAATTTCGCGCTTGCGGCGCTTGCGGCCGTCAGCCTGCTCGGCGCCGGAAACGCCCAAGCGACCTTCCCGGAGCGGCCGATCACGCTGATCGTGCCGTGGGCCGCCGGCGGCGGCACCGACGCGGTTGCGCGCCAGATTGCGCACATGCTGGAACGTGATCTCAAGCAACCGGTGAACGTCGTGAACCGCACGGGCGGGTCGGGCGTGGTCGGCCACCAGGCAATCGCCACCGCCGCGCCGGACGGCTACACGTTCGGTCTCATCACGCTCGAGATCAACTTGATGCATTGGGTGGGACTCACGGATCTCACCTGGGAGAAGTATACGCCGCTTGCGCTGGTCAATCAGGATCCCGCCGCGATCCACGTGAAGGCGGACTCGCCCTTCAAGAGCGTCAAGGAACTGTTCGCGCATATCAAGGCGAACCCGAACAAGGTCGTGGCCTCGGGTACGGGGCAGGGAGGAAGTTGGCATGTCGCGCTCGCCGGCCTGATGCAGGCGGACGGCGTTTCGCCCGGTTCGATCCGTTGGGTGCCATCCACGGGCGCCGCGACCGCATTGACCGATCTCGCGGCCGGCGGTGTCGATTTCGTCGCGTGCTCGATGCCCGAAGCCGAGGCGCTGCTCAAGGCGGGGCGTATCCGCAGCCTCGTGTTCTTCTCGCCGAAGCGCGCGCCGAATTTCCCTGATGTGCCGACCACCGAGGAGGCGACGGGTCACAAGTGGCACAAGGGTGTGTGGCGCGGCTTTGCAGCGCCCAAGGGCCTGCCGACGGAAATTGCCGCGCAATACGAAACCGCGATCAAGAAGATCTGGGACAGCGCGGAGTTCAAGGAATTCATGAACAGGCGCGGCTTCGACATGATCTATCTGGATTCGGCGAAGTTCGCCGCGTTTATGAATGCGGACAACGAGGACAACGGCAAGGCGCTGAAGTCGCTCGGGCTGGCAAAGTGAGTCAATGAAAACTCACAGTGCGCGGTGAATAGCGAATAGTCAGGTGGCCCCGAGGGGCTGCTTGCTGGATGAAGTTCGGCCGGTGCCTGCGAAGGGCGCGCCGTTCAGCAATTGTTAGCGATGTTCGTCAAGGTAAATATTCTTTTCAAGTTGACGCATGGTGTTGCTCGGCTAGATCATTCAAACGGACGAAGTTGCGTGCAACTTCACGAATTTTCTTCAAGCCAGCAGGTATAATCATGTCTCGCGTTATTGCCGCCGCCTTCGCCACCGCGCTCGCCGTCGCCGCCATCCCGACCGCCGCTTCCGCCGGCTGTTATTCCTGCTACCAGCCGCAGCCCTGCTGCGGTCAGCAATACGTGCAGCAGGTGGTCCCGGCGGAGTACCGCACCGTGCGGGAAACCGTGATGGTTTCGCCCGGCCGCGTCACCGCCTATCGCACCCCGGCGCGCTATCGCACTGTGATGGTGCCGCGGACCGTGATGGTCTCGCCCGGCCGCGTCCACTATGAACGGACAGCCCCGCGATACGCCGTCCAGCAGCGCGTTGAAATGGTTGCGCCGGCCCGTGCCTATTACGCGCCGGTCGCGCCGCGCTGCGCCACCTGCGGATATTGAGCCTCACGCAAGCCGCCATCGCCTGACACCGTCGCCCTGGTCGGCGACGGGCCCACGATCGCGGCGCTGTTGCTCGAAGAAGCCATGCCCGGCTTTGAGGCCGCCTTTCAGGCGGCCTTTTTCTTTGACGCCTTCTTTAACGTCCTCTTGGCGGTCTTTTTTTTGGCGGTCTTCTTTTTCGCTGCCTTTTTGACGGCCTTCTTGGTCGTCTTCTTCTTGGCCAGATAGGCACCGACGTTTTTCGACGAATGCCCGACGGCGGCCACCGCAGTCTTCAGCTTTGCCGGGGTGACCTTGAACTTCTTCGACCAGTAGCGGACTTCGTGGGGCTGGGTGATGGCGATCAGGGCGCGGTCGGCGGCCTTGTGTTTCTGCTCCCCGATATAGGCTTCCACTTTCCTGGCGGAGTGGCCGACTGTCTTGACGGCGGCTTTCAGCTGGGCGGGCGTGATCTTCAATTTCTTCGACCAGTAGGCGACTTCGTAAGCTTCGCTCATTGCGATCAGCGCGGCATCGGCACCGCCGCGCTTCTTCTTGTTATCCGCCATCCCATGCTCCTGTCGTGGTGAGGAATCCGGCACCCGCAACCTAACACGGCCTCCCGCCGCCGGACAGATTCGCGCCTGTGGAGAATCCACGAAACGCGATTGTGCTGCGATGGGCACAAGCCCGATCCCATTGTGACGAACGAAATGCGGACTGATGTGTTATGGCTGCGAGCAGGGCTCTTTGGAGATGCCGTCGATGCGCTATCAACTGTATTACTGGCCACATATTCAGGGCCGCGGCGAATACGTCCGGCTTGCGCTGGAAGAAGCCGGCGCGGCCTATACCGACGTGGCGCGAACCGGCAACGGCACCAGCGCGATGATGAAGATGATGGAGACTGCAAAGGGCACGCCGCCTTTTGCTCCGCCGTTCCTGAAAGCGGGAAACCTCGTGATCGGCCAGACCGCCAACATCCTGCTCTATCTCGGCGCGCGCCATGGGCTGGCGCCGAAGGCGGAAGCGGCAAGGCTGTGGGTGCACCAGCTGCAGCTCACCATTACGGATTTCGTGCTGGAAGTTCATGACACCCATCATCCGCTCGGCCCGTCGCTGTATTACGAGGAGCAGAAGGCGCCGGCCAAAAAGCGCACGGAAGAATTCTGGAAATCACGGGTGCCGAAATATCTGGATTATTTCGAGGCGTTGCTGGCCGCGGGTGGCGGCGGCTACGTTACCGGCCGGCGCCTGACCTATGTCGACCTGTCGCTGTTCCAGATCGTGGAGGGGCTGCGCTACGCTTTTCCCAAGCGCATGAAAGCGTTTGAAAAGAACATTCCGGCCCTGGTCGAACTGCATGACCGCGTCGCCGCGCGGCCGAACATCAAGGCCTATCTCGCCAGCGAGCGGCGGATCGAGTTCAACGAAGACGGAATATTCCGGCGCTACAAGGCGCTGGATGTGTGAGAGGCGGGTCGCTGCGGGCTCCTCAACCTCGCCCCGCTTGCGGGGAGAGGTCGGCGCGTAGCGCCGGGTGAGGGGGTACCGGACTATCAACTTGCACCGCTTTCGCGGATGGAGTCCCTCACCCCAACCCTCTAAGAGCGAGCTTCGCTCGTCTCGACCCCGTGAAGAACGGGGCGAGGGAGCTCACCGTCGACGCAGCGACAGCAGCGCTTTCATTTCACCTGCTCCGCCCATCGAACGGCGTCATCGTGAGCTTCGATAGCTCGACGCCGTCGATGCAACTCACATTGAGCGCCACCACTTCGCTGCCGTCAGGTTTGGCGCCGCGCGCAAAAACCTCGACGCCGCAATCGATGCAGAGCTGGTGGCGGATCGCGTGCTTGTTGAAGAGATATTCGCGCAAATTGTCCTCGCCGGCGCGGAGCTGAAAGCTCTTCGGCTCCAGGAACGTGATATGCAGGCCCTTCTTGGTGCAGATCGAACAATTGCAGGCGGTCACCATTGCGAGGTCGGTGGTGCATTC
This sequence comes from Bradyrhizobium sp. JYMT SZCCT0180, assembly GCF_018130165.1. Lineage (GTDB taxonomy): Bacteria > Pseudomonadota > Alphaproteobacteria > Rhizobiales > Xanthobacteraceae > Bradyrhizobium. The sequence continues at coordinate 23,316 of NZ_JAFCLZ010000011.1, read as the reverse complement.
GAATCGAACTTGGCCGCAATGGCAGCCGCCCGTGTAGGTCTTGCTTTCAGGCATGTGTCCCTCACCAGATTCCCGGAATCAGACGATAGCGCACGCGCGCGGCGTAGTCAGCATAGCCCGGCAGGCCCGCGATCAGCGTGCGCTCCTCAATACGGGTGCGTACCGCGAACAGGATGGCGAACAGCGGCGCCAGCGCCACGCCCCACCAGGATCCCAGCAGCAGCGGCACGCCGATGAAAAACAGCATGATGCCGCTGTACATGGGATGACGGACGAAGGCGTATGGACCCGTCGAGATCACATGATGGTCGCGCGCGGTCTGTACCTTGATCACGGGGGCCGCGAACGAGTTTTCGCGAAACACCCACATGATGAAGCCGGTCGAGAGCAGGTACATGGCAAGGCCCAGCATCTGCAGAACCAGGGGGACATCGGAGGCCTGCATGCGCCGGTCCAGTCCCATCGCGACGAACCAGATCAACCCCGTGGCGGCGAACACCAGCATGAACTTCTTGTCGGCGGCCGGCTGTTCCTCGCGCGCCGTCAGCCGCATCCGCTCGGCGAGCAGCGCAGGATCGGTCTTCGCAAGCCACAGGCCGCAGGCCGGGCCGAGCACCGCCGAGGTCGCAAGGCATGCCCACGCGCCGGGCCAATGCAGCGTGCCGGCGGAGGCAAACAGCAGCGTACCCATCCCGACGACGAAGAAAGTATTCTGCAGCAACAGCTTCGCGATCATGCGGTATCCCCATTGCCTGGGGCATCATGATCGCGCGATTTTTCGGCAAACTTGCGGCGTTTGGCCCCGACAAGGCCAAGGGCGAGCAGCCTCTATGCGAGCTGGTCGACCCGCGTTCCCTGTCCGGGCGGCAGGGCGGCAAGCAGCGTCGGCTTCGGCAGGCGCGTGCCGTCGGCGGCGGCGCCGTTTTGTACGTCGGCGGGCTTCACTTCCGTGAGCTTTAGATCAGTTTTGGGCGCGCTGGCTTCAGGCGGCTTGATCAGCACCGGCGCGGACACAGCAGAGATATCCATCGGCATCATCCTTTTCGTTGCCTCCGACACTGGAGGCATTGAAGCGAACGATGTGTGAATCCCGGCCGGCGATCCCGCCCGATGGTGAACGGGGCGCCCGAAAATTCATTAGAATGCAGCAGATTCCGGAAGGGCCGCGGCTACTCGTCCTTGCCGCGTGTGACCGCAATCGAGGCCTCGGTCTTGGTCCGCGTGCATTCCATGTTGAGTCGGCGGAAGCGCATCGAAACCTTGTCGCCGCGCAGGATGCCCATCCGCTTCATGCAGCGCGTCGAGCCGGTCACGACGTCGGGCTTCGGAATGGTGAAGACGAGCGCGCCGGCGTTGGCGACCAGTGCAAGGAATTCCGGTTTGAATTTTCGGTCGGTCTTGGCAAAGAGCTCGAGCGAGTAGTTCTGGCCGCGGCAGCCGATCGAAAATTCCTTGGTGGCGGGATGCGTCAGATAGACGATGTTGCGCGCCTTGAAGTTGACCTTGACCCCGTCGATCTGGCCGGCGAGCTGCTTGGCGACGTCGTCGCAGCGGTCGGCGCGGGCCGGCGAGGCGGAGAAGGCCGCCAGCGCCAGCGCGGCCGTGACCAGGACCGATCGGCGAAACTGTCGTCGTGATATCATTTGTAAATGCCCCTCTGGGCCCCATTGAAGCTTGCGCGGCAGCTTCCTGCAAGAGGCCTATTCGAATGTCAATCAGAAGCCGCGCATCGTCATTGCGATAAAGAACGCCATCGTGGTGAACAGGTTGAGCAGGGTCGGCGTGCTGACCAGCGCCGTGGCGGCCCCGAGCCGCTGGTCGCGTGCCGCACAGGCGATGGCAAAGGCGGCCATCAGCGGGAACAGGATGATTTGCACGGATGTTTCCAGCGCCGCGTAAGGGCCGTTGAACGCGAGCCCGTGCCTGATCACCGAGGGCATGTAGCTCAGCCAGGTCATGAGCATGACCGCGCCGAGCGCCATGACCGCGTGGCGCACGTAACCGATCGCCGCGAACAGCAGCGCCGACAGCGCCAGCACCGGATGGACGGCCAGGTGCAGCTTGACGATGGCCGCGCCGATGCCGTGACCCGGGATTTTCGACATATCGTCCAGCAGCGTCGGCGCGCTCGACATGCCCCAGTAGAGCTCCATCAGCGCGATCACAGACAGCGCGATGCGCAGGCCGATCCGGCGCGGCGCTGATGTGGCAGCGTCGATCCCGGCCGCCGGGGCAGCGGCGCGCATCTCGACCGTGGTCATCGGTGTCCCCATTGGCTTGCCGGCGTTGTGCATCAGGTCCCGCGTATGGCGAGGCCGATGGCAATCGCGATGATGGCGGCGATGTTGAACAGGGTGGGAAAGCTGACCAGCGCGGTGGCAACGAGCAGCCGCCGGTCGCGCGCGGCAAGGAAGATCGCGCACACAGCCACGAGCGGAAACGCGATGATCTGCGCAGGCGACCAGATCGCGCCAAAGCCGACCGCGTCTATTCCTGACGACAGCACGGTTGGCATGTATTTCAGCCAGGTCACGATAATGACAGCGCCGAGCATGACAATCGCAGGCCGCACGCGCCCAAAGGCGGCGAATACCAGGGCCGCCAGCGCCAGCAGCGGGTGCATGAGGCTGGCAGCGCCACTGATGGCTGGCACCTCGATCTCAGGATCACCAAAGATCCCCCATGCCACCGAAATGCCGTCGAGGAGTTCGAGCACCGCGATGATGATCAGGGCGATGCTGAGGCCGGACAGGCTGGCTGCGGTCGGGACCGGGGGAGGGGCGGCCACTGTTTCGGTCGACACTGCGGTGGGAATAGTCGTCATTCTCGATTTCGATTGCTGCTAGCCATTCGGGAACCTTCCTTTTGTGTCAAAAGTGCTTAGAACGGTTCAAATGCCGGGGTGTCCCATGGACGCTTCCGCCCCCAAAACCCTGCGAGCCCAGCCCATGAACGCCCCGACCGCCTTTCCCGACCAGAAGCCCGTTCCGCCCTACAAGCACACGCCGCTGTTTCCGCTGGGCGCGGACACCACGCCCTACAAGAAGATCACGGCGGACGGCGTGCGGGTCGAGAAGGTGCTCGGTAAGGACATGCTGGTGGTGTCGCGCGAGGCGCTGCGGGCGCTGTCCGAGGCCGCCTTCGGTGACATCAATCACTATCTGCGGCCCGGCCATCTGAAGCAGCTGGCGAGCATCCTCGAGGACAAGGAAGCCAGCGACAACGACAAGTTCGTGGCGTTCGATTTCCTCAAGAACGCCAACATCGCCGCCGGCGGCGTGCTGCCGATGTGCCAGGACACCGGCACCGCGATCATCATGGGCAAGAAGGGCGCCCGCGTGATCACCGACGGCGACGACGAGGCCGCGCTCTCGGAAGGCGCGCGCGACGCCTATTTGCGCCGTAACCTGCGCTACTCGCAGGTGGCGCCGATCTCGATGTATGAGGAAAAGAACACCGCCAACAACATGCCGGCGCAGTGCGAGATCTACGCCGAGGGCGATGACGCCTACAAGTTCATGTTCATGGCCAAGGGCGGCGGTTCCGCCAACAAGAGTTTCCTGTTCCAGGCGACGCCGTCGGTGCTGACCAAGGACCGCCTGCTGGCGTTCCTGAAGGAGAAGGTGCTGACGCTGGGCACCGCGGCGTGCCCGCCCTATCACCTCGCGATCGTGATCGGCGGCACCTCGGCCGAGCTTTGCATGAAGACGGTGAAGCTGGCGTCCGCGCGATATCTCGATGCGCTGCCCACGCACGGTTCGGCCGACGGCAACGCCTTCCGCGACCTGGAGATGGAGCAGGAGATCCTGAAGATGACGCAGTCGCTCGGCGTCGGCGCGCAGTTCGGCGGCAAATACTTCTGCCACGACGTGCGCGTGATCCGGATGCCGCGCCACGGCGCGTCGCTGCCCATCGGTCTCGGCGTGTCCTGTTCGGCCGACCGGCAAGTGCTCGGCAAGATCACGAAAGACGGCGTCTATCTCGAGGAGCTTGAGCACAACCCCGCGCAGTATTTGCCGGCGGTCGAGCAGGCGCTCGGCGGCGAGGTGGTAAAAATCGATCTCAACCGGCCGATGAAGGATATTCTGGCGACGCTTTCAAAGCACCCGATCAAGACGCGGGTGTCGATGACCGGCACCATGATCGTCGCGCGCGATTCCGCCCACGCCAAATTGCGCGAGCGGCTGGAGAAGGGCGAGCCGCTGCCGGATTATTTCAAGAACCATCCGGTCTATTACGCCGGCCCCGCCAAGACGCCGGACGGCTACGCCTCCGGCGCGTTCGGCCCGACCACCGCGGGACGCATGGATTCGTTTGTCGATCAGTTCCAGGCGGCGGGTGGATCGATGGTGATGGTCGCCAAGGGCAACCGCGCGGTCGCGGTGCGTGAGGCCTGCAAGAAGCACGGCGGCTTCTATCTCGGCTCGATCGGCGGCGCCGCGGCAAACCTCGCCGAGCACTGCATCAAGAAGGTCGAGGTGGTGGAATATCCCGAACTCGGCATGGAAGCGATCTGGCGCATCGAGGTGGTGGATTTCCCGGCCTTCATCATCATCGACGACAAGGGCAATGACTTCTTCAAGGAACTGAATCTGGGGTGAGGCGGCGTCCGGATTGTGAGCGAGGGTGCGATGGTCGAATGGTTCGAGGACCTGAAGCTCGGGATGCGCTTCAAGAGCGACGGAGTGACGGTGTCGAAGGACGACATCATTCGCTTCGCGACCGAGTATGACCCGCAGCCATTTCACCTCGACGAGGAGGCGGCGAAGAATACCATACTTGGCGGCCTCGCCGCTTCCGGGTGGCACACGGCGGCCATTGCGATGCGGCTCGCCTCGAGTTGTCGTCCATTCGGACCGCATCCGCTGTTTGGCGCTGGCGTCGACGATCTGCGCTGGCTGAAGCCGGTGCGGCCCGGCGACACCATTCATCTTGAAGGGGAATTGGTCGAACTGGTGCCTTCACGCTCGAAGCCGCATGGCGTCGCTCGCATCAAATGGACGGCCTATAATCAACGCGGCGAGGCGGTCTACGCATTCAATCCGATTGCGATCGTGCCAAGCCGGCCGAAGTGAGCGGGGGCGGGAGCTGCCGAGCTGTCGGCCTCGATGGATTCAGCAACGGCTGGGTCGCAGTGCGTCTTGAAGGCGGCACACACGAAGTTTCCTTCCATCGCGACGTCTCGGAAGCGTTGTCGCGCCCGTTCGACCGGGCAGGGATCGATATCCCCATCGGCATGGTCGATGACGGCGAGCGCGCCTGTGATCTGCTCGCCCGCGACAAATTGCGTCCGCACACCTCACGTGTTTTCACGGGCGCGCGGCGCTGGATTTGGCAAGACTTCAACAATCCCGACGAAGCGAACAGGGAATGCCTGCGGCGCGGCCAGAAGCGAATATCGCGCCAGCTCTGGCATCTCGGACCGAAGATCATGGAGGTAGATGCGTTCCGGCGTGCGCATCGCGCGCTTGATGTCCGCGAGGTCCATCCCGAACTGGTGTTTCTCCGCTTGAACGCAAACAGACCCTTGCCGTCGAAGAAATCCGAGGAAGGAGATTCGCTTCGTCGGATGTTGCTCAAGCGGAGCGGGCTTGGCGATATCGAGCAATGGCTGGGCAAGGCGCGGATCGGCACCGGCGCGAAGCGTGACGATGTGCTGGACGCCTGCGCCGTGGCGATTGCCGCGCGCGAACCCGCAGGCAGCGTCGGATCGCCGTCACCGGACGCCCACGGCCTGCCGATGCAAATCTGGTTCTAGCGGCGCTGGCGTCTCACTTGTCGTCCCGGCGAAGGCCGGGACCCATACGCCGCGGCAGTCGTTGTTTTGCTCGATGGTCGACGACTTTCTTTCAACAACAGCCGACCGGGGTTATGGGTCCCGGCTCAAGGCCGGGACGACAGCGGTGGGTGTTGCATCCATCGCGGTTAGTTCGCTCGCACCCCTTCAACTGCAATTCGTGACTTGGCTGGAGCACAGGCTGCGCCACCAGCCGCGCACGCCGTCCTGGCTTTCGACGAGGCCCCAATAGCCGCTGCAGGCGAGGAGCCGCTTCGGGCCGCCGTCGGTGTCGAGCGTGCCGCCAAGCTTGCGCTGGGCTTGTGTCCACTTTGCATCGGCGAATGGGGCCTGAAACAGCCCGCCCATGCGCGTGCCGCCATTGGCGTAATTCGCGCCAACCTTGCTTGCGGCGACCCAGCCGCGGCCGGCATAGGGCTTTGGCGCGTTGCGCGGATATTTCTTCTCGTCCTCATATTCCTTGCCGGGCGGCGTCGCGCCCTCGATCAGGAACCAGCCGTCCTTGAAGCCGATGATGCGGAATTCGGTCAGCCAACCGTCTTCGGGTGTGTTCTCACTACCACCCATCTTCAGGCGATAGGGCGGCGGCAGCGTGCCGAGCACGCGCGATTTCACCGAAGGTTCGGCGCGGACGTTGAGGCCTTTTGGATCGCGATCCTCCGACCATGCGCCGAGACTGCAGGGCTCGGTACCGTCAGGCAGCGTCGCGCGCTTGGCCGCGAGTTCGGCGTGCGATTTTGCGAACTCGCTTTCCTGACCGTCAGGATCGGTCATCGTGGTGTCGCGGTTGCCGCGCGTGGCGTCGCTGCGCGGCTTCAATTCCGCCGACAATGCGCGGCCATCCTTGTCGAGCTTGACGACGAGCACCTGGCGGGCTGCGAACACGCTGGCAGGGGATTTGGGGTCGTTCGCGCCTGCTGGATAGACCGCGAGATATCCGGTCATCTCTGTGGTGCGGTAGGCTTCGCCCGCGACATAGCCGGCCGGCACCAGCGCCAGCGCGCTGGCGCGCCATGCCGGCTCGGGCTCGGATTGTGCGATCGCCGCCGTCACCAGGAAGGCGACGACGGCGATTGAAAGCAGTGCAGTCTTTTGCATGGATCGAATGGTGAGGGAGCCAACGCACTCCCTCATTTCGCGATCAGGCCCGAGTGCCCGTGAACGGGAAGCTGCCCATCGGGCCGATGCCCATTTCGCCGGACATGCTGTCGCCGGACACCTTTCCAATAAACTCGAGGGTCAACGGCATCGGGTTGGTGATCGAGACCTTCCAGTTGACGGCGTCGCCGCTGATGGTGCCGTCGAAGATTTCGGCGGAATTCCCATCGGCGCCCTGCGTGCCGGTCAGCGTACCGCCAGAGGCCAACAACGTCAGCGTCGCCTTGCGCTCGCCCATCGGCGTGGTCATGACGATATCCCAGTTTCCGTCAACGGCCATCTTGGTCTCCCCAATACATTTCCCAGCAACCGGAATGGTTCTGAGTTCTCCCGGCGGCGGTATAACCCATCTTGCCGCGCAAGCCCAACCCTGTAGCCTTTTTTTGACGCGTTTTCTTGACGCGAACCGGTACCCACTTCGCTTGAAAACGCTTTGTCTACGGGTTACGCGCGGGCGGCCGCGCGGATGCGGCTGCCGACCAGGACGCGGAACGCGACATATTGCACGGCGAACAGAGCAATCTTGGCACCGATCAGCACGACGGTCACATAGAACGTCCACAGCTTCATGTCGCCGGTCATGGCGACGCCGATGGTGCCGGCGGCGAGCAGGAAGCACAGCCCGGCCCAGACGTAGCCTGCGGCAGTGACATATTCCGGAATGGTCTGGGTCACGATCGGCGGCATATAGCGCAGCATCCAGCCGCGCTTGAGCATGATGAGGCCGATCGCAAAATGCCCGATCGCGGGTTTCGCCAGCACGAAGCGGGGATCGTGCGTCAGCAGCGTAGCGCCGCCGAGCACGATCACGAGCCCGAGGCTGGCCCAAGTCATGTAGCCGAGCTCCTTGCCCTTGATGCGGGAGTAGATCACCTGGCCGATGGCGCCTGCGATCGCAACCCCGGTCGCCAGCAACACGTTGTCGGTCGCGAGATAGATCGCGATGAACACGATGGTGGAGAAAAAGTCGGCGCCTAATCTTGCGAATACGTCTTTCATCGCGCTGCTTTCTGTTGAATGCGGTGGCTCGGTGAGATCGATATCTTAGTGCGTGCCGGGCAAGGCGTTGGCGGGCGGGGTGCCATACTTCGCCTTGCGGTATTCCGGGTACCATTTGGTGAAAAAGGCCGCGCTGTTGCGTGCGGCAAATGCGACCAGCAATCCCGACCACAGCGGCAGGCCCGGCACATAGATCAGCGCGGCATTGCCTGCCATCATCAACAGCATCGCGCCGGTCCACGCCCAGGTGATGATGTAGTTTGCCTTGATGAAGCCCGACAGCTTCGTGGTTTCGGCATCGACCACCTCAAGCGCATATTGCAGCGTGAAGGGTTTGCCGGCCACGATCGAGCCAAGCGTGACGAGGAACATTCCGGCATCGACGGCCAACTTGACGCCGGAGACGCTCAACTGTGGATCGATCAGGGTGACGTAGCTGCCGACCGCGGCGAACACCACCACGGAGCCCGCGCCGAGGATCTTCAGCGAACGGCCGCGCAGCATGTCGTAGGCGATCACCGCGAGACAGATCGCGGCGCCGGCAAACAGGCTGACCGCGGCCGAAGTCACCAGCATCAGCAGGGCGAAGGCGCCGTAGGGGGCGAGGATCAGGAGGATCGTCATGGCAGCCTCTCAGGCTTTATCTTTACATCGTAAAGATACCCTAGGGGCAAGGGCAGGAGTCGTCAAGAAAAATCTTTACAGTGTCAAAATAACGCAAGTTGATAGAAATAATCAAGTGGTGCAATGGGTTATGTGGCGTTGAATGAATGGGCTAGAACGGCCAGAAGCGCGCCAGCGCAAGAAGCGCGGCTGCAAGCAGCACCAGCAGGGTAAGCAGAATGCCGCCGACCCGGCAGATCTGAAACTGCATGGTGCGTGGCCCGACATACATGCCGAGCGGGTGCAGCAGCCGCGCCACCAGCAGCATTCCCATCAGCAGGTGCACCCGCGCGGTCGGCATGCCGGACATTTCCAGTATCGCGACCAGCAGCACGATAACTGGGACATATTCGGCAAAGTTGCCGTGCGCGCGAATGGCGCTGCGCAGCTTGATGTTGTCACCGTCGCCGAACACGACGCGATGACCCCGCCGCAGGCGCGAGACCTGCAGGCCGAGCACCAGATACAGTAGCGCGAGAAGGGCGAGATAGAAGCCGGTGATCGTGGGTATGTGCATGTGTGGGTCCCAGCTTCAAATGCCAAGCCGTCATTCCGGGGCTCGCGAAGCGAGAGCCCGGAATCCATACTCACGATGGTGGTTATGGATTCCGGGCCTGCGCCCAAGAGGGCGCATCCCGGAATGACGAGGTAGTAACCTAAAGCAGTCTATTCCGCGCTCACCCAATTGCCATGGAAACCATCGGGCACGCGATGCCCGAGATGCACCAGCGCCACCGGTCCGGCTTCGACATCCCTGGCGTTGAATACCGCCAGGTCGCTGCGGTTTTCCCGCGCGCGCCAGACGGCGGCGAGCAGCCAGCCATCGCCCTCGGCGGCGTCTTCGCCGCGCTCGACGAACACGGCTTCAGAAATGGTGTCGCCGGCAGGCAGGTGATACTTGCCGAGCCGCTTGCCCTTGCCGTCGACATGCACGATGCCGGACAGCGCGCCGAACATCGGCAGATCGGGATTGGCGCAGGCGTACCAGCCGTGGTTGCTGGCAAGGCCCGCGCGGCGATCGTCGATGCGCGGGAATTCGCCGGTCAAATCGTCGAGATACTCTTGCGTGAAGCGGTCGGTATTCCCCGAGAGGTCGAAGGTCCAGCGGCAATAGCGTGCGCGCGATTTTTCGGGGTCCGTCGGCGAGCCGTCGGGGTGGGTGAACAGCGGCGCTTCCTCGAACTGCATCACGTCGGCGATGATGCGGCCGCCTTCTTCCCACGCGTTCATGACGTGGAACACGTAGCAGCTCTCGGCGCGGAACCAGACGATGTCTTTCGCCGAACCAGTGCGCTTCATGACGCCGACATAGGCGCCTTTCTCCGGCTCCCAGGCGTAAGGCGGCTTGCCGCGCATCGCCCGCTCCATGCTGCCGGTGATGGGCAGGATCGGAAACAGCATGTGATTTTCGGTGACGATGAAGTCGTGCACCATGCTGGCGTAGGGCGACTCAAAACGATCGAACCGCGTCACCACGCCTGACGCGTTGACCGATCCGAACGAGAGGGCAGGGGTCAGCGGGCCCGCGGCGTTGTAGCCGAAGAAGACCATTTCGCCGGTGACCGGATCGACTTTGGGATGCGCTGTAAAGGGGCCTGCGATCGCGCCCTTGTAGTCGCAATAGCCCAGACGCTCCAGGGTACCCGGTTCGATCTCGGTCGGCATATGGCCTTCTTCCAGCGCGAGCAGGCGGCCGCCGTGAAAGATGATGTTGGTGTTGGCGACGCCGCCGTCGTTGGTGACATCGGCGGGTGAGCCCGGCAGCTTGCGGCCGAAGCCGCCGAACAACGCGCGGCCGGCGTCATGCTCGGCCTGCCATTTCGGGGTACGGACCCAGCGGTTGCGATAGCTGGCGCGGCCGTTCTCGAGATGGAAGGCGTGGAGCATGCCGTCGCCGACGAACCAGTGCGCGCCGGGAGCATCGAATTGCGGGTTGGGGCCGTTGCGATAGAGCGTGCCGTTGAGCTCGCGCGGCAATTCGCCGGTCACCTTCAGGAACGGTGCGTCGCATTCCATCGGAATCGGCGCCAGATTGGTCCGCGCCGCGTTGGTCGCCACTTGATCGAGCATCGTCGCTTCCTCCCGATTTTATCTTTACAACGTAAAGATAGGACTACAGGGCATGCCAGCCATCGTCAAGCAAAATCTTTACAGTGTAAAAATTGCGGCTATAAGGATTCGCGAGGGGTTCAAATGGCGAAAACATCAAGAGAAAACAAAGTCGTTCGCACCGTCGCGCGGACGCGCAAGCCGGCAAGGGCGGCTGCCGAACGGCCCGCCGAGCGGCGGCGCAAATCGTCAGGCGATACCCCCTATCATCATGGCGACCTGCGCGAGGCCCTGCTGCAGGCCGCCGAGCGGGTGCTGGAGCGCGACGGGCTGGCGGGGCTGACGCTGCGCGCGGTGGCGCGCGAGGCCGGCGTGTCACATGCCGCACCGACCCATCATTTCGGCGATCTCACCGGCCTCGTCAGCGAACTCGCGGCAATCGGCTTTCGGATGTTCAACGAGGCCATGGTCGCCGCCGGCAACAGCGAAACGCTGCCGATCATGAAGGGGCTGGCAAGCGCCAAAGCCTACGTCGCCTATGCCCAGGCGCATCCCGGCATGTACGGCGTGATGTTCCGCAGCGCACGGCTGGATTATTCGCGTCCCTCGCTGCATGAGGCTTCCGATGCCGCGTTCGCAGGGCTGACCCGCGGTGTCGGCGCCAGCCGGCACGAGCAGATTCCAGAGGATGGGTTGTCGCTGGATCAGGCCGCCGCCATCGCGCGCGCCTGGTCGCTGGTGCACGGTTTTACCACGCTGCTGCTCGACGGCCGGCTCACCGGCATTCTGGAGCGGTTGCCCGAGGGCACGTCGGCCGACAAGCTGCTGGACGCGATGCTGCGCGGGTCCGTGCCCCGCCCGCCGGGGGCCTAGGTGGCAGCATACCAGCTATCGGGCATGTGACTTCCGCGTGACTTCCCGCAGGTCGGCGCTCTATAAGGTGCGCCTTAAAGCGTTTCTAATATCGACCAAACGACCCCTGCCGGGAAGGAACTAGCCGTGACAGACTCCAAAGCCGTCCTCATCGACCGCCATCCCGGCCGCACGGCCCAGACCATCGGGATCGCGCGCGTACTCGGGGCCGATCAGGACCTGATCCACGAGCCCTCGGTCGGCGTGGTCGGCACCAAGGGCGACAGCCAGTGCTACATGGGGGTGATGGCGAAGGTCGATGCGATCCACGCCAGCCTCAAGAGCCACGTCGGCAAGGGTGCTGGCCAGATGAAGCTGCGTTTGGTCCAGCCGGAATACACCATCGCCACCTCGGACGGCATCCGCAACGGCACGCGCGAAATGCGCTACTCGCTGATCGGGCGCGAAGTGACGCACGATGCGCTCTGCGAACATCTGGAGGCCACCGGGCTGCTCGGCACCATCGCCGTGGTCGCCTGCGACAAGCCGCCGGTCGGCACGCTGGCCGCGCTGCTCGAGCACAATCAGCCCGCGATCATCATGTCTGATGGAGCGATCCATCCCGGCACCGATCCGAACACCGGCGAGAAGCTCGACATCGTCAGCGCCTACCAGGTCGCCGGCAACCCCGATGCGGAATACCGCCACCACATTGCCTGCCATGCCTGTCCCGGCTACGGCAGCTGCGGCGGCATGTTCACCTACAACACCATGCAGACCTTCATCGGCGTCGTCGGGATGCAGCCGCTGCACATGGTGGCGCCGCCGTCCGACGATCCCCGCCGCCTCAAGGAGTTTCCGGACCAGCTGGTCGGCTACCTCGCGCAGATGATCGCGAAGGGGCTCAAGCCGCGCGACATCGTGGTGCGCGACTCGATCCGCAACGCCGTCATCGTCGCGATGGCGATCGGCGGCTCGACCAACGTCACGCTGCATGCGCCGGAGATCGCGCGGGCCGCAGGCTTTGCCGACTTCTGGAAAGAAGTCATGACGCCGGCCGAGTTCAATCATCTGTCGCAATACGTCGTGCCTGTCCTCACCGATGCCCGGCCGTACGGCAAATATTCGATGGTCGATATCGACGCCGTCGGCGGCGTGCAGGTGATCGTCCGCGAGCTCCTGGAAGCCGGACTGCTCAACGGCGACGTGATGACCTGCACCGGCGAAACGCTGGCCGAACAGGTCAAGCGCCTCGAAACCAAACCCGCCGACGGCACTGTCATCTACACCGTGGCAAAACCCTACAAGCCGACCGGGGGCCTGCGCGTTCTCGGCGGCAATCTGTCGCCGGAATTTTCCGCCATTCTGAAACTGGCGGGCGTCGAAGGTGGGCTGGAAAACAACCTGTTCCGCGGCAGAGCGCGCGTGTTCGAAGGCGAGCGGGGACTGCTCGAGGCGCTCGACAAGACGCCCGACCTTTTCCAGAACAACGACATGATCATCGTGCGCTACGAGGGTCCGAGCGGCGCGCCCGGCATGCCGGAAATGCTCGATCCCACCTCGCGCATCACCACGCTGTGCCGCGAGCGCGGCATCGTGGTCGCGCTGATGACCGATGCGCGGTTCTCCGGCGGATCGGTCGGCCTCGTCATCGGCCATGTCGGCCCGGAAGCCGGCCTCGGCGGGCCCATCGCCTTCGTCGAGGACGGCGACGAGATCATCGCGGATCTCAACAAGAACGAACTCAACTGCACGGCGCTGGCGGATCCTGCGGTCCTGAAGGCGCGCAAGGCGGCCTGGGACAAGGTGGTGGCGGCCAATGGCGGCCTGCACCCGAACTGCGGCGTCGCGGACACCCGCCTGTTGCACCGCGCGCGGCTCTCTGCCGTGCCGGCCACCCGTGGCGGCGGCCTGCACCCCAACCGCGAGGTCTGGGTGCGCGAGCAGCGCGAGGCCACACGCTCGGGCTTCGTGCCGAAGAACAAGCACCGGCCGGACGCCGCAAAGGCGTTTTAGCAAGCGGCGATTGGATGTGCTGGAAGCCGCGCCCTCCGGGGCGCGGAAGGCGCTCAACCTATTCGGTTGAGGGTGCCTCTGATGCTCGTGAACATCTCGCCGATGTTCTTGCGCATTGAATCGAGCTTCTGAAAATCTTCAAAAATCCTGGAAATTCTCGCGTCGAGCTCGGTCTTGTTGGTGGCGATCGCCTCCACGCGCGAGGCAAGTCCTTCATCACCCTTCAGCTCGATCTCGCTGAGCGTCTTGCTCAGTATCGCGTGACCGATATTCACTTCGGCGATCAATGCCTCGATGCCGTAGACCGGGCCTTGCAACGGTGCCAGTCCGGCCTGCGACGTCGCCAGTTCCTCCTTGAACTGGCCCAGCGTCGCCGAAAAATCCTGCAAGTTCCTGAGGCGCAATCGGCAATCGACGATGAATTCGTTCAGCGCGTTCTGGCGGTCGAGCAGGCTGGCGCCGCTGGAATCCGTCTCGATCGCCGCAAGTGAGCGCTCCAGATGCGTCCGACGTTCCCTGAGCTCTTCCAGGTCCAGGCGAATAGCGTCCAGAATATGGAAGCAATCATCAATGTGCGCGACCCGCTGCTCGATCTCGACTTTGTTCTTCGAGAGGCTCTCGACCCGCAGACTGAGCTTTTCATGCCCGCTGGATTCGAGTTCATCCAGCATCCTGGTCAACTGGTCGCCGGAAGAGCGCAGCTCGGTGATGAGGGCGTTGATCCCGGTTTCCGGCGTGCGGACAGGTACAAGCTCTGCGTGGGTCTTGGCCAGCTCTTCCTTGAAGCGGTTGAGCGTTGCCAGCGACTGCTGCAGCACGCCATGACGGTTGTGAATCGCGGATACGCTTTGGTCCAGTTCGCCCACGCGATCGCCGAGATTTTTCTTGTTGTCGTCGGTCTCGAGCTCGGTGAGCCACCGGTCGAGCTGACGCAGCCGGTCCTTCAATTCGCTGAATACCGGCTCGGCAACGCGCCGCTTCTCCGACACGACGCCGACCGTCTCGCGAAGGGCCTGCTGGCGGCGCCGGATCTCTTCAAGCCGCTCATGGAGATCGACGGAATCGTACCGGCTCTGCTGTTCGGCTACCCGCTTTTCAGTGTCCGCGAGCGTCGTCTGAAGCGATACGATGGCTTCCTCGGGGTCGCTCTTGGCGAGAGACTGGACCGACGAGTCGAATCCGGCTTGCGCGCCATGCGCGGCCAGAACGCCTTGTCGCAGGCCCCTGAGGCGGTCCCGCAATAACTTGTTCTGGCGCGCCAGAACGTAAGCCTGCCAGACGGATGAGCCGATCAGCGCTAGCGTAGTCAGCATGATGGCGCCGAGCGCGAACCGCTGGGGACCTGGCAACGCCGATAGCTGAACCGATATTTGGGCTGGATCGAGTCCCAATGTCGCGCCTGCAAAAAACGCGCAAGCGCTGAACAGCACTATCCAGGCGATGATCGGAAACCACATACCGCGATCTAATCAGACTGTGTCGTAATCGATTGAAGGGGTGTTTTTTGAGGGCAAGCCGGGTTGGATGCCCGTTTCCGCAAATCCACGTCCCCCTTTTGGTCGGGAACCATAACGGCTTTTGAGGCCCTGCGGTAGTCTTACAGCGCCGGCACACGCGACTTGGCGCCGCAACCCGGGCGCGTGCATGGAGAGAAGGCCGGTGGGGTCGCGTGTCAGAACGGCGCCGGGCGCCGTCATCCGCTAGCGCTTCGCCATGCTGACGGCGCGGCCGGTCACGCCGATCACCTTCACTTCGTCCTTGCCGCACGTAAAACTGCGCGCGAGCTCGTCGGCGGCCTTGCGGGCGAGTTCGTTGGGATTTGGGTTGGCCTGCGCGTCGATATAGGCGACGTGGCAGACGGCGCCGGGCGGCAGCCTGGTCACCGCCAGCATCGGCTTGGCGGTGGGGCGGCCTTCCTTGTCCGGATCGCTGTTGTCGGCGATGTGCCAGCGCTGGATGATCGCGAACGCCTTGCCGTCCACCGCCCGCCATTCGACGGTGTTGGTGGTCGAGTTGAACGGGCCGAACCAGCCTTGCGCGGCCGGCTCCTTGGCCGCCGCGGCCCGGTTGCGGCCGACCGAGACGGTTTCGCGTAAGTCGCCTTCGCTGATCAGCACCACCAGGCCCGCCGTGCCGGGGCAGACCCGCGTCGTGCTGCCGTCAAGCTCGCTGGGCTTGCCGATCATGCGGCAATCCTTCGGCGCCGTGGACGTATAGAGGCTGCTGAATGTCTGGGCATATGCCGGTGAAAACTGGCCGAGTACGGTGGCTGCTGCGCCGGCCAATGCCGTCAAATGCAGAATGCGGAGGCGTTTCATCGCTTGGCGTCCCCTGACGTCCCCTTGAGGTCCCCTGGGCCCGGGCCTTTGGGGAACCATGACATTGTGACGTGCGCAATCTGGGGAAGGTTCAAGGAAGCCAACCGAAATACCTGACATCGGCGCGGAATCGTCCTAGAAGGGCAGCTTCGCCGTTCCTTTCACTCACCAGCGTGTCAGTAATTCAATCGTCATGGCTACCGTATCTGCGAACAAACCATATCGCGTCGGCCGCTCCCGCACCGGGCTTGGCCTCTTCGCCACCAAACCGATCAAGAAGGGCGCCAAGATCGTCCGCTATTTTGGGCCGCTGCTGGATTCGAAGAAGAAAAAAGACGACGCGATCGAGAACAAATATCTGTTCGAGCTGACCAACCGCTGGACCATCGACGGTTCGGTGCGCGCCAACGTCGCCCGCTATATCAACCATGCGTGCAAGCCGAACGCGGAATCCGACGTCAAGCCGCGCAAGCGCAAAGTTATCATCCGCGCCATCAAGAACATCGAGCCGGGCGACGAGATCAACTACGACTACGGCACCGACTATTTCAAAGCCTATCTGAAGCCGATCGGCTGCAAATGCGCGGCGTGCGAAAAGAAGCGCAAGAAGAAGCGCGCCGAGGCGAGGGCGGAGAAGCTTCGCCTCAAGGCCAAGGCGGAGCGGAAGGCCTTGAAGGAAGCCGAGAAGCAAAAGGCGAAAGCCGCCCGGGCGCGCAAGGCCAAAGCAAAGGCCAAGGAAAAAGACAAGCTGAAGCTGGTCGCCAAGAACGGCACCAAGGCGAATGGGGCCAAGACGAACGGCGCCAGGCTCAACGGCAAGTCCTTGAACGGCAAGGCGCTGAACGGACACGGCCGCAAGGCCCCGACCGCAAAGTCCGGCATTCTGGCAAAGCCGCAGCAGGCTGCGGAAAGCCGCGCGACGGCGTAAACCTGTCCGTCATTCCGGGGCGCGAAGCGAACCCGGAATCTCGAGATTCCGGGTCTGGTCCTTCGGACCATCCCGGAATGACATTATCCGCCCGGCTTCCGCGCCGACTGCGGCAACGACGAATCTCCAAAATCCACCGCCGAGCGCTGAACGATCGCGCCTGACGCATCGACCACGACGCGAAAGCGCCGGTGCTCGGAGAAAAACGTCAGCCGATGCCGGCCCTGATCCGCATCGACGCCGCGCTCGGAAACGCTGGTGATGGTGCCCGCGCGCATGCCTTCCTTGAGCCGCGGCAGCGCGATGCCGAGGCCTTCGGCGACGATCGACGCGTCGATCTCCACTGCGCCATCGGAAAACTCGATCGGCTTCATGCGGCACCTCGCGCCGGGCTCGCTTTGGATCGCGCGGGGTAGGCGCATTCCGCCAGCGTCGTGCCGTCGAGTTCGCGCATGAAGGCTTCGCGCGCGGCGGCGAGCTTTCCCTTCAGGCGGCAGCGCGGCAGCAGGGAGCAACAACCGCCATCCTCGCGAAAACACTCGACCAAGGCTTCGCCTTCCAGCGCGCGCACGACTTCGCCGAGCGTAATCGATTGCGGCGGCCGCGCCAGGGTGAACCCGCCGCCGACGCCGCGTTGGGTCGAAATGAAGCCGCCATCGGCGAGATCCCGCACCACCTTGGCGAGGTGATTGCGCGAGATGCCGAACTCGGCCGCGATCTCGCTGGTGGCGAACGAGCGCGCCGGCTCGCCCGCCAGCCGCATCAGGGCGCGCAGGGCAAAATCGGTGAACGATGTCAGGCGCATGGGAGGCCCTCAAAAATGTGACTTGGCAGATCATCTATAGCAATCTAAATAGGTATTTGAAATACCTATTTAAGGAAAACCGCGAATGACAGGGGCAGAACGGCGTCAGGCGATCACCGCCGAAATCATGGAAAGAACCGGCATCACCGAAGCCATGATCGAACGGCTGGTGCACGGCTTCTACGCAAAAGTCCGCAGCGATCCGATGCTGGCGCCGGTATTCGAGGCGCGCATCACGGATTGGGAGCCGCATCTGCAGCAGATGTGCGCGTTCTGGTCATCGGTGGCGCTGATGTCGGGCCGCTATCACGGCACGCCCATGGTCAAGCATATGCCGCTGCCGGTCGACGCCGGTCATTTCGACCGCTGGCTCGAACTGTTCGAGGCCGCGGCCAGCGAACTCTGTCCACCCGTGGCCGCTGACCATTTTGTCGAACGGGCGCGGCGGATCGCGGCAAGCCTCGAACTTGGAATCGCCAGCGGGCAGGGCGTCATGCTCGCACCCGGCGAGAGATTTCGGCGTAGAGAAACAGGAGCGGTTCAATGACCAACCAGACGCGTGCGATACCTGCCAAGGACCAGGCCGATCCCTATTCCGGCAGCAGCCTCGTCCCGATGCTCGTCATCGGGCTTGTGCTGACATTGGCCGGAATGTTCGCGGCGCTGGTGTTGAGTTAGCCGCGAACGCGTGTAGCCGGACCAGGCTAGCGGGCCTTTTTCTTCGAGCTGTTCAGCGCCGCTGCGGCGCGGATCAGCGTCTTGAAGGCATCCGCATTGATTTCGACGCCCTCATGGATATCGATCGCGCGCCTGGTGTTGCCTTCGAGGCTGGAGTTGAACAGCTTTGACGGGTCCTTGAGCGAAGCGCCCTTGGCGAACGTCAGCTTGACGGCGCTCTTGTAGGTCTCGCCGGTGCAGATGATGCCGTCGTGCGACCAGACCGGAACGCCGCGCCACTTCAACTCCTCGACCACATCAGGCACGGCCTGTTTGATCAGCGCGCGGACACCGGCGAGCGTCTTGCCCCTCCAGTCGCCCAATTCCTTGATCTTGATGTCGATCAGCCGGGAAGGGGACGCGCCTTCGTTTCCTTCCTTCGATGCGCTCTTGCTGATCTTCCTGGTCGCTGTCGCTTTCTTCGCGGTCATTTTCCCTCGTTCCGTTTCGTTAGTTACCACGCGCGGGCTGCTCAATTGGCGTCCGCTCATGGTTGTCCCCCGCTCACATTCGTTCGCCGGGCAATTTGCTCGCCTGCTTCACCCAGGCCGTAAGCTGAGCTTCGTCGAGTTCGTCGTCCTCGTGAATGTCGAGATAACGCACTTCCTTCTGCCTGGATGCGCCGGGAGGCACGGGGCGCAGCGACGTGCCGCGGAAGAACGCCACCTTGACGTATCTCGTGAAGACGTGGATGCCGAGGAACCAGCCTTCTCCCTCGATACCGTATAGCGGCGAGTTCCATTTGACGGCCTTGTACACGCCGGGGAAGGTGCGCGTGATAAGCGCGTCGAGGCGGCGCCCGAGATCGCTTTTCCAGCCCGGCATGGCCGCGATGTAGGCTTGCACCGGCGCGTCGCCGTAGGCCTTGGCGATCTGCGGATTGCCCCCCGACAGCAGCTTCGGCTTCGCGGGGCTCCCTTTTGCGGCGGTTTTCTTTGCGACCTTCTTCGCCGGCTTCCGCGACGTCTTGCTCGCCTTCATGCATACTCCTTATCCCGGTGCGTCACCGCTACGCCACTTGGCGGCATAGGGCAGCGTGAACAAGTACAAACCGCTGAACAGCAGCAGGAAGAGCGGCGGCAGCGCCAGGAAGCCGATCCAGTCGGCATGCGTCCCCATTGCCACGGCGATGAAGTTGATGATGACGGTCACCGTGAAGGCAATGGACAGCCAGCGGTGGACCTGTCGAATCCAGATGTTCCAGTTCAATGGAATCTCCTCTTTGTTATGTGCCTGAATGTTCACGCAAGCCTTAGCCTGGGCTCACTCGCCCCGTTCCAGCATCTGCTCCAGCTTTGCGAAGAACTCCTGCCAGCCCGCCTTGGCGCCGCCATAGGCCTGCGGCTGATCCGGCCGGAAGCCCGACTGCTCCATGCGCAGCAGGGTTCCGGTGCGTGTCGGCGTGAGCGTCCAGGCGACGACGCTCGACAGGTTGTAGGCCGCTTGTTCGTGCTTGAAATTCCAGGTGTAGGTCAGCTTTTTATTCGGCTCGACGGCGAGAACCTCGCAGTCCAGCACGCCGCCCCACTCGCCGCGCAGATTGAAGTTGTGACCCACAACAGGCTTGAAGTCGTTCTTCATCAGCCACTCCTCGATCAAATGCGGTTGCGTCAGCGCGCGCCAGATTTTTTCCGGCGGATGAGGGATTTCGCGTTCGACGACGACGGAGCGTGTTTCGGTCGCAGTGTTCATTGGTCCATCCTTTTGAGGAGATCTTCGAGGTCGTCGAACCGGTTCTGCCAGAAGCCGGCCATCTGGCTGGTCCAGTCGATCAGCGGCGAAAGCGCGCCGAGCTGCGCGCTATAGTGCGTCTGCCGTCCTTCATGGCGGTCGCGCACCAGCCCGGCCTGCTTCAGGACACCGAGATGCTTTGAGACCGCCGGCTGCGAGACGCCGGCGCGCGCCGTCAGGGCCCCGACCGTCTGCTCGCCGTCGCGGCACAGCCGCTCGAAGATCGCCCGCCGCGTTGGATCGGCGAGGGTTCTGAACAGTACGTCATGAACGTTTGGCATCTGGTATCGATAACCCGTTGGCTATGGGTAGACGTATAACCATCGGGATATATGTTAGTCAAGCGGGGAATGGGGAGGGGCCGAACGATTGCGTCAGGAGCAAAGTTCCGCGGCCAATCTGAGCCGCCGAAGGCGGTTGGCGTACCTCGGACAGGATTTGGGTCGGCCCAGAATTACCATACCCCGCTGGTTATGCATCCAGCGCGAGCGCGCCAGCGGCCCACGCGAATTCGCGCCCGATGACAAGAGCCTGTCATCGGGCGCGCCTTCAATTCACATCAAGCTCAGGCGGTCACCGCGCCGCCGCTCTTGCGCAGTCCGATATATTGCAACTCGGCAAACACGCCGGTTGCAATCGCCTGCGCGACGACGAAGAGGATGCCGAGCAGGTTCGGGCTGACCGCGCCCGAGAACAGCAAGGCGATACTGCCCAGCGTCCACGCGGCGTTGCCCACGATCACCAGCAGCACCAGCGCCTTCAACACCGATTGTCGCGTGCCGAGCCAGCCGACCAGCGCGGTGTAGGCGATCAGAAACAGTCCGCTCTCGCGCAGCAGGGCTTCCGGCAGATTGAGGAACGGCGCGAGCACGCCGGCGCCAAGCGTAAGGGCCACCGCCGCTACGCCGCTGAAGACGGCGTCGGCAAGCAGAGCGCGGCTCAGGAATGAAGACGGGTTGATCATAGTTCTCTCCTTTGGTTTGACGGGGTGGGGTGGTTGGGGGTTAGCGGAACCAGGACTGGAACTGACGCCAGCGCCGCATCGGGGACAGCGCCTCGCCGATCCGGTTCTCGATCGTCTGCACCTGCGCAACGACGAAAACGCCGGTGTCGTGCACCAGGGGTTCCGGCATGTTGAGGGAACGGGCCAGCGCCCAGATCGCCAGTCTGTGCAGGGCGCGAACGATGGGCAGAAACAGAGGAAGCATCAGCATGGGTCATCTCCTGTGGCCCTGAAGATGACCCCGTCCGCGACCCAATTCGATTACGTGGGAGGTAATGGAAGCTGAGAAATTCGCATGGTAGGTTTTCCACCATGAACGCACATGCTTCCACGGCGCGAGCCGAACGTCCCCAGCCCGTCCATATCGGCGATCACCTGCGAGAATGGCGGCAGCGCCGCCATCTCAGCCAGCTTGATCTCGCCGGTGATGCCGAGATTTCGGCGCGTCATTTGAGCTTCGTCGAAACCGGCCGCGCCGCGCCGTCACGCGAGATGGTGCTCAAGCTGGCCGAACGCCTGGAGGTGCCCTTGCGCGAACGCAACGTGTTGCTGGTGGCGGCCGGCTTTGCACCCGCCTTTCCGCAGCGCTCGCTCGACGACCCCGCGCTGAAATCGGCGCGGGCCGCGATCGACCTCGTGCTGAAGGCGCACGAACCCAATCCGGCGCTGGCCTATGACCGGCACTGGAATCTGGTGACGGCAAACCGCATGGTGGCGCCGCTGCTCGAGGGCATTCCGGCGCGGCTGCTGGGCCAGCCTTTCAATATCCTGCGGCTGGCCTTCCATCCCGAAGGGTTGGCGCCGCGCACGGTCAATCTCGCCGAATGGAGCAGTCATCTGCTGGAACGGCTGCACCGCCAGTGCGAGGCGACCGCCGATCCCGAGTTGCTAAAGCTCTACGCGGAGCTGAAGGCCTTTCCGATGCCGGCGCGATCCGGCCCGCTCTCGCCGGACAATGTCGCGATTCCCTTCAAGTTTCGGCTCAATGGCGAGGTGCTGAGTTTCATCTCGACCACGATGATCTTTGGAACGCCGGTCGACGTCACGCTCTCCGAACTGGCGCTGGAGACGTTTTTCCCCGCCGACGACCTGACCACGCAGCGGATGCGGGAGATCGCGGCGAGCTTGACGTAGCGTAGGATGGGTGGAGCGAAGCGATACCCATCAGCAAGTGCAGCCTAGGCTACCAAAGTCGATGGGTATCGCTGCGCTCCACCCATCCTACAAAGTTGCGATTTACAGCGCCGTCCGTCCTTCGCATAATCGCCGCATGGACTCTCGCCAGCATGCACCGCTGCCTGCCAATCCCGTCGGCGATCTCCTGCGCGGCTGGCGCACTCGTCGCGCCATGAGCCAGGCCGATCTGGCGTTCGAGGCCGGCATCTCGATCAAGCATTTGAGTTACGTCGAAACCGGCAAGGCGGTGGCGAGCCGCGAGATCCTGCTGCAACTGGCATCCGCGCTTGGCCTGTCGCTGCGCGACCGCAATGCGCTGCTGGAGTCCGGCGGCTTTGCGCGGCAATATGGCGAGCGCGATCTTGCAGCGCCCGAAGTCGCCGACGCCAAACGCGCCATCGATCTGCTGCTGCGCCGGCACGAACCGTTTCCCGCCATCGTCACCGACCGGCGCTGGAACGTGCTGCAGGCCAACGGCGCGGCGACGCGGCTGATGACGATGCTGCTCGGGCCGGAGCGCATGACGCGTCCGCTCAATCACATGCGGATGTTTCTCTCGCCCGACGAGTTGCGGCCCTACGTCGAAAACTGGCCGAAGGTCGCGTCCGCACTGCTGGTCCGCGCCCGCCACGAGGCGATGGCCGCACCGCTCGATCTGGCGCTGCAATCGACCTGGCGCGAATTGTTGAAATTACCCGACCTGCCGCTCGCGCAGTTCGACGAGCACGAAACCCCGGGTCCGCTATGCGAGGTGCGCTTGCGCAAGGGCGATGTCTCGATCGGCCTGATCGGCGCGGTGCTCACGCTCGGCACACCGCAGGACGTCACGCTGCAGGAACTGCGCGTGGAAATGTTCATGCCGGCGGATGAAGCGTCGGAAGCGGCTCTCACCGCGTTGGCGGCGTAGCGCGTGATGAGTTTGGTTGAAGCGGCCCACTCGCACTCTATCGCGTCATCCTGAGGTGCGCGCCCTTGCGCGCCTCGAAGGATGAGAAGCGCCCGTGGCCCATCCTTCGAGGCTCGCTGCGCTCGCACCTCAGAGGCTGTGAATCTATGTGATCTGGCGTGTTTTTTTGTTTGCGGAACCGTGAGTCGAATGATTCG
>NZ_JAFCLZ010000010.1 GCF_018130165.1 Bradyrhizobium sp. JYMT SZCCT0180 | reverse complement strand
GGATCGGCCCCCGGCTGGAGCGTGATCAGCACCGGCGACTACAACCAGGACGGCAAGGCCGACGTGCTGTGGCAGAACGCCAGCGGCAATGTCGCGCAGTGGCAGATGGACGGCGATGATATCGCCGCGAACCTGACCGTCGGGTCGCACTCCATCGACTGGCACGCAATCTAGCCGCCCGGGCGAAGGGCTGGCTTCGGCAAGTGGCGGGAGGAACAAAACCCTCCCCTCACCCATTGCGTGGTCCCAGTTCGCAAGCACCTTTGGACCATGGTGGACACACGCTTTCCTTGGCACGGCGTCTTCGATCGCGCCGCAAAGCGAAGCACCCCAGGTTGAGCTTTCAGCCGGGCCATCATCTTCTCTGAAGCGCCTCCCCCTTTTCGGAGGACTCATGATCCATGATCCTGTCCAACTGCACGAAGCCCGGATCAAGTTGTCCGACGCAATGTCGCAATGCGCCCCGACGTCCGGCGGCGGAATGTCCTGCGACGATGGCGCCACATGCGCGAGCATTCATGAGGTCTCTTGCATGAACTGCGGCGGCAATATCCATCTCGACAGCTCGTCGGTCGGACAAGGTCCGACCGTTGAACTTGATCAGATCGCGCATGACGTGACGGGCATCACGGTCACGAGGTCAACGCCAGAATAATAATGACTCTCCGGAAGCTCGCAATCAGGCACGGGCATGGATGGAGTGACGTTATGACCGATAAGCCAGTTTGGAATCTGTCGCAGGCGATCGATCAACTCGACGGCGTCGATGCCGAGTTCCGGCATCCCGACTCACTCACGATCATCAATCCAATCACTGGCTCTGTAACCAGGACCCAGGTGATTACATATTCGATGCCGGATGCCCCGCGAGAGGACCCGATCGATGACCACACCGCGGAATCCTATGTGCCGGTCACCGCAGCCGAACAGGCGAGATTCGTAGAGGCGTTCGAGCTTTGGGACGATCTGATCGCACCACAGTTGAGGCAGACGAACGATCCGGAAGCAGACATTACGCTGATGTACCACTGCCTCCCGAACAATCCGCACGCGTCGGCCGATCGAAGCGGCAGGACGATCAATCGCGAGGAGATCTGGATTCCGAACGCTTCAAGCGGAAAGGACAGCAACGGAAATACCGTCATCGTCGACTACCACGACCTTGGCTATGGGACGCACGCATTCAGCACGGCGGTCCACGAAATCGGACATACGCTCGGCCTCGAGCACTCCGGGAACTATGATTCCGGCACGACGCGCGACGAAGACCTGACTTATGCAAAGGTCGGGTCGCATGCTCAGGACACGGTCCAGTACACCATCATGTCCTACTTCAAGCCGGACTGGTATGTCGAAGGTGGCGGCAATTTCTGGAAAGACGGCGTGGTCAATGGCGTCCTGATCGAGCCGCAGACGCCGATGTTGCATGACGTCGCGGCGATCCAGGCGATGTACGGCGCGGACATGAATACGCGCAGCGGCGATACGGTCTACGGCTTCAACAGCTCGTTCCCCACCAGCGGTGTCGGCGCGGTCTTCAACTTCAATGTCAACAAGCTGCCCGTGATGACGATCTACGACGCCGGCGGTAACGATACACTCGACGTCTCCGGCTTCAACATGGACCAGGTCATCGACCTGAATGCCGGGCATTTCTCATCGATCGGCGGGCTCAAGAACAACGTCTCCATGGCGTACAACCAGACGACTGGACCGGAAGGTAACGCCAACTTCAACCCCAACGCCGTGATCGAGAATGCAGTCGGTGGCGGCGGCAAAGACACGATCTACGGCAACGATGCCAACAATTTGCTCAACGGCGGCGCCAACGATGACGCGCTCTATGGCGGCAACGGACACGACACGCTGGACGGCGGGATCGGCGCCGACTCAATGCACGGCGGCGCCGGCAACGACATCTATATCGTTGACGACAGGAACGACTACGTCGGGGAAGCCGACATTCGGATCACGATGGAGCGCGATCCGTTCCAACCATGGATCATGAGGCGGGTCGTTCGCACCATCGATCCCGGCGGCATCGACGAGGTGAAGACCTCGCTGGCCGAGTACTCGCTGAACGATACCAGGTTCGTCGAGAACCTCACCTACACGGGCAGCGGCAGTTTCACCGGAACCGGCAACTATCTCGACAACGTCATCACCGGCGGCCGCGATGCAGACACGCTCAGCGGCGGCGGCGGAAGCGACACCCTAAATGGCGGCCAGGGAAAAGACGTTCTCGACGGCGGCGCGGGTAACGATTCCCTCACCGGTGGCCTGGGAGCCGACACACTGAATGGCGGTGCTGACGACGACCATTACTGGTACGTCGACATCGCGGACACCGTCGTGGAGAACGCAAACGAAGGCAAGGATAACGTCATGACGCGGGCCTCCGGCTATACGCTGGGCGCAAACGTCGAAGATCTTTTGGTCAGCAACGAACTCAACGCCGACGTCATGGTCGGCAAGGGTAATGAGTTGGGCAATTATATCCGAGCTCAGGACTTCCACACCGGTGCGGACGGCAAGGGCTTCGAGTTCTACGGCATGGACGGCAAGGACGTGCTCGGCGGCAGCAATGCGGCGCAGGGCGACCTGCTCGATGGCGGCGCCGAAGACGACTTCATCTACGGCAACGGCGGTAACGACACGCTGCGTGGCGGCCTCGGCGCCGACTCGCTGTACGGCGGCGCCGACTTCGATACGGCTGACTACAGTCAGGCGGCCGCCGGCGTCGCGGTCGACCTCGTATCGGGCGGCACCGGCGGCGAGGCGGCCGGCGATACCTACAAGGACATCGAGGCCGTGAATGGCTCGACGTTCGCCGACACGATCTCCGGCGCGGACGCGGCCGAGACCTTATCCGGATTGAGCGGCGACGACACGATCATCGGCCGCGGCGGCGACGACGTCATCCATGGCGGCGACGGCAACGACATCATCTCGGGTGGTTTTGCATCTCGCACCGAATCGAAGGGCAATGACGGCAGCGACGTGATCTTCGGCGATGCCGGCGACGACACGATCAACGTGATGTTCGGCGGCAAGGAAGTCCATGGCGGCGCCGACAACGACACGCTGTCATTCGCCATAGTCACCACAGACCTGGTTCTCGATCTGGCTGCCGGCAGCACTACGTACACCGAGGGCGGCTCGTGGGTCGACCCGAATGGACTTGGGGGTGGCGGTTTCGCCGGCTTGTACCGCGTGACGTGGGACGGCGTCGAGAATCTCGCCGGCGGTTCCGGCAGCGATAGCCTCAAGGGGGATTCCCAGAACAACAAGCTCGACGGCGGCGCCGGAGACGACACCGCGGTCTTCAGCGGCAATCGGTCGGACTACCAGATCACCATCGTCGACGGAAAGACCGCGATCATTACCGATCTGCGCGCCGGCCAACCCGACGGCAAAGACACCATCACGAACATCGAACACGTCAAGTTTGCCGATGGCACGGTCAATTACGGCGACCTCAAGACCACGCCGGTGCCGGTCGCCGGCTCGGTATCGATCGGCGATAAAGTCATCACGGAGGGTAACAACGGCTCTCATATCGAAACCTTCACGGTGACCCGCACCGGCGGCAGCGCCGCCTTCGACGTCGACTTCACGACGGCCGACGGCTCCGCGACCGCGGCGGACGGCGATTATGATGCGAATACCGGGAAGGTGCATTTCGACGCCGGGGTCAACACCCAGACGGTTTCGATCGTCGTCAATGGCGACACCAAGGTCGAGGCCAACGAGACCTTCAACGTCAACCTCTCCGCGGCCACCAACGGCGCCACGATTGCCAACGCCCAGGGCGTCGGCACCATCGTCAACGACGACGTCGCGCCAGTTGCCGGTTCGGTATCGATCAGTGACGCCACAATCACCGAAGGCGATAACGGCTCTCATATCGAAACCTTCACGGTGACCCGCACCGGCGGCAGTGCCGCCTTTGACGTCGACTTCGCGACGGCCGATGACTCCGCGACCACGGAGGACGGCGATTATGTTGCGAATACCGGCAGTGTGCATTTCGACGCTGGGGTCAACACCCAGACGATCTCGATCGTCGTCAATGGCGACACCAAGGTCGAGACCGATGAAACCTTCAAGGTCAATCTCTCGGGCGCGACCAACGGCGCCACCATCTCTGACGGCCAGGGCGTCGGCACGATCACCAACAACGACGTCACAGCCGCGACCCGTCATGTCCCTAACGATTTCAATGGCGACGGCATCAGCGATGTCCTGTTCCGCAACAGCAGCGGCAGTGTCGCGGTCTGGGAGCTCAACGGCAACCATATCGACCTGAACGCCACCGTCGGATCGGCCGGAAGCAACTGGCATGAGGCCGGCATCGGTGACTTCAACGGCGACGGCAAGGCCGATCTGCTGTGGCGGAGCGACCAGGGTGGTGTTGCCATGTGGCAGCTCGACGGCAACCACATTGCCTCCAACACCACGGTCGGATCTGCCAGCTCCGATTGGAAGATCGTCGACGTCGCCGACTTCTCAGGTGACGGCAAGGCCGACATCCTGTGGGAGAACAGCCAGGGTCAGGTCGCGATGTGGCAGATGGACGGCGATCACATCGCCTCCAACACCACGGTCGGATCGGTCGGAACCGACTGGCACGTGATCGGCACCGACGACTTCGACGGTGACGGCAAGGCTGACATCCTCTGGGAGAACAGCCCGGGCAAGGTCGCGATGTGGCAGATGGACGGCGACCATATCGCCTCCAACACCTCGGTCGGATCGGTCGGAAGCGATTGGCACGTCGCCGGCACCGGCGACTTCAACGGCGACGGCAAGGCTGACGTGCTGTGGCAGAACGACCAGGGTGGTGTCGCGATGTGGCAGATGGACGGCGACCACATCGCCTCCAACACCACGGTCGGATCGGCCCCCGGCTGGAGCGTGATCAGCACCGGCGACTACAACCATGACGGCAAGGCCGACGTGCTGTGGCAGAACGCCAGCGGCAATGTCGCGCAGTGGCAGATGGATGGCGATGATATCGCCGCGAACCTGACCGTCGGGTCGCACTCCATCGACTGGCACGCGGTCTAAAGGAGAAGTCCGGCAAAGATACTATCGCTCACGAAAGGCGCGAGCAACCTGATCGAACATCGGCTTGGTCAGGTAGGAGCCAACCGTCCGGTCTGCCGTCTTGATGAACGCTTCAACCGGCATGCCGGGCACGAGCTTGACCTCGCCGAGACGCGCCAGCTCATCAGGCGCGATGGCAATGCGCGCGGTGTAATAGGTGACGCCGGTGCGCTGCTCCGTGGTCACGTCGGCCGATACCCGGCTGACGACCCCATTGATCTCCGGCGTCGTGCGTTGGCTGAAGGCAGAGAACCGCAGCGCGGCGGCCTGCCCGACCCGCACCTGATCGATGTCCTGCGGCGCCACCCTCGCCTCGACCGTCAAACGCTCGGAGTCCGGGACGATCAGCATCAACTGCTCGCCGGCACTGACGACGCCGCCGATCGTATGGACGGTCATTTCGTGCACGGTGCCTGAGATCGGGGCCCGGATGTCAATCCGCCGCAACTGGTCTTCGGCCGCCACCTTCCGCTCGGCGTATTCACCCGCCTTGCCGTCGATCTCGCGCATTTCACGGCCGACCTCGCTGGCCAGTTCGCGATCTATCTGGGTGATCTGAAGTTCGATCTCGGATACCTTGCCCCGGCCTTGCGCTGCCGCCGCGATCAGCTGCGCCCGTTCGCCGTCGAGCCGCGCCGCTTCGCGCTCGAGCGCCGTCAGGCGGTTGATCTGGATCAGCTGCTTGCTCCAGAGTTGCCGCACCCCTTCCAGTTCACGGTTGACCAGATCCAGTTCCTGCGATTTGGCCGCCTGCTGGGCAGTGATGCCGACGGCTTCCTCGTTGAGCTGGGCGATCCGCTCGCGCAGCTGGCGCTTTTGGCCGAGCCGCGTGGTGTTACGCAGTTCGAACAGACGCTGCTCGTCGGTCATCAACTCGACAACGCTTTCCTCCTGCCGCCGGTCCTTGAACGCCGAGGGCCAAGACACTTCCGCTGCGCCGTCGCGTTCGGCCCGCAACCGCGCGCGGCGCGTCGTCATTTCATCCAGCGTCTTCGACACGATCAGCAGATTGGCCCGCGTCATGGTTTCGTCGAGCCGGACCAGGAGGTCACCAGCCGTCACGGCCTTGCCATTGGTCACCGCGATTTGCCCAACGACGCCGCCGGTCGGATGCTGAACCTTCCGTGCGTTGGATTCGACCACGACACTTCCCGGCGCAATCAAGGCTCCCGAAATTTCGGTGGTTGCAGCCCATCCGCCGATGCCGCCGGTGACGAGCATGATGGCCGCCAGCCCCACCGCGATATGTCCGCGAATCGACGAACGAGGGTCAATCAAATCAGTGTCCGGCATCGCTCATCCCTGGACGGCTTGAACAACTTTGGGCGCGCTGACAGGTCCCTCGCGCCGCAGCACCTTGGCCAGCACCTCGTCCTTGGGGCCGAAGGCCTGTTGTCGTCCGCTGTTCATCGCGAGCACGTGATCGACGCCCGACAACGCGCTCGGCCGGTGCGCGACCACGATCACGATCGCGCCGCGGGCGCGGACGCCCAGGATCGCCTGCGTCAATGCCTCGTCGCCTTCGGCGTCAAGGTTGGAATTCGGTTCATCCAGCACGACCAGGAACGGGTCGCCGTAGAGCGCCCGTGCCAGCGCGACGCGCTGCTGCTGGCCGGCCGACAGCGCGGAGCCCTGCTCGCCGATCTCGGTGTCGTAACCTTGCGGCAGCGACAGCACGAGTTCGTTCACGCCTGCGGCTTTCGCCGCCGCGATGATCGCCTCCGACGAGGCCTCGGGATCAAACCGGGAAATATTCTCGGCAACGGTGCCTTCGATCAATTCGACGTCCTGCGGCAGATAGCCGATGTGGCGCCCGAGTTCATCGGGCACCCAATGATCCAGCGTCGCGCCGTCAAGCCGGACGGCGCCGCGCGCGGGCGCCCACAGTCCAACCAGAACCCGGGCCAGCGACGATTTTCCCGACGCGCTGGGGCCGATTACACCGAGCCCGTTGCCGGCCTTCAGCGCGAACGTCACCTCGTGCACGACCGCACGCTGAACGTCCGGCGGCGCCGCGCTGATATTCTCGACGCTGAGACCACGTTGCGGCTTCGGCAACGAGGTCGGTGTTCTCAGTTCCGGCAGCAAGACGAGCAGCTTGTGCAGGCGCTGGCGCGCCTGTCTGGCGCCGACGAAGCTGCGCCAGTGGGAAATCGCAAGATCGACCGGGGCGAGCGCCCGCGCCGACAAGATCGACGATGCAATAATGACACCCGCGGTGGCCTGCTGGTTGATCACCAGATACGCGCCGACGGCAAGCACGCCGGACTGCAGCATCATCCGGAATGCTCGCCCCATGGCGCCAAGGCCCGCGGCCAGATCACTCGAATCGACCTGCCCGGACAGGAATTTGCGGTTCAACGACTGCCAGCGGCGCGAAATCCATCCGGTCATGCCGAGCGCCGTCAGAGCCTCGGCGTTGCGACGGCTGGTCTCCGCGAGCCGCGCGCGTTGATTGCCGATGCGATTGGCGTCGAGCGCCGATTTCCTTGCAAGCAGTTCCGAGAGCAGCGTCAGCGAAACCAGCACCAACGCGCCCGCCAGCACCGTGACGCCAATCCAGAAATGGAAGGCAAAGCAGATCGCGAGATAGAGCGGTACCCAGGGCAGATCGAAGAAAGCCGTTGGCCCCGGGCCGGACAGATAGCCGCGGACGGTATCGAGGTCACGCAGCGGCTGGATCGACTCGCCGCGCTTCGGCGCCTGGATCGGCAACCGCATCACCGTCGCATAGACGCGATCCGACATTTCCTGATCGAGACGGAGGCCGATCCGAACCAGCAATCGGCCGCGCAACGCGTCCATAAACCCCTGAAAGACGTAGAGGATCAGCACCAGCGCCAGCAGGCCGAGCAGCGTCGGCACGCTCCGGCTGGGCAGCACCCGGTCGTAGACTTCCATCATGAAGAGGGAGCCTGTCAGGGCCAGAATGTTGAGGATGGCGCTGAATCCGGCGATCGCAAGAAACGCCGAGCGACAATGCGCGAGCGTCTTATCCAACTCGCCGCGGGCAGCATCTCCGGGTTGTTGCCGGTTGGTGGTCAATGGTCGCGCTCACTCGTGCAGCCTTGCTCGTACAGCCTTTGCTCGTACAGTCTTGGCGGTAGCCGAGAATTGTTACAGTTATCTGACAAAACGAAATGGGGGCGCATGCGCCCCCACTCGTATGATCAGTTCGGCATCGATCGTCAGGCGAAGCGGAAGTCATCCACCGTCAACGTCGCCTTGTTGACCCCGATCAGGGTGATGCTGGACCCGTCGGTGTACTCGATCTCGGTACCGATCTGGCTGTTCGTTACCGCGCCCGACGCCATCAACGCGTTGAAGTCGGCGAATGCGCTGGCATCCAGCTGGAGCACATCGTCCGACCCGGCTCCGGACTTGAAGTCGAACGCGAGATCGCGTCCGTCGCCTTGCTGGAATATGAAGGTGTCGTTGCCCAGACCGCCGAACAGCTGGTCATTGCCCCGGCCGCCGGCCAGCGTGTCGTTGCCGTCCTCACCGAACAGGAGATCCCGACCGGCTTCACCGCGCAGGATGTCGTTGCCAAGACCGCCAAACGCGAAGTCGTCGCCGGCCCCTCCATTGACGATGTCGTCTCCGCCTTGGGCGAAGACAAAGTCAACCGAGCCACGTGCATTGATGAGATCGACGCCATCGGTACCAAACAACAGGTTGGTGCCGTTGGTACCATTGATCACGTTGGCATCGGTGTCTCCGGTGACCGTCAACGTGAAGGTTCCGGTCGACGCGGCGTGGGCACTGTCCTGCGCCGTATAGCTGATCGAGACGATGGCGCTTTCGCCGGTGTTCAGGCTGTCGAACAGGTTACCCGGATTGAACTGCAGCTGGCCGCTCTGATTTATCGAGAAAGCCGTCTGGGCGTTCGCGTTGCTCAGATTGATGCCCGAGACGCCGGTCACCTCGAAGGCCGACAAGGTCGGGGATACGCCATCCTCGACGTCGGTGTCGTTGGCCGTCAGGTCGAAGGCCGTCGACTGGTTCTCGCCCACGGTCGCGACATCGTTCACCGTGACCGGCGCATCGTTCACGGAAGCCACCGCCACGTTCACCACCGCGTCAACCGCCGGCGCGATGCCGTCGCTGACCTTGATGATGAAGCTGTCGCTGCCGTTGAAGTTCTGATCCGGCGTGTAGGTGTACTGGCCCTGGGCATTGACACTGACCGTACCGTGCTGGGCGGCGCCCGCCTGGTAGGTCAGCGCGTTGCCGTCAACATCGCTGGCGGCGATCTGGCCTACCAGCTGGGTATCTTCATTGGTCGCCGCCGCCACCGGCGACGTCACCGTCGGCGCATCGTTCACCGGCGCAACGGTCACGTTCACCACCACGTCGACGGCCGGCGCGATGCCGTCGCTGACCTTGATGACGAAGCTGTCGTTGCCGTTGAAGTTCAGCGCCGGCGCGTAGGTGTACTGGCCCTGGGCGTTGACGCTCACCGTGCCATGCTGGGCGTTGGTGCCGACCACGTAGGTCAGCGTGTCGCCCTCCGCGTCGGTCGCCCCGACCTGGCCAACGAGCTGGGTATCCTCGTCGGTCTGGGCCGCGACCGGGGTCGCGGCAACCGGCGCATCGTTCACCGCGGTAACGGAGAAGCTGACCTTGCCGGTATCCGATCCGCCGCGGCCATCGCTGAGGGTGTATTCGAACGACGCCGGGCCGTTGAAGTTGGCCGCCGGGGTGAACTTCACGCCATTGGCGACGAGCTCGACGGTGCCGCCGAGCGCGTTCGATACGGCGCTGATCGCGAGCGTGTCGAGGTCGGCATCGGTGTCGTTGCCGAGGATGCTGGCGAACGGGATGATGAACGCCGCATCGTCTTCGACCACTGTCGCAGCCGTGTCATCGACGGCCACCGGCCCGCGATTGACCTGCGCTGCGTCGATACCCGTGCGGTCGAGCTCCTGACCATCCGCGAAGACCACCTGCTCGACGCCACCGCCGGCCTGCTGCCCCTTCAGCGTGATGACGCTGCCGTCCGCCAGCACGATCTCAGTGTCGTTGCCGTGCTTCTGGAACGTGACCTCCGAGGCGACGATATCCTGGAACACCAGCGTATCGGTGTCTGCTGGTGTACCGGCTGCTTCGGTGATCGCGTCCGAACCGTCTCCGGACTCATAGGAGTATTGATCGGAACCCGCTCCGCCCGTGAGGGCGTCGGCGCCACGGCCGCCTTCGAGCTGATCGTTCTGCTCGCCGCCGTCAAGCAGATCGTCGCCGGATCCGCCGAGCAGGACATCGCTTCCCGGTCCGCCGTACAGTCTGTCGTTACCGCCTCCGCCGCGCAGCGTGTCGTTGCCGCCATAGCCGAACAGCGTGTCGTTGCCGCCGTTGCCGCTCAGCACGTCACCGAGCGCCGAACCGGTCAGGGTATTGTCACCAGCGTCGCCGTTGAGAACCACAGCCTGAGCGTCGAGAACGGTGTCGGTACGTACCGCCTGGTTCTGGATGCGCAGATCGCCGGCCTGGGTGGTGTCGGCCGTGTTGTAGGCCGTCGCCGGGGTGTTGAAGTTCTCGGAAATATAGTCCGAGAACGCCTTCTGTTCGCCCAGCACGTTGGCCGCGGTGGTTCCGCCGCCGGCAAATCCGGCCGCGGAGGTGAAGTCGAGCGCCTCGTTCACAGCAGACGACAGCGTCCCATCCGAGAGCAGATAGCGGAAATTCTCGCCGTTCGCCTTGGTCGGGTAGCCATCGCCGCCATTGGCGGTGAAGTTCAATGTCACCACCGTGATGGTCGAGGGCACATCCTGCAGGATGACGCCGTTGTCTACCAGCTTGACGATGACGTTACCGTTTTCGTCGATCAGCGAAAGGTCGCGGATACGCGAGCCCGGCGTGGTGCCGACATTGCCCGGCCGTGTCGGATCGTAGGAGTAGGCCACGCCGCCGATCTGCGGGAAGCCGCCATTGTTGGCACTGAGACCCGCACCCCAGTTGAGGATGTTGAGCAGCCCCTGCACGGTGGTGTCGAACGCCATCAGCTTGTTATCGAAGCGCAGCGCATTCTCGATGTCGAGCTGCGAGATCGCCCCGGTGGGCTTGTTGGCATCCGGATTGGCCTCAGTCGGCAGCTTGGTGATCGCACCGGTGACCGGATCGGGTTCGGACACCGTACCGATCGCCGAGCGGATGCCGCCGCCGTTCTTGAGCGAGATCACGAACGGTACGTCGCCGATCGCATCGCGCAACGCGGCCGCGTTCGCATCCGCGGTGATGTCGCCGAGGTTGGTTTCCTCGTTGCGGATGATGGCGCGCTCGCCCTCCAGGTAGACGTTCGAGTAGCCGAACAGATTGCCGTCCTTGACGTTGATGACGGATTGAACGGCGTCGGTGACGTCGCGGACCTTGTCGCCGCGGGTACCCTCCGCGAACGCCGTGTTTTCGAGGTTGTCGACCGTGGTGTTGAACGCTTCCGCCACATTCTCGGCCGTCGAGGCGTAAGCGCCGTTGACCGACTGGTTTGCCGCCAGACTCGGGAGCACGATCCGGCCCTGGCTGTCGAAGTCGACGACCAGGCGGCCGAGATAGGTGTACTCGTTGTCGGTGTTGACGATCAGCGTGGTGCCGCCGTCAGCGCCCGTGGTGACGAGCGGATAGGTATCGTCGGCAGTCGGGCTGTGCCCCGGGAACGCAACCAGCTCATCGTCGGCGTCGGCAAGGCGGGTATCCGAGCCGGCTGACAGGATGATGTCCACGCCTTTCAGCAGGGTCGCCAGCTGCTTTTCGAACTGGATCTGCTGCAGATGCGACTGGACGATGATCTTGTTGACGCCCTCGGCGATGAGTTCGTCGATGATCGGCTGCAACAGGGCAGCGAGCTGCACCATGTCGTTGACTTCGCCATTGGCGCCGGGGCCGGTCGGGAAACCCTTCACTTCGGTGCCGGTCGGCGAGGAGATCGATTCGAGGATCTGCGTGGTCGCGCCGACCAGGCCGATTTTCTCGCCGCCCTCCGTGATCACCACCGCCGGAGCGATCCGGCCCTTCAACGTATTGGCTTCCGGCGTCAGCGTGGCCGCCCCGTTGCCCACCGTGTTGGTGAAGCGCGGGTTGAGGTCGGCATCCCCCGAGAAGTCGAGATTCGAGGACAGGTAGGTGAAGTTCGCGCCCGACCAGCCGGCAACGCTGCCCGGCGTGAACGCGTCACGCAGAACACGCGAACCGAGATCGAACTCGTGGTTGCCGATGGTCGAGGCCTCCACGCCGATCGCATTCAGGATGGAGATGTCGGCGGCGGCAATCGGCACGTTGACACCGGCAGCAATCGTCGAGCCTGACGCTGCGTTGATCGCAGCGCGGACCGATGGGTCGGTACCGGCCGAGAGGAACGGGCCGGCCAGGAAGTTGTCGCCGCCGGAGAGAACCAGGGTGTTGGCGTACTGGTCCTCAAAGGCATCCACCAGGGCCGCAAGGTTCTTGGCGGTCTTGGTCGCCAGCAGGCTGGCTTCGCCGTCCGAGAAGTGCAGGAGCTGCAGGCGGAAGTTCTGCGGCGCCGCGACGGTGAAGTCGAGATCGTTCTGCGCGATGCCGCCGAACGCGTTGCCGGCGACGTCGGTGATCACGCCGGAGTCCAGCGTGACGTCGTAGGTGGTTCCAGCCGCGAGATCGGCGGTCGGATTGATGGTGACAATGTTGCCGGCGATCGTGACCTGCGACGCATCGCCGATCGCGATGGTGCGGGTGTCGCCCGCGCCGTTGCTGATGACGATGTTTCCGGTCCCCGCCGCAACGGCTTCGTCGAATGTCAGCACGATGTTGTTGCCGGCGGCGACATCGGTCGCGTTGTCGGCAGGCGTGCCTGCGGTCAGCACCGGGCCCGTCGCATCGAGCAATTGCGCCGCGGTAAGCGTGCGGTCCGTGAACTCGAACCGTTCGACATTCGCAACGGTGTCGACACCGTCCGACGAGCCCGCGCGGTTATCGGTGATGACGAACGAGCCACCCTGCTGGGTGATCGTGTAGTTGCTGCGCGCGCCGGTGTAGACGGCGACGTCGCCGGCCGCACCGTTGGCGCCACCATCGATGGCGTCATTGCCGCCACCAGCGGCAATGCGATCATCGCCGCCAAGGCCGTCGATCGTGTCGTTGCCGGCGAGGCTGCCGCGCACGCCAAACTTCGCCGTGTAGGCGGCCTGGTCGAACACGTCGTTGCCGGCGGTGGCGATCGCCGCCGAACGGGACATCACCAGCGACGACACCGACGGATCGTGGTCGGAAAGCTGGTCGATGAACTCCGAATTCATGTGCACGATATCGAACTGGGCGCTGTCATACAGGC
This sequence comes from Bradyrhizobium sp. JYMT SZCCT0180, assembly GCF_018130165.1. Classification (GTDB taxonomy): domain Bacteria; phylum Pseudomonadota; class Alphaproteobacteria; order Rhizobiales; family Xanthobacteraceae; genus Bradyrhizobium. Next base: position 261,899 of record NZ_JAFCLZ010000010.1, on the reverse strand, counting down.
TGTTCGAAACCAGGATGTGATCCAGCGCCTGGGCATTGCCGTCGAAATTGTAGGAATAGCGCTCGTTTTCCGGGAGCTTGCTGATCAGCTCCGAAAGCACCGCGGTACCGGGCGCGAACACGCTGGGGGTCCCGTCAGGATTCGCGGTGGTGCGGGTGAGCGCGCCGGTGACGAGGTCAACGACCGGGAAGAACTGGAAGTCGTTCAGATCGCCGAGCACCACGATGCGGTCATCGGTAGCCGAGCCGTTGGCTAGCAGGCCATCGACAAACGCGTTGATGGTTTCCGCCTGTCCCTCACGCTCGTTTGACGAACCAGTCTGTTGCGCAGACCCGTTGATCGGGTCGGCATAGAGCGGCAGATCCAGCAGCGTGGTGTAAAGCGGCGCCGAACCACCCTTCGAGGAGAGATGGTTGTTGACGGTCCAGAACGTGCCGCCCTGGTCGTCGGTGTAGCCAACCGGCGACCATTCCATCGGCAGCGATTTGCGCGTGGCGGTGAAGTCGGTGTTGCCCTGCCCGATCTGGCCGGCGCTGGCGAAATGCTGCACCTTCACGCCATTGCCGTCGCTGACGATGTCGCTCAGGCCGTTGCGCGCGGTCGGAGATACCGCCAGCGGGTCGTAGAGATAGGCGACGCGCTGATTGCCGCCCGGGATGCCGCCGATGTTGTCGATCGGCGCGGAGTCGATCGCCACATAGCGTGGTCCGCCGGCAGCGACGATGGCGTCGATCAGCTGCGACAGGGTCACCGAAGCGCTCGTGGTGCTCGAGCTGGTGGCGCCGTCATTGTCCAGCACCTCCTGCAGCGCAATGATCTCGGGCGCCTTGAGGTTGCTGACGATAGCGGCCGCAAGACCGGCAAACTTGCTCGCCGGCGTCGGCACGCCATCCACCGGTTGACCAACCGGCGCCAGGTTCTCGACGTTGAAGGTCGCCACGCGAATCCGGTCCAGATTCTCCACGATCGTGGTGGTTTCCTTCTGCAGGTTCGCAGCGGTCACCGGGCCATAGGCCTCGGTCGTGTTCACCTCGTACTGGCCGTTGGCGTAGTTGACGACGCCGGTCACGTCACCCAGGCGGTCGCCGGTCTGAAGGTTGGTCGGCAGCGCCACGCCCGCTTCGTCGTCCAGCTGGATACGCTCCGGGTTGAAGTCGAACACCTTGTCGGCGGGCTGCGCCGTTCCCGGCGTGGTGTCGCTGATGGTGAGGCCGCCCCGCGGATTGCTCGAGGGGTTGGCGCCGACATTCGGGGTGACGAACTGCTCGTCAAAGGCCGAGTGGAACGGGCTGGTGACGCGCACGTCTTCCAGCGTGACGCGCATGCCTTCCAGGGATTCCCAGAAATCCGACCCCTGGTTCACCGGGTCATAAGTGCCACCGGGAGCGGTGGTGTCGACGTCATCGTCACCGAGCGAGACCAAAGCCGGCTTGCGCTCGAGGCCGGTTACGAGGTTGTCGACATCGCCGACCCGCACGGCGGTCGGCAGCGCGTTGCCTGTCGACAATACGCTCGTCGTGCCTGCCACCGGGTTGAGCTGCGTCGTCGAGAGCTGGTTGGTGCTGGCGAACTCGCTGACGGTTGCGGTCAATTGCACTTCCGCGCCAACGACGATCCCGGCCGGGATCGTCGCGCCGGCACCGGTACCCAGGAACACAAAGACGCCGTCCGAAGTCCGGTAGTCGCCGTCGCCGACCGCGTCCTGAATGTAGTAGCCGACCGGGTTGTTGCCGTTGTTCTCCGTGCCGGAGGCGTCAATCGCCGTGACGATGCCGCGCACCGTCACCTGCTGGCCGACGAATTCCGAGCGATGTCCGGCGCCCTGAACGTCGTAGATATGCATGGCGTCGTCGTTCTGGATCGTGCCGGTGGCGACGGTCTGGGTGGCGCTCACGGCAGCGGTGACGCCGGCCTGCGTCGTCGACGCGCCGGTCACGGTCAAGGTGAAGGTCTCGTTGGCCTCGAAGCCGGTATCGCCGCTGACATCCACCGTCACCGTCACCGACGACTCGCCGGCCGGAATGGTGGCGTTGATGGTCTTCGGCAGCGCCGCAACACCCAAGAAGTCACCGGTATTGGCCACGGCGGATGCGAGCTGCAGTGACACGTCGACCGCACCGATGGTGCCATTGGTGCGCTCGATCACGAATGAATAGGCGGTTGTGCCGCTGTTGCCTTCAACATGTGACACGCTGATCGAAGGCGATGCGACGCGGACCTCCTGGGTATAGTCGTCCGGCAGCGCCGCATAGACCGTCAGGCCCGAGCCAGTATAGGCGCCTCCTGTCGAGTTCCCCTCGTTGGCGGTGAGCACGAGCGCCGTCCCGGTCGGCGAATCCGCGGCGCTGATGAACTTGGTTAGCTCGGGCGCATTGCCTTCGCCCACGCCCGGCGGCTTGTACCCAACGAACGATGCGTTGGCGGGGTCGGTGATGTCGTAGATCATCACGCCGCCGGCGCGCTCGAGGCTGACGAACGCATAAGTCCGTCCATCGATGACGCCGATATCGACGCCCTCCGGCTCCGGCCCCTTGTTGTCGGACCGGGTGTCGAAGCCGCCGCCTTCGGCGGTGTCGATGTTGTGTCGCGTCGCAAAGTCCCGCGCGATGATCGCTTCGAATTCGCCGCCGGTGTCGCGCACCTTGGTGATGGTGCCGTCGGCATTCTGCTTGAAGATCGACAGGCTGCGGCCGCCATAGGCGTAGATCTGGTCGATGTCGCCGTCACCATCGGTGTCGCCGAGATCCTTTCGGATTCGCAGGCGGCCGAGGTCGGCGTTGGCCCTCATCGCGGCCTCATCGGGATAGGCCGTATTGTCGAGATCGATGGTGAATACGCCGCCGCTCTGTTCCGCGAGCGTCGCCTCGTCGTCGAGCAGCACGCGGGCATCGCCTTCATTGGCGGTGACGAAGTAGGTGTCGTTGCCGACCTTGAAGGTGGCGATGGCATCCGGTTGCAGCAGGCTGATGACGTCGGCGTTGCGAAGATTGATGGCCTGGCCGTTCGACGGGCCATCGCGGTCGCTTGCATCGAATTTGTTGCCCACCAGGGTATGGTCGACGCTGCCCAGCGGCAGGATCGCAAGCGGTTTGGTTGCCGCCGGATCGGTCAAATCGATCACGGCGACCGCGTTGACCTCCTGCAGCGTAACGTAAGCGCGGGTGCCGTCCGGCGACACCGAAATGTATTCCGGCTCGATATCTGCCGATGCCGTCTGGCCGGTCAACAGGGCGACGCCGGCCTGCTTCAGCACGGTCTCGTAGCCGTCGAGCAGATCGAACGCAACCGTTGTGGAAACCGTGGCAGCTGCAGCGCCGCCGGACAGATCGAGAATCGAAACGCTGCCTTGCGGATTGATCAGCTGCGAGCCGCCGCCGGGCAATGTGATCTCTGTGGGCTCGCCTTCATTGGCGACCAGCAGTTTCGAACCGTCGGCAGTGAATACCACCTGGTCGGGACCGGCACCGACTTCCACAGTGTTGACGAGCACCCCATTGGCGTCGAACAACGCGATAAAACCGTTGGCGCCCGGCAGATCGCTGGCGCAGGCGACGGCAAGCACGCCATTCTTGATCGCGACCGAGTTTGCCCCGTTGAAGCCGTCGAGTGCGGTCAGGTCGATCGAGGACACGAGGTTCACGGCGCCGCTGGCGCTGATCGAAACGATGTCAATGGTGTTGCCGATGGTGTTGAGCACGTAGGCCCGACCGGTCGACGGATCGAATGAGACCACTTCGGCGTTGGTGCCGGCGGCGGGTACGTAGTTGCCGAGGCGAACCAGCTGAACCGCATTGGTGGCGGTCGGCGTTACGGCGTCGCCCTGCAGCGACGGCGCCTGATCGAGGATCGTGATGCCCTCGATCACGTTTCCGGGGCCAGCAGCATCGTCGTTTTCGATCGTTCCGGTCGCCGTCGTTTGCGCGCCGAGCGAAGTCGAAACGGTCGCGTCGCTGTTGACGACCGTCTGAAGTGTCAAGTTGAAGTTCTCAGTCGGCTCGAACGTCGTGTCGCCGTTGACCTGGACCGTTACGACCGTCGAGTTCTGGTCGGCGGCAATCGTGCCGTCGAAGGCGAACGGAGGAGGCGTCGCGCCATTGAAATCGGCGGCATCGGCCGCCGCTGAGGTCAGTTGGCCGCTGAAGTTGACGTCACCGACGGTGCCGCCGGTGCGCTCAACCGTGAAGCTGAAGGCCGTCGTTCCGGCATTGCCTTCGACCTGCGAGACCGAAACAGAACCTGCGGCGAAGGCGACCAGCTGCGGCGGTATGCCTGACTGGATGGTGAAGGTCACACCCGCGAGCGGAGACTGCGCATCGGTGAGGAACGGTGCATCGGGTGTCGTGCCGTCACCGTCCTGATCGCCGCTACCGCTTTGCGCGACAAAATTGGTGGTCGTATTGAACGCAACGAGGGCGGCGTCGCGGCTTGCGAAGGAGAAGCCGCCGATCGTCGGATTGTAAGCGGCGACGTCGGCGCCGTCGGTCAAAGGCAGCACAAGAGCCGTCGAACCTGCCGTCAGCCCCGTACCGCCGAGCAAGCCGCTGCCGGTTGCAGTGGTGAAGCCACCATTTGTGTTTGTGACCGCAGCGAGGAAGATGGTCGGGACACTCTCGGAGGTCCCGTCGAATGCATAGATCGACTCGCCGGAGTTACCGAGCGCGATCGTTCCGCCGGAGATGGTGCCAATATTGGCGCTGCGGGTAGCGGCCACGGAGGTGTTGAGGAATTCGACAACGGTGCCCGGAGCCAGGTCGCTTGCGCCATTGGTCCATGTCAGACCGCCCTCACCGGTGTTGAAGGCGCCACCAGATCCGATTGCCTGACCGTTCCATTCGTTGTCGCTGAAGCGGATAACCGATCCGGCAGCGATCGGATCGACGACAATGAAAGCGAATCCGTCATTTCCGTCCGCATTGAAACCGACGAAAGCGATCGAACCGGGACCGAGAGCCATCGATAATCTCCATTATGAAAAAGGCAAAAGCAGGCCGCGGCGGCACGAGGGGCTCGCGCAGCGTTGAAGGTAGGGAATCGCGTGTTGTCGCGCGGGGCGCGTCAGCGGCCGGAATATAAACTGGCGTTAATTACAGCGCGGTGACGGTTTATTAACCATCCATTGGGATGCCGAGATGAATCGCGGAGATGCGTTGGAAGCCAAATCGTCGCTTTCTGCATCCTGATGCACACGAGAACCCGAGTGCACACCGTGGCAACCCACAAGGTGGCTATTTCAACCTGCCCGTCCATCCCCGCGTCGGTTGCGGTTCGGGTTCGCCCGGCTCGGGGCGCGATCGTCGAGAAACCGATCGAGTAAATCCGGCAGCCCGATGCACGATCAGGCCGCCTGCACGCGATCAGCTTCTTGGGAACAGATCGCCGCTCAGCAAAAAATCAGCTTCGGCCATCCGTGTCTAATTTGCTTCGCGCCGCCTGCAGCTTGGCGAAATCATCGCCGGCGTGATGCGAAGAGCGGGTCAGCGGGCTCGCCGACACCATCAGGAACCGCTTGGTGTAGGCGACCTTCTCGTATCCTGCGAACTCGTCCGGGGTGACGTAGCGCATCACGGCGTGGTGCTTGCGGGTCGGCTGCAAATATTGCCCGATGGTGAGGAAGTCGACATCCGCCGAGCGCAGATCGTCCATCACCTGCAGCACCTCGTGGCGTTCCTCGCCAAGGCCCACCATGATGCCGGACTTGGTGAAGATGGTCGGATCGATTTCCTTGACCCGCTGCAGCAGCCGGATCGAATGGAAATAGCGGGCGCCCGGCCGCACCGTGAGATAGCGCGACGGCACGGTTTCCAGATTGTGGTTGAACACGTCGGGCTTTGCGGCCGCGACGATCTCCAGCGCTCCTTCCTTGCGCAGGAAATCCGGCGTCAGGATCTCGATGGTCGTCGTTGGACAGCGGGCGCGGATCGCGCGGATGGTTTGCGCAAAATGCTCGGCGCCACCATCGGCGAGATCGTCGCGATCGACTGACGTCACGACGATATGGGCGAGCCCGAGCTTGAAAGTAGCCTCCGCGACATGTTCCGGCTCGGCGGCATCGAGCGCCCCGGGCATCCCGGTCTTGACGTTGCAGAACGCGCAGGCCCGGGTGCAGGTGTCCCCCATGATCATGAAGGTGGCGTGCTTCTTGTCCCAGCACTCGCCGATATTCGGGCAGCCGGCCTCCTCGCACACCGTGACGAGGCCATTTTCCTTGACGATCTTTCGGGTGTCGGCGTAGCCGCGCGTGTTCGGCGCGCGCACCCTGATCCAGTCCGGCTTCGGCGGCGACAGCGCATCCGGCCGGTTCACCTTTTCGGGGTGGCGCGGGCGCACCTGGTTGGACGAGACGGTATCGACGAGAACGACCATGTTAACACCCGTGCTGGACCGATCATTCGTAGACTCGCGCGTGAACGGCGACAAGCCATCGTTGACTTCTGCCTGTAGCTGAAAACCCATCGCGCCATTCCCGAACTTTCGCCCGGCAATTTTCCAGCCTCGCTTCAGCCGGCAGGCCGGAAAATCGCACACGCCCCAATTGCCGAACGGCTTCGGGCCATCGTTCATCGAAGCAAATTCAATGCCTTGCAGCACCAACCACCCGGCAGCCGCTCTGGCATGCTTCGTGCAAAAGCTCATGCAAACGCTCGTGCATCGATAGCGATGCAAAAGAAGCGAACTCAGGGGAGGCATATCAATGACAGATGTTGTTATCGTTTCGGCCGCACGCACCGCCATCGGATCGTTTGGGGGAGCACTGTCCAGCATCGCCGCCCATGAGTTGGGGGCGACTGTCATCCGCGCGGCGCTGGACCGAGCCGCGATCGACGCAGCCGACGTTTCCGATGTCGTGCTGGGCCACGTCCTCACCGCAGGCCAAGGCCAGAACACCGCTCGTCAGGCGGCGATGCGCGCCGGCATCCCCATGGAAAAAGCGGCGCTCACCATCAATCAGGTCTGCGGCTCCGGCCTGCGTGCGGTGACGCTCGGTTACCAGGCCATCAAGGCCGGGGACGCAACGATCGTCGTTGCAGGCGGCCAGGAGAACATGAGCGCGTCCGCACACTGCGCACATCTGCGCAACGGAACGAAAATGGGTGGACTGGAATTCACCGATACCATGATCAAGGACGGCCTTTGGGATGCCTTCAACGGTTATCACATGGGTACGACCGCGGAGAACGTCGCCGAGCTTTTTCAGATCTCCCGCGCCGATCAGGATTCTTTTGCCGTCGCGTCACAACAGAAGGCGGCAGCTGCCCAGGCATCCGGAAAATTCAAGGACGAGATCGTTCCGGTCACCGTTCACTCCCGCAAGGGCGACATTATCGTCGACACCGACGAACATCCGAAAGCCTCGACCACGGCCGACAGCCTGGCGAAGCTGCGCCCCGCATTCAGCAAGACCGGCTCGGTCACCGCAGGCAATGCATCCGGCCTCAACGACGGTGCGTCGGTAACTATCATCATGAGCGCCGACGAGGCCAAGCGACGCGGATTGACGCCGCTCGCGCGCATCGCTTCCTGGGCGACGGCAGGTGTCGATCCCAAGATCATGGGAACAGGTCCGATCCCCGCCAGCCGCCTCGCGCTACAGAAAGCCGGATGGAACGTCGATGAGCTTGATCTGATCGAGGCCAATGAGGCTTTTGCCGCGCAGGCATGCGCTGTCAACAAGGACATGGGCTGGGACCCCGCACGCGTGAACGTCAACGGTGGAGCCATTTCACTTGGCCATCCGATCGGCGCCTCCGGGAATCGCGTTCTGGTGACGCTTCTTCACGAAATGGCGCGCCGCGGGGCCAAGAAAGGTCTCGCAACGCTGTGCATCGGCGGCGGCATGGGGATCGCGCTCACGGTCGAACGCTGACCGAAAGCTAGCCGGCAACAGCAGCTCTATAGAATTTCAAATGCGGCGGATTCAAGTATCCGCCGCATCGAAAACGAACGTCAGGATCGAAAGAATCCGGCGCATGGCACGGAAACCCAAACAGGAGGAGATGCCAACATGGCACGCATCGCAGTTGTTACCGGCGGGTCACGCGGAATTGGCGCAGCCATCAGCAAGGCGTTAAAGGCTGCCGGCTACAGCGTCGCAGCCAACTACGCCGGCAACGACGAAGCCGCGGCGAAGTTCAAGGCCGAAACCGGCATCCCGGTCTACAAATGGGACGTGTCGAGTTTCGAGGCCTGCTCTACCGGTCTGGCGCAAGTGACGAAAGACCTCGGCCCCGTCGACGTTCTCGTCAACAATGCCGGCATCACCCGCGACGGCATGCTGCACAAGATGACTTCAGATCAATGGTATGCAGTCATCAACACCAACCTGAACTCGCTGTTCAATATGACGCGGCCCGTGATCGAGGGCATGCGCGAGCGCGGCTTCGGCCGGATCATCAGTATTTCGTCGATCAACGGCCAGAAAGGCCAGATGGGACAAGCCAACTACTCTGCGGCAAAGGCCGGCGATATCGGGTTCACAAAAGCGTTGGCCCAGGAAAACGCCAACAAGGGCGTCACGGTGAATGTGATCTGCCCCGGCTATATCGCGACCGAAATGGTGATGGCCGTGCCGCAGGAGGTTCTCGAGAAGTCGATTCTGCCGCAGATCCCCGTGCGGCGACTCGGCCAGCCCGAGGAAATCGCCCGCTGTGTTGTTTTTCTGGCTTCAGATGAAGCCGGGTTCATCACGGGATCGACACTGTCGGCCAACGGCGGCCAGTACATGACATAGCGGTTTCGACCGGCGCAGGTAAAGCTCCGCCGGTCGCCTCCCTCATCTCTCCCAAATGACCTGCGGAGACCTAGAGTGGAATTCGACGCTCTTTTGCTTTCCCGGCTGCAATTCGCCTTCACGGTTGCATTCCATATTCTGTTTCCGTCGCTGACGATCGGGCTGGCCTCGTTTCTGCTGGTTCTCGAGGTGCGCTGGATTGCAACCGGAGACCGCGTCTACGAGCAGCTCTATCGCTTCTGGCTGAAACTGTTCGCCCTCGCCTTCGGCCTCGGCGTCGTCACCGGGCTGGTGCTGTCCTACGAGATCGGCACCAACTGGGGACGCTTCTCGGCCATGACCGGCAACGTGATCGGCCCATTGATGGGCTACGAAGTGCTCAGCGCCTTCTTCCTGGAGGCCGGCTTCCTCGGCGTCATGATTTTCGGCATCAATCGCGTCGGCAAGTACCCTCACCTGTTCGCGACCGCGATGGTGAGCCTCGGCACCCTCGTTTCCATGTTCTGGATCCTGTCCGCCAACAGCTGGATGCACACGCCTGCGGGTTACGCGCTGTCGAACGGAAAATTCATCGTCATGGATTGGTGGACGGTGATCTTCAATCCGTCGTTTCCCTACCGGCTGGCGCATATGGCGACGGCCACGTTCCTGTCGTCGGCGATGTTCGTGTCCGGCGTATCGGCCTGGTATCTGCTGCACAACCGTCATACCGACTTCGCCTCTCGTGGTCTTTCGCTGGCCATGTGGATGCTTCTCGTGGCTGCGCCGAGCCAGGTTTTCATTGGTGACCTGCATGGTTTGAACACGCTCAAACATCAGCCGATGAAGGTCGCAGCGATGGAAGGCAACTGGACGACGATGCGCGGCATGCCGCTTATGCTTTTCGCGATTCCCGACCAGGACAGCGCCAAAAACCATTTCGAGATCGGCATTCCACGATTGGGGAGTTTCATTCTGAAACACGATCTCGACGGCGAAGTTCCCGGCCTCGATCAGGTTGCTCCGGAAGACCGGCCGCCGGTCGCGATCGTATTTTACTCATTCCGGCTCATGATTGGCCTCGGCGTCTTCATGGTCCTGCTTGCGTTCACAGGTCTCTTCCTCCGGCTGCGCGGCAAACTGCAAAGCTCCAGGCTATTTCACCGGCTTTGCGTGCTTGGCACACCCGCCGGCTTCGTGGCGATCCTGGCGGGCTGGGTCGTGACCGAGGTCGGACGACAGCCGTGGACCGTCCATGGCCTGCTTCGCACGCGCGACAGCACTTCCCTGGTCGGACGCGAGGTCGTGGCAACGTCGCTAGGGTTGTTCGTCCTGGTTTACGGAATTCTGATGGTCGCCTTCCTGTTCTACCTGGCGCGAGTCATCGCCCACGGTCCACACGACGTCGAACAGCAATATCCGCAGATCGCCGCTCATTAGTCAGGGGTTCATCGTGCCGCACGATTTGACGATAGACCTGGCGATGATCTGGGGCGGCATCATCGCGCTGGCCGTCCTGATGTATGTGGTCCTCGATGGTTTCGATCTCGGGATCGGCATCCTGTTCGCGATCACTCGCGACGAGGCCGATCGCGACAAGATGATCGCAAGCATCGCGCCGATCTGGGACGGCAACGAGACCTGGCTGGTGCTCGGCGGCGGCGGCCTGCTCGCAGCTTTTCCAGCCGCCTATTCCATACTGTTGCCCGCGCTTTACGTTCCAATGATGCTCATGCTGTTCGGGCTCGTGTTTCGCGGCGTCGCCTTCGAGTTCAGGCCAAACGCGCGCGATTCTCGCCGGTTCTGGGATTTGGGATTCTGGCTCGGCTCCGTGGTCGCGACCCTCGCACAGGGCATGGCTCTCGGTGCATTCATCACCGGCTTTCCCGAAACCATCGTTTCATCGCAGGACGGCAGCTTCGCCTTTCTCACGGTCTTCAACGTGATATGCGGCATCGGCCTGGTGGCCGGCTACGCACTGCTCGGGGCCTGCTGGCTCATTCTGAAAACCGACGGCAGGCTGCGCGAACGCTGCTTTGCGCTGGCCTTCACGCTGGGCATCGTGCTCGCGGCTTACCTTGCGATGATCAGCATCTGGACGCCGCTGGCACATCCGCGCGTCGCAGAGCGCTGGTTCTCATTTCCAAACTTTCTGTTCCTTGCGCCGATACCGCTGGCCGCAGGCTTTTGCTGGGTGAACATGATGCGGTCGCTGGCGCTTCGCCGCGAGACCGCACCGTTTCTGTCAGCGATCGCGATATTCATCCTTTCCTTCGCCGGCCTCGGAATCAGCGTCTGGCCGTATATCGTCCCGCACATTTTGACGGTTCACGACGCCGCCGCGCCGGAGAAGTCGCAGGGCTTCCTGCTGATCGGGGTAATCGGACTGCTGCCGCTCATTCTTGGCTACACGGCGCATTCCTACTGGGTGTTCAGAGGCAAAGTGACCGACGCAGACGGCTACCATTGACGGCGTTGAAAACAAACGCGCGGCGTTCCACACTTTACAGGAGGACGAGTTCCATGACGGACAAGAAACCGGATATCACGCCGAACCCGAACAGCCCAATCGATCTGTTTGAAGGGTCCATGGGCGCGCTTCATACCGATCACGCCGTTCAAGCCGAGACGATGAAGGACTATGTAAAGCTTGTTCTGGCCATCGCCAAACAGCCAAACGCGTTGATCCAGATGCAGACCGGCTATTGGACGGACCAGGTCAATCTCCTCGAGAACTTCTCGTTGAGGGCACAGGGCCGGCCAGCAAAGCAGGTTGCCGTCCCGGCCCACGACGACAAGCGCTTCAAGGACGCCGAATGGACGGAGAATCCGGCATTCGACACCATCAAGCAAAGTTATCTTTCGGCGGTCTCGCACGCCCGCCGAATGCTTGGGGAACTGAACGGCCTCGACGACGAAACCCGCCGGCGCATCGAGTTCAACCTGCGGCAGATGTCGGACGCGCTTTCGCCGACAAACTTTCCCCTGATGAATCCCGAGGTAATACGCGCCACGATCGATTCAAAGGGCGCCAACCTGATCAAGGGCGCGCAACACGTGGCGGATGACTTCGTCCGGGGCAACGGCCGGCTGAACCCCGAGCTCACCGACCGTTCCGCCTTCGACGTCGGCCGCAATCTCGCGATGACTCCTGGCAAGGTGGTCTACCAGAACGACATCATGCAGCTGATACAGTATGCGCCCTCGACGGAAACAGTCAGGCAGCGCCCTATTCTCATCGTGCCATCGTGGATCAACAAGTTCTATATCCTCGACCTGAGCGAAAAGAATTCCCTCGTGCGATGGCTGATAAGCGAGGGATATACCGTTTTCATCATCTCATGGGTCAACCCTGACAAGCGCCACGCCGACAGGACCTTCGGCGACTATATGAAGATGGGGCCACTCGCCGCGATCGACCAAATCACAGCCCTGACCGGCGAGACCTCGGTCAACACTGCAGGCTATTGCATCGGCGGCACCCTGCTCGCCACAACGCTTGCGGTGATGGCGGCGCGCAACGATCAACGCATTGCTTCGGTGACCTATCTCGCGACCCTGGTCGATTTTTCCGACCCCGGCGATATGGCGGTGTTCACGAGTGATGCCCATCTCGAAGAGCTCGAACGCGAGACGGCGAAGAATGGCTATCTCGATGCCAGCGTGATGGCCGAGACGTTCAGCATGTTACGCGCCAACGATCTGGTTTGGTCGGTCGCCATCAAGAGTTACTTCTTGGGGCAGGAACCGCCGCCGTTCGATCTGCTGTTCTGGAATGCCGACGCGACGCGGATGCCCGGCGGGCTTCACATGTCGTATTTGCGTGACATGTATCGCGACAACCGCCTCGTCCAGGCCGGCGGCATCGTCGTTGACGGTGTGCCTGTCGATCTCGGACAGATCCGGACCCCAAGCTACATCCTGTCGACGCGCGAAGATCACATCGCGCCATGGCGATCGACCTATGCGGCAACCCAAATCTATGGCGGCGATACCGCCTTCGTACTCGCTGGTTCGGGGCACGTTGGCGGAGTCGTCAATCCGGCGACGTCGAAAAAATACGGATACTGGACCAATCCGGCGCTACGCAGCACACCCGAAGAATGGCTCGCGGAAGCCCAGCACTCTCCCGGCTCGTGGTGGGTGCATTGGCGGGATTGGTTGCTCAATCACGCTGGTGATCCGGTTCCGGCCCGCCAGCCGGGAGAATATGGATCAGCCATTGAAGATGCGCCGGGCAGCTACGTGAAGCGCGCGTCCTGACCTCAACGCCCGGGCGGCGCCCACACGCACAACCAATTGATAATGCTATCTAAATTCGTCGCCGGACAGTGCGTAACGCCGCATTTTGTCGTACAGTGTCTTCTTGGGTATGCCAAGACTCTCGCTGACGGCGAGAACGTCGCCATGATGCCTGCGCAAGGTCTCAATGATCAGACCTCGTTCGAAATCACCGACGACGTCCTTCAGCGATCTGTCCGCGCTGTCATTGGCGGCATCGGAATTGAACCGTCCGCCCAGCAAGCCCAGAACGAAACGGTCCGCGACATTCCCGAGTTCGCGAACATTTCCGGGCCAGTCGAACGACACCAGGTCGCGCATCAGTTGATCCGTGACAATCGGCGCTTCGCGCTTGTAGCGGGCGGCTGCCAGCAGGACATGATGCTCGAACAGCTGTGGAATATCTTCGCGCCGCTCCCGAAGCGGCGGTATGGACAGGGTAACCACGTTGAACCGGAAGTAGAGATCGCTTCTGAACCGCCCCGTATCGCGCTGCGATTTCAGGTCCAGCTTCGTCGCCGCGACAACACGAACCGGTATTTCGATCAACTTGTTGGAGCCGAGGCGTTCAAGTTGGCGAAACTGCAGGACGCGCAACAACTTGACCTGCAATGCCATCGGCATGGCTTCGACTTCATCAAGAAACAGCGTTCCACCCGACGCATGCTCAATTTTTCCAATGCGCAGAGCTTGTGCTCCCGTAAAGGCACCCTTCTCGTGGCCGAACAGCTCGCTTTCAAACATCGACTCGGGAATGGCGCCACAGTTGATCGCAACGAACGGGCCATCGCGCAACGGGGAGCATTCGTGCAAGGCGCGCGCGACCAGTTCCTTACCAGAGCCGGTTTCTCCATGAATCAGAACATCCGGCGTGACGTCGGACAATTTGAGAATGCTGTTGCGCAACGCGACCATCGCCAGGGAGTCGCCGATAAGCATACTGTCGATGCCTGTCTTCTGCTCGAGGCGCCTGCGCAGGTCGCTGACTTCAAAGGTCAGCCTTCGCTTTTCGAGCGCTCGCGTGACGACGCCGATGAGCAGGTCGTTGGAGACGGGTTTCTCGAGAAAATCATATGCTCCGGCATGCATTGCCTTGACGGCGATCGAAATGTCGCCGTGCCCCGTGACGATGATGACTGGCAGGTTCCGATCGATCGTCATCGCGCGTTCAAGTAACGCAATCCCGTTCATTCCGGTCAACTGAAAGTCAACCAACAACACACCGGGGAAGTATTCCTTCAGGCTTTTCAGGGCCGACTCTGCGGAAGCATGCCGCTCAACTTCAAAACCGGCAAGATCGAGCGTCTGCGCCGTTGCGGCACGCACAGCGGGATCGTCCTCGACGAACATGACCCGAAGACCGTCATACATCGCGGACATCGGGTTCATTCCGATACAAAGGTAGCTTGATCAAAAATATCGCTCCGCGTTGCGCTTCACCGGAAGCCGTAAGTGTCCCACCGAATTGATTGATTATACCGGTCGAAATTGCCAATCCAAGCCCCAGCCCCGATCCCGCTTCCTTTGTCGTGAAAAACGGCTCGAAAAGATGCGAGATGACTTCTTCCGACAATCCGACACCGTTGTCCTGAACGGAAATCAGAACCATGTCACCGGCACGCGATGCGGCGATCCTGACGGCTGGTTTCTCTATTCCCGCGGTTGCGTCGATTGCGTTCGACAACAGGTTGATCAGCACCTGTTCGAGCCGCGGCGCATCGGCGTGAACGCACAGGTTCTCATCGGCAATTTCGATATCAACCGCCACTTCGGCTTTCTTGATTCTGTGCGCGACAATCTGCATGCAGTTCCGGATGCTGCGACTGATCGGAACACGCTGCAGGTTGACCGAGCTTTTCCGGGCAAACTGCTTCAATTGAGCGGTGATCCCGCTCAGCCTGTCGACCAGGTCGGTGATGTCCCGCATGTTGCCGCGCGCAATATCGATTTGAGATCGCTCGATCAGAACGTCTGCATTTTCCGAAAGCGTGCGGATTGCTGCCAAAGGCTGATTGAGCTCGTGCGTAACACCTGCCGCGAGCTGCCCGATCGCGGCAAGTTTGGCCGAATGAACGAGTTCATCCTGGGTATCGCGCAGCTGTTGGTTGGTATCGACCAAGGCCTGGGTACGTTGCGCCACCTGATGCTCCAGCTCGACATTGGCGCGTGCAAGCGCCTCCCTGCCGGCGAGCTGAAGGCGGACAGCGCGTCTCCGTTGCAGGACGAAAAGAACAAAGAACACGATTGAAGTCGCGAGCAGTGCTGCGGCGACCTGGGCCCATCGCTGATAGAGTTTGACGTCTGAAAGTTCGGAAAGGATCACAATCTTCCAGTCGGAACCGTCGAGCTTCTTTTCCTGCGCCAGAAAGCGGCTTCGCTCCTCACCGGGCTTCCCGCCAGGCAGCGATATGATCGCGCCTTCCCCTCCGAAGGCTTCTTCGGTCTTTATTCCGATCGGTGCAAGTTCGACATTTTCGTACTGGCGCGCGTCGCGCAGCGACGCCAGGGCTTCAGGCGCCAGTTGCGTCATGGTACGGTACTGCCAGGCCGGCCGCGACGCCAGGACAATCACCCCCTGCTCGTCTATGACGATCACATCGCCGATGGCGGACGACGGACGCACTTGCAGTCCTTCAAGGTTGACCTTGACGACACCGATGCCGAGTGGCGCCTTCCCGCGCGGAAGTGTGGTGGCGAAATAATAACCCGGCGTCCCACTGGTGGTGCCGATGCCATAGAAACGCCCGGACCCATCACGCAAGGAACGAGCAAAGTAGGGTCTGTACGACAGGTCGACACCGACAAAGCTGGCCGGCTCGTTCCAGTTGCTTGCGGCCATCGCCTTTCCATTAAGATCCAGAAGATAGAGTGTCGTCGTCCCCGCCGCATCATTGACGGCCTGCAGGTAGCGATTGGCGTCATCGACACGTTTTGGATCACCAGGCTGCTTCAACACATCCATCACGACCGGATGATTTTGAAGCAAGTCGGGAAGATAGTCGAACCTGTGCAGCTCCGTTGCGAGCAATGTAGCGTATCGATCAAGTTCAATTCGCCCCCGTTCGATGGTCCGTTCTGATCTCAGGCGAAATGCAACGTCTCCGGCGAGGATCACGGCTACCGCCGCGAGCAAAACCGCGCCCACAATACCGGCCGTCCAGGCGATCCTGGAAGGCGACTCGATTTTGTTGGCACTCGGCTCCATGAGACCCCGACAATGTCGATCACGGATTCAGCATATGGTGTCCCACCGCCAGTCACCGGCGTGATGACCTTACACAACGCCCGGCAAGAAACGCACGGAATTTATCATTGCCGCCTCAATGAAGTTTGATCTGCGGCACGGTGCGGCGCGAGATGAGCCGGCCGAGCGTGTCCAGAAATACCTTGCTCCCGCCATGCAAGGCGACCTGGTGCATCTTGTAGAGGGATCGATACATCAACAGTGCAAAATAGCCCTCGATTTGGAGCTTCCTCCCCTTCCCCAAGCCCATGAGACTGCCGACGGTGGCATACTTGCCGAGCGATACCAGCGAGCCAAAATCCCGGTAGAAGTACGGTTGCAGCAGCTTGTTCTCGAGGCGGCGGCTGATCTGCTTGAAGACATGGGACGCCTGCTGGTGAGCCGCCTGGGCGCGGGGCGGAACAGGCTGGCCGGAAGCGGAATTCAGGCAGCTTGCGCAGTCACCGATCGCGAAAATGTCCGGATCCTGAGTGGTCTGAAGCGTTGGCAACACGACGAGCTGGTTGCTGCGCGAGACCTCGAGCCCATCAAGATGGCCGAGAAAATCGGGTCCCCTGACCCCCGCGGCCCAAACGACGAATTTAGAGGGAACGAGTTCGCCGGAATCCAGATGGACACCCTCACCGGATACTTCGTTCACCTTGGCCCCGGTGCGGACATCGACATCCAGTCCTTTCAAGAGCAGCGCTGTCGAATGCGACACACTCTCGGGAAGCGCGGGCAGGATCCGATCGGCGGCTTCCACAAGCGTAATACGAATATCCCTGGATGGATTGATCTTATCCAGACCATAGGCGACGACCGCCCGTGTCGTTTGGTGCAACTCCGCCGAAAGTTCGGTGCCGGTGGCGCCTGCGCCGATGATCGTCACGTGGAGCTGGCCCGGCTGGACGGGCTGCTCCTGCGTATGCGCGCGGAAGCACGCATTGACTATCTTTCGATTGAAGCGCGCCGCGTGTTCCGGGGTCTCGAGCATGATGGCGTGCTCTCTGACGCCCGGCGTTCCAAAATCGTTCGACACGCTTCCCACCGCGATCACAAGCGTGTCGTACGTAAAGGATCGTTTCGGGGTGATCTCCTCGCCCTCGTCGTCAAACGTGGCCGCGAGGTGAATTTCACGGTTCTTGCGGTCGAGCCCGATCATTTCGCCAAAGCGAAACCGAAAATTATGCCAGTGGGCATGCGCCAGATAGTCGACCTCATGCTGGGCGGCATCCATGCTGCCGGCGGCGATTTCATGAAGCAGCGGCTTCCAGAGATGGGTTCGGGAGCGCTCGACCAGCGTGACCCGCGCCTTGCCCTTGGCCGCCAGACGGTCACCAAGCCGCGTTACGAGCTCCAGACCCCCGGCTCCCCCGCCCACGACCACAATATGGTGCAGATCGCTCTTGTCTGACATCGCCATTGTTTCCCTCGCCGTGCAACCGGGCAGCACCATCAATCGCCTCGCTTTGACGCGGCGGAATCCGGAGCTGACACCGGTTGCGGGTACGCTCCCAAGCACTAGCCCGTGGTGAGTGCCGTTTCCAAATCAGCCGGATCGATCTGCTTGCTCAGGTTCTTATTGAGCGCCGTGCGATCGAGCTCACCCTCCCACCAGGCCACAACCACGCACGCGATGCCGTTGCCGCACAGGTTTGTGAGAGCACGGCATTCACTCATGAACTTGTCGATCCCGAGTACGATGGCCATGCCGGGCACCAGGCGCGGATCGACCACGGCCAGCGTCGCCGCCAGCGTGATGAAACCTGCCCCGGTAATGCCGGAGGCCCCCTTCGACGTCAGCATGGCGACCAACAGGATGGTGATCTGCTGGCTCATCGAGAGTTCGAAGCCCAGCGCCTGCGCGATGAACAGGGTCGCCAACGTCATGTAGATATTGGTGCCGTCGAGATTGAACGAATATCCGGTCGGCACCACCAGCCCCACGACCGATTTGGAACAACCGAGCCGTTCCAGTTTTTCCATCAGGGAAGGCAACGCGCTTTCCGAGGACGACGTGCCGAGCACGATCAGCAGCTCGTCCTTGATGTAGGCCAGGAACTTGAAGATCGAGAACCCGACCATTTTTGCGATGATCCCGAGCACCACGAACACGAAGAGAGCGGCCGTGACATAGAACGTCGCAATCAGCCCGATCAGATTCAGGATCGCGCCGGTGCCGAACTTGCCGATGGTAAAGGCCATGGCTCCGAACGCGCCGATTGGGGCCGCCTTCATGACAATGGCGATGACGCCGAAAACCCCATGCGCCGCATCGTCGATGAAGGAACGCAGCGTGTGGCCGCGCTCGCCAAGCCCCATCAGGGCAAAGCCGAACAGAATCGAGAACAGCAGCACCTGCAGAATCTCGCCCTGGGCGAAGGCCCCGACCACCGTGTCGGGAATGATGTGCAGGAAGAAATCGACGCTCTTCTGGGCCTCCGCCTGCTTGGCGAAGCCGGCGACTTTCGCCGCATCGGCCATGCCGCCGCCGAAGCCGGCGCCGGGACGCACCAGATTCCCGACGACCAGTCCGATCACAAGCGCAAATGTCGAGACGACCTCGAAATAGATCAGCGCCTTGATCCCGATGCGGCCAACCTTCTTTGCATCCTGGATATGGGCAATTCCGGAAACCACCGTGCAGAAGATGATCGGCGCGATCACCATCTTGATCAGCTTGATGAAGCCGTCGCCGAGCGCCTTGATCCAGTCGTTGGTCGCAAATGCCGGCCACAGCCAGCCGACCACCGCGCCGAGCAGGATCGCGATCAGGACCTGGACATAGAGAACCGTGTACCAGGGCTTTTTCTGTGAAACATCGGTGGTTGAAACATTACTGGCAGTGCCTGCATGACTCGTCATAACGATCTCCCCTCGATTTTAAGTCAGCTCTTTATCGACGCATCAACGGAAGCGAGCGCCGTCATGTTCACGATGCCTCGCACGGTACTGGTCGGCGTAAGGATATGGACGGGTTTGGCCGCGCCGAGCAGGATGGGACCCACCGTCACGCCTTCGCCAGCCACGGTCTTCAAAACGTTGTAGGTGATGTTGGCCGCATCGAGATTGGGCATGATCAGGAGATTGGCCTCGGTACGCAGGCGAGAGTCCGGAAATGCGGCGTCCAGAATGCGCTTGGACAGCGCCATGTCGCCGCGCATTTCGCCTTCGATTTCGAGGTCCGGTTTCGCTTCGAGGACCAGATCGAGCGTCGCCCGCATTTTTCTCGCCGATCCTGCATCGGAGCTGCCGAAGCTGGAATGGGAGAGCAGAGCCACGCGCGGATTGATTCCAAACCGGCACATTTCGTCGGTCGCCAGGATGGTAATGTCGGCCAATTCCTCCGCCGTCGGATCGGCGTTGATGTAGGTGTCGCAAATGAAAACCGTATGTTGTGGAAGCATCAGCAAGTTCATGGCCGCGAAAATGCGCCTGCCCGAACCAAAGCCGATCGCCTTCGACACACATTCCAGGTGCTCGGAATAGTCGCCATGGGTGCCGCACAACATGCCGTCCGCACGCCCCAGCCGAAGCATCGTGGCCGCCAGCAGCGTGTTGTTGGAACGCATTGCCCGGTCAATCCGCTCGCGTGAGCCCCCCTTGCGCCGCGTCAATTGATAGTGGTCCTCGACCGCCGACCTGATCAACGCCTCGTCATGAACATCGATCAGATCAAAGTCCCGTCCCTGCTCAAGCCTGAGACCGATGTTCTTTATTTTCGCGTGCACGACGTCGCCGCGCCCGACGAGCACCGGCCGGGCCAGTTTTTCATCCACGGCGATCTGCACCGCCCGCAGGACGCGTGACTCCTCGCCTTCAGCGAAGATCACGCGCTGGCTCGTCTGGGCGGCAGCTTCGAACACCGGCCTCATGGTATTGCCGGACTTGTAGACAAATCGCTCCATGGAACGACGATAGGCCGGCATGTCCTTGATGGGACGGGTGGCGACACCGCTTTTCATCGCGGCTTCGGCGACGGCCGGAGCGACCACGCTGATCAGACGCGGATCGAACGGACGGGGAATCAGGAAGTCAGGTCCAAAACGGGTTTCCTGCTGTCCATAGGCAGAGGCAACGATGTCCGATTGCTCAGCCCGCGCGAGTGCCGCAATGGCATGCACAGCAGCGAACTTCATTTCCTCGTTGATGGTGGTGGCCCCGACATCAAGCGCGCCGCGAAAAATGAACGGAAAACACAGGACGTTATTGACCTGATTGGGATAGTCGGAGCGGCCGGTAGCGATGATCGCGTCCGCACGCGTCGCCTTGGCGAGTTCCGGCGATATCTCCGGATCCGGATTGGCAAGTGCAAGAATAAGGGGGCGATCCGCCATTTTGGCGAGCATTTCCGGTTTCAGGACACCGCCCGCGGACAGGCCGAGAAAGAGATCGGCGCCAGGAATAATCTCGCCCAGCGTTCGCGCAGAGGTTGGCTGAGCGTATTTCGCCTTCTGATCGTCCATGTATTCAACTCGGCCGGCATAGACGACGCCCTTGGAGTCCGAGGCGAAGATGTTCTCGCGCTTCGCGCCGAGTCCGACCAGCAGATCAAGACAGGCAATCGCGGCCGCGCCCGCGCCCGACGCCACGATCTTGATGTCTTCGATCTTCTTTCCGACGATCTCGAGCCCGTTGATGACGGCTGCGCCGGCCACGATCGCCGTGCCGTGCTGGTCGTCGTGAAAGACCGGGATCTTCATGCGCTCGCGGAGCTTCCTTTCGATGTAGAAGCACTCGGGCGCCTTGATGTCTTCCAGGTTGATGCCGCCGAATGTCGGCTCCATGGCCGCGACGATATCGACGATCTTGTCCGGATCGATTTCGTCAAGTTCGATGTCAAAGACGTCGATATCGGCGAATTTCTTGAACAGGCACGCCTTGCCCTCCATCACTGGCTTGCTCGCCAGGGCGCCGATATTGCCAAGACCGAGAACGGCCGTTCCGTTCGTAATAACCGCAACGAGGTTGCCGCGCGACGTCAGATTACGTGCCTGATCGGGATTTGCGGCAATCGCCATGCACGGCACGGCCACACCGGGCGAATAGGCCAACGCAAGATCATGCTGGTTGGTCATACTCTTGGTCGGAACGACGGAGATCTTCCCTGCCGACGGATGCCGATGATAGTCCAGCGCGCTTTCGTCCAGATGATCTGACACAGTTATTTTCCCTCTTTGAATTTCGGACAGTTTTCTGTCTTCTGACGCACACACCTGCCGACGAGGCGCTATTTCTTCTTTGGCATGTAGAGATCCGTGATGGTCCCCTCGAAGGCTTCCGCCGCCATGCCGATCGTTTCGGACAGCGTCGGATGGGGGTGGATCGTGAGGCCGATGTCAGCGGCATCGGCGCCCATTTCGATCGCAAGCGCGGCCTCAGCGATCAGATCGCCCGCCGAAGGCCCAACGATGCCGCAACCGATAATCCGCTCGTGTTCCTCGTCGAACAGGACCTTGGTGATGCCTTCGTCGCGACCAAGTGACAGTGAGCGCCCGCTTGCCGCCCAGGGGAAAACGCCCTTGCCGTATTTGATGCCTTTGGCCTTGGCTTCGATCTCGGTGAGGCCAACCCAGGCCACTTCGGGATCGGTGTAGGCAACCGACGGAATGACCTTGGCGTCGAAGACGCTCTTCTGGCCAGCCGCCACCTCGGCCGCGACCTTGGCCTCGTGCACAGCCTTGTGAGCCAGCATCGGCTGGCCCACCACATCGCCGATGGCAAAGATATGCGAAACATTCGTGCGCATCTGTTTGTCGACCGCGATGAAGCCACGCTCATCGACTGTTACGCCGGCGGCTTCCGCGCCAATCATCTTGCCGTTCGGACGACGACCGACGGCAACGAGCAGGCGATCGAACAGGCCGCTCGAAGTACCGCTCGGTCCCTCGAAAGTCACGTGGAGGCCATCCGCCTTGGCTGCGACCGCCGTCACTTTGGTCTTCAGCAGGATCTTCTCGTAACGCTTGTCGATCCGCTTCATCAGCGGGGTCACGATATCCTTGTCGACGCCGGGTATGATCTGGTCCATCAATTCGACGACCGTCACCTTGACGCCAAGCGAATGATAGACCGTGGCCATTTCGAGCCCGATAATTCCCCCACCAAGCACCAGCAGCCGCTCCGGCAAACCATCGAGTTCAAGCGCGCCGGTTGAATCGATCACGCGCGGGTCGTCGTGCGGGATGAAGGGCAGCGTCACCGGTTCCGAGCCGCAGGCAATGATTGCCTGGTCGAACGAAATTGTCTTGCCACCCTCACCCGTTTGGACCTGCACCGATTTGGGCGAGGCAAATTTCGCAACGCCGTTGACCACCGTGACCTTGCGCTGCTTCGCCAGACCCGACAGACCGCCCGTCAGCTTCTTGATGATGCCATCCTTCCAGCCGCGCAGCTTGTCGATGTCAACCGAAGGGGCCGCGAAGGAGATGCCGTGATCGCTCATCTCCCTGGTTTCGTCGATCACCTTGGCGGCGTGCAGAAGGGCTTTCGATGGAATGCAGCCGACATTCAGGCAGACGCCACCAAGGGTCGGGCCCTTGTCGACCAGCACGACCTTCTTGCCCAGATCGGCGGCCCGGAACGCCGCCGAATAGCCGCCAGGACCGGCACCGATCACAAGCACCTCGGCATGGAGATCGCCCTTTGCCGTCGAAGGCGAAGCCGCCGGCGACGCGGCGGCCGGGGCGACGCTTGCGGCAGCCGTACCGGTAAACGTCGCAATCACAGTTCCGGCGCTGACCTTGTCGCCGATCTTGACTTTGACTTCACCAATGGTCCCTCCCGCGGGCGCAGGAACGTCCATCGTCGCCTTGTCGGACTCGAGCGTAACCAGCGTGTCTTCGGCCGCAATAACCTGCCCCGGCTTCACGTGCACCTCGATGACAGGGACATCCTTGAAGTCACCGATATCGGGCACCTTGATCGTATCAGTCATCGTCTCTCTCCCGTTCCTGTCCGTCAGAGGACGAGCCGCCGCACATCTTCAAGAACCGTCGCGAGATGCCGCGCGAAGCGGGCAGCCGCAGCGCCATCGATCACCCGGTGATCGTAGGAAAGGCACAGCGGCAGCATCAGCCGCGGCACGAAGCTTTCGCCATTCCACACCGGCGCCATTTTGGAGCGTACGACACCGAGAATAGCGACCTCCGGCGCATTGACGATTGGCGTGAAGGCGCTACCGCCAATGCCGCCAAGCGATGAAATCGTGAATGTCGCGCCCTGCATCTCTGCGGGTGTCAGCTTGCCGTCGCGCGCCTTGGCTGAGATGTCACCGAGTTCGCGGCAGATCTCGATAATCCCCTTCCGATCGACGTCCTTCACGACCGGGACGACCAGACCTTCCGGTGTGTCGACCGCGATGCCGATGTTGTAGAATTTCTTGTAAACCAGAGCGTCCTTCTCCGGTGTAAGCGACGTGTTGAAGTCGGGAAACGCCTTCAAGGCATTGACCGATGCCTTCATCAGGAAAGGCAGTAGCGATACGCGGTAAGGCTTCTTCTTGTCGGCCTTGCCGGCATCGTCGAGTTCCTTGCGATACTTCTCGATCTCCGAAATGTCGGCATCGTCGTTGTGGGTGACATGCGGAATGTTGAGCCACGCCCGATGCAGAAACGGTCCCGAGATGCGCTTGATGCGTACCATCGGCTTGATCTCGACGGGGCCGAACTTCGAGAAGTCGACAGCGGGAATTTCGGGGATACCCATGCCGCCCGCAGGCGCGCCGGCGGACGAGCCCTTGGCTCCGCCCCCCAGCGAGGCCTTCAGATCTTCCTTGGTGACACGGCCCTTCTCGCCCGTTCCCTTGATTGCATTGAGATCGATATCGAGTTCGCGCGCCAGACGACGGATCGCCGGGCTCGCATGTGCGCCGGAAAAGTCCGCGATCGCCGGACCTCCGGATTTTTGCGGCGCGGCTACGGGCGCGGCGCTCGGAGGCGGCTCGGCCGCTTCCTGCTGATGCATCACGGCTGGCGCAGCTTGGGCCGTCGACGGCACGTCACCGCCTTCAAGACGGACAATCAGCTTGTCCTTACCGACGCGATCGCCGACCTTCACCAGCACTTCCTTGACCGTGCCTGCGGACGGCGACGGCACTTCCATCGAAGCCTTGTCAGATTCAAGCGTCAGCAGCGGATCGTCGATCTTGACGACGTCACCGGGCTTGACCGCGATCTCGATGATCGGAACGTCCTTGAAGTCGCCGATGTCAGGTACCTTCACATCAACAATGTTGGTCAAATCAACCTCCCCTGGACTCTTGTGCGCGGCGCTTTGGCCTGCGGCAGTTTTCTGATGAGAAAGCGAGCGTGGCCGGCCTCAGACCGTTGCCGGATTTGGCTTGTCGGGATCGATGCCGTATTTGCGGAGCGCGTCGGCAACGACCGAAGCCGGGAGCGTTCCTTCTTCCGACAACGCCTTGAGAGCGGCGACGACCACATGGAAACGATCGACCTCGAAGAAGCTGCGCAACTTCCGTCGGTAATCGGAACGGCCAAATCCGTCGGTTCCCAGCACCCGATAGCGCCCTGGAACGAAGGGCCGAATCTGGTCGGCGAGCAGCTTCATGTAGTCGGTTGACGCAATGACGGGACCGCCGGCCTTGTTGAGACAGGTCTCGACATGAGAGCGCTTGGGCGTCGCGGTCGGGTGCAGCATGTTCCAGCGATCGGCATCGAGACCGTCGCGGCGCAGCTCCATGAAACTGGTCACGCTCCAGATGTCGGATGCGATACCGAAATCATCCGCCAGCAACGCAGCGCCGGCTTCGACTTCCCGCAGAATGGCGCCCGAGCCGAGCAGTTGAACGCGTGCAGCCTTTTTCTTCGTTTCCACCGATCTCAGTCTGTATATACCCTTGCGGATGCCCTCCTCGGCTCCTTCGGGCATGTCGCCGTGCGGATAGTTCTCGTTCAACGTAGTGATGTAATAGAAGACATCCTCGTTTTCACCGTACATCCGGCGCAACCCATCCTGAACGATGACGGCGAGTTCGTAGGAATAGGTCGGGTCGTAGCAAACGCAGTTCGGAATGGTTGCAGCGATCAGGTGGCTGTGGCCATCCTCGTGCTGAAGCCCCTCGCCGTTCAGCGTGGTTCGGCCAGACGTTCCGCCGATCAGGAAGCCGCGAGCACGCATGTCTCCGGCCGCCCATGCCAGATCGCCGACGCGCTGGAATCCGAACATCGAATAATAGATGTAGAACGGGATCACCGGCGTATTCGACGTCGAATAGGACGTCGCGGCGGCGATCCATGAGGCCATGGCGCCGGCCTCGTTGATGCCCTCCTGAAGAATCTGACCGGTCTTGTCCTCGCGATAGAACATCATCTGATCGGCATCCTGAGGCCGATAGAGCTGTCCGACCTGCGAGAAGATTCCGAACTGACGGAACATACCCTCCATGCCGAAGGTGCGGCTCTCATCCGGAACGATGGGAACGATGCGCTTTCCGATTTCCTTGTCACGCAACAACGCATTGAGAATGCGCACAAAGGCCATGGTGGTGGAGATCTCACGACCTTCCGTCGACTTCAGTTGCGGGCCAAATGCCGACAACGCCGGAATTGCAATCGTCTCGGACTTGGTACGGCGTGCGGGCAAGTGTCCGCCAAGCGCGGCACGGCGCTCGGCGAGGTATTTCATCTCGGGCGAATCGGCGGCCAGGCGGACGAACGGCACGTCCTTCAGCTCTTCGTCGGAGACCGGAATCTGGAATCGGTCACGGAACTGGCGAAGGGCCTCCTCGTTCATCTTCTTGGCCTGATGCGAGATCATCTGGCCTTCGCCGGATTCACCCATGCCATAGCCCTTGACGGTCTTTGCCAGAATGACCGTCGGCTGCCCCTTGTGCTCGGAAGCTGCCTTGTAGGCGGCGTAAACCTTCAGGGGATCGTGACCCCCGCGGGTCATTCCCCAGATTTCGTCGTCGCTCATATGGGCGACCATGCTTTTTAGTTCGGGATATTTTCCAAAGAAGTGTTCGCGGACATAGGCTCCGTTTTTCGATTTGTAGTCCTGGTATTCGCCGTCGACGCACTCTTCCATGCGCTTTCTAAGAATGCCGGTGACGTCGGCGGCCAGCAATTGATCCCAGCCCGAGCCCCACAGCACCTTGATGACGTTCCAGCCGGCGCCACGGAAATCGGCTTCCAGTTCCTGCACGATCTTGCCGTTGCCGCGCACCGGTCCGTCGAGGCGCTGCAAATTGCAATTGATCACAAACACCAGATTGTCGAGATGCTCGCGACCGCCCAACGATATCGCGCCGAGCGACTCCGGCTCGTCCATCTCGCCGTCGCCCATGAAAGCCCAGACCTTGCGCGGCTTGGTATCCGCAAGACCTCGGCAATCGAGGTATTTCAGAAATCGTGCCTGGTAGATCGCCATCAACGGGCCAAGTCCCATCGACACGGTGGGGAACTGCCAGAAATCCGGCAGCAACCAAGGGTGCGGATAGGACGACAGACCCTTGCCATCGACTTCCTGACGGAAATTGAGAAGCTGCTCCTCGCTGAGCCGGCCCTCGAGAAAGGCGCGGGCATAGATGCCGGGCGAGCAATGACCCTGGTAATAAATCAGGTCGCCACCATGCGCTTCGGTCGGCGCGTGCCAGAAATGCATGAACCCGGTATCGTAAAGCGTCGCGGCGGATTGGAAACTGGCGATATGCCCGCCGAGTTCGGAAGACGTCTTGTTGGCGCGCAGCACGATGGCCGCGGCGTTCCAGCGAATAATCGAACGGATCTTGTGCTCGAGGACCCGATCGCCGGGATGAGCCGGCTCGTGATGTGGCGCGATGGTGTTCACATAGGCCGTGTTGGCCGCAAAGCACAGCTTTGCACCCTTGCGCCGGGCGGCCTGAATAACGCCCTCCAATAATTCATCGACCCGGCCGACGCCTTCAAAGGCCTCAACGGAGTCGAGCGCATCCAGCCATTCACGTGTTTCAGTGGGATCGCGATCCTGGTCCAATGTTTCTCTCCCCTTGTGGAGATGCTTTTGCGCACCTTCCTGCCGTCAAACTGACTGGTGACGGCCTGTTTGCTTCAAGAGGTGCATTTCGCATGCCAGCCAAAGCGAGCTTCGATCCCGAAGGGATCCGCTTGAATCTGCTGGAGATATTTCGCGCTCCACGGCATTCGGCCGTGCAGTCAGCTGAAAAATGGAAAAGATCGTCAGATCCGGTCCGGGAAATCGGACAGACACAATGGTGGCTTCGGCGAGCTTGGAACCAAGCTCGGCTACGGCCTTTGGAGCCCGAGCAACATGCTCACCGCCGCTTGCCGATCAGCTTGAGCGCGCCGGCGGCGGCCTTCTCATCCGTCACCAGCACCTTGCCGATCCGACCCTGCAGCGCCGCCGCGATGACCGGCACCTTGTTGGTGCCGCCCGCGATCAGCATCACGGTCGGCGCCCGTGCCAGCTTCTCGATCGGCAAGGCGATGGCGCGCGAATTGATGCCGTGGTTGATCTGCCGGCCGGACTGTTCGAGATATTGGCCGAGCACGTCACCGACGGCGCCGGCAGCGCGCAGATCCTCGATGCCGACATCGGGCGGCAGCCCGTGCCGCACCAGGAGCGAACGCGGCGAGAGGTCGCCCATGCTGAGCAGCGCAAGATCGATCCGCTCGACGCGCTCCAACACCTCCGCATAGACCTCCTGCGCCATGAAGGTGTCGCGCGAGCGCCGGCTGCTGGCATAGATCGGGGCGGCCAAATAGCTGCATTTGGCGTGCAGCCGGCGCGCCAACTCGCCTGCGATCTCGAAAGTATTGAGTTCGAGCCCGCGCGAGAGCCCGCCCATCATCGAGACGATCCAGAGATCCGGATACTCCGCTGGTGTCACGTGGCGGATGGTTTCGCGCAAGGTCGCGCCCCAGCCGATGCCGATGGTGCGCGGCTTCTTCTCTTCCAGGAATTTCGACAAATAGGCTCCCGCGGCCATGCCGATCAGGCTTGCCACCAGTTCGGGATTTTCCGGGCTCGGAACCACCACCGCGTCGTCGAGCCCACATTGCTGCCGCAACTGATGTTCGAGCTCGGTACAGCTTGCGAACGCCGAGTTCAGCCGGATACTCACGATGCCGCTGTGCCGCGCCTCCGAGAGCATGCGGTTGACGCGCGCCCGCGTCAGTCCGAGCCGCTCGCCTATCTCGGCCTGGGTCAGGTTCTCCATGTAATAGAGCCAGGCGACCCGCAGGATGGTCTGGTCACTCAAAGCGCAATCTCCTCGAGCAACCGCAAAAGCTCGTCATGAATGTGCCCATTTGAAGCGATCTTTTGCAGATCGTCAAACTGCGAAGCCTCGCCCGCAATCGTGGTCACGCGTCCGCCTGCTGCGCGCACCAGCGGCATCGCGGCGGCGTGCGAGACCAGATCGGCCTTGATCGACACGAAGGCGTCGAGCCGGCCGGCCGCGATCCATGTCATCTCGAGCGCGCCCGAGACCACGATGCGGACGCCGCGAACCGCCGAACCGAGCCGCTCGATGATGGCAGCAGCCATCCGCACCTCGTCGGGTTGATAATGCGAGGTCAGGATCACCGATACCACCGCATCGGAAAGCGACCGCGTACTCGACACCCGCACGGGTTCACCGTTCACGGTGGCAAGCACGCCCTGAACGTAGCGGGCGCTGACATCGGCCAGCGGCGATTGAACCAGGCCGACCAGCGCCTCATCGCCATCATGGTAGGCCGCACTGACCGAATACCACGGCAGCCCGGAGGCGTAATTCACGGTGCCGTCGAGCGGATCGATGATCCAGCGCGGTCCGCTTGCGTTGCCGCTAAAACCCCGCTCCTCCGACAGGATCGCCGCCCCTGGTGTCAGCGACCTCAGTCCATCGATCACGATCCTTTCCGCGGCAAGGTCGGCGTCGGTCACGATGTCACGTAGTTCCTTGCGTGCGGTCGCAAGCGGCGCGCGCTGCATCGCAACCAGCGTCGCGGCCGCCTCCGCCACCACCGGCTCGGCGCCACGCATTAGCGCCATCAAATCCGTCCTGGCGGATATCGGCATCAGGCTGCCTTCACGCCGGGCGCACCATCCTCGACCACGAAGGTCGCGAGCCGGCGCACACCGCTGTTCACGTCCTTGACGTCGTCGAGCGCCTCGAAAGCGACCGTACAGGATCGCGCATCGAGTTCGACGGTCGCATAGCCACGCTTGTCGCCCCGCGCATAGGTCAGGCCCGGATTGTCGGCGAGCGCCTTGGCCACGCTGCTCTCGCTCGGCCCCTCGGAAGAGATCGAGGTGCCGACGAATTCGCTCGCCACGGTCGCTTCATGTGGCTGCGAATAATCGCGCTTGAGGTCGGCGGCAAAGTAAGCGTGGCGGTCGCCGCCGATCACGACCGGGTTGCGCAATTTGTGCGATACGATCGAATCGAGCAGCCGGCGGCGGGCATTGGGGTAGCCGTCCCAGCCGTCCATCCAGAAGCGGTTGCCATCGTCCGCCTCGCGCTTGCTTTCGGCCATCAGAGTCTGCTGCGCCACGACGGTCCAGCGCCCGCGGCTGTCGCGCAATCGTGCGTCGAGCCACTGCTCCTGCGGCCGGCCGAGCATGGAGCGTTCCTCCTCGGTTCGCTCCGGACAGTCCGGCACCGTGGTCGGGCGCCCTCCCTTCACGCAGGCGGGCGCGGAGCGGTACTGCCGGTCGTCGAGCAGCATGATGTCCAGCATGTCGCCGAAACGATAATGCTCGTAGATGGTCGCATTCGGTCCAAGCGGGCGGGCAGATGGCGGCAGCGGCATATGCTCGTAATAGGCCTGATAGGCAGCGGCCCGCATCTTCAGGAACTGCTCCGGCTCGCGCGTCGTGTAGGAGCGGTCATTGGCGTAGTCATCCGCTACCTCATGGTCGTCCCAGATCGAAAGCCACGGGAAGGCTGCGTGCGCCGCCTGCAGGTCGGCGTCGGATTTGTACAGCGCGTAGCGATTGCGGAACTCGGCAAGCGACGTCGGAATCCCGACGCCGTGCCGGCGGACGTGGCGCGAGCCCCAGGACTTTTCGTAGATGTAGTCGCCGAGATGCACGACCAGATCGAGATCGCGCGCCGCCATGTCGCGATACGCGGCGAAATAGCCCTGCTCGTACTGCTGGCAGGAGGCAAAGGCAAAGCGGAAGCGGCTGTTGCCCGCGGCCGGCGCGGTGCGAGTACGCCCGACCGGACTCACCGCCGCACCGGCGCGAAACCGGTACCAGTAGACGCGGCCCGGCCGCAGGCCTGTTGCCTCGGCATGCACCGAATGCGCGAGCTCCGCCGTCGCCTGCACGACGCCCTTCGCGGCGATGCGCGCAAATCCTTCATCTTCCGCAACCTGCCACTCGACCTCGACCGGCGCAGGCGGCATGCCGCCCTCTTCGAGCGGTCGGGGCGCGAGCCGTGTCCACAGGATGACGCGGTCCTCGCGCGGGCAGCCGGAGGCTACACCGAGCGTGTATGGGTCCGCGTTGAACGCCACCGGCGCACCGCGCACGATCCCGAATGGCGCGGCCATCGCGGCACTGGCCAATGAGCCTGCGAGGAATCGCCGGCGCGGGATCGTGATGCGGCTCATGACGGCACAGACGTGGACGTCAGTTCGCGCCTGATTTTCACGGCGAGATCGGGCCGGTCGGTGGTGATCTGCCGCACCGGCTGGGCGAGCCAGTGGGCGATATCCTGCGGCTCGTTCGTCACCCAGGCACCGAGCCGTTCGCGACCGAAGACCTTCAGCGCCAGCGGCAGTGTCAGCGTCAGCAGCGACTTCTCGACCGCCACGATGCAATCGGGTATCGCGGCGAGACGGTCGAACGCCGGCGAGATGCCGCCCATCATTTCCGCCGACCTGCGGTCCAGCGAGGCCAGCACCCGCGCCTGCGGCGATAATCTCCGCAACGTCGCGAGCACGTCAGGGACAAAGCAGGTGAGCACCGCGCGCCGCTCCAGCCCACGCCGCTTGACCGCCTCGATGAGCCGCCCTTCGATTCCCGGATAGGGATTGCCGAAGGCGTCGGTCTTGATTTCGATGTGAAGCTCGAGCGGTGAATCGCTGTACACGTCGAGCACGGCATCGAGCGTTGGGATGCATTCTTCGCCGGCTTCGCGCAGACGGATGGCGGTCAATTGTTTCAGCGTCCGAACGCCGACCGGCCCGGTGTCATGCGCGGTCCGATCGAGCAGCGGATCGTGGATGACGACCAGCGAACCATCGACGCTCTGATGAATATCGAACTCGACCGCGTCAACGCCAAGTCCGCGCAGATTGCGAAAGCCGAGCAGGCTGTTCTCCGGCCAAAGGTCGCGGGCGCCGCGGTGTCCGGCGATAAAAACCATGATGGGTCCCCCTATTTACTGCTGTCAACGAGCCCTTTGAGGAACCAGCGCTGCAGCAGCAGGATCACCAGCGTCGGCGGCAGCATCGCGAGCAGCGCGCCGCTCATGGCGATGTTCCAGGCCGGCTCGCTGTCGGAGCGCGGGATCAAATTCTTCAGCGCGATCACGGCGGTCGCCATGTCCTTGTCGGTGGTGAACAGCAGCGGCCACAGATACTGGTTCCAGCCGAACAGGAACAGGATGATCGAGAGTGCCACGATGTTCGAGACCGACAGCGGCAGCAGGATGCTCCAGAAGAATCGCAGCGGCGACGCGCCATCGAGCCTTGCCGCCTCACACAACTCATCCGGCACGGTGAGGAAGAACTGTCGGAACAGGAAGGTCGCAGTGGCGGACGCGATCAATGGCAGGATCAGCCCCGGATAGGTGTTGACCATGTTCCATTCCAGCGCAATCGCCACATCGTGGCCGCTGATCCATTTCCAGAGATCGGCAACATGCAGCAGGTCGGCGAGCCACTGCAGCGGCAGCGCGGCGTTGGCCACCGCCTCGAAGGTCGGCACGATCCGCACCTCGATCGGCAGCATCAGCGACATGAAGATCAACCAGAACGCCAGCATCCGGTAACGGAAGCGGAAATAGGTGATCGCGAAGGCGGAGAGCAAGGACACCACGATCTTTCCGGCAGTGATGCCGAGTGCCACCACAATGGAATTGAGAAAGCTGCGGCTGAAGTCGGCCTTGACCCAGGCCGTCTGCAGATTGGCAAGAAACTGGTCGCCCGGCAGCCACGGCAGCGGCACCTTCTGCACCTCGGCGATCGTCAGCGAGCCCGCGACGAACGCGAAGTAGAGCGGCACGCACACCAACATCGCTCCGGCGATCAGGATCGCGTGGCAGATCATATCGAGGATGGGTGCGCGCTCCACCATGCGGTCAGACCCCGTAATTGACCTTGTGGTCGAAATAGCGGAATTGCAGCAGCGTGCATATCAGCGCGAAGCTCATCAACAGCACCGACTGCGCCGCCGAGGAGCCGAGGTCGAGGTTGATGAAACCATCGACGAAGACCTTGTAGACCAGGATGTTGGTCGCGCCGGCCGGCCCGCCATGGGTGACGGCATCGATGATTGCGAAGGTTTCGAAGAAGCCGTAGATAAAATTCATCACGGCGAGAAAGAAGATGGTCGGTCCGAGCATCGGCAGCGCGATGAGAAAGAACCGCCGGACCGGTCCGGCGCCGTCGACGGCGGCGGCTTCCATCAACGAGACCGGCACCGCCAACAGGCCGACCACCAGGAAGATGTAGTCGTAGCAGATGTGCTTCCATGACGCCGCCATGATCACGAGCCACAGCGCGTCGTTCGGATTGCGATTGGGATCCCAGGAAATCCCGAGCCCGTGCAACATGTGTGCGAGCGGGCCAACGACCGGGTTGAACAGGAACGCCCACAGGATGCCGGCGATCGCGGGCGCGATCGCATAGGGCAGCAGGATGAGCGTCCGGTAGACCGATCGTGCGCGCACCACCCGGTCGGTGGCGAATGCCAGAACGACGGCAATCGCCAGCGTGATGACGTTCTGCGCCACCGTGAACCAGGCCGTCGTCACGAGCGATTGGCGATACTCGCCGCTCGCAAACAGCGCCTTGAAGTTGTCGAACCACACGAAATGGACGGTGGTGCCGAACGGATCGCTCAACAGGACCGACTGCGTGAGTGCCCGCAGCGATGGGATGAAGAAGAAGAACACCAGGATCAACACCTGCGGCAGCAGCAACAGCGTCGGAAGGCCGGCGCCGCGGCCGAAATTCGCTCGCTTCAGTCCGGGTTCCCGATCAGGCTGGCCGCGCTTGGTCGTCCGCGCCCGACCGGCCCGTTCCGTCACCGCGCTACGACCGGCGACAGTTTCGCCGGGCGACTTGTGCTGCGATCTGGCCAGGCCGGAAGGTGGGGCTGCCGGCGCTTCCGGCCAGATCGACGACGTTGCGATCGGGCTACCTGCCTTCATTTCGCCTCGGGGGCCCACTCGGTGCCTTTTCCGGCGTTGAGCTTCTCGAACTGGCGCAGGATCTCGTTGCCGCGCTTGACGGCGTCATCCATCGCCTGCTGCGGCTGCTTCTGGCTGGTGAACACCGCTTCCACCTCGCTGCGCTGCGCCAGCATCGTCTGCACGAAATTGCCAAAGCGGAAGCCGCGCGAATTGTCGTTGGGCGTGCCGCGCGAGAGTTGCAGCACCGCAATCTCGCGGGTCGGATGGTCCTTATAATAGCCGCGCTCGCGCGCCAGCCCATAGGCCTTGTTGGTCGCCGGGACATATCCGGTCACGCCATGCCACCACACCTGCGTCTCCGCCTGGGCAACGAAATCGAGGAAGGCAGCGACCGCGTCGTAGCGTTCCGGCGTGTGCCCCTTCATCACCCAGATGGCGCCACCGCCAATGGTGCTGTTGAGCGGCGGATTGATATCGTTCTCGTGCGGCAGGAAGGTGGCGCTCCAGTTGATCTTGGCGTTGCGCTCGATATTGCCGTGCGACGCGGTCGAATTGACGAAGGTCGAGCAGCGTCCGGAGGTGAACAATTGTTCCGGGCTAAAGCCCTGGCCAGCGATCTGCATGACGCCATCATCGAGCCATTTTTTCAGGCGCGCGACCTGCGAGACCACCTTGGTCTTGTTGTAGACGAATTCGGTGCCGAGTCCGTCGAAGCCGTTGGCGAGCGTACCGTAGGGCTGGTTGTTGATGGCGCTGTAGTTTTCCAGCAGGCTCCAGAAGAAGTCGCCCGGCAGCACCGTGCCACACTCACTGACGCCCTTGGCCTTGATGGCGTAGAGCTGCATCTCCAGCTCCTGCCAGGTTGCAGCCGGCTTGTCGAAGCCGGCTTTCTGGAAGTGGTCCTTGTTGTACCAGAAGATCGGCGTCGAGGAGTTGAAGGGCATCGCCGACATGCGGCCCTTGTAGCTCCAGAAACTCGCCACCGGCTTGATGAAGTCGGAGAAGTCGACCTTGTAGCCCTTCTGGTCCAGAAGTTCCTGCACCGGCACCACGGCGCCCGACAGCAGCATGGTCATGTAGCCACGTTCGGCGATCTGCACCATTTCCGGCGGCCGCTTGGCACGATAGGCCGCGATCACGCCATTGGTCACTTCGTCGTAATTGCCTTTGGCGACCGCCACGACGGTATATTTATCCTGCGATGCGTTGAATTTCTCGACCAGCTCGTTGAGCCGTTCACCCAGTACGCCGCTCATGGCGTGCCACCATTGCACCTCGACACGCGCCGCCTGAGCGGGCGCAGCCAACGCCAAAACCCCGAACAAAGCCGCAATGAATGCCATCTTCTTCACGGGTGATCCTCCCTCAGCGGTCCAGTGAGCCGGCGGTTCAAACCCCGGCTTCGATCATTTGTATTTCTATAATGACATATGTGTCGCCTTGATGAAAGGGGGCCGGATACACGGATTTTGTTGCGGGGAGCACGCCTGCTCAGGCCCGGCTGGTCAGTGTATGGTGGGGTATGGCGCAATCGACCGGGAGCGCGGCGAGAATCGCTGACAGCCGCCTTCTCTGAAATCAACGCGAGCCCTCGGAAAGAACCCCTCATGTCAGACAAACAATCCGTCAAAATCAAAGACCTCTCGCTGAAGGCCGAGGTCGACGCGCTTCTGGTTGAGCTCGGTGTCGAACCCGTCAGCTATAGCGGTGGCAGGCTGGTCGCGAGAACCCCGATCACCGGTGAAACCGTGGCCCATGTCAGGGAGATCGACGCCGCCGGCGCGACCTCGGCGATCGAAAAAGCCCATGCGGCTTTCCTGCAATGGCGCCTGATCCCTGCTCCCAAGCGCGGTGAACTGGTGCGGCTGCTCGGCGAAGAGTTGCGCGCCAGCAAGCGCGCGCTTGGTCGGCTGGTTTCCATCGAGACCGGCAAGATCGAGTCCGAAGGTCTCGGCGAAGTGCAGGAGATGATCGACATTTGCGACTACGCCGTTGGGCTTTCCCGGCAGCTCTACGGCTTGACGATCGCGACCGAGCGCCACGAGCACCGGATGGCGGAGACCTGGCATCCGCTCGGTGTCACCGGCATCATCTCGGCGTTCAATTTCCCGGTCGCGGTCTGGTCATGGAATGCCGCGCTGGCATTGGTCTGCGGCAACAGCATCGTCTGGAAGCCGTCGGAAAAAACACCCCTCACCGCCTTGGCGACGGACGCGCTGTTCGCCCGCGCCCTGAAGCGCTTCAAGGCCGATGGCGGTGCAGCGCCCGACGGATTGTCTGCCGTGCTGGTCGGAGGGCGCGAGATCGGTGAGGCCCTCGTGAACAACACCAGGGTTCCCCTGGTCTCGGCGACCGGTTCGACCGCGATGGGACGCGCCGTCGCGCCGAAGCTCGCGCAGCGCTTTGCCCGCGCCATTCTGGAACTCGGCGGCAATAACGCGGCGGTCGTCACGCCGACCGCCGATCTCGACCTGACGCTGCGCGGCGTCGCCTTCGCGGCCATGGGCACTGCCGGCCAGCGCTGCACCACACTGCGCCGCCTTTTCGTTCACGAGAGCATCTATGACAGCTTCGTACCGCGCCTCAAGAAGGTCTATCAGTCCGTTTCCGTCGGCAATCCCCTCACCGGCAATCTGGTCGGCCCTCTGATCGACGGACACGCGTATGAATCGATGCAGCGCGCCCTCGGCGAAGCCAGGGCCGCCGGTGCGGCCATTGTCGGCGGCGACCGCGTCGCCGCGGCAGGCGCAGACGCGGCCTTCTATGTCCGCCCGGCGCTGGTCGAGATCTCTGGACAGACCGGAACGGTCGAGCGCGAGACTTTTGCGCCGATCCTCTATGTCATCAAATACAGCGACTTCGATGCGGTGATCGAATTGCACAATGCCGTTCCGCAAGGGCTGTCGTCTTCGATCTTCACCAACGATCTGCGCGAGGCTGAAGCCTTCTTGTCGGCGCGCGGCTCCGATTGCGGTATCGCCAACGTGAACATCGGCCCCTCCGGCGCCGAGATCGGCGGCGCATTCGGCGGCGAGAAGGAAACCGGCGGCGGACGTGAGTCCGGGTCCGATGCCTGGAAGGCCTACATGCGCCGCGCTACCAACACGATCAACTATGGCCGCACGCTGCCGCTGGCCCAAGGCGTCAAGTTCGACGTGGATTGAATGGAAATCGCCAATGAACGCGCCGCTTCCGACATCATCGCATTTCCGGCCGGCCTCCCGGCTTTCGTCGATCGGGGTGTCGGAAATCTTGAAGACGCGGGCCCGCAAATGAGCATAGATCAAAGGGCCCGACCTAAGCCTCTCACGTGCTCACCTCCCTCGCTTTTACCGGCGCGACGCGTCGCAGTCGCCCAACTCAACAGGCATCCTGTCAGGTTCCGTCAGTGCGCAGCCGCCGGCGCCGGCACAGCCGCGATTGAAGTCGGCCGGATCGTCAGGAGCAGGAGCAGCCCGGACAGAAGGTAGAGCGCAATCACGAAATACATGCTGTAGGTATTGTCACCTGTGCTCCTGACAATGAGCCCGTTGATGGTCGGACTTATCGCCGGACCGAGGTTGCCGAGACTGCTGATGAGCGCGAGGCCGCCGGCGGCAGCTCCGACCGAGAGGTATTCGCTGATCAACGCAAAGAACAGAGGCGTGGCAGACGCTATCCCGATCACGGCGAACGACAGCGCCAGGAGCGATCCGACCAGGTTGCCCTGCAGCAGCGTCGTCGCGAAGAGGCCGATCGCAGCAATCACCACACATGCTGCAAAATGCCAGCGCCGCTCGCGCCACTTGTCGGAATGCCGGCCGATCAGGATCATGCCGATGACACCGACTGCGTTAGGGATGGCCGCGTAGATCCCGACCAGCAACAGATCCTTGATCCCCCAACTTTGAATCAAGGTCGGCAGCCAGAACACCATCGTATAGGTAGCACCCAGCAGGAGCAGATAAACGAGCGAGAGGGCATATACTTTCGGATCCCGCAGCAGGCTGCCGAACGTGCCGGCAGGCTCCCTTTCGACACCCTTCACGTTACGCGCAAGGCTGTCTTCGAGCAGCTTCTTCTCGTCCTTCGAGAGCCAGCTGGCATGCGCTGGCTTGTCCTCCAGCAGGAAATACACCAGGAACCCAAGAAAAACCGCCGGCAGTCCCTGCACCAGGAACAGCCATTGCCAACCGTAAAGCCCGCCGACCCCGTCGAAATATTTCAAGGTAGCGCCGCAAAGCGGTCCGGCAAGCACGGAAATGATCGTGGTAGCGGACATAAAGATCGCAATGACCTGGCCGCGCCGCACCGATGGATACCAATAGGTGAAATACAGAATGACACCTGGGAAAAAACCTGCCTCGAAGACACCGAGCAGGAATCGCAACACGTAGAACTGCAGCGGCGTGGACACGAACATCATGGCCGATGCGGTCAGCCCCCAGAGCACCATGATACGCAACAGCGTCTTGCGCGCACCGATCCTCTCCAGGAGAAGGTTGCTCGGCACTTCAAACAAAAAGTATCCGATGAAAAATATTCCCGCGCCCAGGCCGTAGACGGCATCGTCGAACGGCAGAGTCTGCTTCATTTGCAGCTGCGCGTAGCCGATGTTGATGCGATCGAGATAGGCGATCATGTAAGCGATCAGCAACAGCGGGATGAGGCGCCAGCTAACCTTCGAGAATACCGCCTTGAGTTCCCCGCTCTCCAACGCCAGCGATTGCGGCGAAGACGTTTGCGCACCAGTCGGATGCATGATCGCTCTCCTCCCAAGGTTTGCTTATCTTTATGTCAGTCAGCCTATCATGCGGAACGCCGGGATGCATCCGCAACTGACGCACCTCCAGGAGCCTGCTCGACCGGAGGCCGCGCCTCGATTTCGCGCAGCGCCGCCCGCAGGTGCTCCACCAGTTCGTTAGGCTCTTCCCGCGACAGCACGCGGCGACAGGCGGTGAGGCCAAACTCCAGCAGGCCGGCGTTTGCTTTGCATCGCGATGTTCAGCGCGCTGCCGTGATACGCACGCGCAGTTTGGATCGGACCCTGGAAGTCGTCTTCAATGGATCGCGATGCTTGTGCGGATCGACGCCCTCCAGTGATCGGCGCGGGCCCAGACTTCCGTGAAAGCAGAGGCAATATCTGCATGCGCCGGTTCGCGATCATCGCCTCGGCGGTTGATCGTGCCTCCGGCGGGGATTCGACATTGAGCTTGTGGATGGCGCATCGCTCCGGTTTTGGGATGAGGACAGCTCCACGTTCGCACCGTGCAGCAGGTCCGCTGCCGACCGCAAACACTGATCTTCGTGAAAGCAGATCGCGCTCCAAACCTCTCCTAAGCGATTGAGATAACTAGATTTCTAAAGATCGCAGCGAAACTGGATTTCGATCGTCAAACAAATGTTTTTTAAATTTTTCATATGTTGCATCTTCTAAAACACGAATGTAATAGAGCAAGATAGGAATGTCCCACGAGGGGACCCGGACAAGCCGGGTGCAGGGTTTATGAGCCGAGCTCTCTTCATCGACGGGGCCAACAAAGCGCGGGTAGCGCAGTTCAATCTACGCGAGGGCCGCGAGGACGAAGTCCTGATGGATGTCGCCTCGGTCGGCGTCTGCGGCAGCGATCTGCATTATTTCAAGGACGGCGGTATCGGCAGCGCGCTTATCAACGAACCCTTTGTCCCCGGGCATGAGTTCGGCGGCTATCTCTGTCAGGACGTCGAGGAGCTCGGTCTCATGCGCGGCCAGCTCGTTGCCGTCGATCCGAACAAGGCATGCGGTCGGTGCGACTGGTGCCATGAGGGCCATCCCAACCTCTGCCCCAACGTTGAATTCATTGGAGCTCCTCCCTTCGACGGCGCGATGACGGAGCGCATCTGGGCACCAAGGTCGCAGCTCGTCGCGCTACCGAATGGCTTCGACGCGCTGGATGCCGTCATGCTGGAGCCGCTCGGCGTCGCCATTCACGCCGTCGGGCTCGCCAAGCCACGCATGCTCGAACGCGTGGCCGTGCTGGGCTGCGGCCCGATCGGCCTGCTCATCGTCCAGGTGTTGAAAGCTGCCGGCGCCGGTGAGGTCCTCGCCTGCGATCCGCTGCCGCATCGCCGCGCAACGGCCGAAAAGATCGGCGCCGATCGCGTCGGGGAAAGCGCCGCCGACATTGCAGAATGGTCCAAGGGCGGCTGCCCCCTTGTACTGGAAGCGACGAATTCGCCGTTTGGCTTCCGCGACGCCGTAACCGCGACGCGCATCGGGGGGCGGATCGTGCTGGTCGGCATTCCCGACGGCGACATTTACACCTTGCCGGCCGCGGACGCCCGCCGCCGCGGCCTGAATATCAAGTTCGCGCGGCGGATGGGCGACGTCTATCCGCGCGCCATTGAGTTCCTCGCAGCGGGGAAGATCGACGTACGCTCGATCGTCACCCACCGCGTCGCGCTTGAGGAAGCGCCTGGCGTGTTCACGGCGCTGGCCGGCAATGCGCCCGGCTACGTCAAGGTCCTCGTCGATCTCAAGGGGAGTTGAACCGACGCCCGAATGGCACCTGGCCGCCACTAGCAAATGGGAGCATCACGATGAAGCCGGTGTATGCGTGAGGTGAGGTTGTGAGCGACACATCAGACAGCGAAACGACGACAATGCGTATCAACGCCGAGGACCTGGCCGAAGCGCAAATCCAGGCTCGAGCCTGCTGGTATTACTACGTCGGCGCGATGACGCAGCAGGAGATTGCCGATCGGCTCGGGTTGACGCGGCTCAAGGTCAACAAGCTGCTGGGGCAGGCACGGCAGGACGGGCTCGTCAGCGTCGAGATCAAGCTGCCGCTCGCCAACTGCGTTGCGCTGGAAGAGAAGCTGAAGGCGCGCTTCGCGCTCGACGATGTTTCGGTGGTACCCAGCCTGCCCGATCCCGATGCGCTGCAACAGGTGATCGGCGAAGCCGCGAGCACGATGCTTCACCCCCTGCTGAAGGATGGCATTGGCCTCGGCGTCGGCTGGGGCCGCACGCTCCGAGCCGCCGCGCGCACGCTCAAGCAGCGACGATTCGCCCGCAGCTGGGTGACCTCCCTGATGGGCGGCATGACGCGCGGCGCCGGCACCAACACGTTCGAGGTCGCGACCGAGTTTGCTCGGCTGATAGGCGCCGAATGCTACTACGTCGCGGCACCGATCTATTGCCCTTCGGTCGAGAGCCGTTCCACACTCCTGACGCACTACGGACTCGCGGACGTGATGCGCCGGGCTCGCGAAGGCCAGATCGCGCTGGTATCCTGCGGCGACCTGACACCACGCTCGCTGCTCGCGGCGACCCATATTGTGAATGAATCACTGGACGGACTGCGCAAGGCGGGCGCGGTCGGCGACCTGCTCGGAACGTATCTGGACGAATACGGCCGCCCGGTCGACCACCCTCTCAATTCCCGAGTCATGGCGCTGAGCCCGCAGGAGCTTAAGGCGTATCCGATCTCCATCCTGGCCTCGGGCGGGTTACCCAAGGCGCCGGTGATCCGCGGCATTCTGAACGCGCGCTATGTGCGATGCCTCGTCACGGACGAGTCGGCGGCAGCGGCGCTGCTGCAATGAGCCTGCTGCTCGCCATCGATGTCGGTACGTTGTCGGCCCGCGCCGGGCTGTTCGACGCGTCGGGCGGGCTGGTGACCGCGCGCAGTCATCCGTTCGAACTGCTGCGGCCCGCGGAAAACCACGCTGTTTATCGGATGGACGAAATCTGGGCGGCGGTATGTGCCGCCATCCGCGCCGCCATTGCCGATGCGCCGGGTGCGGCAGCTGCGATCGCGGGCGTCGCCGTCGACGCGACGTCCTCCACCTATTTCGAGGCCAAAGGCGGGCCGCCGCTGCAAGGCGATGCGGACGTGGTCTGCTGGATGGACCATCGCGGCGAATGCGAGGCAGAGGAGATTGGAGCATCCGGCGACCGTTATCTGGATCATGTCGGCGGTACGGTCTCGCCGGAGATGTATCTCCCAAAGATCCTCTGGGTAAAGCGGCACACGCCGGAGGCGTGGGCGCGCGTCACCGCCGTGCGCGACCTCTCGGACGAAGTCGCTCGCCGCATGACCGGCATCGATCGGCACTCCGTCTGCGGGCTTGCCTGCAAGTTTCCCTATTTGCCTGCCGAGCCTGATCCGTGGCGCCGCGACCTGCTCGCTGCACTTGATCTCTCCGATCTGCCGCGGCGCGGCAAGCTCGCCGAGCCGCCAGGCATGGTCGGGCAGGTTCACGGAACGGTCTCCGCGGATGCGGCGAAGGCGCTCGGCATCGCGCCGGGTGCGCCGGTCGCGATCGGATTGATCGACGCGGAAGCAGGCGCTCTCGGCGTCATGGGCCACGGATTTCGCGACAAGATGAACCGCACGCTGGCGCTGATCGGCGGCACCTCGAGCTGCTATATGTGCTGGGCCGAGGATGAACGGCACATCTCCGGGGTCTGGGGTCCCTTCAAGGACGCGGTGTTTCCCGGCTACTGGATGCACGAGGCCGGGATGAGCATTTCGGGCGCGGCGCTCGACGCCGTGCTGGACCAGCATCCCGCCAGCCCCGGCAAGGCGTCGGCAGCGCTGCATGCGGAAACCGCGCGCGATATTCTCGCGCTGCTCGATCTCGAAGGCCCCGCCTTCGGCGCGCGGCGGCATATCGTCCCCGACTGGCTCGGAAACCGCGCGCCCCATGGCGACGGTGCGGTGCGCGCGCTCGTCAGCGGCCTTGGCCTGGAGACGAGCCCACGCTCGTTCCTCGAACATTACTACGCGACGGCCCGCGCGCTCGCGCTGCAAAGCCGCCATATCCTTGAGCATCTCAACACGCGTGGCTATGCGATCGACCGCGCCTGTCTCTCCGGCGGACACACCAGGAATCCGCTGATGGTGCGCCTTTATCGTGATGCGCTTGGCGCCGACCTCGTCATCTCCCACTCGCCCGAACCGGTGCTACTCGGCACCGCGATGGTCGCCGCCGTCGCGGCCGGGCTGTATCCGGATCTGTTCGCGGCGCTCGACGCGATGGCGCCGGAGCAGACGGTCCACCAGGCCGACCCGATATGGGCGGCGGCCAACGATGCCGCCTATTCGACCTATCTCAAGCTGTTCGCCATCCGCAA
Organism: Bradyrhizobium sp. JYMT SZCCT0180; assembly: GCF_018130165.1. Taxonomy (GTDB): domain Bacteria; phylum Pseudomonadota; class Alphaproteobacteria; order Rhizobiales; family Xanthobacteraceae; genus Bradyrhizobium. The sequence goes on along the minus strand of NZ_JAFCLZ010000010.1, from coordinate 219,271 downwards.
CGAAATCGAGGCCGAAGGTCGGCGACCAGCCGGCCGCCCCTCCGCGTCCGCAGGCGCATTCTGAACGCGATGTCTTTTCTCGTCATCAACTGGCTTCAACATTCCGTCCCCGGCTTGAGAGGTAGATGCGAGCCGCGTTGCCGCCGAAGATAGCCGCCTTTTCATCCGGTGACAGACCGGCGAGCAGGGTTTCGGCGGCGGCAATCCATTTTTCATAACCGCCGGCCAGATTGACCACCGGCCAGTCGCTTCCCCATAGCAGGCGATGGGGCCCGAAACACGCAACGACATGATCCACCGCTTTCCGCAGATCCGCAATTTGCCAATCCGGTGCGGCCTCCGTCGCCAATCCCGATAGCTTGCAGACGATGTTGGGACGTTCGGCAAGCAGCGCGACGTCGCGGTACCAATCTGCTGTCTCGCCTGTTGCAAGCCGGGGCTTGGCGCAATGGTCAAGCACAAACTGCAGATCGGGATGTTCATCGACCAGCCGCAGCAGTCGCGTTAAATGGCGCGGCAGCACCAGCGCGTCGAACGCCAGGTTGCTTCGGGCCATCGCTGCCAATAGCGGCGCTAGGCCAGGGCGGAGCAGCCAATCGTCATCGGGCATGTCCTGCACCATCGGCCGCAATCCAACCAGGAGTTTGTGCACGGCGAGCGCATCAATGCGCGCCCCGCCGTCGGCTGCGTCGAAGTCCGTCCAGCCGACCACACCCCGCACCACCTGTGCCTTCGCCGCGATGTCGAGCAGAAACATGGTCTCCGCCTCGGTCGGTGCAGCCTGCACCAGGATCGTCCCCCCGATGTTCGCGGCAGCGAGGTGAGGCGCCAGATCCGAAAGGGAAAAGTCGCGGTGGATCGGCGCGAGCGCGGGAGTGAGCCAGCCATAATCGCCGCGCGCGAGAGTCCACAGATGATGATGCGCATCGATCCGCATCAGCCGGCTACCGGCAGCGGAACAGGCGCTTCCGCAGCCAGCAGGCACTCGGCCTTCAGATCGGACCAAAGCGCCGCCGGCACGTCGCAGGACAGCGCGGCTACGTTGCGTTCGACTTCCTGCGGACTCTGGCCCCCCAGCACAACGCTCGCCACTGCCGGATGGCCCAGGGCAAAATGCAACGCCGCGGTTGGCAGGGCAACCCCATGCGCATCACAGATGCTTTCGATCCGAGCCACCCTTGCCAGGATCTCAGGTGGCGCATCCCTGTAATTGTATTTGGCGCCGCTCACCGCGCCGGTTGCCAGAATACCTGAATTGAATACGCCGCCGAGCAACACGCCGATTCCCTGTTGTTGCGCAAGCGGCAGAAACTCCGCCAGCGCCGGTTGCTCCAGCAGGGAATAGCGCCCCGCGAGCAGCATGGTATCGAATGATCCGGCTTGCGCGAAACGCACGCACATCTCGGCCTCGTTCACGCCGATCCCGATGCCCGCAACAACGCCCTCTCCGCGCAGCCGGTCCAGCGCCACGTACGCGCCAGCCATCGCTTCGCGAAACCGCTCCTCGATCGCGTCGGCGCCATGAGTCCAAACGTCGACGTCATGAATCAGCAACAGGTCCAGCCGATCGACCCCTAACCGCAACAGCGACTGTTCCACCGAACGCATCGTGCCGTCATAGGAATAATCAACCACCGCCCGGTGCGGCAACCCTCCCGCAAAACCGGCACGGTCGCCTCGACCGCGAAACGGATCCGTCCAGCGACCGACTTTGGTGCAAACGACGATATCCTGGCGCGGCACGCGCCTGATGGCGGCGCCGCAACGATGTTCGGCAAGGCCGTTGCCATAGAGCGGAGAAGTGTCGAGGAGATTGATGCCCAGATCGAAGGCACGTTTCACCGTATCAATGGCCGTGCCGTCATCCAGTTGCACGTAGAGATCACCAAGCGGCGCCGTTCCGAATCCCAGAACCGAAACCTGAAGCCGCGTCCCACCAAGAGCACGACGCGGCACCGCAAATACTGGCTTCATATTGACCGGCTCTTTTCGGCCCATCGCCCAGTCGCGGGGATGCGCCTTTACCTTGCTTGCCGTTGGGGCCCGCCCGTTGAGTGGGATAGCCCTGGCTGGATACTGATTTTGCCACCGACAAACCGTGATTGGAAGTCAATCCGGCGCACAAAGCGGCAACCGCGACGCGCCCGGGTACCTGGGAACAATGGCTGACGCTGCACGGCATTTTGCGTTGTCAAGAGCGACGTCGATTCGCGCGGGCCATGATGAGGGTCATGACTTTTTCCAATGATGCGCGACCATGCAAGCGTCCGACCAGCCGTGGAGAACAGGAGTAACCGGCCATTGGGCGCTCGACGCGCTGCGGTCGGGTTGTTAAGCCCGCCTCCGCAGGGAGACTTTGAGTCGAGACATGACCGTTGCGATCGAGATGGGCCACACAACGGCAGGCGCCCCGGCTAACCTGGACCTTGAGGAACTGCTGGCCACGCGCCTGCTGGTGCAGGGCAATTCGGGCTCCGGCAAATCCCATCTGCTGCGCCGGCTGCTGGAACAGAGCGCCCCCTGGGTACAGCAGACCATCATCGACCCCGAAGGCGACTTTGTTGCGCTTGCCGACCGTTTCGGCCACCTTCTGATCGATGCTGAGGACCATACCGAGCGGGGCCTGCAGGTCGCCGGCGAGCGAGCGCGCATACATCGCGTCTCCACGGTGCTCAATCTCGAGGGGCTCGACGCCGAGAACCAGATGCGGCGCGCCGCCGCCTTCCTCGGCGGGCTTTTCGAGGCCGCCCGCGACCACTGGTATCCGATGCTGGTGGTGGTGGACGAAGCGCAGCTGTTCGCGCCGGCCGTCGCCGGCGAGGTTTCGGACGAGGCGCGCAAACTCTCGCTCGGCGCCATGACGAACCTGATGTGCCGTGGCCGCAAACGCGGGCTTGCGGGAATCATCGCCACCCAGCGACTGGCAAAACTCGCCAAGAACGTCGCGGCCGAGGCGTCCAATTTCCTCATGGGGCGAACCTTTCTGGATATCGACATGGCGCGCGCCGCTGACCTGCTGGGCATGGAGCGGCGACAGGCGGAGGCCTTCCGGGATCTGGAGCGCGGCCAATTCATGGCACTGGGACCGGCCCTGTCCCGACGTCCGCTGGGGCTACGCATTGGTCCGACGGATACCACGCCGCGCAACGCGACCCCGCGCCTGATGCCTCTGCCGGAATCGACGTCGGACGCACACGCCATCATCCTGGCAGCACCGCCGCCCGACAATAATCGGCCCCAGCGCCGGTCGCCGCCCGACCTCCTCGGCCAGCTCATGGCGGCGAAGTCGGCGGCGCTGGAGATCCGTCCCGAATCGGTGGAGCAGCCGCTTAGCGCCGAGGCACTGGCGGAGCGGCATGAGCGCGTGGACCGCATTCTGCGCGCCGTCATGGCCGAACCCGATGCTGGGTTCCGTGCCATCGGCGTCCTCTATCAGGAGTTCGTTGTCCGTTGCCGAATAGAGGGCCTCGGTTCTGATGTGCCGGACCTGGGTGACTTCCGTCGCATGCTGACGCGCGCCCGCGCCGGGCTCGGCTCCGATATGGCTGACGATGACGGGTGGCAGGATGTCTCGGTCCGCGCCTCCCTTCTGCCGGAGGACATGCAGGGCGTCTTCATGATGATCGCCCGCGCCGCGAAGGAAGGTTGGCCCTGCCCGGGCGATGCAGCGATTGCCCGCGCCTATGGCTCACATTCGTTGCGCCGTGCGCGGCGCCTGCTGACCTACATCGAGGAGCAGGGCCTCATCGTTTGCCAGCTTGACGGTGCAGGTCGGCGGATCGTGACGCTCGTCGAACTAGCCTGGGCGACGGCACCGGGCGACCCGAATGCCGAGGAACTGCCGGCGGAGCAAGGCTGCAGCCCGGCTCTATGACGTGACGGTCAAGCGCGCACTCCGAAGATACCAAGCCGTGGGGATCACTTAAATCACACCGGCGATCCGTAAATCTTCGATCTCTGCGCTGCTTAGTTCGAGCAGACCTTTGTAGATATCCTCGTTTTGGGCACCCAGCCCCGCGCCAAGCCAGCGGATCTCGCCGGGCGTTTCCGACAGCCGCGGCACGACGCCGGGAACCGCGATCTCGCCGGCGCGCGAGTCCGTCATTTGGATGTTACCCCGGGCGCGGTATTGCGGGTCTTTGAAAATATCCGCGATGCTGAAGATCAGACTGGCCGGCACGCCTCCCCTCGAACAAAGCGCAAGGACGCTGTCGAGGTCGAGCGAGGCGACCCATTCGGCGACGATGCGGTTGACCTCGTCGCGGGCGGCCAGCCGCAGCGTCTGCGGACCATACCGTTCCGCCGAGGCCAGTTCCGGTTGCCCCATCGCTTCCGCCAGCCGCGCGAACATCTGATCACTGGTGCAGGCGATCGCGATCCAGTTGCCGTCCCTGGTCTGGTAGTGGCTGTGCGGGCAAACATTGACCGCGTCGGCGCCCATTCGCTCGCGCACATAGCCGAACTTCTGATAAGCAGGCGCGATCTCGTCGAGCACGCGAAACACCGATTCGTACAGTGCGAGATCGACGCATTGCCCCTCGCCGGTCGTTTTGCGGGCCTGCAGCGCGACCAGTGCGCCGATGGCGCCATACATGCCCGACATGTAATCGGCCAGCGAAGTCGAACCTGGAACAACGGGAATACCGCCGGGCTCGCCGGCAAGATAGGTCAGGCCGGAAAACGCGTGCGCGATGCGGGCAAAGCCCGGCTGCGTCCGCATCGGTCCATCCTGCCCGTAGGCCGAGATGCGCACCAGGATCGCACCGGGATTGATCTTCTTGAGCTCCTCATAGCCGAGCCCCCATTTTTCCAACGTGCCGGGCCGAAAATTCTCGACGATAATGTCGCATTTCGCAGCGAGGCGCTTCAGCAGTTCCCGCCCGCGCTCGGTCCCCAGATCCAGCGTTACGCATTTTTTGTTGCGAGCTTCGGAGAGCCAAACCAGCGTATCGCCGCATTCGGTATTGGTTCCAAGACGCCGAAGCGAGTCGCCGGTCTTTGGCGGCTCGACCTTGATAACCTCCGCGCCGAATTCACCGAGAATGGTGGCGCAATGCGGCCCCGCGATGAACGTCCCGAGGTCGAGGACCCGGATCCCCTCAAGTGCGCTCACGGCTTTCTCCCGATGCTGGCTGCCCGGTCGAGCAGTTTCCTGGACAACTTGATCTGCATGAGAGCGACCATCTCGCCGCTCTTGTCCTTGAGCGCCCCGCGCCCTTCGCGGCGGCCACCGCCATCGCTTCAATGACCCCGTTGGCCCAGGCAATCTGTCCGACGGTTGGCGTCAGCACCTTGTCGCTCCATCCATCATGGGGGCGCCGGAAAAGGGATAATTTTGATTTCGCGACAGCTTACATTACTCTTCAAAATTTCTCCAAATGGCCGATGGACATGGCGCTATCCGACGACGCTGGAAAGGACAAACTCGCAATATCGCTAACGACAGCCAATGCACGAGATACCGTCGCGTGGTCTATCGCAACCAAATGTAACATTCCGCAGGAAGAACTGGGTGTGCGATGGCTGACCAGTCCAGGCATCCCAGGCCTGACCGAGCAGTTAAGGCCGAAGGACATCGCCTTCTGGCTAGCGGCAGTCCATCCCTCTCATGACCAAGGCACCGAACGACCGGGCACGCTCAGCTTCGAGCAAGCTGCGGCGGTGCTCGACGGCGAGGAAGCCAGCCGCATGGTGCGCTTCGTGCACATTGAGGATCGAAACAGCTACCTCGCCGCACATGCCGGCGCCCGCCTTTTGCTGGGAAGCATTGTGGGGCACGCGGCCGACACCTTGCGGTTTCGACCGTCCGAGCACGGCAAGCCGATGCTTGTCACAGATTCGCCGAACATCGACTTCAGCCTCAGTCACGCAAGAGGTGTGGTCGCTGTCGCTGCTGCGCGTTCGCCTGTTGGTGTCGATGTCGAGCCCTTGCGAGAAATCCCCGATCTGGATTCCGTGAGTGAGATCGTCCTTGCCCGCGAAGAGCGTGAGATCCTGTGGAGCACCCCTGCCGCATTGCGGTCGCGGCTGTTTCTTCGCTACTGGACCCTCAAGGAAGCCATACTTAAGGCAGCCGCGCTTGGATTCATCATTCCACCGCATTCGGTGATCATCGACGCAGGCCCCTCACCCGCCGTTCTTTCGCTGCCAGCAGCGCTCGGGCCTGTCTCGCAATGGCGGCTGATAGCTCCCGCCGCCTGAGGGCTAAGCTATCAGTTCGCGGCGCGAGATCGTCAAAAGCAGCGACTCGGCGATTTCCTGCGAACGGCTGGCCAGAACGGAGAGCAAGGTGTCGCTCAGGCCGTGAGAGGCCTCGGAATACCCCTGGAGATGGATTTGCGGCCGAAACGCAGGGCCCGTGGCGAGCCTGTAATTGCGGTCGACAACATCGTCCTGAATATAGCGCCGTATCGGCTCCAGAAACGCGTGTGGTGTTTCCCTGTCATAGCCGGTCGCGAGGATAACGGCATCGTAGCAGGAGCGGCGGTCTTGACCGTCGAATTTATCAACTGTTCGAATCTCAATGCCTTCGACGGCCGCGAGCACCTTCGTGATTTCGCTGCGCGGATGCAATTCGATGCCCGTCGTGCCGCTGACGCGTTGCTGGTAGAGCAACCGATACAACTGATCTAGCAGATCGGAATCGACCACGGCATAGTTGGTATTTCGAAAATTGCGAACGATCGCATTCCGGCGCTCGTCCGGCTGAGCATAAATAAAATCTGTGTAATCCGGATTGAAGATTTCGTTGACGAACGGGCTGCTGTCGGACGGCTTTAACGCATGGCCGCGAAAGATCAGGTCAATGTTCGCGTGCGGAAAACGGTTTCGAAGATCGACCGTCACCTCGACCGCGCTCTGCCCTCCCCCGATAACGGCCACGCATGCCGCCTTGCCGCCGAGGCCGGCGGACTCGACCGTATCGAGGTAGCGGCTTGAGTGAAACAATCTGGAATCATCGGCGATTTTCGCGAAAACCTGCGGAATATTGGGCTTACCTCCCGCCGCGACGACCAGGTTCTTCGCCAGCCGCACCGTTTCACCGCCGGCGAAATTGCGCGAATAGACCCGCAACGAATTCACCGACTGCCCCGCTGTTACGGGTTCGATGGCAACGACAGTTTCGCCATAAGCCGCTTGTGACTTGAACTGAGCTGCCACCCACCGCAGATAATCGTTAAATTCCGTCCTGCTCGGATAGAACGTCCGGCAGTTGATGAAATCCTGCAAGCGGCCGTGCTTGTGCAGATAGTTCACAAAGGTGAACGGACTGGTCGGATCACGCAACGAAACCAGATCCTTGAGAAACGAGATCTGCATATCGCTGCCCGGCAAAAGCATGCCGCCATGCCAGGTAAATTGGCGCTGCCTCTCGACGAAAAGCGGAGCGCATTTCAAGCGTGACCTTCTGGCGCACTCGTCCAGCGCGATCGCAAGCGCGAGGTTGGACGGACCGAATCCGACGCCAATGACGTCGTGCTCGATGGCAAGCTGGTGAGACATAAAGCTCCGCTCCGTTCGCGCGTTAGGCTGTGGGTGCCGGACCGGCCGTAGCCGGTAGCCACAGCCGGTCACCAAAGAAGCGCTCGCGCAACAGCATGACCAGGGTGGCCCGCTTGTGTGGGAAATCGAAATTCTTGACCTTCGCGAATCCCGAGAGTTCGAGGTTGCGGAGTTGCTGCGAATGCGCCGCCGCCGGCTCGCCGACGATCCGCTGCGTTCGGCAATCATCCAGGAACATGTAGTGCATCAGCGACGGCAGCCATGCGCTGATGTAGTTGCGTCCACGATAGGCGTCCTCTCCGACGACAACGTGCCAGCCGCGATCGTAATCATCGGCATCGTAAAACGGGGCGATACGGTTCTCCTTGGCCCAGTAGATCTCGAAATAGCCGAACGGCGCGTCGCCGAAGCAACCGATCAGCGGCAGCATGTGCGGATCGGCCAGAATAGTGGACAGATACTTGCGATGCTTTTCGAGATCGCCGGCTTCGTCCCAGAAGGCATCGACGCGAGGATCGTTCATCCACCGGTGCAGCAGATGAAGATCATCATTCACATCCGCGACACGGAACGAGATCACCTCGGCGAGCCAGGGGATGAAGCGGGCATACACCATCCCCACCGGCTTTTGCGGACGTCGCGGATGCCGTTTGCCGTCCGTCATGACGTGCAGTTGCGGCATTGGCGGCCGCTCGGCATCGACCAGCCAGTTGTCACGACGCTGCATGACCAAATCCGGAAGCAGCACGAGGTTGCTTCCGGCCATGACAGCGAGGCCATCGTCCAGCAATTCGCGGGTAATCGGCTCCCGGACCGAATCCAGAAAAATCCGATCGAGACCCGGGCGCCATCCGAACATTGCCTCTGCAGCCGCTGAAACCGCCCGCACCGCAAGCCGCGGATCGTCGGGAGCATCGAGCATCTTCAGATGATCCAGCTGCTCATCGAGACGCAGACGCATCATCGTGGCGCCACCTGCAACGACCCGCAGCTCCGCACCGTCTTGAAGGACCGTCGCGGCGGCGCGCGGCCCGACCGGAAACGCATGGGGATCTTTCGCGGAGCTCGACGCTTTGTTCATCCGGCACTCGTATTGACGTGATTGCTTCAAACAAGACGCGATCTTCGCTCACGCACGCGATGTAAATCACTCCCGTGCAGGATGACAAGGAATGCCAACGCACCCAGTTTAGATTCCTTACAAAACCAATGAATGACCAGGCCGGGACGTTGCATGCCGTGTTCAACGCCAGCGCCGGTGGTGCCGGAACTTAGACTCAAATTTTCCGGGAGAATAAAATAGGTCTAAAGAGGCGCACCGGTCGGAACAGATGACGGCTCCATGACGTTATGCGCCCCCGCCTCGCCAGCGACAATCTTGCCATGCCGGAGCCGCACAAGGTGGTCCGCAGCGCCAAAATAGCGATCGTCGTGTGAGATCACGATGATCGTTTTGCCCAGGCGCTTCAGGTCGGGCAGCAATTCGGTGTAGAAGATGTGCCGGAACGCCGGATCCTGATCCGCCGCCCACTCATCGAACACCAGGACCGGCCGCTCCTCGAGCCAGGCATTCATCAGAGCCAGGCGCTTGCGCTGGCCGGTGGACAGATCCGTTGTCGTGAATACGCCATTTTCAACCGAAACCTTGTGCGCGACCTCCAATCGCTCAAGGTACCGCTCCGCGATATCGGGCACCATTCCCGCTCCCTGCAGAAGATCTTCAAACAGGTAGTAGTCGGAAAAGATTGTCGTGAAGAGCTGCCGATAGTCATCGCGGGTTTCCGTTACGACCGACAGGCCATCGCGAAGCACCGCGCCACTCTGCGGGGCATAAAGGCCGAGCAGCAGCTTGATGAGCGTGGTTTTTCCGCTGCCATTTTCGCCGACAATGAAAACGATGTCTCCTTGGCGGATGTGCAGGTCAATCGGGCCAAGCACGAAGGGATTGCTGCCGGGCACGGTGCGGAAGGCATAAGACACCCCGCGGAGCTCGATCGATTCGATCCTGGCCGATGCTTCCGGCGCGGTCGAAGGCGCAGCCAGCAAATCCTGTTCAGGCGTGGAGAACTGTTCCGAGAGCTCGGCGATGCGGCGCATCGCCACCTGTGCGCGGCCGAGCGCGGGCAGAATGCCTATCACCTGGTCGATAGGACCCCGCATATAGAGCAGCACCAGCACAAAGCCGCTGGAGACCGAGGCCGGACTGTCCGGCCAAAGGAACGGCCGCAGGGTCAGCGCTACGCCGATCACCACGAAGAACAGCATCGTACCGAACGCCCGTGCGGTGACGAAGAGATTGATCGACTTGGTCTGCACCGTGCTGATCTGGTCGACGGTACGCTGTAGCTTGTCGACGTACACGCGCTGCCGGCGGATGCGGTTCAGGCGCAATTCCTTCGCGCCCTCCGCGATCGCCCGGTAGTGCTTCTGCAACTCATCTTCCGAGTCGCGGGCGGCATTGAAGCCCCGAACCCCCCGCGTTCGCGCAAAGGCATGCGCCAGCGAACCCAGGATGATGACCAATCCCGTGATCAGAAACAGCGGCCACGACAATACCGCCAGGTAAACCATGCAGCCGAAAGTGATGACGACGGACACGAAGAAGGACGAGAAGAAGAACGCGAAATCGCTGATCGTATCGACGTCCTGGGTGAGAACCGGGATCAGGCGATGGGTGCGGTAAATCTCGAGTTGGTCGATCGGCGCCGCCAGAATCTTGGCCGCAAGCGACTTCCGCAGCTCGGCAATGATCCGCTGTCCGACATAATTGGCGCTTATATCGGAACCAATCGAACCAATCAGGATCAGCGAGCACAGGCCGGCAAAGGCAAAAAGCAGCGTCACGACATCGCTCTGCGACGCATAGAGGCCACGATTGACGACCGCTAGCAGCCCCGCAACACTGGCGCCGCCGACAATACCGAGGACGACGCCTCCGAGCACGGTCGGCCAATACGGCCGCAGGAGATGCAATATCTGAGCGGTCAGGCCGCTTCGTGGGATCATCATGAGTGCCGCGCTGGATTGAATGCTGGAGCGAACCTACACGGCCCGTGGTGGCACGGACAGCCGTGCCCGAGTGATGCGAATACATGATGGCAGCACCGCTATTCCAGTGCTTATTTTCCGGTCTTTTTCGATCGATTCTAATTTGTGATCGGCAACGCGTTTAATAGAAGGTCGGGTAGTATCGCCTTTGCATCGCAGCCGAAGAGCGCGTAGGACATGAATCCGGCCGCTGTATCGGACCGCGAGACCCGGAAATCGAAGCGCTCGCAGGCCAGCATCGGACAGGCCCGACTGGAGCAGGCCCGACTGGAGAATGACTTTGGATTCGCTCGTTTCCGAAACCCGCATCCAGCTTGCCGATGCCGCCGGTCTTGCTGCCCGAATGATCGATCATCTGGCCGAGCATGACATCGCCTTCGAGGATCAGGGCGGCCTGATGGTGGCGAAACTGCCGTTTGGAACCAGCTCGCTCGCCGTCGAGGCCGAGACACTCAGGATTCGTGTCGAGGCCAACGACAAGGGGCACCTCGAAATGCTGCGTTCGGTCGTAGCATCCCACGTCATCGAGTTCGCAGGCAACGAGGCACCGACGATCGTCTGGTCCGGTCATGAATCCGATGGCGGCACGTTGGCCAATTTCCGTGAAGTGCGGCTGAAGGCGGCGATCGATCTCACGCCCCGCATGCGCCGGCTGACGTTCACCGGGGACGACATCGCGCGGTTCCTGGACGATGATGACCTGCACGTCCGGCTGTATTTTCCCCCGGAGGGCCTCGCAAAGCCTGAATGGCCGTGGCCTGCCGCGGACGGACGTATCATGTGGCCCGAACCGGACCGCAGGCCTCTCACCCGCTACTACACGATCCGTCGCATCGATCTGCAGACCCGCGAGATCGACATCGATTTCGTGGTTCATGACCATGCCGGACCTGGCTCCGCATTCGGGCTCAACGCGCGAGCCGGCGCCATCTGCGGCATGGCCGGTCCGCTCGGGCGAGGTATTCGCCCGGCGCGCTGGTTTCTGCTGGCAGGCGACGAAACCGCCCTGCCCGCTATCGCGCGCATTCTCGAAACATTGCCGGCGACGGCAACAGGCGAGGTCTTCATCGAAGTCGCCGACCAATTCGAGGAAGTTCCGCTGGTCGCGCCGGCCGGTATGTCGGTTCGGTGGCTGCATCGCGGCGACCGTCCGGCCGGCACGACGCAATTGCTGGTCGATGCCGTCAAGGCCCTGCGATGGCCCGATCACCGCGAGATCTTTGCATGGGTTGCTTGCGAAGCACAGGCGCTGAAGGCGCTGCGAAACCATTTGCGCGATGAGCGAAAACTTTCCCGCGAGCAGCATCTTGCAGTCGCGTATTGGAGCCTGCGTCAGCCATGACGTCCCGGCGTCCGATACGTGGACCGTCCGGGCTGCGTTCTCCTTGCATCACATAGTTTCCACCGGGCGCTTCCCATGCACGCAGTTCTGCCAACCGAAACCGCCCCGGCGACGCGCGATGCGGCTATGCCCTTGTTCGAACTGGACCAGGTCAGCTTCGCGGTGGCAGGCCGCGCATTGCTAGAGCCGCTGACCCTGACCCTTCCCGCGCGCAGCGTCGTCGGCCTGATCGGACACAATGGCTCCGGCAAATCGACCTTGCTGAAGATGCTGGCACGGCAGCAGCCGAATTCCTCCGGTACGATCCGCTTTGAAGGGCGTCCATTGCGGGAATGGAGCGATCGGGAATACGCGCGAAAGGTAGCGTACCTGCCGCAGCAGACCCCGCCTGCCGCCGGCATGCTGGTCAAGGAGCTGGTCGCGCTGGGCCGCTATCCGTGGCATGGCGCGCTCGGCCGATTTGGCGATACCGACCGCAACAAGGTCGCGGAAGCCATGGCGCTCACCCACATCGAGCCGTTTGCGGACCGGCTCGTCGACACGTTATCTGGCGGCGAGCGCCAGCGGGTCTGGATCGCCATGCTGGTGGCGCAGGACGCCGAATGCCTGCTGCTCGACGAGCCGATTTCAGCGCTCGACATCGCCCATCAGATCGAGGTTCTGTCGCTGGTGCAGCAGCTCGCCCGCGAGCGCAACCTCGGAATTGTCGTCGTTCTCCACGACGTCAACATGGCCGCCCGCTTCTGCGACGAGATCATCGCGCTGCATTCGGGCAAGTTGATAACCCGGGGCACGCCTGACAAGATCATGACGCCGGCCGAACTTGAAACCATCTACGGCATCCCCATGGGGGTGATGCCGTCTCCGGATCAAAGCCACCTCATCAGCTTTGCGCGGTGAAGGGCCAGATCATCCGCCTCCATCGCGGCGGATCACGCGCGCCGCGGGCGCAATAGCCACACCAGATATGGGCCGGCGAGCATCATCGCGAAGATGCCGGCCGGCATCTGGAACGGGAATATCACCATCCGCCCTGCCCAGTCCGCGAACACCATCAGGGTGCCGCCAATCAGCGCGGCCAGTGCTACCTGATGCAGCGCGCGTTGCGCCCCCATCATCCGCGCCATGTGCGGCGCGATAAAGCCGACCAGGCTTAGGAGCCCGACCATCAGGGTCGCGGTCGCGGTCAACAGCGCGGTCAGCAGCATGATGACGATTCGGCTTCGCGCCATGGATACGCCCACCGAACGCGAGGCCGCCTGACCGAGCGGCAGGATATCGAGCCAGCGCGACAACATCGGCACGATCGCCAGCAGGATGATCGCGGCGACGGCCAGTATCGCAGCCTCTGTCGGACCGATCTGATAAAGCGATCCCGCCAGCAACGACAGTAGCATGCCGATGCGGGGGTCACCGGTCGCCAGCACCATGGCCATGATCGCGCCGAAGGCCGCGCTCATGGCGACGCCCGCCAGCAGCACACGCTCCGGACTGAACTCGGACCGCCGGCTGAACAGCAGAACCAGTCCGAGCACGACGAAGGCGCCGATCGCGGCGGCTGCAATCTGCTCCACCCGCGTGTGAGAGGGCAACGCGTACAGCAGCACGAGCACACCCATCGCGGCGCCATAACTGATCCCCATCACTTCCGGAGCCGCCATTGGGTTTCCGGTCATGCGTTGCAGCAGCGTGCCGGCGACCGCCAGCGTGGCTCCCGCAGCCAAGGCCGACACCACACGCGGCCAGCGCCACGGCAGAAACTCCTGGATGCCGGCCAGACCGCTCCAGCTCCAGCCCTCTGAACCGACCCCGACGGCAAGCGCGATCCAGACCACGAGCAGCAGCAAGGCCAGACCGAACAGGATCACCCGCCAGGGATGGTCGAGACGTGGTGGAACGGATGGCGTCAGGTTCCCGACCGGCGCGGTGGCCCGAAGCCGTGGCAGCAACAGCAGCAACATCGGTGCGCCGATCAGCGCGGTGGCGGCGCCAGCCGGCATTTCGCGATAGCCGGGCGGGATCAGCAGCACGAGTTCGTCGGTCAGCCACAGGAGCAGCGCGCCGCAAAGTGGCGCCCAGATCAACCGGTCACGAAATCGGCGCGCGCCTGACAGCATGACGATAGCCGGCGCGGAAAGGCCCACAAAGCCCATCACGCCGACCACGCTGACAACGGAAGCGCTGAGCGCGATCGCGATGCCCAGCGCGCAGACCCGCGCGCCGGTCAATCCGAGGCCGAGATTGCGCGCAGTCTCGTCGTCGAAACCGAGCAAGGTCAGCGGGCGGACCATCGCCGCGATCAGTGCGAAGGAAACGATAAAACGCGGCGCAAGGAATAGGACGTTGTTCCAGTCCTGCTGATTGAGGAAACCCGCGCCCCAGATGAACAGGCCGATCAAATATTCGTGGTTCAGCAATATCAGGGCCTGGGTGGTCACGGCGCAATAATAGGCAACGATCAGCCCGGCAAGCACCAGCACGACCGGCGATAGCGCACGGCGCCAGGTGAGACCGAACACGCACAGAAACGCAGCGAATCCGCCCAGCAACGCAATCCACTCGCGGCCGAAGGTAAGCAGCGACGGCGCCCAAAGCGTGGTCACAGACAGCGCGAGATAGGCGCCATTCAGGACACCGAGGGTGCTCGGTTCAGCAAGCGGATTGCGCAGCACCTGCTGACAGACCGTTCCTGCGAGGCCCAGCGCTGCGCCGGCCAGCAGCGCCACCGCTATGCGCGGAAACACCGTGTAATGCACCAGCATCTGTTGCGGATCGTTGATTTCGGGACGCCACAGCACTGGCAACCATGCGTCCGCCGGCAGAAATCCCGACAGATGTCGCCACGTCAGCGCGGCCGCTGCTGCAAACAGCAAGCCGATCAGCACCGCCGGATGCATCGCGATCCCGGAGCGGGCGGGCAGCGCCTCAACCTTGCTCATTTTTTTCCTGCGGCAGACGTTCGGCGAGAAGACGGGCGAAGCGCTCAGCTGCCGGCACGCCGCCATAGAAGAATTGATTTCCCAGCACCGTGAGCCGCCCCGACCGAAGGAACGGCAGGGTTCGCAACACTGGACTCGACGTCAGCAGCGCTTCGATATCCGCGACCCGCGAACTCATCAGGATCAACCGCGCGTCCGGAACGGCCGCGAGCACCTCAAGGCCGACGCTGGTATGTCCCCACGGACCGCTCTGCCCGGTCCATGCGTTCTTCAATCCGAACTGGTTGAGCACCTCCTGATAGAGGCTGTTCGGACCGAACACGAGCGCACGATTGCGTGCGATCTCGCTGACAAGATAGAGCGGTTTTCCGCCGCGATTGCGAAGCTGCTCACGATACCCTGTCATCGCCGTATCGAAGCGCGCAAGATAGGCTTCGCATGCGGCCTGCATGCCGACCCGCTGTGCGAGCTCCATCGTCGAACTGCGCGCCGTCTCCAGTGGATGCCGGCCAGGCTTGAAAATCGTGAAAATCTCGACCGGGGCGATCAATTTGAGCCGGGGTATTGCGGCAGTGATACTGGGATCGATGATGATGATGTCAGGCGCGAAACTCTGCAGCAGTTCGAGATTGGGCTCCGAACGCAGACCGATTTCCTGAACGCTGGACGGGATAGCCGGCTCGACGACGAGCCTGCCGTAGCGCTCGATCTCCGGAACCACCAATGGCACGACCCCGAGCGCCAGCAGGCTCTGCGCACAGGCCCAACCGAGCGCAGCAATGCGCGGCCCGGGCTGTGATGTGGCGGCCTGTGTTGCGCGCAGCGGCCAGTTGCCGAGCAGCACGCCCCCGCCAAGGCTCACGCCAGCCGTGAGAACGGCGCGGCGTGACGGCCAGCGATCGGAGACAATGACGGGATTCTTGCTCATGGGAATTGGCTCAGAGAGCTCTTGCGGCCGAAGCCAGGGGACGGAAGGCCATTATGACATACCTTCAATCCTCGTGTCCGTCCAAGCCCCGCCGCTGGAGGCTCGGAAGGCGTTTGCCAGGGCCTGCCCGATCGCCGCCTGCGCCTGCAAGGCATCGGCTACGACATTCCCCATCCGCAAGAATTCATGGATCATGCCCGGATAGATCTGGAGGTCGACGGCAACGCCGGCGGCGCGAAGCCGTGCCGCATAGTCACGCCCCTCGTCCACCAGCGGATCATATTCGGCAAGCACAAAAAGCGCCGGCGCCAGCCCTGACAGATCGTGCGTGGCCAGCGGCGCAAAGCGCCAATCGTCGCGGTCGGCATCGTCGCGGAGATATTGCCGGAAGAACCAATCGACGGTGTCCCGCTCGAGCAGAAAGCCCGAGCCATACCGGTTATAGGAATCCGTATTTTGCCGCGAGCTCAGGCCAGGATAGGCGAGAACCTGCAGAACGGGCTGCGGCAAGCTTGGGTCAGCCTTGGCTTCGATCGCAAGGGCCGCAGCAAGCGTTCCGCCAGCGCTGTCGCCGCCGACAGCTACGCGGCTCGCGTCCAGCCCGGCCGCCTCCCCCTCGCGACCGATCCAGGACAGCGCATCGACGGCATCCTCGAACGCCGTCGGAAATTTATGTTCCGGGGCAAGCCGATAACCAATCGACAGCACGGCTGCGCCGCTATCGTTGGCGAGGCCGCGGCACAAGGGTTGGTGCGAATCGAGACTTCCGACGACAAAGCCGCCGCCGTGCATGTAGAGCAGAACCGGCGCGGGATTTTGCGCGTTCGGCTTTTGCGCGGCGTAGAGCCGCGCGGCGATGGCATCCCCATCCCGCGTCGGCAGAGAGAACTCGCGTTCGAATGCCAGCGCCGGAGGATCGACGTCGAGCAACGGCGAAGAAGCGTCGAAATCTGTGCGTGCCTGCGTGGCCGTCAGCTGCGGAAACGGGATGCGGGCACCGCTCTCGGTCCCGAGCTGGATCATCTCGAGCAGCGCGGCGATATCGGGATCAAGGCTCATACGATCGTTCACTCCGCCGGTTCCGGCACCTGGTCCTGCGACGTTGTCGATGTCGCCTCCGGAGCCAGCAGCGCGCAGATCTCATCAAGAAAATCGGCATCCCTGAGGATCGTAAAATGGTCGTCCCCAACAATGCCGCGGTCAACGGCATTCGGGAGCTGCGTCTCCAGCCGATCACGCTGCGTCAGCCGGCCTGACGTCCACCAACACAGCGGCGCGGCCGTAAGAAGGCGCGGCGGCGCAGCGTTCTGTGTCAGGGTTCTCAGATGCCGCCCGACCGCGAAGGCGCTGGAAAGGTCGTCGACGCCCAGCAGTCTCTCGTCCGGCAATGGGCCCTGCACCGCCCCCAATACCTGTGCGGCCAGACGCCGGACACTCGCAGACGTCTCCGGCACGCCGTCGCGTTTTGCGGCTTCCACATGCGGATGGATGCGGCCCGATGCCGCGTTCGGAACAAGGGCCGACAGTAATCCCGCGAGATCATCGGCCCAGTGGGCAACGTCTTCCTGCCGATTCGATCCGCCGTGCGTCCGCAGCACGAAGCTGTCAACCAAGGCAAGACGATCCACACGCTCACCGCTTCGTTCGAGTTCGGCCGCAACGAGCGTGACGAGAAGTCCTCCCAGCGACCAACCGATCAGGCTGTACGGACCGCGGGGCTGCACCTGTCTGATCTCGCGCGCATAATCCGCCGCCATCGCCTCGAGCGACCGGTCGCTCCACGAACTGTCGACAAGCATCCGGGATTGCAGCCCGATCACCTGCCGGCGCCCCTGGAGGCGTCGCGCCAAGGGTCCATAATCAAAGACGGTGCCGAAACCACCATGCACACAGAACACCGGGTGAGTTCCAGGAACCGCAACGTTCAGCGGCAACAACGCCGACGGCACCGCTGCAGCGGCGGGAGCCACGTCACCTGCATCTGCCAGCAGCGCACGGATCGTCGGCTTCTGCAGGAGATCACGAAGCTTGATCTCGATGCCAAAACTCTTGTCCTGACGGAGCCGGGCAACGACCTTGAGACTGAGGATCGAGTTGCCGCCAAGTTCGAAGAAATTGTCGGTGACGCCAACTTGCGGCAGCTTGAGTATGTCGACCCACAGACGCGCCATCGCGGTTTCCGCGGGTCCCTGCGGGGCAACGAAGGTTCGCGCCGCGGTGTCGGGAGCCGGCAGTGCGCGCCGGTCGATCTTTCCGCTCGACATGACCGGCAGGCGATCAAGCACCATGATCCGCGACGGCACCATGTAGACCGGCAATGTCTGCTTCAGGAAATCGGTCGATCTGTCGACCAGCGCTTCGGCCAACGCTCCCGACGCGTCCTTTGCCGCCTTCGGCGCGACATAGGCAACGAGCTGGCTTCCGGCAGCGCCTGGCAACGCCACCACCGCCGCCTGCTCGATCTCCTCGTGACGAAGCAGGGAGGTCTGGATCTCGCCAAGTTCGATCCGGAAGCCGTTGATCTTGACCTGATCATCGCTGCGGCCGAGATACTCAATGGTACCGTCTTCGCACCATCGCGCCAGGTCACCGGTGCGGTAGAGTCGCGCACCCGGCTCCGCCGCGAACGGGTCGGGCACGAAACGCTCGGCCGTCATGCCCGCCTTGCCGTGATAGCCGCGCGCCAGCCCAAAGCCTCCGAGATAGAGCTCACCGGCGACGCCGGCAGGAATGATGTTGAGCGAGCTATCGAGAATGTAGGCGCTGCGATCACCAACCGGCAGACCGATCGGCGCGTAGGGCGTATCGCATTCGGCGGCGCCATCGACCTTCCAGACCAGGGGCGTGACCACGGTTTCGGTCGGACCATAACCATTGATCAGGATGCGCGGTTTCAGGACGCGCTTGACCTTGTCGAATCCCGCCTTCGGCATCGCCTCGCCGCCGAACGAATACAGTTTGACCGGCGGCGGGCTGCCTGCCTGCTCGACCCATTCCGCGACTTGCTGAAGGTAGGCGGGCGGCAGGCCGATATGGCTGACGCCATGGGCGTGCAAAGCTTCGACCGTTTGTTCCGGCGTCCACAGCTCCGCATCGCGCATCAAGAGCCGCGCACCGTGCGACAGCACCGTCAACCAGCGTTCGTGCGCGCCATCGAAAGCAAGCGACAGGAAATGCAATTCGCACGAGTGCTCGTCGATCTCGTAGAGGCTTCCGGTAACGTGGCAATGCATCGCAAGCGGCCCGTGAGCAACCGCCACACCTTTTGGTGTCCCGGTCGAACCGGAGGTGTAGATCAGATAAGCGAGGTTCTCGGACTCCACGTCCGGCTGCGGCGCATGGTCCGGACCGGCATCGAAATCGAACGTGAGAAGCGAGATTCTTTGGACATCATCCAGGTCCTCTTCGATCTGCCCCGTCAGCAGGAACGAAATCCCGGCATCGCGCATGACAAACTTGCGTCGCTCGGGTGGAAGCTCCGGATCGAGCGGAACGTACGCCCCGCCCGCCTTGAGGACGGCGAGCAGCGCGATCATCGTGGCTTCGGTTCGTTCGACCACGACGCCGACCCGCTGCTCGGGCTTGAGCCCACGGTCGATCAGGTGATGGGCAAGACGATTGGCTTTGGCGTCGAGCGCTCCGAACGAAAGTACATTACCGCCGATGGTAAGAGCCGTTCGTTCCGGCTGACGCCTCGCATGTAAGCTGATCGCCTCATGCACCAGCGGCAATGCGACGGCAGGCACCGCGTGGCGATTGCATTTATCGGCAAGACCGGCGTCGACCGCGGTGACCGGATCGATGCCGCCAAGCAGCACCGAAGCGTCCCGCGTCGATGCCGCCAGCAGATGCTCGAACTGTATCTTGATCTGCTCGGCCTGCGCTGGTGTAAAATGGCTCGGCATATAGGTGTATTCGACCTGGAGCGTGTCCTCGACGAGCACCGACAGATCCATCGGATAGTTCGTGACGTCGACATTCTTCAAGCCTCCGAACTGCAGCGAGCCGTCCCCCTTTTGCAGCATGCCGCGTTCAATCGGATAGTTTTCGAACACAATGATGCTGTCGAACATCGTCTGGCCGCCGCGGCCGGCCCAGCTCTGAATGTCATAGAGCGGCGAGTGTTCATAATCCCGGATCGCTAGGTTACGGTCCTGAAGCGCCCGCAACCATTCTCCGACCGTGCTTGCAAGCGACGGCGATTCGATCACGGGTAACGTGTTGATGAAGAGGCCGAGCATTTGCTGCGATCCATCGAGGCCGGCCGGGCGACCGGCGACGGTGACGCCGAAAGTCACGGCCTGCTGACCCGTATAACGCTGCAGCAACAATGCCCACACGCCCTGGACAATGGTATTGAGGGTGATCCGCTCGCGGCGAGCGAACGCCTTCAACGCCGCGGTCGCCGTCTCGCCGAGCCGCGTGTAACAGCGCGCATGACCGGAAGCCGGATGACGACGAGAACCGAAGGCATCGGCGAGTTGCGTCGGCTCGTCAAAGGACTTGAGCTGTTCGCGCCAGAAGCGTTCAGCCGCTTGCGCGTCCTGCGCCACCAGCCACGCGATATAGTCGCGGTAATGCGTCGGGTTCGCTGCAGGCGAGACGCCGTAATAACGCTCCAGGACTTCGCCGACAAAGCGCGCCGAACTCCAGCCGTCCATCAGGATGTGATGATAGGTCCAGATCAGGCGATAGAAATCATCCCCGAGACGCAGCAGCCGAACCCTTTGCAGGGGCGGCGCCGAAAGATCGAATTCGGCGGCCCGCTCGCCGGCCAGAGCCGCCGCGATGCGGTCGTCGTTGACGATTTGCCCGCGCCAGTCTTCCTGTTCGAAGGGCGCGGCGGCGTCGCGATAGACGGCTTGCAGCGGCGATCCGGACAGCTCGCGCCACAGGAATCCGGTTCGGAGCATCGGATGACGCGCGGTCACCTCGCGCCATGCAGACCGGAAGCGTTCGGGATTGAGCCCACGGATTTCAACGCTGACCTGATTGACGTAAACGCCACTGCCGGCATCACGCAGGCTATGGAACAGCATGCCCTGCTGCATCGGCGACAACGGGTAGATGTCCTCGATGCTGCTCCAGTCGAGACCGAGCTTTTCGAGCTGTTCGCTGGTCAGGCCCGAGAGCGAGCCCCGGACTGCCGTCGGCGTTTGCTCTGGTGGCCGGACTTGCCGGGAGACTGCTGCAAGCGTCTCGATCGTTTGATGCTGAAAGCAGTCACGCGGCTCGATCAAGACACCTTCGCGGCGTGCGCGGCTGACCATTTGCAGCGAAATGATCGAGTCCCCACCGAGCTCAAAGAAATTGTCGGTGACGCCCACATTGGGCTGGCGCAGCAGATCGGACCAGATCGCGGCCAGCGCCGCCTCGGTTGGCGTGCGCGGCGCGACATGCTCGGCAGTGGCAAGCTGATCCGGCGCCGGCAGCGCCTTGCGGTCGATCTTGCCGTTCGGCGTCAGCGGCAATCGGTCCAGCACCACGATCCGCGCCGGCACCATGTAATGCGGCAGCACCGACGACAGCGCGGTCTTGAGCACCGACCCATCCAGCGACGCCTCGCCGCTAACATAGCCCACCAGCTGGCGGCCCGCGCCGACCTCGCGCGCCACCACCACCGCCGAGCGCACCGCGGCCTGCTCCATCAGCCGCGCCTCGATCTCGCCAAGCTCGATCCGGAAGCCGCGGATCTTCACCTGGTGATCGGAGCGGCCGATATATTCGATCACGCCGTCGTCGCGCCACCGCGCCACATCGCCGGTGCGGTACAGCCGCGTCCCAGAGGGGCCAAACGGATCGGGAATAAAACGTTCCGCCGTCAACGCGCCGCGCTGCCAATAACCGCGCGCCAGTCCCTCGCCACCGATATAGAGCTCGCCGGCAACCCCGACTGGCGCCAGGTTGAGATCATTGTCCAGGATGTGCAGCGTGGTGTTGCCGATCGGGCCGCCCAGCACTGGACGATCGTCCTGCGCATCAAGGCGATGGCGGGCCGACCACACGGTGGTTTCGGTCGGGCCGTACAGATTCCAGACCTCGCCGGCCTGCGCCACCAGCCGCCGCGAAAGATCCGGCGGCAACGCCTCGCCGCCGCATAGCACGCGGCAGCTTCGCGGAAGCGATTTGCCATCGTGATCGAGCAGCATCCGCCAGGTCGACGGCGTCGCCTGGATCATCGTCACGCCTTGCGCTGCTACCATCGCCTGGAGCTGGCCCGGATCATGCGCCGCGGCGCGATCCGCCAGCACCACGCGCGCGCCCAGCGTAAGCGGCAGCCACAGTTCCAGCACCGCAATGTCGAACGACAGCGAGGTCAGGCCCAGCACGCGGTCCTGCGGCGTCATTCCCGGCTGTTGCGCCATCGTCGCCAGGAAGCTTGTCACTGCGTCGTGGCGGACCATCACGCCCTTGGGCAATCCGGTCGAACCCGAGGTGTAGATCACGTAGGCCAGGCTTTCGGGGTGAATGGCGACGTCGAGATTGCCGACGTCATGATCCCCGCCTCTATCCGCCTCGTCGAGCAGCCACGCCTCGGCGCCGGTCTCCTTAAGCACCGAGGCAAACTGCTCCAGCAATGAAGTCTGCGTCAGCACCAATCCCGCGCCGCTGTCGCGCAGCATGTGGGAAAGCCGCTCCGGCGGATAATCCGGATCGAGCGGCAGATACGCGCCGCCCGCCTTAAGCACCGCCAGCAGCGCCACCATCATCGCGACGCCGCGCTCCAGCGCCAGACCGACCACAACGTCCGTCCCGACGCCGTGATCCCGCAGACCTCTCGCCAGCCGGTTGGCTCGCTTGTTCAGTTCGCCATAGCTCAGCTCCGCACCTCCAAACACCAGCGCGATCGCATCCGGGGACCGGCGGACCTGTTCTTCGAACTGCGCGATAATTCCCCGGCGCGGCTCATCGCGACCGGTACTGTTCATGCGCAAGAGCAGCGCCTCGTCAGCAGGATCGTTTGCCGCGATCATGCCGACCGGCCGATCAGCATCGGCGCTCAACGCCTCCAACAACCGCACGAACGCGGCCTGCAGCCGCGCTACCTGCGCCTCGTCAAAATGCTTGCGCTGATAGTTGAGCACCAGCCGCAGCCGATCATCGAGACCGACGCTAGCAAACAGCGGATAGTTGCTGGTCTCGGTGATCCTTGTCTCGCCGACACGGACACGCTGGTTCTTCTCCTTCAGCGCGCTGTCGACCGGGTAATTCTCGAACACCAGGATGCTGTCGAACAGCGGCCGTCCGGGACGTCCCGCCAGGCGCTGGATTTCATAGAGCGGCGTCCAGCCGAATTCGCGCATGGTCAGATTGCGGTCCTGCAGCTCACGCAGCCATGCGCCGATTGTCTGCTGCGGACCGACGCTGTCGACCACCGGCAAGGTGTTGATGAACAGACCCACCATGTCTTCGGAGCCCGCCAGTTCCGACGGCCGCCCCGACACGGTGACGCCGAAGCAGACCGTGCCCTGCCCGGTATGCTGACGCAGCAATTGCGCCCATGCTGCCTGCACCAATGTGTTGAGCGTCACACGCTCCCGCGCTGCAAATTGCTGCAGCCGCGCGGTCAGCGCGGCGTCCATCTCCAGCGCCAACGCACCGTGACCCGGCTTTTCTCCACCCGACCGTTCCGCCGAGCCATCCGAGAGCAGACCCGGCTCCCCCCGTTCCGCCATCGCCGTGCGCCAGAACGCGGCTGCGGCGTCGCGATCCCTGCTCTGCAGCCAGCCGATGTAATCCCGATAGCGGCGCTGCAAGGCAGGCAACCGGCCATCGCTGCTGTATTGCAACACCTCGGCGATCAGCTGCGCCGAACTCCATCCATCGAGCAGGATGTGGTGATGGGTCCAGATCAGCCAGTGACGGTCTTCTCCCAAGCGAATCAGCCGCACCCGCTGCAAGGGCGGCCGCGACAGGTCAAAGCCTTCAAGCCGCTCCTGCCGCGAGACGTCGGTAAGCGCAGCATCCAGTTCCGATTGCTCCAATAGCGCAACCCGCGCCCGCCAATCCTCCTCGACGAACGGCACCTCGGCGTGGCGATAGACCACCTGTTGCGCCGAACCCGACAGGTCGCGCCAGACAAACCCGGTTCGCAGCACGGCATGGCGGTCGCTGACCGCCTGCCAGGCCAGACGAAGCTTGCCGGCATCAAGGCCATGTATCTCGGCGGCAACCTGATTAACATAGAGCCCACTCTCGCCGTCGTGCATCGCATGGAACAGCATGCCCTGCTGCATCGGCGACAACGGATAGACATCCTCAATCTGCCGCCAGTCGAGCTCGAGCCGGTCGAGATCGGTCTGGCCGAGCCCGGACAACGCCACATCCGATGGCGTGATTCCGCAAACACCGCTGGTGCAGTGATCGACCAGCTCCCGCAGCGCCGCCTCATACGATGCGGCCAGCCGTTCGACCGTCTCGCGCCGATAGCGTCTGCGGCCGAAGCCGAACGACAGTCGCAACTGCCCCTCGCGCACGGTCCCGTTGACGCTGAGCCAGCGCCGCAGAGGGCTCGATGCGCTCCGCGAGGGCCCCGCGCTTTCCGGCGCCATGGCAAACGCCTCTCCGGCGCCGCCGTCGATCTGGCCGAGATAGTTGAACGTGATCTTCGGCTCGGCCGCTTTCGACAGCACCGAGCGCTGGTCTTCCGAGCCGAGATAACGCAACACGCCGTAGCCCAGCCCGCGGCCGGGAATGGCGCGAAGTTCTTCCTTCACGGTCTTGATCAACGACGACGGATCCTGCGAGCCGCCGACCAGACGCACGGGAAATGCGGTCGTAAACCAGCCGACCGTACGCGAAATGTCGATATCGCCGAACAGATCCTCGCGGCCGTGACCTTCCAGCTCAACCAGGACATCGTCCTGGCCGCTCCATCGCGAAACGGCACGCGCCAGGCCGGCGAGGAGAAGGTCGTTGATTTGCGTGCGGTAGGCGGAAGGAGCATCCGTGAGCAGCCGTTGCGTCAGTTCTGCGTCGAACGACAGCGAGATTTCATCGGCGTCGGCGATGGTGTCGACGCCGCCATGATCGTCGTCGCACGGAAAATCCGTAACTCCGCAGCGCTCCACCCAATAACGCAGTTCTGCCGCGAGTTCGGACGACGCCGCATAAGCGTCGAGCCGGGCTCCCCACAGGGAATAGGCATGGCTCTTCGGCGGAAGCGCGACCATGTCGCTTCGCGTCAACTGGCTGTACGCCGCTGCGACGTCCTCCAGCAGCACCCGCCACGACACGCCGTCGACCACCAGATGATGGATTACGATCAGCAGACGCTGACTACCGTCGGCGACATCGATGCCGGCCGCACGCAGCAACAGACCATTGGCCAGCGACAGGCTTTCCTGCGCCGACGCTGCAAGCGCCGTGACGGCTTCGCCGTCAACCGCACTTCGGACCCACAACAACTCAGCCATGTCAGGCGCAGCGCCATGCTCCGCGCGCCACACGCCGTCCTTCGCTTCGAAGCGAAGCCGCAACGCGTCGTGATGAACGAGCACGGCCGCTATCGCGCGTCCCATGACCTGCCAATCAAGCCGGTCTTTCGGCCGCAACAGCACCGCCTGGTTCCAGTGATCGCGTTCTCCGACATCCTCTGCGAAGAACCGGGCCTGTATCGGCAGCAAGCGATGTGAGCCGACAATCAACCCTTGCTCGGCGCGAATCTCGTTCAGTTCCTCGGTACGTGCCGCAAACGCCAGGGCTTCCAGCGTCTGATGCTGGAACACATCGCGCGGTTCGATCAGATAACCGGCGCGTCGGGCGCGGCTCACCATTTGCAGCGAGATAATCGAATCGCCGCCGAGTTCGAAGAAATTGTCGGCAAGGCCAACGACAGGTCGGCCGAGCAGTTCGGCCCAGATCGCCGCGAGCGCCATTTCCACCGGGGTACGCGGCGCCTGGTGCTCCGCGCCGGTATCTATCGCGTCCGGCGCCGGGAGCGCACGGCGGTCTACCTTGCCGTTCGGCGCCAGCGGCAGCCGTTCCAGCGTCACGATCCGCGACGGCACCATATAGTCGGGGAGAACAGATGACAGCGCCGCGCGTAAGCCCGTCCCGTCGAGTTCGTCCGTCCCGCAAACATAACCGAAGAGCTGACGTGCAAGACCCACCTCGCGCGCAACCACCACCGCGGAGCGCACACTGGGCTGCTCCAGCAGCCGCGCTTCGATCTCTCCGAGCTCGATGCGGAAGCCGCGGATCTTGATCTGATGATCGGATCGCCCGACATACTCGATGGCGCCGTCGGGGCGCCAGCGCGCCAGATCCCCCGTCCGGTACAGCCGCTCGCCGGGACCGCCAAAGGGATCCGGGATGAACCGCTCCGCCGTCAGGCCCTGGCGCTGCCAATAGCCGCGCGCCAGCCCGACGCCGCCGATGAACAGTTCGCCCGTCACCCCGGCCGGAACCAGGTTCAGCGCGGCGTCGAGGATGCGAATGGCTGTTCCCGGAATCGGTCGTCCGATCGGCACACGCACCACGCCGTCGTCGCGGCAATTCCAGAACGTCGCGTTGATCAGGGCCTCGGTCGGACCGTAGCGGTTGTCGAACCGAATTTTGGGGAAGGCCGCGAGCACGCGCGCCTTCAGCTCCGCCGACAAGGCTTCACCGCCGGCAAACAGCCGCTTGAGCGTCACGCAGCGTTGCACCTCCGGCTCAGCAATAAAATGCTCAAGCATCGGCGGCACGAAATGCAGCGTCGTCACATCGTAGGCAACGACGGCGTCAATGAGAAGCCGCGGTTCGCGATGCGCACCCGGCGCGGCGATCGCAAGGCGTGCGCCGACGGCAAGCGGCCACAGGATTTCCCACACCGACACGTCGAAACTGAACGGGGTTTTCTGCAGCAAGGTTTCGCCGGCATCGAGGCGATATTCCGCCTGCATCCAGCCGAGCCGTGCGGCCAGTGCGCCATGCGAGCAGGCAACGCCCTTTGGCATGCCGGTCGATCCCGACGTGTACATCACATAGGCGAGACTCTCCGCATCAAGCGCGATGTCGAGATTGCTGCCCGGCTCTGCTACCCCGGCCTCATTCTCCACGTCGATGGTCCAAGCTTCCGCCGCCGCTTCAGCAATCACGGGCGCAAGGCGTTCTAGCAGCCGGCTTTGAGTCAGCACCAGCCTGGTTCCGCTGTCGCGCAGCATATGCAGCAGCCGGTCGGCAGGATAATCCGGATCGAGCGGCAGATAGCCTCCCCCCGCCTTCAGCACCGCGAGGACGCCGACGATCAGTTCGACGCTGCGCTCCAGCGCGACACCGACCAGTTGGTCGCGACCAATACCGCGCTCACGTAGCTGTTGCGCGAGACGATTGGCGCGAGCGTTCAACTCGCCATAGCTGACCTGTTGATCGCCGAAGACCAACGCGATCGAGGACGGCGAATTAGCGGCCTGCGCCTCGATCCGGGCGACGATTCCGCCACCAAAAACCGGGATCCTGTCGAACTCGATTGCGCCGCCACTCCAGGCGTGCACTTGCCTGACCTCATCGACGTCGAGCCCAGTGAGTTCGCCAAGCGGCGCGGCGGCATCCGTCACGATCTGCGCGAGCAGGCGCGACAGGCAGGCTTGCAGATATCTTATCTGGTCCTGATCGAACCGGCCGCGGTCATAGCGGAAACCGAGATTGATGCCGTCGGTCTTGGCGAATACCGCGACCGTGAGCGCATAATTGGTAATCGAGACCTGCTCGACCCGTCCAAAGCGGGAGCCGCTCTCGTTCTCTCCTCGCAGGGCCTCATCGATCGGATAGTTCTCGAACACCAGGATGCTGTCGAACAGCGGCCGGCCGGATCGTCCGGCCAGGCGCTGGATCTCGTAGAGCGGCATCCAGCCATGGTCGCGCAGATCAATGTTGCGCGCCTGCAGGTCGCGAAGCCATGCACCGGTTTCGGTTTGCGGATTTTCCTGATCAACCACCGGCAGGGTGTTGATGAACAGGCCGACCATGTCCTCGGACCCGGCGATCTCAGCGGGCCTGCCCGACACCGTCGCTCCGAAACTCACAACGCGCTGCCCGGTATGACGCCGCAACAACTGCGCCCACGCGCCCTGCAGGAGCGTGTTCAACGTCACGCGCTCGCGCCTGGCAAACGCCTGCAATCTTGCGGTCAGACCAGGCGTAAGGAGCAGATCCAGCGAACCGTGACCGGATGTGCCTGTGCTTGCAGGTCCGCCCAGCACATCCGCAAGGAAGCTCGGCTCGTCCAGCTCGGCCAAGGCGGTGCGCCAGAACGCCGCCGACACGTCGCGATCCTGCCTTTGCAGCCAGCCGATATAGTCACGGTAACGGCCGCGAACGGCGGGCAATCGGTTGCCGCGCTCGTGCTGCAATATCTCGGCTACCAGTCGCGCCGAACTCCAGCCGTCGAGCAGAATGTGATGATGCGTCCAGATCAGCCAGTAGCGGTCTTCCCCAAGTCTGATCAGCCGCACCCGCTGCAGGGGCGCATGCGACAGATCGAAACCTTCGGCCCGCTCGGCTTGCGACGCCTGCGCGAGCGCGGCCTCGAGTTCGCCGCGGTCCATGCTGGCCGCCCGTTCGCGCCAGTCTTCTTCGACGAACGGCAACGTCACATGACGATACACCACCTGCTGGGCCGCGCCCGATAGTTCGCGCCAGGCGAAGCCGGTCCGCAATACAGCATGCCGTGCGCTTACTTCCTGCCAGGCCGCCCGCAACCTGCCGGGATCGATGCCACGGATTTCCAGGCCAACCTGATTGACATAATTTCCGCTTTCGCCATCGCGCAACGCATGGAACAACATGCCCTGCTGCATCGGCGACAGCGGATAGATGTCCTCGATCTCTCGGCAATCGATCGTTGCAGTCAGGACATCGAGGTCAGCTTGGCTCAAACGGGAGAGTTCAACGTCCGACGGCGTAATCCCGTGCGCACCGCCGGTGCAATGGTCCACCAGCCCACGCAAGGCCGCCGCATAGTGCTCTGCGAGACGTTCCACCGTCGCGCGCCGGTAGCGCCGGCTACCGAAACTGAACGACAGCCGCAGCAGACCGTCGCGCACCTGAACGTTGATGCTCAGCCAGCGGCCAAGGGGTGCGCTTGCGCTGCGCGCAGCGCCGGCGCTCTCGGGCGCAACCTTGAACGAAGCCTCCTCACCCAGGCTGGCATCGAACTGGCCGAGATAATTGAAAACGATACGCGGCTCGGGGATTGCCGAAAGCCCTTGGCGCTGCTCTTCGGTGCCGAGGTAACGCAAAATGCCATAGCCCAGCCCGCGCGCGGGGATCGCCCGCAGCTCTTCCTTGACCGCCTTGATCAGCGCAGCGTCACCTCCCGAACCGCCCGGCAGGCGGACAGGAAACGCGGTGGTGAACCAGCCCACCGTGCGTGAAATTTCCGTACCCGGGAAGATGTCTTCCCGGCCATGGCCTTCGAGTTCGACAAGAACATCGTCAATCCCGCTCCAGCACGATACCGCGCGCGCCAACGCCGCCAGCAGCAGATCGTTGACCTGGGTGCGGTAGGCGGACGGCGCCTCCTTGAGTAGCCGCGTCGTCAGGCCCGCGTCGAATGTCAGCGAGATTTCCTCGCCCTCGGCAACCCGATCGACATCGCCATGATCGTTGTCGCAGGGCAGATCGGCGTTGGGCTTGCGTTCGATCCAATACGGCAGCTCGGCCGCCAGTTCGGCGCTGTCTGCATGCGCTTTCAAGCGCGCGGCCCAGGACGAATAGGATTGGCTCTTTGGCGTCAACGCAGCCGAGGCCGCGCCCTGTGCCATCTGACCGTAAACCGATGCGACGTCTTCCAGCAGCACCCGCCATGATACGCCATCGATGACGAGATGGTGCACCGATATCAGCAGCCGCTGGGTGCCGTCGGTCAGGTCCATTCCGACTACGCGTAACAGCGGTCCTTGCAATGACAGGCTGGCCTGGGCCGCTGACGCCAACGCGGTCAACTCGGCCGCATCGCGTACACCGCTCCGACTCCAGAATAACTCCGAGACCGGAGGCGCGGCGCCATAAGTCGCCTGCCAGACACCGTCGATCTGTTCGAAGCGAAGGCGCAGCGCATCGTGATGCGCGACGATAGCAGCGACCGTGCGCTCCACGACCGCCCAATCCAGCCGCGACTGCGGCATCAACAATACGGCCTGGTTCCAGTGATGGCGTTCGCCAGCATCCTCGCCGAAGAACCGAGCTTGAATAGGCAACAGCGGATGCTCGCTGCCCGCCAGATCCTTCTCGGGCTCGGTGGCCGTCATGGTCTGTTCCGTGCGCGCCGCCAGCGCCAGTTCCTGCAATGTCTGGTGCCGGAAAACGTCACGCGGCTCGATCAGCAGGCCGACCTGCCGGGCGCGGCCCACCATCTGCAGCGAGATGATCGAATCGCCGCCAAGTTCGAAGAAGTTGTCGTCGACGCCAATCAGAGGCTGGCCAAGGAGCTCCGCCCAGATCGCGGCAAGCGTCGTCTCCGTCGCCGTGCGCGGCGTGACGTGTGCAGCGGCAGCGTGCATGTCGGGGACCGGCAAGGCTTCCCGATCCACCTTGCCATGAGCGGTGAGCGGCAGGCTTTCAAGCCTGACAATGCGGGCCGGCACCATGTAGTCCGGCAGCCCGTCCGCGAGTGCGGCGCGCATGGCTGTCTCGTCGAACGCGCCTTCGCCACAGACATACCCCACCAGCTGGTGGGTTGCCCCGGCGTCGCGGGCGATAACGACCGCCGACTGCACGCCGGGTTGACGCATCAGCCACGCCTCGATTTCGCCGAGCTCAATCCGGAAACCGCGGATCTTGACCTGATGATCGGAGCGGCCGAGATATTCGATCACGCCATCCGAGCGCCATCGGGCCAGATCGCCGGTGCGGTATAGCCGCATGCCCGGCGCACCAAAGGGGTCGGGGATGAATCGCTCCGCCGTCAGCGCGCCGCGCCGCCAATAGCCCCGCGCCACCCCTTCCCCGCCGATGAACAATTCGCCGATCACGCCGATTGGTACGATGTTCAGATCGGCATCGAGGACATAGGCCGATCGCCGGCCGACCGGGCGACCAATCGGCGCATAATTGCCATCGATCTCTTCGTTGGCATCGACCTTCCAGACCAGCGGCGTCACCACGGTTTCAGTCGGGCCGTAACCGTTGATCAAGGTCCTCGGCTTGAGCGCGCGCTTGACCTTGTCGAAGCCGGCCTTCGGCATCGCCTCGCCGCCGAAAGAATAGAGCGAGACCGGCGGTGGATCGCCGCGCCACTCAGCAAAGTCGGCGAGCTGCTGCAGGTAAGCCGGCGGGAAGCCCGCGTTGGTGACGCGCTGCTTGCGCATGACCTCCAGCGTCTGCTCGGCCGACCACAGATTCTCGTCTCGCATCACCAGCGCGGCGCCGCAGGTCAGCGCAGTCCAGAGCCGTTCATGCGCGCCGTCGAAAGTAAAGGACAGGAAATGCAGTTCGCGGGAATGCCGGTCCATATCGTAGATCCCGGCGGTCACGTCGCAATGCATCGCGAACGGTCCATGCTCAACCGCGACACCTTTCGGCATTCCGGTCGAACCCGACGTGTAGATCACATAGGCGAGGCTTTGCGTTCCCACGGCGATCGCGGGATCGCGCTCGGGCTCCTGGTCAAGATCAACAGCGTCGAGCAGAACAACTTTGACTCCGGATTTTTTCGGGATCAGCGCTTCACCGGCCGCATCCGTCAGCAGAAAACGCACGCCCGCGTCGCGCATGGTGGCGAGCTGCCGCTTGACGGGATGGTCGGGATCGAGCGGCAGATAGGCGGCGCCCGTCTTCAGCACAGCCAGCAGCGCCACGACGAGAGACGGCGAACGTTGCGCCGACAGGCCGACCAGGTCGGAACTGGTGACACCCAGACGGATCAGGCGATGCGCAAGGCGGTTGGCGCGACGGTTGAGCTCCTCATACGAGATAACGTCGTCGCCGAAGACGAGCGCCGACGCATCGGGTGTTTGCGCGGCAAAGCCGGCCACCGTCTGATGCACGGGTGTGAACGGCGTCGCCGAACCGGCGCCGGCTTCGTTCCAGCTCCGGATGCTGGTCAACTCCTGCTCGGAAAGCAGCGCGATACCGGCGATCGACTGTGACGAATCCTGAGCCATCGTCTTGAGGAGCGTGATCCAATGCGCCGCAAGGCGTTCGATCGTCGCCGCTTCGAACAGAGCCGTCGCGTAGGTGAAGATCGCCCGTATCTCTCCTGACGGCCCCTCTTCGCTGTCGAGCGCCAGATCGAATTTGACGGTGTCGACGTTGGGTTCGATTTTTTCGATTTGCAGGCCGGTCAGGCCGAGCGAATTGTCCGATGTCCGGCGGCGCTGGTGGTTGTACAGCACCTGGAAGAGCGGATTCTGGCTCAGGCTGCGCTTGGGTTGCAGTACCTCCAACAGCCGCTCGAACGGAAGATCCTGGTTCTCCTGGGCTTCGATCGTGGCTGCATGGACGGTTGCGATGAAGTCGGCGATCGTCGCTCGTCTGTCGAGCTGCGTGCGCAGCACCTGGGTGTTGACGAACAGTCCGATCATCCCCCGGGTCTCGTCCCGGTGGCGATTGGCGACAGGCACGCCGACGCCGATATCGGATTGGCCGGTGTAGCGATAGAGCAGCAGTTTGAAGCTCGCCAGCAGGACGGCGAACAGCGTCGTCTTGTGCGTGCGCGCCAAGGCGCGCAGCGCATCGGCAAGCCCCGGATCAAGCTCCATGCGAACCGCGGCGCCGGCGAGGTCGGGTTCCGCCGGCCGCGCCCGATCAATGGGAAGCTGCAGCACCGCCGGATCGTTCAGCCGGGTCGTCCAATAGTCGATCTGCCGCTCGCCGTCGACCGCGCTCATCCAGAGCCGCTGCCATTCAGCATAGTCGATATATTCAACATCAAGTTCGGGCAGCGCTGCCGCCTCACCCCGCGCTACAGCCGCATACAGCTGCCAGAACTCCTCGACCAGCACCGCCATCGACCAGCCGTCGGCCACGATATGGTGCAGGCTGACCACGACAAACCTGTCGCCTTGCTCCAGCGTCAGCACTGCGACCCGCATGAGCGGGCCGGCCTCGAGATCGAAGGGTCGTGTGGCTTCCTCGCGCGCCAGCAGGTGGGCCTGCTGTTCGCGATCATGGCCATCCAGCTTGACGTGCCTGATCTCGACGGGTTGCGGATCGAGCAGGATCTGCTCGGCATCCCTGCCCTCTTGCCGAAACACCGTGCGAAGCGCGCTGTGCCTGATAACCAGCCTGTCGAAGGCCTGCTGCATCGCGTGCACATCGAGTTGGCCGCGCACCCGAACGGTCGCCGAGATGTTGTAAGCTGCGCTATCAGGATCCATTCGCCACAGGAACCAGAGGCGCGACTGGGCAAAGGAAAGCGGCGCACGCGTCCGTTCCAGCCGCGCAATCGGCAGCATGGCCAGGTTGACGCCCTTGTCCGCCAGCTGCGTCAGGAACGCATGCTGCTTGTTCGCATCAAGGCGCATCAATCGCCGTGAGATGTCGCGAAGCTGCTGTTTCTGCGTGGTGGCGGTGTCACTCATCGGAAAATTCGACTTCCTTCAACATGTCGAGCATCGCGGCGATGTCATCGCCGCGCTTGTCGACCTGAATCTCCGGGGCGAGGCCAGCCGCCATCGTCTCAACGGTCGTCATTTCAAAAAGGCGGTTCAGCGGCAGATCATGGCCGAGATCGCGCTTGATGCGGCTGATGAGCTGGACGGCGGTGAGAGAATCCCCGCCGAGCTCAAAGAAATTGTCGGTGACGCCGATATTGGGCTGGCGCAGCAGGTCGGCCCAGATCGCGGCCAGCGCCGCCTCGGTTGGCGTACGCGGCGCGACATGCTCGGCAGTGGCAAGCTGATCCGGCGCCGGCAGCGCCTTGCGGTCGATCTTGCCGTTCGGCGTCAGCGGCAATCGATCCAGCACGACGATGCGAGCGGGAACCATGTAATCCGGCAGCACCGACGACAGCGCTGCCTTGAGTACCGACCCATCCAGCGACGCGTCGCCGCTGACATAGCCCACCAGCTGGCGGCCAGCGCCGACCTCGCGCGCCACCACCACGGCTGAGCGCACCGCGGCCTGTTCCATCAAGCGAGCCTCGATCTCGCCAAGCTCGATCCGGAAGCCGCGGATCTTCACCTGGTGATCGGAACGTCCGATATATTCGATCACGCCGTCGGCGCGCCACCGCGCCACGTCGCCAGTGCGGTACAGCCGCGCACCGGCAGGGCCAAACGGATCGGGAATAAAACGTTCCGCCGTCAGTGCGCCGCGCTGCCAATAGCCGCGCGCCAGTCCCTCGCCACCGATATAGAGCTCGCCGGCAACCCCGACCGGCGCCAGGTTGAGATCGTTGTCCAGGATGTGCAGCGTGGTGTTACCGATCGGGCCACCCAGCACTGGACGATCGTCCTGTGCATCAAGGCGATGGCGGGCCGACCACACGGTGGTTTCGGTCGGGCCGTACAGGTTCCAGACCTCGCCGGCCTGCGCTACCAGCCGCCGCGAAAGGTCCGGTGGCAACGCCTCGCCGCCGCACAGCACCCGGCAGCTTCGCGGAAGCGATTGGCCATCGTGATCGAGCAGCATCCGCCAGGTCGACGGCGTTGCCTGGATCATCGTCACGCCTTGCGCTGCTACCATCGCCTGGAGCTGGCCCGGATCATGCACCGCGGCGCGATCCGCCAGCACCACGCGCGCTCCCAGCGTAAGCGGCAGCCACAGTTCCAGCACAGCAATGTCGAACGACAGCGAGGTCAGGCCGAGCACCCGGTCCTGTGGCGTCATTCCCGGCTGTTCCGCCATCGTCGCCAAAAAGTTCGTCACCGCGTCATGGCGGACCATCACGCCCTTGGGCATCCCGGTCGAGCCCGAGGTGTAGATCACATAGGCCAGGCTCTCGGGGTGGATCGCGAGATCAAGATTACCGGCATCACCGCCGTCACCGCTATCCACCTCATCGAGCAGCCACGCCTCGGCGCCGGTCTCCTTCAGCACTGGCGCAAACTGCTCCAGCAATGTCGTCTGCGTCAGCACCAGTCCCGCGCCACTGTCCCGCAGCATGTGGGAAAGCCGCTCCGGCGGATAATCCGGATCGAGCGGCAGATACGCGCCGCCCGCCTTAAGCACCGCCAGCAGCGCCACCATCATCGCGACGCCGCGCTCCAGCGCCAGACCGACCACCGAATCCGTCCCAACACCGTAATCCCGCAAGCCCCGCGCCAGCCGGTTGGCCCGCGTGTTCAGCTCGCCATAGCTCAACGCCGCATCGCCAAACACCAGCGCGATCGCATCCAGAGACCGGCGGACCTGCTCTTCGAACTGCGCGACAAGGCAGCGATCTCGCGGATACCGGGCATCCGTTCGATTCCACGTCTCGAGCAGAAGCTCGCGCTCGTCAGGCGGCAAAATATCCAGTTGCCGGACGGGAATCTGCGGCCGTCGCTCCAGATTATCGGCCAGTTGCTCGAGCGCATGCTGCATCAACGCGCAGACGCGTTCGGGCGAGATCGGATGGATCGCTTGCGCCGTCAGACCCAATGCCTGACCGTAATCCTCGACCGACAGCATCAAGGGGTAATTGGTACGCTCTTCGCCGCCGAGCCACTCGATGCCGTTGACGCCCGCGGCGGTCTCACCCGCGGTCGAGCTGGCCGGCATGGCGTTATGGCGGTAGTTCAGGATCGAACTGAACAATGGCGCCGGCGCCGCAACCTTGCTGCAGCGTTGCGCAAGCGCCAGCGAGGCATGCTCATGCGCCATCAGTTCGGCGAGCCGGGCGTGCGCAAGGCGAACGCTGTCTTCGACCGCGGTGCCATCGAGGTCGAGCCGCAGCGGCAATGTATTGATGAACAGGCCCATGGTGCGGTCGCCACCAGCGCCGGCCTGCATGCGGCCGAACAGCACCGTGCCGAACACGATGCGCTCGCGTCCGCTGCTCCGCGCCACCACCTGACCCCAGGCGAGATGGCAGAGACTGGCGAGACTCACTCCCAGACGACGCGCCTGAACCCGCAGCCGTCCGTTGAGCGATTGCGACAGCGTTCGCCGGGCTTCCGCCACGCCACGGCCGTCGCCATGCACCCTGTCCAGACCAAACGGCGTGGTCGGTTCATCGATGTCAGACAGCATGCTGCGGAAAAAGCGCTCGTGCCCGGCCGTAGCTTCCGCTCCCCGCGTCTGGGCCACGAGGTTCCGGAACGGATACGGAGCCGGCAGTTCATGACCATGCCCGGACAATATGTTCCGGACTTCGTCATGCATCACCTCAAGGGTGGAATGATCGCCGATCAGGTGATGCAGCAAGACCAGCAGCAGCCAGCGATCCTTGCCGGGATCGCGGGCCACCGCAAAGCGCAACAGCGGCGCCTGACCAAGATCGATCCTGTTCCCTCGCGGATCAAAACGCTGCGCAAGCTGTTCGTGCGCCGGGCTTTCGCGGTCCAGCTCGACCTCGGTGACGATCAACGGAGCCTGTCGCCACACCACTTGCGCCGGGGTGGACAGGCCCTCCCATTCAATCGAGGTGCGGAGAATGTCGTGGCGATCGATCACCTGCCGCACGGCGGCGAGATAGCGGTCGAGCAAATCGCGGCTTGCAAACGCCATCTGCCCGACCAGCAGATAAGGGTCGCCCTCTGCTGCCAGCAGGTGGTGAAACAGGATACCGTCCTGAAGCGGCGATAATCCATAGATATCCTGGATGTTGGCAACGCCACCGGGAACTTTTGCCGCGATGCTGTCGATATCGGATTGCTCGAGCGCGATCAGCGGCAACATCCCAGGTGTAATCGCCGTCGCCTGCATCGGGATCAAGTTGGCCGGCACGTCAGCCACGCCGCCGCCATCAAGGCTCACCGCGAAATCAGCCAGCACCGGCTTGGCAAACAGCGTGCGCACGTCCGCGCTGAGCGAATGCCGCTGCAACCGCTCCAGCATGCGGACTGCGAGCAGCGAGTGGCCGCCGAGTTCAAAGAAGTGATCGTTACGCCCGATGCGCTCGACGCCAAGCAGCTCGGTCCAGACCTTGGCAACCGTCTCTTCGCGTTCGCCTTGCGGCGCTTCATAGTCCCGGCGCACGAAGGCATCGTCCTCGGGCGACGGCAACGCCTTTCGATCGACTTTGCCGTTCGGCGTGAGCGGCAACGCTTTCAAGCGCACGAACGCCGACGGCACCATATATTCCGGCAAGCAGGCCCGGAGGTGGCTGCGCAGTGCAGCCGCTAGACCACCGCCGTCGTCATCCGGCGCCGACGGCACAACATAGGCAACCAACCGCGGGTCACCGTCGCGACCCTGGCGGGCCAGCACCACCGCATCGGCAACGCCGGCGTGCTCGTTCAGGTGAAATTCGATCTCGCCCAACTCGATGCGGAAGCCGCGGATCTTGACCTGATGGTCATTGCGGCCGAGGAATTCGATATTGCCATCCGGCAAATAGCGCCCGAGATCGCCGGTGCGATACATCCGCGCGCCTGCGTCGCCGCTGGAGGGATCGAACACGAACCGTTCCGCCGTCAGATCGGCGCGATTGAGATACCCTCGCGCGACCCCCGCTCCGCCGACATAGATCTCGCCGATCGCCCTGAGCGGAACCGGGGCGCCAAATCCATCCAGCAGGTAAATCCGCGTGTTGGGTAGTGGACGACCGATCGGGACGACGCCGCCTTGAAAGCCCATCGGCCGCAGCCAGGTGGTGGCGCAGACGGTTGTCTCCGTGGGACCGTAGCCGTTGAAAACGGCCACGCCCGAAGGCACGCCCTTGATCAACTCGGCCTTGGGCAGTTCACCGGCGAGGACAAGCACCTGCAGCGATGCCAAGCGATCAAGGTCCGTGCGCCCCTGGAGCAAGGCGGGCGGCAGGGTCGCGTGCGTAATGCCGTTGTGTGCCAGATAATCCAGCAGCTCCGCCGCGTTGCGATGCTCTCGCGGGCCGAGCAGAAACAGTTCGGCCCCGGAGCACAGGGCCATGACGATTTCCCAGGTGCTGGCGTCAAAGCTGAAGGAAGCGAACTGTACGACGCGGCTGCGCGCGGAAACTTCAAACAGCGCCCGTTGGGCCAGCGCCAGGTTCACCACGCCGCGATGCTCGACCATCACGCCCTTTGGCGTGCCGGTAGAACCCGACGTATAGATAATGTAGGCCAGATGACGCGATGTCAGGCCCGCGACCTCCGGACTTGACTTCGCCAACCCGGCGACGACAGGCGCGGCGGCTTCCAGATCAACGATCTCGCACGCCGTTCCCGCGAGCGCCGCGCGCCCGGCATCATCGCAAATCAACAATTTTGGCTTTGCGTCATCGACGATCTGCCGCAACCGTTCGGCTGGATAGGCGGGATCCAGCGGCAGATAGGCGCCGCCGGCCTTGAGTACCGCCAGCAGGCTGACGACCATGGCGATGCTGCGTTCCAGGCAGATCGCGACCGGCTGGTCCGGGCCCGCGCCCCGTTCGATCAGATAGTGCGCGAGTTGGTTGGCCCTTGCATCCAGTTCGCCGTAACTCAGGCGAATATCCTCGCGCACCAGCGCAGTGGCATCGGGTGACCTTCGGACCTGCTCCGCAAACAGTTCATGGATGCAATATTCGGACGGGTACGGCGTAGCGGTCTGGTTCCACGTTTTCAGAACAAGTTCGCGCTCTCCGACATCAGCCACATCGATCCGGTCGATGACCTGCTCAGCATCGGCGACCATGGCTCGCAGCACGGCAAGCAGATAGTCCCGATGACGCTCGATGGTTGCTTCGTCAAACAGCGCTGTTGCGTAGTTCAGGGCTCCGACGATGCGGCCATCGGCCTCGCCCAGGTTGAGTTCAAGATCGAACTTGATCTCGCTCAGAGCCGTGTCCGTGATCTCGGCCTTCAGGCCCGGCAATTCAAACGTCGCCGCCTCGTTGTTCTGCCAGGCGAATACGACCTGAAACACCGGGGCATGGTCCAGACGCCGCGGCGGCTGAATGATCTCCACGAGTTGCTCGAACGGCAAATCCTGATGGTCCTGAGCCGCCAGCGCAGCACCGCGCACGCGGCTCAGTAGCTCCGCCACGTCAGGTTCGCCCGACAAATCAACGCGAAGCGCCAGCATATTGACGAAGAAGCCGACCAGACCCTCGATTTCACGCCGGTTGCGATTGGCCGTCGGCGTACCGATCACGACATCGCTCTGACCTGACAGCCTCGACAGCACGGCCGCCCACGCCGCCAGCACCGTCATGAATGCGGTCGTGCGATGAGATTGGCTTAGCTGTTTGATGCCGCGTGCAAGCTCGGCGTCGATCTCGATCGGAACTGACGCACCGGCGAGAGACCTGACCGGCTGCCGCGGCCGATCCGTCGGCAGTTCGAGCAACGCTGGCGCACCCGCCAGCGTCTGCCGCCAATGGTCGACCTGCCGCTGCAACCGTTCGCCCGCAAGCCACTGGCGTTGCCAGGCGGCATAGTCCGGATACTGAATCGGCAGCGCCGGTAGCGGATCGCCCTCGCCGGCCATGAAGGCGCGATACAGGGCGCCCAGCTCGCGCACGAGCACACCGATGGACCAGCCGTCCGAAACGATATGGTGCTGGGTCAGCAGGAACAGATACTCGCTCTCCGCAATCCGGATGAGGCGCCCGCGGATCAACGGCCCCTGAGTGAGATCGAAGGGTGTATCCTTCTCTTCGCTGCATAGACGCTTGAGTACCTGCTCGCGCGCCGGTTCGGCCCGCAAATCATGCACAAGCAAAGGCAGACCCTGACCGGCCGGCAACAGCTCGACGCAAGGCTGTCCATCGGCCGCACGAAAAATGCTGCGCAGGGATTCGTGACGCGCAAACAGCTGATCCAGACTGCGGCGCCAGGCGGTGACATCGAGGTCGCCCGAGAGGCGCAGCGCGCCGCGAATGTGATAGTTGGTGCTGCTGCCGTCGAGCTGCGCCAGCAACCAAAGCCGCTGCTGCGCAAAGGACAATGCCAGCGGCCCGTCGCGCGGCACTACTGGTATGGAGGCCGGTTCGCCCCTGCCGGCGCTTCGGCCCCGGTCCTTGGCCAGCGCCAGGAGTTTTCTCAACTCTCCAGCATCCAGTTCCCGCAAATCGGGTTTCAATGAATCCGCCATTGTCACAGTCCCGATGCGATCAGATCGTGAAGTTCTTCCGCATCGAACTCGCGTTCGATCAGCCTGATCGAAACGATCCGGGCGAACTGGGCGAGCTCCGGATGAACGAACAGATCCGAAATCTGGATCGACACGCCGAGATCCTGCGACACCCGGCTGAGCAGCCGCACCGCGAGCAATGAGTGTCCGCGGAGCTCGAAGAAATGATCGTTGCGTCCGATCCGCTCGACGCCCAGCAACTCGGTCCAGATATTCGCCAGCGCGATCTCGATCTCGTCCTCGGGCGCCGCATAGGTGCGACGCGACGCAGCGTCCTCATCTGGCTGCGGCAATGCCCGCCGGTCGATCTTGCCATTCGGCGTCAGCGGCAGTTGTTCGAGCATCACGATTGTCGCCGGAACCATGTAATCCGGCAGCATGGCCGACAACGCCTGGCGCAGCGCCTGGCCGTCGAGCGTCCGCTCGCCGCTGGCGTAGGCGATCAGCTGACGTCCGGCCCTCGCCTCGCGTGCCACCACGACGGCGGCGCTTACGCCGCGCTGCTCCAGCAAACGCGATTCGATCTCTCCCAATTCGATCCGGAAACCGCGAATCTTCACTTGATGGTCCGCGCGCCCGACATATTCGATTACGCCGTCAGCCCGCCACCGCGCCAGATCGCCGGTCCGGTAGAGACGCCCGCCGTCGCCGCCGAACGGATCCGGAATGAACCGTTCCGCCGTCAGCGCGCCGCGTTTCAGATACCCCCGCGCCAGCCCAACACCACCGATGAACAACTCGCCCGTTACGCCGGCCGGGACCATGTTGAGTTCAGCGTCGAGAATGTAGGCGGACCTGAGACCAACGGGCCGTCCGATCGGCGCGTATTGACCCGGCCTTAGCGCAGCCTCGTCGACCGTCCATGCCGTCGGCGCGATCACCGTCTCGGTCGGGCCATAGGCGTTGATCAGAACGCCGACATTGGCTGCCCGGCGAAACGCCTTGATGGAGGTATCGGACCAGGCCTCGCCGCCCACGATGCAAACCCTCAGCGAAAGGCGTCGGCCGCTGTGCCGCAGCGCTTCACCCAACTGGTCGGCATAGGCTGGAGGCAGGAAGAGCACCGTGACCGAATTGCCTTCGATTTCGCGCACGAGGTCATCGATCAGCAGACCCGGCCTGGACGGCAGGATCAGCGATCCACCTGTCATCAGCGGCACCAGCCAACGCTCGTGGGCAATGTCGAAGTTGATCGAAGCCGACTGAAACTCCCGATCGCCCGAGTTCATGCCGTACAGCCGGCCGATCGCCTCACAATGCATGGCGAGCGGACCGTGCGAGACCGTCACGCCCTTCGGTGTTCCCGTCGAACCCGACGTGTAGATCACATAGGCCAGGCTGTCCGGATGGATTTCGACATCGAGGTTGCTGGCATCGTCACCGGCGCGCCACTGCTGCGGCTCGTCCAGGCGCAAGGCCTCGACCCCGGTGTCGCGGAACACTGGCGCAAAGCGTTTGAGCAGCGCGCCTTCCGTCAATACCAACTTCGTCCCACTGTCGCGCAGCATGAGGGCGAGGCGATCGTCCGGATAGTCCGGATCGAGTGGTAGATAGGCGCCGCCGGCCTTCAAGACAGCTAACAGCGCGACCATCATGTCCGGGCTGCGCGCCAGCGCCAGGCCGACCAGGCGATCCGGACCAATGCCCCACCGGCGAAGCCGCCGCGCCAGCCGGTTCGACCTGGCGTTCAACTCACCATAGCTGACGGATGTCTCGCCCCACACCAGCGCAACCGACGAAGGCGCCTCTGCGGCCCGCACCTCGATATGCGCGACGACGCCGACATGAAGCGATCGCGATACCGCCAAGTTCCTAGCGCCGCTCCAGTCCAGCAGCCGCCTTGCTTCATCGTTGTCGGGCAATCCGATATCACCCACCGGTCGCTCGGTATCGGCCACGACCTGCTGCAGCAATCCGTATAAGGCGTCGCGTAGGCGCAGGATCGCGGCTCCGTCGAAACGAGCCCGGTCGTAATTAAACTCCAGATTGAGCGCATCCGCTCCGGCAAACACGGCGACCGCCAGCGCATAGTTGGTGGGCGTGACGTGCTCCACACGCCCGAGGCGAGGACCATCTTCCCCTGTTTTCCGCAACGCTTCATCGATCGGATAATTTTCGAACACCAGGATTGTGTCGAACAGCGTCTGCCCGGCATGACCGGCAAGACGCTGGATCTCGTACAGCGGCGTCCAGCCGTGCTCGCGCAAGGCCAGGTTCTGCTCCTGCAACTGGCGCAACCAATCGCCGACAGCGGCTTCCGGGTTCGGAGCATCGACGATCGGCAACGTGTTGATGAACAGGCCGACCATCTCCTCGGAGCCTGCCAGTTCCGCCGGCCGGCCCGATACGGTCACCCCGAAACAGACCGCGCCCTGCCCCGAATGCCGCCGCAGCAACTGCGCCCACGCCCCTTGAAGGAGCGTATTGAGCGTCACCCGCTCCCGCTTTGCAAATGACTTCAACCGTTCGGTCAACTCCGCGCTCACCGCTAGCGCGATGCTGGCGTGACCTGCGTCCTCCGGCGCCCTGTCGCTCGATGGCAGGGCATTCGCCAGCAAGGTCGGCGTATCAAGCTTTGC
The DNA here is from genome assembly GCF_018130165.1 of Bradyrhizobium sp. JYMT SZCCT0180. GTDB lineage: Bacteria > Pseudomonadota > Alphaproteobacteria > Rhizobiales > Xanthobacteraceae > Bradyrhizobium. The sequence continues at coordinate 176,827 of NZ_JAFCLZ010000010.1, read as the reverse complement.
CAGCGCATCGCGCCAGAACGTGGCGGCTCCCGCATGATCGCGACCCTGCAGCCACGCGATGTAGTCGCGATAGCTGCCCTGCACCGTCGGCAGCGTGCCACCATTCACGTGCTGCAGCACCTCCGCAAGCAGCCGCGCCGAGCTCCAGCCATCGCCAAAAATGTGATGATGGGTCCAGATCAGCCAGTGCCTGGTGTCATCGAGCCGGATCAACCGCACCCGCTGCAACGGTGGACGGGAGACGTCAAAACCGCTTTCGCGCTCCCGACGTGACGCATCGGCCAGCGCGGTTTTCAGCCCGCCGCTGCGTTCCAGCGCCGCCGCGCGATCGCGCCAATCCTCCTCGACGAAGGGCACCGCCACATGACGATACACCACCTGCTGCGTCGCCCCCGCTAGATGCTCCCATACGAAGCCGGTCCGCAACGCGGCGTGCCGATCGCTCACCGCCTGCCACGCCGCCTTCAGCTTGCCGGCACCGAAGCCGAACACTTCGAGTCCGACCTGGTTGACGTAGACATCGTCAGCACCATCCCGGAGCGCGTGGAACAGCATGCCCTGCTGCATCGGCGAAAGCGGATAGATGTCCTCGATGCCGCGCAGGTCCAGAGCCGTCCCCAGCCGGTCGAGATCGGCCTGGCCGAGGCCGGACAACGCAACGTCCGACGGCGTCATGCCGGACGCGCTGCTGCAGCAATGCATCACCAGTTCGCGCAGGGCGGTCTCGTACATGTGCGCCAGCCGCTCGACCGTCTCTCGCCGATAGCGCTTGCGCCCATATCCAAAGGATAGAAGCAGACGTCCCTCACGCACCTGCCCCGTGATGTTCAGCCAGCCCCTCAGGCGAGCGGCATCACTTCGTGATGGGCCTGAACTCTCAGGTGCGAAGTCGAAAAGCGAGGAAGCACCCACGCTGCCATCAAACCGGCCGAGATAGTTGAACACGATCTGCGGTTCCGCCAGTCGCGCCAACGCACTGCGTTGCTCCTCGGAACCGAGATAGCGCAACACGCCGTAGCCAAGTCCGCGGTTCGGGACGGCGCGGAGTTCTTCTTTGACCGATTTGATCAGTGATGCGTCGTCGCCTGATCCACCATGGAGCCGCACCGGGAACGCTGCTGTAAACCAGCCCACCGTACGGGAAATATCCGTCCCGGGAAAAATGTCCTCACGGCCATGCCCCTCGAGTTCGATCGTCAAATCTTCGACCCCGCACCAGCGCGAGACAGCGCGCACCAGGCTCGCCAGCAACAGATCATTGACCTGCGTCCGATAGGCGGATGGCGCTTCCTGCAGCAGCCTCGACGTCAGGTCGGTATCGAGTACCAGCGGCACCTCTTCGCCGTCCCCGACGAGATCCGGATCACCGTGCTCGTTGTCGCATGGAAGATCTGCACCCGCTCCGCTCATCAGCCAGAACGGCATTTCACCTGCAAGCGCCGGGGCGGCCGCATAGGCGTGCAGTCGCGCTCCCCACGACGCATAGGATTCGCTCTTCGGCGGCAGCGAAACGGTGGCCGCTCCCTGCTTCAGCTCGCCGTAAGCTGCGGCCAGATCTTCCAGCAGAACCCGCCACGACACGCCGTCAACCGCCAGATGATGAATCGCGATCAGCAGTCGTTGACTGCCATCGGCAAGATCCATGGCTGTCGCGCGCAACAAGGGACCGGATGACAGCGACAGGCTCGCCTGCGCCGCGGAAGCAATCGCAGTGACCTGCGCCGCGTCGCCCACATCCGTGCGAACCAACAACAAGTCTGACGGCGCCGGCGTGGCGCCATATTCTGCCCGCCATTTGCCGTCGACCTGCTCGAAGCGTAAGCGCAACGCATCGTGGTGATCCACGACCGCAACGAGCGCACGTCGCAGCGCCTCCCAGTCCAGGCGCGACTGCGGGACCAGCAGCACGGCCTGATTCCAGTGATTCCGGTTGCCGGCGTCCTCATCGAAGAAGCGGGTCTGGATCGGCAGCAGGCGATGCCCACCGGTCACCCGGTCGCTTCCGGCGCTGGTCTCCGCCTTTGACCCCTCTTTCCTTGCGACAGGCACCGCTGTGATCGTCGCTACCGTTGCCAGGCGGGCCACGGTTTGCTGTCCAAAGACCTGTTTCGGCGTCAGGCGAATGCCGCGCTTGCGCAGCCGCGCGATGATCTGCAGGCTGAGAATCGAATCGCCGCCGAGTTCGAAGAAATTGTCGTTGCGGCCAATTCGCTCCCGGCCGAGCACCTCGCGCCAGACCGCGGCGATCGCCTCCTCGGTCGCTCCCTCGGGCGCTGCGTATTTCACGACGACCGTGTCTTGGTCCGGCTCCGGCAGCGCCTTGCGATCCACCTTGCCGTTTGGCGTCAGCGGCAGACGCTCCAGCAGAACGACCCGCGACGGCACCATGTATTCCGGCAGGACGGCAGCCAGTTGCTGCTTGATCGCGTCCGCCGTCGGCGTCATGCCGGAGCGGGGAACACAATACGCAACGAGTTCCTGCCGTTCGGCACCCGCTCCGATGGCGCGGGCCATCACCACCGCGTCAACGATCTCCTGCAACGCCTTGATCGCGCGCGCCACCTCGTCAAGCTCGATGCGATAGCCACGCAACTTGATCTGATCGTCGCCACGGCCGAGGAACACCAACCGCCCCGACTGATCGCAACGAACCCGATCGCCCGTCCTGTACAGCCGTTCCCCAGCCGGTCCGAACGGATTCGGGACAAAGCGTTCCGCGGTCAGGCCGGGTTGGCCACGATAGCCCCGCGCCAGCCCGGCGCCTCCGATATAGAGTTCACCGATGACGCCGATCGGCACCTCGTTTAGCGCATCGTCCAGCACATGGGCGCGCAGATTAGCGAGTGGCAAGCCGATCGGAACCGGACGTGCCTCACCTGCAGGCTCCCATTCATGCGTAACCGCCCCGACCGTCGTTTCCGTAGGGCCATAGTGATTGAGAATTCGGCAGTGCGGCCGCAACTGACGGACTTCGTTTAGCAGCGCCGGATCGCAGGCCTCCCCGCCGAGAATCAGGACATCGCGGGGCAAGAGATCGGCCGAGCGTGACGCCTGCAACAGGCCGCGCAAATGACTGGGCACGATCTTGAGAATGCCGACGTTGCCATCCCGCATCGCCGTCGCAAACAAATCCGCATCGAGGACGGCTTCCGGGGCCAATAGATTCAGCGTCGCCCCGGAGGCAAGTGCGCCGAACAGCACGGTGTGGCCGAGATCGGCCGCGACGGTAGAAACCATCGCCATGCTCGCGCTCGGCGACGGCTGCACGCGCTGCAGCAGGGCCTGGACATAATTGGCCAGCGCACCGTGCGACACGGCGACGCCCTTGGGCGCCCCTGTCGATCCCGACGTGTAGATCACATAAGCGGTCTGCGCTGGATGGATCGTGCTGTCCGGAAGCACGCTCACCAACTCTTCGGAGGTGGTGTCGGTGTCCGCATCGAGCACAAGGCAATCAAGCGTAAGCGCCTCGGCCAACTTCTCACCGGACGCCAGCACGATCTCGATGCCGCCATCCGCCAGTATGCTTCGGACCCGTTCCACCGGCCATTTCGGATCGAGCGGCACATAGGCGCCGCCGGCCTTGAGCACGCCAAGCAACGCCGTCACGAAGGCCGGCGATCGCTCGATCCAGAGTCCAACCGGCGTTTCCCGTGTCACGCCCCTGGCCGCGAGCATGCGCGCGATACCCTCCGACTTCCGCTCGAACTCCGCGAAGGTCAATCTGTCGCTGCCGCATTGGACGGCAACCGCGGTCTGCCGATCGGCTGTCGATGCGCGATAAAGGCTGACCACATCATTGAATCGGAACGCAGCAGACTGGCTTGGCACCACCTGCCGGTTCGCATCGTCGATGACGAAGTCCGACACAAGGCGTTCTGCGTCTTCCGCGATCTGGCGGAGCAGCGAGCCGAACTGTGTCGCCAGCCGCGAGATCGTCGCGGAGTCGAACAGGTCGGTCGCGTAGTTGAAGGTCACCTTCATGCCTTCGGCGCCATCGACAATATCAAGCGCGAGATCGAAGTGCGAGCCCGCGAGGTCCAGGATGTCGATTTCGGCCACAAGTCCTTCGACGCCCTCAAATCCACGGGGCGCCTTCATATAGTTGAACTTGGCCTGGAACAGCGGGTTGTGACCGCCGCTGCGTTCGGGCCGCAGACCATCGACCAGCATCTCGAACGGAAGATCCTGATGGGACAGCGCTTCGATCACCGCTTCCTTGACCTGCCGGAGCAGGCTCGGGAACGTCGTTCCATCGACGATCTCGGCACGCAACACCAGCGTATTGACGAAGCAACCGATCAATCGTTCGAGCTGCGCGTGACGACGCCCGGCTACGGGCACACCGACGCGCAGATCGCTCTGGCCCGTATAGCGGTACAGCAACGCCTGATAGGCCGCGAGCAGCAGCATGAATACGCTCGCGCGATGTTTTCCGGCAGTTTCCCGAAGCCGGGCGGCCAGCGTGCCTTCGATCGCAAGCCCGATCGTATCTCCACCATGGCTTTGCGCCGCCAGACGCGGCCGGTCATGGGGCAGAGCCAGCACCGGGTGCGTGTCACCCAGCTTTGAACGCCAGTATGCAAGCTGCCGGTCTGCCTCACCTCCCGCGAGCCAATCGCGTTGCCAGGTTGCGAAATCCACATATTGAACCATCGGCACCGGCGGCGGACCGACGTCGCCCCGTATGAAGCTGCGATAAAGTCCAGCCAACTCCTGGAGCATCACGTCGAGCGACCAGCCATCGACGACAATGTGATGGGCCAGCAGCAACAATTCGTGCTCGTCGTCAGCGAACTGCAACAGGGTCGCCCGCAACAACGGCCCGATGACGAGATCGAACGGTTTGGCGAGTTCGGACTGACCAAGCCCCGCGGCCTGTTCGGCACGGGCGTGTGCGGGATATGAGCGGAGATCCTCGTGCCGGATGCCAACACTAAGCGAGTCGTGAACCACCTGCCCTGCGCGGCCTTCTTGCGCGACGAACGTGGTGCGCAACACCTCATGGCGCTGGACGGTTTCCGCAATCGCCCGCGACAAGGCGGCATGATCGAGCTTTCCTTTCAAACGGACCGTGCTGGCAACCGTGTAGGCCGTTCCGCCAGGGTCCATGTTCCAGAGAAACCACAGCCGTTCCTGGGCATGGGACAAGATCATGCGACTTGCCGGCGCCGCCCGCTGGATCGGCGGAAGCGCCCGTCCTGCGCCCTCACCCACCAGGGTATCGATCCGGCCTGCGAAGGCTGCAAGCGTCGGCGCGTCGAAGAAGCTGCGCAGTTCCAGCTCGACGCCGAACCGTTCGCGGATCGCGGCGGCGGTCTGTCCGGCCGCAATCGAGTTTCCGCCCAATACGAAGAAATCGTCTTCCCGGTGGACAGCCTGCAAGCCGAGCGCGTCGCGCCAGATCGACGCCAGAGCGTGCTCGGTATCGCTCGAAGGCGCCGTCAATGCGACGCCATCGCGACGACGCCCTCTTTCGAAGACCATGAAACTGTCGAGCGTGTTGTCGGCCCAACGCCCGCTACAGGCCGAACGCTGCAGCTTCCCGCTGGTCGTCAGCGGCATCCCCTGCGGATTCAACAGGATGATGACAGCCGGATATTCCTGAGCCTGCCGAAGCACAGCCTCGCCGATGGCTTGAGCAAGAGCCTCGGGATCGCTGCGCTTGAGAACAACGCGGCTGAACTCGGCCGCGACTCCAATGCTTTCCCGTCCGTCGATCTCGACCGCAAAAGCGGCCACCCGGCCGCTGCGAACCAATTTGACGTCGGCCTCCACCGCCTGCTCGACATCTGTCGGATAGACGTTCTGACCCCGGACGATCAGCAAATCCTTGAGCCGGCCGGTGACGATCAGTGTGCCGTCCCGAACGAAGCCGAGATCTCCGGTGCGCAGCCAGCGCATGCCATCGCGTTCGACGAATGCCTTCTGCGTGGCTTCCGGGTTATTCCAATATCCAAGCGCGACACTGGGGCCGGCGAACCAGATCTCGCCGACCTCGTCTGCCCTTGCAGCCGTCGATCCATCGGTGCGCATGATGCGCGTGGCATGACCGGCAATCGTTTGACCGCAGCCCACCAGGTCGGTGCCTTCACCGGCGTTCGCAATGCGGCCCGCCGCGAGCTCCGCTGTATCGAGCGTATAGCTGACGGCTTTGGTCGCCGGGTTGCCTGCCGTCACCAGCAGCGTCGCCTCAGCCAGACCGTAGCAGGCGGTCAGCGCGCGTCGATCAAAACCGGCCGGCTCAAATCGCTCGCCGAATCTCTGAAGCGTGGCTTTGCGGACAAACTCCGAGCCGGAGAATGCGAATCTCCAACGACTCAGGTCAAGCCCTCCGATCGTTTCATCGGAAACGCGGTCGGCACACAGCGCGTAGGCGAAATCAGGTCCACCGCTCAACGTTCCGCCGTGACGATGGATCGCCTCAAGCCAGCGTCGCGGCCGCTCAAGAAAATTGCGCGGCGACATCAGGACGGCGGTAAACCCGGTGAACAGCGGATTCAACAATCCACCGATCAGTCCCATGTCGTGATAGAGCGGCAGCCAGCTGACGAAAACATCGTCGAGCGTTCCTCCGGCGACCGCCTGGATGGCCTTCTCGTTAGCCGTCAAATTGGCGTGCGAGACGCAAACCCCCTTCGGTTGCGACGTCGACCCAGACGTGTATTGCAGGAAAGCGACGGCATTCGCCGCGGGACTTGTCTCTCGCCAATCCGCAGCAAGTTCAGACGAAATCGCGTCAACCTCGATCATCCGGACATTGGTCAGTCCGGGAAGCGCTGCTTCCACGACAGCACTCAAATTCGATTCTGTCAGAATGAAGCGTGGCGCCGCATCGCGCATAATGCCGTTGAAACGGCCCGCATAGCGATCGGCAGCACCCTCGGGTGGATACGCCGGAACCGCGATCACACCCGCATACAGGCACGCATAGAATGCCACGGCATAGTCGAGCCCGCTGGGCAGCAGGATGACCGCCCGCTCGCCCGCGCAGCCCAACTGTTGCAACCGGGACGCGACGGCGCGAACCCTCGTATCGAGAGCGGCGAATGTCAATTCGCCGGCGACATCATCTCCTTCGAGGAAGCGCAACGCCACCCGATCCGGACGCAATGCTGCGTGGCCGCGCAGTCGTTCGACGAGATTGTCTTGATACATTTTCTCGAAATCCAGTCCGGAAATCCTCGCCTCGCGGTCAGCAAGGGGCAATCAGCTCTGCCGATGTGCCTCAGCCATGGCGACGATCACCTTGCGCGGGCCCTTGAACGGCGCGCGCGCATGCGCGGTCAGCATGTTGTCGAGCATGACGACATCGCCGGCCTGCCAGGGAAAACTAATCTTGTGCGCCTCCAGCACGTTGCGCACGGTGGTCAACGTCTCGTCGTCGATCCGCGACCCGTCGCCGTAGAACACGTTACGCGGCAGCTCGACCTCGTCGCCGACGACGTCGAGCAAGCTCTCACGCACCTCCGGCTCGAGATTCGAGACATGAAACAGATGCGCCTGATTGAACCAGACCCAGTCGCCCGTTACGGGGTGACGCGCCGTGCCCTGGCAGATCTGGCGCGTCCGCAGCTCGCCGTCTTCTTTCCATTCACAGTCGATGTCATGGCGGGCGCAATAGGCCTCGACCTCCGGCCTGGAATCGGTGCCGAACACCTGCTGCCAGTCGACATCTAGGCCGTTGCCGTAATTGCGGACATACATCACGCCCTTCTCGGCGAAACGCTCCCGAATGGTTGACGGCATGTCGCGATAGATCGCGCGGCTGTCGGCGATCGGCGTCTCGCCGCCCTCTTGTGCCGGCTGCATGCAATAGAACCAGATCTTCATCGGCCAATCCCTCGTATAGGCCTGCTCGTTATGCAGCGGGATATGCTGGTGCGGCGGGTATTCGGTGGACGTGTAGACGCCGGAAGTGACCTGCGAGCGTGGCGTCGATCCGAACTCGTAGCTGAGCAGCGGATGGCCGAAATCGGCCGCGAACGCCCGAAATGCGTCGGGGCCATCGAGGGTGAAGTCGCGAAACACGATGCCACCGCAATCGGTCAAGTGCCGGTCGACGGTATCGCGCAGCATCGGAAGCGCCGCGCCGAGCGGCTGCCCGGCCTTGTCGGCTTTGAACAACAACGGAAGGCTCTTGCCCTCAACGAGTGGCTGGACGGAGAATACGCTCATGATCCTTGCTCCAATGCGAACCCATCGACCGTCCCGATTGCCGGGCCAGGGCCGATCCGACCAGGTCGAGCAGTTCGGCTTGCTGCGTGTGAATGAAGAAGTGATGTCCCGGCAGCATGTCGAGCGCGAACTCGGCTGCGGCCTCCTGCTGCCAGGCTTCCAGCGATGCGCGGCTCGTCTCGTCGTCGATACCGCCGAAGATGTGGACGGGACACGGCAACGGGTGACGCGGCCGATAGTTATAGGCGCCGCACATCAGGAAATCGGCGCGCAGCACCGGCAACGCCGATCGCATGAGTTCCGCATTCGCCAGTGCTTCGTCAGGCGTCCCCTGAAGGTTGCGCAGTTCATGCAGCAGCGCTTCGTCGCTCAGCGGTAGGCGCCATCTGCTTCCGTCTCGAACGGCCGGCGCCTCCGTGCCCGACCCGAAGAAAATGGCCGGCGCCGGTGCACCGCGATCGAGCAAACTGTGGGCAACCTCAAACCCGATCAGCGCGCCGAGGCTGTGCCCAAACAACGCATAAGGACCGTCGAGTCGCGCATGAATCTCCGCGGCGAGTTGCGCGGCAAGTTTGCGGGGATCGGTCGCCAATGGCTCGTCCATGCGTGCGCCGCGTCCGGGCCACTCGACCGGCTGGACGTCGATCCACGCCGGCAGCAGCCTGCGCCACCGTGCATAGAACATGGCGCTTCCGCCGGAGTATGGCAGACAAAAAAGCCGCATCGGAAGACGGGCTCCGTTTGCTAAGCCGATTTCGGCGAAGGAGCCCCTTCGTCCATGAATTTGCGCAGCGTCAGGGGACGCATGTCGGTCCACACCTGTTCGATGTGATCGAGGCATTCCTTCTTGGTGCCGGTCTTGCCGACCGCCGTCCAGCCGTTCGGAATCTCCTTGAACGTTGGCCAGATCGAATATTGCTCTTCGTGATTGATGACGACGGTGAAGGTGACGTCGTCTCTGTCAAAAACCATCATGGCCGGCACCTTTCAGAAAAACGAAGCAACGGCGTCTGACTAGGTCAGAAGCAAATGATGGTCAAAGCAATATCGGTGATGCAGTTTTTAATAGCTCCAAACTGGCGCGTTGAAGAAGATTACAACCTCCGCGCAGCGATGGAGCGCGTGCGACAACTGGCTGATTTGCAAAGCGATCCCTATTTTGTCGAATTCTAATTGCCCGAGCTGGAACATTTTTCGTTCCCGAAAATCGTGCACCAACTCCAGATTTTTTTCATCGTCTTGTCATCAACTCCGTTGAAACGAAACAACGACAACGACCAAACAAGAAAATGCCGTCGCGGATGATATCCGCGACGGCACATGTTTGCTGGCAATAAGAGCGACGCAGCGCTCAGAAGTTGAACGTCGTCGACAGGAGATAGGTACGCGGAGCGCCGAGAGATACGGCGCTGCTCACCGTGCGATAAGAGTTCCAGTACGCCTCGTTGAAGACGTTCTCGACACTAGCGCGAATGACGATCGGCTTGCCGTTCCAGGGAGACAGGAACGTGTACCGCGCACCGAGGTCAACCCGCGTCCATGACGGCAACTCCTGCGTATTCGCATCGTTGGCGTAGCTCTCGCTGGTATAGATGACCCGACTCGTCAGCGTGAGCCCGTTCAGGAAAGGCGTGTCCCATTCAGTGCCGAAATTGATATTGACCGCCGACACACCGACAGGTGTCTTGCCATTGTAATTGAAAATCAATGCTCCGGCCGAGGTCGATTGCCTGACCACTTCGCCATCGATCAAGGTCACACCACCCAGCACCCGGATCGCGGGCGTCACCTCACCGAAGACGTACAGCTCCATGCCACGATTGCGCTGCTCGCCGGACAGTCGTCTCGCAGGCAGAACCTGCCCCGGCACGGCAACCGCTATCGCGTTCGGGCTGGTGATATCGAACACGCTCGCCGTGGCGGTGATGCGGCCCATATCGATCTTGACGCCGGCCTCCATCTGCTTGGTCTGAGCGGGCGGGAGGATTTCTCCGATATTCGAGTACGTCGTGGCTCCGGCGACGACTTCCGGCGCCTTCAGTCCTTCGATGTAATTGGCGTAAAGCGCGATGTTGTCCAGCGGCTTCACGATGACTGCATAGCCGGGACTCCACGTCGGAACTTCAACGCTAGATGGGATGCCTGTCAGGCGGTTTAGACTGTCCGCGCCTGCCGTCTGTCGCCTGGCCCCAACGATCACCTGAAGTCGATTGTTGAACATCGACATCGTGTCGGCGATGCCGACACTGCTAAGCTTTGTCTGGCTTTCGAGATTCTGGACGATGGTGGCGAAGTTCGGGTACGGGATCGCGACCGGGTTATACAGGTTTGAATTGACCGCAGCGCCCGCCCTGCCGAACGAGCTGTAGTCGCGCTCGAAGGCGGAGTAGTTGACCGTCACGAGGTGGTTGACGGGGCCGGTATCGACCGAGGCACGAACCCCGACCTCGCCCGCATAATTGTCATAGACGTCGCGACCATTGAAGGGCGCGGCCGTCCAGGCGCCGTTGGCGTTCGTGATGCGTGGCGATGGGTAGATGTAGTCGATCTCGCTCTTATGGTACCCGACCGCGCCATATACAGTGACCGAATCGGTCAGATCGACCTCGCCGCGTGCCATCGCGAACGCGTCCCTGGGCTTCCATGTCGCCCAGTCCGGCATGTAATTGGTGCCGGGCTTCGGCAAGGCTGGAACCGGAATGGTGGTCGCAAACGGAGGGCTGGTGGTGAACGTCAGGAACCGCAGCGGAGGGTTCAGATTTTCGGCCTGATAACCGAGATCCGTGGAGAAGCGCACACGCTCGCCACGGTAGTCCATATTGAGCACGGCATTGCCGATCTGGTCAGTCTGCCGGTCGAACGCGGTCTGTCCGCCACCTCCACCGCCATTGAATCTGATTCCGAACTCCTTGTTCTCGCCGTAGCGCCGCGCCACATCGACCAGCGCTCCGACTTGAGACTTGGATATATATCTAGTGGTAAGCTGCGTGATGTCGTAGTCGGGAGCGCTCTTCGTTACCAGATTAATGCTTCCCCCGACGGCCCCTGCGGGCGGCATGCCGTTCAGCAGTACGGCCGGCCCCTTCAGAACCTCGACCCGCTCGAGGTAATTCGCCGACGTTGAATAGAACGGTGCCATGCCATAGAGGCCGTTCATGGAATAGTCGCCGCTGTCGTAGTAGAAGCCGCGAATATAGGCGCCGTCGATGCCGTTGCCGCTGGGCGTCTTCATCCGGACCGAGGGATCGTTCATCAGGACATCGCCGACGGTCCGCGCCTGCTGGTTCTGAATCGTCTGCGCAGTATAGCTGGTCTGGTTGAACGGCGTGTTCATGACGCCGCGATTGCCTAGAAATCCGAGCTGGGATCCCGTCGCAACCTGCCCGCCCGCATAGGGGGCCGGAGGCGCACCGAGCGCTCCGGTCGAAGGTGTCAGATACGGAACCGGTTCGACGCGGCGAAGCGGCGCCGCGGCGACGCGGCGTTGCACGCGCGATGTCGACGTTTGCGTTCTCCGTACCGCGGGCCGCGCTCGCTGCTGCGTCGGAGCATCCACCGTGACGGGCGGCAAGCTCTGCGCGAACGCTTTCTGACCGCTGGCAAAATCAAGAGAGAGCGCAAGATAACTCACCGCCCCCAGCGAAACAGCGCGCGCAACATTTCTGGCCGCAATCTTATACGTCATACTTCCACCCCAAAGCCCATAAGCAGGTCCCTGAGGCCGTTCTATCTTCGCGAGTGGAAACAGCGAGTAGAAGCTATCTAAGGTAACGGCCCGTGCGAACAACAGATTGCATCAGTGGCGATCGAGCAACACCGAATACTTTCGAGTCGTTCTAAACAATCGCACTAACATTTTTTAAGCGTTCTAAATTTGCAAGTTGCGCGCGAAATTGAATCACATGCGCGACGTCAACTCCAAACCGCGCGTCATCTCATCCCAACAAGTTACGCAACGCACGGATGAAGACCCGCGAGCCGATCTCAATCAGTTCGTCCGGAAAATCATAGTCCGGCTGATGCAGGCCGGGATGCCGCGTGCCCGCCCCCAGGAAAAACATCGCGGCCTTTGACCGGTGGTTGAAACGTCCAAAATCCTCCGACCCCCGCATCGGCAGCCCCTGCCCGGAATACGGCACGCCTTCTGCGTCCAGCGCGTTCCGGAGATGGACGACGGCCTCCGCGTCATTCATGCAATGATGGAACACATCGCGATAGACAATCTCCGCCTTCAGTTCTTCGCTTGCCGCCACGCTCCGGACCAGGCTTTCGGCCTGCGCGCGAAGGGCATCCATCTTCGAATCGGTCAGCGTCCTGAGTGTCGCCCAGACCTCGGCATGACCGGGCGAGATGCCGAACGCCGGTTCCCCCAACCTCGCATGGGTGACCGTCACCATTGAGAAATCTTCGTCGAGCGCCCCGCCCCGTCCGAGCGCATCGATCTCGCTCAACAGCCTCGCAATCGCGGCTTGTGGCGATACACCAAGCTCGGGGCTCGACGCGTGCGAGGTTCGCCCGGACAGTTTGATCTGCATGCCGCGAGAGGCACAGTTGACCAGCCCCTCGGCGATCGAAACCTGCCCAAGCGGAAGTCCCGGCAAATTGTGCAAAGAGAACACAAAATCGGGCTTGATCTGATCAAACTTCTCGTCGGCGAGGACAGCAGCGGCGCCAGATCCATCCTCTTCCGCCGGCTGGAACAGCAGTATCGCCCGCCCTCGTTGCGGGCGTTGACGACCCAGGCCGCGCGCCACCGCCGCCAAAATCGTCATATGACCGTCGTGACCGCAAAGATGCGCTTTTCCCGGTACCGCCGACCGATACGGCAGAGCCGAGATCTCCTGTATCGGCAATCCATCCAGCTCGGCGCGAAGCATGATCGTCGGGCCGGGCGCATCTCCCTGGTAGATCCCGAGCAGGCCATGCCCGCCAAGTCCCGTGACGACCTTGTCGGCGCCAGTTGCGTGGAGAAGCGCCTGCACGGCTTGCGCGGTCTTCTCTTCCTGCCCTGACAGTTCAGGCTTGCTGTGGAGCTCCTGCCGCCACGCAATCAGTTCCGTCAATTCCCGCTCAGCCAACAACATGCTCATGCTCATGCTCATCACGTTCAGCTCAATAAGCCCAGGTTCGGGCATTGATCATGACATCACATAGCACCAGGAACGAGTCGCAAGGACAGCAACCCGATCGTTGTCACGCACATCAAGACGATCGCATCTGACGATGCCGATCTTGAATCGATCAAAACTTGGCACCGAACCAGGCTTAGAACAGTTTGAAAGAACCATCGAAAACGATCCAGACGGCTCGCTCGCCGTTCTTAAAAAGCCAGTCATTGGAGCAACAAGCCGAACGTCCTGCCACCATTAGAAATGTTCCAAACCTCTCCTGCAACGCACACGCATGAATGCGCCGTGAGATTTGACGCAACCGCGCTTTTTTGCGAGCAGACTTAGAAGCGATCCAATTCAGCCTGCCCGTCATGTCAAAGGTGAGTCTGTCTCATATGGCCAAGACAAAGAGCACGACCGTCAAACCTGAATCAGTTTTGCCGGATCGGATCATTCAGTTGACGGAAAATGCGCCGCACGCACTGTTGGTGGTACGGCACACGGCCGATCGCGCTGCTTTCCTGCCGGAAATTCTATCGTTGCACACAAGGCAGGAGCTTTCGGAAATACCTGGGCTTGGGAAGGCGTCGATCGCAACGATCGAGGTGTGGCTGGCCGAGCATGGGCGCAGGTTGCGAATGCCCGGCGAAAGCCTCGATGCCGTCATTTGCCATTTTGGCGCCCGCCGCAAGCATACCGGCGAGCACAGGCTTGGGGCACGCCTTTGATCCGACCCCGTCGTGAACATGACAAAATTTCCGAAGCAGACGGTGGGATCAGCGTAGACGGCGGCGTTCAAAGCCAACCGCTATGCACAAGGTCGGCCGGGGTCGCGCATGACTCATGCACGTCCGGCGGCTTCCATGACGCGCAAGTCACTGGACGGGACAGTCTGTGTTTTCGCTGCCAGCGCCGCCTGCAACGCCTCGACATCTGCACGCAGATTCGGTTTCCAGCCGCAGGTGCATCCGCCGTCACAACGATGCTGATCGGCGACTTCCTTGTAGACGGCACCGAGAGCGGACGCAGCGAGACTCATTACCGTCATCGGCGACAGCTGGGTGGTGCGAAGGACATCGCAGAAGGCGATCATGATGGACCGATGCATCTCGACGCTGGCAGATTCGCTATCCGTGTCTGATTGCATGACTGCTCACATCCTCTTTCCTCGTTTGCGCCGTGGCGGGCCGCCGCGCAGGCCACAATGTGCTCAGAGAAACGCACTCTGCGCGACCAACGTCAGCGCCGGACAATCGATACGCCCTCATGTGATCGCCATCAAGCTATCGCCTGCGTTTCAAAATTTGAATGGCTCGAAACTCCGGACACAAACCCGTGCAGGAATAATTCGACCGCCATATCCGCGAATTCCTGTGGGACGTGAGTTTTGTCGTCCCGGCCTAGTGCGCAATTGCGCACGGGGGTCGGGACCCATACCGCGTGATCTCTCGATATAGGCTCGGTAGCAGAGACCTTCCGCAAAACTTCTTCCTGTGGCTATGGGTCCCCCCGATGCGCAATTGCGCATCTGTGGTCAAGCCCGGGACGACAGCGGTGATTGTAGATGCGCAATCATTCAAAACGTGACTTCGCATTCCCGCGGCGTATTGCGCCCGAGGTTTTGCAGGTAACTCCCGCCCTCTCGAAGACAGAGGGCGCAGGGAAGACCGGGTGCGCGCTGCACCCGCGGTCCCGTGTGCGGTTTGCACTAAGTAGGCTGCACACGAGCATACAGGGCAGCGGAGAACACCCGGCCTTCCCTGCGCAATGGCTTTACGGCTTATGCCGTGATCTCCCCGGAGACGAGTTCTTGGTTGACTCCGTCACCACCGGTTCAGCTTGCGCCTAGCCGACAGCTTGACGCCAGCAACGGGCGCCAGGACCACACGGTTTTGCCGTACGCTTATCCACGCCGTCGTCGAGGCGTAAACCAGCGTCCACCGCAACCCGTCCAACGTCCGTGACGACGGCCGACGCCCTTCTGAGTAGGACGGGATGGCCGAATGTATGCACCTGATTTCTATTCTGGTAAACAGAAATATTTTTCATTTCGGGGCTTGACACGATTTCCGACAATCAGAATTGATTTGCCCGTCGGGTTGATTTGCCGCACTCGGCCGCCATTGCGCATCGAAAAAGAAGACCTACGGAATGGAACGCCAAGCGGCGAGACCGAGGTCATGGCTGATCAGATGGTCGCGGACAGATCACAAGAGCCTCGCCCCGAAATTCTGTTCCGGGTCCATATCCGCGACCAGCCGCCCGGTCGGTTTCGCCGCCTCGCCGCCCGTGCGCGCCAGGAAACGCCCTGAGCCTGCTTCGACCGAACGTTTGCCGTCCGACACGATGACGCGCCCGCGCGACAGCACGGTGACCGGCCAGCCGCGCAGCTTGCGGCCGGCAAAGGGCGTATAGCCCGTCAGGTCGTGCATCATCGCGTCACTCAGCGTGACCTCCCGCGCCGGATCCCAGATCGCGATATCCGCATCGGCGCCAACCGCAATCGAGCCTTTCCGTGGATGCAGATTGTAGATCTTTGCAGGCGCCGTTGCGGTCAGTTCGACGAATTTCTCAAGTCCCAGGCGCCCCCTGGAAACCATGGCGTCGAACAGCAGCGGCAACCGGACTTCAAGGCCCGGCAAACCGTTCGCCACCTGCTTGAAATTGGGATTGGGGCCGGCCCGCAGTTTACCGGTTTCGTCGAACCGGTACGGCGCGTGGTCGGAGGACACGGTCTGGAGATCGCCGAGCGCCAGCGCCTGCCACAGCGCTTCCTGGTCGGCGGCGCGGCGCGGCGGCGGGCTGCACATCCATTTGGCGCCTTCCACGCCGGGCTTGTCGAGATCATCGGCGGTGAGAAAGAGATATTGCGGGCAGGTCTCCGCGAACACTTTCAGCCCCTGCCCGCGCGCATCGCGGATGACCTTGGCGCCTTCCGCCGTCGAGACGTGGAAGATCATGATCGGCTGGTCGATCAGCGCAGCCATGCCAATCAACCGCGTGAACGCCTCCGCTTCCGAAACGCGGGCATGGCTGATGGCGTGATATTTCGGATGGGTATAGCCGCGCGCGAGCAGCCGCTTCACCATCCAGGAAATGATTCCGTGGTTCTCGGCATGGGCGCAGAGCATCGCACCGCCGTCACGCGCCGCCAGCAGAATGTCGAGCAGCGGCTCGTCATCGATCTTCAGGCGGTCATAGGTCATGAAGATCTTGATCGAGCCGTGCCCCTGCTTGATCAATGCCGGCAGATCCGTCTCCAGCGTTTCCTTGGTCGGGTCGGCGATGATCATGTGAAAGGCGTAGTCGATCACCGCGCCCTTTCTAGCCAGCGCATGATAGTCCTCCAGCACCTGTGGCAGTTTCATGCCGACGTGCTGGGCCGCAAACGAGATCACGCTGGTAGTGCCGCCGAAGGCCGCCGAGACCGTCGCGCTCTCGAACGTATCGGCGTTCATGATACCCGCGGCTGAAAGCTGTTCGATATGGGCGTGGCTATCGACGCCGCCGGGCAGCACCAGCTTGCCGCGCGCGTCGATCTCGCGTCGCCCGGCCGGCAGCCCGCGGCCGACCGCGACGATCGTCTCGCCGGAGATGGCGACATCGGCTTCGAACACGTCGCTGACGGTCGCGACACGTCCGCCACGGATGAGGACATCATAGACGGGTTCGGTCATGGCAAACTCCCCAGCAATTAAGTCTCTGAAATCCTAAGCCTTGCGTTCACCTCATGAAAGCACAGATCGTGCCTTCACACTCCCTTGCGCTTTCGCAGCAGGCAGTAGACCATGCATCACTGGATGGCATGGTCATTGCTTCCATTGTCATCCCGTTGTGCGCCGATCTCGCAGTATCAACGGACGCGTCACCCGCAGGAAAATACCATGTCCCGGCCCCGCATTCTCGTCATCAATCCCAATTCCAACCAGCTCGTGACACAAGGGCTGGAGCAAGCCTTGAAGCCGCTCGGCTTTGAGGGTGGACCGGAGATCGTCTGCGAAACTCTGGCCGACGGCCCCTACGGGATCGAAAGCCAGGCCGACGTCGATGGCGTGGCGATGCCGCTGCGCCGTCTCGTCGAAGGGGACAACCATTCGGCCGCCTTTGTCATTGCCTGCTACAGCGATCCGGGCCTGCATGTCTGCCGCGAAGCGACGGACCGGCCCGTTTTCGGCATCGCCGAATGCGGCGTGCTGACGGCGCTCGCGCGCGCCGAAACCTTCGGCGTCATTGCGATCGCGCAGCGCTCGATTCGCCGCCACGTCCGTTATCTCAGGCAAATGGGATTGATGGATCGCCTGACGCGGGAGCGGCCGCTCAACATGAGCGTGGCGGAGACGGCGTCGGGCGAAGGAACGCTCGCCAAGATGATCGAGGTCGGGCGCGCGCTCAAGGACGAAGACGGATCCGGCGCCATCGTGATGGGCTGTGCCGGCATGGCGCGTCACCGAAGGCCGCTGGAACAGGCGCTCGGGATTCCCGTGATCGACCCGACGCAGGCGGCCGTGGCCATGGCATTGGGTACGGTGCAGTTCGCCCATCACTGACTTTCGCCCGACGGTTCACGCGCACCGCTGCGTGCAAGCCACTGCGCGGAGATGCCCGACATTTAGTTTTCCGGAGGCGGCACCGCGCCGGTGCGGCTGGTGATCAGGCCGTAATGCTCGATGCGGCGGTGGTTGGCGAAGTTGAAGATGGTTTTCTTGCCGAAATCGGTGGCGTCGAGGTCGCAAGGATACACCAGCAACTCGTCCTCTTCGGTTTTCGCCTCGACGACGATCTCTCCGTCCGGATTGACGATCAGGCTGCCGCCGATCAGGGGATGGCCATCCTCGACCCCGGCCTTGGCGACGCAGACGACCCAGCTCGAGTTCTGGTAGGCGCCGGCCTGCGCTGACAGCCGGTTGTGGAACAGCCGCTTTTCCGGCCCCTCCTCGCTCTTCTCGGCATTGACCGAAGGCGTGTTGTAGCCGATCAGCACCATCTCGACGCCCTGCAGACCCATCACGCGGTAGGTTTCCGGCCAGCGCCGGTCGTTGCAGACGGCCATGCCGAAGATTCCGCCGAGCGCACGCCAGACGTTGAAACCGAGATCGCCGGGCTCGAAGTAGCGCTTTTCCAGATGCTGGAACGCGCGTTTCGAATCGAACTCCGAATGACCGGGCAGATGAACCTTGCGGTACTTGCCGACAATTTTTCCGGACTTGTCGGTGAGGATGCTGGTGTTGAAATGATGCCCATCCGGCGTCAGTTCGGCGTAGCCAAAATTCATTGCGATCTTGTGGTGGGCCGCCCTTTCAAACAAGGACCTCGTCGCCGCATTCGGCATCTCGCGTTCGAACCAGGTGTCGACCTCGGCCTGGTCCTCCATGTACCAGCGTGGAAAGAACGTGGTGAGGGCGAGCTCCGGATAGACGATCAGATCGGCGCCCTTCGCCTTGGCTTCATCCATCAGCGCGATCATGCGCCTGACGACGGTTTCGCGGCTGTCGGCTTTCTGAATCGGACCCAGCTGGGCGGCGGCAACATTGATGACGCGCATGATACCTTTCTGGGCGCTTCCATTTAAGACGGCGCTTGCATGAAAATGAAGCAGCCAGTGAAGCCCGGAGTCTTATCCGGCTCAATCGAAGCCAGCAGTTAAAGTTTTGGTTCACCCGAAGTCAATTCCGGAGACAGTCCTCGTGATGCACGTCAGTTCTGCGTTTCTGCGCGCCGTCACGCATCGGCGCCGGCTGCGTTCAGTCCGGTTGGGTCATGAAGCCGTCGAAGAATGTCGTCAGCAGCCCATAGCCATCGAGCGGCAGAACGTGCGCCACGTACTGGTCCGGCCGCACAAGCACCATGCATCCCCGTTCGCGATCGATGCCACGCATCGTGAAGATATCGTGGCCACCTGTCAGGTCGGCGCAGAACATTTTTTCGTAGTCGCGAAGTCCATATCGTCCTTTCCCCGGCAGCAGGAAGGACGGCATCGCCTCGATGGCGAGCACATGATGATCCTGCTGGAAAACCGCGCGGACATCGATCACCGAGTCGATGTCCTCGCCATCAGGAGTGTATTTCCGCACCGGAGAGTCCTGCTCCTCGGCGAGGAAGTCGCACAGGGCCCGGATGCCGGAGCTGGACGCGGCGGGATCCTCCGCGCCGGCAAACGCAAAAATGCGCCAGCGGCCGTCGGCCTTGACCGCGTGGCCGAGGTGAACCGGCTTGGCGTCGGCCAGGCGGATGACCGGCGCGGAATGAAAGCGCATGCCGATCGTCAGCCCCTCGGCCAGATGTTGATGGGTTGGCTCGCCGGTCAGGATCGAGGGCCGGTAACGAGCCGCGGTTCCCGCGGTGTAACGGCCGTGCCTCACGAAATAGCTCTGCGTCTCGGCAGGATCGAACCCCTTGCTCGACGCGAGCAAGGCGGCCCATTCGCGGTCGAAGTCGATCAGTTCCTTGGCGATAGCCTGGCGTTCCGCCGAATAGCTGTGCAGGAGGCTGGGTGCGCAGCGTTGCCGCAACACCGAGGCCAGCTTCCATCCGAGATTGAAGCCGTCCTGCATCGACACGTTCATGCCCTGGCCCGCTTTCGGGCTGTGGGTGTGGCAGGCGTCGCCGGCGATGAACACGCGCGGCAGACGGTTTGCGACGTCTGCTTCCGGCACGTCATCGAACTTGTCGCACAGGCGCTGGCCGATCTCATAGACCGACCACCACGGAACCTCTTTCACGTCGAGCGAATATGGATTGAAAATGCGCCGCGCCGCCGCGATCAGGTCGTCGGACGTGATGTTGCGATCGGAAACCCGCTCCCCGGCATCGAGCTTGTCGAGTTCGATATACAGCCGGAAAAGATAGCCGCCTTCCCGCGGGATGATGATGATGCTGCCGTGGTTGGCGGACTGTATCAATGACTTGAAGCGGACATCCGGAAAGTCGGTGACGGCCAGCACGTCCATGACGCCCCAGGCATGGTTGGCGGAGTCGCCGTGCAGCGTGCGCCCGATGCTCGCGCGCACCGTGCTGCGGGCGCCGTCGCAGCCCACCACATAGCGCGCCCTGATGGTCTCGATCTGTCCTTTGTGCGCGGAATCGAGCCGTTCGAATCTCGCGCTCACCTGATGAGGACCGGCATCGTCGCCGGAGGTGACCGCAGGGTCGAGCTGAAGATCGAGCAGGCGCCGTGCATAATACGGCTCGAGCCGCGACGGCGATTTGCGCATGATTTCGAGATAGAAATCATGCACCCGCGCCTGGTTCAGGACCACGTGCGGAAACTCCGACAACCCGTCTTCGGTGTCCTGCACCCGTCCGCTGCGGACGATGTTGTCGGGCTGCGCAGGGTCGGGCTTCCAGAAGGTGGTCTCGTTGATCCAGCAGGCTTCCTTCAGCACACGCTCGCTGAAGCCATAGGCTTCGAACATTTCCATCGTGCGGCAGGCAACGCCATCCGCCTGTCCGCGGAGCAAAGGGCCCGGCTTCTGTTCGACGATGCAGGTCTTGATATCGGGAAAGGCGGACAGTTGAGCCGCCAGCGTCAGCCCGGCCGGACCGCAGCCGACGATGAGGATGTCGACCTCCGCCGGAATGGCGCCGGCAGATCCTGACGCAACAACCCGTTGTGCCGGATCTTGAATCTCGGGGTCGCCCGGTTCGAATCCGTTCAGATGAAATTGCACAAAACCCTCCCCGCGCCTGACGCGACTTCCGGGCCGTTAGCTTGCTGGGGCTCCAAAAAGCCGTTGCTGAATTTAATCAGTATGCTTATTATCAGTATACTTGTCAAGCGAGCGACCTGGAGGGTTTGGGTGACCGAGAACGACGACAAGCCGGGGCACCTGGCGCGCCGGTTCCAGCAGATTGCGGTGGCGGTCTTCCATGCCGCGGTCGAGGAAGCCGGCTATGACCTCACCCCTGTTCAATACGCGGCGCTCACCACCATCGGGACGCAGCCCGGAATCGATCAGGCGACGCTTGCCGGGTTGATCGCGTATGACCGGACGACCATCACCGGCGTTGTTGATCGGCTGGTGCAGAAAGGCTTGCTGGTTCGGCAGGCCAGCCGCACCGACAGACGCGCCCACGCGTTGCAGATCACCGATGAAGGACATCGGACCCTCGACGGGATAGAGCCGGCCGTCGAAGCGGCGCAGCGGATCATATTGGCCGGCCTGTCCAATGCCGAGGCCGCGACACTCATGCGACTCTTGCGCAAGGCCATCGCCGCCGGCAACGAACTCAGCCGCGCGCCACAGCAAACGGCTTCGACAGGTGCCGCCAGAAAGAAATAGCTTTCGTTCGTCAGGCAGCGACGACAGGAAGCCCACAGTCTTCCGGCTCGGCGCGCGTGCTTTTTAGCCTACTGCGCAATCTGCAATCGCGCGCAAATCTTTCACGCCCTCACGGTCGGAGTGAGCGCCCGCGAAGTCGATGAAGCTCAGCTCCGCAATGCCGCTCACGGTGCCATTGCGGTCGCGGATCAGGCAGATTAATCGACGCCAGTCCTGAGGATCGCCAGCGCAAGCGCCTGGGCGCGGGGGACAATGCTATCGAGCTCGAGATATTCCTGCGCGGTGTGGGCATTGCCGCCGACCGGGCCGACACCGCAAATCGTCGGAGTGCCGACGCTCGCGGTGAAGCCGGAATCGGCGCAACCGCCGGCGAATTCTCCTGCGAGGTTGGGCAGGCCTGCATCCTTCGCCGCCGCGCGGTAGCCATCAAACAGGATTTTCGACGTCTCACTCTGCACCACCGGCAGGAATTCGCCGTTGATGTGCAGCTTCGCCGTCGTGCCCGGTACCGTCGGCGTGGCGATAATGGCCTCGATCGCCGCCAGCGTGGTGGCACGATCGGCGGGATCGATGTAGCGCATGTCGATCTGGCCCTCGGCATGCGGCGCAGTGGTGTTGACCGACTGGCCGCCGGCGACCAACCCGACATTGAGGGTGATGCCTTTTGCAAGGTCGGTCAAAGCATGGATCTGCACGATCTTGTGCGCGAGTTCGCCAATCGCGCTGATTCCTTCCGCAAAATTGCCGCCGGAATGCGCGGCCTTGCCTGATATCTCGAAGCGCATGAACACGCCGCCCTTGCGGCTGGTGACGACGTTGCCGGTCGGTCGGCCGGGCTCGGAATTGTACACCGCACGCGCCGCACGGCCTTCACGCTCGATCACCGGCCGCGACGACGGGGAAGCGATCTCCTCGTCGGCGGTGAGCAGCAGCTTGATCGGACACGGCGCGCCGCCGAATTTGTGGAATGCCGTGGCGACAAAGGCGTTGATCACCAGCCCGGCCTTCATGTCGGCGACCCCCGGTCCATACGCCCGGTCACCCTCGATGGTGAACGGCCGGCGCGCCACCTCGCCCTTGGGAAACACCGTGTCGCGATGCCCCATCAGCAAAATCGGCTTCTCGTTGCTCCCCGGCTTCGTCACCAGCGCATGGACGGCATCGCCGAACACGTCATGAGGTTCGCGCCACGCCTCGATACCGTGCACCGCAAAATGCTGCTCGAATCGTGCGCCCACTGCATCGACGCCCGCCTTGTCGTAGGAACCGGAATCGATGTTCACGGCGTCGCGCAGCAGATCGATCATCGATTGCTTCTGCGACGCGATCCATTCGGTGATCTGCGCTTCGGTGCTGGTGGGCATGGCATTTCCTTCGTGGCAATCTATCGAGCCGGGCCTGCCTCCTTTTGGGGGACGGAGCGGCTCTCGGTTCTTACAATGCCCATTCCTATAGCGCCAATTCTTAAAGCACCATGGCGGCGGCGTTCGACACGCCCGTCTTCCGCATCATCAGCGGGCAATCGCCTCGCCAATCACCACCGTGGTGAAATGGGTGTTGGCGCGGCAATCGGACGGCATGATCGAGGCGTCCGCCACACGCAGCGCGGCGATGCCCTTCACGGTGCCATCCGGATTCACCACGCCGTTGGCGTCGTTGAAATCAGCCATGCGGCAGGAACCGGCGGCGTGCTGGATATCGCCGGTGTCGCGGCGGAGCAGCGCTTCGAGTTCCCCGTTCGGCAGCGCCGCGGCCTGCGGCAGCGTCAGGTCGGTGTCGATCAAGCGAATCCATTCGGCGATGTCAGCCAGCGCCGGCCTTGTGGTGAGCACGGCCAGCCGCTTCACCGCATCGACCATGCGCAGCAGGTCGCGGTCATCGGCGAGCATGTTTTCCTCGACGATCGGGTCGATCGAAGCATCAGTCGAAGCCAGCTTCAGAGTGCCGCGCGAATAGGCGTTGAACAGCCCCGCACCGATGGCGCCGGGGTTGCCGATGCCGCGATGGTTGAAAGCAATCAGGATCATGTCGCGCTTGCCGCCATCCGCAAGCCCGGACGAATACGTCACGCAGCAATTGGTATGACGCGTATCCGGATCTGTCGGCTGAAATTCGTCGCGCAGCTTGATGGTCGCGCGAAACAGCGGATGGTCGAAGAAATGCTTGCCTACCGGCAGGTCGCGCTCGACCGCGATGCCCATCGCCTTCAGCTCATCGGCGGGACCGATGCCCGAACGCAGCAGGATCGCCGGGCTGTGGATGGCGCCGGCGCACAGTACGATTTCGCGTGCGTTGATCTCCGAACTGCCCTGCCCTTCGATATGAACCCGTACACCGGTGGCCTGGCCGTCCTTGATCAAGAGGCGATCGACCAGCGCGTGCCCGCGGATTTCCAGATTGGCGCGGCCGCGCGCCGGCTCCAGATAGGCTTCATTGGTGGTGATGCGGCGGCTGTCGCGGCTGTTGATCGGATAGCAGGCGACGCCCTCTCCGTCAGGTCCGTTGAGATCGGCGCACCACGGATATCCCGATGCCAGCGCGGCGTCGCGGAGCCCACGATCGATCGGGCCCCACATCTGCGGCGGCGCGCGGTAGACGGGCAACGGCCCGCCGCGACCATGGCCCGCGCGGTCGCCGAACTCGAAATCATCCTCGATGACCGAGAACAGCGGCATGACCTCTTTTGCGGACCAGCCCGTGCAACCGGCGGCCGCCCATTCGTCGAACGCGTCAGCCACACCGCGGATGGCGATCTGGCCGTTCATCATCGAACTGCCGCCGAGACCCTTGCCGCGCCAATAGAAGCGCGCCTCCTGCCCCGCCACCCGGCGCGTCAGCAAGTTAGGCCACTGCCATTTCTCCTGATATTCGCGCTGGTGAATGATCGGAATCGGATTCGGCGTCCGGACTTCCCAGGGCGCCTCATCGGCGCGCCAGTCGAGGCCAGCCTCCAGCAGCAGCACGCGCCTCGCCGTATCCTCGGAGAGCCGGGCCGCAACGGCGGCACCGGCAGAACCGCCGCCGACTACAATGACGTCATACATGGCGTTACTTCTCGATGTTCCCCAAGACCGGAATGGCGGACGGTATCAAACCGCAGATTGGCGCGATAGGCGCCCGGCTGGGCGAACTGTCCCCACCTCAGCGTCGCTGGTTGTAGACGTCAAGACATACCGCGCCCAGCAACACGAGGCCCTTGATCACCTGCTGGTAGTCGATCCCGATGCCGAGAATCGACATGCCATTGTTCATCACTCCCATGATCAGCGCGCCGATCACGGCGCCGGCGACCCGCCCGACACCGCCATAGGCCGAGGCCCCACCGATGAAGCAGGCGGCGATCACGTCGAGCTCGAAGCCGACCCCGGCCTTTGGTGTGGCGGTGTTGAGCCTTGCCGCGAACACCAGGCCGGCGAGCGCGGCCAGCACACCCATGTTGACGAAGGTGAGGAAGGTCAGCCGTTCAGTCTTGATGCCGGAAAGCTTGGCCGCCTTTTCGTTGCCGCCGACGGCATAGATCTGCCGGCCAATGGTGGTTCGCGCGGTGACGAAACCATAGAGTGCGATCAGCGCGATCATGATCACCAGTACGTTGGGGAGACCCCGATGCGAAGCGATCAGATAGGTGAAATACATCACCACGCCGAACAGGACTGCGTTCTTGAGCACAAAGAACGCGGTCGGCTCGACCTCGACGCCATGGCTTGCGCGCCGGGCGCGCGTCGTGACGCTGACATACACCAGGCAAAGCGCCAGCACGGCGCCGATCAATAGCGACGTCGGGTTAAGCGAGCCGGCGCCGGGAAACAATTCAGGAATGAAACCGGAGGAAAGTTTCTGGAACGTCGGTGAGAACGGGCCGACCGATTGACCTTGCAACACCGCCAGCGCCAGCCCCTTGAACACCAGCATGCCGGCCAGCGTGACGATAAAGGACGGAATCTTGAAATAGGCGACCCAATAGCCCTGCGCCGCGCCGATCAGTCCACCGAGCGCGAGGCAGATGATCGCGGCTGGAATGAAATGCATGCCGTAACGTACCATCAGCACCGCGGCGATCGCGCCGATGAAACCCGCGACCGATCCGACCGACAGATCGATGTGGCCGGTGACGATGACCAAGAGCATGCCGAGCGCCATGATCACGATATAGCTGTTCTGCAGCACCAGATTGGTGAGGTTGAGCGGACGCAGCAGCGTGCCGTCGGTAACGATCTCGAAGAACAGCATGATCGCGAACAGCGACAACAACATGCCGTATTCGCGCAGATTGGCCTTGAGAAAGCCCGCATGCTTGCGCGCCTCGGGAAGCATCACGGTGTTATCGCTCATGGATGCGCCTCTCCCAACAACTTCTCTTCCAGCTTTCGTTCCAGGTCTCTGTCGACCAGTTGTTCGCCCTTGCGCACGATGACCCGCATGATTTTTTCCTGCGTCGCCTCGGCGCGATCGAACTCGCCGACAAAGGCTCCTCCGTTCATGACGCAGATGCGGTCACAGATCCCGAGCAATTCCGGCATTTCCGACGAGATCACGATGACCGCCTTGCCGGCATCGGCCAGCTCATTGATGATGCAATAGATCTCATATTTGGCGCCGATGTCGATACCGCGGGTCGGCTCGTCCAGGATCAGGATTTCCGGATCGGTGAACAGCCATTTCGACAGCACCACCTTTTGTTGGTTGCCGCCGGACAGGTTGCCGGACGTCTGATAGACATCAGAACAGCGGATGCGCATCCGGTTGCGATAATCGCTCGCCACCTGCAACTCCTTGATGTCGTCGATGATGCGGCCGGCTGCGACACTATCGAGATTGGCAAGCGTGATGTTCTTGCGCACGTCTTCGGCGAGCAGCAGGCCGAGCTGCTTGCGGTCCTCGGTGACGTAGGCCAGACCGGCGTCGATAGCGCGGCTCACGGTCGAGAGGTCGATTTCGCGACCATGCAGCAGAGCGCGGCCCGTGATGTTGCGGCCCCAGGAGCGGCCGAACAGGCTCATGGCGAATTCGGTGCGCCCTGCGCCCATCAAGCCGGCGATGCCGACGATCTCGCCACGCCGAACCTGGAAGTCCACATTCTTGATGACTTGCCGATCGGCATGCTGGGGATGATAGACCGACCAGTTCTCGACCTTGAACACCACCTCGCCTATCGCAGGCTCCCGCTTGGGGAAACGATGCTCCAGATCCCGGTCCACCATCTTGCGGATGATGCGATCTTCCTCGACCGCGCCCAGTTCACAATCCAGCGTATCGACAGTCCGGCCATCCCGCAGCACCGTAATGCGGTCCGCGACGCGGGCTACCTCGTTGAGCTTGTGCGAGATCAGGACCGCGGACATGCCGTGGGAGCGGAACTCGAGCAGAAGGTCCAGCAGCGCCGCGCTGTCGCTTTCGTTGAGGCTCGCGGTCGGCTCGTCGAGAATCAGAAGGCGCACTTCCTTGGACAGCGCCTTGGCGATCTCCACCAGCTGCTGCTTGCCGACGCCGATATCGGTGACCAGCGTGTCCGGCGCCTCATTGAGCCCCACCTTCGCCAGCAGCTGCTGCGACCGCCGGTAGACTGCGTCGCGATCGATCATACCGAAGCGCGACGGCGGATTGGCAATGAAGATATTCTCCGCGATCGAGAGCAGCGGGATCAGCGCAAGCTCCTGATGAATGATGATGATGCCGAGCGCCTCGGAATCATTGATGTCGCGGAAGTGGCGCTCCTGGCCGTCATAGATGATGCTGCCGTCATAGCTGCCATCGGGATAGACGCCGCTCAGCACCTTCATCAAGGTCGATTTGCCGGCGCCGTTCTCGCCCACCAGCGCGTGGATCTCGCCTTGCCTCACGGTAAAATTGACGTCGTCGAGCGCTTTGACGCCGGCGAAGGCTTTGCCGATACCGCGCATTTCAAGCAATGTGGCCATTCAAATTCCCTGGAACAGGCAGTAAGACAGGGATGGCCGGGGCACGCGCTTCGCACTTTTGCCACGGCCATCCGCTTTGTCACAACTCGTCTTAGTTGATTTGCGCCTTCTTGTAATAACCGCCGTCGATCAGGATTTTCTCCCAATTGGTCTTGTCGACGACGACAGGCTTGAGCAAATAGGACGGCACGACCTTGACACCATTCTTGTAGGTGGTGGTGTCGTTGACCGTGACGGTCTTGCCGCTCAACGCCGCGTCCACCATGTCGGCGGTGACCTTGGCAAGGTCGCGGGTATCCTTGAAGATCGTGGAGTATTGCTCGCCGCGCAGCATCGATTTGATCGAAGGCACTTCGGCGTCCTGACCGCTCACGATCGGCATCGGCATATTGCCGCTACCGTAGCCGACGCCCTTGAGCGACGACAGGATGCCGATCGAAAGGCCGTCATAGGGCGAAAGCACCGCATCGACCCGCTTGGTGGTGTAGAACGCGCTGAGCAGATTATCCATCCTCGCCTGCGCCGTGGCGCCGTCCCAGCGCAGCGTCGAGACCTTGTCCATTCCCATCTGCTTGCTCACGACCACGAGCTTGCCGCTGTCGATATAGGGCTGCAGCACCGACATCGCACCGTTGTAGAAGAAATAGGCGTTGTTGTCGTCGGGTGAGCCGCCGAACAGCTCGATGTTGAACGGGCCTTTGCCTTCCTTCAGCTTCAGCCCTCCCTCGATCGACTGCGCTTGCTGCACGCCGACCTGGAAATTGTCGAAGGTCGCATAGTAGTCGACGTTGGGGGTGTCGCGGATCAACCGGTCGTAGGCGATCACGGTGATGCCCTTGTCCTTGGCCTGCTTGAGCACATCCGACAGGGTGGTGCCGTCGATCGAAGCGATCACCAGGACCTTGGCGCCCTTGGTCACCATGTTCTCGATCTGAGAGAGCTGGTTCGGAATATCGTCTTCGGCGTATTGCAGGTCGGTATTGTAACCGCGCTCCTTCAGCACCTTGACGATATTGTTGCCGTCATCGATCCAGCGCGCCGAAGCCTTGGTGGGCATGGCGATGCCGACAGTGGGCTTGGTTTGCGCGAGCGCGGGCTCCGCAAGGGCGACCGCGCCGAGCAGGATGGCCGATAGGGCAGATTTGAGTAGTTTCATGTTTCACTCCCAGGTGTTGAGCGTTAATCGCCGCGTTATCAGCGGTTTGCTTTTGGCGCCGGTAACGTATCGGCGCATCATTGGGGAACGTCGGGTCGGCGGAGACGTGAACGGATGATCGGTCACACCTTGTGGTTCCGCAAGTACATGCAGCGCTCATGCGCCGTATCGTAAAGCGACCCATCATGTCGAACCGAGCCTGATGCGAGGTTCCGGCCGCCCCCGTGCGCCGACGTCGAGAACGAAGGTTTGGCCGTGGTGCGGGTCGGCAGCCCTGGCATGCTCGTCCATGCCTTCCCAGGCCGTGGTGACCAGCAGCGAAGCGAAATTCCGGCCGACAAAGACCGGGCAGCTCGGCTGCTTCGCCGGAATCCCGATGGTGCGAACCCGATCGCCTCCTGGGGTGTAGACGTCGATGCAGGATCCGCCCCAGCGCGCATTCCAGATCAACCCTTCAGCATCGACCACGGCGCCATCCAGGCCGCCTGGCCCGCCCCTGTTATCATAGAGTGTCTCGGGGTCTCCGATCGGCACCGCATTCGTCGGATCGATGGCGACGCGGTAAAGGACCCCCTCGCTGCTGTCGGTGAAATAGGCCGTGGCGCCGTCGGGCGAAAAGCAGATTGCGTTCGGGATGCTAATGTCGGCATAGATCCGAAGCAGTTCGCCGCGGAAGAAGCGATAGATCGCGCCGGCTCCCTTTTCTGCGTTGCGGCCCATGGTCCCGATCCAGAGCGAGCCGCAGGGATGAACGCGTCCGTCGTTGGAGCGGGTTGCCGCATTGTCCGCTTCGAGCGGCATATGAAGCGTGAGGCGGCCATCCGCGATGTCGCGAACATAGAGCCCATTCTCGGTCGCAAGCAATTGGCGCTGGTCGTCGATGAACACCAGGACGCTGGCCATCAGTGGAAGCGCGTGCGAAGTCACCGCGCCAGATGCAAGGTCGGCCTGAAACAATTTGCGCTCGATGATATCGAACCACCATGCGGTGTCGGTCGCCGCATCATAGGTGCAGCCCTCGCCGAGATGGCAATGCCAATCGCTCAGGATGCTGGTGCCGACTTCTTCCACGCGAGCTCCTTTATTCCCCTGCAACCTTGCTCACCGAAAATCGATACAGCGACGTGTGACGATAGGTCTGCCCGGGATCGAGCCGCGCCGATGGAAAATCGGGACGGTTTGGCGTGTCAGGATAGACCTGTGGTTCCAAACAGAGCGCGTCATATTGTCGGTGAACGCGGCCATACTTGCCGGTCACGGACCCGTCGAGAAAATTGCCGGAATAGAACTGGACGCCGGGCTGGTTGGTCCAGAGTTCGAGAACCCGGCCCGAGCTCGGGTCTTCCACGCGGGCGGCAAAGCGCGGCTCGGTGGTCGCGCCGCCGGGCAGACAGAAATTGTGGTCGTAGCCTTGCCGGATCTGAACCTGTTCGGTCGCATCGCGCAGGCGGGCGCCGACAGGACAGGATTTTCGAAAATCAAACGGCGTTGCATCGACCTTGCCGGGCGCGCCCAACGGAATGCCGGCGGCACTAATCGGCAGATATTTGTCCGCCGCGATGGTCAGATGATGATCGAGCACGTCGCCACCGGACTCGACGCCGGCGAGGTTGAAGAAGCTGTGGTTGGTCAGATTGACGATGGTCGGCTTGTCGGTCACCCCTGAGAATTCGAGCGAAAGCTCGCTGCCACCGGAAATGCGATAGGTAATCTCGGTCTTCAGCGTGCCGGGATAACCCTCCTCGCCATCAGGACTGACATAGGACAGCGTGACGAACGGCGACGGGTCTTCACCCATCGCCGTGATGGTCCATGGTTTGCGATCGAAGCCTGATAGCCCGCCATGAAGCGCATTGGCTCCGTCATTGGTGGGCAGCTGAAAGCGCTCGGCATCCAGTTCGAACGTGCCGCCCGCGATCCGGTTGGCATAGCGCCCGACCGTGGCGCCAAGGAAACGCCGAACCGCGAGATAGCCTGCAAGGTCATCGCGGCCGAGGACGACATCGGCAAGGCGCCCGGCCCGGTCAGGCACGAAGATCGACTGCAGCGCCGCGCCATAGGTGATGAGACGCACCTCAAAGCCATCGTCGCCGCGCAGCCGCACCATTTCGATCGCGGTGCCGTCCGGAAGATGCCCGAATATCTCGCAAGCAATCTTCGCCGTCTGTGATTGGCCTGATTGCGTCACGTCATACCTCGATGAATGGTTCGACGTCGCGGCGCCGGCCGAGCATGAAGCCATCAGCGACATGGACCAGCGGCGACAGATCGACATCGGACGCACCGCTTGCGATCAGTTCGACGAAACGCCGATAGATGCCGCGATACTCCGCCTGCTTTTCGTCAACCAGGACATGGCCATCATGCGAGAGATGGCTGCCACCGGAAGAGAGCGTCAACCGCCCGGCATCGGTCTCGACCCGGATGTCCCAGGTCTGCGGGCCGGTCTGGCGCCAGTCGAACTCCGCCCGGATCGGAAGCCCCGTCTCGTCCGAAAAGACGAGATCGGCCGCGATCGGCGCCGCGCGATTGCGCGGGAAGGACAACTCGGCCTCCGTCAGAAAGAACGGCCGCGGCAGGATGCGGGTCAGGATCGAGAGCGCGTTGATGCCGGGATCGAACACGCCAAGTCCGCCCGGCTCCCAGATCCAGGCCTGGCCGGGATGCCAGACTCTGACATCCTCCTTCCATTCAACAACAACGGATTTGATCTGGCGGCCAGCGAGGAAAGCGCGCGCGGGTTCGACGGCCGGCGCAAAACGCGAATGCCAGGTTGCAAACAGCGTTCGTCCGGTTTGCCTGGCCGCAGCGACCAGCGGATCGAGTTCACTGATAGTGGCGCCCGGCGGCTTCTCGAGCAGCACATGCTTGCCGGCCTTCAACGCAGCCGCCGCCTGCGCATGGCGCGCCTGGGGCGGCGTGCAGAGCGCAACGGCATCAATATCGAGTTTGGCGCCCAGCAGTTCGTCGAGCGTCGCAAAATGCACGATCCCGTCGATCGAAGCATTGCGGCTGGCGATCGCCGCAAGTTCGATGCCGTCGGTGCCTGATATCGCCGGGATATGCTGATCCCTGGCGATCTTGCCGAGGCCGACGATGGCAATGCGAATGGTGGTCACGTCAACTCTTCTCGACGTTCGAGGAACGATGTCAGCGGCTCACTTGCCCCAGCGCAGCACGAGCGGATTCAGCGGGCGCGCGATTTCGATCAGCCCGGCCCGAACGGCCGGATGCAGCGGCTGGAGCGGAAGCCGGACGGTTTCGTGTCGGATGACGCCGCCTTCCTTCATCAGCGCCTTGCATGCGATCAGACCGCACTGACGGTTTTCATAATTGATCAGCGGGAGCCAACGTTCATAGGCTGCAACCGCTTCGGCGCGTCGGCCGGCGAAATACGGATCGGTGATCTGGCGAATGCCGTCGGGATAACCGCCGCCGGTCATGGCGCCAGTCGCACCGGCATCGAGGTCGGCCATCAGCGTGATCGCCTCCTCGCCGTCCCACGGACCTTCGATCGCCGCGCCACCGAGCACGATCAAATCGCGCAGCTTGGCGGCGGCCTGCGGCGTCTCGATCTTGAAATAGGCGATGTTCTCAAGCTCGCGCGCCATGCGGGCGAGAAAGGCCGCCGACAGTGCCGTGCCGGCGACCGGCGCATCCTGGATCATGATCGGAATCGAGATCGCATCCGAAACGGTGCGGAAAAACTCATAGATGGCGTTTTCCCCGACCCGGATGGTCGCGCCATGATAGGGCGGCATCACCATCACCATGGCGGCGCCCGCCTGCTGGGCTCGCCGCGAACGTTCGGCGCAGATGTGCGAAGCAAAATGCGTGGTCGTGACGATGACGGGGACGCGTCCCGCAACATGCTTCAATACGGCGTCGAGCACCGTGTCACGTTCGGCGTCGGTCAACACGAACTGCTCGGAGAAGTTGGCGAGGATGCACAGTCCCTGCGAGCCGGCATCGATCATGCAATCGACGGCACGTTTCTGGCCGTCGAGATCGAGCCGGCCGTCGCCGTCGAACACCGTCGGGACGACCGGAAACACGCCTCTATAAGCTCGCTCGACGGTGGAACCTGCCATAACCATTCTCCGCTTTCCTTAGCCAGCCGCGCCGTGACGACGCAGGCCGTTGAAGATGACTTCCTTCATCGCCGCGGAAGCCGCCTCGGCATTCCGCTCGGCGATTGCGTCGACAATTCGTTCGTGGGCTGCGATGGTGAGTTCGCGCTCCCGCTCCTCGGTCGGCGCGCTCAGCCGAAACGACGCGCGCAATGCCGCCTCGATCACGGCACCGATCGATCGCATGAACGGGTTGGCCGAACTGGTCGCGATGTCGAGGTGCAGCCGAAGATCGGCGTCAGCAAATTCAATTGAATCAGAAGCAAAGCTGCGCATTTTGGCAATGCTGTCGCGCAGCTGAGCGATCGCATCATCCGCCCGTCGCTCGGCGGCGAGGGCCGCGGCATGCGGTTCGACGGCGAGGCGAATGTCGGCGAGATCACGGAGAAACCGCTTGTCGATCCCGGCTTCGAGGTGCCAGCCGAGCACGTCGGGATCGAACATGTTCCAGGCCGAACGTTCCCTGACCCGCGTGCCGACGCCCGCCTTGGCGTTGAGCAATCCCTTGGCGGACAACGTCTTGACGCTTTCACGCAATACGGTGCGCGAGACGTCGAACATGGCCGTCAGCTCCGCATCCCGCGGCAAGCTGGCGCCTTCCGGATAGCGGCCGACAATGATGTCGATCCCGATCGTCCGGGTCACTTCAACCTGGCTGAAATGACCGCGGCCTGGCGCAATCACAACCCGGTCGGACCTCATGACAGGTCTTTGAGTGTCATGGCTGGTTTCGCTCCCTATGCGGACCGTCCCGCCTCTTCGGGCAAGATCAAGCTGGCGCGATGTCCCCCATGCCACACCCTGCAGGCCTTGTATAGCATATTATCATATTAGTATGACTTTCTTGTTCCGGTCGACCGCATCGTCCCGGTTTCCGCTCGCTACCGAAAGCGGGCATCGTGCCTCAGTGAGGACTCCGAGCTACGACGTCAGGCTAGGCAGATCGAGACCGTTGATCCCTGCACACTCGATCGCGCTCTCATATCCAGCATCGGCATGGCGCATGACCCCCGTCGCCGGGTCATTCCAAAGCACCCGCTCGAGGCGGCGCGCAGCTTCCGGCGTACCGTCAGCGACGATCACCATGCCGGCGTGCTGCGAATAGCCGATACCGACGCCGCCGCCATGATGCAGCGAGACCCACGTGGCTCCGCTCGCACAATTGAGCAGCGCATTGAGCAGCGGCCAGTCGGACACCGCATCCGAGCCGTCGCGCATCGCTTCGGTTTCGCGGTTCGGGCTCGCCACCGAGCCGCTGTCGAGATGATCGCGACCGATCACGATGGGCGCCTTCAGCTCGCCGCTTGCCACCATTTCGTTGAACGCGAGACCCAACCGGTGGCGATCGCCAAGTCCGACCCAGCAGATCCGCGCCGGGAGGCCCTGGAACTTGATCCTCGCGCGGGCCATGTCGAGCCAGTTGTGCAGATGCTTGTCGTTAGGCATCAGCTCCTTGACCTTGGCATCGGTGCGGAAAATGTCTTCGGGATCCCCCGATAGCGCCGCCCACCGGAATGGTCCGACGCCTCGGCAGAACAGCGGACGGATATAGGCCGGAACGAAGCCGGGGAAATCGAACGCGTTCTTCAATCCCATGTCCTTCGCCATCTGGCGGATGTTGTTGCCGTAGTCGAGCGTCGGAATGCCCTGGGCGTGGAAATCCAGCATGGCCTGGACGTGGCCGACCATGGAGGTTTTGGCCGCCGCCTCCACCGCTTTCGGGTCGGCCTCGCGCTTCGACGCCCACTCCGCGAGCGTCCATCCCTTCGGCAGATAACCGTTGATCGGATCGTGCGCGCTGGTCTGGTCGGTGACGATGTCGGGCCTGACGCCGCGGCGCACCAGCTCGGGAAAAATATCCGCGGCATTGCCGAGCAAGCCGACCGAGACCGGCTTTTTGCTCTGCGCCGCCTCCGCCATGATCGCGAGTGCCTCATCGAGCGTGGCGGCCTGACGGTCGAGGTAACCCGTGCGCAACCGCATCTCGATGCGGCTCGGCTGGCATTCGACCGCGAGCATCGACGCACCGGCCATCGTCGCGGCAAGCGGTTGGGCGCCGCCCATTCCACCGAGCCCTGCGGTCAGGATCCACTTGCCGGCGAGGCTGCCGCCGTAATGCCGTCGGCCCACCTCGACAAAGGTCTCGTACGTCCCCTGCACGATGCCCTGACTGCCGATGTAGATCCAGGAGCCGGCGGTCATCTGGCCGAACATCATCAAGCCCAGCTTGTCGAGTTCGTTGAAATGATCGAGCGTTGCCCAATGCGGCACGATGTTCGAATTCGCGATCAGCACGCGCGGCGCATCAGCATGGGTGCGGAAAATTCCAACCGGCTTGCCCGATTGAACGACCAGCGTCTGGTCGCCTTCCAGCTTGCGCAGTGACGCAACGATCCGGTCAAAGCTGTCCCAGTCGCGGGCTGCGCGGCCAATGCCGCCATAGACGACGAGTTCGCTCGGCCGTTCAGCAACGTCAGGATCTAGATTGTTCATCAGCATCCGCAGCGGCGCTTCGGTGAGCCAGCTCTTGGCGCTGATCTCGGACCCCTGCGGCGATCGGATGATGCGGTCGTTGTCCAGTCGGCGGTTCATGACAGATGACCTTTCTCGGCAAGTCTTGTTGAGGCAAGTCTTGTTTAGGTAAGTCTTGTTCAGGCAAGCATTGGAAACGGGTTGTTGTTGAGAATCGAAATCGCGGCTGGTGGCAATGCACCGGCTGCGACCAGCGCCGTTGCTTTCGCAATGTCGTCGGCCATGTAGCGATCGCCACCGAGCGCCGGTACTTGCTCGCGCAGCGTAGCAATCACCGCGGCAAGTGCGGGGCTGGTCGTATGCGGCGCGCGCAGCCCGATGCCCTGCGCCGCCACCAGCAGCTCAATGCCGAGAATGGTCGCAAGATTATCCGCCATGTCGGATAACCGGCGCGCGGCGTGCGCGGCCATCGACACATGGTCTTCCTGGTTGGCGCTGGTCGGTGTCGAATCGATCGAGCAGGCCGCGGCACGTTGCTTGTTCTCGGCATAAAGTGCGGCCGCCGTCACTTCGGCAATCATGAAGCCGGAATTGATGCCGGGATCCGGGGTAAGGAATGGCGGCAGACCAAAGTTCAGCGCAGGATCAACCAGCGTAGCGATGCGCCGTTCACTGATCGCGCCGATCTCCGACAAGGCCAGCGCAATCTGGTCAGCGGCGAACGCGACCGGCTCGGCGTGAAAATTTCCACCCGAGACGATCTCTCCGCTCTCTACCAGCACCAGCGGATTGTCGGTGACCGCGTTGGCCTCAATCGTCAATGTGCGGGCGGCTTGCGTCAGGAGATCAAGCGCGGCGCCGGCCACTTGCGGCTGGCAGCGCAGGCAATACGGATCCTGCACCCGCTCGTCGCCTTCCAGATGCGAGTTCCTGATGTCGCTGCCATCAAGCAAGGCTGTCAGCGCCGCCCCGGCGGCGATTTGCCCGGCATGTCCGCGCAATTGCTGGATCTCGGCGCGAAACGGCGCCGTCGAAGCCATCGCCGCATCGACCGACAACGCGCCGGTCACCAGCGTCGCGCAGAGCAGGCTATAGGCTCGCAACAGTCCGGAAATGGCATAGGCCGTCGAAAACTGCGTGCCGTTGATCAAAGCGAGCCCTTCCTTCGGCCCGAGCGTCACCGGCGAGAGGCCGGCGGCGGTCAGCGCATCAAGGCCGGGCACGACCTTGCCATCCATGAGTGCCTGCCCCTCACCGATCATGACGGCGGTCATATGCGCCAGCGGTGCCAGATCGCCCGACGCGCCCACCGATCCCTGCTGCGGCACCAGCGGATAAACGCCCCGCGCCAGCATGGCCTGCAGTTGCTCGATGATGTCGCGGCGAACACCTGACGCTCCCCGACCCAGAGAGACGATCTTCAGCGCCATCATGAGGCGCACGATCGGCTCCGGCGTCGGCGCCCCTACGCCACAACAATGCGATACGATCAGGTTTCGCTGCAGCAGCGTCGTCTGGTCCGGAGGAATTCGCTTCGACGCCAGTTTTCCGAACCCGGTATTGATGCCGTACGCCGGAACGTCAGCGCCCGCGGCCTTCGCAACGATGGCCGAAGCCGCCTCGACGCGGGGCCAGAACGATGGCTCGAGCACGACGGCCGCGCCAGCAAGCACCTGCGCCAGATCGTCGAGGCCAACCCTGCCGGGCGAAACAACAATGGATGCGACGCGGTCGCTCATCGTCCCCTCCAAACCCTTGTGTGCAACGGGTTGAAGCCCATCCGGTAGACGAGCTCGGCGGGCCGTTCGATATCCCAGATCGCCAGATCGCACCATTTGCCTGTTACGAGCGTGCCGGTCTCATTGAGAATGCCGAGTGCGCGTGCCCCTTCCCGCGTCACACCGGCGAGGCATTCGGCAACAGTCATCCGGAACAGCGTCGCGCCCATATTCATGGCCAGCAGGAGCGAGGTCAGCGGCGAACTGCCGGGATTGCAGTCGGTCGCGAGCGCCATGTTGACGCCGTGGGCACGGAACAGTTCGACCGGCGGTTTTGTGATTTCGCGAATGAAATAGAACGCGCCCGGCAGCAGGACGGCCACCGTGCCAGCCCGCGCCATATCAGCGGCGCCGGCTTCATCCGTGTGCTCCAGATGATCGGCGGACAGAGCGGAGAATTCCGCAGCAAGGGCCGCGCCGCCGAGGTTCGACAGTTGATCGGCATGCAGTTTGACCGGCAGTCCCAGCGCCTTGGCCGCACGAAACACCCGCGCCGTTTGTTCGCCCGAAAAAGCGATGCCTTCCATGAAGGCGTCGACGGCGTCCGCAAGTCCGGCCTGCGCCACCGCCGGCAGCATCTCACGGCAAACAAGCTCGATGTAGCGATCCTTGTCGCCATCGGCTTCCGGAGGCAGTGCGTGCGCGCCGAGAAACGTGGTTCGGATGCTGACTGGGCGGTCGCGCCCTACCGCACGCGCAGCTGACAGCTGCCGCATTTCGGTTTCGGTGTTGAGCCCGTAGCCGGACTTGATTTCGACCGTCGTCACGCCCTCACCGATCAGCGCATCTAACCGCGGTAGCGCACCGGCAACGAGTTCAGCCTCGCTGGACGCCCGCGTCGCGGCGACCGTCGAGACAATGCCGCCGCCCGCGCGCGCGATCTCTTCGTAGCTTGCGCCCTGCAGCCGCAGCTCGAACTCATGGGCGCGGTTTCCACCGAACACCAGATGGGTATGACAATCGATCAGTCCCGGCGTGATCCAGCGCCCCGCACAATCGATCCGCTCAGCCGCATCGGCGTCAGATGGAAAATCGGAACGGCTGCCGGCAAAGACGATGCGGCCATCCCGCGCGGCGATCACGCCCTGCTCGATCAGGCCGAGGTCGGGCAGATCCTCCCTGATGGTGGCGAGCCGGGCATTCTTCCAAATTCGATCAAAGCGCTCGGCCATGCAGCATTCCCTCAACGGCAGAAGCTTGACGGGACGATATGTCTATACATATTATCGTGCCGGTGTTCTGTCCAGCCGGTTTGGAAAACATGTCCACTCTGCATTTCGCGTCAGCGCTGCTCCCATCCGGGTGGGCCGATGACGTGCAAGTCGTTGTGAGCAATGGGATCATCACCAAGGTTACCGCCGGCGCGGCGCCGGAAGCCGAAGATGAACGCCACCAGCTGGCCATCCCGGGAATAGCGAGCCTGCATAGCCACGCGTTCCAGCGCGGCATGGCGGGCCTTGCCGAAACACGCGGCAATACCGCCGATACCTTCTGGACATGGCGCGAGACGATGTATCGCTTTGCGCTTGATATGACCCCCGACGATGCCGAAGCCGTCGCAACGTTGCTCTATGTTGAGATGCTGGAGCAAGGTTTTACGCGCGTCGGGGAATTCCACTATCTCCATCACGACCACGACGGCACGCCCTATTCCAATCCGGCCGAGATGACGACGCGAATTGCGCAAGCCGCCGAGGCCACCGGCATCGGACTCACCCTGCTGCCGAGTTTCTACGCGCACAGCTCCTTTGGTGGCGCCCCGCCCCATGCCGGCCAGCGCCGGTTCATCTGTTCGGTCGACCAGTTTGCCAAACTGATTGACGCTACAAAGCGGGCCCTTCGCGAATTGCCCGGGGCCAACGTCGGTATCGCTCCGCACAGCCTGCGCGCCGTGACGCCGGACGAACTGGCGGCCATCGTGCCGTTGGCCGAGGGCGGGCCGGTCCATATCCACGCCGCCGAACAGACCAAAGAAGTAGAGGAATGC
The DNA here is from genome assembly GCF_018130165.1 of Bradyrhizobium sp. JYMT SZCCT0180. Lineage (GTDB taxonomy): Bacteria > Pseudomonadota > Alphaproteobacteria > Rhizobiales > Xanthobacteraceae > Bradyrhizobium. The sequence continues at coordinate 137,818 of NZ_JAFCLZ010000010.1, read as the reverse complement.
ATCGCGTGGTCGGGCCGGCGGCCGGTCGAGTGGCTGCTCGAACATACAGCCGTTGATCGGCGCTGGTGCCTGATCCATGCGACGCACACCACCGCGACCGAGATCGCCGCGCTTGCCAAAAGCGGCGCCGTCGCAGGGCTCTGCCCGATCACCGAAGCAAGCCTTGGCGACGGCATTTTTCCGGCGCGCGAATTCCTCGACGCAGGCGGCCGTTTCGGCGTCGGCACCGATTCCAACGTCCTCGTCGGCGTCGCCGACGAACTGCGCCAGCTCGAATATGGCCAGCGGCTCAAACACCGCGAGCGCAATGTGTTGTCCGGCGGTCCAGGTATTTCGACCGGACGGGCGCTGTTCGACGCCGCGCTGGCCGGCGGCGCCCAGGCGCTCGCACAACCGACCACAGGAATTCTGGCAGGCGCGCGCGCCGATATCGTCACGCTCGACACCGCGCATCCCTCGCTCGCCGGGCGCCGCAGGGATGCCGTCCTCGACGGTTGGATTTTTGCGGCCAATGCTGATGCCATCGACTGTGTCTGGGCGGGCGGCAGCAAGCTCGTTGAAGGCGGGCATCACCGGCTTCGCCAGAAGGCGCGCGAGACCTTCAATGCGGCCGTGCGAAGGCTCGTCGCATGAGCCTCTCGATCGATCGCGACAAACACCAGACAGCCGACAAGCCGACGCTGTACAAGCAGATACGCCTCGACATCGAACGGCGCATCCTGACCGGTGAATGGCCGCCGGGTCACCGCATCCCGTTCGAACACGAACTCATGGCGCACTATGGATGCGCGCGAATGACCGTGAGCAAGGCCCTGTCGGAACTGGCGCAAGCCGATCTCATCGAGCGGCGGCGGCGGGCCGGCACCTTTGTACGCCGTCCCAAATTTCTGTCAGCAGTCCTGACGATTCCCGACATCCGAGCGGAGATCACCGCGCTCGGCCGCAGCTATGGCTATCAGCTGATCCAGTGCTTGCGCCGCGCTGCAAATGCCGCCGACCGCGCGCGTCTCGGTGTGCGGAAAACCGGGAAAGTGATCGCGATTGCCTGTCGTCACAGCGCCGATGGCGTGCCGTTCGCGATCGAGGACAGGCTGATCGATCTCGACGCGGTGCCTGAAGCCGCCACGGCCGATTTTGCGGTCGAACCGCCCGGCACGTGGTTGCTTCACCATGTCCCATGGACGGAAGCAGAGCATTCGATCAGCGCTATCGTGGCCGACGACAAGGCCGCAGCCGCACTGGACATTGCGATCGGTGCGCCCTGCCTCGTGATCGACCGCCACACCTGGCGCAGTGCACGGACACTAACGGCCGTGAGGCTCGTTTATCCGGGCGAGTCCCACAAGCTGGTTGCCCGCTTCAAGGGCGGCTGAGAGGGATATCAATGCGCATAGGGTCCGGCACAATTTATGCAACAGCAATAAACAAAGCAGCAACGCTGCACAGACGAGCAAGACGCCATCCATGAACCAGAAAAGGGATACAGCCATGCTTAGTTTTAGAGTATTCGCCGCCACCGCCGCTCTCCTGGTGTCGGCACCAGCCGTCGCGCAGGACGTAAAGGTCGGCATCGGCATCTCGGGATGGACCGGCTTTGCACCGCTCACGCTCGCAAACCAGGCGGGCATCTTCAAGAAGAACGGCCTCGACGTGACGATCAAGAAGATCCCGCAAAAAGATCGCCACCTGGCCATTGCGTCAGGTGACATCCAATGCGCGGCGACCACGGTGGAAACCTGGATTTCCTGGAATGCCAATGGCGTCGCGACCAAGCAGATCTTCCAGCTCGACAAGAGCTACGGCGCTGACGGCATGGCCACACGAAACGACGTCGCCGCGATCAAGGATCTGAAGGGCAAGACGGTCGCTGCGTCCGCACCCGGCACCGCCCCCTATTTCACCCTGGCCTGGATGCTCAAGAAGAATGGTCTCAAGGTCAAGGACGTGACGGTGGTGAACCTGGAGCCCGCCGCGGCCGCCCAAGCCTTCGTGGCCGGCCAGAACGATGCCGCGATGACGTATGAGCCTTACCTCTCGACGGTGCGTGCCGCGCCGGACAAGGGCAAGATCATCGCCACCACGCTCGACTATCCGATGATCATGGACACGTTCGGCTGCACGCCGAAATTCCTGACCGACAATCCGAAAGCCGCGCAAGCGCTGGCTGACAGCTATTTCGAGGCCGTGGCGCTGATCGAAAAAGACCAGGCCAAGTCGTACGAGATCATGGGCTCGGACGTGAAGCAGTCCGGCGAGCAGTTCGGCAATTCGGCAAAATACCTGCGCTGGCAGGACAAGGCTGCGAACCAGAAATTCTTCGCAGGCGAGTTCCAGGTTTTCACCAAGGAAGCCGGCGAGCTGCTGCTCGAGATCGGTATCATCAAAGCGATCCCGAAGACCGAAGACCTCTTTGACGCGAGCTTCATCAAGTAGACCAGGCGACGCCGCGACGGTCCCGCTTCGCGATCTGGAAGCGGGACCTTTCGCGCACTGCGCTCCGCCTTGAGGATTAGCCTTTGATAAGACCCCTCGATCCCGTGACATCGAAGCAGCGCGTGGCCTATGGCTTGGCGTTCTTCGTGCTGTTCGTTGCCCTGTGGGCATGGGCCACGTTTGGAGGCTACGTCTCGAAAACGTTTCTCGCCAACCCGCTGACCATGTTGCAGGAAGGCTGGGAACTGCTGATCAAGCACGGCTTCCTGTACGATATCGGAATGACGATATGGCGGGTGATCGGCGGTTTTGTTCTCGCGGCCATCATCGCGGTGCCGCTCGGTGTGCTGATGGGCGCTTACAAGCCGATCGAGGCTTTTCTCGAGCCGTTCGTTTCGTTCGCCCGTTACCTGCCCGCCTCGGCTTTCATCCCGCTGTTGATCCTGTGGGCGGGCATCGGCGAACTGCAGAAGCTGCTGGTGATTTTCATCGGCTCGGTGTTCCAGATCATCCTGATGATCGCCGTCAACGTCGGCAACACGAGGCGCGATCTCGTTGAAGCCGCCTATACGCTGGGTGCCGGCGACAGCGGTATCATCCGCCGCGTCCTGCTGCCGTCGTCCGCTCCCGAGATCGCGGAAATACTCCGGCTCGTTCTGGGGTGGGCGTGGACCTACGTCATTGTCGCCGAACTCATCGGCTCATCCTCGGGCATCGGCCACATGATCACCGACAGCCAGGCGCTGCTCAACACCGGGCAGATCATCTTCGGCATCATCGTCATCGGGCTAATCGGCCTCATCTCGGACTTCCTGTTCAAGGCCTTCAACGCCTGGCTGTTTCCGTGGAGACTGGCGTGACCACGCTCAAGATCGATCAGGTCTCGCGCACCTTCCCTGCGCGCCAGGGCAATGCGCCGACACGGGCGCTGGAGCCGACCAATCTCGACGTCGGCAACAACGACTTCGTCACCATCCTTGGGCCCTCGGGCTGCGGAAAATCCACGCTGCTGCGCATCATCGCCGGGCTCGACCGGCCGACCAGCGGCCGCGTCGTTCTCGACGGGCAGGAGGTAACGGGCCCCGGCGCGGATCGCGGCATGGTGTTTCAGTCCTACACGCTGTTCCCGTGGCTGACGGTGCGCGAGAACATCGCGTTCGGGCTGCGCGAGCGCGGAATTTCCGAGGCCGAACGCGGCAAGATCGCCGATGGATTTATTCAACGGGTCGGCTTGTCCGGCTTTGAAAATCACTGGCCGAAGCAACTCTCCGGCGGCATGCAGCAGCGCACGGCGATCGCGCGTGCGCTTGCCAACGATCCGAAGATCCTGCTGCTCGACGAGCCGTTCGGCGCACTCGACAATCAGACCCGCGTGCTGATGCAGGAAATGCTGCTCGGCATCTGGGAGCGCGATCAGAAGACCGTACTGTTCGTCACCCATGATATCGAGGAGGCCATCTTCCTCGGCAGCCGCGTCATCGTCATGAGCGCCCGCCCGGGCCGCATCAAGACCGAGATCGCGGTCGACCTGCCCCACCCGCGATCCTACAAGATCAAGACCGCGCCCGAATTCGTCCAGCTGAAGGAACGGCTGGTGGAGGAGATCCGAGCCGAGGCATTGAAGGTGGCGGTTGACGCCTGACGGACGTTCGCTGCCTTGCTGATTTCCGCACCGCGAATGGTGTTATAACACCTCGAACCCTGGACGATCTTTCTTTGCATGGGGTTGTTTTCGCGATTCTGTGTCCGGGCTCGATATGGTCCCTTTCGTCCACCCCAGTGCCGGCGCAACTCTTTCCGCGACCAGCTCGATGGATCGCAGAATGAACGGGTGCGGCGGGTCGACCGAATGCGCCTGAAACACAAGATCAGTCACCCGCTCCAAAATGCTGTCGGCGCGAAGCGAAGCGATGACATCATTGGGCGTCCCGACATGGGTATCGAATGCGGTGATCATGTCGCTCAACGCTTCCCCCGGCGGGGCATGACCGCCTGCGATGAAGCTCGCGCGCGCACGCCGCAATCCGATGTCGGCCAGCCGCAGCGCTTCGGCGCGATCGTCAGCGGCGAAGATACTGCGCGATGCCATGATCCGAGGCTCGCGCCCCGGCGGCAGTGCGGCGAGATAGGCGTCGATGATGGGGTGTTGAATCTCGGCAAGCGACGCGTGCGGAGCTTCCTTGGATCGTGGCTGCGTTCGCGACAACAGCAAGCCGTCGCCCGCTTTGCCGGCCCTCGCCCCACCGCTCACAGAAAAGGTCGCCTGCCAGATCCGGTCGCACAATTGCGGCCTCGGTGGATAAAGCGTATCGCCACCGGCCAGCGCCGCGCCGGCCAGGGCGGTGCGGACGACGTCGAGGTTGTCGGCAAAAATCTCCGCGCGTTGCGCGCTGTCCAGCCCAAAGGCGGCAAAGGCCGACGGGTTTCCGCCGGTGCCGACACCAAGCTCAAAACGGCCGTTCGATAACAGGTCGAGGACCGCAGCGTCCTCCGCCACCCGTACGGGATTTTCCAGCGGCAGGGTAACGATGCCGGTGCCGAGGCGAATACGGGACGTCTGTGCCGCGACGAAGCCGAGAAAAGCAAAGGGCGCCGGAAGCCCGCCCTCAGCCTCATGAAAATGGTGCTGCGCGATCCATGCGGAATCAAGACCTGCTGTTTCCGCGTGGACGATCTGCGCTGCCGCGAGGCGATATCGTTCCGCCGGACCCACGTCGTCGAGCAGCCGCGTGAAGAACCCCAATCGCTTCAGATTTGCCAGACGATTCATGAAGCCCTTCGAAGCGATCAGACCGGCAGTGCGTCGAGATGACACGCGGCCCACTGGTCGTCGGCAACCGATCGCAGTTTCGGCTCCTCGGTCCGGCAGCGATCGAACACGTACGGACACCTGGTGTGGAATCGGCAACCGCTCGGCGGATTGATCGGGCTCGGCACGTCGCCCTTCAGGATGATCGGGTTGCGGATCGCCCCAGGCTCCGGCACCGGCACCGCCGACAGCAACGCCTTGGTGTAGGGATGCCTGGGCGCGGTGAAGATCTGCTGCCGGGGCGCCATCTCGACGATCTTGCCGAGATACATCACGGCGACGCGGTGCGTCATGTGCTCGACGATCGCCAGATCGTGGCTGATGAAGAGCAGCGCGAGGCCGAACTCGCGCTGCAGGTCCTGCAGCAGATTGACGATCTGCGCCTTGACCGAGACGTCGAGCGCCGAGACCGCCTCGTCGCAGACAATCAGTTCGGGCTCCGCCGCCAATGCACGGGCGATGCCGATGCGCTGGCGCTGGCCGCCCGAGAATTCGTGCGGCCGGCGGCCCAGCGCGTCACGCGGCAGGCGCACGGTGTCCATCAGCGCCGCAACCTTGGCCTCGAGTTCGGCGGAAGATTTGGCGAGACCAAAATTGCGGATCGGCTCGGCCAGGATATCGCGCACGCGCATGCGCGGATTGAGGCTGGAGAACGGATCCTGGAACACCACCTGCACGCGGCGGCGCATGCTGCGCAGGGCTGCGGGTGAGGCGTCGTCGATACGCTGCCCGTCGAGCACCACCTGGCCTGCCGTGATGTCGAACAGGCGCAGGATCGCGCGTCCGACCGTCGACTTGCCGCAACCGGACTCGCCGACCAGCGACAGCGTCTCGCCGCGCGCGACCTCAAAGGACACGCCGTCCACCGCATAGACCCATTTGGACTTGCGGCTGAACAAACCGCCGCGAACCGGAAAATGCTTCTTGAGATCGTTGACCTGCAGCAACGGGATACTCATGCCGCAGCCGCCTCCTTGGCGGCATAGTGACAGGCTGCGATATGGCGGGGGCCCTTCTCTTCAAGACCTGGCGCGACCTGCCGGCAGAGATCGGTCGCCAGCGCGCACCGCCCCGCGAACACACAGCCCTCGATCCGTCCTTTGAGGCTGGGCACCTGGCCCGGGATTTCGGCGAGACGCCGCGCGGCCCCTGTCAGCGAGGAGCCGAGCTTGGGTACCGCGCCGAGCAGGCCCTGCGTATAGGGATGACGCGGCGAGCGGAACAGCTCGGCCACCGGCGCCTCCTCGACCTTGCGGCCGGCATACATCACCATGACGCGCTCGGCGATTTCGGCGACCACGCCGAGATCATGGGTGACCAGAATGATCGCCGCACCGACCCGGCGCTTGAGGTCCAGCATCAATTGCAGGATCTGCGCCTGGATCGTGACGTCGAGCGCCGTGGTCGGCTCGTCGGCGATCAGGAGTTTGGGGTTGCAGGCCAGCGCCATCGCGATCATCACACGCTGGCGCATGCCGCCGGAAAGCTGATGCGGATATTCGCGCACGCGCCGCACCGACTCCGGGATGCCGACCAGGTTCAGCATCTCGACGGCGCGGGCCTCTGCGGCCTGCTTGTCGAGCCCCTGGTGCAGGCGCAGCGTCTCGCCGATCTGACGGCCGACGGTCAGCACCGGATTGAGGCTTGTCATCGGCTCCTGGAAGATCATCGAAATGTCGTCGCCGCGGATGGCGCGCATTTCGCGCTCGGAGAGTTGCAGCAGATCCTTGCCCTGGAAGCGGATCGAGCCTGCGATCTTGCCGGGGGGCTCGGGGATCAAGCGCATCAACGACATCGAGGTGACCGACTTGCCGCAACCGGATTCGCCGACGATGGCCAGCGTCTCGCCCTCATTGACATGGAAGGAAACACCGTCGACGGCGCGGTTGATGCCCTCGGGGGTACGGAAATGGGTCTGCAGATTTTCGACTTCGAGCAATGCCATCAGATTACAAGCTCTTGGCCATGCGCGGATCGAGCGCGTCACGCAGGCCGTCGCCGAGCAGGTTGACGGCAAGCACGGTGACGGACAGGAACGCGGCGGGAAAGAATACGATGTAGGGCTTGATCTGCCACAGCGCCCTGCCCTCGGCCATGATGTTGCCCCAGGACGGAATGGTGGGCGGCGTACCGGCGCCGATAAAAGACAGGATCGACTCCACGATCATGGCGCTGGCGCAGATATAGGTCGCCTGCACCAGCATCGGCGCCAGCGTGTTGGGCAGGATGTGGCGCAGGATGATCATCGGCGTTCGGGTGCCGGAAGCCGTCGCGGCGTCGACATAGGGCTGCTCGCGTAGCGACAGCACGACACTGCGCACCAGACGGGAAACGCGCGGGATTTCGGCTATCGTGATCGCCAGGATCACGTTGCCGACGCTGGCGCGCGTCAACGCCATCAGTGCAACCGCAAGCAGGATCGGCGGGATCGACATCAGCCCGTCCATGAACCGCATGATGATGCCGTCGGCCCATCGCACGAAGCCGGAGACGAGGCCGATGGCGAGACCGGCCAGCGAGGCCAGCACCGCCACCGAAATACCGACCGTGAGCGAGACCCGCGCGCCGTAGATCACGCGCGAATAGATGTCGCGGCCCAGCAGATCGGTCCCGAACCAGTAATCCGCAGATGGTACGCGCGTGCGTCTGGCCGGCGCGATCGCGGTCGGGTCAACGGTCCAGAGCCAAGGCGCGAGGATTCCGACCAGTACAAGCAAGATCAGCAATGCGCCGCCGATCGCCACCGTTGGGTGATTGCGCAGAAAGCCGAGGAAACCGCGCCGGATTTTGACCGGCACCATCAAATCCGGCAATTGCGGCGCGACCACGAGGCCCGGCGGCACTCGCATTGTGTTGGTGTCCAGGACGGTCAATAGCGGATCCTCGGGTCAACCAGGGTGTAGGTCACGTCGACCATCAGATTGACGAGCACATAGACGAAGCTGAACACCAGCACGATTCCCTGGATGACCGGATAGTCGCGGCGCAGGATTGCATCGATGGTCAGCCGGCCAAGGCCTGGTATGGCGAACACGCTTTCGGTCACGACAGCGCCGCCGATCAGGAGCGCGATGCCGATGCCGATCACCGTCACGATCGGAACGGCCGCGTTTTTCAACGCGTGAACGAACAGGATGCTGCGCTGGTCAAGGCCCTTGGCGCGGGCGGTGCGGACATAATCCTGCTGCAACACCTCGAGCATCGAAGCCCGGGTAATGCGCGCGATCAGCGCGATGTAGACACTGCCGAGCGCAAGCGATGGAAGGATCAAATTCTGGAACCATGGCCAGACGCCATTGGACAGCGGCGTGTAGCCCTGCACCGGAAGCCATTCGAACTGCAACGCGAACACGTAGGCCAGCACGTATCCGACCACAAACACCGGTAGCGAGAACGCGAACACGGCGAAGGCCATGATGGTGCGGTCGATCCAGCTTCCCGCCTTCCATGCTGCCACCACGCCGAGCGGAACCGCGACAAGGATGGTCAGCACCAGCGTAATCGCCATCAGCGAAAGCGTCGGCTCGATCCGCTGCGCAATCATCTTCGAGACCGGGAGATTGGTGAAGATCGAGGTGCCGAGATTCCCGTGCAGAATGTCCCATACCCAGCTGCCGAACTGGACCAGGAACGGCCGGTCGAGGCCGAGGCTTTGGCGTATCCGCTCGACGTCGGCTGGACTCGCCTGATCGCCCGCGATCACCGCAGCCGGATCGCCCGGCGCGATGTAAAGCAGACTGAAGACGAACAACGCGACGATCGCCATCACGGGCAAGGTCGAGAGAATACGCCGCAGGATATACGAGAGCATGTCGATTTACCGCGCCGTCATGCGGTCTTCGACACATCCCAGAAGAACGGCAGCGGCCCCTTGGCAATCCCCGAGACATTCTTGCGCCACGCTGTGTAGCTGAGGAAGAAGCCGGTCGGCGCATACACGACGTCCTCCAGCGCGGATTGATTGAGACGGCCCACCGCGGCCTTCTCTTCATCGACGCTCTTGGCCTCGAACCAGTTCACGACCTCCTTTTCGACGTTCGGGCTTGTCGGCCAGCCGAACCAGGCTTTCTCGCCATTGGCGCGGATCGCCGTATAGGCGGCGGGATTGATGCAGTCCGCCCCGGCGTGCCAGGAGTGGAACATCTGCCAGCCACCCTGTCCCGGAGGGGTCTTCTGCGCACGGCGCGAGCCGACCGTGCCCCAATCCGTGGCGACGAAGTCGACATTCATGCCGAGGCGCTTCAGCAAATCGGCGGTGACATCGCCCTGTGCCTTGGTGATCGGCTGATCCTGCGCCACCACGCATGTCACCGGCTGGCCGGAATAGCCGCTCTCGGCCAGAAGCTTCTTGGCCGCATCGAAATCCCGCTTGCCTTTCAGGATTTCTCCGCCCTGCTCGGTATAGAGCGGTGTATCCGGCGTGAAGAAGCCCGGTATCGGCTTCCATAGCGCCGTGTCGTCGCCGACCACCGCACGCATGTAGTCTTCCTGGCTCATCGCCATCAGCACGGCGCGCCGCGCCTTCACATTATCGAAGGGCGGATGCAGATGATTCATCCGGAACGAGCCGATATTGCCGAGCGGGTCGGCGATGTCGACACTGATATTGCGGTTCTTCTTCAGCGTCGGCACCAGATCGGAGAGCGGATTTTCCCACCAATCGACCTCGCCATTCTGCAACGCGGCCGCCGCCGTGGCCGGATCCGGAATGACAACCCATTCGATGCGGTCGATCAGCATCTGCTTGCCGCCGGCAAGCCAGGACGCCTTCTCCTGCCGCGGCACATAGTCCGTGAACTTTTCGAACACCGCCTTGGCGCCGGGCACCCATTCGCCCTTCACGAACTTCATCGGTCCGGAGCCGACATAGTCGTTGATCTGCTTGAACGGATCGGTCTGGGCCAGCCGCTCCGGCATAATGAATGAGCAAGGCGCGTTGTTCTTGGCCAGCGCCAGCAGCATCTTCGGATAAGGCTGCTTCAGCGACCATTTGAACGTCTTGTCGTCGACGGCGGTCAGTTCGTTCTGGATGGCCTTGAGCATTAGTCCCATCGGATCGCGCGCCGACCAGCGCGTCAGGCTCGCCACCACGTCCTTGGCCCGCACCGGCTCGCCGTCGTGGAACTTCAGCCCCGGCCGAAGCTTGAAGGTCCAGACCAGCCCGTCATCGGACACCTGCTCGGACTCGACCATCTGACGTTGCGGCTGCAGTTTGGCGTCGACGCCGTAGAGCGTGTCCCACACCATCGCAGCGGCATTGCGCACCACATACTGGGTCCCCCAGATCGGATCGAAATTGGCGAGGTTGGCCTGCGGCACGAAGCGCAAGGTGCGCGCCGCAGCGCCTTGGGATAGAGCCGGCATCGAAAGGCCGCCCGTCGCCGCCAGGCTGCCCACCCCGGCCAATCCCTTCAACACAGTCCTGCGATCCATCATGCTCTCCCAGTCTGGCGTTGTTTGTAGTGATTCCGCCCGTTTCAATGGCCGAGGGTTCGGCGCAAAGGAGGTGAAGAAGTGAGGTGAAATGGGCCGGTCAAACCGATTGTGATCTGTCCCTGTATTCTTGCAAGTGATGTGCCAGTACGCCTGCTCATTCCGTCGCCGGGCCCTCGCCCAGCATGAAGCAGAATGCCTTTTCAAGCGATCATATTTTTGAGCGATTATGTCCTTTTATGGCTAGCTCTGGCCCGCGAGCTCCCTGAACTTCTCCGACGGTTTCGGGTGCCACCAGCGACCGCCAATGACGACACCTTCGGACACGATCCTGCGGTCGCCGATCAGATGCTCGCCGATGACGTCGACATAGTCAAACTGGCCTTGCGCGATCGAGATCAGGGTGGCGTCTCCGGCGCTGCCCGGCTTGAGGCTTCCGAGTTCGGGACGCCGCAGCGCCATCGCGGCATTGACGGTTGAAGCGGCAACCACGTCAGGGAGCGGCATTCCCATGCACAGGAACTTGGACATGGTCGTCACCTGATCGAAAGCTGGGCCGTCGATGCACAGCAGATGGACATCCGAAGAGATGGTGTCGGGATAGAAACCGTTGGCGAGCATCGCCCGTGCAGTCTTGAAGGCGAAGGAGCCCTTGCCGTGGCCGATGTCGAACAACACACCGCGTTCGCGCGCCTCCAGCACCGCTCGCTTCACCGTGCCCTGTGCCGTGGCCGGCGTATTGGGAAACGGCCGGAATGCGTGGGTGAGGACGTCGCCCGGACGCAGGCGGGCGAGCACCTCCTCGTAGCTCGGCGGCGGATGGTCGATATGCGCCATCAAGGGCATGCCGACCTGTTCGGCGACTTCGAGCGCGATATCGAGCGGCACGACCCCCGATGTACCGGAGGAATGGAGGCCGACCCGCACCTTGATGCCGACGATGAGGTCCCGGTTTTCATCCGCCACTTTTGCCGCATCGATCGGGTTCATCAGCCGCAGTTCTTCGCTCTCACCGACCATGATGCGATGCGAGAAGCCGAAGATGCCGGCGTGCGAGACGTGCAGATAAGCGAGAATGCGGACCTGGCTCGGCTCGATCACATGCTTGCGGAAACCCGCGAAATTCCCCGGGCCGGCGCTGCCGGTATCGACCGCCGTCGTGACGCCAGACGTGCGGCAGAACTCTTCCGCGTCGATGCCGAGCGAAGTGCCGCCCCAATAAACATGGGTATGCAGATCGATCAGGCCCGGCGTGACGATGTAACCTGAGACGTCGCGCACGTCGGTGCCGGGATCGGCCTTGAGCTCGCTTCCGACCATAGCCACCTTGCCACCGGCGAAGGCCACATCCGTCACGGCGTCGAGTTTTTGGGATGGGTCAATTACCCGACCGCCGCGCAAGATCAAATCGAAAGGCATTGCGAACTCCTGATATGACGGTCAAGGAAGCGGCGGGAGCGTGTCACGCCCTTCCAACACTGCGCGTGTGCTGACCGTCAGCCATTAAAGGCCGCCTGGGCTTCTGGCAAATCCCAGATTTTGCCGATCGCGGCGGTTCCCGCCGAGATCGTCGCGGCCTCGTCGCCGTGAATGTACTGGCCGCCATCGATCAGCACACGCCCGTCAACAATGACCTGGTCGATATTGGCGCGATTGCCAAGCGCCACCAGCCCGCGCCGCGGATCGAACAGCGGCTGCAGATGGGGATGGGTCAAATCGACGACGGTGAGGTCGGCCGTGGCGCCCGGCGTGATGATCCCGAGATCCGGTCGCTTGATGACCGCGGCCGCGGTTGCCGTGACCGACTCGATCAATTCGGGTGCATTGGCGACGTCGGGCCGAGCAGACACGATCTTCGAGATCATCGACGCAGCGTTGAGTTCGCCGAGCAGGTCCATGTTGTAGCCGTCGGTTCCGACCACCGTCCGGACGCCGTGCTCGGCGAACCGGCTGAACGCCGCGGTAACGCCTGCGCGCGCAAACACGCGCGGGCAGTTCAGCACCGTGGCGCCCCTCGCCGCCATCAGCTTCAAATCACCATCGCTGCTCGCGATGCAATGCGCGGCCAGTAGGTCCGGTGCCAGCAGGCCCAGCCAGTCGAGGTATTCGGCCGGCGTGCGGCCACCGTGACGGCTGCCGATCGTCGCGACTTCGGCCTGGCTTTGCGCGAGATGAGTGGTGATGGGAACGCCGAGCTCGCGTGCGCGGGCGGCACATGCCCGCAGCAGGTCCGGACCACAGGTGTCGGTCGCGTGCGGGCTCATCGCAAGGCCAATCCGCCCATCGCCGCGCCCATTCCAGCGATGGTACAGCGCATTCCAGGTATCCATATCGGCCTGGCCGTCATCGCCGGCGTAGCGCACCACGCCGTCCGGCCCGGCCTTGGCGTCCGAAGTGGAGAACAGATACGGCGCCCCATAGAAGCGGATGCCCATCTCCTCGGCGGCGTCGAACATTTCAGGGATGGTGTTGCGGAACGGCTCCATGACCGTGGTGGCGCCGCCCTTCAGCAATTGCAAGATACCGAGCCGTGCGATGGCAAGGCGTTCCGACGGCGACAGCATGTCGGCGCCGCGCTTGGTCAGCGGCAGCAGCACCGTATAGACGATGCTCTGGTTGTTCTTGCGACCGTTGCCGTCCTCCGTATGGGTCCGGGCGACAGCTTCGCTGAAGCAATGGTTGTGCAGATTCAAAAGCCCCGGCAGCACGAAGCGGCCCGGGCGGTCGAACACTTCGGTAGCGGACGGACGGTCGCGCGTGACGGCGGCGATCCGCTTACCTTCGAGCAGCACCCAATGATCGCGCAGCACCTCCTGCGCACCGTCCTTGCGCGACAACACATAGCTGCCGAAGATTGCGATCGTGCTCATGCGGGTTTCACATTCCAGAACACGGCCGTGCCGTCGAGGATACCGGTGATACCAGAGCGGTAGGCGGTCGGTTGTTTATACTGGCCAATCGGGAAATAGGGAATTTCCTCGAACGACAACGCCTGGATATCGCGGCAGATCCGCTGTTGCTCGGCAAGGTTGGGAGCGGCGAGCCATTGGCTTCGGAGCGCGCCCATCTTCTCGCTCTTGTACCAGCCGGCCACTTTGCTGTCGCCGCGCAGGTTCGAATTGCCGGCCGGATTCAGCCAATCGATGCCCTGCCAGTTGCCGACGCCGGCGCTCCAGCCGCCCTGGGCGACAGGCTCCTTTTTCAACTGCCGCTGCAGCACGATGCCGAAATCCAGTCCGGCATATTCGACGTTCATGCCGGCTTGCTGCAGCATGTCGGCGGCGATGTCGCCGAGCGGCTTTTGTGCCAGCGAATTGGTTGGGACGAGCAGCACCACCTTCTCGCCATTGTAGCCGGCCGCTTTCAGATCGGCCTTGACCTTCGCCATGTCGCGCGGCCCGCGGAACACGTTCAGGCCGACATCGCTCGCCATCGGCGTCCCCGGCGCAAAGAAGCCGATCGGCGCGGTTTGATATACGGGATCTTCGCCCGCAACCGCCGTCATGAAGGCGGACTGGTCGATCGCGCCGAGCAGCGCGCGACGGATAGCCGGATTGTCGAATGGCGGCTGCAGGTGGTTCACCCGCAACATGCAGGTGTAGCCTCGCGGGTCGAGAATCCGCGTGGTGACGCCGCTACGCTTCAACACCGGCAGCAAATCGTGCGGCGTTGTTTCCTGCCAGTCCTGTTCGCGCGTTTGCAGCGCAGCAACGCCTGTCGCCGCGTCCGGCATCGTCGTCCAGACCACGCGGTCGTAGTGAACGATCTTGGGACCGGCGGTCCAATCCGGCTTGCCATCCTGACGGGGGTGATAACGATCGAAGCGGGCGTACACGTTGCGCGCGCCCTGCACCCGCTCGTCTACCACGAAACGGAAGGGACCGCTGCCCACGACCTCGGTCAGCGGCTTGAACGGATCCTGGCTCGCCAGCCGCTCGGGCATCATGAACGGCGCCTGGATCGCGGCCTTGCCGAGCGCCGCTGATAACAGCGGGAAAGGCCGGCTCAACCGAAAACGGATGGTGCGGTCGTCCGGTGCCGACAGTTCATCCGTCGCCGCCATCAGCTCGGCGCCGAATCCGTCGCGGGCCGCCCATCGGCGAATGCTGGCGACGCAATCCCGCGCCAGCACGCGCTCACCGTCATGCCATAGCAGGCCGTCGCGCAATGTGAGGTCCCACTGCTTGTCGTCGTTGGACACGACATGCCCGGACACCATCTGCGGCGAGACCTCAAGCGCCGAGTTCATGCCGTAGAGGGTGTCGTAGACCATGAAGCCATGGTTACGGGAGACCTGCGCCGTGGAGTAGATCGGGTCGATGAAGGTCAGATCGATCACGGGAATGAAGCGCAGTGTGGTCTGCGACTGCGCCCGCACGGTCCCCGGCAGCGAGAGCGCCGGCGCTACGGCGGCGGCCTTCAACAGTGAACGGCGGGAAACAATCATCGAGGACTCCTGGAATAATCAATCGGCGCCGCAGGTTTCAGCGACCGGCGGCTTCGTGACGGCTGAAATTCGTCGCGATCGCCTCTCCGGTCGTGATCCACAGATCGGGGCAGGATTTGGCGTAGGTGAGAAATTCACGCAGCAGACGCAGCCGCATCGGGCGGCCGCTGCATTGCGGATGCAGCACGGTCGTGACCATCGCGCCCCAATCCCTGACCTCGTCGAGCTCATCCTTCCAGATCGAGAGCACATGCTCCTTCGGAAAGATCGGCCGCGGGCTGAACCGGGCGGACAGCCCGTGCATCCAGTCGTCATAGCTTGCGGTCACCGGCAGCTCGATCGTGCCAGGCCTGCCATCCGCAAGGCGATGGCGGTAAGGCCGCACGTCGTCGCGAAATGACGAGGTGTAGACGATACCGTGGCGCACCAGCGCCACGCGTAGTTCTTCAGTGAATTCGCCGTAAGGCGCCCGATAGCCGGTCGGCTTGACGCCGAGCCGGCGCTTCAGCGCCTCAAAACCCCGCTCCAGTTCTTCCTCGATCCAGGGATCGCCCGGGTCCGGCAGCAGATGATGATAACCGTGATGGCCGATCTCATGGCCGGCCTTGAGAATGGCCTCGGCCATCGCGGGATGCGCATCGACAGACCAGCCGGTGATGAAGAACGTCGCCTTCAGATCAAGCTGAGCGAGCAGTTCCAGCAGTTTCGGCGTGCCGACGCGCGCCTCGTAGCCGCCGTAGCTCATCGTGATCAGGCGCTGGGCATGGGCTGCATCCTTGCTGGTCCAGGCGCTCTCCGCGTCCACGTCGAAGGAGAGGAACATCGCTGAGGTATAGGGTTTCGGCCAGGGATACTCCGGCGCCATCGGCGCGGTGTTCGCCGGAACCAGCGGAATGCTCGCGAGCGCTTTACTGTCCTGCATTGATCATCGCCTTTTCTACGCCGTAGTCGGTCAATTTCCATTTCGCCAGCAACGCGCGGTAGGAACCGTCGGCAATCAAGCCGTCGAGGGCCTCCACGAACGCCTTCTGAAGCACCGTCTCCTTCACGCCCAATGCAAGTCCTGTGAACTGGACCGCAAAAACCTCGCCGACCGGGACATAAGTCCCAGGCTCGAGGTCCATGATGTAGGGAAGCGTCTCGCCGCCCTGAACGGCCGCGTCGAGCCGCCCCTGCCTGAGCTGGGTCCGCGCATCGGCCGAGCCTTCGGTGCCGACATATACGATCGGATTGCCGCCGCAATTCGCATCGCTCCAGGCGGCGATCAATTTCGGAAACGACGTGCGGCGGCTGGCGCCGACCTTTTTCCCGCAGAACGCCTTCGTGTCCTTGAACTCGGCTGCGCGCGATTGCTGCACAAAGAAGCGCGGACCGTTGCGGAGGTAGTCGACAAAGGTCGCCGTATCCTGCCGGCTTGCCATGTCGGTCATCCCGGACAGGATCGCATCCACCCTCCCCGTCGCAATCGCGGGCATCATCTGGTCAAAACTGGTTTCCTGCCAGACGATCTTGAGCCCGAGCTTGCGGCCGAGCGCCTCGCCGAGTTCGACATCGAAACCGGCCAGCGTGTTGGTCGCCGGATCCTTGAATTCCAACGGGGGATAGTTCGGCACAATAGCAACCTTGATACTGCCCTGCTTTGCGATTTCTGGAGGCAGCTCGACCGCCATGGCTGAGCCATCGGCGGCACAGAGGAACGCCGCTGCAAGAATACGTTTGATCATGAAAATGTCCCCATCAGATTACCGCGGAAAGAAACGATTTTGTGCGCACCTCACGGGGCGCGCCGAGAACTTCGGCGGCGGGCCCGGACTCCACGATCGCGCCATGGTCCATATAGATGACGGTGTCGGCGACCTCGCGCGCGAAGCCGAGTTCGTGCGTCACCACCATCATCGTCATGCCGCTGCGGGCGAGCTCCTTCATGACGCTGAGCACCTCTCCGACCAGTTCGGGATCGAGCGCACTGGTGGGCTCGTCGAACAGCATCAGCATCGGCTTCATGGCAAGCGCACGAGCAATCGCCACCCGCTGCTGCTGCCCGCCGGAGAGCTGTGAGGGATAGGCATCGGCTTTCGCCACCAGCCCGACGCGCCGCAGCAGCTCCATCGCCTCCGCCTGCACCTCAGCCCGGTTGCGGCCCTGCACCTGCACCGGACCTTCGGTGATGTTTTCGAGCGCTGTCTTGTGCGGAAACAGGTTGAAGCGCTGAAACACCATGCCGGTCTTCAGGCGCTGGCGCGCAATCTGCCGCTCGGTGAGACGATGCAATCGCCCGCCCTCTTCCCGCACGCCCAGCAATTCACCGTCGAGCCAGATGCCGCCGCTGTCGACCGGCGTAAGCTGGTTGATGCAACGCAGCAGCGTCGTCTTGCCCGACCCCGACGCACCGATCAGGCAAAGCACTTCGCCTGCCCGGACGTCCAGCGAGACCTTGTTCAGGGCCTGAAACTCCCCGAAATTCTTGCTGACCGATCGTATGGCGACGAGGGGCTGGGTCATCGGGTGATCTGCAATGCGCCACGCGCAAAGCGTCGCTCGAGCAGCATCTGCAGGGGCGTCAGAATTGATACGACCAGCAGATACCACGAGCCGGCGACGATCAGGAGTTCGATCACGCGCGAATTGGCGTAATAGATATTCTCCGCGGCGTGCAGCACCTCCGGATACTGAATGACGCTCGCCAGCGACGTCGCTTTGACCATGCCGATGAATTCATTGCCGAGCGGCGGGGTCACCACCCGCATCGCCTGCGGCAGAATGATCCGGCGCAGCGCGCGCAATCGTCCCATGCCGATCGCCTGCGCGGCCTCATATTGTCCGACGTCGACCGACAGCATGCCCGCCCGCATCACTTCGGACGTATAGGCGCCCTGATTGATTCCGAGTCCGAGAAGGGCTGAAAGGAACGGCGTCATGACGTCGACCGCCCGGGCCTCCCACAGGCCGGGAATGCCGATCGTCGGAAACACCAGCGCGATGTTGAACCAGAGCAGCAGCTGCAGGATCAGCGGCGTGCCGCGGAACAGCCACGTATAGCCGGCAGCGACCGATTTGAGCACTGGATTGGGCGACAGTCGCATGATCGCGGCGACGACGCCGAGCACGATGCCGAGGGACATCGCAAGCACCGCCATCACCATGGTGTTGACGATGCCTTCGAGGATCGCCTTCGCAGTCAGGAAGCGGCCGACATAGCTCCATTCAATCTGACCGTTGACGAAGGCGCGGCCGATCGCCGCCAGCACCACGAGAATAGCTGCCGCGGCGAGCCAGCGCTGCCAATGCGCCTGACGCGCGACCGTCATGCCGGAAATGTCGGGGAAGCCTCCGGCCAGCGCGGGCGCCGTTCTCATTGCGTGGCCGCGTTCATCATCGGCTGGGCGACTGCGTTGGCACCGAGGCCCCATTTGTCGAGGATGGCCTTGTACGAACCATCCTTCATCATCGCGGCGAGATGCTCCGTCACCACCTCGCGCAGCGCCGCATCGTCTTTCCGGAACATGATGCCCTGATAGCCGGTGGAGAACGGCTCACCGATAATACGGTATTTCCCGGCCTCCTGTGCCTGGGCGTAGGGCAAGGTTTCGCTGCCTTGCACCGCGGCGTCGATGCGGCCCTGCTTGAGCTGGTTGCGGACATCGATGCTGTTTTCGCCCGGAACATATTGCACGGCGGGCTTGCCGGCCGCTTCGCAGTTCTGCTTGCTCCATTTCTCGATCTCGATCGGAAAACTGGTGCTGCGCGTGGTCCCGACCTTCTTGCCACAGAGATCAATGGCGGTCTTCGCTGCATTTTCAGCCAGAACGAAGAACTGCGGACCTGTCGCCAGATAGTCGATGAAATCAGCAGTCTCGCGCCGCGAGGCGCGATCCGAAATGCCGCTGATAATGAAATCCGCGCGCTTGGTCTGCAATGAGGGGATGAGTTCGGCGAACGGCGTTTCGCTCCAGATGATCTTCACGCCGAGGCGTTTCGCAAGCTCGTTCGCAAGATCGATGTCGAGCCCGACGAGCTGGTTCGTCGTCGGATCACGATACTCCATGGGCGCGTAGGTCGAATTGACCGTCAGCCGCAACGTGCCCGCCTGCTTGATTGTTTCAGGCAGTTCGGCGGCCTGTGCAGTTGTAATGGCAAGGAGAGCGGCGAAGCCAGCGGTGTACCAGAGGCGTGTCATATCAGCTCCTTCGGCCCGCGGCCGCGACTGGACGCATCATGTTAAATCGCATCGAGATCGACCGGTTCGACGACGCCGGCGCGCTCCGTAATGGCCATGTATTGCTCCGGGCGCCGATGCGCGGCGAAATTGAACATCTTGTCCTTGCCCTGGCGACAGAGATCGAGGTCAAGGTCGGCGACGATGATCTCATCCGCGAGTGTCTGCGCCTCTGCAACAATCCGGCCATTCGGATCGACGATGCAGGAGCCACCGATCAGTCCGGAGCCGTCCTCGTTCCCCGCCTTGGCGACTGCGATCGCCCAGGTCGCGTTCATGTAGGCGTTGGCCTGGGTTACGAGCTTTGAATGGAAGGTCCGCAGCGCCGCATCTTCGGAAACACCGCCGTTGGGATCGTAGGCCGCGGAATTGTAGCCGATACAGACCAGCTCGACGCCCTGCAGGCCGAGCACGCGCCAGGCTTCCGGCCAGCGGCGATCGTTGCAGATCATCATGCCCATGATGGCGTGGCGCCAGTCGGAGCCCGCCCGAAAGGCAGGAAACCCGAGGTCGCCATATTCGAAATAGCGCTTTTCGAGCTGCTGGTAGCGTGCGCCGGCCCGCGGCTCGACCGAACCCGGCAAATGCACTTTGCGATAACGGCCGAGAATCTCGCCGTCGCCATCGACCAGGATCGAGCAATTGAAGCGCTGACCGTCCGATGTCAGCTCGGCGTAACCGACATAGAAGCCGATGCGCAGCGCCCGGGCGCGATCGAACAGGGGCTGCACGGCGGGATTCGGCATGCCGCGCTCGAAATAATGCTCGAGCGCTTCGCCCTCGATCAGCCATCGCGGGAAGAAGGTCGTAAACGCCAGTTCGGGAAAAACCACCAGCGTTGCGCCACTCGCCGCTGCCGCCTCCAGCAGTTCCAGCATCCGGCCAAGCGTATGCTCTCGCGGATCCGCTTTTTGCGTCGGCCCCATCTGAGCTGCGGCGGCGCGGAGAACTCGAACCAACAGTGCCTCCAATCTGAGCGGATTGCTTACGCAGGAGGCGGACAAGCCCGCTCCGGCAACGCCCCGATGCAGAGGTGATTACGCGAAAGCGCGGGCCAAAACGCAATCACTCGTGCTATGATATTTTCACCGAGACAATAACCGGTGGTTATATGAACCTGCGCCAATTGGAGATCCTGCGGGCGGTCATCCGCCATCGGACGACGGTCGCGGCGGCCGACGAACTGGCGCTGTCGCAGCCAGCGATCAGCAATGCGCTGAAGGCAATGGAGGCACAGGCGGGTTTCGCCCTGTTCGAGCGCGTCAACAACCGGCTGTTCCCGACATCGGAGGCGATGACGCTTTACAAGGAAAGCGAAGCGATCTTTGCGCTCCATGCCAAGCTCGAAAATCGCGTGCGCGATTTGCGGGAGTGCCGCACCGGCCTTCTATCGATCGTGGCGACGCCGCCACTGGCCTACAGCATCATTCCGCGCGCTCTATCGGACTTCCTGCGCCGCCGTCAGCAGACGCGTGTCTTCTTCGACGTGCGGCGCTACGAGGGAATCATCGACGGCGTCACGAGCAGGGTCGCAGAACTCGGCTTCGCGCTCGGGCTGTCACATCATCCCGGCATCGCGCACGAGGTGGTTCACACCGGCGAGATGGTCTGCGTGTTGCCGCCAAACCATCCGCTGGCCGAACGGCCGGTCATTTCAGCCACCGACCTCGTTGGCTTGCCCTTCATCGGGCTGGAGCGCGGTACGCGATTGGGTGAAGCCGTGCGCGAGAGTTTTGCGCAAGCCGGCGCGCCGTTCCAGCCGACCGTCGAGGTGCGATATTGTAATACCGCCTGCGTGCTGGCGGCCGCCGGCGTCGGCGCTGCGGTCGTCGATCCCTTTTCGCCACGCCAGGGCGGCGGCCAGGGCCTTATCGTGCGGCCTTTCACGCCGAAGACCGTGGCCGTGGCGTATATGCTGTGGTCTGAGGCGGAGCCTCTATCGCGGCTGGCCAAGGCGTTCCTGAACGAAGTCCGGCAGGCGAGCCGCGCCCTGGACCGGGACGGCGCTTAGGCATTGAACCGCGTTGATCGCTGGAGCGTCATCCAGAACCCTCAGCGCCGACAACACCGTCGATCAGATTGAGGCCGAGCAGGAATTCAGAGCTGAGCTCGGTGCGCATCAGCGGTTCGACGACAATGCCGCGCGCCAGCAACGCCGCCTCGCTGCGGCGCGCTTCGACCGCCTGCCCGATCGTGACCGCCTCGAATCGGAATACCGCTCCCGGTCGCGCCTGCGCCAGCCGGCCAAGATCGGGACCGATGATGGTGGCAATCTTCGGATAGCCGCCGGTGGATTGACGATCGGCCATCAGAACGATCGGACGGCCGTCTCCCGGCACCTGGATCGCCCCCATGGCAATTCCGTCTGACACGATGTTGTAGCCACGCGCGTGCGTCAGCCCCGGTCCGTCGAGGTAATACGCCATGCGATCGACCTTGGCGGAGACGGTCCATGGCCCGGCAAGAAAGGCGGCGATCTGGTCGTCGGCGAAATAGTCGTGCTGAGGGCCAAGGACCACGCAAATAGCGTCGAGGGGACGGTCTAGCCACGGTGCTGCGATGGCGCTCAGCGACGGTGTCGGAGAAACGGATCGTTCGATGGCGAGACGATCGCCCGCGGCAAGCGCGCGGCCGTTCAGGCCGCCGAAGCCGGTGCGCGTGTGGGTGGCGTGAGAGCCCAGCACCGTCGGCACGATGAAGCGGCCCGCCACCGCCAGGTAGCACCAGGAGCCGCGACCGCCGGCGCGAACTTTCAGCACGGCGCCTGCCTCCAGATTGAGTAGCACCGCAGGCGGCAACGGCTTGCCGTCGAGGCGGAGCGAGAATTCGCCGCCGGCAACGGCGATACTGAGGGGGGCGCCCTCGGCGGTCAGTTCGATACCACCGACGGATACTTCGATCGCGGTTGCGCCCGCGGGATTGCCGACCGCAAGATTTGCCGTGGCATGCGCCAGTTGATCCATCGGGCCTGCGGCGGTGACACCAAAGCGCAGATAGCCGTGCCGGCCGGCGTCCTGCAGCGTCGCACCCGGCCCGGCCGACAGGATGCGAAGGATCGCCTCCGAAGCGTCAGTCCTCATGCGGCACGCTTGCGGGCAACGATTTCGCCGCTCGCGGCCCGTTGCGCCAGATCGCGGAAGGTCGAAAGATCGATTGGTTCGAACCGCACGAGATCGCCGGCCTGGATCAGGAAGGCATCTTGGCGTTCCGCGGCAAAGAGGCGCTCCGGCGTTTGGCCGATGACATACCATCCGGTCGGCATCACGAACGGCACGACGGTACCAAGACCTCCGCCGATCGACACCGCGCCGGCCGGATGCGGCGGTCTTGGTGTCGCGCGGCGCGAGATCTTCAGCTGCTCGGGTACGTCGCCCAGATAGATCTGGCCAGGTGTGAAACCACACATATAGACGCGATACGTCGCCTTCGTGTGCAAGGCGACGGCGTCATCCCGCGTGAGGCCGAGAATCTTGGCGGCCTCGTCGAGATCCTCGGCCAGCGCGGGATCGTAACAACACGGCAACGTCCAGGTAGTGCCCTCGCCCCGCCATTCGGTAAGACCCGTCATCATACGGCGCACGATCGCAACCAGCGTTTCCCTGTCGATCCCAAGCGGATCATAGTGAATCATCAGCGAGCGATAGGTCGGCACGAATTCACGCGCTCCTGTCGGAGGATCGGCACGCAAGGCCGCGTCGAGGGCGAGCACCCTGTCGTTAATCACGGGATCAACGGTGTCACCGAATTCGACGACAAGCGCGGCTTCCCCCGCGTCGAGAAAGCGTGGATCGAACTGCAGCGTCATGCGGCGATCGGCTTGAACGGCTTCAGCGTAACACCGGCCTTTTCCAATCGCTCGCGCACGAGGCTGGCGGTCGCAACCGCATGGTCGGAATCGCCATGAACGCAAATCGAACGGATCGGCGTCGGCAAATGCTTGCCGCTTGCGGTGATCACCGCCCCGGCCTGCACCATCGCGAGCACGCGAGCGGCCGCTTCTTCCGCGCCTTCGATCATTGCGCCGGGCTGGCCGCGCGGGATCAATTGCCCGGTTTCGGTGTAGCCGCGGTCGGCATAGATCTCCTGATGGATTTCAAGACCCGCGGCTTCACCGGCCGCGACCAGTTCCGTCACTGCGATGGCCAGCAATGCCAGATTGGGATCGACTGCCCGAACCGCCCGCGCCACCGCGTCCGCAACGTCGCGTTCCTCGCAGGCGATGTTGCCGAGCGCGCCGTGGGTCTTCACATAGGTGATGCGATGGCC
Organism: Bradyrhizobium sp. JYMT SZCCT0180; assembly: GCF_018130165.1. GTDB lineage: Bacteria > Pseudomonadota > Alphaproteobacteria > Rhizobiales > Xanthobacteraceae > Bradyrhizobium. The sequence continues at coordinate 114,214 of NZ_JAFCLZ010000010.1, read as the reverse complement.
GGCGTAAGCCGCAAGCGCCATGGCCGCCCCGATCTGGTAGGCGATGAGCCTTTCGATCTCGCCATTCGAGAATGGGAGACGGCGGCGGCCAAAACCCCACAGATCGGGAAACCCGGGATGGGCCCCCACCGCGACGCCGCGCTTGCGCGCGATGGCGAACGTCCGCGCCATCACCTCGGGGTCGCCGGCATGAAGCCCGCAGGCCACGTTGGCCGAGGTAACGATAGCGAGCATGGCGTCATCGTCGCCGCAGCGATAAGTCCCAAATCCTTCGCCAAGATCGGAATTGAGGTCGACGGTTGGCATGGCGGTCTCCTGGGCGTTGCTGATGTCCGCAATTGAACGTCACCTTCGCCGCGAAACACGGGATCGTAAAGTCGGGAGGCATCGACCGATGCCGATATCTGCCCTGCAATACCGCGGGGGCATAAAAACAGGCATCGCGGCACCGCACCCAAAAGGTTAACGGGGCGTACAGACCTGCATTGCGCTTTCCGATCGCCGTTGAATTCGGCCGAAACTTGATTATATTGCTATCTCAGCTGCAACCGCTGCTGATTTTAACGTTGGCGTGACCGGGCCCGTCTTATTCTAGGCGGGCCGTCGCCGTTTCAGGGTTCGTAGCGATGACTCGTTCCAATCGGGTTGACCATATTCGCATTACGTCGCACCCGGCACCGGGTGCCAAACTCAACTTCCCCATCGCCTGGGGGGCTGCCAGCGCGCGTGAACGCGGACCAATCATCGGCACCGTGTCGCGCCCGCAGGACCGCAACGTCATCGGCACCCATGGCGGCTCCTATTCAGTCTATCGGGCACTGGCCGTTTCCTCCGGCGCGCTCGACCCGATCCGGCGTCCGGATCTTACCAACACCCACCCCGCCGAGACCGTCGGGCCGTTTCCGCAATGGTCGGATCCGCAGAAAATCGTTTCGCTGGATCCATGGGGGCATCTCGCCGCCGAAAACTTTGCAACCGAAATCGCCGAGGGCATCGATATCCGCCCCAGCATCGCCATCACGCGCGCGCGCCTCGATCTACCCGAGCTGCAGGACGCGATCAAAGCCGGACGGCTCAAGCACGACGGCGAGTTCGTGCACAAGAACGGCAGTGTCTCCGTGGTCAAGATCGCGATCGACCCGGTCTGGTATCTGCCGGGCCTGGCGGAGCGCTTCGCGACCACCGAAAACAATCTGCGGCGGCAATTGTTCGAGCAGACCGCCGGTATGTTTCCGGAACTGGTGACACGGCCCGATCTGCAGGTTTTTCTGCCGCCGATCGGCGGCACCACGGCCTATCTGTTCGGGGACGTCACCAAGCTGCCAGACCACCGCACCAAGATTACCTGCCGCGTACATGACGAGTGCAACGGCTCTGACGTGTTCGGTTCTGATATCTGCACCTGCCGCCCGTACCTCATTCACGGCATCGAGGAATGCGCGCGCGCCGGCCAGACCGGCGGTCTCGGCATCATCATCTACAATCGCAAGGAAGGCCGCGCGCTCGGCGAAGTCACAAAATTCCTGGTCTATAATGCACGCAAGCGCCAGGAGGGCGGCGATGCCGCGGCCCAGTATTTCGAGCGCACCGAATGCGTCGCCGGCGTGCAGGATGCCCGTTTCCAGCAATTGATGCCGGATGTGGTGCATTGGCTCGGCCTGAAGCGGATCGACCGCTTCGTGTCCATGAGCGACATGAAGCACGATGCGTTGACCGGCCAGGGCATCGAAATCGTCGAGCGTGTGCCCATCCCCGACGACATGATCCCGGCCGACGCGCATGTGGAAATCGCGGCAAAGAAGGCCGCCGGCTACTACACGCCCGAGCCGCAGGAAAGCCCGGACAATCCGGTCGGCCGCCCGCTCGAAAAATATTGAGGACGGCAGTGTCCCCCGCAAACCCGGAGATTTCGGCTGCATTGTCATTGCTGAACGCCAGCGCGGTCCGTGAGCGGGCGCATCGCATGCTCGCAATCGGCCTTGACGACAAGCTGCCGAATTTCCGTGTTCACCTCGATCGCATGGACAGCGCCGTCGATCTGGTGCTGGAGACGACGCGCAAGGCCTATCCCTCCTTCGACGTTCCCTTTCATTCGCGCTGGCGGCACTTCGTCGCCAATGGGGATAATCGCTGGGCCGATATCGCCGGCCGGACCAAATGGCTCGGTCGGGCGGCCCGCGCCCGGGCCGAATTCGACCTGGCGATCGTCAGCGTCTTCCTCGATGCCGGCGCCGGACCGTCGTGGCGCTACCACGATCCGAAAACCGGATCTGACATCGGCCGTTCGGAAGGATTGGGGCTCGCCAGCCTCGCGATGTTCGCCGGCGGCGCTTTCTCGGCCGATCCGCAGGAGCCGCTGCGCGCCGATGGCGAGATCCTTGCAAATCTTGATGTCGCCGACCTCGAGCGTGGCATGCAGGTCTCGGATGCCAATCCAATGGTCGCGATGGACGGTCGCGCTGAGCTATTGCGCCGGCTGGGCCGGCTGGTGGTCTCGAAGCCGGATGTGTTCGGCAGCCAGGACACGCCGCGGCCCGGCGGCCTGTTCGATCGGTTGGCGAAACTCGCCTACGGCGGACAGCTTCCCGCGCCAACCATTCTTGCGGAGTTGCTGCAACAGCTCGGCCCAATCTGGCCATCGCGGCTGACACTGGGAGGAATCCCGCTCGGCGACTGCTGGAAGCATCCGGCATTGACGACAGCTGATGCGACTAATGGACTCGTGCCGCTGCACAAGCTCTCGCAATGGCTGGCTTACTCCCTGATCGAGCCGCTGCAAACGGCTGGGATCACCGTGACCGATATCGATGGCCTCACCGGCCTCGCTGAATATCGCAATGGCGGACTGTTCATCGATATCGGCGTGCTCGCGTTTCGCGATCCGCAATCCGCGCAAAGGGAACACGAGGTCGCCTCACCGCTGGTCGTGGAATGGCGTGCGCTGACGGTGGCGCTGCTTGACCGCATCGCCGATGGGCTGCGGCACCGGCTCAAAGTCGATGCCACCTCGATGCCATTGGCAAAAATTCTCGAGGGCGGCACCTGGGCGGCGGGTCGATTGCTGGCGCGCGAACGTCGCGCCGACGCTTCGCCGCCGGTGAAGATTATCAGCGACGGCACTGTTTTCTAGATCTGGGATTAGCAACATGGACGGCGTCACGATCGTTAGTCACCCGCTGGTACAGCACAAGCTCACGCTGTTGCGGAGAAAAGACATTTCGACCAAGTCGTTTCGCGAACTCCTCAAGGAGATCGGGATGCTGATCTGCTATGAGGTCACGCGTGACCTGCCGCTGGCCGACGTCGAAATCGAAACACCCCTCGCGCACATGAAGTCGCCGCAGATCGCGGGCAAGAAGCTGGTGTTCGCGCCGATACTGCGCGCCGGCATTACTTTTGCCGACGGCATGCTCGATCTGGTGCCGACCGCGCGTATCGCGCATATCGGCCTTTACCGCGAGCCGGAAACGTTCGTTGCCGTCGAATATTTCTTCAAGGCCCCGAGCGATCTGCACGAGCGACTGGTGATCGTGATTTCACCGATACTGGCAACGGCGAACTCCGCCGTCGCCGCGGTCGACCGGCTGAAAGAGCGCGGCGCCAACGACATCCGACTGGTGTCCCTGATCGGCGCGCCGGAAGGCGTCGAGCGCATGCGCGGCATACACCCGGACGTTCCGATCTGGCTCGCCGCGATCGACCAGGGGCTGGACGACAATGCCTTCATCGTGCCTGGTCTCGGCGACGCCGGCGACCGCGCTTACGGCACCAGATAACCCACCAAGCGCAGGCTACGCGGCATCGGCCAGGAGAGTCCGGAGAAGCGGATGATTCCGGTCGGCCAGGCCGTCGATGACGTCGAAATGGTGGCGGCCGGGTTCTTCGATCGTGCAGGTCTGCGCGCCGAGCCCGGTCCAGATATTGGCTAGCAAGGCGTTCTGGCGGACGAATTCCGGGCGCTCCGCGCTGCCCACCCAGCAAGTTACCCGGGCGCCAGGCAAAGGCCGCAACAGCACGGGGCTTTCGGTTTGCGCTTCGGCGTCGTCGATCCGCAGATCGGAATTCATTGCGGTCTTCAGCATTGGGCGAAGGTCATGGACGCCCGAGATCGAGACGGTATTGCGGATGCGCGCGCGGGCGGGCTCCGACAGCGGCGAAGTCGCCGAAATCATGCGCGTGACCAGATGCCCGCCTGCGGAGTGGCCTGTCAGGAAAATCCGGCCTTCCACCATCGAGGCCGCCTGCGCGATCGCGGCGGCAATTTCGCGCGTAATATCGGCCACGCGAACCGACGGACAAAGCGTGTAGGAAGGCATCGCCACCGCATACCCGCTTTCGACGGCGCCGCGCGCGAGGTGTGACCAAAAGCTCTTGTCAAGGGCGCGCCAGAAACCGCCATGGACGAAAACGACCAGACCCTTGGGCTGGCCCTCGGGACGGAACAGATCGAAGCGGTTTCGCGGCCGCTCGCCATAGCCGATATCAAGCGTCGCGCGGCCACTAGCCCCTAGTTCATCGCGATAGGTCTGGGCGGGTTGCACCCAGGCCGCCGGCCAGCGTTCGCCACCGGGGATGTTGGGACCGTTGGCGTAGGCGTCGTTCCAGTCGGAAATCTGATGAAAGATCATGCGGGTCGGTTTTCCGTTTGGTCTTGAGTAGCCGGCGCAGGCGCCTACGATCAGGATTCTGTTCGACAACATCTACTCACATCGGCCGCCCGCAGGACAAGTCCAAAAGTATTTTAGGCATATAACTTCTGCGCTTGAAACGTTTCGCCGCCATGCGAGTATCTAGCTCAGCGAATGAGGCCGATGATGACCGATTTCACGCGAACGCGATCCCTGTTCCATATGCCTGATGGCATCATCTATCTCGACGGCAACTCGCTCGGTCCCCTGCCCGTTGCGGCGACCGATCGCGTCCGCGGCATGATGTCCGAGCAATGGGGAAATCAGCTCATCAGGGGCTGGAACAGCGCCGGCTGGATGGATCAGCCGCGCCGTATCGGCGACCGCCTCGGCCGGCTGATCGGCGCGCCCGAGGGTACCGTGGTGATCGGCGACACCCTGTCGATCAAGGTCTATCAGGCGCTTGCCGCAGCGCTCGAACTCAATTCCAGCAGGCGTGTGGTCCTGTCCGACAACGGCAACTTTCCGACCGATCTCTACATGGCAGAGGGTCTGCTCAGATCGCTCGACCGCGGATATCAGCTCAAAATTGTCGCCCCCGAGGAAGTCGAAGACGCCATCGACGCAACGATTGCGGTGCTGATGTTGACCGAGGTCGACTATCGCACCGGCCGCTTGCACGACATGAAGACACTGACGCAGAAAGCGCATGCCGCCGGCGCATTGACGGTTTGGGACCTCGCCCACTCCGCGGGCGCCATTCCGGTCGACGTGTCAGGCGCCAGGGCAGATTTTGCGGTCGGCTGCACCTACAAATATCTCAATGGCGGCCCTGGCGCGCCGGCCTTCATCTATGTCGCACCTCGACATGCCGACACGGCACGGCCCGCCCTTTCCGGATGGCTGGGGCACCAGGCGCCGTTTGCCTTCGATCTCGATTACCGGGCCGGCGCCGGCATAGAGCGGATGCGGGTTGGAACGCCTCCCGTCATTGCGATGGCCGCACTCGACGCCGCGCTCGATGTCTGGGAGGGCGTCAGCATGAACGAGGTCCGCAAGGCGTCGATTGCGCTGGCGGACCTGTTCATCCGCGAAGTCGAAGGCCGTTGTCCGGAGTTGACGCTAGCCTCGCCGCGGGATGGCAACAAGCGCGGCAGCCAGGTTTCGTTTCGCCACGCCAACGGCTACGCGATCATGCAGGCGCTGATCGCGCGCGGCGTGATCGGCGATTTTCGGGCTCCTGACGCTATCCGCTTCGGCTTTACGCCGCTCTATATCGGTGAGGCCGAGGTTCGCGCGGCGGTCGATGCGATCGAGGACGTCGTGAACAATCGCCGCTGGGATGCCGCGGAGTATCGCAAAATGGCTGTCGTGACATGACCGAAAAACCTTACGACCCCTCCGGCGAGGGCGCCCAGATGTCGTTCGACGGGCGGATGTCCTACAGCGACTATCTGCATCTGGAACGCGTGTTGGACGCGCAGGAACCGCTTTCGGGTGCGCATGACGAACTTCTGTTCATCATACAGCATCAGACCTCCGAACTCTGGATGAAGCTGGCGATCCACGAGATCCGCTCCGCCATCAAGGCGATCCACAACGACGAGCTTCAGCACGCCTTCAAGGTGCTGTCGCGCATCGCCCGAATCTTCGAACAGCTCACGGGCGCCTGGGACGTTTTGCGGACGATGACGCCGAGCGAGTATACCGAATTTCGCGGTCAGCTCGGTCAATCGTCGGGATTCCAGTCGTACCAGTACCGCGCGATCGAGTTCCTCGCCGGCAACCGCAATGTTGCGATGCTCGGCCCTCATGCCCACCGCAGTGACGTCATCGCGAAACTCGAAGAAATTCTCGGCGAGCCCGGTCTCTACGACGAAGCCTTGCTTCTTCTGGCGCGCAATGGCTTCGACATCGGCGAAGATGCGCAACGAACGGATTGGCGCACGACGCGGACGGCGAATGACAAGGTGCTGGCAGCCTGGAAGACCGTCTACGCATCTCCCGACAAACACTGGATGCTGTACGAACTGGCCGAAAAGCTGGTCGATTTCGAAGACTATTTTCGTCGCTGGCGCTTCAACCACGTCACGACGGTCGAGCGCATTATCGGCCTGAAGCGCGGCACCGGCGGCACATCGGGCGTATCCTATTTGCGCAAGATGCTCGAGGTCGAACTGTTTCCGGAGCTTTGGAAAGTAAGAACGGAGCTTTAGGTTACTCCAGTTCGGCGGCTTCATCCTTCGAGACGCGCTTCGCGCTCCTCCAGCGATGAGCTTACGCTCACGCGGGGATGAGGTCTGGCGGCTCAGCATGCGATCTTAAACCCTCATGGTGAGGAGCGCGGCAAAGCCGCGCGTCTCGAACCACGAGGCCCCCGAATTCGCGGTGTGGGAAACTCGCTAACCCAGCTTCGGATGCGTCATGAACTCCTCGATGATTTCAGCGGGCGGCTTGACGAATTCCCCCGCACGGCTGACGCCGAGGCCGGTGAGACGGCGAAGTTTTACCGCCATTTCAGCCATCTTCACCACGATCGGTATGCCGTTGATGACAGGCGCGCCGTCGATCTCGTGATTGCGAAGCGCGGCAAACAGCAGCATCGGAATGCCGCCACCCGGGATCAGCACTTCGACACCCTTGGCCACCAGCGGCCGCGCCTGTTCGGCAAACAGCTCTTCGACCTCACGCGCCAGCGCTTCCGATTCATAGGCCTTCAGGATCTGCCCCGGCTCGAACGTCATGGCGTGGGTGCCCGCAACCCGGCGTTCCAGTCCGTATTTGGTGATCTGGTGGTGAAACCAGGGAATGTAGCGCGGATTGATCGTGATGATGCCGCTGCGCTGGCCGAGCTGGCAGCCATGGAGCATCGACGATTCGCCAAGTGCGAGCACCGGAATATCGACCACCGAGCGCGCTTCGTAGAGACCGGCATCCTGGAAGTGGCCGATCACGAAGGCACCGTATCCCTCGCGCTCGGCCCGCACCGCATTGCAGATCACTTCGCGCGCACAACGAAATTCGACGATCGCGTGGGCATAGGAATCGTGCGGCGTAATGCCCTTGATGTCGATCGTGGTACCGGGCTCGACAATGTCATCGAGATGTTTGCGCAAACGATCCCAATAGGTCTTGCCGTTCTCGTAATCGACGTAGCTCTGATACCAGATGCGGATCGGCTTCATGGCAGGCGTCTCCTTCCGCGCGCGTCATGCGGACGGCGCGGCGTTTGATGAATGCGGCGCGATCGCCGGGCCCGTGGCTCAGGCCAGCAGCTTCCACGCCCCCTTCTCGAGCGTGACGATGACGCGTGCGCGTTCGTCGACACCGGAATTGTCGTTCTGGGTATAGTTGTAGACGCCATGCGAGCCCACCACGTCCTTGGTGCGGTAGAGCTCATCGCGCAACGCCGACCGGAAGGCAGCCGTCCCGGGCGGTGTCGACGCGAGCGCGCGCTTGGCCGCGGCGGCGAAAACCAGCCAGCCGTCGAAGGAATAGGCCGAGAAGGCATCGGTCGAGGCCACGTTGTTGGCCTTGAGGTGAGCGGCGCGGAATTCCAGACCGACCTTCTTCACCGGGTTGCTGTCGGGCAATTGTTCGGCGACGATCACGGGGCCGGTTGGCGCCAGAACGCCTTCGACCGCTGCGCCGCCGACCCGGATGAAGTCAGGGTTGATCAGGGCATGCGTGCCATAGATCGGGCCGCGAAAGCCGCGCTCGCGCAGCGCCAGGAACGGCAGCGCTCCCGGCGTTCCCGAACCGCCGGTCATGACGGCATCAGGCTGGGCGGCGATGATCTTGAGCGTTTGTGCGGTCACCGTGGTATCGGGACGCGCATAGCGTTCGTCCGTCAGGATCTTGATGCCAATGGGCGCGGCCGTCTTGGACAGCGCGTTGTAGACAAGATCGCCCCAGGCGTCGCTGAAGCCGATATAGCCGAGGCTCTTGATGCCGGCTTTTTGCATTTGCGCGACCACCGCCGCGACCATCAGCGGCGGCGGTTGCGGAATCGAAATCGCCCAGAAGCCGCCGTCACCCTTGCCCGCTGTCGGCGGAAGCGGCGAGATGGAAACGAACGGCACCTTCTGCTCGCCGGCGACCGCCGCCATCGCGACCGATCCAGGCAGGCCTGACGTTCCGATCAACAGGTCGACCTTTTCTTCTTCGACCAGCTTGCGGGCATTGCGCGTGGAAGCCGATGGATCGCCGCCATCGTCCATCTGGACCAGCCTGATCTTATGGCCTTCGATGGTGTCGAGGTAAGCCATCGCAGCGGCAATTCCCCTTGAATAGGGAATGCCGATGGAGGCGCCCGGTCCGGTCTGACCCGTCACGAAGCCAACGGAGATGGGGGCGGACTGCGCCCGAAGGATCGCGGGAGCCGCGACGAAACCGGAGAGTGCTGCACCGCCGACGAGAACGTTTCGGCGCGAAATCATCTGTCTGCTCATCGTCGCTACCTCCTGTTGGGGCCGCCGGTCAGTCGACGGGGGCCGGGCTACTGAAGAAGTGAGAGACCGGAGCGATGGCAGGCCGACGGCGGCATGGCCGCCGCTTCATCCCCGCGTCGTGGCTTGATTTATTGTTCACAGCCGCGCCATCCGCCATTCCGGACAAAAATTGTTTTAGACATAAAATATAAAAGCGTGCAGTATGGCCTCAGTCAAGAGGCAATTCACATGATCAACTTACCGATTAAAGTTGCAATTCATGCCTTATGGCCGAAGGCCGAGGGTGTCGCCTATCTGGCTCGACAGGATCGTGCTGGCCTGATCGTAGAGACCGGTCATCACGTGAAGGATCGAGGTCGCCTGCTGCAGCGCATCCTGGGTACCGGACATACTGCCGACGAGACGCACCAGAGTATCGCGCCGGTGCTGCAGATAAGCGTCGACGATCGCACGCCCGGACTCGGTGGGCACGTAAGTGGTGTTGCGGCGCGAGGCTCCATTGCTGGCTTTCTCGATAAAGCCCAGCGAAAGCAGCTTTTTCAGTCCGTATTGCAGATTGGCAAGGTCATCGCGGTGCAGAAGCCGCGCCACATCGCTCAGGCCCTTCGGCGTGCCATTGAGATGAAGCACGTGCAGGATCGAGGCCTCCGTGCCGCCCAGCGCGTTCGTTGGCATGGCCCCGAGACAGTCGCGCCGCCAGCGCGCGAACGCCGAACCGAAATGCCAGGCGGCATATTCGAACGCGTTCACGGTCTGCTCGATCGGCGAAATTTCGGCGACAGGCTCCGTGAATACTGCCGATATTTGCGCCGAACTTGCTTGTTTTTTGGCCACAGAATGCCTCCTCAAATATCAATTTCAAACAGCAATTTAATGTATTAACTTGACTAATCAAGGTGCTGGATCGCATGACGACTGAAATCGCCATCATTCTGCTGCTCGATGGGATCGCCAATGGCGCGATCTACCTGCTGGCGGGCCTCGGCCTGGTGCTGATCTTTTCGGTCACCCGCGTCGTGTTCGTGCCGTTCGGCGATATCACCGCGTTCTGCGTGCTCTCGATCGCCGCGTTCGAACTTGGCCGGGTGCCGGGCACGATCTGGGTGGTCGCGATCCTGGCCGTCATCGCGACCGTAGTCGATGCCGCCAGTCACTACCGATCAGGTGAACACGCGCGGATCCCGCGTTCGTTTTTCATGTATGGCCTGCTGCCGCTTATTCCCTGCGTGCTGGCCTGGGTCGCCGCATCGTACGCCCTGCCCCAGGCGGTGCAGATCGTCCTTGCGCTGGTGCTCGTGCTGCCGATCGCCCCGCTGCTCGACCGCATCGCGTTCCGGCCCGCCGCCGATGCTTCCGTGCTGGTCCTGCTCATCATCGCGCTGGCAGTTCATTTCGCGATCAGTGGCCTCGGCCTGATGGCCTTCGGCGCGGAAGGATTCCGCATTCGTCCACTGGTCAATGGCATCTACAGCTTCGGCGGCGTCATCGTATCGGCGCAGGTGCTGCTGATGCTGGTCACCGCCGCCCTGCTCAGCCTGCTGTTCTTCCTGTTCTTCGAGCGGTCGATGTCGGGCCGGGCGCTGCGCGCCACCGCGGTCAACCGCATCGGCGCCCGGCTCGTCGGTATCCGGCCGGCACGCACCGGCACCATCGCCTATTTCATTGCCTCGCTGCTCGCCGGCGTCTCCGCCATCCTGATCGGCCCGACTACCACGATCTATTACGATTCCGGTTTCATGATCGGGCTGAAAGCCTTTATCGGCGCCATCATCGGGGGCTTCACCAGCTATCCGATCGCAGCGCTCGGCGCCGTGTTCGTCGGCATCATGGAAAGCTTCGCCTCGTTCTGGAGCAGTTCCTACAAGGAAGTGATCGTGTTCGGCCTCTTGATCCCGGTGCTGCTCTGGCAGTCCTGGAAATCGGCCGGGCATGCCGACGAGGAAGGCGAGGAAATGGAAATGCCCGACGCGATCGTGCTGAGCACGCCGCTTCGCATCGGCCTGATCAGCGCCGCCGTCATCGCCCTGCTGGTCGCCCCTGCACTGCTCGGCAGCTTCGCCATTACGCTTCTCAACTATATCGGCATCTCCGCGCTGGTCGCGCTCGGGCTGGTGCTGCTGACCGGCATCGGCGGCATGACGTCGTTCGGGCAAGCCGCCTTTGTCGGCATCGCGGCCTATGCAACGGCCTGGGCCACCGTGACGCTCGATTTGTCGCCGTGGGTCGGATTGCTGCTGGCGCTGGCAATGACCGGGCTTGCGGCACTGGCGATCGGCGCGCTGACGCTGCGGCTCGGCGGGCATTTTCTCTCGCTCAGCACAATCGCCTGGGGCATCTCGATCTATTTCCTGTTCGGCAACGTCCCGGGCCTCGGGCAGAACACCGGCATGGCCGGCATCCCGCCGATCACCATCGCGTCGGTCTCACTGATTTCCTCGCAAATGATCTTCTATCTGATCTGGCTGATGGTCGGCCTCGCGATGCTGGCGAGCGCCAATCTGCTCAATTCCCGCGAGGGCCGCGCCATCAGAAGCCTGCGTGGCGGCGGGGTTCTGCTCGCAAGCCTCGGCGTCAACATCTTCCGAATTCGCCTAGTCACCTTCGTGATTGCTGCCCTGCTCGCCGGACTGGCCGGCTGGCTCTATGCGCACATGAACCGGTTCATCAGCCCGGCTCCCTTCGACGTCAAGCCCGGCATCGAATACCTGCTGATGGCGATGGCGGGCGGTGCCGGCCATATCGCGGGCGCGGTTGCCGGCTCCGCCTTGATCACGCTGCTCAAGAACTGGTTGCAGGATGTACTTCCGCTGGTGACGAAGAACCCGGCGCAATTCGAGATCATCGCCTTCAGCGTTCTGCTTGTCCTGCTGCTGCAAAACGCCCGGGGTGGCCTCATCGCGTTCATCGCCAAGCGCCTGCCCAAGGGAACGCGCCCGGCACCCGCGGCCGCCGAGGCGATGCCGCGCCGCGCGCTGCCGGAAAATGGCGCGCTGATTCTGAGCGTCGAAAATGCCGTGAGGACCTTCGGCGGACTGACCGCCGTCAACAAGGTGAGTTTTGATCTCAAGGCCGGCGAGATCCTGGGCCTGATCGGTCCGAACGGCGCCGGCAAGAGCACGATGTTCAACCTCCTGACCGGCGCGTTGCAGGCCAACGCCGGCCGGATCAGTTTCCTGGGCGAGGACATCACCTACCGTCCACAGATGGAAATCGCACGCATGGGCATCGCGCGCACGTTCCAGCACGTGAAGCTGCGGCCCAACATGAGCCTGATCGACAACGTCGCGCTCGGCGCCTATGCGCGCACCGCGACCGGTTTCCTGAAGAGCGCGCTTCGCCTCGATCGCGCCGAAGAGCGGCGAACGCTGCACGAGACCCAGCGGCAATTGCAGCGCGTCGGCCTCGGCGACAAATCTTACGAACTCGCCGGTAACCTTCCGCTCGGCGGACAGCGCATCCTGGAAGTTGCCCGCGCGCTGGCGGCCGATCCCGTGCTGGTGGTGCTGGATGAACCGGCCGCAGGCTTGCGGCCGCCCGAGAAGGAAGCGCTGGCCAAGGTCTTGCGCCAGATCCGCGATGAAGGCGTCACGATCCTGATCGTCGAGCATGACATGGATTTCGTCATGGGCCTGGTCGACCGGCTGGTGGTCATGGAGTTCGGCTGCAAGCTGGTCGAGGGAAATCCGGCAGCGGTCCGCGCCGATCCGAAGGTGCAGGAAGCCTATCTCGGAGGCGTATTATGAGCGCGATGCTCGAAATAACAGATCTTCATGTGGCTTACGGCAAGGTCGAAGCCGTGCGCGGCGTGTCGCTGTCGCTGCAGAGAGGCCAGATCGTCACGGTGATCGGGCCGAACGGCGCGGGCAAGACCACGCTCCTTGCGGCCACCATCGGCCTTTTGCCATCGCGCGGCCGGCTGATTTTCGAGGGCCAGGATCTGTTGAAGCTGGACGTCGAGGCGCGCGTCGAGCACGGCTTCTGCCTGGTACCCGAGACGCGGGAATTGTTCGGAGAGTTGACGGTCTATGACAATCTCGTGCTCGGCGCCTACCCGCGCCGTTCGGATCGTGCCTTCGTCGCCCGCGCGCTTGAGGAGACCTATGGACGTTTTCCACGCCTCGCCGAGCGTCGCGCGCAACGCGCCGACACGCTTTCCGGCGGCGAGCGCCAGATGCTGGCGCTTGGCCGCGCGCTGATGTCGGCGCCACGTCTCCTGATGCTCGACGAACCCAGCCTCGGCCTCGCGCCGCTGATCGTACGCGACATCCTGCGCATCGTCGCTGGCCTGCGCGATGCCGGCGTCTCGATCCTGCTGGTTGAGCAGAATGCGAAGGCGGCGCTCGAAATCGCCGACTACGGCTATGTGCTGGAAACCGGCGAAATCGTGCTGGATGGTGAAGCCGCTAGCCTGCTCGGCGATACCCGCGTGCAGGCAACTTATCTGGGCGGAGGGCATTGACCGCCATGGCAAACCGCATCGCAAATTACGACGGGGTCGCCGTCGCGGTACCCGTCACCGTGCCCTATGAGCGCTTCTCCATCCGCGGCGCGCATTGGTTCATCGCCCGCGCGCTCAAGGCCCTGGTCGATGGCGCTGGCATTTCCAAGGACGAAATCGACGGCCTGTGCGTGGGGAGTTTTACATTGGCGCCCGACAGCGCCGTCGGCCTGACCCAGCATCTCGGCCTCTCGCCACGCTGGCTCGATCACGTGCCGATGGGTGGCGCTTCCGGCATTGTCAGCCTCCGCCGCGCCGCGCGCGCGGTTCAGGCGGGTGACGCCGAGATCGTTGCCTGCATCGCCGGCGACACCAACCATGTCGACAGCTTCCGGCTCAGCACGGCGACCTTCAGCATGTTCGCGCAGGACGCGGTCTATCCCTATGGCGCCGGCGGGCCGAACACCAGTTTCGCCTTCCTCACAGCCTATTACATGCGCACCTATGGCGCGAAGCCTGAGGATTTCGGCAAGCTCTGCGTCGCGCAGCGCTCGAACGCGTTGCAGTTCCCCCATGCGCTGTTCAAGAAACCGCTGACGCTGGACGAATATCTTAACGCCCGGCCGGTGGCCGACCCGCTTCGGCTGTTCGATTGCGTGATGCCTTGCGCCGGCGCCGAGGCATTTCTTGTCATGAGCGAGGATCGGGCCCGGCGCCTCGGATTGCCGCACGCGCGGCTGCGAGGTGCCATCGAGCGGCACAACGCATTCCCTGATGATCCCGTGCAGCACCGCGGCGGCTGGGCGATGGACCGCGATCGCCTGTACGAAAGCGCAGGCATCGGGCCTGAAGACATCGACCTGCTCGAGGCCTATGACGATTATCCTGTGATCTGCGTGCTGCAGATCGAGGATCTCGGATTCTGCGGCAAGGGCGAAGGGCCGGACTTCATTCGACGCAACACGTTCGAGGCGAATGGCAGCTTTCCCTTCAACACCTCGGGTGGCCAATTATCTGTCGGCCAGGCCGGCGCCGCCGGCGGCACGCTCGGGATCGTCGAAGCGCTCCGGCAGGTCACCGGACAGCCGCTCGGCGCCCGGGTCGAGAACGCGCGTCATGCGCTGGTCTCCGGATTCGGCATGATCAACTTCGACCGGGGCCTATGCACCGGTGCCGCCATTCTCGCCGCAACATGATTGGGACTTGATGATGAGTGAAACAATCAAACGGCCGAAGCGCAAGAACCCGATCCTGAAGACGCGGGCGCCGACGCTGCCGCCCGACCGCCGCAGCCGGATCGCGCTCGGCCTCGTTCGCGGCGCGGCGATGGGCAAGCTTGAACTGCAATGCTGCGCGGCCTGCGGCGCCGTGCAATATCCGCCGCGCGAGGCCTGCGTTCGCTGTCTGTCGGCCGAACTCGAATGGACTGTCATGAGCGGACGCGGCGAACTCGTCAGCGAGACCACGTTGCATCATTCCCAGGAACTGTTCTTTCGCGAACGCATGCCCTGGCGGCTTGGACTGGTCCGTCTCGCCGAAGGTGTCAGCCTCGTCGTCCACCTCGACGCCCGCTGCGGCCCGGCGCCGTCGCCGGTCATCGTGGAGGCCGTGCTCGACCGCGCCGGCCAGGCCGCGCTCGTCGCCAAGCCGGATGATGGCAATACTGCCCTCGCCGACGAGCCGAAACTGCGCAACTTCACGTCGGATCCAAGATTCCGCAAAGTGCTGGTCACCGACGCCAAGTCACCCGTCGGCCAGGCTGTCGTGAAAGCGGTGCTGGAGGCCGGCGCCGACCTCGTCTGGGCCGGCCATTGCGAACCCTGGAAGAACCCGCCGGGCTGGCCGGCGATTGCGCAACTGCCCAAGGTGACGCTGGTCCCGCTCGATGTCACCGACACCAAGTCGGTCAATGAGCTTGCGGCCGAACTCGGCTTCAAGGTCGACATCGTGATCAACACATCAGAGCACCATCGCACGTTTGGCATTTTCGGCCGCGCCGGCGTCGAAACCGCGCGGGCGGAGATGGAGACCAACTGCTTCGGCCTGTTGCGGCTGGCGCAAGCGTTCGGTCCGGTCATGCAGTCGCGTGGCGCTGATGGCGAAACCAGCGCGGTGGCCTGGGTCAATCTGCTGTCGATCTATGCGCTATCCAATTTTCCGCAGCACGCGACCTATTCGGCGTCGATGGCCGCGGCGCTCTCGGTCGCGCAGGCGCTGCGCGCCGAAATGCGCGTCGCCGGCATCAGGGTCGTCAACATCTTTCCGGGACCGATCGACGACGAATGGAATCAGCTGCTGCTGCCGCCGAAATTGGCGCCATCCGCAGTCGCCCGCGCCATCGTCGGCGCGCTCGAAGGATCGGTCGAGGACGTCTATCCCGGCGATATCGCGCAGGACTGGCTCGCCCGTTTCCGCGACAATCCCAAGGCATTGGAACGGGAGCTTGGCCGATGAAACCGAACGATCCAGCGCCAGGCCCTGAAATCCTGGCGGGCTTCACCGCAGCACTCGCGACCGGCGCGATTCGGATCATCGATCTGACGCAGACGTTGGGTCCGGATTTTCCGAGCATCGTGATGCCGCCTGAAATAGGCCAGAGCCGCGCCTTCCGCATGGAAGAGATTTCGCGTTACGACGAACGCGGTGGCGCCTGGTACTGGAACAATCTGTCCTTTGGCGAACATACCGGCACACATTTCGACGCCCCGATCCACTGGGTCTCGGGCCGCGACCTTCCCAACAGCTCCACCGATACGATCCCGGTCGCCGATTTCATTGCGCCCGCCGTGGTGATCGACTGCTCGAAGGAATCCGCTGCAGATGCCGACTTCCTGCTGACGCCGGATTTCATCAAGGCCTGGGAAGCCGTGCACGGCAAGATCCCGCCGCGGTGCTGGGTGCTGATGCGCACCGACTGGTCGAAGAAGACCGATCCGGCGGCCTATCAGAATTTCGATGAGGTCGGGCAGCACACGCCAGGTCCCGATCCTGACGCCGTGCGTTTCCTGCTGAACGAGCGCGACGTGCTCGGCTTCGGCACCGAAACCATCGGCACCGATGCGGGTCAGGCGGCGCATTTCCTGCCTCCCTATCCCTGCCACTACTACATGCACGGTGCCGGGCGTTATGGTCTGCAATGCCTGACCAATCTCGACCTGCTGCCGCCGACCGGCAGCTCGCTGATCGCACCTCCGCTGAAGATCCAGCAAGGCAGCGGCAGCCCGTTGCGGGTGCTGGCGCTGGTGCCTTCAAGTCAGGCAGGAGCGTCTCGCCCATGAGCCTCCATGCGCCCGGGATGATTCGGCTACCACCGGACGACCGGACGCTGCCGCGCATGCTCGAGATTCAGGCGGGCAGCCATGGCGAGCGGACGTTGCTCTCGTGCGCAACTGATTCATGGACGTTCCGCGAGGCGCGCGACATCGCGGCCGGCCGTGCCGCGACGTTACGCGCGGCCGGCGTTGCGGCCGGTGACCGGGTCGCGATCCTCTGCTCCAATCGCCCGGAGATGCTGGAAATAGTTTTGGGCTGTGGCTGGATCGGCGCCATCGCGGTCCCGATCAACACCGCCGCGATGGGACCGCAGATCGGCTATTACCTGTCGAATAGCGGCGCGCGGCTGTTCGCGATCGAGGCGCAATTCGTCGAACGCCTGGCCCATGTCTCCGAAGGCATGGCATCGCTTGGCTCAATCTGGGTGATCGGCGCCGATGCCCTGCCCGACGGTGTCGTGCCATCGATGGAGGTCATGCCGCCGCGCGCCGCTCCGATTGCAGCTGCGTCCGTCAGCCCCGGCGACACGCTCGCCATCATCTATACCAGCGGCACCACGGGTCCATCCAAAGGCGTGATGTGCCCGCATGCGCAATATTACTGGTGGGGCATCCACTCCGGCCGCATTTTTGGCCTGACAGCAGACGACGTGCTTTGCACAACCCTGCCGCTGTTCCATATCAATGCCCTCAATACGTTTGCGCAGGCGCTTCTCAGCGGCGCGCGCATGGTCCTCGAACCGCGCTTCTCCGCCTCCGGCTTCTGGCCGGCCATGATCCAGAGCGAAGCAACCGTGATCTATCTGCTCGGCGCCATGGTGCCGATCCTGCTGACGGGTGAACCGCGAGCGGAGGAGCGCGGACACAGAGTGCGCACCGGACTCGGACCGGGCGTTCCCGCGGGTCTCGGCGCAGCGTTTGCTGCACGCACCGGGGTTGCGCTGCTCGAGGGATACGGCTCGACCGAAACCAATTTCGTGATCGGCGCATCGCCGGAAACGCAGAAGCCGGGAACCATGGGCCGTATCGTCGATGGCTTTCAGGCCCGCGTGGTCGATATCAATGACGTTGAATTGCCGGATGGCGAGGCCGGTGAACTCGTCCTGCGCGCCGACGAGCCGTTTGCGCTCGCGAGCGGCTATTTCGGCATGGCCGAGAAGACCGTGGAAGCCTGGCGGAATCTCTGGTTCCATACCGGCGATCGGGTTATCCGTGACGAGAACGGCTATTTCCGCTTCGTGGACCGGCTCAAGGACGCGATCCGCCGCCGCGGCGAGAACATCTCGTCCTATGAGGTTGAGCAGGTGTTGCTGGCTCACCCTGACATCGAAATGACGGCGGTCTTTCCCGTGCGCTCGGAACTTGCCGAGGATGAAGTGATGGCCGCGATCGTGGTGCGGCCGGGAGCGGCGATTCCGCCTGTCGAGCTGATGCAATTCTGCGCGCTGCGGCTGCCCTATTTCGCGGTGCCTCGCTTTGTCGATTTTGTCGCGGACCTGCCACGGACTGAGAACGGCAAGCTCCGGAAATACGAGTTGCGCGAACGCGGCGTGACCGCATCGACCTGGGATCGCGAAGCGGCCGGCTACCGCCTGAAGCGGGGTGCCGTGTAATGCATAATTATTTGACACTTAAAATATGTCGGCTTAGCATTTTGACCGATCTGCCGCCGTCGCTTGAGCCGAAGGAAATGCGTCATGGCTGAACGCTCTTTCGCCCGAGAGGTCCAGGACCTCAAACTAGGCAACGGGGATGTCTTCCATGGCGAGGGGATTCTGGCCATCACCAAGGCGCTGCTGCAGTCCGGCGTCGGCTATGTCGGCGGCTATCAGGGCGCTCCGATCTCGCATCTGATGGACGTGTTGGCGGATGCGCAGGACATTCTCGGCGATCTCGGCGTGCACTTCGAAACTTCGGCGAACGAGGCCGCGGCGGCCGCGATGCTTTCGGCTTCCGTGATGTACCCGATCCGCGGCGCAGTGACCTGGAAATCGACCGCCGGCACCAACGTCGCCTCCGATGCGCTGTCCAATCTCGCCTCCGGCGGTGTCACCGGCGGCGCGTTGATCGTGATCGGCGAAGACTACGGCGAAGGCTCCTCCATCATGCAGGAGCGCAGCCACGCCTTTGCGATGAAATCCCAGATCTGGCTGCTCGATCCCCGCCCCAACCTCGAATCCATCGTCAAGGCGGTCGAGGACGGATTTGAGCTGTCGGAAGCGACCAACACGCCCGTGATGCTGGAAGTGCGCATCCGATCCTGCCATGTGCACGGCCGCTTTGCCGCCAAGGACAACAAGCGCCCGGCATTCACGATGGCGCAGGCGCTGGAAAATCCGCGGCGTGATACCAACCGCATCGTGCTGCCGCCGGCCTCCTACATGCACGAGAAGGAAAAGATCGAGCAGCGCTGGCCGGCCGCGGTTTCCTTTATCAAGGAACGCAAGCTCAACGAGGTGTTCGAGGGTGATATCGACGACGTCGGCATCATCCTGCAGGGCGGCATGTACAACGGCGTGATCCGCGCGCTGCAGGGGCTTGGCCTCGCTGACGTCTGGGGCAACACCCGCATTCCGCTCTACGTCATGAACGTGACCTACCCCTTGATCGACGATGAGCTGATCGCCTTCTGCCAGTCGAAGCGCGCGGTGCTGATGGTCGAGGAAGGCCAGCCTGACTACATCGAACAGGCCCTGCACAAGGTCCTGCGCAAGGCCGATGTCCCCACAAAAATCTACGGCAAGGGCGAGTTGCCGATCGGCGGCGAATATACCGCGGCCGTGATGGCGGCCGGTGTTCGTAAATTCCTGACCGCTGCCGCGCCCGAAGTGCTGCCGGACCATATCCGCGCGCCGAACGACCCGTCGATCCTGACGCACGACAAGATCAAGGCGCTGGCTGAAGTGGTGCCGGCGCGACCGCCCGGATTCTGCACCGGCTGCCCGGAGCGGCCGATCTTCGCGGCGATGAAGCTGGTCGAAAAGGAGCTCGGACCGCATCATGTCGCCGCCGATATCGGCTGTCATTTGTTCTCGATCCTGCCGCCGTTCAACATCGGCGCGACGACCATGGGCTATGGCCTCGGCCCGGCCTCGGCGTCCGCGTTCAATGTGAAGGCGGACAAGCGCTCGATCTCGATCATGGGTGACGGCGGCTTCTGGCACAATGGCCTGAGCAGCGGCATCGGCAATGCCGTCTACAACCAGCATGACGGCGTCATCCTGGTGGTCGACAACCATTATACGTCGGCCACCGGCGGCCAGGACATCCTGTCGTCCCGCGCCGACAACAAATCGCGCTCGACCAACCACCCGATCACTGAAGCCGTCAAAGGCATCGGCGCCAAATGGGTGCGCCAGATCGACCGCACCTACGACGTCGGCAAAATGCGCGACACGTTGAAGGAAGCGCTGACTAGCCCTGACAAGGGGCCGAAGGTCATCGTCGCCTCCTCCGAATGCATGCTGAACAAGCAGCGCCGGATCAAGCCGCTGTTCAACAAGGCCGTAAAAGGTGGCGAGCGCGTCGTGCGCGAGCGCTTCGGTGTCGACGAGGACGTCTGCACCGGCGACCATGCCTGCATCCGCCTGTCCGGCTGTCCCTCGCTTTCGGTGAAGCACACCAGCGATCCCCTGAAGGACGATCCGGTCGCCGCGATCGACAATAGCTGCGTCGGTTGCGGCAATTGCGGTGAAGTGGCGGAGGCGGCCGTGCTGTGCCCGTCATTCTACCGCGCCGACATCATCCACAACCCGACCGGCTTCGATCAGTTCATGGCAAAGCTTCGTGGCGGCGTCATCGGCTTCCTGCAGCGACGCCGCGACCGTCGCCGTCTCGCGCTGGTTTGAGGGCTGGCCGGATGAACATCATGCTGCAGCCCCCCGCCATCGACCTGACCCGCCCGCTTTCGATCGCCGTGCTCGCGATGGGCGGCCAGGGCGGCGGCGTGCTGGTCGACTGGATCGTGGCGCTGGCGGAAAGCCAGAACTGGATCGCGCAGTCCACCTCGGTGCCGGGCGTCGCCCAGCGCACCGGCGCGACCATCTATTATCTCGAGATGATCCCTGCCCGCGCGGACGCCGCCTACCCGGTGCTGTCGCTGATGCCGGTGCCCGGCGAAGTCGACGTCGTGGTCGGCGCCGAGCTGATGGAGGCCGGCCGCGCCATCCAGCGCGGTCTCGTCACGCCAGACAAGACGACATTGATCGCCTCGTCGCATCGTTCGTTCGCGATCCAGGAAAAGCTGGTGCCCGGCGATGGCATCAGCGATTCCAGCAGGGTTTATGAGGCCGCAGGGGCCGCCGCAAAACGTTTCGTCGCCTTCGACATGGCCACGCTCGCCGACAGCACCGGCAGCGCCATCTCGGCCGTGTTGTTCGGTGCGCTTGCCGGCAGCGGCGCGCTGCCGTTCGGCCGCGAGGCTTATGAAGCAACCATCCGCGCCGCCGGCATCGGCATCGAACCGAGCCTGCGCGCGTTCGCGGCGGGTTTTGAGCGCACGCAGGCTGATGCCGCATCCGCGACACCGCCCGCGCCGCCCAAGCCTGCTTCAGCCGGCAAGCTCTATCCAACGCTCGCACCGGTCGGCGATGCCGCTTTCGATGCACTCGTCGCCGACGCAAGCACGGCTTTTCCCGCGTCCCTGCACGGCATGATCGCTGCAGGCTTGCGCAAGGTCGTCGATTTTCAGGACGTTGGCTATGGCCGGGAATACCTCGACCTCGTCGCAGGCTTTATGCGCCTGGAACGCGGCAGCGATCCTGCGTTGACGCGGGCGGCGGCAAAACATGTCGCCGTGGCCATGGCCTATGATGACGTCATCCGCGTCGCCGACCTCAAGACCCGCGCGAGCCGTTTCGAACGCGTCCGCAGCGAGGTTCTCGCAAAGCCCGACCAGCTCGTCTACACCACCGAATTCATGCATCCGCGCATGGAAGAGGTCTTGGGCACGCTTCCCGCGGGCCTCGGCCTCTGGCTCGAAGGCAAGCCTGGCCTGTGCAAGACGCTCGATCGCGTGGTCAATCGCGGGCGACGCGTGCAGACCGGTACCATCAGGTGGTTCCTGCCGCTGTACGTGCTGGGTGGCCTGAAGCGTTTTCGCCGCGGCACGCTGCGTCATAAGCGTGAAATCGCCCATCGCGATGCCTGGCTCGATCTCGCCCGCACGACCGCCGCAAAGGATTACGAGCTTGCCGTCGCCATTCTCGAAGCGCGCCGGCTGGTGAAGGGCTATTCCGACACCCATGCGCGCGGCGCCTCGAAATTCGACAGGGTGATTGCGGTTGCACCACGTCTCGCCGGCCGCGCTGACGGTGCGGAGTGGCTGCGCCGGCTTTGCAAGGCCGCACTATCAGATGAAGAGGGTAAGGCGCTCGACGGCGCGCTTGCCACGGTTGAAACCTTTCTGTGATTGATACGATGGACCAGTTCGACCTCACCGTGACCGATATCCACGCAGAAACCTCGTTGATCCGCGCGATCAAGCTCGCCCGTCCGCATGGCGAGCCGCTGCCCTCGTGGGAAGCCGGCGCGCATGTGAAAGTGCGCCTGCCCGATGGCGGCGAACGATCCTATTCGCTGATCAACACCTCGCTCGATCCGGCAGCGACCACGCGCCCGCACGCCTACCGGCTCGGCGTGCGGCTGGAACAGCCGAGCCAGGGCGGTTCCCAATTCATGCATGCGCTCAAGGTCGGCGACGTCCTCTCGGTCGCCGCGCCACGGAATAATTTTCCGCTGGAGCCGACCTCGAAACCGGTCGTGCTGCTTGCCGGCGGCATCGGGGTGACGCCCGTGCTCTCGATGGCAACGACGCTCACCGCCAGCAAGCATCCCTACCGCTTCATCTATGCCGGCCGCTCGCGCGACCAGCTCGCCTTTCTCGGCGAAGCGGAAGCGTTGTGCGGCAAACATTTGACCGTTCACACCGACGACGCCAGCGGCATCTTCGACGTGAAGCGCTTGATGAGCTCGCTCACCGATGAGGAACCGCTGTACGTCTGCGGACCCAAGCCGATGATCGATGCGGCGATCCAAAGCGCCAAGGATCTCGGCTGGGCTGATGGTCGCCTGCGGTTCGAGATTTTTGCCACCGCAGCCCCCCTTGCCGGCGATCAGCCGTTCGAAGTGGTGCTGAACAATTCCGGCAAGACCTTCCTTATTCCGCCCGACAAGACCATTCTCGCCGTGCTGATCGAAGCGGGTGAAGATCCCATGCACGACTGCCAGCGCGGCGATTGCGGCATCTGCCAGGTCAGCGTGATCGAAGGCACGCCCGACCATCGCGACTATATCCTGACCGATGCCGAGAAAGCGGCCGGCAAACTCATGCAAATCTGCGTCTCGCGGTCGAAAAGCCCGCGGCTCGTGCTCGATCTTTGATTCCTGAGGAGGTGTTGATGGCCAGATATCGCGGAAATCTCGAAGCAATCAAAGGCCTCGTGCGCGAGACCGAGGTGCATCGCGACGTCTATATCGACGAAGAGGTGTTCCAGCTCGAGATGGAGCATGTCTTCGCCAACACCTGGGCCTATGTCGGCCATGACAGCCAGGTGGCGAAACCGGGCGACTATTACGGCACTACCATCGGCACCCAACCGATCCTGATGGTGCGCCACACCGACAACACCGTGAAGGTGCTGCACAACCGCTGCCCGCACAAGGGCACCCGCATCACCACCGAATCCTGCGGCAACACCGGAAAATTCTTCCGCTGTCCCTATCACGCCTGGAGCTTCAAGACCGACGGTTCGCTGCTCGCGATCCCCCTGAAGAAGGGCTATGAAAACACCGGCGTCGAGCAGAGCCACGCCGGGCGCGGCATGAGCCCGGTCAAGCACGTGCACAATTATCGCGGCTTCGTATTTGCAAAGCTCAACGATGTCGGTCCTGGTTTCGAGGAATTTTTCGGCGACAGCCTGTCGAGCTTCGACAACATGGTCGACCGCTCCCCGGCCGGCCGGCTCGAAGTCGCCGGCGGCGTGCTGCGCTACATGCACAATTGCAACTGGAAAATGCTGGTCGAGAACCAGACCGACACCTGCCATCCCATGGTCGCGCATGAATCCTCGGCCGGCACCGCGATCGAGGTGTGGAAGAACGCGCCTCCCGGCGCCAAGAAGCCGATGGCAGTGGAGATCTACGCGCCCTTCATGGCGCCTTACGAGTTCTTCGAGAATATGGGCATCCGCGTCTGGCCCAACGGTCACGGCCATACCGGCGTGCACCACTCGATCCATTCCGACTATTCCGCGGTGCCCGGCTATTTCGAGAAAATGGCGGCGGCCCATGGCGAGGAACGCGCCAAGGCGATTCTCAATGAGAACCGCCACAACACGGTGTATTTCCCCAACATCATGATCAAGGGACCGATCCAGCTGGTTCGCGTGTTCAAGCCGATCGCGGCCAACAAGACGCTGGTGGAGAGCTGGACCTTCCGCCTCGTCGATGCGCCCGACATGCTGCTGGAACGTACCTTGATGTATAACCGGCTGATCAACGCCCCCACTTCTGTGGTCGGCCATGACGATCTCGAAATGTACGAACGCGCGCAGGAAGGCCTGCATGTCGACGCCAACCAATGGGTCAATCTGCAGAGGCTCTACGACCCTTCCGAAGTACCGGATACGACGGCCGTCACCAACGGCACCACCGAATGGCAGATGCGGAACCAGTTCCGCGCCTGGTCGAAATTCATGACGATGTCGATGTGAGTGCTGCCATGACCGCGCCCACCGACCAGCAACTGATCGATTTCGTCATTCGCGAAACCCGATTGATCGACCAGCACCGGTTTGAGGAATGGCTCGACCTGTTCGCCGAGGACGGCTTCTACTGGATGCCGCTCGAATGGGGCCAGACCGATCCGCGGCTGACGACGTCGCTGATGTACGAGGACAAGCTGTTGCTCAAGATCCGCGTCGAGCGGCTCAAGGGCAATCGCACCTTCTCGCAAAAACCCAAGAGCCGTTGTCATCACGTGCTGCAGACGCCGCAGGTCGATAGCCGCAACGAGGCGGCCAACGAATATGTCACATGGACGCCGATGCATTATGTCGAGACGCGCCTCGACCAGCAGGACCTTTACGCAGCCTGGGCCACGCACACCCTGGCCATGGTGGACGGCGCGCTCAAGATCAAGCTGAAGCGGGTCGACATCGTCAATTGCGATGCCGCCTTCGGCAACATTCAGCTGTTCATGTGAGACGGTGATGCAGCTCCCGATCGAGTCTCCGGCAACCGTCTTCGAGGCTTTCGCGCGCGCCGCGGCGAGCCACGGCGACCAGCCATTTCTCGCGGTGCTGCCCGAGACTGCGCAGGCCTATGGCATCGCGGCCGGCGAGATCAGCTATGGCGAGGCGTTCGCACGGATTACAGCGCTGACCGACGCCTATCGGGCCAAGGCCTACGGCCGAGGCCACCGGGTCGGCATCCTCATGGAGAATCGCCCGGGCTTCTTCCTGCACTGGTTTGCGCTCAATGCGATCGGCGTGTCGCTGGTGCCGATCAATCCGGACATGCGTGCAGCGGAGCTGGAATATCTGATCGGCCATTCCGAGATCGTCGCGGCGATCGTGATTGCATCGCGTCAGGACGATGTCGCGGCCGCAGCCAAGGCGATCGGCCGCGACATTCCTGTCGTCGGGCCGGATGACGAACCGGCGGCAATCCACGCCTCTGCGCCGCGGCCGGGCACGCCCGATCGCGACAGCGAGTGTGCCCTGCTCTACACGTCCGGTACCACCGGCCGGCCCAAAGGCTGCGTGCTGCCGAACGAATACTTTCTCTATGCCGGACATTGGTACGCCACCGTCGGCGGTCTGATCGCGCTGAACAACGGCTCGGAGCGGATGCTGACGCCGCTGCCGGTATTCCACATGAATGCGATGGCCTATTCCGCGATGGCGATGGTGACTACCGGCGGCTGCCTGATCGTGCTCGACCGTTTCCACCCCAAGAGCTGGTGGGCCAGCGTCAGGGATAGCCGCGCCACCATCGTGCACTATCTCGGCGTGATGCCGCCGATGCTGATGGGCGCGCCCGAAAGCGCCGACGACAGGCGCCATGGCGTTCGCTTCGGTTTTGGCGCCGGTGTCGACAAGGCGCTGCACGATTCGTTTGAGGC
Organism: Bradyrhizobium sp. JYMT SZCCT0180; assembly: GCF_018130165.1. Taxonomy (GTDB): domain Bacteria; phylum Pseudomonadota; class Alphaproteobacteria; order Rhizobiales; family Xanthobacteraceae; genus Bradyrhizobium. The sequence continues at coordinate 88,301 of NZ_JAFCLZ010000010.1, read as the reverse complement.
GCGGTTCGGCTTTCCTCTGGTCGAAGCCTGGGCGATGACTGAAACCGGAGCCGGCGCCGTGGTCGTCGCCTCCGCGGAACCGCGCCACACCGGCACAAGCTGCTTCGGCCGCCTCGGATCCGAACTCGAGGCCCGCATCGTTGTTGAAGGCGGCGCAGACGCCGGTGTCGATGAGCCCGGTGAACTTCTCGTCCGCCACACCGGCGCAGCGCCCCGCTACGGCTTCTTCCGCGAATATCTCAAGGACGCTGAGGCCACCGCGGAGGCATGGGACGGCGGCTGGTTTCACACCGGCGACGTGGTGCGGCGCGGTCCGGATGGGGCGTTTCATTTCGTCGACCGCAAGAAGAACGTGATCCGCCGCTCCGGCGAAAATATCTCGGCGGTCGAAGTCGAGAGCGTGCTGATGCAGCATCCGGCCGTGAGGCAGGTTGCGGTGGCGCCTGCCCCGGACCCGGTGCGGGGCGACGAGGTCTTCGCCTGCGTGGTCAGCGAGGGCGACCTGCCCGACGCCGCATCGCGTAACCGGATCGCGGCCGATCTCGTCGCATGGAGTCTCAGCCGCCTCGCCTATTACAAGGCGCCCGGCTATGTCGCGTTCGTGTCGGCGCTGCCGCTGACCTCGACGCAGAAGATCCAGCGCGGCGCGCTCAAGGAGCTGGTCACTGCCACGATCGGCTCCGAGATGTGTGTTGATACCCGTCCGCTGAAGCGGCGGACAGTGCAGAAGGCCGGGTGAGACATCATGAGCGAGAGCAACGTTGCCATCATCACGGGCGCGAGCGGCGGCATCGGCCGGGGCATCGCCGAGGCGATGCTGGCCGCCGGTCACCAGGTCATCTCGCTCGACCGGCGCTTGCCGGACTGGACGCACGCCAAGCTGGAGCCGGTTGTGGTGGATTTGTTCGATCCGAAGGCGACGGCGGATGCGGCCCGGGATGTAGCTGCGCGGCATGAGGTTTCGCACATCGTCCACAATGCCGGGATCATCCGGCCCAATCTGATCGAACAGGTAACGCCAGACGACATCGCAGCGCTCAGCCAGCTTCATCTCGGAGCGGCCTTGACGCTGGTGCAGGCCGCGTTGCCAGGCATGAAGCAACGGCATTTCGGACGCATTGTCCTGATCGCCTCGCGCGCCGCGCTCGGCGCTGTCACCCGCACCGCCTATTCGGCGACGAAATCCGGCATGCTCGGCATGGCGCGGACCTGGGCGCTGGAAACCGCCGCGCACGGCATCACCGTCAATGTGGTGGCGCCTGGACCGGTCGAGACCGACATGTTCCACGAAGTCATTCCGCAGGGCAGCCCGAAGGTCGATCAACTCGCCCGCTCTATACCGGTCGGCCGCATCGGCCGGCCGAGCGATGTGGCGCGCGCCGTGATGTTCTTCTCGAGCCGCGATGCCGATTTCATCACCGGCCAGGCGCTCTATGTGTGCGGTGGCGCCAGCATCGGATCGATCGCGCTTTAGATTCTTTCACGCGCGGGGAATGGTCAAGGGCCGCGACTCCCGCGTCTGCGCCGCGAGGCGAACCGCGGCATTGGCGGCACCAAATCCCTGGTAGTCCCGCCGCTGGACGATCTCGAAGAAGAACCGGTCATCGAAGGTGTGGGTGTAGACCTGGAAGAATTCGCCGTCGCCTTCGCGGTCGTACAAAATCTGGTTGTCGCGCAGCGCCGTCATCGTCGCGGCATCGAGATCGTATTTGGCTTCGATATCGTCGTAGTAATTGTCCGGGATCTTCAGGAAATCCGCACCGCGCGAGCGCATATCAGCGACAGCTGTGAAAATATCGCTGCATGAAAATGCGATGTGCTGGACCCCGGAGCCGAAGAATTCGTTGATGAAACGGGCCGACAGTGTCCGCGTCGCCGACGAGCCGTTCAGGATCACGCGCAAGCCCTGATTACCGTTGATCAGCGCCTGGCTCTGCACCAGCCCGACCGGATCGGCGATTTCCATCTGCGGCAGGCGCTGCAGATCAAGTATGCCGGTGTAGAACAACAGCCAGGACAGCATCTCGTCATAAGGCATCGACTGCGAGATATGGTCGACCGCGTCGAGACGGTCGCTCGCGGCATCGCTGCGCAATGGTTCGAAATCGGTGTCCCAGTTCTTGCCCGCGGCTTGCAGAAAATACAGCAGGCTGCCGCCGACGCCCCGGATCGCGGGGATCTCGAGTTCACCGGGCCCAACCGGCTGGTAGAAGGTGTGGGCCTTCAGCGCTTCCGCGCGGGCCATGGTTTTCCCGGCGTCGTCGATGTCGATCGCGATGGCGCAGACGCCCGGGCCGTGCGTGACATAGTGCGAATGCGCAAAGCCGTCCGGTTCGCAGTTGATGACCAGCTCGATGTGGCCTTGCGACCAGCGCTCGACATCCTTACTGCGATGGGAGCCGGTCTTGCGAAAGCCGAGCTGGCTCAACAACGCCGACAGGCTCCTCGCCTTGGCTTCATCGACGGCGAATTCGACGAAGCCGACGCCGCGGCTCTGCGCTTTGGGCTGCAGCCTCCGCGTCGATGCCTTGGAGGAGCTCTTGGCCAGCTCATCCTCCAGCAAAATGAGCGAACGCAGCCCGTCGGTCGCGGTGCGGACCGGCGAGCCGGAGCGAAACTGATCGTTGAATATCTCCAGCGACAGCGGGCCGCTGTATCCGGTCGCGGCCACAGCGTCCATGAAGGCCCCCACCGGCAGGTCGCCCTGCCCCGGGAAGCAACGGAAGTGCCGGCTCCAGGACAATACGTCGAGACCAAGCTTCGGCGCGTCGGCAAGCTGAACCAGGAAGATCCTGTCCGCCGGAATCGACTGGATCGCGCTCACCGGAAATCCCGGCGCCAGCGCGTGAAAACTGTCGAGAATGACCCCGATCGATTTGTGATCGGCGCGGCGCACGATTTCCCAGGCGTCGCGATAGTCATTGACATGACGCCCCCAGGCCAGCGCCTCGAAACCAACGCGCAGGCCGTGCGAAGCCGCGAGTTCGCCAAGGGCGCGGAAATCCGCGGCGGCGCGGTCGATGCCTCCAAGCGATGCCGGTGAAACGTTGCTGCAGATCAGCAGCAAGTCGGTCCGCAATTCCTGCATCAGATCGAACTTGTGCGCCGCGCGCGCGAAGTTGCGGGCGCGCTGCGGTTCGGGCATGCCCTCGAAATCGCGAAACGGCTGGAACGCGCAAATTGCAAGGCCGAGGTCGCGGCAGAGTTTTCCGACGTCGCGCGGGCTGCCGTTGAACGTCAGCAGGTCATTCTCGAAAATCTCGACGGCATCGAAACCGGCGCCAGCAATGGCGCGCAGCTTTTCGTCGAGCGAGCCGCTCAGCGAAACCGTGGCGATCGAGCGTTTGGTCATGCGATTAGCTCCGGAAGGTCCCAGGCGCGTCCCGAGGGCCGCACGATAGAGCTAAAGCATCTTCGTTTTCAACCATTTGGACCAATTGTTAGCTCTGGTCTTCGATAACTTTCACTGATTCACAGCGGACCTATGGCGAAAGCGCCGCATACCGGTCCCGCAAGTCGATGCGCCGCCCGGCGGTGGCGGCTTCGGCGATCGCAAGCGTTGCGAGCAAGGACCGCGCGCCATCCTCGACCGGCTGCAACGAGGAAGCGGTGCCGCGGATAATGTCGCGGAAATGATCGAGCTGCGCGACATAGGGATCGATCGTTGGCGCGTGGAGGCGCTGGGCCTGGATCGGCTTGTTCCAGTCCTGCGCGTCGCCCGCCTGTGTCCATTGCACGAGTTCCGGAAACTCGATCGCGCCGCGGCGGCCCATGAACCGGTAGCTGCTTTCGCCGCTGAACGGGAATTCCGGCGCCTCACCCAGACCCTGCTCCGTCGTCCAGGGCGAGACGGCGCTGTCGCTGATGAAAAAGGTGCCGAGCGCGCCATTGTCGAATTCGATCAGCGCGGCGGCGCTATCCTCGACCGCAAAGCCGCGCTGGCGATTAGACGCAATGGCTTCGACGGCTACGATTTCGCCGACGGTGTAGCGCAGGAAATCGATCTCATGGATCAGGTTGATCAGGATCGGGCCGCCGCCGGCCTCACGCCGCCACGGCGCGATCTTGAAGTAATCCGCCGGCTTATGCGTCGCCCAGATCGCCGATACGCCGACGACATCCCCGAACCGGCCATCCCGCAGCAGCGCTTGCAGCGTCTTGACCGGCAGATGATGGCGGCGGTGATGTCCGACCAGCGATTTGACGCCGCCCTTGCGCACTTCCGTTATCAGAGTGGCCGCCGTATCGAGCGTATCTGTGACCGGTTTCTCGATCAGGATATGGATGCCCCGCCGGGCGCATTCGATGCCATTCTCGGCATGAAGCTGGTTGGGCGAGGCGATGATCACGGCCTCCGGCCGTGCTTCGTCCAGCAGCTGGCGGTAATCGGCGAAGACGCGCGTCCTGGGGTGCTCGGCGGAGACCGCATCGGCGTTCACGTCCGCGATGCCGACCAGCTCGTAATCTTCGCGCTCGGCGAGCTTGCGCAGATGTTTGCGCCCGATCAGCCCGGCGCCGATCACGCCGATCGTGATGTTCTTCATGTCCTAAAGCCCAAGGCGATCGCGGATCCGGCCCGTCATCACCACGCTCTTGACCGCCACCGGCCACAATGCGTGAAAACGAATGGGTTTCAAGCCCGTGATCGGCATGTCGATCTCGGCCTTCTCGCCGCCGATCAACCGTTTCGCGAGCTGTTGCCCCATGGCGGTTGCAAGCGCGACGCCGCGGCCATTGCAGCCGAGATAGGCCAGCGCGCCCACGCCGGGTTCGTGCACATGCGGGTAATGATCCGGCGTCATGGCGAGTCGGCTGTTCCAGCCGTGCGTCCAGCGCGCGCCGCGGATTCCAGGCCAAAGCCGCTCCGCGTAACGCATGAGGTATGAGACCGGCGCCGGATCCTTGATCCACTGCATCGGACCGCGGCCACCCATCAACAGGCGGTTCGACGCATCGATGCGATAATAGACGGTGATATGCCCGCTTTCGTACAGCACCGACCGCGTCGGCATGATTTTTCGCGCGACCTCATCGGGCAAAGGCTCGGTCGCGGCGATCGAGCTGAACACCGGCACGATGGTGCGGCGCAGGTCGGGCCAGAGGTCGTCGGTGAAGCCGTTGGTGGCGATCAGGACCTTTTCGGCGCGAACCACCGCGCGAGGGGTTTCAATGCGCCATCGTCCGCCCTCGCGCCGCAGCGAGGTCGCCGGGGTCTCGCCGTGAACGGCCGCACCGGCAGCCATCGCCGCCCGCGCAAGACCGCGCGCGTAGCTCAGCGGCTGCACGTCGCCGCCGCGTGCGTCCTTCATCGCCAGCAGATAGCGATCCGTCCCGGTCGCTTCGCGGACGGCGTCGCGGCCGAGCACCGTGACCGGCATGCCGCGCCGGATGCATTGCTCGGCGGTGGTCTCGACACCAGCCGTGCTGGACGGATGATAGGCCGCGCGCAAGGTGCCGTTCTGCCGCGCCTCGCATTCAATGCCGAGACGGCGGATCAGCTCGAGCGTGAACACCGGCGTGTTGTAGCCGAACGCGATCATGCGCCGGCCGAGATCCGCGCCGAACGTCGCCTCGATCGTATCGGGGTCGAGCTTCAGGCCGGGATTGAGCTGGCCGCCATTATTGCCCGATGCGCCCCAGCCGGGCTGCTGGGCTTCGAGCACGATCGCGTCGGTGCCCTGCTCGGCCAAATGAAGCGCGGTCGATAGTCCGGCGAAGCCGCCGCCGATGATCGCGACCGACACGTTTTTATCGACATCAAGTAGCGGCGTCGGGACCGGCGCAACGGCGGTGTCTGCGTAGAGGCTCGGCGGCAGGGCAAGGGATTGATGGGTCAAGTTCATCAGGTCCGGCAAATTCGTTTCACAGGGGATGCAGCACGCGGTGCAGAAAATCCTGGGTCCGCGCGTGCTGCGGCGCGTTGAGCACGGACTTCGCCGCGCCCTGCTCGACGATGACGCCGCCGTCGATGAACAGCACGCGGTCGGCGACGTCCCGGGCAAAGCCCATCTCATGGGTGACCACGACCATGGTCATGCCGTCATCGGCAAGTTTTCGCATCACGCCGAGCACCTCGCCGACCAGTTCAGGGTCGAGCGCGGAGGTCGGCTCGTCGAACAGGATCGCCTTGGGCTGCATCGCCAGCGCGCGGGCAATGGCGACACGCTGCTGCTGGCCGCCGGAAAGCTGACCCGGATGGGCGTCCGCCTTCTCGGCAAGGCCGACCTGCGCCAGCAGCGCGCGGCCGCGCTCGAGCGCCTCGGCCGGCGGTTCCTTTTTCACATAGATCGGACCTTCGACCACGTTCTCCAGCGCGGTGCGGTGCGGAAACAGGTTGAAGCGCTGGAACACCATCGACACCTGGGTCCGGATCGCCACGATCGACGGCGCCTTGTTGTCGACCTTTGCCCCCTCCACCAGGATCTCGCCGGAGTCGTAGCTTTCCAGGCCGTTGATGCAGCGCAGGATGGTCGACTTGCCGGAGCCTGACGGACCGATGATGCAGACCACCTCGCTCTTCTCAACCGAAGCTGTAATGCCCTTGAGTACCTCGTTGGAACCAAAGCTCTTATGGACGTTGCTGAGCTCGATCATTTGCGCTTCGCCTTGTTCTCGAAATGGCGAACCAGCAGGATCAGCGGGATGCTCATGGTCAGGTACATCAGCGCGACCAGCGTGAACACGCTGGTGTTCTTGAAGGTCGAGGAAGCGATCAATTTGCCCTGCAACGCCAGCTCGGCGACCGTGATGGTGGAGGCCTGCGAGGAATCCTTCAGCATCATGATCATGACGTTGCCGTAGGGCGGCAGCACGATCCTGACCGCCTGCGGCAGCACCACGCGGCGCATGGTCAGCCACCAGCCCATGCCGATGGTCTGCGCCGCCTCGATCTGCCCCTTGTCAATTGCCTCGATGCCGGCGCGGAAATTCTCGGCCTGGTAGGCCGAATAGGCAATGCCGAGCCCGATGATCGAGGCCTGCAGCGCCGTCAGCGCGACGCCGAAGTCGGGCATCACGAAATAGAGGTAGAACAGCAGCACGATGATCGGGATGCCGCGGATCACGTTGATCAGGCCGGCGCTGAGGCCCGACAGGACCCGAATGCCGGAGACCCGCATCAGGGCCCATAGCAGGCCCAGAACGGTCGACAGCAGCAGCGAGCCGATGGTGACGACGACCGTCAGCCAGACGCCCTGCAGCAGGATCGGCATGAACTCGACGGCATCGCGCAGGAAATTTTGCATCAGTTCATCACGCGTTGCCGGCCAGGCCTGTCCAAGATACCTTCTTCAGTGCGCCTCAATCAGGACGCTTTGGGCTGCAGACCCCATTTGTCGAGAATCTTGTCGAGCGCGCCATTGGCCTTGAGCTTGGCGAGCGAGGCGTTGATCTTGCCGAGCAATTCCCCGTCGGTCTTGCGGACCCCGATCGAGACCGTGCCGACGGTGACCGGCTTGTAGGAATCCACCAGCCGGACTTCGCCGAACGCGCCCTGCTTCAGATTGTAAGCGAGGATCGGAAAGTCCGCGAAGCCGGCCTTGAGACGGCCCGCGTTCACATCACGCAAAATATCAGGAATGGTGTCGTAGACCTTGACCTCGCTGAACAATCCCGTCTTCTTCAACGCATCGACGAAGGCCGTTCCGACCTGGGCGCCGACCACCTCGCCCTTCAGATCTTCCTGCGAGGCATAGTTCTTGGCGTCGGTCTTCGGCACCACGAGACCCTCGCCATAGGTGTAGACGGCCTCCGAGAAATCGATCACTTCCTTGCGCGCTGCGGTGGCGAACATCGCCGCCGAGATGATGTCGATCTTGTTCGACGTCAGCGACGGCACCAGCGCGGAGAATTGCATCGGTTCGATCTGGACCTGGAAGCCGGCGTCCTTGCCGATCTCCGTGATCAGGTCGACCATCACGCCCTGAATGCTGTTGGACTTGGTTTCGAGGAAGGTGAAGGGCACGCCCGTCGGGGTCGAGCCCACCTTGAGCACCTGCTGCGCCGACAAAGGCGTGGCGGCGGCAAGGACGAGCGCCGCGGCCGCGGCCTGAACGAGACGTTTGAAAAGCATCGTACCCCTCAACTGTTTGGGCACCGGGCGGCGAATGTGCCTCTTCTCAACAAGCCAGTTGCAGGTTTCGCCGTCCAAGCCTATTTTCACAACCATGAAATTATGGACACATTGCCCGGAATTGCGCAAGCGGGATTTTCATACACATGAAGGACTCGGTCTGACGTGAGCGGCGGCAAGCGCATGAACAAGAAGGCCGTCAAGGCCGAGCCCGCGGTGGACGTCGCGGTCGGGCAGCGCCTCCGCGAGTTGCGGCGAAGCCGAAAGCTGTCGCTCGAAACGATCGCCGCCCGCACCGATCTGTCGATCGGCTTCCTCAGCCAGATCGAACGCGGCCTCTCCTCGCCTTCGCTGCGCGTGCTGGCGACCATCGCCGACGTGCTGGGCGTCGGCATCGCCGGACTGTTCGGCGCCAAGGACACCGCCGGAAGCGGCCCGGAAGCCATCGTCACCCGCGAACCGCAGCGCGCCGAGTTGAACTTGTGGCGCACCGGCATCTCCAAGCAGTTGCTCCGCCCTTCCGGCTCCGAAGGCCGTCTCAATCTGTTTCTGGTCCACATGGAACCCGCCGGCAGCACCGGTGACGAATTGTATACGCATGACGGCGAGGAAGCCGGTCTCGTGCTCGAAGGCGAAATGAACCTCACCGTCGATGCCGAAAGCTGGACGCTCAAGACCGGCGACAGTTTCCGTTTCGCCAGCCGCCGCCCGCACCGCTTCAGCAATCCGTCCGACAAGGCCAAGGCGGTTGTGCTGTGGGTGAATTGCGTTTCGGCGTAGTAGCTGTCGTCCCGGCCTAGTTGCGCAATTGCGCACGGGGGGCCGGACCCATACCCACCGGCCTATCCACGTCATTGCGAGCACAGCGAAGCAATCCATCGCGCCGCCCTGCCGAGACATGGATTGCTTCGCTTCGCTCGCAATGACGGGGAGAGTGCGGCCCCCAACAACGCTGTCATCCCCGCGCAGGCGGGGATCCAGTACGCCGCGGCTTCTCGGTTCAATCACTACTGTCTCGGGGATACTGGGTCCCCGCCTTCGCGGGGACGACAATTGTGGGTGTGACACACGCCTTCGCATTCCCGCTACGCATTGCGCCCGAGTCTTGCTGAAAATCTCCCGCCCCCAAAATTTCAGAGGGCGCAGGGAATGCCGGATGCGCGCTGCACCCGCGGTCTCATGTGCGATTGTGCATAAGAATGCTGCACATGAGCATACAGGGCAGCGGAGAACATCCGACATTCCCTGCGCAGTGGCTTTACGGCTTATAGCGCGCTCTCCCCGGTGAGACGGCCTCTATTGCCACCGTCACCCCTCGGAAGCGTTAGCTTCCTCAGAGCTTGACGCCGTTACGGGCGCCAGGACCACACGCTTTCACCGTACGCATCAGCCGCGACCGTCAATCGCAACGTCAGCGTCCACCGCAACCCGCCCCTCGTCATGACGACGGCCGACGTCCCTCTGAGTGGGACGGGATGGGTGAGAATGTGCCGGTGATTTGGTTCGAAGGGAAGAGAAATGTTTTTGATTTTCGGAAATTTTGGACTTGACATGATTTCCGCAAATCGGAAGTGATTTGCCCGTCGGGTTGTTTTGTCGCACGCATGCTGCGAGAATGCGCTTGCACTCAGGCGGCACCGATCGCAGTCGCGGCATGGGTTCTGCATGCAGAGGATCGAGCGATAACGGATCAAAGGGAAACACAGTGGCAAGATTTGTGAACGTCGCAGCGGGACAGTTGGGTCCTGTCGCCCGAAGCGAAACGAGAACCGAGGTTGTCGCGCGGCTGATGGCGTTGATGCGCCAGGCGCACGCCAACGGATGCGACCTCATCGTCTATCCCGAACTGGCGCTGACGACGTTCTTTCCGCGCTGGTACATGGAGGATCAGGCGGAAATCGATTCCTTCTTCGAGCATGAGATGCCCGGTCCGCAGACGCGTGCCCTGTTCGACCTGGCCCGGGAACTGGGCATCGGATTCTGCCTGGGTTACGCCGAACTGGCGGTCGAGAACGGCGAAACCCATCGGCACAACACCGCTATCCTCGTTGACAAGCGCGGCAATACCATTTCCAGGTATCGCAAAGTGCATTTGCCCGGCCACGCCGAACACGAGCCCTGGCGCCGATTTCAGCATCTGGAAAAGCGTTACTTCGAGCCCGGCTCCGGCTTTGGCGTGGCCGACGCATTCAACGGCACGATCGGCATGGCAATCTGCAATGATCGCCGCTGGCCCGAAACCTATCGCGTGATGGGACTGCAGGGCGTCGAAATGGTTCTGATCGGCTACAACACGCCGGTGCATAATCCGCCGGCACCGGAGCACGACGACCTCTCGCTGTTCCACAATCGTCTTGTGATGCAGTCCGGCGCCTACCAGAACGGGACCTGGGTCGTCGGCGTCGCCAAGGCTGGGATCGAAGAGGGCGTCGACCAGATCGGCGGTAGCTGCATTGTGGCGCCATCAGGTGAAATCGTCGCAGCTTGCACGACCAAAGGTGACGAAATCGCATTGGCGCGCTGTGATCTGGATTTATGCAACTCCTACAAGCGCACCACCTTCAACTTCGACGTCCACCGGCAGCCCCATGCCTACGGGTTGATTGTCGAACGAAGGGGCCAGCACATGATGGCGGATGGAGCGCCCGTGCCGTCGGGCAAAAGCGGTCGCGGCCTGTAGCGAAAAAATCCGACGTGAGAGTCAGAAAGCGAACGGAAGCGCCCGCGCTAGTCCGCCATATCTTCACAACAGCCGAGGGAGAAACAAGATGGGTATCGTCATGATCAAGTGCCCTCAAACGGGACGCGAGATCCCGACAGGCATCAAGGCGGACCCTGAAAAATTTCGATGCAGCGTGGTGTTCTTCGCGCGCGCCTTCTGCTCACTCTGCAAAGCCAATCACGAATGGTTCGCCAGGGATGCCTGGGTCAAGGAAGCCTGGGTTTACGAGCCAAGCGAGATGGCTGACATCAATGGCCTCTTGGCCGCGGGCTAGTCCCATGCGTTCGCGGGTGCCGCTGGGCGACATCCACCTTGGCCAAAAGCGGGTCTGTAGCGCGCAAGATTTTATGTACCGGCGGGATGTGAGGCTTCATTCCTTCAGGCGAAACGATTTGATCGATTCTGCGGCGCATGACGTCGTAGCACTCGCATGCCGCGGCTTCGAGCCGCGGCCTGTCAATCTCGATCAGGCCGCGCCGATTGGACCGGATAGCCCGCAACGTCCGTAGCTTGTGCACGACATGCGTCACGGTCGTTCGACGTACGCCAAGCAACTCCGCAAGCGCCTCTTGCGTGAGCGGCAGGAAATCACCGTCAATTCGGTCGTGGATGTGGAGCAACCACCGGGCCAAACGGGCCTCGACCGAGTGCAGCGCGTTGCAGGCCGCGACATGCTGGAGTTGCGCCAAGAGCGCCCTGGTGTGGATCTGGACCGCGTCTCTGATGGCGCAACTGCGGCTGAGCGCCGCCTGAAATCTTGCCGGAGAAATTTGCAACGAGGTTCCGGCGACGCGGACGACCGCCGTGATCGGAGAACGGGTAGGTCCCAATGCGGACAGGATGCCCACGGCGCCCTCATTCCCGACGAGCGCGGTTGCCACCGTTTGTCCGTTTGGCATGTCCATGATGAACGCGATCGTCCCGCTGAGGGGGAAATATATCTGTTCAACCAGGTCTCCCGATCGAAGCAGAACGACGTCACGTTCGGACGACACTTTGCGGAGGTGAGGCGCGAGCAAATCGAAATCTGCCGCCGGCAACGCAGCTAACAGTCGATTACCTACCCTGGTAGTGGGCTCCATCACGGGAAAACCCCTCCCTCGACGGCGGCTCTCCGCAGAGTACTCCTGGCCCCACGCTGCGCAAGTAACAGATTGGGCCTCGGTTACCAGAACCTGCTGCGCCAGAGATAGTTCCAGCCGGTAGCCAAGATGAGCAGAGCGATATCCGGGTTTTTCCCGGCACGGCCCCGCATGTCGCTACGCTCATGCGGGCTACGCGCTCGACGTCGTCATGCCCGGGCTTGTCCCGGGCATCCACGCCTTGCTTCACTTAGATAAGAAAGACGTGGATGGCCGGGACAAGCCCGGCCATGACGAAAGCTCGGAGATCACCCAAACCGGTGATCGTATCTCGTGAGCGCCAGCTCCTTCACATCGATGTCCGGTTTGCGGCCCGAGAGCATGTCCGCGAGCACCCGCCCCGAACCGCACGCCATGGTCCAGCCGAGCGTGCCGTGGCCGGTATTGAGCTGGAGGTTGGCGTAGCGCGTCGGGCCGATCACCGGCGGACCGTCGGGGGTCATCGGCCGCAGCCCACTCCAGAAGGTTGCCTTGCCGACATCGCCGCCGCGCGGGAACAGATCGGTCAGCGAATGATCGAGCGTCGCCCGCCGCGCCGCGTCGAGCTTATTGGAATAGCCTGAAATCTCCGCGGTGCCGCCGACGCGGATGCGGTCTCCCAGCCGCGTGACCGCGACCTTGTAGCTCTCGTCCATCACGGTCGACACCGGCGCGCCGTCGGCATCGACCACCGGCACCGTGATCGAATAGCCTTTGACGGGATAGACCGGGACGGAAATACTGAGCGGTTTGAGCATCCGCGTCGACCAGCTTCCGAGGGCGGCGACATAGGTGTCGGCCTGCAACAAGCCTGCGCTGGTGACGACGCCGGTGATCCTGCCGCCGTCGGCGACCAGCCGCTCGATGGTGGTGTTGAATTTGAACTGCACGCCGAGCTTTGCGGCCTCCACGGCGAGCGCCTGCGTGAACATGTGGCAGTCGCCGGTCTCGTCCTGCGGCAGCCGCAAGCCACCGACAAACTTGTCCTTGACGGCCGACAGCGCCGGCTCCGCACCGATGCAGCCGTTGCGATCCAGCACCTCGTAGGGAACGCCGTATTGCTTGAGCACCGCGATATCGCCGCCGGTGCTGTCGAGCTGCTTCTGCTTGCGGAACAGTTGCAGCGTGCCGAGGCTACGCTCGTCATATTTGATGCCGATCTCGGCGCGCAGCGCGCGCAGGCAGTCGCGGCTGTATTCGGCGATCGGGATCATCCGGCGCTTGTTGATGGCGTACCGCTCTTCGGTGCAGTTGCGCAGCATCTTCAGGCCCCAGATCCACATGACAGGATCGAGCTTGGGCCAGATCACCAGCGGGCCATGCCGCATCAGGAGCCATTTGATCGCCTTGACCGGCACGCCCGGCCCCGCCCAGGGCGAGGAATAGCCGGGCGAGACCTCGCCCGCATTGGCAAAGCTGGTTTCAAGCGCGGGATGCGGCTGACGGTCGACGACCGTCACCTCATGGCCGGCTTTGGCGAGATAGTAGGCTGACGTGACGCCGATGACGCCACTGCCGAGAATCAAGACTTTCACGATCCCTCATGCTTCTGCCGCGGCATCGTTCGATCACCGCACGATAGTCGATGCCGCAGTTAGAGCAAGGATCAGGCCACGCGCTTGATCGCGTCGCCGAGGATCGAGACCATCTCGTCGATGTGGCTCTTCTCCACGATCAGCGGCGGTGACACCGCAAGGGAGTCGCCGCTCTGGCGCAAATAGAGGCCGTTGTTGAAGCAATCGACCATCAGATCATAGCCGCGCGCGGCCGGCGCGTCCTTGCGCGGTGCGACTTCGATGGCGCCCATCAGGCCGACATTGCGGATGTCGATCATGTTCGGCAGGCCCTTGAGCGAATGCAGGCCCTGTTCCCAGTAATCGGCCATCGAGGCGCCGCGGGTCAGCAGCCCCTCGTCCTTGTAGATGTCGAGCGTCGCGATACCGGCCGCGCAGGCCACCGGATGCGCCGAATAGGTGTAGCCGTGGAACAGCTCGATCTGGGCCTGCGGCCCCGTCATCAGCGTGTCGTGGATCTTGCGGCTGGCGAACACCGCGCCGCAGGGAACCGTGCCGTTGGTGATGCCCTTGGCGGTCGTCATCATGTCAGGCGTGACGCCGAAATAATTGGCGGCGAACGGCGCGCCGAGGCGGCCGAAACCGGTGATGACTTCGTCGAAGATCAAGAGGATGCCGTGCTTGTCGCACAGGGTGCGCAGCCGCTGCAGGTAGTTCTTCGGCGGCGGCAGCACGGCGGTCGAGCCAGGCACCGGCTCGACGATGACGGCGGCGATGGTCTCGGCGCCATGCAGCGCCACCAGCCGTTCGACATCGTCGGCGAGTTCGGCGCCGTGCTCGGGCTGACCCTTGGCGAAGGCGTTGCGGGCGAGATCATGGGTGTGGCTGATATGGTCGACACCCGGCAGATGGGTCGCGAAGGCGCGGCGGTTGTTCACCATGCCGCCGACCGACATGCCGCCGAAGCCGACGCCGTGATAGCCGCGCTCGCGGCCGATCAGGCGCGTACGGGTCGGCTGGCCGGCGGCGCGCTGATAGGCCAGCGCGATCTTCAGCGCGGTATCGACCGATTCAGAACCGGAATTGGTGAAGAAGATGCGATCAAGTCCCGTTGGGGCGATTTCGGCGAGGCGCTCGGCGAAGTCGAATGCCAAGGGATGGCCCATATTGAACGAGGGCGCAAAATCGAGGTTCATCAGCTGGCGCTCGACGGCGGCAGCGATTTCCTTGCGGCCGTGGCCGGCATTGACGCACCACAGGCCCGCGGAACCGTCGATCACCTTGCGGCCGTCGATGGTGGTGTAATGCATGCCCGAGGCGGAGGCGAACAGCCGCGGCTCGGCCTTGAACTGCCGGTTGGCCGTGAACGGCATCCAGAACGATTCGAGCTTCACGGTGTTCGGAATCTGGTGAATCGTCATGGGGCGCTCCTGTGCGGTTTCCCTACCCGACATCATGTTGATGATGTGCAGCAAGTCCTTTTCTGATACCATCCAAGCCATTGAATTTGCTGAGGGTGTTGGGTAGCATTCGTTCGATCCGCAACACACTCAACACCCCAAACCAACCCCTCGAGGCTGCGATGAGCATAGATGTCGGCGAACGGTTACGCTTCGTCCGCGCCCGCAACAAGATTTCGCAGCGTGAACTCGCCAAGCGTTCGGGGGTGACCAACTCGACGATCTCGCTGATCGAATCCAACCAGATGAACCCGTCGGTCGGCGCGCTCAAGCGTATCCTCGACGGCATTCCGATGGGGATGGCGGAGTTTTTCGCCCTTGAACCCGACCAGCCGCGCAAGGCGTTTTACCGCGCCGACGAATTGAGCGAGATCGGCAAGGGCAAGATCTCGTTTCGCCAGGTCGGTGACAATCTGTTCGGCCGGAGCTTGCAGATCCTGAAAGAGCGCTATGAGCCCGGCGGCGACACTGGACGCATTCCGCTGGTGCACGACGGCGAGGAAGGCGGCATCATTCTCTCCGGCCGGCTCGAAGTGACCGTCGATAGCGAACGCCGCATTCTCGGGCCCGGCGACGCCTATTATTTCGAGAGCCGCCGGCCGCATCGGTTTCGCTGCGTCGGCGACAAGCCGTGCGAAGTGATCAGCGCCTGCACGCCGCCGACATTCTGACGGCCGGCAACATGATCAATAGCTCGCCGCCATCAATTTCAGGCGCGGATAAAGCTTGTCGATCGCCACGATGTCGCTGCGCATTTGCGCGATGATCCAGTCCCTGATCTCGACGGCAACGGGACGGATCGGCCGGTTGCGCGGCGTGACCAGTTCGCAGACCCGGCGCGTGCTGACGAGTTTTGCCGAAGCCGGCACCAGCGCGCCGGTCAGCAGCCAATGCGCGACGACCGTGATCCAGCCGAGCGTCACGCCCTGCCCGAGCAGCGCCGCCTGCACCACGACCGCGTAATCCGAAAAACTCAACGCCTTGGCCGGACCGGATGCGCCGGTGAGCGCGCCCGGATATTGCAGCACCCAGTCTTCGGGCGTGTCGGCCAGCTTGATGATGGTGCGCCCTTCGGCCGGTTTGCGCGAAACATTGGTGTCGCGATAGCCGGGGCTGCAGATCGGCAGCATGACTTCCTTCATGACCAGGGCGCCGCTGGTCTCAGGATCGTCCTGATCGCGAAACCGCATGCCGACGTCGACGTTCTCGACGGCGCCGCGCAGCGAGCCCGAGATCAACTGGAACCGGAGGTCGACGTTCGGAAACGCGCGCTGCAGCTTGTCGATGCGCGGCATCAGCCAATGGTTGGTGAAGGCCGAGGAGACCGACAACGTGACGGTTTCGGTGCCCCGGCGCCGCCGCTCGATTTCGACCAGGCCGCTCTCGATGCTGCGAAAACCGTCGGTGACGCGCCGATAAAGCAGCTCGCCCTCTTCCGTCAGGGTCGCGCCGCCGGCGGTGCGGTCGAACAGGCGGACCCCGAGGTAATCCTCGAAACGTCCCAGCATCCGGCTCACCGCCGGCTGGGTCACGTTCAGCTCGGCCGCCGCCGCCGTGAAGCTGCCGTTGCGCGCGGCGGCGTCGAAGACGAACAGCGCATTGCTCGAAGGCAGCATCCGGCGAAGCTCAGGCATAACTTCAGATTATGACGCAAGTGATAATTTGGCAATTGCCCGGCCGCGCTAATTTTGATTGCCTTGCCGATCAAGGAGGCCTGCCGGGAAGCGGAGCATTCCGAGCAAACTGCGGTCGGGGGGATCGCCCCTGTCGCGCGGGAAGCGTCCGCCTATAAATTGAGATCATGCCAGTTCAACCCCCTTGGCCTTGCGGCAGGGGCGCCGGGAAGCCGCATTCATGCGGGCCAGCGGCGAAGCGCAACAGGAAGGTCGTTCATTGGGCAGCGGTGGCGAAAGCGTCGAAATCAAATCCGCGAGCAAGCACTATGGTGCTGTCGTGGCGCTCGACAATGTCACGCTGAACGTCGCGCCGCGCGAGTTCGTCTCGCTGCTCGGGCCATCCGGATCCGGCAAGACCACGCTCCTGGGCCTGCTCGGCGGCTTCATCCAGCCGACATCAGGTTCGATCCACTTCGGCGAGCGTGACGTCACGCTGGAGCCGCCGCACAAGCGCAACATCGGCGTCGTGTTCCAGAACTACGCGCTGTTTCCGCATATGAGCGTCGGCGAGAACGTCGCCTTCCCGCTACGCGCGCGGCGGCTGCCGAAGGCCGATTGGCCTGCGAAAGTGCGCGGCGCGCTCGCGATGGTCGGCCTCGCCGGTTACGAAGAACGCGGCGTGGCGCAACTCTCCGGCGGCCAGCGCCAGCGCGTGGCGCTGGCGCGGGCAATGATCTTCGAGCCGCGTTTGATCCTGATGGACGAGCCGCTCTCCGCACTCGACAAGCAGCTGCGGGAATCGATGCAGATCGAGCTGCGCCAGCTCCACAAGCGCATCGGCGCCACCATCATCTACGTCACCCACGACCAGCGCGAGGCGCTGACGATGAGCGACCGCGTCGCCATTCTCAAGGACGGCCGCCTGATCCAAATCGACCAGCCCGCGCGGCTGCACGATCATCCCGCGGATTCCTTTGTCGCCAGTTTCATCGGCGAGGCGAGCCTGTTGCCGGTCCGCCGCATCGATACGGGCAGCGTGGCGCTCGGCCCCGCCACCCTGCGCAGTGCCCGGCCGATCCCGAACGGCGACGGGCTGATCCTGGCGGTGCACAGCGAAAAGCTGCTGATCGATGACGGCGCTGATAATGCCGCGCTCAATCGGCTGACCGGCACCGTCACCGACGTCGTCTACCAGGGCGAAAGCCTGCGCATTTTCATCGCGCTGCCCGACGGCACCGCGCTGAGCCTGCGCCAGCCGAGCCATCACGAAGCCTATCGCCGCATCCCGCCCGTCGGCGGCCCCCTCACCGTGACCCTCCACCCGGAGGACACGATCATCGTACCGAAAGCAGCGGAATGAACGTCCACCACCAACGCAGTTCCAACACCAGAGAAGAAACGCCCATGTCGTTCAGCAATTTCAAAGTCCTCACTTTCGATGTCGTCGGCACCCTGATCGACTTCGAAACCGGCGTGCTCGACGCCGTCCGCAAGATATCCGGAAGGAGCGCCGCTGAACTCAGCGACGACAAGATCTTTGCCTCCTACAAGCGCGGCCGCGATGCGCATCCGGAGCGATCGAGCGAAGTGATGTTCGACGTCTACCGCTATCTTGCCAAGGAACTCGGCCTGCCGGCCGATGATGCGGCCTGCGATTCCTTCCAACTGGCGGTGCTGCGCTGGCAGCCGTTTTCGGATTCGGTCGAGGCGCTGAAGCGGCTGCGCACCAAATTCCGGCTGGTGGCGATGACCAATGCCGATCGCGTCGCGCTGTCCTGCTACGCCCACGCGCTCGGTGACCCCTTCGACGACAGCGTCTGCGCCGACGAGACCGGCGTCGCCAAGCCGAACCCGGAATTCTTCGCCTACAATAAGGGGCGGCAATCGGCCTTCGGCTACAAGCAGTCCGACATCCTGCATGTGGCACAGAGCCAGCATCATGATATCGGGATCGCGCGAAAACTCGGCTACAAAGTGTGCTGGATCGAGCGCCGCCAGGGCATGGCGGGATTCGGCGGTACGCCCGAAGTGCCCGAACTGACGAAACCCGATTTTCATTTCGCCACCATGAAAGCCTTCGCCGACGCGGCGGTCGGGCACTGAGGGGCGCACGGCGATGGCACAAGCCTGGACCCTAATGGCGTCGGCGAACTCGCTATGGGCGAGCACGGCGACGCCGTTGCGGACATTTCCCGTGCTGTCAGGCGAGGTTCAGGCCGACGTCGTGATCATCGGCGCCGGCTATACCGGGCTCTCCGCCGCGCATCACATCGCCAAAAGCGGCATCGTGCCTGTTGTGCTCGAAGCCAACCGTCCCGGCTGGGGCGCCAGCGGCCGCAATGGCGGCGTCATCACTGCAAAATTCCGGCAATCCTTCCGTGGCATCGATGCGGCCCACGGCCGCGCGATGGCCAAGCGCATGTACGAGATCGCGTATGAGTCGACCGAAATCGTCGAGGAACTGGTTTCGGAATTCGGCATCACCGCCGCGCGGCTGACGCGAACCGGACAGGTCAAGGCCGCGCATAACCAGGCGACGCTGAAAGCTGCGATCGACGAAGCCGAATGGATGAAACGCGAGATGGGCGATGCCGATGTCCGGATCCTCGACGCCCATGAAGTGCGCGAGGAAACCGGCTCGCAGGCGTTCGTCGGCGGCGTGCTCAATCCGGGCTCCGGCGGCATCCATCCGCTGAATTATCTGCATGGCCTAGCCGAAGGGCTCGCGGCGCGCGGTGTCGCGATCTATCAGGAAAGCCCGGCGCTGCGGCTACGGCGCGAGAACGGGCGCGTCATTGCCGAGACGCCGCAGGGCGCGGTGCGGGCGCGGCAAGTCATCATCGCCACCAACAGCTATTCCGACCTGACCGACGCGACGCGTCACATGCAGCACACTTTGGTGCCGTTCCGCAGCGCCATCATCGCCACCGACCGGCTGCCGCATAATCTCGCCGGCAGCCTGATGCCATCAGGGCGAACCTACACCGAGACCAAGCGCATGATGCGCTGGTTCCGCATGGTCGACGATCGCGTGATCTTCGGCGGCCGCGGCGCCTTCGGTAAACAGGATTCCGAAGCTGCCTTCGACGCGCTGCGCAAGGCCATGGTCGGTATCTTCCCGGAACTGAACGACACGCCGCTGGGGTTCAAATGGTCGGGCCTCGTCGGCATGACGCTGGATTCCATGCCGCATATCGGCCGGCTCGACGACAACACCCTGTTCTCGATGGGCTACAACGGCGCAGGGGTCGCGATGTCCAGCCTGATGGGGCGTTACCTCGCGGCCTTCGTCCGTGGCGAACAGCCGGATGTCGGCCTGCTCGACGCACGCCGTCTCAAGATCATTCCATTTTATCCGCTGCGTGAACCGGCCGTCCGAATGGTGGCCGGCTGGTACCAGTTTTTGGACGCGATCGGGCAATAGCAACGCAAAGGCCCGATCATAACAGGAGGGGAACGTAAAATGGCAGTTGCTTCCAACACAGGATTAGGACGCGCGTTGTTCGGCGCAGCGCTCGGGCTCTTCGCGTCAACCAGCATCACGGCCAACGCCGCCGAGCAGATCACCTTCGTGTCGCAGGGCGGCGCCTATCAAAAGGCGCAGACAGTTGCGATCCTCGACCCCTCAGCCAAGAAGCTCGGCATCACCATCAACCAGGACAGCATTCCCGATGCCTGGCCGGTGATCAAATCGCAGGTCGCGAGCGGCAAACCGATCTGGGACGTGGTCGACGTGCCGACCGGCTATTGCCTGCGCGGCGGCGAACAGGGACTGATCGAAAAACTCGATTTCTCCAAGATCCCCAACGCGGCTGCGATGCCGGAAGCCTATCGCAACGCCTATTCGGTGGCGTACGAGTTCTATTCCAGCGTTCTCGCCTACAGCCAGAAGAAATATCCGGAAGGCGCTACGCCGAACAGTTGGGCCGACTTCTGGGACGTGAAGAAATTCCCCGGCCGCCGCGCGCTGCGCAACCACCCAATCGCGACGCTGGAAGCTGCGCTGATGGCCGACGGCGTCGCGCCCGAGAAGCTCTATCCGCTCGACGTCGACCGCGCCTTCAAGAAGCTCGAGGAGATCAAGCCCAACATCACGGTGTGGTGGACCTCGGGCGCGCAATCCGCGCAACTCCTGAACGACGGCGAGGTCGACATGGTGATGGCCTGGAACGGCCGCGTCAGCGCACTGACCAAGGAAGGTGCCAAAGTCGCCTATACCTATAATCAGGGCATCCTGCAGAGCACCTCGCTCTGCATTCTCAAGGGCGCACCGAACCTGGCGACAGCGGTCAAATTCCTCAACGAGGCCGTCGATCCCGTCCATCAGGCCAACCTGCCGCTGCACATCGATTACGGCCCGGCGAACCCGAAGGCGTTCGATACCGGCGTGGTCAAGCCGGAGCGCGTCGCGCAGCTGCCGAGCGCGCCTGACAATGCCAAGAAGCAGGCGCTGATGTCCTATGCGTGGTGGGCGTCGCCAGACGGCGAAGCCGCCGAGAAGCGCTGGGTCTCGTTCGTGCAGAAATAGGCGAAAATGATCCGGAGCGGGGTTCGGCCGGCGCACCCCGCTCCAGCCATCCGGCCATGACAGGAAAACGGCATTGACCCATTCCACACCAGACCTCTCGTTGCGTCACCATCGCCGCGAACAGGGCCTGATGCTGGCATTGGCGTCGCCGGCGCTGCTGGTGATCCTGCTGCTGATCGTGCTCCCGGTCGGCTGGCTCGCCTGGCAATCGATCTATCATGACGGCTTCACGCTGGAGAACTACCGCCGCATCCTCAGCGAAGCCATCTACTGGCGCAGCTTCTCACTGACCTTCCAGATCAGCCTGCTGGTGACGCTGCTGGCGCTGCTGCTCGGCTATCCCATCGCCTATGCCGCCAGCGTGGTGCCGAAGGGATGGAGCGTATTGATTCTCGCGCTCGTGATCCTGCCGTTCTGGACCAGCGCCCTGGTGCGCGCCTATGCCTGGTTGGCGCTGCTGCAGCGGACCGGGGTGGTCAACCAGTTCCTGCAATATCTCGGGATTATCGACGAGCCGCTGGCGCTGGTGCACAACACGTTCGGCACTGTGGTGGCGACCGTGCATATCCTGCTGCCGTTCATGGTGCTACCGCTCTACGCCACCATGCAGAAAATCCCGCACGATTTGATGCAGGCGGGGGCCAGCCTCGGCGGCAGTCCGTCGCATACGTTCTGGCGGATCTTCCTGCCGCTGTCGCTGCCCGGTGTGCTCGCGGGCACGACCTTGGTGTTCGTGCTGTGTCTCGGCTTCTACATCACGCCCGAACTGCTCGGCGGCGGCCGTACCGTGATGGTGTCGCTGCTGGTCAGCCGCAATGTCGAACTTTACGACCAATGGGGCGCCGCAAGCGCCGTCGGCGTGGTGCTGCTGGTCAGCGTTCTCGTCATTTTCCTCATCGTCGGCCGGTTCATTCCGCTCGACCGGATCCTGGGGCAAAAATGAAAACGTTCTCGCTCCCCCGCATCGTCTTCGTCGTGTTCTGCGCGCTGGTGCTGCTGTATCTGATCCTGCCGGTGCTGATCATCGTGCCGATGTCGTTTTCGAGCACGCGCTTCCTGACCTTCCCGCCGCCGTCGCTGTCGCTGCGCTGGTACCAGGAATATATCGGCAATGCGGCCTGGATGCAGGCGACCCGCGTCACCTTTGCAGTCGCCGCCCTCACCGTCCTGATTGCAACGCCGCTCGGCGTCGCCGCCGCCTACGCCATCAGCAATTCGAAAATGCGCATCATGCGGATCGTTCACATGATGCTGATGCTGCCTTTGGTGGTGCCGATCATCATCACCGCGGTCGGCATCTTCTTTGTCTATGCCAAAGTTGGGCTGGTGGCGACGATGTCGGGGCTGGTGCTGGCCAACGTCATGCTCGGCCTGCCCTATGTCATCACGTCGGTTGTGGCCGGCCTGCAGAGCTTCGATCCGGCGCAGGAGATGGTGGCGCGCAGCCTCGGCATGAACCGCTTGCGCAGTTTCTTTGCCGTCACGCTGCCGCAGATCAAGGCCAGCGTGCTGACGGGAGCCATCTTCGCCTTCATCTCGGCGATGGACGAGACGGTGGTCGGCCTGTTCATATCAGGCGGCCAGTATCAGCCGCTGACAAAGCGGATGTTCACCGCGTTGCGCGACGAGATCGACCCGACCATTGCCGCGATCAGCACACTGATGACCGCAGCCTCGTTCCTGCTGGTGCTGATCGCCAGCACCCGGCAGAAGAAGAGCGGCCCGTAAGACTCGCCGTCGCCACGCGCTTCAGCGCTTGGGCGGGTGCGAAAAGACGAACGACATATCCTCGAACTCCTCGATCGGGAGTTTGCTCGCGGCAGTCGAAACGGAACGTTGCTGCGACGACGCCAGACCGGTTGTCCCGGTGTCGCGATGGCCCCAAAGCGAGTGCGACGGCAACATGGTGATGGCAGCGGCAAGCAGAGCGACTGCAATGACTCCAGAGAGCATCAAACGGTTCATGGCAAACCTCCGTTCGGAGAAGCCCACCCCGTCTGTCCCTTAGCGTGAGGCCCGCAGCGCCGATGTGAACTGAATCACAGACAGCGTTCACGCTTTATCGACCGCCTCGTGGCGCGCTCGGGGAACTGTATCAAAGCGGCACGTTCGAAACCCCACTCAGGAGCGAGATCAAGGCTCCGGCCTAGTTGCCAAACAAGGATCCAGAAGGACGTGATCGGCATCGCGTCGTCGGTATCCGCCTCTCACGATAATCCTGTCACCGATCTCCATGCCATTGGACTGGTAGGTCACGCACATGATCCGGACATCGGGCGGAGAACACAGCACGAGATACCACAACACTCCATCTGTCTGCACCGCCGTGAGACTGCCGGCTACGGAAAGATCGATCCGGTAGTCGAGTTCCGGAACGCCATCCGACATCGGCCTCACCTCTCTGCACTCGGCGGCCATCCGCGCAGGCTGGTCCGCCTCCGAGAACGCGGGCCGCTTGGTGAACATCCGGTCCGACGCAAGCGATGCAACCGAACTCGGCATCACAAGGCAAACGGCGACGACGGTCATCGATAGCGCGCCGGTCGTTTTCGCTGAGAGATTTGCCGGCATTCCGCACCTAGCCCGGTCTCATCGCCGCGACCGCGCGCGCGATCGAGGCGATGGTGGCATTTTGTTGCGCGCTGGGAACGCTGGCGCCGGTCAGATAGGCCGCGACGATGACAGGGGCGCCGTCGGGAGGCCACACCACGGCAACGTGATTGTTCGTGCCGTGGTCACCGGCGCCGGTCTTGTCGCCGACACGCCAGCCTTTCGCAAACCCTGCGCGCAATCGTGTATCGCCGGTCTTGTTGGCAACCAGCCATGCCGTCAATTGCTCGCGCGACGAAGCCGACAGCGTCGCAGTCCCAAGGACGAGCTTCTCGAGGTTCGAAGCCATCGCATTCGGTGTCGTGGTATCGCGGGGATCGTCGGGCAGTGCCTGGTTGAGCGAAGGTTCATTCCGGTCCAGCCGCGTGACCTGATCGCCGAGCCCTCGCGCGAAGGCGGTCAGCCCCGGGGGCCCGCCGATGCTGGCGAGCAGCAGGTTGCCCGCCGTGTTATCGCTCCGTGTCATCGCCGCGTCGCAAATTTCGGCGAGCGTCATGCCATCGTCCCCGGTGTGCTTTTCAGTGACCGGCGAATTCACCACGATGGCTGATGCGTCGAAGGTGATGCGCCGCGTCAATTGCTCCTTCCCGGCATCCACCCGCGCCAGCACCGCCGCGGTCGCCAGCGCTTTAAATGTGCTGCACATCGGGAAACGCTCGTCGCCCCGGTGGACATGACGCGCACCGGTTGCCGTCTCCAGCACACAAACGCCGAGCCGGCCACCGCTCTCGCTCTCCAGACGCTTGATCTCGGCGATCAGTCGTTGATCCGTGCCCGCTGCGCGTGCCGCCTTTGGCAAGACGGTCAGATCAGCGGCTATCAGTGCTGCGCCGAAACCAAGGTGAAACTGTCTCCTGCTGATCATTTCGAATCCCTCCGGGTTGCGGGCGGGAACGTGCCCAGAAGGCGCTGCCTTGACAAACGATCAGTTTTGAATGCAGGCATTAGAAAAACTAGGGTCGAACGATGCGCCGCAGGACGAAGCTTTCACATCTTCCGCTGAATGCATTACGGGCCTTCGAGGCGACGGCGCGCAACCTGAGTTTCACCCGTGCCGGCCTTGAACTCCGCGTTACGCAGGCCGCCGTCAGTCAGCAGGTAAAAGCGCTGGAGGACAGGCTTGGCGCGCAGCTGTTTCGCCGGTTACCGCGCGGCGTCGCACTGACCGACGAAGGACAAGCACTGCTGCCCAGCATCGTCGAGGCTTTCGGGCGGCTCAACGAAGCGGTCAATCGTTTTGAAGACGGTCGCTACCAGGACGTCATCACGATCGGCGTCGTCGGCACCTTCGCGTCGGGATGGCTGCTGCCGCGACTCGACTCTTTCAGGAAGGCGTATCCGCGGATCGATTTGCGTCTGTTCGTCAACAACAATCGCGTCGACATAGCGGGCGAAGGCCTCGATTACGCCATCAGGTTTGGCGACGGCCTCTGGCACGGTACCGACGCGACCCGCCTGATGGGGGCGTCGTTTACTCCGTTCTGCGCGCCGGCGCTGGCCCGCAGGCTGAGCCGGCCGGCCGATCTCAAACGCGAGGTGCTGTTGCGTTCCTATCGACAGGACGAATGGTCGCGCTGGTTTGCCGCGGCAGGACTGCTTAGTCCCGTCATCAAGGGAATGGTGTTCGACTCATCGATCACGATCGCAAGCGTTGCAGCGCGCGGTACCGGCGTTGCGTTGTTGCCGGCGGAGATGTTTCGGGACGAGGTCCGTGAGCGGCGGCTGGTACGTCCGTTCAAGACCGAAGTGACGCTCGGCGACTACTGGATTACGTCGCTGCATTCCCGGCAACCATCACCTGCGATGCTGTCGTTCAAGGGTTGGTTGCTTGAAACGATTGCAGCGAAAGCGGAAGCTCCGGCCCGGAATACACGTAGCCGGTAGTCGTGACGCCTAGCGCTTCGTGGCGCGCTCCAGGAACTGCACCAAAGCGGCACGGTCCTGTTCGGAGCCGATGCGCTGCTCGGGCATCTTGGTGCCCGGCGTGTAGGCCGCGGGCCCGATCTCGAACAATTTCGAAACCGTCTCCGGCGTCCAGACGATATCGAGCCGCTTGAGCGCGTCGGAGAAATCATATCCGGGCAAGGTCGCGATGCGCCGGCCGAACAGACCGGCCAGCGTCGGCCCTGCCCGGTTGGCCTGATCGGCGCCAAGCGTATGGCAGGCGACGCAGGCACGAAAAATATCCGCGCCGCGGTCGCCGGCATACGCGGCCAGTGGGTCCGCGGTGTGTTCAAACAGCAAGGGATCGACGGGTTCTCCGGTCACCGCGTTCCAGCGGCGGATGGTGCTGTCAGCACCGCCGGTGAGCAGCGTGCGACTGTCAGGCAGAAACGCCACCGACCAGACCGGCAGCCCCGGACCTACCAATGTGCGCGCGAGATTGCGCGCCTTGCGATCGATCACCGCGACCGCGCCGCCAATACCGGCGGCCGCGACCCACGCGCCGTCGGGCGAGATCGCCATCGAGATCACGGGCCTGGGTCCGGCTTCAACGTCACCGGCGCGCACGCCGTCGCTGCCCAAGAAATACAGTCTGCCGTCGGCGCCTCCGACCGCGATTTCGCCATCTCGGCCAATCGCGACGGCGTTGAGCGGGGTCGGCATCGCAATGACTGATGGCGGCGACGTGCCCGCCAGCGGCCAGATGCGAACGCTCTGATCATAGCTGACGCTGACCAGCGTGCGGCCGTCGGGCGAAAAAGCGACGCCGTTGACGTTCTGGGTATGCCCTTCCAGCACGCGCGCCGCGCCGCCCGCGAGCGGCCACAGGCGCACCGTTTGGTCCCACGACACGGAGGCCAATGTTGCGCCATCGGGCGAAACCGCAAGGGCTGCGATCGGCGCGCTATGGCCTTCCAGCACCGCGTCGGGCCGGGTGTTGCCGGCGGTCCAGATCGCAATGCGGCCATCGGCGCCCGCCGTCGCGGCCCGGCCATCCCGCAGCAACACCACCGCATTGACGGCGTCGGCGTGGAAACGCAGCACCTGCTCGGCCGCATTCGATGTCAGCGACCAGCGGATCGCGGTTGAATCGAAGCTGCCTGAAATGACGCTCGCACCATCGGGAGAAATCGCCAAGGCGCGCACCGGCCCGCCATGGCCGCGCAACTGCGCGTGGGCGGCGCTGGTTCCAAGCGCCGGCAGGACCAGCAAAGCAGTCCAGGTCAGCGCTACGAGGCGGCGGATGGTGAGAGCACGGAGCATTCGCGGCGATCGTTTCGTCCGTTCGTGTCGCCGTCAAGGCAAGCATTGCTGAATGGGGTCAGCGCATGCCCGGTCTGTCGCGGTCGAGGGCCTTGGCCTGGAGCTCGTCGAGATAATCCTGAAAACGCCGCTCGGCGTTGCTGCCGAGATCGTGCAGGAACGCCCAGGAGTAGATGCCGGTATTGTGCATGTCGTCGAAGCCGAGCCGCACGGCGTAATTGCCGACGGGATCGACGGAGAGAATGGTCACGTTGCGCTTGCCGCCGACCGTCTTGCGTTGCGCTTCGGAATGCCCCTGCACTTCAGCGGACGGACTGGTCACCCGGAGCAGTTCCGCCGACAGATTGAAATCCGCACCGTCGTCAAAGGTGACGTGAAGGGCGCGGCGGTCCTTCACCAGCCGGATTTCCACCGGCCACGCCGCAACTGCCTTAACCTCCTTGGGCGCGTTCAACATCCGATCCAAAAATCAGTTCGGTCCGATCAGATTCTTGCCGGGATCGCCGACCCTCGCTCCGCTGGTCGTGTAGGCAACCGAACTCGACTGCTGAATGGTGTCGAGCACGGACGACACACAAAACGCGGCGATCGCCGCAAACGCCAAAGCCGCCAGAAAGCTCTTCATCGCATTTCCCTCGAACTGTTCTGTACTCGCATCGTCATTCGGCCGGCACGGCGTGCGTGCCATCTTTCGACGGGGCGCGGCCCTTGGCCTGCTCTTCCGCGACCCAGAGCGCGTGATGCTCCTTGGCCCAGTTCAGATCGACCTCGCCGGTGCCCATCGCATCGAACGCGCCCTCCATCCCGACCGAACCGATATAGATGTGGGCCAGCATGGCCGCGATGAACAGCATCGCGATCACGGCATGGATCACGGTCCAGAACTGCAACGCCGTGACATTGCCCGGAAGATACGGGAACAGCATGTACCAGCCGGAGACCGACATCAGCGTGCCGCCGATGATCACGATCCAGAAAATGCCTTTCTGTCCGGCATTGAAGCGTTTAGCCGGCGGATGCTTGCCGTTGGCCAGAATGCCGCCGCCCTGTTTCAGCCATTGCCAGTCGAGCTTGCCGGGAATGTTATCCTTGATCCAGATCAGGAACATGATCGCGAGGCCAAGCATGAACGGGAACGCCAGGTAATCGTGCGCGATCTTGGCCCAGCCCGACATGGTCGCAAATGCCTGGGCGCCGAACAGCGGCATGATCAGGATCCGCCCGAAGCTGATGTTGAGGCCCGACAGCGCCAGCACGATGAAGCAGCTCGCCGTCAGCCAATGGGTGAAGCGCTCGAAGCTCGCAAAGCGAAGAATCTTGGTGCCGGAAAAACCGTGATCGACGCGGATCCGGCCGCGCACCATCAGGAAGATCGCCAGCAGCGCCAGCATTCCAAGAATGGCGATGCCGCCGATGATCGGCAGCGTGCTGCGCTGGAAATCGCGCCAGTCGCGGCCCGCAGGCTGGATCAGGCTGGAGGCCATGGTATCCGGGATCGATACCCGCCCGGTGATCTTGTCGCCCTCCTTCAGCGCGTTCAGGAGTTTGTCTTCCTGAACAGCTTCAGCGGTCGGCTTGAACGTCAGCTGCGCGGCCGCGGGATGCGCGAACACAAACAGCAGCGCGATGGCGGCGCATAGCGCCCGGAGGTGTGAAAGAGAGCTTGGCATAGGCCCGTGACCTTCCTAATTTCTCGCCCGTTTCTCGTGACATGTGCGCCGCCGCGCGCCGCGCGACGGCCAAGGCATCAGCCGGTCGGTGAATCCGCGTAAGCCGTTTTCCAGCCCCACATGCCCGAACCGTAACCGCGCTTCATCACGCGCTCCTTGTAGATTTCGGCGATGATGGCGCCGTCGCCGGCGAGCAGCGACTTGGTCGAGCACATCTCGGCGCAAATCGGCAGCTTGCCTTCGGCCAGGCGATTGGCGCCGTATTTGGCGTATTCGGCCGGGCTGGAGTCCGCTTCCGGGCCGCCCGCGCAATAGGTGCACTTGTCCATCTTGCCGCGCGAGCCGAAATTGCCGACCTTCGGATATTGCGGCGCGCCGAACGGGCACGCGTAGAAGCAATAGCCGCAGCCGATGCACAGGTCCTTGGAGTGCAGCACCACGCCGTCGGCGGTGGTGTAGAAGCACGACACCGGACAGACCGCGGCGCATGGCGCATCGGTGCAATGCATGCAGGCCATCGACACCGAGCGTTCGCCGGGCTTGCCGTCATTGATGGTGACGACGCGGCGGCGATTGATGCCCCACGGCACTTCATGTTCGTTCTTGCAGGCCGTCACGCAGGCGTTGCACTCAATGCAACGGTCGGCATCACAGAGAAATTTGACGCGAGCCATGATCTATTCTCCCCTCACGCCGATTGAATCTGGCACAGGGTCACTTTGCCCTCGTGCATGCCGGTGACCGGATCGTAGCCATAGCTTGTGATCCCGTTCACGCTTTCGCCGAGTACGATCGGATCGGCGCCCTTCGGATATTTGCTGCGCTGGTCGACACCCTGGAACCAGCCGGAGAAGTGGAACGGCATGAAGGCGACGCCCTTGCCGACGCGGTCGGTGACCAGCGCCTTCACCCGAGCCTTCGATGAGTTCTCCGGGCCGTAGACCCAGACCCAACCGCCATCCTTGATGCCGCGTTCGGCAGCATCTGACGTGTTGACCTCGACGAACATGTCCTGCTGCAACTCGGCAAGCCATTTGTTCGACCGGGTTTCCTCGCCGCCGCCTTCATATTCGACCAGACGTCCTGACGTGAGGATGATCGGGAATTGCTTGGCAAGCCCCTTGTCCACCGCGGCCTTTTGAACCGAGAAGCCGAGATTGGCCATCCGGAACTGGCGGCCATCCGGGCGCGTCGGGTATTTGGCGACGAGTTCGGGACGAGAAGTGTAGATCGGTTCGCGATGGACCGGCACCGGATCCGGCAGATTCCACGCCACCGCGCGGGCCTTGCCGTTGCCATAGGCCATCACGCCATGTTCGAGCGTGACGCGGATGATGCCGCCCGACAGGTCGACGGCCCAGCCGACACCGTCGGGATTGTTGCCGCCGATCTTGTTGATCGTCGCCAGTTCGGCCGCGGTGAGATCCTTGTCCCAGCCGAGCTTCTTCAGCACGCCGTAGGTAAACTCCGGATAGCCGTCGGTGAGTTCCGAGCCTTTGCTGTAGGAGCCTTCCGACAGCATGTTGACGTTCTTCACCGAACCGTCCGGCTGCTTCTCTTCATAGACGACGCCGAAGCGCGCCCGGAACGTGCCGCCGCCGTCCTTGGCGTGCAGGTTGGTGTTGTAGAGCGTGTGCGTTCCCGGATGCTTGATCTCCGGCGTGCCCCAGCACGGCCACGGCAGGCCGTAATAGTCGCCGCCGATTTCGGGCTCGTCGGCCTTGGCGCGCAGGGTCACTAGGTCGAACTTACCCTGGTTCTTCATGTGCGCCTTCAGCCGCTCCGGCGACTGGCCGGAATAGCCGGTCGAGAATCCGCCGCGGTTGATTTCGCGCAGCAGCTCTTCCGGCGACGGACGGTTGTTCTCCACCTTGAGGTTCTTGAACATCGGATCGGCGAAACCGAGCTTCTTGGAAAGCAGGTAGATGATCTCGTAATCGTCCTTGGATTCGAAGATCGGCTTGACGATCTGCTCGCCCCATTGCAGCGACCGGTTGGAAGCGGTGCGCGAGCCCGAGGTTTCGAACTGGGTGCAGGCCGGCAACAGATAAGTGCCGTTCTTGCGCTCAGAGATCGCCGCGAACGTGGTCGGATGCGGATCGGCGACCACGAGGAGTTCGAGCTTCTCGAGGCCCTTCACCATCTCGGTCATGCGCGGGATGGTATTGCCGCCATGCCCCATGATGACCACGCCCTTGATGGTGTCGCGTTGATCGACATCATCAGGATTGGCCAGCGTCGCATCGAACCAGCGGGTCCACGGGATGCCCGGCAATTCCATGTTCTGCTTGCGGGTGCGGGCCGGACGACCCGCCTTGGCCGGTACTTCGTCGAAGCGCGCCTGCAGATAATCGTATTCGACCTCCCAGACCCGCGCCCAGTGCTTCCAGGCGCCCTCAACGAGGCCGTAATAGAGCGGCAGCGTCACGATATCGAGGCCGATATCGGTGGCGCCCTGCACGTTGCAATGGCCGCGGAAAATGTTGGCGCCGCCGCCGAAGGTGCCGACATTGCCGGTCGCCAGCAACAGGTTGCAATAGGCGCGGACGTTGGCGGTGCCGACGGTGTGCTGGGTGCCGCCCATGCACCAGACGAACGCAGACGGCTTCTGCTTGGCGAAGGTTTCGGCGACTTTCTTGACCTGTTCGCCGGGAATGCCGGTGACACGCTCGACCTCTTCCGGCGTCCATTTGGCGACTTCGGCGCGGATCTGGTCCATGCCGTAGACGCGCTGCTTGATGTATTCCTTGTCTTCCCAGCCATTGGCGAAGATGTGGTGCAGCATGCCCCAGATCACAGCGATGTCGGTGCCGCTGCGGAAGCGCACATATTCGGTGGCGTGGGCTGCTGTCCGGGTGAAGCGCGGATCGAGCACGAAGACGTTGGCGCGGTTGATCTCCTTGCCGGTCAGGATGTGCTGCAGCGACACCGGATGCGCTTCGGCGGCGTTCGAGCCCATGAAGACGATGGTCTTCGAGTTGCGCATGTCGTTGTAGGAATTGGTCATCGCACCGTAGCCCCAGGTATTGGCGACGCCGGCGACGGTGGTCGAATGACAGATGCGGGCCTGATGGTCGATGGAGTTGGTGCCCCAGAACGCCGCGAATTTGCGGAACAGATAGCCGCCCTCATTGGAGAATTTCGCGGAGCCGAGCAGATAGACGGAATCGGCGCCGGACTTGGCGCGGATTTCCATCATCTTGTCGCCGATCTCGTTGATGGCGACGTCCCACGATATTTTCTGCCACTCGCCGTTGACGAGTTTCATCGGGTATTTCAGGCGGCGGTCGCCGTGCACGAGTTCGCGCACCGAGGCGCCCTTGGCGCAATGCGAGCCGCGGTTGATCGGGCTGTCCCAGGCCGGCTCCTGGCCGACCCAGACGCCGTTCTGCACTTCGGCGATCACGGTGCAGCCAACCGAACAATGCGTGCAGATGTTCTTTTTGATTTCCGTCGGCTTGCCCACGATCTTTGGACCGGCCTCCGCCTTGCGCACCGAACCGAGCGGCATCAAGCCGAGGGCGGCGCCGGCGCCTGCAGCCAGACCGGACCGGCGCAGGAACGTGCGGCGGTCGAGAACCCCCGAAGCCAGGCCGGCGGCGACACCTTGCAAACGCGCCTTGCCTGCGGATCCGTCTTTTCGCTTCATCAACATGTGCGTGGTCCCATCAATAGCGGTTGACGCGGTAGAAATTCTTGACGTGATCGGTTTCCTTGTAGCGGGCCTTGACGCGCTCGGCCTGCGACTCGTCCGCGACCGCCTCGCCGCCTGCCAGCGGCACCACGGCTGCTGCAGCGACTGCCGATCCGCCCATCATGAACAAGCGACGACGATCGAGCCCCTTGGCATCGAGCAGCTTGTCGGCCGGCGCCTTGTCGGATGGTTTGCTCATCGCGGTCTCCTCCACTTCGAACGTTCGATTGCCTTTGCGCGTCACTCGGACAGCGTGAAGGCCTCGGCTTCCAGTTCCATAAACACGCGGCCGACGCGGCCGACGGCACGGTAGAATTTGGCGGTCCCGGACATCTCCAGATCGACGAACATCCGCGCCGCCCACGGCTTGAGGTGCCGGTCGAAGAAGCGCGTCTGTTCGGCGAACTCCGCCTCAAAGTCGCCGCGCGCCAGGCCTGCCATCACCTCAAGCAGAATCGCGATGTGATCTTCCGGCTCGCGCGAGGGGCCGGCACGCTCGATGCCGAGCAAGTCCAGATCTTCGCGCACACGCGCGAGCGGGCGCTCGTGCAGGAAACCGGTCAGGTAATAGGAGGCATAGGGCAGCAGCTCGCCGCGCCCGAGCCCGATGAACAGGTCGAAGAATTCCTTGCTGGCGGCGCGGTCGTCCACGGCTGCAGCGGCCATGGCGAGTTCGACATGTGCCATGCCGAGTTCGGAGGCGTCGCCCTTCAACTGCGCGACGCGTGCGAGCGTGCCCGCGTCCGGCGCCTTGCCGAGCAGCAGCGACAGCAAGCCGTATTCCGCGGCGCGCAGCTGATCGATCTCGTCGACTTCCGGTTTCGATGACACGTTGGATGATCCGTAGAGATCGGGGCGAAGCACGGAACGCTCGACGCGCGTGAATGCCTCGACCGCGAGAACCCGCTCGGCGGGAATCCGCGACCAAGATGAAACCGAGGGTTGCGCAATGCCGATCGCTCGCGCTAACGAAGCGACGCCACCCGCTGCCCTGATTGCCTGTTCCAGTCCGGCGTCACGCATGGTGAACCCGACTTCTCCCCAGCCTCGCGCCCAGTGTCCCGTATCCTGTGTCCGATGCCTCTTGATCGGGCATACAAATTAGAACTGGAATTATTCCAGTCCTAAATTTGTATCATAGGCGCTGCCTATGTCTCGAAAACTTTTGTCTAAACAACAGGTTTTGCCGAGCCATGGCGTCGCACCGGCTGCTGCGGTGCAACAGAGCCAGAGGGCACGGAGGCCGGTTGCCGCTCCGTTTCGAGCCCGACTGGCTCGTCGGCGCTCGAATGATTCGGCTCCGCGGGCTCCGGCTGACCGCTCAATCTCAGCGGTTGATCCGGCAGATCAGGCTTTGGCTGGCCGGAAGATTCAGGGTCACCCGCGATCTCCGCCGGGACCTCGGCGGCAACCGGCGGCTCGGCAGGCGCTTCGCCGGTGCCCATGATCTGGGTGACCATCCGTGCGATATCGATGCCCGCGCCGAGTTCGCTGTTGCCCGGCACGCCGCCCGGCGTGTTCCAGTCATAGGCGTATTCCAACGCGGGATTGACGTAGTTACGGATCGCGGGATCCAGCGCCCAGGATTTTCTCAAAGCCGCATTGCGCAGATGTTCGGGAACGCCCTTGCGCAGAAAGCCGGTGATGTCCGTTTCCGACGTCAATTCTTCGAGCGATGGCAGGCTGGAGAGATCGAACTCCGGCGCAGCCTCCTTCTCGGCCTCGGTCGCCGGAGCAGCAGCGATTTCGGCGTCGGCAACGGGCGCTTCGCGCTCGGGCTGCTTTATCTCTTCCTTGGCCTCCTGCTTACGCTGCGACCATCGCGCCAAAAAGCCTTTGTCGTCGCCCTGGTCCTGACCACTCATGCGCGCCCTGTCCCTTCGTCCGGGCCGCGATCCTTTGGGCCGGGCTGGCGCTCGCCGCCGGCACGATCGCGCTTGCGTTTGTGGAACACCCGCTCGACATGAAACTCGTCGACAAAGGCGGCGATCCAGGCCGCGATCTCCGGAGACATCGGAACGGTGCCGATGACGTCGCAACCGCTTTCGAAGATCGCCTCCCCTTCGGTCGGATCAGCCGTGATTTTTGTCAACTCGAGTTCGGATCCGCCGGCCTGTCGCCGCAGCGCGACCCAGATGCGCGGTTCGCCGTCGGCGAGATTGTCGCGGTAATTGGCGGTGTCGGAACTGAACAGGTCGATGCTGGCGGCGCCCGCGTAATACATCGTCACATCCGGTTCAGTGGACAGCACGGTCCATGGCGCGGTTGCCGGCACCTCGTCGAGCACCATCGCCGGCGACCACATATGATCGATCCATGGATTATCGACGGCGCGGCGCCGCACCACCACACCCACTTCGCGGGATGCGGTCATCGCCATGCGCGATCCTCCGTGCACAGGCCGATCATGCCACATTCGCCTTTGGCGCGAGCGGCAGCCCGGCGACCAGATTTTGCGGCTTCAGCCGCACGACCTTGTCCGCGCCCATCGCCAGGATGAGGTAAACCGGTTTGCTGCCGACGCGTTCATCCACCAGCCGCGTATCCGCAATGGTCAGGCGCATCAGCGCGACGATGCGCTCGGCGGCGTTGGCGTCCACCGACGTGCCGTTCCACAGCGCATTGCCGATTTTAGTGCCCCCGCTGTCGAGACCGACAAACCAGCGCCAGTCGCGGTCTTCGATACTGGGAACCGTCTCGACGCTGACGGTTACATCGAGCAGATGGGCGATCCATCGTTCGATCACCCGGCAAAGCCCGGCGCGCGCCTTCGGATTGCCGCCGATGTTCATCACCATCGCATGCGCATCCGAACGCGACCAATAGGTCCAGGCGTTCTCGTCGTCCATCACATCCATCTCGCCGAACGCCTTTGGCGGCGCCAGCATCGCCGTGAGCGGCGACGCATGCAGGTCATGTTCGGCCTGTTGCTGCGCCTCGACGATTTCGGCGTCCGCAAGCAACAGCGTGCCCTCATGAAACGCCGCCTGCTGGCTGCGATAGAACAGTTCGGCCGCGCGCAGCATGTAGGGATCGTCGCAGCCTTCGAGCGCGTTGCGCAGGATCAGGTGGCAGAGCTGCGAGACGAAGATCGGCGGCAGGTCGCCGGCGCCATTGCGGGCCAGGTTGATATAGACCGCCTCGAGTGACGGAGCCGCGACCAGCCGGTCGCGAAAGTTCATCATAAAGGTCCAGTTCTCGCGCGCATCGGGATCGGCGAGCGCGGCGATATCGGCTTTCGAAACCGAACGGAGCGGATCGGCCAACAGGCCCGCGTGCAGGTTCCGCTCGGCTTCGCAGGCGTCCTCCGGCGGCATCAGTTCGGG
Source organism: Bradyrhizobium sp. JYMT SZCCT0180 (assembly GCF_018130165.1). Taxonomy (GTDB): domain Bacteria; phylum Pseudomonadota; class Alphaproteobacteria; order Rhizobiales; family Xanthobacteraceae; genus Bradyrhizobium. The sequence goes on along the minus strand of NZ_JAFCLZ010000010.1, from coordinate 52,762 downwards.
CCGCGCGAGATAGGCCATGATCAGTTCGGGGGTCGCGATCAACCCGCCGTGATCGGCGCGCCGCGTCAGATGATGGCCGGACGCTACCCAGAATTCTCTCATTTGCGATTTCCGGTTTTCTGTTCAGTTCCCATCAATCCCAAGAGATCGACCTCCTCGGCAGGTTCATCGTCGCCTTCGATCTCATGAAAGGTAAAGGCGCTGGCATGGGCGTGCAACCGGTCGGCATCACCTGCCGCTTCGCGCGGCTTGAGGGTGCGAAAGCGCTCGCGGATTTCACCATCCTCGATGCTGCGTTGCACAGCGAGCAAGGTCTGCGCCGGGTGATCGCACAGCGAGGCCGCAAACGCGACCTCTTCTTCGGCGGCGCCGCGCGCGGCTTCAAGATCCGGCGCGCCGAACTTTTCCAGCAATTGCGAAGCAAGCCGATCGACCGCGGCTTGCCGCTCCGCTTCCGTCGCCTCGGTCACGATTGCAAGCGTCGACCAGCCCAGACTATCTACCCCGAGAAATCCGGACCGCAGCGCCACGCGCTGCTTCTGCGCCAGCGTCGCCGAATCCTGGTTCCAGAACACGAACGCTCCGGAAACCGCCCATTCTCCGGGTTCCGCGGCACGCTCGAATACGAACGTGTCCGATGGGTCGAGCCTGATGGTTCGCGGCAGCTTCAGCATGTCAGCCTCATCCGAACTTCGGACCGCGCAATTGCGGATCATACCAGTCCGCTTTGGCCAACGCATCCACGAGGCTGGATCGATCGGGCGGCCCGCTGCCGGCGGGCAGCTTGACCAGTAGATCGCCATTGACGTCGATGGCCCTGATCTCACCGGCCTTGCGCCTCGGAAGCCGCTCCAGATAATCCCTGGCGATGGCCTCAAAACCGCGCTCGTTCCAGCGATCGAACGCGGTCATCAGATGGCGGGCGAAGCTGCCGATAATCGCGTCGGTATCGACCATTTCAAAGCCTGCGCCCAGCATCGAAACGCCGGACGCGGCCTGCACCTCGTCGAGATGCACCATGTCGGCGGCGCGCAGGATCACAGCGAAAACCAGCCAGTTCGGCACGTCGGTCTCCGCGCAATCGGCAGGCCAGCCGAGCCGCGCGCCGCCCAGCAATCCCGCGTCGAACCGGATGGCATCAGGCCAGTCGAAACTGACATCCCGCTCGGGCGGACAATGGGCGGCAATCGCGTCCGCCACCGCGTTCATGCCGGCGAACAACGCCCGGCGCGCCGAGTTCAAGGGTTCGTCGGGTTCGAGCACCACGGCGAATTCGACCAGGTCGTAGCGCCGCACCCAGACCAGCGTTCCGGCACCCGCTTCGGCCGCGATTTCGCATCCATGGGCAAACGCGTCGCCGAGCTCGCGTAACGCGACCAAAGTATAACCGGGGGGCAGATCGGGTGCCTGATCCACTTCCCCGCGACGCGACATCATCGAAAAGCTCATCCTGCGTTGCTTTGCTAAATTGCTTTGCAATTCGCCGGTGTATGCTATCCCCCTCTGGCTCGCAACGCGAGCGGAACCAGAAAACGAACCGTGCGATATGCGCGCCGGTTCAGGAAGTTAACGATGGCTACGGTGGCGTCTCATCTTCTGATTTGCAGTTGCGAGAAGACCATGCCGCTCGACGTGCCGGCGATCAACCGTGGCTGCGCCGGGAAGATCACGCAAGCCAACCAGCTCTGCGGCCTCGAACTCGACCGGTTCAAGCAAGCGCTTGCCGACGGCGCGCCGATCACAGTGGCCTGCACGCAGGAAGCGCCGCTGTTCCGCGAAGTCGCCGAGGATTTCCCGCAAGCCCAACTCACCTTTGCCAACATCCGCGAAGCCGGCGGCTGGTCGAACGATGCGGCGGCGGCCGGTCCGAAAGCCGCGGCGCTGATCGCGGCTGCGCAGGAAGACATGCCGCCGATTTCGCTGGTGACGCTGGAAAGCAACGGCGTCGCGCTGATCTATGGAAGCGACGAACTCGCCATCGACGCCGCGCAGCGCCTCGCCGACCGTCTCGACATCACCGTGCTTCTGTCAAAACCCGGCGACGTCATGCCGCGCCGGAGCAATGAGTTTCCGGTGCTCAAGGGCACCATCCGCAACGCGCGCGGTCATCTCGGCGCGTTCGAGCTCGCGATCGACGACTACGCGCTGCCGCAGCCCTCCTCGCGTGCGAAGCTCGTATTCGGTGCCGCGCGCAATGGCGCGACATCGACCTGCGATTTGATCCTCGATCTCAGCGGCGGTACGCCGCTGTTCCCCGCACACGAACTGCGTCCGGGATATCTGCGCGCCGATCCGCGTGACCGCGCAGCTGTCGAGCGCGCGATTTCGGATGCGGGCAATCTGGTCGGCACCTTCGACAAGCCGCGCTTCATACAGTTCGAGGAAGCGCTGTGCGCCCATTCGCGCTCCGGCATTACCGGATGCACGCGCTGCCTCGATCTCTGCCCGACCGGCGCGATCACGCCGAACGGAAAGGCGGTCGCGATCGACGCCAATGTGTGCGCCGGCTGCGGCGCCTGCGCCTCGGTGTGTCCGACCGGTGCGGCTTCATATGCACTGCCCAGTGCAGACGCGCTGATGCGGCGATTGCGCACGCTGCTGCAGACCTATCGCAAGGCCGGCGGCAGCAACGCGATCGTGCTGTTCCACGACGGCGAGCATGGCGACGCGCTGATCGACGCGTTGGCAAGATTCGGCGCCGGACTGCCGGCCCATGTGCTGCCGCTGCGCGTCAATGAAGTGACACAGCTCGGACCGGAGAGTATCGCCGCGGTGTTCGCCTATGGCGGCAACGGTGTCGCGATCCTGACGCGCGGCAAACCCAAGCACGATATTGCCGGACTGCGCCGGACCGCCGGGACATCCGACACCGTGGTTGCCGCGCTTGGCTTCGGCGCAGGCTTGGTGCGCATCCTTGAGACCGACGATCCGGACCAGCTGCGCGCGATGCTCGATGCGGCGCCAGGCGGCGTCGCGACGCCAAAGCCGGCCGGCTTTGTGCCGCGCGGCGCCAAGCGCAGCGTGCTCGAAACGACGTTTCGCGAACTTCACCTCGCGGCACCCGCGCCGGTGGATAGCGTCCCGCTTGCGCCGGGCGCGCCGTTCGGCGGCGTCAATCTCAATGTCGAAGGCTGCACGCTCTGTCACGCCTGCGTCACCGCCTGCCCGACCGGCGCGCTATCGGACAATCCCGATCGTGCCATGCTGCGCTTCACCGAGAGCCTGTGCGTGCAGTGCGGACTCTGCGAAGCGACCTGCCCCGAAAAAGTCATCACGCTCGAGCCGCGGCTGGATTTTGCGGCATGGAACGCGCCGCTGCGCGTTCTGAAGGAAGAAGAACCATTCAACTGTATCGCCTGCGGCAAACCGTTCGGGACCAAAAGTTCGATAGAACGCGTACTGGCAAAACTCGGCGAGAAGCACTGGATGTTCCAGGGCGCCAACGCCAAGCGGATCGATGTCATCAAGATGTGCGCGGATTGCCGCGTCGAAGCCGTGGTCAATGAGGGTTTTGACCCGCACGGGGCGCCGCAACGGCCGCCGGTGATGTCGACGGAAGATTATTTGCGCGCGCGCGATGGCAAGAAGGGCGATCCCGTTGGATCGTAAGGAGCCCGCCGTGTCCGCCACCCAGCCTGCCCCTGCAGCCCGCGCGACGTCGCGCGCGTCAGGCATTCCCGGCGTCAAGCACGTCATCGCGGTCGCGTCCGGCAAGGGCGGCGTCGGCAAATCCACCACCGCGTGCAATCTCGCGCTCGGTTTTGCCGCCATGGGGCTGAAAGCCGGCATTCTCGACGCCGATATTTATGGCCCATCGCAGCCAAAACTGTTCGGGCTGCGCGGCAAGCCGCGCCAGGTCGGCCCGCGCATGCTGGAGCCGCTGGAGCGGTTTGGCGTCAAGGTGATGTCGATCGGCTTTCTGGTCGAGGAAGACCTCGCGATGATCTGGCGCGGGGCGATGGTGATCTCGGCGATCACGCAATTGCTGCGCGAGGTGGCGTGGGGCGATCTCGATATTTTGGTCATCGACCTGCCGCCGGGCACCGGCGACGCGCAACTCACGATGGCGCAACAGGCGCCGCTGGCCGGAGCGGTGATCGTCTCCACACCGCAGGACATCGCGCTGATCGACGCGCGGCGCGGCATCGCGATGTTCGAGAAGGTGAACATCCCGATCCTGGGCCTGATCGAAAACATGTCGGCGTTCTGCTGCCCGGCCTGCCAGAAGCTCACGCCGATCTTTGGCCATGGCGGCGCACGGCAGGACGCCGAACGGCGCGGGATTCCGTATCTCGGTGAGATACCCCTCGATATCAAAATTCGCGAGACCTCAGACGACGGCCGCCCGGTGGTCGCGACCGAACCGGACGGCGTTCATGCGCGCCACTACATCGCGATCGCCCGCGAAGTCTGGACGACGATCACGTCAGGCTCGGCAAGCCGGCCGCCGCCTCGCATTATCATTGAGTGAACGAGTTCATTGCCTCGTAGCGAAGCTGCGGGATCGCCACGCGATTGTGCCGCGCCGATTTTCGAGATACGAGAGACTCATAATTTTTCTTCAAAGCATTTAAGGGAAAAAAATCGTGCGCTTATTGAGAAGTTTTGGATTGATGACCGCGATCCTCTTGCTCGCTCTCACTGCCAACGGACCCGCAGCCCATGCCGACAGCTTGAAGGAAGCCACGACTGCGTTTGCGAAGAAGCAGTATGCGGCGGCGATCAAGCTGTTCCGGCCGCTGGCGGAAAAAGGCAACGCCATCGCGCAATACAAGGTCGCGGTGATGCACAGGATGGGCCTCGGCGTTCCCAAGAGCGAAAAGGAAGCGCGGAAGTGGAGCCGGCTCGCCGCCAAGCAAGGCAACCCGCAAGCGCAAACGTTGCTCGGCAGCCTCTACTACAAGGCCAGCGGCGAGGAATCGCCCGACACCGTTCGCGCCTACATGTGGTACGAAGTGGCGGCTGCGCAGGGCAATGCCGAAGCCAAGAAAGATCTCGCTTTGCTCACCAAGGAGCTGAGCCCGCAGCAGGTCACGGAAGCGCGCGAGAAGGCGCAGAAATGCAAGTCGTCCGGCTACGAGCAGTGCGATTGAGCGAACGCACTTCGCACATCAGGTAGGCCGGCATCATTCTGACGCCGGCTGCTAGCGAAGACACAAAGAGCATTCGCGAACCGTCGATGCGCTCATCCCTTTGCTTTGGAATCCGGCGGGCAGTCCTTTCGAACCACCATGGGCTTGTCGCCGCTTTGCACCGTCGGTGCGGCCGAATTGGCGCCGCCGGCGTCGGGAAGGATCGCGCTCTTTCCGACTGCCATTGAATTCGACGTCTTCTCGTCGCCGTGTCCCGAGGTGGCGGAGCCCGTTGTCGTGCAACTGGTCTCCGGCTTTTCGCTTGACGGCGTCGTCGATTGCGCGGCCGCAGGTCCGATGACCAACGATCCCACGAGAATTGCTGCGGCTGCACGAATCATTTTGATCTCCCGTAACCAAAAAAGGTTTTCGAAATTCGAAAGACAAACGTTCGGCAACAGCGATGGTTCCCCGCCCCCAGCCCCTTTCAGAATGGCAGCGCGACGTCGCACTTGATCTCCTTGAGGATGACGTTGGTGCGGACGTGACGGATGCCGGGAATCTTGAACATGAATTCGTCGAGAAACCGGTTATAGGCGGCCATGTCGGCGACGACGACGCGCAGGTGATAGTCGGCATCTCCCGTCGTCGCAAAACACTCGAGCACCTCGGGGCGCCGTTTCACGCGCGCGACGAACTGGGTGACGAAGGTGGCGTCGTGGCGATCGAGCGACACATGCAGAATGGCTGAGGTCAGGAAGCCCGCCCTCTCCCGGTCGACCAGCGCCGCATAGCCGGTGATGACGCCGGACTCTTCAAGCGCCCGCACCCGGCGCCAGCACGCCGAAGACGACATGCCGACATCGTCAGCCAGATCCTGGTTGCTGCGGCGGCCATCTTTCTGGAGATGGGCCAGCAATCGTCGATCCTGTCCTTCAATCATGATGAGCCTCTCCTGAACTGCCGTGGCAGATCATACCGGAAGATACGTCACTGCTGGTAGTTTCTACCATAACAGACGGAAATATCGAACAATTAGAACAGCTCTTCCACCCGATCGGGTCGACACTTTCACCGACCTGATACGGCGGGAGGCCGACATGACCCAGACCCTGACGACAGGCAGAGACCTCGACGATTACGCGTTGATGGACCGATACACGCGCCGGAGCGGGCGTGTGCTGCTGACGGGCACGCAGGCGCTGGTGCGCATCCTGCTCGACCAGCGCGACCGCGATGCTGCCGACGGCATCAACTCGGCCGGATTCGTCTCCGGTTATCGCGGCTCGCCGCTCGGCGGCGTCGATCTGGAACTCTGGCGCGCCGAAAAACTCCTGAGCGAACGGCGCATCGAATTCCTGCCCGCCGTCAACGAAGACCTCGCCGCCACCGCCGTGCTGGGATCGCAGCAGGTCGAAACCAACCCGGCGCGCGAAGTCGATGGCGTGTTCGGCCTCTGGTACGGCAAGGGCCCCGGCGTCGACCGATCCGGCGACGCCTTGAAGCACGGCAACGCCTACGGCTCCTCACCGCATGGCGGCGTGCTGGTCGTTGCCGGCGACGACCATGGCTGCGTGTCCTCCTCGATGCCGCACCAGTCGGACGTCGCCTTCATGGCGTGGTTCATGCCGACGCTTAGCCCGTCAAGCGTGGCCGAGTATCTTTCCTTCGGCGAGTATGGCTACGCGCTGAGCCGCTTTTCCGGCATGTGGGTCGGATTCAAGGCAATCTCCGAAACCGTCGAGTCCTGCGCCTCGGTCGAGCTGCCGCCGCGCCGCCTGTTCAACCCGCCGGCATTCGAACCACCCGCCGGCGGCCTGCACTACCGCTGGCCGGACCTTCCGGGGCCGCAGATCGAGCAGCGGCTGGAAGCCAAGAAGAACGCGGTGCTGGCCTTTGCCGCCGCCAATCCGATCGATCGCAGGATCTACGACATCCCCGACGCCACCTACGGCATCGTCACGACGGGCAAGGCTCATCTTGACCTGATGGAGGCGCTGCAACTGCTGGGTCTCACCGAATCCGAATGCCGGCGGCTTGGCATCGACATCTACAAGGTCGGGATGGTGTGGCCGCTGGCGCATCACGACGCGCTGGAATTCGTCCGGGAGAAACGCGAGATCCTCGTGATCGAGGAAAAGCGCGGCATCATCGAAAGCCAGTTCAAGGAATATTTTTACGACTATCCCGGCCACAAGCCCGAACACATGGCCGGCAAGAGCGATGAAAACAATGACCCGCTGGTGCCCTGGGTCGGCGAGTTGTCGCCGCGGCTGCTGGCGCCGATCGTCGCCAGGCGGCTTGACCTGATTTTCCCCGGCCTCGACCTCACGGCGCGCGCCGAAAAACTGCTCCGCCCGAGCGCGGAGATCATCAACATATCAGGCGCAACGCGCACGCCCTATTTCTGCTCGGGCTGTCCGCACAACACGTCGACGAAGGTGCCTGCGGGATCGCAGGCGCTGGCCGGCATCGGCTGCCATTTCATGGCGAGCTGGATGGACCGCGATACGAGCTCGCTGATCCAGATGGGCGGCGAAGGCGTCAACTGGATCGCCTCCTCGCGCTTCACCGGCGGCAAGCACGTGTTCCAGAACCTCGGCGAAGGCACCTACTATCATTCCGGATCGATGGCGATCCGCCAGGCCGTGGCCGCCAAGGCCAACATCACCTACAAGATCCTGTTCAACGATGCGGTCGCGATGACGGGCGGGCAGCCCGTCGACGGGCCGATCAGCGTGACCGCCATCGCCCACGAAGTTCGTGCCAACGGCGTGGCGCGGATTGCGATCGTGTCCGACGCGCCCGACAAATTGCACGCGAGCGATTTTCCCAACGGCGTAACGATCCATCCCCGCGCGCATCTGGACGCCGTGCAGCGCGAACTGCGACAGATCGCCGGCGTATCCGTCCTGATCTATGAACAGGAATGCGCCACCGAGCGGCGGCGCAAGCGCAAGCGCGGCCAGGCGCCTGAGCTGAAGAAATTCGCCGTCATCAACGATCTCGTCTGCGAAGGCTGCGGCGATTGTTCCGTCGAGTCCAACTGTCTCAGCGTGGAGCCAAAGGAGACGCCGTTCGGCCGCAAGCGCCAGATCAATCTCTCGACCTGCAACCAGGATTTTTCCTGCGTCAACGGCTTTTGCCCGAGCTTTGTCACCGTTGAAGGCGCGACCCGGCGCAAGAAGCAAGGCGCCGGCATCGACGCGCTAGCCCGCACGACGGCGCTGCCCGAGCCAAACTTCGTTTCACTTGAAAAGCCATTCAACCTGCTGGTGACCGGCGTCGGCGGCACCGGCGTCATCACCGTCGGCGCATTGATCACGATGGCGGCGCATCTGGAGGGCAAGGGCGCGTCGGTACTGGATTTTACCGGCTTCGCGCAGAAATTCGGCCCCGTGCTGAGTTTCATCCGGCTCTCGAATAGCCCTGACGATATCCATCAAGTCCGGATCGACCAGGGAGCGGCGAACGCGCTGATCGGATGCGACATCGTGGTGAGCTCCTCGCCCAAGGCTTCCGGCACTTACGGACCGGGCATGCGGGCGATCGTCAACACGGCCGAGATGCCGACCGGAGACATCGTGCGCAATCGCGATGCCAGCCTAGAGGCGGCGGCGAGGCTTCGGCACCTCGAACGCGTCGTTGGATCGGACAATTTCAGGAGTCTTGACGCGAACCGGCTATCCGACGCGCTGTTCGGCGACACGGTCTTTGCCAATGTGATCATGCTCGGAGCGGCGTGGCAGCAAGGATTGGTGCCGGTCACGCTGCAAGCGCTGATGCGCGCGATCGAGTTGAATGGCGTTGCGATCGAACAGAACAAGCAAGCTTTTGCCAGCGGGCGCCTCGCCGCAGCGGATCGTGATTTCGTGACGTCGCTATTTGGGCAGGCCAGAAAGGAAGAGACGCTGGACCAGGTCATCTCCCGCCGTGCCGACTTCCTCACCGCCTATCAGGATGCGGCCTATGCCGATCGTTACCTCAAATTCGTCGGTCAAGTCCGCGCCGCCGAGGAAGGCCAAGTAGCCGGCTCGCAGGCGCTAACGACCGCCGTCGCGCGGTCCCTCTTCAAGCTGATGGCCTACAAGGACGAGTACGAGGTGGCGCGGCTGCATATGGAAACCGGGTTTCAGGACAAGCTGCGGCAGGAGTTCGAGGGCGACTTCGCGATCAAGTATCATCTGGCGCCGCCGGTGCTGTCGTCCGGAAAGGACGCCCGTGGCCGGCCGCTCAAGCGTCAGTTCGGGCAATGGATACAGACGCCATTCCGGATTCTGGCGCGGCTCAAATTCCTGCGCGGCACCACGCTGGACGTGTTCGGCTATACGCACGAGCGCCAGATGGAGCGCAGCCTGATCGACTGGTACGAGAGGCTCGTGATCGATCTGACGCCGTGGATTTCACATGACACCATCGAACGCCTGGCCAAGATCGCCGCCGCACCGATGGACATTCGCGGCTATGGCCCCGTGAAGATGGAAGCGGTGGCGAAAGTACAAAAGGAGACGGAGGATTTACTCCGTCTCCTGAAGTCGTCGGCGCCCGAGAGCCGTGCGGCCTGAACTAAAGCTTGATCGCGGCCTCTCCGTCTCCCCTCCCTCCGCGCGCGCAGCGCGTGGTGGGGTCCGAGGCGAGCGAAGCTCGCTCTCGAGGGGTCGGGGTGGGGGGTGGTGCGGCAAACTCACGAGCATCGGGACTCGCTGAAGCACCCCCCACCCCCGACCCCTCCCCACCGCTTCGCGGAGGGAGGGGAGCAGAGTCTAGCGGGCTTCTTCGAAGCCGGCGAGAACGGATGTCAGGTTGGCACCGAGAATGTCGGAGAGATATCCGCCCTCCTGGACGAAGACGGTCGGGAGCCCGAGCCGCGCGATGGCGGCGCCGATGCGCCGGAATCCGGCGGTGGTCACGGCGAGCCCTGCGAGCGGATCGTGCTCCGACGCATCGAGGCCGAGCGCGACCACCAATGCTCCAGGTGCAAAGGCGTCGATGGCTTTCTTTGCAACGCCAAGCGACGCCATGTAGCCGTCATCGCCCGTGCCGATCGGCAGGGGAATATTGAGGTTGGTGCCGAGACCTGGACCCGCGCCGCGCTCATGCGCATAACCCCAGACGTACGGATAATACGACGTGGGATCGGCATGGATCGAAACCGTAAACACGTCTGACTGTTCGTAGAAAATGCCCTGCGTACCGTTGCCGTGATGGACATCGACATCGAGGATGACAACACGTTCATGGCGCTGGCGCAGATGCGCAGCTGCAATCGCGCTGTTGTTGAAGAAGCAGAAGCCGCCCGCCATATCGCGGTAGGCGTGATGCCCGGGCGGACGGCACAGCGCATAGGTCGCGTCCTCGCCGTCCATGACGAGCTGAGCCGCCGTCGTCGCCACATCCGTTGCCGCGCAGGCGGCCGCAAAAGTACCCGGGCCGATCGGGGCTGCGGTATCGGCCGTATGCCAGCCGAGCCGGCCGACGATATGGGTCGGATAGGTCGCAGCATGGCGCACCGGATGGATGTTGGCGATCATTTCCGGACCGGCATTGCCGAGTGCGGACCAGGCCTCCCAGGCCTCGGCGAGAAAGCCGAGATATTCCGGACTGTGAATCCTTGCACGTGGGCCCTGCCCAAACACGGTGGGCGCAACCAGTTCGTGCTTGCCGGCCTTCAATCCTGCGAGCAGCCGGTCGGCGCGTTCGGGCTGCTCGGTGGTGCGCTGGACGACGCCACGTACCAGAAAGAATTGCGGATCGTGGCTGCGGTGCAGTTCGGTGTAGACGGCCTTCACGCGGATACTCCTGTTTCCTGTCAATAAAATCTGGCGCGCACCAGCGTGCGCCGCCGGCTAAGCGGGAATCTCCCGCACGAGTTTTCCGACTTCGCGCCACGCATGACCGATGTGATAGTCGATATGCGCCACGATACGTTCGGGATGGCCTTGTTCGATGGCCGCTAACACGGGTTCGTGTGTCCGGGCGATTTCATGCGGATCGTCGTACAGCCGGCCGATCAGGCCGATCACCATGCGCATTTCCGACGCGAGATCGTCGAACAACCGCAACAGCCGCCGGTTCGCCGCGATCTCGCAGATCAGGCGGTGAAAGCGGTAGTCCTCCTCGACCTGCCTTGCGGGATCTTCGAGATCGGCGGTCTGGTGCAGCACGTCGATCTGCCGCCGCAGCATGTCGCGCGTCTCCGGCGTCAGGTTGCGCGCAGCGAGCACGGCCGCGTGCCGCTCGACGCACAGCCGCAAGTCATAGATGTCGTCGATATCGTCGGCGGCGAATTTGCGCACGAAGAAGCCGCGGCGCGGACTGGCCACCAGCAGTCCCTGCTGTTCCAGCAGCCGCGCGGCCTCGCGCACCGGCGCCCGGCTCACGCCAAGCTCCCTCGCGATCCCCGCTTCCACGACTTTGGAACCCGGCGCCAGCCGGCCTTCGACCACCGCCTGGGTCAAAAGGCGGGCGACTTGGCCGACCAGATCGGTCTCGGTGAGGGCGGGCAATCCAACCGGCGGGGACAATGTGCGCATCAAAATGGGTCCATTTTGGCCGATTCTTACCCGATTTTGGCAGGTTTTACTACTTGTACATAATTTAAGCGTCGATTGTCGACAGTTTAGTCTTGTCATGAGCCTAGTTGCGATGCAACCCTTAGACCTGTTCAAAAAGGGTGCATTCCAATAATGACAGCGCACGTACCGCCCCCGTCCATCAAGGACGGAACCCGGCAAGCCCGAATCGATCTCGCCGCCGCCTACCGCCTGATTCACCGGCTCGGCCTCGACGACAGCATCTACACCCATATCTCGGCCCGGCTGCCGGGCGCCCATGACCGTTTTCTGATCAACCCGTACGGCCTGCGGTTTGAAGAAGTCACCGCGTCCAATCTGGTCACCGTCGATATCGACGGCAACGTCATCGACGACCCGATGAACCTCGGCATCAACCCGGCCGGCTTCACCATTCACAGCGCCGTGCACGCGGCGCGCACCGATGCTGCCTGCGTGCTGCACACCCACACCGTCGCCGGCGTCGCGGTGTCCTGCCAGAAGCAGGGACTGCTGCCGCTCAATCAATGGTCGATGCAGTTCACCGACCGCCTCGCCTATCACGACTATGAGGGCATCGCGCTCGATCTGGATGAGCGCGAGCGTCTGGTCGCCGACCTCGGCGACAAGTTCGTCATGGTTTTGCGCAACCACGGCATGCTCACCTGCGGCCGCTCGGTCTCCGAAGCCTTCAAGCTGATGCACAATCTGGAGCGCTCGTGCCGCGCCCAGCTCGCGGTTCAGGGCGCTGGCGCCGAGATCGTGCCGCTCTCCGCATCCGTCGCCCGCAAGACCGCGGGCCAATACGCGACCTTCTACGACAGCATCGAACTCAACGGTGTTCCCGACATCGAATGGGTTGCCTTCAAGCGGATGCTGGAACGGTCAGATCCGGATTTCATGAACTAGCCCCCCACTCACACTTCAACGCAACCGCGCCGCTCAGGCGATCAAGAGAGATATGTCATGCTGAAGCAATTTGTTATGGGTCTTGCGGTGGCAGGCGCCCTTTCAAGCACAGCCTTTACCAGCACAGCGTTTGCCCAAGAGCCGAAGGCCGGCGGCGTCGTCAACGCCGTGATCCAGCCCGAACCGCCGGGCCTGATGATGGGCATCGTGCAGAACGGCCCGACGCAGATGGTGTCCGGTAATATTTACGAAGGCTTGCTGCGCTACAGCCCGAAGCTGGAGCCGCTGCCTGGTCTCGCCGAGAGCTGGACCGTGAGCGAAGACGGCAAGGTCTACGCCTTCAAGCTCAGGAAGGGCGTCACCTGGCATGACGGCAAGCCGTTCACGTCGGCCGACGTGGCGTTCTCGATCGAATTCCTCAAGCAAACCCACGCCCGCGCGCGCGGCAATCTGGCTCAGCTCGACAAGGTGGAAACGCCAGACGATTCCACCGTCGTGTTCACGCTGAAGCAGCCGTTCGGGCCGTTCCTCGGCATCTTCGAAGTCGGCTCGATGCCGATGATTCCGAAGCACATCTATGAAGGAACCGACTTCAAGACCAACCCGGCCAACAATACGCCCGTGGGTACCGGCCCCTTCATGTTCAAGGAATGGCAGAAGGGCTCGTTCATCCGGCTGGTCAAGAACCCGAACTACTACATCAAGGGCAAGCCGAACCTCGACGAAATCTACTGGCACGTCATCCCCGACGCCGCGGCGCGATCGGTGGCGTTCGAGACCGGCAAGGTCGACGTTCTGCCGGGCGGTTCGGTCGAGAATTTCGACGTTCCGCGCCTGAGCAAACTCAAAAACGTGTGCGTCACCGGCGCTGGCTGGGAATTCTTCAGCCCGCATTCGTGGCTGTGGCTCAACAATCGCTCCGGGCCGACGGCCAACAAGAAATTCCGTCAGGCCGTGATGTTCGCGATCGACCGCAATTTTGCAAAGGACGTGATCTGGAACGGCCTCGGCAAGGTCGCGACCGGTCCGTCCGGCTCCTCGATCAAGTACTACACCGACGCGGTGTCGAAATACGATTTCAACCCGGCGAAGGCGAAGACGCTTCTGAAGGAGGCCGGCTACAATGGCGAGAAAGTTCGCCTGCTGCCGCTGCCCTATGGCGAAACCTGGCAGCGCTGGGCCGAGGCGGTGAAGCAGAATCTGCAGGACGTCGGCATCAATATCGAAATGGTGGCGACCGATGTCCCCGGCTGGAATCAGAAAACCGCCGACTGGGACTACGATATCGCCTTCACCTATCTGTACCAGTACGGCGACCCCGCGCTCGGCGTCGGCCGCAACTACGTCTCGAGCCAGATAACGAAGGGCTCGCCGTTCAACAACGTCGAGGGCTATTCGAATCCGGAGATCGATCAGCTGTTCGCGGACGGCGCCGTCGCCTTCCCGGATTCCAAGCGCCAGGAGATCTACACCAAGGCGCAGAAGATCCTGACCGACGACGTGCCGGTGGCATGGCTGCTCGAGCTGCAGTTCCCCACCATCACCCGCTGCAACGTCAAGAACCTCGTCACGACTGCGATCGGCGTCAATGACGGTTTTCGCGATGCGTGGATCGAAAAGTAACGCCTGACATCGGACCGCGGCGGCGCCTCCCGCGCTTCGCCGCGGTCTGACACTTCAACACCAAGCTTCGAACCGGAAATCCACACGATGCTCGCATTCATTGCCCAACGAATTGGCAAGGCCGTCATCGTCCTCTTGGCAATCGTCGTCCTCAACTTTTTCCTGATCCGGCTGGCGCCTGGCGATCCGGCGCTGGTGATGGCCGGTGAAGCCGGCGCCGGCGACCAGATTTTTCTCGCCCAACTCCGCGAAAAATTCGGCCTCGACCAGCCCCTGCCGGTGCAACTGTATCTTTATGTCAAGGGCATCGTCAGTCTCGATCTCGGCTTTTCGTTCCGCCAGCAAATGCCGGTTTCAAAACTGATCCTCGACCGGCTTCCCGCCACCCTGCTGCTGACCGGCACCGCGTTTGCGATCTCGCTCGCCTTCGGCGTCCTGTTCGGAACGCTGGCGGCACGCCGCGCGGGCAGCTGGACCGACACCCTTATCACGGTGCTGGCGCTGATCTTCTACGCCACGCCGCTGTTCTGGGTCGCGCTAATGGCGATCCTGCTGTTCTCGGTCACGATGGATTGGCTGCCGAGCTTTGGCTACGAAACCGTCGGCGCCAATTACACTGGCCTCGCCCACGTGCTGGATGTCGGCGCGCATCTGATCATGCCGGCGACCACGATCGGCCTGTTCTTCATGGCCACCTACGCCCGCATGACCCGCGCCTCGATGCTCGAGGTCAAGCGGCTCGACTTCGTCAAGACCGCGCGCGCCAAGGGTTTGCGCGATGCGGTGATCCAGCGCCGCCACGTGCTGCGAAACGCGCTGCTGCCGGTGGTGACACTGGCCGGATTGCAGGCAGGCACGCTGGTCGGCGGCGCCGTGCTGACCGAAACCGTGTTCGCCTGGCCCGGTATCGGCCGCCTGATGTACGAGGCGCTGCTGCAGCGCGATTACAACCTTTTGCTCGGCGTCTTCGTCGTTTGCTCGGCGATGGTGCTGGCCTTCAACCTGATCACCGACCTGATTTATCGCTCGGTCGATCCCCGCATCGAGTTTGCCGCATGAGACAGTTCTGGAGATTGATGCTCCGCAATCCCGGCGGGCTGATCGGGCTCGTGATCCTGACCATCGCGATCGCGGTCGCGGTGTTCGGGCCCCTGCTGTTTCCGACCTCGCCGTGGCGCATGGTGCAGCGGCCGTTCCTGCCGCCGTTCACGCTGGCCGGCCTGCCGCTCGGCACCGACGCGCTCGGTCGCGACGTGATGGCGGGCATCATCTACGGCGCCCGCGTGTCCCTGCTGGTCGGGCTCGTCTCGACGCTGGCTGCGCTCGCGGTCGGCATTCCCGTGGGCGCCGCGGCCGGCTATTTCGGCGGCCGGATCGGTGACGCCCTGATGCGCTTCACCGAATTCTTCCAGACCGTTCCGAGCTTTGCGCTGGCGATCGTGCTGGTCGCCGTGCTGCAGCCGTCGATCGTCTCGATCGTGATTGCGATCGCCATCGTCAGCTGGCCGCCGGTGGCGCGCCTCGTCCGCGGCGAAGTGCTGTCGCTCCGCACCCGCGAGTATGTCCAGGCCGCGATCGTGACCGGGCAGACCAACAGCTGGATCATCTGGCGCGAGATCCTGCCCAACGCCCTCTCCCCCGTCATCGTGCTGGCGTCGCTGATGGTCGCCACCGCGATCCTGCTCGAATCCTCGCTGTCGTTTCTCGGCCTTGGCGACCCCAATCTGATGTCGTGGGGCTACATGGTCGGCGCCGGCCGCACCGTTATTCGTCAGGCCTGGTGGATCACGGTGTTTCCCGGCGTCGCCATCCTGATCTCGGTGCTGGCGCTGAACCTGATCGGCGAAGGCCTCAACGATGCGCTCAACCCGCGTCTCAACAAGGACGGACGCTGAGCATGTCTGACGCCGCCGTAGTTATCAAGGACCTCAAACTGGCCCTGCCGCCCGGCAGCGACCGCGCTTACGCCGTGGACGGCGTTTCGTTCGAACTCACCGCCGGCAAGATCCTTTGCGTCGTCGGCGAATCCGGCTCCGGAAAATCGATGTGCGCGCATGCCCTGATGGGTCTGCTGCCCGACACCGTGATCGCAGAGGCCGGCGAAATCACCTTTGGCGGCCAAAACCTGCTGACCCTCGACGCAGATGGCTGGCTGGGCTTGCGCGGCCGCCGCGTTGCGATGGTGTTCCAGGAGCCGATGACGGCGCTCAACCCCTTGATGCGGATCGGCGACCAGATCGCCGAGATGTTCGAGGCGCACGGCCTGCTGACGCCGAAAGAACGGAAGCAAAAGGCCCTCGGCCTGCTGCGCGAAGTCGGCCTACCCGACCCCGAACGCAGCGTGCGCGCCTATCCGCACCAGCTCTCGGGCGGCCAGCGGCAGCGCGCGATGATCGCGATGGCGCTGGCGCTCGAACCGGCGGTACTGGTAGCCGACGAGCCGACGACCGCGCTCGACGTCACCACACAGGCGCAAATCCTGAAACTGATCCGCGACCTGCAGCGCAGCCGCAACATGGCCGTGATGTTCATCACCCATGATTTCGGCGTCGTCACCGATATCGCCGATCGCGTCGTCGTGCTCCAGCACGGCAAGGTGGTCGAACAGGGCGCAGCCGACGACGTGCTGCAGCGTCCGCAGCATCCCTATACCCGCGCGCTGCTCGCCGCCGTACCGAAACTGCAGCCGCCGGTGCGCGCTTCCCGACTCGATCGGCCGAAGGTGGTCGAGGTGATCGGTATCGAGAAAACCTATGTCAGCGGCGGCGGCTGGTTTCAGCCGACCCGCAGCGTCCAGGCCGCCAAGGAAGTGAGCTTTGACATTTTTCAGGGCGAGACGCTTGGCCTGGTCGGCGAATCCGGGTCCGGCAAATCTTCCATCGCGCGCCTGATCATGCGGCTGATCGAGCCGGATGGCGGCACCGTGCGGCTTGGTGAAACCGACCTGACGCGCATCAATGGCAAGGCGTTGCGCGAACAGCGCAAGCGCATCCAGATGGTGTTTCAGGATCCGTTCGCTTCGCTCAATCCGCGCCGCAAGGTCGGCAACATCATCACCGATGGCCCGATCGCGCACGGCGCCGACCCTGCGGCCGCGCGAGCGCGCGCCCACGATCTGCTGGGTCTGGTAGGCCTCAATGCCAGCGCGATGGAACGTTTCCCGCACGAATTCTCCGGCGGCCAGCGGCAGAGGATCGGGATCGCGCGGGCGCTGGCGCTCGATCCGGAAATCCTGGTCGCGGATGAGGCCGTCTCCGCGCTCGACGTCTCGGTGCAGGCGCAGGTTCTGAACCTGCTCGAAGACCTCAAGACTCGCCTTGGGCTGTCGATGCTGTTCATCACCCATGATTTGCGGGTAGCAGCGCAGATCTGCGACCGCATTGCGGTGATGCAGCGCGGATCGATCGTCGAACTGAGATCAGCCGCAGCGCTGTTCTCCTCCCCCGAGCACCCCTACACGCGAGAGCTGCTTGCCGCGGTGCCCGGCCAGATTTCGTCCTCCAAGGCGGCGTGAAGATGCGTTGTGCGCTCGTCAGCAGCAGCCTCGATATCAGAGGCTACCTCGGTACAGAATTCGCCCGCATCGCCGACCGCATCGAAATCGTCGATCATCGCCGCAACGGGTCCGACGCGGACATCAGCCTTGCGATCGCGTGGCACCCGCCGGCCGACGCCTTCGAGCGTTACCCGAACCTGAAGGCCGTCTGTTCGATCGGCGCAGGCGTCGACAATATCGTCGCCTGCCCGAGCCTGCGGCCGGATATCGACGTCGTTCGCATCGTCGACCCCCTGCAGGCGCAGACGATGTCAGGCTTTGTCATCTGGCATGTGATCTCGCATCAGCGGCGTTTTGCAACTTATCTGGCCCAGCAGCGAGACAGAATCTGGAAGCGCCTCCCGCAGCGTGCCGCGCAGGACGTGCCGGTCGGCATCCTCGGTTACGGCGAAATCGGCCAGCGCGTTGCCGCCGACCTTGCGCAGCTCGGTTTCCCCGTCATGGCGTGGAGCCGGACGGCGAAGCCGACGCCCGCCTCCGTCCGGGGATTCCACGGCCCCGCTGGCCTCGCCGCCATGCTGGGTGAAAGCGAGGTGCTGGTGAACCTGCTGCCCTTGACGCAGGAGACCCAGGGCATTCTCAACGCGGAACTGTTCGCCCGCATGCGCCGCGGCGGCTATCTCATCCAGGTCGGACGCGGCGAACATCTGGTCGAAGCGGACCTGCTGGCCGCGCTGGAGAGCGGTCAGCTCGACGGCGCCGCGCTCGACGTGTTCGCGGCCGAACCGCTGGCGCCGGCGCACCCGTTCTGGCATCATCCCAAAATCGTCGTGACGCCACACGACGCCTGCGAAGTCCGGGTCGAGGCCGTTGCGACCACGGTCGTCGCAACCGCCGACGCGATACAAACCGGCCGACGGCCGCCGAACGCCATCGACCGCCAACGCGGCTATTGACCGGTCGTAACGCCCCCAAGGGATCACGGCCTAAAGGACACTGCGGTGCCAGACTCCTCTCCCGCGATTGACGCGGCACATCCGATCGATGGCCTGCGCGCCGCATCAAGCATTCCGGAGACGCTTGCCAGGGAACTGGCGGCCGAACATTACGGCCTGTCCGTCACGGTGCGTCGCCTCGACAGCGAGCGCGATCAGAATTTCCGGCTGCGGACGCCTGACGGACGCGAATATGTGCTGAAGATCGCGAACCCCACGGAGGATCGCGCGGTCACGAATCTGCAGACCGAAGCCCTGGTTCAGCTAGCCGCCGCCGACCCCGGCCTGCCGGTGCCGCGCATCTTCCCGGCGTTGAATGGCGCAACGGAACTCGAGATCGGCTTCGACGACGGTTCGACGCGGGTCGTGCGTCTCTTGTCGTTTCTGGCCGGAACGCCCTTCCACACCGTCGAGAGTTCGGCGGCGCTGCGGCGCGACCTCGGCCAGTGCGCCGCGCGGATGGCGCGGGGACTTCGCGACTTCCGGCATCCCGGCGCCAACCACAAGCTGCTGTGGGACCTTCAGCACGCCGCCGAATTGCGTCCATTGATCGACGCCGTCCCGGCCGACCGACGCACCCTCGTCGAGCGCACCCTCGACCGGTTCGAGACGCACGTCCTTCCCGTGCTGCCCGGCCTGCCCAAACAGCCGCTTCACAACGATCTCAACCCGCACAACATCGTCGTCGATTCCGCCAACAGCGAGCGCATCGCGGGGATCATCGACTTTGGCGACATGACATCGACCGCCCGGGTCGTCGACCTTGCCGTGACCGCGGCGTACCAGGTCGTCGATGGCGACGATCCGCTCGCGCCTGCCTGCGATATGATCGCGGCTTACCATGCGGTCACGCCGCTCGAGCCCATCGAATTCGAGATCTTGTTCGATCTGATCGCGACGCGCATGGTCATGACCATCGTGATCAGCAGCTGGCGGGCCATCCGTTATCCCGGGAATCGGGATTATATTCTGCGCAACAATCCAGCGGCCTGGGGCAGATTGCAGCGAATCGCTGGTATTCCCCGGGCCCAGGCCCGGCAGCAGATTCAGTCTGCCTGCAATTCGGAGTAACCGATGTCCACCAACCATGAGACCGCTTCGGCTAACGACCTGATCGCGCGGCGCAAGCGCCTGCTCGGGCCGGCCTACCGTCTGTTCTACGAACAACCGGTGCAGTTCGTCCGCGGCGAAGGCGTGTGGCTCTACGATCCCGCAGGGAATGCGTATCTGGACGCCTACAACAACGTGGCGTCGGTCGGCCACTCGCATCCCCACGTCGTGCAGGCGATCGCGCGGCAGGCCGCGGTGCTGAACACGCACACGCGCTATCTGCACGAGACCGTGCTCGATTACGCCGAAAAACTCCTCGCCACCTTCCCGGCCGAGATCAGCCAGATCATGTTCACCTGCACCGGCAGCGAGGCCAACGACCTCGCGCTGCGCGTGGCCCGCACCTGCACCGGCGGCACCGGCTTCATCGTGACGGAAACCGCCTACCACGGCGTCACCAGCGCGCTGGCCGAATTGTCGCCTTCGCTCGGGCTGCCGCTGGCGAAGGACAGCCACGCCCGGCTGGTGCCTGCGCCGCGCTCCGCCGGCGACGACACCGGTGAGACCTTTGCGCGCCACGTTCGCGGCGCGCTCGACGATATGAAGAAAAACGGCATTCGCCCCGCCGGACTGTTGGTCGATACCATCTTCTCCAGCGACGGCGTGTTCGCCGACCCTGCGGGCTTCCTGCGCCCCGCGGTCGAAGCGGTGCGTGCGGCCGGCGGCATTTTCATTGCGGACGAGGTGCAGCCAGGTTTCGGCCGCACCGGCGAGCAGATGTGGGGTTTTGCCCGCCACGGTCTCATTCCCGATCTGGTCACGATGGGCAAGCCGATGGGCAATGGCCATCCAGTCGCGGGCATGGCGGCGCGTCCGGAAGTGCTGGCCGAATTCGGCGCGCGCTCACGCTACTTCAACACTTTTGGCGGCAATCCCGTCTCGGCGGCGGCCGGAATAGCCGTGCTCGAAGTGATCGAGTCCGAAGGCTTGCTTGCGAATGCAAAGCGCGTCGGCGGCTATCTGCGTGAACAGTTTCGGCAGCTGCAGGCGCGCCATCCATTGATATCAGAGGTGCGCGGCGCCGGATTGTTCTTCGGCGTGGAGCTGCGGCATGGCGGACCGGCCGGGACGCCGGCCGCCAGCGAAACCGCCGCCATCGTCAACATGCTGCGCGAGCGGCGCGTGCTGATCAGCGCGGCGGGACCGCAAGCCAATGTCCTCAAGATACGGCCGCAGCTGGTGTTCACCACCGAGCACGTCGACATACTGATCGAACGGCTCGATCAATCCTTGCAGGCGCTCGACAAAGCCTGACGCTAGAACCCCGCGGCGCTGCCATCCTTGCGGCAGTCGGAGCCGGCGATCAGCGAACCGGTTGCCCGGTCGCGCCAGATGATCTGCCCGCTGCCGAGCGGAACGATCGGCCGGCTGATCTTGTGCCCACGCTTCTGCAACTCGGCCTCGATGACCGGCGAGATGCTCTGTTCGAGATCCAGTACGTCGTCGTGGCCAAAACTGCGGGGCACATCGAGCGCTTCCTGCACGTCAAGGCCGCGGTCGATGATCCCGGTCAATAGTTCGACGTGCCCCATCGACTGGTAATGCCCGCCCATCACGCCGAACGGCGCCACCGCCTCGCCGTCCCGCATCAGCATGCCCGGAATGATCGTGTTCATCGGCCGCTTGCGCGGAGCGACGCAATTGGGATGCCCCTGTTCGGTGTTGAACGTGAAACCGCGGTTGTTGAGCATCACGCCGCTTCCCGGCGCCAGGATGCCGCTGCCGAACGCCTCGAACAGCGAATTGATCAGCGACAGCGAATTGCCGTCGCGGTCGACCACGCAGAGATAGATGGTGTCCTTGTGCGGCCGCGCCGGAAACAGCACCGGCGGCTTTGCCCTGTTCGGATCGATATGGCGGCTCGCCTGGTCCCGCCATTCCGCCGACAGCAAATATTCGACGGGCACCTCGACCTGCGTCGGATCGCCGAACAGCGCGTCACGGTGCAGGTAGACCTGCTTGCTGGCCTCGGCAAAGATGTGGATGCGGTCGACATCGGACATGTTGCCGATGTCGTAGCCCGAGAGCACGTTGAACATCATCAAGGCCGCAAGTCCCTGCCCGTTCGGCGGACATTCATAGACCTGATAGCCGCGATAGTCCGTCGACACCGGCGTGACGTATTCCGACTGCGCGCTGGCAAAATCGTCGAGCGTATGCAGACCGCCGATCGAGCGCAGTTTTTTCACGATGTCTTCGGCCACCGCGCCCTGGTAGAAACCAGCCACTCCCTTTTCCGCAACCAGCCGCAACGTCGCCGCAAGCTGCGGATTACGCATGCGGCTGCCTGCGACCGGCGCCTTGCCGTCGACCAGGAAGGATTTCGCGGTGTCGGGATCCCTTGCCGCGATGCCGGCGTTGCGCGCCCAGTCCCAGGCGACGCGGGACTGCACGATGTAGCCTTCTTCGGCGAGCTTGATCGCCGGCTGGAGGATTTCACCGAGGCTGCGCGTGCCGTGGTCTTTCACCAGTTGCGCCCAGGCACCGATCGCGCCGGGCACCATCACCGCATGCGGCGAATGCTGGGTGATCGAGATTTTGCGTTCGCGATACCATGCGGCCTCCGCCGCCGCCGGCGAGCGGCCGGAGCCGTTGAGCGCAATCGGCGTCGCACGTCCCTTCGGGGCATAGAGCGCAAAACAATCGCCGCCGACGCCTGTCATCATCGGATCGACCACGCATTGCACGGCGACCGCCGCGATCCCGGCGTCAATAGCATTGCCGCCGGAGCGAAGCATTTCCAACGCCACCAAGGTCGACATCGGGTGTGACGTAGCGGCGGCCGCCTGCGCGGCATAGACCGGCGAGCGGCCGGGGAAGAAGAAATTACGCAATTGAAGGACTCCTCAGGTGAGTGCGCGGACGGCTTTAAAGCCGAGCGAGGCCGCTTCCAGCGCCGCATCGATATCAGCGGCCTGGTGGGCTGCGGACAGGAACATGTTGTGCACGGGATGGAAGAATGCGCCGTGACGCAGGGCCGCTGAACAGAACGCGCGGCCCTTCTTCACATCCGGATCGGCGTCGAACAGCATCAGCGGCATCTGCGGCGGACCGCTCTGGCGGATCGCGATGCCGTGCTGATTTGCCAGTGACGCCAGCCCCTCGCGCAGCCGTAAGCCCATGGCACGGATATGCCCGGGGACATCGGTTTCCCGCGCGATCCGCAGCGTCGTCCGTGCCGCCGCCATCGCCACGGTGCCGCACCAGAATGATCCCGTCACGAACACCTTTGTTGCCGCCTCGCGGAATTTGTCATTGCCGGTCACGGCCGCCAGCGCGTAGCCGTTGGCGATGGCCTTGCTCCAGGCGGCAAGATCCGGCCGCACGCCGTGCGCCTCCCAGCTTCCCCTGATATCGAGCCGCAGCCCGGTGCGCACCTCGTCGAGGATGAGCGCGGCGCCGGTGGTGTCGCACGCGGCACGTGCAGCGGCGGCGAATTCGCGCGTCGGCAATTCGAGATCGCGGGCGATATCGTGACGGAAGCCGGTGACCAGGATCGCGGCAAGATCCTTTCCCGCCGCATCAACCGCCGCCTGCAGGCTCGCGACGTCGTTATATTCGAAGTGCAGCAGGTGCGCGCGGTCTTCGCTGGTGACGCCGGCCACGCTCGGCGAACACCATGGCAGCGCACCGTGATAGCTGCCTTTGGCGACCAGGACCTTGCGCCGACCAGTGCCGGCCCGCGCGATGGTCACGCAGGCCGTGGTCGCGTCACCGCCGTTCTTCTGGAACATCGCCCAATCCGCATGCGGCACCATCGCGACGAAATCTTCGGCCAGATCCACCATGACCTCGCCGGGGCCGTTCAGACAATCGCCCAGGGCAGCCTGCGCTTCGGCCGCCGCCTGCACTTCGGGGTGGCGATGGCCGAGCAGCACCGGCCCCCAGCTGCACATGAAGTCGATATATTCGCGCCCATCGACGTCGCGTACCCGGCATCCCTCGGCGGAGGCGAAGAACTGCGGATAACCTTCCGGCAGCCGCGCGGCGTTGAGATGTCCCCACATGCCGCCGGGCACCACGCGCTGGGCTCGCGCCCGCAACATCGCATCCGCGCTCTGTGTTTCGCTCAATACCGCTGCCGGCTTGTTCATGGCGTCCTCTTGGTGTGCGCTTGTTGTTTTTTCTCGCGTGCCGCAGCCGTGGTGCCTCCCCGCTTCGATGAAGGGGGAGGCTCCATCCCGCCATCAAAGCATCGGACGCGAATAACGGCAAGGTGCCGACGAAAATGCGAACCCGTTCCGGCGCGGCTATCAGGCATGGCTTTGCATGCGCGCATGCGTATGATGCGTCCGTCGCAAGAACAACAAATCAGAAAAGCTCGGGAGCGCCCTGTGACCGCAACCTCCAACCGGATCAACCCGGCCGATCACCTGCCGGACTATGTCAGCCCGGCGCAGGTGAAGGGACTGCTCGGCCATGTCGACATCTGGCGCGATGCGTGGGGCATCCCGCATGTCCGCGGCGGCACCCTCCAGGATGCATTCGCCGGGCTCGGGTTCGCACAGGCGCAGGACCGGCTCTGGCAGATGGAGGCGCTGCTGCGGCGTGGCACCGGCCGCTATGCCGAATGGCTTGGCGCCCGCGCGGTCGCTGGCGATACAATTGCCCGGCAGATGAATGGCGACGCCGCTTCGCGCCGCGACTACGCCCTGCTCGGCGACGAGGCCAAGGCGATGCTGGTGGCGTACGCGCGCGGCGTCAACGCGTTCATCGCGCTGCGCCGATGGCCGGTCGAATACAAGATACTCGGCTGCGAACCTGCCGCCTGGGAGCCCTGGCATTCCGTCGCTGTGATGCGGCAGATCGGATTCCTGATGGGATCGGTGTGGTGGAAGCTTTGGCGCGCCGCGGCGCTGCCGATCGTCGGCGCCGACAACATCGCAAAACTGCGTTTCGATGATGGCGGCAGCGATCTGCTGTGCGTGCCGCCGGGCGTGGAAGGTAAGCGGCTGGCGGCTGCTCTGGCCGATCTCAAGCCCGGCATCTCAGCCCTGCTGGCGACCGCGCAGGAGCAGATGGGCGCGGAGCTCGACGGCGGCAGCAACAATTGGGCGATCTCGGCCGAGCGCACCGCGACCGGCCGGGCGATTGTCGCCGGCGATCCGCATCGCGTATTGGAAATGCCGAACATGTACGCACAGGCGCATCTCGCCTGCGACGAGTTCGACGTCATCGGCCTCACCGTCCCCGGCGTGCCCGGCTTCCCGCATTTCGGGCACACGGCCCATGTCGCCTGGTGCGTGACGCATGCCTTTGTCGACATCCACGATCTCTATATCGAGCAATTCGACGCCGACGCCCGCCACTATCGCTTCAAGGGAGAGATGCTGCCGGCGACGCATCGCCCCGAGACCCTCAAGGTGCGCAACGGCAAGGACGTGACGATCGACGTGGTCGAGACCCAACATGGGCCCGTCATCGCGGGCGATCCCATGAAGGGCACAGCGCTGGCGCTCAAATCCGTGCAGTTCGCGGTGCCCGACGCCTCATTCGATTGCATGGTGCGGATGCTGCGCGCCAAATCGGTCGAGCAACTATACGAAGCGACGCGCGGCTTTGCGCTGTTGGACCATAATGTCGTTGCCGGCGACACGTCAGGCAAAATCGGCCACCGCGTGCGCGCCTTGGTGCCGAAGCGGCCGCGCTCCAATGGCTGGCTGCCGGTGCCGGGCTGGACCGGCGAACACGAATGGGACGGCACGGTGCCGTTCGAAGAGATGCCGCACACGATTGCGCCCGATAAAGGAATGATCGTGACCGCCAATAATCGCGTGGTGGAGCCCGAGCGCGAACCATATCTCTCGACCGATCCGATGCCGCCGCACCGCACCCGCCGCATCTGGCTGCGGCTCAAGGAATTGAAGCGGCCCTCGCCCGAGCAGATGCCGGCGATTCACCGCGACCTCCTGAGCATTCCCGCCATCGAAATCCGTGAACGCCTACGCGCGATCGGGCTGCCGGCGCAGACGAAGCAATTGTGCGACTTGATCCTCGGCTGGGATGGCGAGATGCGCGGCGACTCGGTCGCGGCCGCGGCCTACTCCGCCGTCCGGCTGGAATTGACAAAGCTCGCGCTGCGCCGATCGGGCCTCGACAAGACCACCGACAGCGATTTCACCAGGGTGGCCCCGGGCCTGTTTCCGGAAGTCCAGTTCTGGTGGACGCTGCCGCAACTGCTACGCAGCAATGACGAGAGCCTGTTGAAAGGCGCGACCTGGAATGAGTTGCTGCGCGAGGCTGTGGTCACGGTGTCGAAGAATGCGCCGACCGCCGATTGGGGCACGCTGCATACGCCAAAGCTCAAGCACCCGCTCTCGGTCGCTTTCCCCGATTATGCCGGCCAGCTCGACAAGGATTGCGCCAAGATATCCGGCGACAATGATTGCGTATTCATGGCGGGATATTCGATGAAGCTCGGCTTCCAGGCCACTTCGTCCGCGCTGTCCCGCTACGTCTTCGACGTCGGCGCCTGGAACAACTGCCGGTGGATCGTCTTCCATGGCGCGTCGGGCCATCCGGCCAGTCCGCATTACGCAAACCAGAACGCGACATGGGCGAAAGGCGAAATGGTGCCGATGCTCTACGATTGGGAGGCGATCAAGCGCGGGGCGAGTTCACACCAGACGCTCAGCAGGATTTGAGCGACCTGACTTAAGAACTTCGTCATGCCCGGCCTTGTGCCGGGCATCCACGTCTTTGGTCGCGTTACGCAAGAAAGACGTGGATGGCCGGGTCAAGCCCGGCCATGACGGAGTATGAGGGAAGTTACCGCGGCACCACGGCCGTCGCCTCGATCTCGACCCGTGCGGCCTTCTCGACAAGCCGTACCACCTGAACCAGCGCCATCGCCGGGTAATGCGCGCCAAATGTTTCGCGATAGACTTTTCCGAGCGCTTTCAGGTTCGCCAGATATTCCTCGATGTCGACGACATACCAGGTCAGGCGCACCAGGTGTTCGGGCTTCGCGCCTCCCTCCGCCAGGATCGCCAGTATGTTCTCCAGCGTCTGGCGCACCTGTGCGATGAAGCCATCGGCCAGTACGTTGCTGGCGTCCCAGCCGATCACACCACCGGTCACGATCAGGCGTCCGTCGGCCGCCATGCCGTTGGCGTATCCCTTCGGCATCGGCCAGCCACTCGGCTGCAGGACCTGCAGTCCCGAAGCCGGCCCCTCGCCCTTTGTCACCGGCAACACCGCCAGCGTGGGCCCTTTTGACGTGCTCACAGAAATCTCTCCATCACTTCCAAATTGTTGTTTGACGCGTTTTCTTTACGCGAACCGGTATCCACTTCGCTCGAAAACGCTATGCGCTTCACTCCGCGGCCATGCCCGCCGAGGCCGGATTGGCCTGCGCCATCTGCCGGAGCGCGAATCGCTGTAATTTTCCAGTCCCGGTCTTGGGCAATTGCGCGACGAACTCGATCGCGCGCGGATATTTGTACGGCGCGATCTCGCGCTTGACGTGCTCCTGCAACGCCGTCACCAGCGCCATATCGGGATCGAAGCCGGAGGCGACCACGATGTAGGCCTTGACGATCATGCCGCGTGCCTCGTCGGGCGCGCCGACGACACCACACTCTGCGACCGCCGGATGCGTTAGCAGTGCCGCCTCGATCTCGGGACCGGCGATGTTGTAGCCGGAGGAGACAATCATGTCGTCTGACCGCGCCACGAAAGACAGTCGCCCTGTTTCGTCGCGCACGAAGGAATCGCCAGTCAGGTTCCAGCCGTCACGCACGTAATTCGATTGCCTGCTATCCGCGAGATAACGGCATCCGGTCGGGCCGCGGACCGCAAGCTTGCCGACCGTGCCTGCCGGCAACTCCTTCATGTCATCGTCAACGATCCTGGCCTCGTAACCGGAGACCGGGAGCCCGGTCGTTCCCGCGACGGCTTCTCCAATCCGGTTGGTGATGAAGATGTGCAGCAACTCGGTGCTGCCGATGCCGTCGAGAATCGGTTTTCCGGTCTTGCGGGTCCAGCTGTCGAACACCGGCGCAGGCAAGGTCTCGCCGGCCGACACCGCCAGCCGCAACGACGACAGATCCGCGCCCTTGTCCATGGCGGCCATCATCGCCCGATACGCGGTCGGCGACGTAAAGCAGATCGTGGCCTTGTAGGTCTCGATGATCTTGACCATCTCGGGCGGTGAAGCGTTTTCCAGCAAGGTCGCTGTCGCGCCGAACCGCAACGGAAAGATCGCAAGACCGCCGAGGCCGAACGTAAACGCCAGCGGGGGCGAACCAACGAACACATCGTCTTCGGTGACGTTGAGAACTTCCCGCGCATAGCCATCGGCCACAACAAGGAGATCGCGATGGAAATGCATCGTCGCCTTTGGCTCGCCCGTGGTGCCCGAGGTAAATCCCAGCAGCGCGACGTCATCCCGGCCGGTCTTGACGGCATCGAAGCGGACCGGCTTGTTCAGCGCCACCCGGTCGAGCTCGGCGTCATGGTTCGACGTGCCGTCGAAATTCACCACCTGCTTGAGAAACTTGCTGGTCTTGGCGCAGGCCACCAGCTCGTCGGCGATGCGGCTGTCGGTCAGCGCCAGCGCGATCTCGGCCTTGTCGACGATTTTTGTCAACTCGCCGGCGCGCAGCATCGGCATGGTGTTGACGACGACGGCGCCGGCCTTTGTGGCCGCGAGCCACGCCGCCACCAAAGCCGGGTTGTTGCCGGAGCGGATCAGCACGCGGTGGCCGGGCTTGACGCCGTAATTCTCCACCAGCGCATGCGCCAGGCGGTTCGACCAATCGGCGAGTTCCTTGTAGGTCCGCTGGCGCCCGTTGCCGATCAGCGCGGTGCGGTCACCAAAACCTTTCTCGACGATCCGGTCGGTCAATTCGACCGCGGCGTTGAGATATTCGGGGTATTGAAATTCCGGCCGGTCGAGAACCAGTTCCGGCCATTGGTCCGGCGGCGGCAGGTTTCGCCGCGCGAAATCATCGACGTGGCCTGATGGGCCTAAAATCCTACCTGACATTTTCCATCGCCCTCGCGTTGGGGTGAAAGGCTTGAGACCGTCCGGCAGCGCTCACCAATCATTTTATACTTAAAGTAATTTGGCGCAAGGCCCCAGATCCAGGCCATCTCAATCTTTTTTGAAAGCCGGCGCGCCGCCAGTTCCCGACTGCGCCTTACGCCGTGCGCGCCTTTGCCGATTTCTGCGCGGAGGCCTTGGTCTTGGCCAGCAGGCGCATCAATTCGCGGATATCCTTCGGCGTCAGATCCCCGAAGATGTCGGCGATCCATAATTCATGCTCGGCCGCCATCTTGCGAAACTCGACACGGCCCGCCTTGGTCAGGCGGATCACCTGGACGCGGCGGTCGGCATCCGAGGTGCGTCGGTCGAGGTGACCGGATTCGACGAGGCGTTCGACCAGCCCGGTAACGTTGCCGTTCGACACCATCATCCGCTTCGAAACGTCCGATAGCGTCATGCCGTCGGGCACCTTGTCGAGCTGGGCCATCAGGTCGAAGCGCGGCAGCGTCACATCGAAGCGCTCGCGCAGACGGCTGCGGACCTCGCCCTCGATCAGGGTGGTACAGGTCAGAAGGCGGAGCCACAGCCTGATTTCATCCCCGTGATCCTCGGGGAGCTCGACCGCCTTGGTCTCTGAATCAAGCATCATGACGCCATCTTGTCTGATTTGCGTGTGCGGGGGAATCCGAACCGACCACCGCTTGGCATCATTGCCCAAATTTCTTTAGGGTTCAAGCATTTGGCGCGCAGCTTGCATAGGTTCTTATTTGCGGGCTTGTTGCTTGCGGCCGAAGTCATCCTCAGAATAAGCTGGATCTGAGGATTTGGTGGGTTGGTTTCGGCTGCGGCCGAATGAAGGAGTAGTCATGATGCAGCCGTTGAAACTGGCGGGACTTGCGGTCTTGCTGAGTGTCGCCGCAGGACAAGCCGCGGCGCAGGAGAAGATCAAGATCGGCGTCATCGTGACGTTATCAGGCCCTCCGGCGGCGCTCGGCCAGCAGGTCCGCGACGGCTTTGCGCTCGCGGTCAAGGACCTCGGCGGCAAGATGGCAGGCAAGGACGTCGAACTCGTCGTGGTCGATGACGAACTCAAGCCGGACGGGGCCGTGACCAAGGTCAAGGGCCTGCTGGAACGCGAAAAGGTCGATTTCGTCGTAGGCCCGATCTTCTCCAACATCCTGCAGGCCATTCACAGGCCGGTCACAGAGAACAAGACGTTCCTGATCAGCCCGAACGCGGGTCCGTCGACCTATGCCGGCAAGGAGTGCAGCCCGTTCTTCTACGTCACCTCCTACCAGAACGATCAGGTCCATCAGGTCCTCGGCAAGGTTGCCCAGGATCGCGGCTACAAGCGCGTCTATGTGCTGGTGCCGAACTATCAGGCCGGCAAGGATTCCGCCGCCGGATTCAAGATCGACTACAAAGGCGAAATCGTCGAGGAAAGCTATCTGCCGCTGAACACCTCCGATTTCCAGGTCGAGCTGACCAAGATCTCCTCCTCGAAGCCGGACGCGCTGTTCACCTTCATGCCGGGTGGCCTCGGTGTCGGCCTCGTCAAGCAATACCGGCAGGCCGGCCTTGCCGATCGCATTCCCGTGCTGTCCGCCTTCACCGTCGATGAATCGACGCTGCCGGCGCAGCAGGACGCCGCCGTCGGCATGTTCGGCGGTTCCAATTGGGCGCCCAATCTCGACAATCCGCAGAACAAGAAATTCGTGGCCGGCTATGAGGCCGCCTACAACATCGTGCCGGGCACCTATGCCTTCCAGGCCTATGATGCGGCGATGCTGATCGACAGCGCCGTCAAGGCGGTGAAGGGCGATCTCGCCAACAAGGACGCGGTATCGGCGGCGCTGAAGAAGGCCGACTTCACCTCGCTGCGCGGCGACTTCAAGTTCAACGTCAACGGCTATCCGATCCAGAACTTCTACCTGACCAAGGTAGCGAAACGCCCGGACGGCAAGTTCCAGACCGAGATCGTCGAAAAGGTCTTTTCGAATTACGCCGACCGCTACGCCAAGGATTGCGCATCCGGCAAATAGCCGGGCGAAGAAAACGCTGGCAAGAAAATCTGGAAGGAAACAACACAATGAAAACTGAAATCGCCGGCATCACCCGCGCCAACGAAGGCATCCAGGGAGTCTCCTGGAGCATCCTTGGCCAGACCTATGTGCCGAAAAGCGTCACCGAGCATTCCTTCTCATGGCATGCGACATTCCCGCCCGACACTTTTGTGCCACCGCACATCCACCCCGATCAGGACGAATATCTCTACATCCTTGAAGGCAAGCTCGACTTCTTCCTCGACGGATCAGAGACGCAGGCCTCGCCGGGCGATCTGGTGCGGCTTCCGATGGGCAAGCCGCACGGCATCTTCAACAAGTCGGGCCGGACCTCGAAGGTGCTGTTCTGGGTCTCGCCGACGCGGCGGCTCTATGACCTGTTCTGGGGCATCCACAACATGAAAGAGCAGACGCCCGACGCTGTCGTGGCGCTGGCGGCCGAGCACAACATCCACTTCCTGCCGCCGCCTCCGGGCGCGTGACGACCCTCATGGTGAGGAGGCGCTTCTTCAGCGCCGTCTCGAACCATGATGCCACAGACGGGCCTGCATCCTTCGAGACGCGGCCAAGCGGCCGCTCCTCCAGCGACAACGGCGAAGCCGTTGCGCGGGGATGAGGATTCGACGCTGTTACGTGCGTACCTACCGCACCGCCGCCAGCGACGGCGCCGCAAAGCCCGCCTTCGACGCGTAACCGCGCACAATGGCTTCGCGCTGGCCGTAGCTCAGCACTTTCTCGATATCCGTAAAACCGTCGGGCGCGAGTTGTTCGACGGCGTCGATGACGCCCTCGGGACCGCCGCGGCGGTTCGCGCGCACGATCTCCGCCGTCATCGGCAGCCGCTTCTGTTCGTAGGCCAGCAGCGCCTGCCGCGGATGCTCGGCATGGGCCAGCGAATCCGCCAGCGCCCGCGCATCGAGGATCGCCTGCGAGGCGCCGTTGGATCCGACCGGATACATCGGATGCGCGGCGTCGCCGAGCAGCGTCACCCTGCCCCAGGTCCAGTACGGCAAGGGATCGCGATCGCAGCAGGGATACTCGTAAAATTCCGGCGTCGCCGAGATCAGGTTGCGGACATCGACATGCGGCACCGAGAACCGTGCCACATGTGGCATCAATTCCTCGCGCTTGCCCGGCCGTGACCAATCCTCGCGGCGTGGCGGCACCGAATTGGCGTCGCCGACCTTCACCAGCACCGCCCAGTTGGTCAGCCGGCTGGCGGGGCTCGATCCTTCCGCGATCGGATAGACCACGACTTTTGCATTCAATCCGCCGGCCACGATCATCGAACTGCCGGTCAGGAACATCGGCCAGTCGCGTGCGCCGCGCCACAGCATCAGCCCGTTCCAGCACGGCGGCCCCTCGTCCGGAAACAGCATTTCGCGCACGCGCGAATGGATGCCATCGGCCCCGATCAGGACATCGCCGCGTGCGGTTTTGATATGCGCGCCGGTGCGGTCGAAGAAATGCGCGATCACGCCGCCTTCGTGCTGCGCGAAGGCGCCGAGCCGGCAGCCGGTGTGGATCGCCTCCTTGCCGAGCCGTTCCTCGACGGCGCGATGGATGACGCTTTGCAGGCGGCCGCGATGAACCGAGAATTGCGGAACGTCGTGACCGGCGCCGAGGCCGCGCGGCTCGCGCCAGACTTCCTGGCCGTGACGGTTGAGGTAATACAAATCATCGGTACGAACAGCGGCCGCGTCGAGCCGGTCCAGCAGGCCAAGCCCCGCGAGTTCACGGATCGCATGCGGCAGCGTGTTGATGCCGACGCCGAGCTCGCGAATGCTGTCGGATTGCTCGAACAATTCGCAGTCGATGCCGCGGGCGCGCAGCATCAGCGCGGTGGTGAGGCCTCCGATGCCGCCTCCGACGATGATCGCCTTCATCCGCTCAAACTCCACTCAACTGTCTGCCCCTCTCCCCGCAAGAGCGGGGCGAGGGAGAAGAAAGAGCCAGCGTGCCATCCAGCCTATTCGGCCGCAAGCGGCTTTGTCGCCTCGGCCTTGAGCTCGGCGCGGGTTTTCGGCTTACCCTTAATTTTGAGGTCGTCGAAATCCTGCCGGTCGCGGACGGAGTTGCGGAAAATCTGCTCTTTTCCGGGGAGATATTGCGGCGGACAGCCGATATCGGAGGCGCCATACCAGGCCGCCGCCCGCATGGTGAAGGAAGGATCAACCAGATGCGGCCGGCCCAGCGCCACCAGGTCGGCGCGGCCGGCGGCCAGGATCGTATTGACCTGGTCTGACGTCGTGATGTTCCCGACGCACATGGTCGCAACCCTTGCCTCGTTGCGGACCTGCTCGGAGAACGGCGTCTGGAACATGCGGCCGTAAATCGGCTGCGCGTCGCGCACGGTCTGTCCGGTAGAGACGTCCACGAGATCGACGCCGGCCTCGCCGAACGCGCGGGCAATCGCCACCGCATCGTCGCCGGTGACGCCGCCTTCGGCCCAGTCGGTGGCGGAGATGCGCACCGACATCGGCTTGTGCGCCGGCCACGCCGCGCGCATCGCCTCGAATATTTCGAGCGGATAACGCAGCCGGTTCTCGAGCGTGCCGCCATATTCATCCGTCCGCGTGTTGGTCAGCGGCGAGATGAAACTCGCGAGCAGGTAACCGTGGGCGCAGTGCAGCTCCAGCATGTCGAAGCCGCAGGCGTCGCCGCGCAGCGCGGAGGCGACGAACTCAGCCTTGACGCGATCCATCGCTGATCGGTCCATCTCGCGCGGCACCTGGCTGTCCGGGAAGTAAGGGATCGGCGATGCCGACAGCGTGTCCCAGCCGCCCTGCTCCAGCGGCCGGTCCATGCCTTCCCACATCAGCTTGGTGGCGCCCTTGCGCCCGGCATGGCCGAGCTGCAGGCAGATCCTCGCAGCCGAATTGGCGTGGACGAAATCCACGATCCGCGTCCAGGCGGCCTGCTGTTCGTCGTTCCACAAACCGGTGCAGCCCGGCGTGATCCGGGCGTCGCGGCCGACGCAGGTCATCTCGGTGAAGATGAGACCGGCGCCGCCGATCGCGCGCGAGCCGTAATGCACCAGATGGAAATCGCCGGGCACGCCCTCCTCGGCCGAATACATGCACATCGGCGAAACTACTGCGCGATTGGTCACCTCCATCTCGCGCAGTTTGAACGGCTGGAACATCGGCGCGACAGGTTTTTCGACGTCGACGTCAAACCCTTTGGCACGGACGGTCTTCGCAAACGCCTTGTCGACTTCGCCCACAAAATCCGGCGCACGCAGCGTGAGGTTATCGTAAGTAATCGCCTTGGCGCGGGTCATCACGCCGAACGCGAACTGCACGGGATCGAAATCCCAGAAGCGGTCGACATGCTCGAACCAGACCAGCGACACGTCGGCGGCGTGCTGGGTCTTCTCGACCTCTTCGCGCCGGCCCTGCTCGTAGGTCTGCAAGGCCGCATCCACCGTCGGCGCCTGCGCCATCGCCTCTGCGAGTGCGATGGCGTCTTCCATCGCAAGCTTGGTACCGGAGCCGATCGAGAAATGGGCGGTCGCCTTGGCGTCGCCGAGCAGCACCATGTTGTCCTTGACCCAGCGCTCGCTGCGGATCATCGGAAAATTGCGCCACATCGAACGGTTGGTCAGCAGCTTGTGATCACCGAGGAACCAGCCGAAGATTTCCGCCATGCGATCGGCGGATTGCTGCTCGCTCAGGCCTTCAAGTCCGGCGCGCGCAAAGGTCTCGGAATCGGTCTCGAAGATCCAGGTCGAGCGGCCGGTTTCATATTGGTAGGCGTGGGCAATGAACGGGCCCCACTCGGTCTCCTGGAAAATGAAGGTGAAGGCATCGAGCGGCCGGGTCGATCCCATCCAGGCGAATTTGTTGGAACGCAGATCGATCTCGGGGCGGAAATGCTCGATATATTTGTCGCGAAAACGGCTGTTGATGCCGTCGGCGAGCACGATCAGATCGGCATCGGCAAAACGTGTCTCGTCGTCGACGTCGGTTTCGAACAGCAGCGTGACGCCGAGTTCGCGGGCGCGTTCCTGCAGGATCAAGAGCAGCATGCGGCGCGAACAGCCGCAAAAGCCGTTGCCGCCCACCCGGTGCACGGTGCCGCGGAAATGCACGGCGATGTCATCCCAATAGGCGAATTCCTGGGTGATGCGGCGGTAGCTCGGCGGGTCGTACTTTTCGAAATTATCCAGCGTGGCGTCGGAGAACACCACGCCGAAGCCGAACGTATCGTCGGCGCGGTTGCGCTCGTACACCGTGATCTCGGCCTGCGGCCGCTGCTTCTTCAAAAGGATCGCGGCATAAAGACCCGCCGGTCCGCCGCCGATTATCGCCACCTTCATCAGCGCCTCCGAAGCAAACTAACGGGCCATCTGGAAATTACTTTAAACCTAAAGCAATTTTCCCGCAAGGCCCTTGCAACGCACACCGCCCTCATCCCCGGATGAGCGCTTTGCGCTCACCGAGGGAGCGACCTCTTGGCCGCGTCTCGAAGGATGGGCCGCGGGCCACATGGTTCGAGACGGCGCTAACGCGCCTCCTCACCACGAGGAGAAAGAGCGTAGCTCAATTGCCCTGGAACACCGGCGACCGCTTGTTGGAAAACGCCTCGAACGCCCGGGCAAAGTCCTCCGTGGTCATGCACAGGGCCTGGGCGACGGCTTCCGCCTCGATCGCCTCCTCTACCGACATCGCCCATTCCATCGCCAGCATGCGTTTGGTCATGGTGTTGGCGTAGGTCGGCCCGTCCGAAACCTGCTTTGCCAGCGCTTGCGCCTGCGCCAGCACCTGGTCGGCGGCGACGATCCGGCTGAAGAAGCCCCAGCGTTCGCCCTCCTCCGCGGTCATGAACCGGCCGGTGTAGAGCAGTTCCGACGCCCGCGACTGGCCGATGATGCGCGGCAGGATCGCGCAGGCGCCCATGTCGCAGCCGGAGAGCCCGACCTTGTTGAAGAGGAAGGCGACCTTGGCGCCGGGCGCTGCCAGGCGCATGTCCGAGGCCATCGCGATGATCGCGCCGGCGCCGGCGCAGATGCCGTCGACGGCAGCGATGATCGGTTGCGGACAGGCGCGCATCGCCTTGACCAGATCCCCGGTCATCCGCGTGAACGCGGTGAGGCCCTTGGTGTCCATCTGCACCAGCGGACCGATGATCTCGAAGACGTCGCCGCCCGAAGAGAAGTTGCCGCCGGCGCCTGACACCACGATGGTCTTGACCTCCTCATCCATCGCGCAGGCGCGGAAGAAATCCGTCAGTTCCCGGTAGCTGTCGAACGTCAGCGGATTTTTCCGCTCGGGACGGTTCAGCGTCACCGTGGCGATCTTGCCGTCGACCTCCAGCAGAAAATGCTTCGGCGAATATTCTGATAGCGGCAGCGTGACGGGGTTGGCGGGTCTGCTCATGGGATCTCCCTTGTATCATTCGTCATTGCGAGGAGCGAAGCGACGAAGCAATCCATTCTTCCTTCGTGACAGATGGATTGCTTCGCTGCGCTCGCAATGACGGTTTCGGATTTCAAACCTCGCCACCGGCGACCGCGACCGCCTGTCCGGTAATGGCGCCGGCGCCCGCGCCGCACAGCCACAGCACGGCATCGGCGACTTCCGACGGCGCCACGAGGCGGCCCTGCGGATTGTGCTTGGAGAGCTCAGCCACCGCCTGCTCGCGGCTGCGACCGGTCTTCTTGATGATGTTGTCGATGCTGCCCTCGAGCAGATCGGTTTCGGTGAACCCGGGACAGACGGCATTGACGGTGATGCCGCTCTTGGCCGTTTCCAGCGCCAGCGAACGGACCAGCCCAATCACCGCGTGCTTCGCAGCACTATAAGCGCTGACATAGGCGTAGCCCTTCAGGCCGGCGGTCGATGCGATCGCGACCACCCTCCCTTGGCGGCGCTCCAGCATCCCGGGCAGCACGGCCTGCGTGGCATGCACCACGCCCATGAAATTGACGTCCATCATGCGCTGGAACAGCGCCGCATCGGAACGGCCGAACGGCGCGGATTCCGCCGCGCCCGCATTGGCGACCAGAATATCGATCGGCTGGCGCGCCGCGGCCTCCGCAACGGCCGATTTCACCGAAGCTGCATCGGTGACATCGGCAGCAACCGCGAACTGCGCGGCGCCTGAGGCAACGGCCTCATCCAGCGTCGCCCGATTGCGGCCCAGCACGGTGACGACAGCGCCGGCTTCGGACAGTGTCGCGGCGACCGCGCGGCCAATGCCCCGCCCGCCGCCGGTGACGAGCGCATGCTGGGAATGCAACGGTTTGGACATCGGTCGGCCTCCCGGAACTGACATCAGACATTTATTTTAAACTTCAAGCTTTTGCAAGGAAGCAAGTAAGGAAGCATTCCTTGCCTGCCACAACTGCTTGACAGAAGACCGGCCCGGGGTAGCGTCGTCGCGACAGCCAAAAGAGGGATCAACAACATGGCGGCGCTCGAAAAAGGCATCACGCAGAACGGCACCGGATATTCCGGCAAGACCTGGAACATCCTCGGCCAGGTGTATTTCCCCAAGGCCGTAACGGATTCGACCTTTGCGTTCGAGACCAACAGTGATCCCGGCCAGTTCGTACCGGTCCACATCCACCCCACGCAGGACGAATTCATCCTGGTACAGGATGGCATGCTCGACCTGAAACTCGATGGCGTCTGGGTGCAGGCCAAGGCCGGCGATCTGGTGCGGTTGCCGCGCGGCATCCCGCACGGCTATTTCAACAAATCGGACAAACCGGCGCGGGCGCTGTTCTGGGTTTCACCGACGCAGAAGCTGGAAGCACTTTTCAACCAGCTGCACAATCTGAGCGATGTCGCCGAAATCGTGCGCATCTCGGCCGAGCATGAAGTGAATTTTCTGCCGCCGGAAGCGAACGACTAGAACGCTGCGCGAACTTTGGCTGAGCCCGCGCGCGATGTGCCGCGCGGGCGACGACGGCCAAGCTCTGACGCTGCGCGAGAGAATTTGCGCCAGACATGGCGCGACAAGCCCGGTATCCGCGAACCGTAGAGTTCGCGCGACGAAAAGCTTTCAACTTTCAAGATAGACGTAAGCGGCCTTAAGCCCCGGCAGCCGGCAGGCTGGCAGCGGCGATCGCGACGATCTGGGCCAGGCGACGTCCGATCCGGGACGGCGCGTTGCGCAGAAATGTACCTACCTGTCGCATCTCATCTTCCATGGCGCCCGGCGGAACGGTTGTTCCCAGAAACGGGGCGCACCACGGAAAATGGTCGTAACGGGCTAACTAGTCGAGATGTCTACGAAAATAGCAATGCGCGCGTCGTCCGGGCGCCCTTTGGCAGTGGAATTATTGCCGTGAACGCGCCCGCCGCGGCGCAAATCTTC
Organism: Bradyrhizobium sp. JYMT SZCCT0180; assembly: GCF_018130165.1. Taxonomy (GTDB): domain Bacteria; phylum Pseudomonadota; class Alphaproteobacteria; order Rhizobiales; family Xanthobacteraceae; genus Bradyrhizobium. Next base: position 14,628 of record NZ_JAFCLZ010000010.1, on the reverse strand, counting down.
TCCGCGGATTTGGCGATCGGAACTGCACATTCGGCGCTGAACCCGTCCCCGGAAAGGACGGGTTCCAGGCCGCCTCGCCTCACTTCGGCATCACGATCCAGGACGTGCCGTCAAATCGCGCCAGCCGCATCTGCTTGATCGGGAAAAAATCCTTGGCGCTGGTGCTGAGGTTGATGCCCGGCAGCAGCATCGGAAGCTCCAGATCCTTCATGGAAGCCGCCTGCTTCATGACGTTCTCGCGCGTCAGCTCGTCGCCGCATTGCTTGAGGACTTGGACGATGGTCTGGGCCATGGAGTAGCCGTAGGCATTGCTGCCGTCGATCAGGCTGCCCCGCGGATACCATTGCTTCATGAAGGCGAGCCAGTCCTGAAAGCCCTTGTCGCTTTCCCACACCTTGTCGGTGGGATCCTTCATGTAGGCCGCCGTCACGGCGCCGATCGATTTCTCGAGACCGGCCGGAGCCAGAGCCGCGCCGACCGACGCGCCAACGCTCGGCAGGATGATCGCGGGCTTCCAGGTCAACTCAAACGTTCGGCGGATCGCCTGGGCGACGAATCTCGGATTCGCGTGCAGGAAAAACACGTCGGCGCCGGCCGTCTTCAACGTGATGACTTGCGAATCGACCGTCGGATCCGACAATTCATACGAGGTCTCGGCCACGATCAGTTTGGCGGCATCACCGAGGCCGGCCTTGAAACCCTTGATGTAATCCTTTCCGGAATCGTCGTTCTGATACAGCACGCCGATTTTTGCCGTCGGATACGTGGCAGCCGTGTAACGGCCGAGAATGGCGCCTTCGATCTGGTAGCTGGGCTGCCATCCCATGGTCCACGGAAAATGTTCCGGATCGCCCCACCGCGTCGCGCCGGTCGCGACGAAAAGCTGCGGCACCTTCTTGATGTTCAGATATTTCTGAACCGCGGCGTTCGGCGCCGTGCCCAGCGAGCCGGCGATGAACAGAACATCATCCTGCTCGACCAGCTTGCGCGTGGCTTCCACCGTCTTCGACGAAACAAACCCGTCGTCCTGCGACAGCAGTGTGATCTTCCGGCCGTTGACGCCGCCCTCCGCGTTGATTTTGTCGAAATAGGCCTTCATCACCAGGCCGATCGTCGAATAGGACGACGCCGGCCCGCTGTACGGCATGGTCTGGCCGATCTTGATCTCGGTGTCCGACGCGCCGGGATCGTATTTCTTCTGCGCGAATGCTGCTCCCGACCAGACGATAGCACTGATGATTCCGGCAACGACAGCCGACCATAGCGACTTACTCAACATGCACTCACTCCCCTGTTTTTGCTTTTCTTTCCGACACGATGCGGTGCCGGCTACTGCTTGACCCGCTGCCTCACCGTGCTCATAGCCCGGTGATGCCGCTGTCGACCGCCAGCGTCTGCGCGTTGACGTAAACGCTCTCGTCGGACATGAAGAACAGCGCGGCGTAGGCGATCTCCCACCCCGTCGCCATCCGCCCGAACGGCGCGCCGGAAGCGTCTCGGGAAGGCCGGCCGGCGCTGGTGTGGCGTCCGAGCGGCGTATCGACCAGCCCGGGGCAGATGATGTTGGCGCGGATGCCGCGCCGTGCGCCCTCCTTGGCGACGTTGCGCATCAGGCCGCCAAGCGCCGCTTTCGACGTGTCATAGGCAATCAGCCGCGAGCCCGAGCGAAGCCCGGCGATCGACGAGATGAACACGATCGACGCCCCATCGGAGATATGCTTCAGCGCCTTGCGGCAACACAGCATCGGACCGGTCAGATTGACCGCGAACGTGTCATTCCACTCCTTGAGATCGACACCGTCGAGACCCAGCGCCCCGACGCCGATGCCGACATTGAGCACCATGCCGTCGAGCCCGCCGAGACCATCAACGGCCTCGTCGATCATCCTGTTCACATCGGCTTGGCGCGCGATATCCGCCTTGATCGAAAAGGCGAGACCGCCCTCCCCGGCAATGCGCTTTACGGTGTCATCGGCGCTGGCGCGGTGCAGGTCGGCGACCGCGACATGGGCGCCTTCCCGGGCAAACAACATCGACATGGCCCGGCCGTTTCCAACCGGATCGGTCGCGGCGTCGAACGTCCGCTGACCGCCACCGACGACCAGGATCCTGCGGCCGCGAAGCCGGCCGCGGCCCGGAGCCTGACCTTCGGACGCCGCGCTGAGCTGGCGGACATAACGCATTTTCTCTGACATTTTTATCTCGCGTCGTGTTGGCGCAGAGTGGATCTGCACGGCCGCATCTCTGGAATCATGCCGGCTTCGGCGTGCGCCATCATGCGGAAGATGCTGAGCTTGATCGGCATCCAGTCAAAACAGGCGCGAATGTCTCCGGTGCTCGCGTCCGGATCAATCAGGGGTAGCCTTGCCACGCGCTTCTCCCTTAGCTTTTCGCTTTTTTGTATTTGTTGGTTCTGCGACGTCGCTGATGGCGATCAACGAAAAGAAGAAACCGAGAAACCGCTCGATGGCTTCCATCACCTTGTCGCGCGGTGACGACTGCGCGCCCATCACATAGTGCTCGAGGCGAATATAGATCAGGCCGGCCGCGAACAGCCGCGCGGTCTCGCGCGGATCCGGTGTCCTGACGAGACCGGCCAGCGTGAAGCCGCGGAAATAATCCGTCATCAGGCGCTGTTCGCGCGCATAGAACTGATCGGCGAATTTCGCGCGAATGCCCGGCACGCGGTTTCGTTCCGCGGTGATCACCTTCTGGAACTGATGCTCGCGCGGGTCCGACCATTGGTCGACGAGGTCGAGGGCAAACTGCCGGCAGAACGCCGCGGGCTGCTCGCGCAACTGGCGATAGCGCGGCTGCTCGAGGCGGCTCGCCGAACTCGCCGGCCCGTGCTCGCTGACGATCGCTTCCAGGATCGCCGCCTTGCCCGGGAAGTGGTTGTAGAGGCTGCTTTCGCGGACGCCGACCCGGCGCGCCAGCTCGCGCATCGAGGCGCCGCCATAGCCACTCTCGGCAAACAGGCTGAGCGCCTCGGCAAGAATGCGCTCGCGGGTGGAGGTCGCAACCGTTTCGGCCGCATTGGAAGCAGTGGAAATCATGCACATTGACTAACGAACGATCGTTCGATAGTCAACCAAACGAACGATCGTTCGTACGCCGGGACGACCGGAAAGCCCGCCCGAAGAGGCGGGAAACCTGGGAGGAGCTACAAAGGTGCGCCGTTTTCCTGGATCCCGACTTCACGCCCTCGGCATCGCCCTGTCGGTGCTCACCGCCGTCCCCGCGCAGGCGCAAGGCGCCGCGAAATACGACACCGGCGCTGACGACAAGACGATCAAGATCGGCACCACGGCCCCCCTCAGCGGGCCGGTTTCCGCCTTCGCGCAGATCGCGAAATCCGCCGAAGCCTATTTTCGCAAGGTCAATGACGAAGGCGGCGTCAACGGGCGACGGATCCAGATGATCATCGCGGACGACGCATACAGTCCACCCAAGACCGTCGAACAGACCCGCCGCCTGGTCGAAAGCGATGAAGTCCTGCTGATCTTCGGCGGGGTCGGGACGCCGACCAACAACGCCGTGCACAAATATCTCAACGACAAGAAGGTGCCGCAGCTCTTCCTCGGCTCCGGCGCCGCGAAGTGGGACGATCCGAAGAGCTTCCCGTGGACGGTCGGCTGGCAGCCGACCTATCGCGACGAAGCTCTCGCCTACTCCAGATACATCAGGGACAGCCACCCGAAGGCAAAGGTCGGCGTTCTCTATCAGAACGACGATCTCGGAAAAGACTATCTGAAGGCGCTGGAAGAGGGTCTCGGCGGCGGCGATCAGATCGTCTCCAAGGCGCCCTATGAAACCACCTCGCCCACCATCGATACCCAGATACTGCTCTTGAAGAGCAGCGGCGCCGATGTTGTGCTGGTGGCGGCGACGCCGAAATTCGCCGCGCAGGCGATCCGCAAGATCGGCGAGATCGGTTGGAAGCCGACCACGATCATTTCAAACGTATCCGCCTCCATCAGCGGCGTGCTCGAACCGGCGGGGCGCGAGAGTTCGGTCGGCGTCATCTCGAGCCAGTATCTGAAAGACAGCACCGATCCCGGCCTGAAGGATGACCCTGGCTACAAGGAGTGGCTGGCCTTCATGGAGAAGTACCTGCCGGACGCCAACAAGAGCGACTGGCTCAACGTGTACGGTTACACCATCGCCCAGACATTGGTAACGACGCTCAAGGGCGCCGGTAACGATCTCACCCGCGCCAATGTGATAAAGCAGGCGACCAACCTGAAAGACGTTCGCCTGCCGATGCTGATCAACGGCACGACGGTGAATAATTCGCCGGAACGCTATACGCCGATGACGAGCATGCGGCTGATCCGCTATGACGGAACACGCTGGGTGCCGTTCGGCGATCTGCTGCGGAACTGACAAGCCCAGCATGGAGACGCTGAAAATCGGCAGCATGCGGATCGACCGGCTGGTCGAGATTGCCAGCCTGCCGTTTGAAAAGAACTGGTTGTTCGCCAACGTCGATGACGAGGTGATCGCGGCTAACAGCGACTGGCTGGACGAGCGATACATCGAGCCCGGCACCGGGCGGATGATCCTCAGCCACCACTCCTATGTGGTCCGCACCGAGCGATGGACAGCCCTGGTCGACACCTGCTGCGGCAATCACAAGCCGCGGCCGCGCGTCCCGATATGGAACCAGCTCAACCAGCCCTATCTGGAAAACATGCAAGCACTCGGCGTTCGCCCCGAAGACGTCGATTACGTGATGTGCACCCATCTGCATGTCGATCACGTCGGCTGGAACACGCGGCTCATCGACGGCCGCTGGGTCCCGACCTTCCCGAACGCACGCTACCTGATGGGCCGCGCCGAGTATCGCCATTGGGAGCAGGCGCACGCCGCCGTCCCCAACAATCCGGTCAATCACGGATCGTTCGCAGATTCCGTGTTGCCGGTGGTTGCCGCCGGACAGGCGGAATTCGTGGAAACCGACCATCTGCTGTTCGACGATCGAAACGCGACGGTGCACTTTGAGCCCGCCCCGGGCCATACGATCGGCAATATGCAGATCCATTTGAACGGCGGGCACGATCACGCGGTCATGTCCGGCGACATCATCCATCATCCGATCCAGTGCGCGGCGCCCTGGCTGTCGAACGCGGCGGATTTCGACCGGGAGGCCGCGCGGGCCACCCGTATCAAACTGCTCGAGCGGCTCGCGGACACGCCGATCATCCTGCTTGCGGCGCATTTTCCGGCACCGACCGCCGGCCGCGTGGTATCGAAGGGATCCGCCTTCCGGTTCGTTTTCCTGTAGCGCCTATTTCGGCGCAAACCCGAACGTCTTCTCGAAGCGCTTGGCATAGGCCGGCCAGACCTCGGGATTGACGATGCGCGGCGGCCGCTTGCCGTCGAGCGCGTCGAGGATCTGTTCGGCGGCGATCCTGCCCATGTTGACGCGGGCTTCCTTCGTAACACCTGCCGTATGCGGGCTCGCCAGCACGTTGTCGAACTGCAGCAGCGGGTGTTCCGGCGGCGGCGGCTCCTTGTCCCAGACGTCGAGCCCGGCACCGGCGATCCGCTTGTCGCGCAGCGCATCGTACAACGCGGCCTCGTCGTGAATGAAGCCGCGCGCGGTGGTGATGAAGAACGCATGCGGCTGCATCAGCGCGAACTGCTTTGCGCCGATCATGCGGCGGTTGTCTTTTGTCAGTGGGCAGGAAATCGAAACGAAGTCCGAGCGGCGCATCAGATCGTCGAGTTCGACCTTCTCGGCGCCTCGCGCCGCGATTTCCTCTGCCGTCAGATAGGGATCATAGGCGATCACTTTCATGTGGAGCAGGCCCTTGCAGAGCTCGGCGATGCGGCGGCCGACATTGCCGATCCCGACAACGCCGATGGTCTTGCCCTGCGCTTCGTTGCCGATCAGCGCATTGCGATTGACGTTGGCCTCGCGCCGCAGCGCGCGGTCGGATTCGAGGATGCGCTTCGACAGCGTCAGCAACATGCCGAGCGCGTGCTCGGCCACCGAATTGGCGTTGCCGCCGGTCTGGTTGACCACAAGCACGCCGGCCGCGGTGCAGGCATCGACATCGACGGGGTCAAAGCCCGCGCCGTTGCTGGAGACGATGAGCAAATTCGGCGCCCGCTTCAGAAGATCTGCATGGGCATGGAAATGCGGCGCCAGTTCATCGCGCGCCGCCCCGATCTGGTAGGCGTGCGCCTCGGCCAGAATCGGCGCCGCGACGGATTCAGGGCTCTCGTTTTCCAGCTTGTCGAGCCGCACATCGGCCCTGGCCTTCAGGATCTCGGTGTAGATCTCGTGGGCGAGATATTTGACGTAGAACACGCGCTTGTTGTTGACGGTCATCTTGTTGTGCAACTTTCAGTTCGGGAAGTCATAGAGTTTGGCGGGGTTGGTGACGAGAATGCCGTGCTGGGTCCCTTTATCAGGCGTCCACATCTGAAACAATTCGAGAAGGTGTCCGGCATCAGGCATTTCGCCCTCGACCCGCGGATGCGGCCAGTCGCCGCCCCAGACCAGGCGCTCCGGATTTATCTTGACCAGCATCTCGTGGAACGGCCGCGCGTCGGGATAGTAAGGCGCGTTCTGGCTCAGCCGATGCGCGCCCGACAATTTCGCCCAGCACCAGCCCTCGCCGACCGCGCGCAGCAGGCTCTGGAAGCCTTCGGTGCCGGTGCCGGCGCGCGCATCGGTGCGGCCCATGTGATCGATTACGACAGGCAGGCCGATCTTCTTCAGGACCGGAATCGTTTGCGGCAAATCCTTCACATCGATCCAGAGCTGCAGGTGCCAGCCAAGCCCGGCCATGACCGGCGCAAGCTTCTCGGCCTCCGTCAACGGCACGCCGCCGCGATAATGCAACTGCCCGTCGCGGAAGAAATGATTGAAACGCAGGCCACGCACACCAGCCGCGTGCCATGCGCGCAATTCGTCAGGCGAGACATTGGCGTCGGCCACCGCAACCCCGCGCAGGCGGCCGGGCTCTAGCCGCAGCGCATCGAGCATCGCCGAATTGTCGCGGCCGTGCGCACTGCCCTGCACCAATACGCCGCGCGCAAAGCCGAGCGTGTCGAGCATGCCGAGATATTTTTGCAGCGGCGCATCCGGCGGCGTGTAGCTGCGATCATCCGCATAGGGAAAGCGATCCGACGGGCCGAACACATGGGCATGGGTATCGCAGGCATCAGGCGGCAGCGGCACCTTGGGACGGCTGACGGGACGCGGCGGCAGGCAGGCTGGAATCATCGGACGCACCACATCGTCATTCTGCCTTCATCCCGGCCGCCTTGATGATCGGCTCCCATTTTTCGTAGTCGGCACGGATCTTCGTCTCGAATTGTTCCGGCGAGCTGCCGATCGGTAAGGCACCGAGCTTGCCAAGCCGTTCCTTGACGGCATCGGTATTCAACGCAGCGACGAAATCGTTCGAGAGCTTTGCCAGCACTTCTGGAGGCAGATTGGCGGGCCCGAGCAGCCCCCACCATACGCCTGTGTCGTAGCCCGGAACAAATTCCGACATGCTTGGCACCTTGGGCAGCAACGGTGCGCGATCGGCAGTCGTCACGGCCAACGCGCGAAGCGTGCCGGCCTGAAGCTGGCCGACCGATTCCGGGCCGTTGTTGAACGACATTGGGACCTGCCCGCCAAGCAGATCGTTGATTGCGGGCGCGCCTCCCTTGTAGGGTATCGCATTGAGATCGACCTTGGCGAGGCTCTTCAGCAGTTCGCCGGCAAGATGCGTCGACGTGCCGGTGCCGGCATGGGCGAATGAAAGAACTCCCGGCCTGGTCTTCGCAGCGGTGATTACGTCAGCCACCGTCTTGAACGGAGAATCCGCGCGCACCAGCAGGATATTGGGCGACGACGCCAGCAGCGAAATCGGTGTGAAGTCCTTGAAGGTGTCGTAGGGAATTTTGGGGTACAGCAACGGATTGGTGGCGTGGCCGCTCGCGACCATGATCAGCGTATAGCCGTCAGCCGGCGAGGCTACGACCGCCTGCGAGGCAATGACGCCGCCGGCGCCCGGGCGGTTCTCTACCACGACCGACTGGCCCCATTGCTTGGACACCACCTCACCCAGCGTGCGCGTCAGGACATCGACGCCGCCCCCGGCGGGATAGGGCACGAGAATACGCACGGGCTTCGAAGGGAACGACTGCGCGGATGCCGCGCCGGCCGCAGCGAGCATCAATGCCGCAACCGCAGCCATCCGGAACCAAACTCCCACGGCAGCCTCCCGATGTTCTCGTTATCTCACATTGTCGCATGCCGGCGCGTTGAAGCCATCGCCAAGTCTGCAGATCACGGCAACGGTGAAGGCATGTTGACAATCCCGCCCGCGGCGTCAAGTTTCGGCGCGGCAAAAGCTGCGCGACGGCACCACGTCGCGAACGAGAATTTTCGGAAGATCGAGGGAGAAGACAGTATGGCGGCTGCGGAGGAAAAAACCTCGCCCAAGACTTCGCTGGAGAACAGCTCGCAGGAGAAGAGCTGGCACGGCATCGTGCTTCAATCGCTCAAGCGCAACGATATCAGCCTGGTGCCCTATGTGCCCGATCGCATCCTGACGACGCTGATCAAGAACCTGCATGCCGATCCGTTTTTCACGACCTTTCCGACCGCGCGCGAGGAAGAAGCGGTCGGCATCGTCTCCGGTGCCTGGATGGGCGGGCGGCGCGGCGCGGTGCTGATGCAGACGTCAGGCTTTGCGACGCTCGCCAACGTGCTGGCCTCGCTGGCGATGCCCTACCAGATCCCGCTGATCATGTTCGTAACCGAACGCGGCACGCTCGGCGAGTTCAACTACGGCCAGTCACTGGTGTGCCGCACCATGCGCCCGGTGCTGGATTCGCTCGCGATGGAGCATCACACCTGCACACGGCTCGACGAGTTCGAGTTCATCTGCGACCGCTCGATCAAGCAGGCCGTCACCACGCAGGCGCCGGTGGCGCTGATCCTTTCGCCGCTTTTGACCGGCGGCAAGACCTTCGACAAGTGAGCGATGTCATGAACAGCACCCCTGCCCGCAATACCAAGGTCATGAACCGCTTCGATCTCACCTCGCGGCTGGTCGCCAGGCTGAAGAACGAGGAAGCCGTGGTCGGCGGCATCGGCAACACCAATTTCGACCTGTGGGCCGCCGGCCATCGGCCGCAGAATTTTTATATGCTCGGCAGCATGGGCCTCGCCTTTCCGATCGCGCTCGGCGTGGCACTCGCGCAACCGGAGCGCCGTATCTTCGCGCTCGAAGGCGACGGCTCGCTGTTGATGCAACTGGGCGCGCTGTCGACGATCGCAACCCTGGCGCCGAAGAATCTCACCATGGTGGTGATGGACAACGGCGTCTACCAGATCACCGGCGCGCAGCCGACGCCGGGCGCTGTTGTGGCCGACATCGTTGCGATTGCAATCGCCAGCGGCCTCGGCAACAGCGCCTGGGCCGCCGACGAGGAGGATTTCGAGCGCCTGATCGATCAATCCATGTCCACTGCGGGGCCGACGCTGATCGGCGTGCGGATCGACGACAAGCCGGGCGTCGGCACCACCCGGCGCGATCCCGTGCAGATCAGGGAGCGCTTCATGCACGGGCTGGGGGTGCGGGAACCGCTCTAGCTTTTTTTGACGCGTTTTCTTCACGCGAACCGGGCTCCACCCCCGGATCAAGTCCGAGGGCATGCTTCGCTCGAAAACGCTCTAGAAATCGGCATTAACCACACGGCATTGTGGCTGTTCGCAGGTGCAATATTCGCGCCCTGATCGTGCTAAGCCGAGGCCATGTCAGTCGCCCTCAAGTTGTTCGCCTGGTGTCTGCCTCGCGTTCGGGCTGGCCTACACGCGCAATCGCTTGCTCACGGCGGCCGTCGCCGTCGGGCTGACCGGCCTTATCGAGATCCTGCAATTCTGGGCGCCGGGGCGGCACGCGCGGCTGGAGGATTTTCTGGTCGACGCGCTTGCGGTCTGCGTTGGCCTCGCCGCCGCGGCGGCCTTCGATCTGGTCGTCAAGCGCACGCAGCGATCGAGCGCCAGCGCGTCCTAACGGCCGGTGCGTCCTGACGCAACAATCCCCGCGGGAGGAATGCTCCCGCGAGGATCGATTGCAAGCGGCCCGCTTAGTCGATGATCCTGATGACCTTGCGCGTGCGCGGCTCCACGATTACCCGGCGATCATTGACGACCGCATAGCGATATTCGGTGTGGCTCGGCACCGTGCGCAACTCGACGGTCGGCGGCAGCGGCTCGCCCACCACGACGCGCTCACGCACCACGACCGACGGCGCGCGTTCGGCCTGGATCGACGTGATCACGGCATTCGGAATTTCCAGGCCAAGGCCTACGGCCGCACCCACGGTGCCGCCAACGACCTCGCCGACCGGACCGCCGACGGCGCCACCCGTGCGGGCGCCGTCCTGCGCGCCCTGAACGGTGGTGGATTGTGCGAACGCCGCGCCCGATGTCAGCAGCGACGCGGCAATGAGCGAAACAGCAAGACGATTATTCATTATGTCCTCCAGTGAATTGATGGTGCGTTTCAACCATCGGAGGCATCAGATGTTCCGGTTCCGCATGCACCAAGATAGTGCGCGCGGAACAGGAACTTCGCATCCGGTTCCGCTTTCAATCAAGTTTTTCCGATCTCGTGGTTAGCCATCATCTCCAGCGCCTTCACCATGCCGGAATGATCCCACGCCTTGCCGCCATGCGCGGCGCAGGAGCTGAACAATTGCTGTGCGATCGCCGTGTTCGGCAGGGAGATGCCGAGCGAGCGCGCGCCTTCAAGGGCGAGGTTGAGATCCTTCTGATGCAGTTCGATGCGAAAACCCGGATCGAAATTCCGCTTGATCATGCGCTCGCCGTGCACCTCGAGAATCCGCGACGACGCAAAGCCGCCCATCAGCGCTTGCCGCACGAGTGCGGGATCGGCGCCGGCGCGTGAGGCGAATAGCAAGGCTTCGCCGACCGCCTCGATCGTCAGCGCCACGATGATCTGGTTGGCGACCTTGGTGGTCTGGCCATCGCCATTGCCGCCGACCAGTGTGACGTTCTTGCCCATCTTGTCGAACACCGGCTTCATGGTGTTGAACGCGCGCTCGGGTCCACCCACCATGATGGTCAGGCTCGCGGCCTTGGCGCCGACCTCACCGCCGGAAACCGGGGCATCGAGATAATCGGCGCCGAGCGCCTCGATCTTTTTGGCAAATTCTTTTGTCGCGAGCGGCGAGATCGAACTCATGTCGACCACGATCTGGCCCTTTGAAATCCCCTGCGCGACGCCGCCCTCGGAGAACAGCACCGCTTCGACATGCGGCGTATCCGGAACCATGATGATGACGGCATCGGATTTTTCCGCGACCTCCTTGCCCGATTTGCAGGCCACGCCGCCTTCGGCGACCAACTCAGGCGGGATCGGCGCCACGTCGTGCAGGAACAGGCGATGGCCGGCGGTCTGGAGATGTTTTGCCATCGGACGTCCCATGGTGCCGAGGCCGATAAAGCCGATATCGATCATTTTGCTTTTCCTTGTTTGTTTCCCGATCAAGTATCGAGCGTCAGGGCCGCGTGCCATCCGAGGCCGTCGACGGTCGTCGTCCTCGGTTTATACTCGCATCCGACCCAGCCGCGATAGCCGATCGCGTCGAGATGCCGGAACAGGAACGGGTAGTTGATCTCGCCGGTGCCGGGCTCGTTGCGGCCGGGATTGTCGGCGAGCTGGACATGGGCGATACGCGGCAGATGCTTCTGCAGGCTGCGCGCGATGTCACCTTCCATGATCTGCATGTGGTAGATGTCGTACTGCACGAACAAATTGCTCGATCGCACGTCTGATATGAGCTGGATCGCCTGTTCGGTGCCGCTGAGGAAAAAGCCGGGAATGTCTGTTGTGTTGATCGGCTCGACCAGAAGCCTGATCCGTTCCTTGGCCAGCGCGTCGGCGGCAAATCGCAGATTGCCGACCAGCACCTCGTTGTGTTCGTGCGCGTCGGCCCCTTCAGGCGCGATGCCGACCAGGCAATTGAGCTGACGGCAATCCAGCGCCCTGGCGTAATCGATGGCGCGCGCGACGCCGTCGCGGAATTCCTCGACCCGGTCCGGAAAAATCGCGATGCCGCGCTCGCCCGCCGCCCAATTGCCCGCGGGGAGGTTATGCAGCACCTGGGTTAGCCCGTGTTGCTGCAATTGCTCGCTGAGCTCGGCCTTGTCGAAATCATAGGGAAACAGATATTCGACGCCGCTGAAGCCAGCGGCCTTGGCCGCCGCAAAGCGATCTGGGAACGGCAGTTCGCCGAACAGCATGGTGAGGTTGGCGGCAAATTTGGGCATCGTCGATATCCCCCTTAAGCCGGCAACAATGTGCCAGATGTGTTCGACTTCGCCGGCGCATCATCCAGCGGCAGGTCGAGCACTTCCTCGAACTCAATGATGTTGTCGATCTCGGTGCCCATCGCAATGTTGGTGACGCGTTCGAGGATGAACTCGACCACCACGGGCACCTGGTGTTCCGCCATCCATTCGCGCGCGGTCGCGAACGCCGCCTGGGCGTCGTGCGGATCGGTGACGCGGATCGCCTTGCAGCCGAGGCCTTGCGCGACCGCGACGTGGTCCACGCCGTAGACGCCGAGTTCCGGCGCGTTGATGTTCTCGAACGACAACTGCACCTGATAATCCATCTCGAAGCCGCGCTGCGCCTGGCGGATCAGGCCGAGATAGGAATTGTTCACGACGACGTGGATGTAAGGCAGCTTGAACTGCGCGCCGACCGCGAGCTCCTCGATCAGGAACTGGAAGTCATAGTCGCCCGAGAGCGCCACGATCTCGCGGGTCGGATCGGCGGCGCGCACGCCAAGCGCGGCGGGCAATGTCCAGCCGAGCGGACCGGCCTGCCCGGCATTGATCCAGTTGCGCGGATGATAGACTCCGAGGAATTGCGCGCCGGCGATCTGCGACAGGCCGATCACGCTGACATAGCAGGTGTCGCGGCCGAACGCCCGGCTCATCTCCTCGTAGACGCGCTGCGGCTTGATCGGGATGTCGTCAAAGCGGCTCCTGCGCAGCATTGTGCGCTTGCGATCCTGACACGAAGCGGGCCAGGCCTGACGCTCTTTGAGCTTGCCGGCCTTGCGCCATTCCTTCGCCACCGTGACGAACAGTTCCAGCGCCGCCTTGGCGTCGGAGACGATGCCGAAATCCGGATTGAAGACGCGGCCGATCTGCGTCGGCTCGATATCGACATGCACGAAGGTGCGGCCCTTGGTGTAGGTCTCGATCGAGCCGGTGTGGCGGTTGGCCCAGCGGTTGCCGATCCCGAGCACGAAGTCGGATTGCAGCATGGTGGCGTTGCCGTAGCGGTGGCTGGTCTGCAGGCCCACCATGCCCGCCATCAGCACGTGGTCATCGGGAATGGCGCCCCACCCCATCAAGGTCGGCACCACGGGAACGTTGACGGCTTCCGCAAACGCCACCAGCAATTCGGATGCGTCGGCATTGATGACGCCGCCGCCCGCCACGATCAGCGGCCGCTCCGCGGCGTTGAGCATGGCGAGCGCCTTCTCGATCTGCCTGCGCGTCGCTGATGGTTTGTAGACCGGCAGCGGCTCATAGGTCTCGTCGTCGAACTCGATCTCGGCCAGCTGCACGTCGAGCGGCAGGTCGATCAGGACCGGCCCGGGACGGCCCGAGCGCATGATGTGAAACGCCTGGCTGAACACGCGCGGCACCAGCGCGGGCTCACGCACCGTGACCGCCCATTTCGTCACGGGCTTTGCGATCGACTCGATGTCAACGGCTTGGAAGTCTTCCTTGTAGAGCCGCGCGCGCGGCGCCTGCCCGGTGATGCACAGGATCGGGATCGAATCCGCGATGGCCGAATAAAGCCCCGTGATCATGTCGGTGCCGGCCGGACCTGATGTGCCGATGCAGACGCCGATATTGCCGGCCTTGGCGCGGGTATAGCCTTCGGCCATGTGGGAGGCGCCCTCGACATGGCGCGCCAGGATGTGGCTGATCGAACCGCGCCGTTTCAGCGCGGAATAAAGCGGATTGATCGCCGCCCCCGGCACGCCGAAGGCGGTCACCACGCCCTCTTTTTCGAGGATACGTACCGCGGCATCGATCGCTCGCATCTTCGCCATTTTGCACCTCGCTTGACCGTGTTGCTCTGGCGCGATCATCACGGTTGCCACCTTCGATCTCAACGACGACGCTTTTGTTTCCCGCGATGTGGGAGGGGTGGGGAAAAGCACGGTGGATCAGGTGGTTGGGCGGGATGCGGGGTGAAATCGCTACAAGCTGCATTGTCATCACCCGCGAAGGCGGGTGATCCAGTACGCCGCGGCCTCCCGGTTCAATCACTGCCGTCTCTGGGATACTGGATCGCCCGCCTTCGCGGGCGATGACAGTTGTGGTTGGAATACACAACTTCGCATTCTCGCGGCGCATCGCGCCCGAGCTTTGCCAGAAATCCTTGCCCTCGAAGACAGAGGGCGCAGGGAAGACCGGGTGCGCGCTGCACCCGCGGTCCCGTGTGCGGTTTGCACAAAACAAAATGCACACGAGCATACAGGGCAGCGGTGAACACCCGGCCTTCCCTGCGCAATGGCTTTACGGCTTATGCCGTGATCTCCCCGGAGACGAGTTCT
>NZ_JAFCLZ010000001.1:350000-541030 GCF_018130165.1 Bradyrhizobium sp. JYMT SZCCT0180 | reverse complement strand
CGCGCCGACGAGGTGATTGAATAGGCGGGCTGCTTGCTGCGGCGCATGAGTCCGAGTTTGGCATCTTTGAGACATGCGTGCCGATCCTGAGGATGTCCGTTCACCGGGGTAGACCGGAAGCCGCCGTGGTCCGGTTAAGCCGACGCGAATGACCCCAGACCGGACTTTGGACCGTCTGCTCTTAGGTGGCTCGGCTCACCCGGAATGGATGTCCAGGGATTGTGTTATTCGACATAGAAGCGGCTTTGAGATAAGACCGCTGGGTTATGGTCGCCGATCAACATAGAAGCAGCATCATGATGAGACGACGCGATGTTCTTGCGGCCGTCGCCGGTACCGGGGTGATATGGCCCTCATCGCTTGCAGCGCAGCAAATGACGCAGCGGCCGCGTGTCGGCGTGTTGGTCTACGGCACGCCGGACCGCGATCCGAGCATTCAAGCATTCCTGAGGAGCATGCGCGAGCTGGGTTACATCGACGGCCAGAATATTACCTATGAATTTCGCTCTGCGGAGGGGAAGCCGGAGAGGCTTCCCGGACTCGCCGTTGATTTAGTCCAGCTTAAACCCGACGTGCTGTTTGCGTCGGGCGGAGATGTTACGCCGTGGATCGCAAAGGCAACTCAGACGATACCTATCATATATTCTAGCAGCGCCGATCCCGTTACAATGAGCCTTGCGGTGAGCTTGGCCAAGCCAGGAGGCAACGCGACGGGGGTGACACTTCTGTCGGACGAACTCGCCGCCAAACGCATCCAACTCTTCAAAGCAGCTGTCCCGCGCATTTCCCGGGTCGGATTTCTTCGCGACCCAACGCACGCGGACAATGAGGAGCCCATTGCGCAACGCTCTGCCGTCGCTTTGGGTGTCGAAATCCATCCGGTTCCGGTGCGCGGCTCCGCCGATCTCGATCAAGCACTGACCGCTGCCGCCGAAGCCAGGATCGACGGGCTCTACGTTGTGTCCTCCCGGCACACCGCGCTCAACATTAGGCGCATCGTCGATTTCGCGACAAAAAATCGTTTGCCGCTGGTTGGAGGCTGGGGCGAGTGGGTGCAGTGGGGCGGGCTTCTGTCCTATGGGCCGAACACGGCCGACATGATTCGGCAGTCGGCTACCTACGTAGCCAGGGTCCTCAAGGGTGAGAAGACAAGCGATTTGCCCGTGCAGCAGCCGACACGCTTCGAGCTGCACATTAATCTTAAGACCGCGAAGGCATTTGATCTGACGATCCCTGAAGCGTTCATCTTGCTGGCCGACAGGATCATTGAATAGCCATTGCTATTCGACTTGTGGCACTTTTCTTCAGTTATTGCGCAGCGCCCCGTTGAGTGTCAGCGGCATTGAGCAGCACGCTGCCAGATGACAGAAGCGCACATCTGAGTAAATTTGATCGGCCGCTATTTTCTCGCGCTGCTTGCCTTTGCAAGATGCTAGGCTTTGCGCAAATAGAGTCTTCAAGGAGGTAACATGCTGAGGCGCGAGTTCATCGGTCTCTTTGGCAGCGCGGTAGCCTGGCCTCTCATCGCACAGGCGCAACCGGGCGATCGAATGCGGCACATCGCCTGGCTGGGGCTCGGACGGGCCGACGAGCCGTCTCCGTATCTGGATTCGTTGCGTGAAGGTTTACGCCAGTTAGGTCGAATTGAAGGCCGCAATCTGACGATCAGCGCGTTTTGGGCAACCGGTCGGGACGACATGCAAGCGGTGGCACGCCAGGTGCTTGCGTCCAATCCCGACGTCATAGTGACGCAAGAACTGATGGCGATCGCAATGCTGGGGACGCAGACCAAAAAGCCCGTAGTATTTGGTTTCAGCGGCGATCCCGTCGACGGCAAACTCGTGCAAAGCTGGCCTCGGCCGGGCGGCAATTTCACCGGCATGAGCTATCTGGCCATTGAACTTGTTGGCAAGCGCATTGAGCTACTGAAGGAATGGCTACCGCAAATGCGACGCATTGCCATTCTTGCCCGGCCTCAACATCCCGGCGTACACTTGGAGCGGCAAGCTACAGAAGCGGTGGTAAAGAAGCTCGGGATCGACTCCTCGTATTTTCCGTATGAATCGCCATCGCTTCCGGCCCGCGATCTGAGCGACCTCGAAAACGTGTTTCAAGGTATCGTTCGGGATCGCTGCGATGCACTGGTGGTCTTCCCCGATTCCGCAATGTACGAAATTATCGAACGCCTTGCCCAGCTCGCGATAGAGGCCAAGCTACCATCGGTCTCTGGCTGGGCTCCGTTCGCTCAAAAGGGATTGCTGATGACGTACGGGCCCGACGTGCGTGAGCTCTATCGTTCGCTCGCACGCTACACAGACCGTATTTTGGCCGGTACCAGCCCAGCCGATCTGCCTGTTGAGGTACCGACCAAATTCTATCTTGCAATCAATGCGAAGGCGGCCAAGTCAATGGAATTGACAATCCCGCCAACGCTGGTTGCTCGCGCCGACGAGGTGATCGAATAGCTATCCTATTTGCTGCGGTGCATGAGTCCGTTGATGGCACAAAGCGTCAGTTTGCGCGGTGCAAGGCCATGTCCGGAGTTGGGGGTAAAGCCGACTTGCCGGTTGAACGCCCGCACTTCTCACTTTGACCCACAACGGACGTCGCGATCCGCCCGCCCCCGAGCGGGCTCCCTCAATTCTTGTGACCCGCCCCATTTGGCTCCATTTTGCCGTTCTATTTGAAATGGTGGTGGCGTATAATAGCTGCGCTGCGCACCTTCCGCGGGCCAAGACATGGCAATTGAGCGCACCAAGAACCCGTTTGACCCTCTGGCGTTTCTCGCCAAAGTTGGGACGGGAAAAACGATATCGGTTTATCGCAAGGATCAGATCATCTTCTCTCAAGGAGAAGTCGCCGATACGATTTTTTACCTTCAGAAGGGCGGCGTCAAAATTGTCGTGCTATCTGACCAAGGCAAGGAAGCGGTCGTCGGTATTTTAGAACCCGGCCAGTTCTTCGGCGAAGGGTGTATGAATGGCCACTCCCTACGGATCGCAACGAGCACGGCGACGGAAGAAAGCCTGATCACCTCGATATCAAAGTCTGCAATGATTGCGGTCCTGCATGACGAACCGAAGTTTTCGGAGCTATTTGTAGCTTATCTATTGACCCGAAACAGCCGGGTTGAAGACGATTTGATCGACCAACTATTTAATTCGAGTGAGAAACGACTTGCGCGGCTGCTGCTTCTGCTCGCGAAATTCGGCAAGGAAGGCAGCCCAACACCTATCAGCCCAAATATCAGTCAGGAAACCTTAGCGGAAATGATCGGCACGACGCGATCTCGCGTAAGTTTCTTCATGAACAAATTCCGCAAGCTGGGCTTGATCAGTTACAACGGAAAAATAGAGGTTCACAATTCGTTGTTGGATGCGGTCCTGCGTGAAAAGCCTCAACTACAAAGGGATGAAGCAGATACCCCTGAGAAACGCGGCGCGTGATCCCCGCTACGCGGATTCTTTCCGGCTGGCCCAATTGCGAAGTCTCTGCTCCTGAAATGGTTCCTTCGTGCAGTGCTAATTATTCGTTTCGGAGTGGTCTGTATTGACCATCGCTCCCAAAAATCGGGGCGCATGATGCATCATCGCCGTCCTGAAATGTGGCTGCAATCGGTGACAGAGAGTTCGGTAGCGCTCCCGCCTCCTACAACAATGGAGTAGCGCAATGCAGCATCTTTTTTCACAGCCCGAATCATACAAGGAACATCAAATCGGCCAAGCGAGAATGCTGCGCGAGGAAGCTCAGTTGCTTCCGTCTGGGGCCGTGCGAGATGCCACGATCCTCGCAGCACGGCGGGCCTACACTGCGGCCCACCTCGACGATTGGGCCACCTCTCCGGGTTTGCAGTCGCCGACATGAGTATTGATACGGCTGACGACGACGATTATCTTGCAGCGATGTCCGACCAAGATATCGATAGGTCTCGCGGGCAAGCAGAAGAATGCCAGCTTCAGGCCGAACGTTCGGTTCGTGAAGCGGACAAGGAAGCTTGGCTGCGGATGGCTGGCGAGTGGACCAAGCTGGCGCAAGACGCCGAACGGCGACGTGGACTGTAAGGCGCGTCTGCTGGAATAAGAACCAGGCTAACCGCGTCTCCTTACATGCCAAGATACTTTTTCAATACGCACGGTGTTCGCCCAATCATCGATGAAGAGGGGAAAGGACTGCCTGACAACGGAACCGCTTGGCACGAAGCCACGATCATTGCAGGCGAGCTATTGAAGGATATTGACGGCAAGTTTCGCCCCGATCAGGAATGGGCTTTGGAGGTGACCGACGAGAACCGGAAGCCGCTCTATGTGATCCGGATCAAAGCGCAGGAGATGAAGTAGGGCCGCCTCAGTCGATGGCCTCTTTCATTAAGCGAATTCCATGTCGCCTATTGGCACATTTGAGACATGCCGACAGCCTTTGACGAAGTCCGTTGTTGAGGGCAAAGCCGACTTCCCGAAGGCCAGCTTTGGACTTCTCAGTTTGACCCTTAGCGGTCATGGCGCAACGCAGAATAGCGGGTTGCCGCGCTCGACATCTTGCGCCTCCAACTCCGGACTCCCATGCCGCGATGTGGTATGCTTCGACCTGGATTTAGCGTGGTCCTGAGCCTCCTTGGAGGGCAGCATGAGACGGCGCGATTTCATCAGTCTTCTTGGCGGTGCGGCGGTCGTATGGCCGCTCGCTGCGGCGGCACAGCAGAGCACCAATCGCAAGCGTCTTGCTATCTTCAGCCCATCACAGCCAAGCGCGGACTTGCATGAGCATAGCGAAAGCAAAGTTTCCCCAGCTCTATTCGCTGAACTTCGGCGGTTGGGGCAGATCGAGGGACAAAACCTCAAGGTCGAAAGTTACGGCCGAGAGCAAAACACGTCCGGCCCCGAAGCGCTGGCGACGGAAATCGTTCGAAGTAACCCGGATGTCATCCTTGTCGTTGGTCCTGGCGGAGTCTTTTTCAAAAAGCTAACATCGCGTATTCCGATCGTAGTGATAACTGGCGACCCTGTTAGGCAAGGGCTCGCCGAAAGTCTGGCTCACCCGGGCGGCAATTTCACGGGAGCCAGCATCGACGCCGGTCCATCCATTCACGGAAAACGGATTGCACTGTTGCGCGAGATGGTTCCGACGATGTCAAAACTTGGCTCTCTCGGTCTTCGACAGCAATGGCATGGGCCAGTCACCGGTCCCGGAATCCGCGCAGCGGCCGAAACGGCAGGCCTCCCTCTCGCGGTGTCTTTACTGGAAATTGGTGCCAGCGAAGCAGACTATCGGGCGGCGATCGAGAGTATCTCCCGCGACGGTGCAAATGCGGTCATGGTCCTCGATTCGCCTGAGGTCGATCAAAACAGCACTTTGGTCGCTAAGTTGGTCGGCGACGCGAAGCTTCCGGCGATTTTTACGCATCCTGCCCCCGTCGAGGCCGGGGGCTTAATGGCCTATTCCTTCGACCTGATCGAATTGTATAAGCGCGTCGCCAACAACATCGACGCGATTCTCCGAGGAGCAAAGCCCGGTGACATCCCGATCTACCAAGTAACCAAATTTGAGTTGTCCATCAACCTCAAGGCAGCCAAGCAGCTGGGGCTTTCCGTACCTCCTGCGCTCGTCGCGAGTGCCGATAAGGTAATTGAGTGAGTATGCACAGGTCCGGTGTTGGCACCTTTGAGACATGCCGACCGACCAGGAGAATGTCCGCTTGTCGGGGAAGACCGAAAGTGAACGGGCAAGGTCAAAACGACGCGAATGACCCTTAGCGGACATCAGCCTCTGGCACACATTGCTTTCTTTCGGTTGGCGTGTAGAACGGTGGTCGGGTGCTCGCTGCATGTGGCAGTGACAGGTCAAGCGATGGTCGGGCCGCCACGCGGAAAGCGCGCGCCCAATGAACCGTCGACCGTCAGACGATGAAATCCTTCGTGCCGAATCCCTCACCGGGCGGCCCTTGAATGTGCCCCTGCTGCTTCTTGTAGCCGGGGTGGCCCTGGCAGCCGTCCTGTTCGCAAATCCAGCCGCGGCAGCATCCACAACTGGCCCGTATTCTGCTCAGCCGGTCTTCCTGTTCGGCATTCCGGTTGATTTCATTCTGTTCGGCCTGACGCTGCTGGGTGTAGCGGTATTCCACCACAAGACGCTGGAGGTGGCGTTGACCGGGCTCGTGGCCGTTACACTTTACAAGCTCGTATTTACTGGCTTCCGACAAGGCACGGGCCTGATCGGCATGATGCTCCAGCTTCACCACGAATGGGTGATCCTCGCCAACCTGTTTTTTCTGCTGATGGGTTTCGCCGTCCTGTCGCGGCATTTCGAGAACAGCCGAATCCCCGACGCGATGCCCGCGTTCCTGCCAAACGGCTGGAGCGGCAGTCTGGTTCTGCTTGCCATTGTTTTCGTGATGTCGGGCTTCCTCGACAATATTGCCGCGGCCCTGATCGGCGGCACGATGGCGCGGCACTTGTTCAAGGGCAAAGTACATATCGGTTACCTTGCCGCCATCGTTGCGGCCGCCAATGCTGGCGGCGCTGGCAGCGTCGTCGGCGATACCACCACCACCATGATGTGGATCGACGGCATCAGCCCGCTTCGTGTCGTCGAGGCCTACGTCGCCGCCGTCGCCGGCTTCCTGATCTACGGGATACCAGCCTCATTGATCCAACACCGCCATTCTCCAATAGAGAAGGATGCGCAGCGCGGCCGGCACATCGATTGGACCTATGTGGGAATTGTCGCTGCAATCCTGACCATCGCCATTGTGGCCAACGTCATCGCCAACCTGAAATTTCCGGCGGTGCTCGATGCCGTCCCCGTGATCGGACTTGCGGTGTGGATCGTCATTCTCGCGGCCGCGCCGCTGCGTCGGCCGGATTGGGCGATCATGCCGGAAACGTTCAAGGGCACGGTCTTCCTTCTGGCCCTTGTCACCAATGCGTCCTTTATGCCGGTCGAGGAATTGCCGGGGGCCTCGTGGCAAACGGTTCTGGGGCTCGGCTTCCTGTCTTCCGTGTTCGACAACATCCCGCTGACGGCACTTGCACTCAAGCAGGGCGGCTATGACTGGGGTTTTCTTGCATATTCCGTGGGCTTCGGCGGATCGATGATCTGGTTCGGCTCGTCTGCGGGCGTCGCGATCGCCAATATGTACCCTGAGGCCAAGTCGGTGGGCCGGTGGCTGCGGCACGGCTGGTTTGTCGCTGTAGCGTATATTGTTGGTTTCTTCGTGATGTTTACCATTGTTGGTTGGAATCCTGA
This sequence comes from Bradyrhizobium sp. JYMT SZCCT0180, assembly GCF_018130165.1. Lineage (GTDB taxonomy): Bacteria > Pseudomonadota > Alphaproteobacteria > Rhizobiales > Xanthobacteraceae > Bradyrhizobium. The sequence continues at coordinate 533,788 of NZ_JAFCLZ010000001.1, read as the reverse complement.
CGCTCCACACAAAAAGCGTGTTGCGCTGGATGTGACTATCCAGATGGGAGTGGCTGGCCGCCCGTAAGGCGGGCCTAGCGCGGATATGATGTCGGCTTTTGGCACGAAGCGGAAGAGCCCGGCCGATCTGGACGTCCGTTGACGGGGGTAGACCGGAAGTGGCTGGCCGACCGTCAAACCGACGCTGATTGACCCAGAGCGGAAGTCGGCCTCCACATACGTTAATTACTGAACCAACACCGAATCGGCTCACTTCCTACAATTAGCTCGGACAGCGCGGATGGAAAGAAACGCTGAAATGCAAGCTCTCTTTGGCACTTCTGCTCAACCAAGTACACAACGGATATCACAAAGATGATCGATGCAATAGCGGCGAAGTACGGCCAACGTTCGTCAGTCACTGAGCACTCCGTAGGCTGGAGGGTAGTGCGCTTTTACGCTCGATTTTGCCCTGCCCCGGGATGCACTGGTGTGAACATGTTCACATTTGAGGCGGATGACGAACTCCACCTATGTCAGCGTTGGGTACCCTAATCGTCTTCCACGCCGGAACATCGACGGCGGATCTAACTAGAATTTGCGGCTTACTGACTGAGGGGCTTTTCTTGAGCCTCAGTTGGTTCTGCAGGACATCGCGCGCGGTGCATTGAGCTCTGGCTTCGCTCGAGAATGGGAAGACGCACGCGGTGCAGACCATCACAATAAGGAACGTGCCACAGGTGGATCGGATGCCTCGCGGGTCGATACCTCGGTTCGAGGCGACGTAGTCGATTTCGCTGCGGGTAATACCGATATCCATTAGCTCCCTGTCACTTAGGTCGCACAAGTTGGCCAATCTCTGGCGTTTGCACCACTCCTGAAATGCATTCCAATATGTTTCGAGAGGACTGTAGACCTGCCGCCTTGCGGTTACCGGCCCCAGCTCAGTGGTCTCGCGGATCGTGCTCATTAGGATGTGTCCTGTCTGGACTGTCCACTAGGCAATGCCGCAAGATGCGCGGGCGCGCTTAACTGGTGGCTTACATTTCTCTTACCGGCGGCTTACTCTTCGTGCGCTAGTACAGAGGCAACCCCGGGAAGGAATGGCAGCTTGCGCTATCTTTTCGAGGAATACGCATTCGACACCAACCTGCGCGAGCTGCATCGGGGGACCGATGCGGTGTCGATCACACCGCAGGTTTTTGACCTGCTCGAATACCTGATCCGCAACAGGGAGCGGGTTGTCAGCAAGGACGACCTCATCAAAGCCATTTGGAATGGGCGCAGCGTATCTGACGCGGCGCTGACGACCCGCCTGAATGCCGCCCGGGATGCAATCGGCGATTCCGGCGAGGAACAACGCTTCATCAAAACACTACCGCGCAAGGGCTTCCGCTTCGTCGGACAGGTACGGGAGGCGCGAAAGGTTGCAGGTCTAAACCCTGGCGATGCGCCCGAGAGCGTTCCTGCACTTCCCGACAAGCCCTCCATCGCCGTGCTGCCGTTCGCGAACATGTCTGGCGATCCCGAGCAGGAGTACTTCGCGGACGGGATGGTTGAGGAGATCACTACCGCACTTTCGCGATTCAGATGGTTGTTCGTGATCGCTCGCAATTCGAGTTTCACCTTTAAGGGCAAAGCCGTCGATATCAAGGAAGTCGGGCGCAGGCTTGGCGTGCGCTATGTCCTTCAGGGGGCGGTGCGCAAGGCGTCGGAGAAAGTTCGCATCACGGGCCAGTTGATTGAAGCGGCTACGGGCGCACACATTTGGGCGGACAAGTTCGAGCGTGACATGACAGATATTTTCGCGTTGCAGGATGAAGTCACGCTCGCCGTTGTCTCAGCTATTCAACCAAAGATATTTCAAGCAGAAATTGCACTGGCGTCGCGGCGGCGGCCTGAAGACCTCACCGCATATGATCTTTGTCTCCGGGCTATGCAGCAGATTGGCCCATCGACCCGCGAAGGGTTGGCCGAGGGACTCCGACTGGTCCAGCGCGCCCTGGAGCTTGACCCCGGGTTTGCTGGTGCCGCCGCTCTGGCAGGTGCCTGTCACCTGGAAAACGTGGTTAGGAACTATGCCATCGATCCTCAATTCGAACGCAAGGAAGCCGTTCGGCTCATGCGCTTGGCATTGAGCCTCGACGATGGTGATCCAAACACACTAGCAAGGGCTGCCCTGACCTCGGCACTTTTGGTCGGCGATTGTGAGACCGAGATCGAGATGGCCGACCGGGCGGTTAAGCTCAACCCGAATTCATATCACACGTGGCTCTGCAGAGGCTGGGTCCATAAGATTGCGGGGCAGCCCGAGGAAGCGATCCGGAGCTTTGACCGTGCCATGCGAATGAGCCCGGTAGACCCGCAAACATTCACAGCGCTGACCGGGATTGGATTTGCCCTTATCGAGCTTCGTCGCTTTGACGAGGCCATCATTGCAGCGAAGAAAGCCCAGCGTGTAAACCCGTGCTATCCAGGACCATACCGCTGCCTCGCGTCCGCTTTCGCCCATCTCGGACGCGACGCTGAGGCCCGTGAGGCCGCGGCTCGTATGCTTGAGATCGATCCCGCTTTCACAATATCGGCGTGGATCGCCCGGAGCCAGCTATCAAAAACTGCGAAGCTGATGATTGAGGGTTTTCGGAAAGCGGGATTGACCGAGTAGCTCTCCAATGTCTACGAGGTGATCGAATCGCGGCACTCTTCTGCGGTCCATGGGTCCGGAGTTGGCACCTTTGAGACATGCCTACCTATCCTGAGAATGTCCGTTGACGGGGGTAGACCGGAAGTCTCCGTGGTCCGGCCAAACCGACGCGAATGACCCGGAACGGACATCCAGCACCCCCACAGCGCGAGTACTGGGACATGGTTCGAGCGATCGATGACTGTGTTAGACTGTCCTCCTTGCAGTTTTCGGAGCAGTCCCAATGACACGGCGAAAGTTCATCACGCTTGGTTGGTCAGTAATCGCAACTATGCTCGTCTTGAACGACCTAACAACAGTTTCCGCGAATGCGCAGGGAAGAACATGGCGGCTCGGCCATCTCAGTCCTGGATACGACGCCACTCGTCCCGGAAGCATCCGAACAACGACCCTCCAAGAACTATCAGGCCGAGGATTTAGCGAGGGGCGGAACCTGGTCTACCTGTCTGCGGCGGCGGAAGGAGATCTATCGCGATTGCCGGAACTTGCCAGAATGCTCGCCCAGCAGCGTGTCGACGTGATCATAGCGGTGGGCATACCTGCTGCTCGCGCTGCAATGACAGCGGCTCCAAATACACCGATCGTTCTTTCTTTTTCTGGCGAAGATCCAGTCAAGGAAGGTCTCGCGGTCAGCATAGCCCGTCCCGGCGGATCGGTCACCGGTATCTTTTTTCGAGGTATTGAGAGCGACGCGAAGCGGCTCGAGCTACTTAGCGAGGCCCTCCCTACCGCACGCGTGTTCGGCTTTCTTGCGGCACCGACGCTGGAGCCGGAGCGATCAGAAGGTCTCGCGCGAACTGCCGCCAAGTTAGGAGTTTCCCTGAAAACGATCGTGGTTCAAAGTCCTGCAGACTATGCCTCGGCGTTTGAGGCCTTTCACGCTGAAGGTGCCGCGGGTGTGCTTGTCATGGGATCGACAACCTTTGCTTCCGATGCGCCGAGTTTCTCCCGGCTTGCGACCGAGCGTGGAATGGCAACTATTTGCGAGTGGGACCACATGGCACGTGAGGGATGTATGTTGGGGTTTGGCCCCGACTTGGTTGGACTGAGGCGGCTTACTGGCGACTACGTGGCACGAATCTTCAAAGGTGAGAATCCTGCCGAAATACCGATCCAATTGCCGGACCGCTTTACGCTGATCGTAAACCGCCGCATCGTTGCTCAACTAAACTTGCAACTTTCCACCGTCTTTCTCGCCCGTGTCGACGAGGAAGTGAACGAATAGGTCACTTCCCCTATTGGCACTTTTCGGACGTAGAAGAACTGCCTGACAATGTCCGTTATTGAGGGCAAAGCAGACCTCCGGGTCGAGCATCCGGACTTCTCAGTTTGACCCTGTGCGGACATTAGACCGCTTGGAGCCGGGTCGAAAATTGCCTACGCTCGGATAGGCGTATGGAGGCGGCGTCGGCAATGAAGCGACGGGAATTTCTCGGTGTCATTGGTGGCACGGCTATGGCGTGGCCCGTGGTCGCGCGGGCGCAGCGGCCCGAACCGATGCGGCGCATCGGTGTATTGGTTGGCCTTTCCGAAAATGATCCAGAGATGAAGGAGCGCCTCGCGGGATTTCGACAGGGGCTTGAGAAGCTTGGATGGTCGGAAGGTAGCAATGTGAGAATCGACTATCGATTTGCACCCGCTGGCGCCCAGGCGCACTTGCTTGCAAGAGAACTTGTCGCGTTGCATCCCGATGTGATCCTCGTACAGTCGACACCCGCGACCGCTGCCTTGAAGCCAGAGACCAGTACGATCCCTATCGTATTCGCTGGCGTCGCCGACCCGATTGGATCGGGTTTCGTTGCAAGCTTGTCGCGACCAGGCGGCAATCTCACCGGCTTGCTGCAATACGAAGAAGGTATCACCGGCAAATGGCTTGGCATGCTCAAGGAGATTGCACCGAACCTCACGCGCGCTGCTCTTTTGGCCAATCCAAGTACGGCGGCTTTCGATTACTTCCTGCGGTCTGCCAAAACGCTGGCTCCATCGCTCGCGATTGAAGTAGTGCCTATGCCAATCGAAAACGCTAACGACATTGAGCGTTCTATCGAGAGCTTCGCCCGCGAACCGAATGGCGGGCTGGTTCTGCCGCCGGATACCACGACCGTAATCCATCGCGATGTCATTATAACGCTAGCGGCCAGACATCGCTTGCCCGCAGTTTACGCGATCCGTGTTTTCGTCGCAGCGGGCGGTCTCATGTTCTACGGGACTGACTTCGTCGAATTGTACCGACAGGCGGCATCGTATGTTGACCGCATCCTGCGGGGCGCAAAAGCCGCTGACCTTCCGGTGCAACTGCCAACCAAGTTCGAAACCGTCGTCAACCTCAAAACGGCGAAGGCGCTTAGCTTGACCGTTCCGCAGGTACTCCTGGTCGCCGCCGACGAGGTGATCGAGTAGACCGACCATGTCGGCTAATGGCATGACGGGGGTAGACCGGAAGTGGCTGGCCGACCGTCAAACCGACGCGATTAACCCAACAGCAATTAGCTGTGCAGTGCTGCAATGGCTTTTATGGCTATCAATGCGCCCGACTAAACCGCTACGATGCCGTCACCTGAGCTTGGGAGCGGACATGAGGCGGCGCGAGTTCATTACGCTTCTCTGCGGCATGGCGGCGACGTGGCCGCTGGCCGCACGCGCGCAACAGCCAACGATGCCTGTCATTGGTGTGCTATCCGCCGGTTCACCCGACGGGGGGCTCTCCGATATTGAGGCGGCGTTCGAAAGAGGTCTCGCGGAGAAGGGTTACGTGGCCGGAAGGAACGTCAGGATAGAACATCGGTGGGCAGGAGGAAACTACGATAAGCTTCCCGAGCTCGCACATGAGCTCGTGCGCCTCAACCCTGCCTTAATTCGGGCGGGAGGCAATGTGGTTGCGCTCGCCGCGCGGCGTGCCACTCCAACAATTCCAATAGTTTTCAACATTGCCTCAGACCCGGTGAAGCTCGGCCTGGCAAAAAGCTTCGCTCGTCCTGGAGGCAACGCCACCGGCATATCTATATTGACCGCAACGCTCACCCTCAAACGGCTTGAACTAATCCGCGAGCTTTTACCGCAAAACGCGACCGTGGGCTTTTTGGTAAACCCGGACAATCAAGACTTGTTGCTGGAAATCGAAGATGTTGCCCGTTCGACCGGGCAGTCCTTGGAAGTCGCCAAGGCGCGTAAACCGGCTGACCTCGAACCGGCATTCGCGCAGCTTGTCAGAGCTCAGGTCGGTGCGGTGCTCATCAGCAACAATGCGCTCTTTCTGAGCCAACGTGTGCAACTCGTCGCATTGGCCAAACGTCATTCACTTCCGGCGACTTACGAATTCCGGGAGTTTCCGGCGGTTGGCGGCCTGATGAGCTACGGGCCCAGCCTTCCCGATACTTTTCTAGCAGTCGGCACCTACGCGGCACTCATCTTAAAAGGTGCTCAGCCGAGTGACCTACCTATTCAGCAACCTACGGCATTTGAATTTGTCATCAATTTGGCCACAGCGCGCTCCTTGGGCATCCAAATTCCTCCCTCTCTTCTCCTTCGCGCCGACGAGGTGATCGAATAGTTTTGCTGCGGTGCATGTCTGGTTCTGCCACGAAACGGACCTGTTCCCGCTAGTCCGACATGTCCGCTGTCGGAGGATGAACGGACCCAGACTAGACGCGGCGCAAGGTCTCAGTTTGACCCGAATCGGACGCCGGCCGAACCGCATCACTCGATCACGTCCTCGGCGCGAGTGAGCAGCGGTCGCGGTATCTCAAGGCCGAGCGCCTTCGCGGTTTTCAAGTTTATGACCAATTCAAACTTTGTCGATCGCTCCACAGGAAGGTCCCCAGGTTTTGCGCCCTTCAGAATTTTGTCTACAAAAAATGCCGCGCGGCGATAGTTCTCGAGCAGATTGGGGCCATAGCTCATCAGACCGCCGTCCTCGGCCAACTCGCGCCTGAAAAAGATCGCCGGCAGTCGCGCAGTGGTCGCCAACTCAGCGATGCGCCGGCCATAGGTATTAAATGTAATGTCTGGCGGAACGAGCAGTGCCTCGGCTTGGGCCTGCGTAAATGCAGTAAGGGCCTCCTGGAACTGCTCGGGGCTACGGATTTCGAACGGTGTCAGGGTGATCGTGGCACGCGTTGCTGCGGACTGTATCTGGCGCCATTGTGGCGCGTGCAACGGGTTTGTGATATTGATGAGAACGGCAACGCGCGCTAGATGCGGCAATAATTCCCGCACAATATCCAGCTGCTTCGCTGCCAGATCTTCGGCGAAATTTGTGAGCCCGGTCACGTTGCCGCCGGGATGAGAAAGACTCTGTACTAAGCCAAAACCAACTGGATCGGCGCCGTCCGCCATCACAATCGGGATCGTGCTGGTAGCGTTGCGAGCTGCCAGGTTGGCTGGCAACGGCGCGGAGACGATGAGACGTGGATTCAACTGGACCAACTCGGCTGCCAGCTCCGGCAGGCGGACAAGGAAACCATCGGCAAAACGGTATACGAAGCGAATGTTGCTTCCTTCAACGTAACCAAGCTGCTGCAGGGCAGCCTTGAACGCGCCGAGTTGCCTGGAACTCACCTGCTCGGAACTGGCATGCAGAACCCCGATGACGACGGGAGGCACTTGCTGCGCGTGTAGCGGCATCGACCATATCGCCGCTGCGCTGCCGAAAAGGCTAATGAACTTGCGCCGCCTCATGCTGTCACCCAAGGCCGGGGGTCGGTTTCTGATGTTCGAACGATAGCACGCGCCACCGGTTGGGTATTGTAAACCATTTGCGTTGGCGCGACGATGCTAGGCCCACATGCGTTATGTGGCTTCTTGGCACTTTTCGGACGTGCCGGGGCGAACTGACCATGTCTGCTCCTGAGGGCAGAGCGGACAGCCTGCTTGGGTTCGATCGGATTTATAAGTACACGCCCTAATTTTGGTGTACGGATTGACTGTCGCTGGGTGCGAAGGTGCAGCCGAACAAAAGTGTGGGGGCGGGGGCTGGAATGAGGGACGTCAATCGAATTCCGCGGTGGGCCTGGTCGATCACGGCAGCATTCCTAATCATAGCGACGTTTGACTTTTACAAGTTCCTTCGAATTGTGGTCTGCGGCTTTGCGGTGGTGGTTTTCTTTCATACTTCGGAGGACGACACGCCCACTCGCGTATGGCCGTTGATCTTTGTGGGGATAGGAATTCTGTTTAATCCGCTTGTGCCGGCCCACTTGGACCGCGCCACGTGGTTCTTTCTGGACATAGGCGCGGCGATTCTGATCGTCACGCATTTAATTGCGGTGCGCGTTGGGCCGCAACAATCTATCGAACCGGACCGTGTTGGACGGCAAGGTGATGCGCGCGGCAGCACAGAAGGGAAGTGAACGTAGTGGGCTTTTTGGTTATTTTGATAGTAAAGCTGCTTGATCCAATCGTCGCAATTTTGGCGCTGGTAGCAGGTGCAATGTCGCGCGCTTGGTGGCACATCGGGCTTGCAGGGCTAGGAATAGGACTGCTGTCGGAGCTGCTTTTGTCCATGCTTCGTCCAACAGGTACGTTTAGGCCGGGGGCATTCCTAGTTGCGGCAATTGCCGCTGGGGCGTGGAGCGCCCTCGCTTTTTGGATTAAGGGCCGATGGAAACGACGCAACCTGACCGAACCTTCAAAACTGAATTAGAGAGAGGCCGGCAGGCCACTGCCAAGCAAGGGCCTGCCAGACTGATCCGCGCGGCGACATCACCATTCTTGACCGGCTTGGCCGCGAACCTGCCAGACAGCGCCGTGAATGTCTTTGGTCACTAGCTCGATCGAGCGCCCGCCGATAATGGTCCCACGGAACCGCGCCAGATAACGGCCGAAACTCTTTGTGGCAAACACGCCGTTTCGCGCGATGAAGCTCACGAAAACCTCTCGCATTTCCGGGCTCTCAGCGACGCTGTGAGCAATTTCCCGAACCGTGAACCTGCCGGTCGGAAGCGCGTCGATGATCTCAGCCAGTTCCGCCTTCTCGGGATCATCTGCCCGCATTGCATCGACATCGCCCCGGCAGTCACCCATGCCCAGCCAGATCAGCGCCGATCGCACGGTGTCGGACCAATCCTCGAACGACCCCATCGGCGAAGCTTGGCTTGGGGCACCGGCAGACAGGTAGGCACGAACTATCGTCAAGGCGGCGGCAACGAGCTCGGCACGCTTACGCAATGAAAGGGCGGTCGCATCGTGATCAAAGCGGCGCTCATCGGGTCGCTCACATTTGGCATCAAGCCGGATGCGAATGGCTCGGCGATTCAAATCGCCGTGGATCGACAGATTGTTGCCCGTCGCGCAGATGAGAGCGGTCGAAGGGATGCGGACATTCTTGGATGCGCCGAGCACTCGAACCTGAACCTCATCTTGCGTCAACATCTGGCAAAGCTGGTCACTGCGCAGGATGTGGGTGACATTGTCGATGCTGATTATCTGATCGCCGGCAAGCGCGGCGGCACCGATCCGTTTTTCAAGTTCCGCTTCGTCCTGCGTCGGCGTGATGACAGCCGCCTTGCGGCCCGTCGCCAGGATGGCGGCGATGTCAACGAGAAGGCTCTTTCCGGTTCCCGCCGCAGGCGCGGAGATAGCGAACATGGGAACGGTCCTGAGGCAGGGCCGCATGACGCTTGAAATGAGCAGCGCGAGGGCGGCAGCGCGGTCAGCATTATCGACGAAGGGAAATGCGCCTATCGGCTCCACCAGGGCGTCAAGGGCGTCCAATCCATCGCGTTTAGACGGACTGTCAGGTACCTGCCACCAGATGCGATCTCCGACCAGCAGGAGGCCGGTGGCCGCGTCGTACCCCGGCGCACAGAGAACCGTTCCGTCAGGCCGTAGCGTTGGCGCGCTGATAACGGCCCGCAAGCGGGGTACGTCGGCCCAGCCGTGGCCCTTATTGGCCAGGATCATGCGCGCGACTTCTGCGGGGCAGTCACACGGCACAAACTTGTCGGCGCGGCCGTCCCATTTCGCAAATCTTCTGTGGCGAGTGAGTGTTTCGACCAACGCTACATCGGAAAGGGTCGTGATAATGACCGCTCCGTCCGGGCGATCGACGTTTTCGCCTTGCTTTGCTACAGTGAGGGTTCTTGCTGGCATGCAATATGTGACTGCCCGCACAAGGTCATCGCCGCGAGCGTAGATACCGAGCGAAGCGTTCGAAAGAACAGCCATCGCACGGTCAACCGCTTCGTGAACTTCCCCTTTGACGATGTAGATGGGCTCGCTAGCCAGCCTGTCACCGCGAATATCGGCGGCCGGCGCAGGACCGGCAACGGGCGCGGGCTGGTTCGCGGGCTTCCCTGACGCGGCCGGCATGACGGCACTGGCAGTTGCCGGCAGCTTATCCGCAACCATCTCCGGTAAGTACGGCGCAAACTCGATCCGCCCGTCCGCCTCATAAGCGGCCACCGGCGGGAGGTCATTCGTCCAATCAAGGGCGCCAAGCATCTCGATATCAGCCACGGCGCGCCCTAGATGTCGTCGCCCGGAGACAGGAACGGATTTCCGTCCTCGTCTCGCGGCACGATCTCGCCCAGATACTTCCAGGCGGTGACGCCGTACAGGTCTTCCAGCCGCTTCAGCCACTCAGCCAGCCGCAGCGCGAAGCCGACGGCCGCGTTGAGCGCATCGCCGCCGGAAGCGCCGCCACTTACCGGCTTTGCCGGCCTAATACCTGGGTCGCGCAGCGGTTCGTTATTCATGTCGCGGCCGGCAAACATCGACATCGAGCGCGTGAGGGCGTCGATCAACTTGTCTGCTTCGGCCAGGAGCGCGTACCGCACGAGCATTTCGGCGCGGTGCGTCTCTGATAGGCCGTAGTTTCGATAAAGGTGATCGAGGCGTTTCGCGACGGCTTCAACTGCGGGATGATCCAGCGGCGCGCGCCAATCGGCTCGGGCGATCGTACGCGGGAATTGTGGGGTGAATTCTTCAGACATGATGCCCTCGCAACGTTGCGATCTTGCAAGGGCGGTAGCGGTGATATAGAAATGCACTGCTTTACGGTGCAGTTTCTCTCGCGACCCGCCCGGCTTTCCTGAAAATGGGGGCCGGGCTTTTTGCCCGGTGTGGCGGATCGGTCAGGCGGCGACTTGGCGCGCGGCCTTCATGCGTTCGAAAGCGTCGATGATTTCCGAGCGTGGCCAACGCGAAAGCTTCCCGAGCTTCACTGGTTGCGGAAAGGTGCCGTCAGCGACACGCCGCCAGAAGGTCGGCACGGAAACACCGGCAAGGCGTGCGCTTTCCTGCACGTTCAGCAGCGGATCGGGCAGGGTGGTGAGTTCGGTTGCGGTCATTTTCAGCCTCATCGATTTCGATGGGGCTGATCATTGCCGATACGAATTACGAGATCACGGTACAGATTAGCATGAGTTCGTACCGCTGCGCTTCGGCTTGTGCGCCTTGTAGGCTTTCTCGACCGCATCGCGTTCAAGAAAGACGCCAGTACTGGGGAGCCAATCGGTCACAGCGCTAAGCGCCTGGTCGTAGCTCGATCCTACTGCCATCTCTTTCGCAACCGCCAACGCAATCCCGCGGTCGCGCTGGATCCTCTCCAGGTTTCGCCCACGCTTTCCCTTGCCGGTGACTTCGATGCTAAGCGGAAAAATTTCCGCGATCTCGCGCATCTTCGGGTCCTCAAGACCGGCAGGATCGATACGGGGATTGTCGCCGCGCGTCATCATCACCGCCAGCGCTAGCAGCACTTCGCGAGATGGGACATGGCCGCACATGATCCAGTCCGCGAATGGCCGCGTGTCGCCCTTCGCTAGCCAGTCAAGAATTACGAGATCGCGAGCATTGCCAATCGATCGTCCACGGTCCCGAGCAACAAGGAGCGCTTCGATGTCCCACGCCGTACCGGGGGTGTCCATCAGCCGTGCGCCTCCACCAACCGAACAATCTTGCCGCTATTGCCGGTCGCGTGGTCGGCCCATCGCTCCATCAACGCGCGACGCTGTTCGATGAAGTCCGTCCGGCGGTAAGCCCGCGTCACTTTGCTACCGGCAACGTGCTGCAGGATCGTCTCTGCCACTTCGTGCGGCGCGTCTGTAGCTTCCGCCAGCCAGTCCCGAAGGGATGAACGGAAGCCATGTGGACGCGCCTCCAGCTTTGCCCGGCGCATGAACATGGAGAGCGTCATATCGCTGGCTACGCCCTTGCCTGTGACATTCGGGAAAAGATACCCGCCGCGTGCGAGCCGCTTCGCCTGTTCGATCACGTTCATGGCCTCTGCCGATAACGGCACCCGAAAGGCCTCCGTCTGGCCTTTTCGCCCCTTCATTGCCTCTGCCGGCACCGTCCAAATGTCGATCTCGTGCCCATCGATCTTCTCGCGCGTGATCTGATCCTCGCGGATGAACCTCAGCGGAGCAGAGCGAACGCCCGTCAGGATCAGGAGGCGCAGAGCGAGATGCGTCACGCTGCCGTCATTCAGGCTTGCATAGAACGCCGGAACGTCCTGCCACGCCATGGCCGGGATTTTTCCGGCCTTGCTGTTGCCGCTGCCGATCAGAGCCCGGGCCTTGTCGATGATTCGCGTATCTACGTCGAGGCCAAGCGCAGCGGCATGGCGAACGACCAGGTTGAGCCGGTTGAGCGCCTTTCGCATCGTCTCGGGCTTTGTGTCGCGCAGCGGCCGAAGCGTGTCGCGAATATCGACCTGATCGAGGTTCGCGACAGGCACCTTGCCGAGCCTAGGGAGGACATGCAGCGTCAACGGCGAGAACCAACGGCCGGCCGTGCCATCTCCCTTCAGCCGCGCCTTGTAGCCCTCAAAGAAGTCGTCGGCGACATCCTTCAGCATGTGCAGGTTGCGCGCGGCCTCGCGCTTGGCTCGCTCCCTGACCTTGATCGGATCGTTGCCAGCGCGCACGGTGGCCCGCCATTTTTCAGCGGCGTCGCGGGCTTCCTTCAGGCCAACGTCGGAAATGGACCCGAGCCCCATGTGCCGCAGCCGCCCATGCACGGCCACTCGCAGCACCCAGCTTCCGGCGTCTTTGCTGCCTTTGCATAACCAGAGGCCGCCGCCGTCGCCGTATTTGCCGGCAGGCGCTTGCCGCACCATCACCGCCGAAAGTTTGTCCCGCCCCTTCGCCATCGCCCAGCTTCCTTTACACACTGCTTTCCACACTCAAGATTTAGACGGAATGAGAGCGAGTGACAACGAGCGATCCGCACTGATGCCGAATTATCTATTCAGATCAAATGCAACGAAGCGCGGCGATTGGGCGTGAGACTAGATGATGGGTCATGATATTGAAGTTATGTGCTGCCCCTGGGCACCATTAATCTCAGTCACGCCGCATTCGAAGAAGTCGCCGAGCAACGGCTCGCCGTGGTGTAGCCGTCAGGCGAAGCCGGATGGTTCGATCCCGCCCCATTTGACCTGAGAGAGCGTGACTTAGCGGCCCCGCGCGGCTTCGACCCGCAGGGCAGAGGCCGGGTCGCAGGATCGCGGCTATCTCGGTGATGTTACGGGGTTTTTGACATAAACATTAAGCCTGCCCGAACACCAAAACTTAAGGCCGCCGACGCTAGGTTCGGGGATTGCAAGATCTCGGCGGTGCCCGGCCGCGGCCATGCGGACGCCCGGGCGGTTCAGGCGAAGATAGTCGATGTCATATTTGAAGGCGTTGCTATGCTCTGAGAGCGCAACCGTGGGTTTCCGGCTCGCGCGGGATTGCGTGCCGTGATTCACGCCCGCAGATTGCTCCGCAAGGCTGTAAAGGGAATCCAGCGAAATGCCCCGCTGCAAATCGCGCTGTTCTTTTTGCCGCTGGTGTGGATCGGCTACTTCGCGATCACGTCTTCGGAACGAACGGAAGCGCTGCAACAGGCGCGGGCGCACGGGAACAGTGTCGCTCAACTGTTCGAGGAAAATACCGAGCGGATATTCGAGCGGGTAGACCAGTCACTGCTGGTCGTGCGTGCGCTTTACGCCCAGGATCCGGCCGCCTTCAGCCTGAAATTCTGGGCCGCTAAAGCGCAGATGGCGAGCGGCGACGTGGTTCAGTTCTCGCTGATCGGATCGAACGGCTATTTGTTCGATACCACGACCGGCTACTCCGGCCCGCCGCTCTATCTCGGCGACCGGGAGCACTTCGCCAAGGTGATGGAGCTGGCCGAAGACCGGCTCTATGTCGCAAAGCCGGTGTTCGGGCGGGCGTCGAACAAATGGACCATCCAGATCGCCAGAAAGCTGTTCGACCATGGCAAAGGTCCGGCGGGCGTCGTCGTAGGCTCGATCAGCGTGGATCTGGTCGGCAGGTTCTACGACACCGCAAAGCTGGGTATCGGAGGGACCCTTGTCCTCCGAAATGCCGACTACATCGTGCTCGCTGCGCGGGGAATAGACCAGGGCACGGTGCTGGGACAGCGCAATCCCGGCCACGTCGAAGGCGCGTTACGGGACAGCGCCTATAGCCAATATTGGAACTGGAGCGGGAGCGAAGGTCGCGCGAACCGGAGCAACAGGTTGATCACCGCGCGCCGATCGCGGGTTTTTCCGCTGATCTTTACCGCCGGCATTTCGGAGCAGGAGATCTATTCGCGCTCTCAAGCCAGGCAGAAAATCTATCTCGGTGGCGCGCTTCTGCTCACTTTCATCATCCTGATGGCGACCGCGCTGCACTGGCGAAGACAGAAGGCGCTCGACGCGGCGCAGCGCGAATTGCGCGACTCCCTGAGCAAATTCGAGGACGCGCTGCGAAACCTTCCGCAGGGATTGAGCATGTTCGATGGCGACGATCGCCTGATCGCGTTCAACCGGCAATGGCTCGATGCCTATGAGCTTTCGCCTGACAACATCAGGGTCGGCATGAACTTCCGCGAGGTGTTTGCGCACCAGGAGGCCGTGCGTGATCTCGACGCCTATCTGGTCGACCTCAAGGACCGGCTCGCCAAGTCGGAAAACACCTCGAACACGGTGCAGTTTCCGGACGGGCGCGTCATCCATATTTCCTATGGACGGCGCGAGAGCGGAGGCTGGGTTGCGACGCATGAGGACATCACCGAACGCAAGGCCTCCGAGGACCGCATCGAGAGGCTGGCGCACTATGACAGCCTGACCGGCCTTGCGAATCGCAACCTGTTCAGGGGCTCGCTTGACGAAGCGCTGGACAAGTATCTTCTGCACCATGCGCCGTTCGCCGTGCTCCTGCTCGATCTCGACAAGTTCAAGTCCGTCAACGACGCGCTCGGTCACCACTGCGGCGATGCGCTTCTCAAGCAGGTCGCCGGCCGGATCAAGGCGCAGGCCCGAACCGTCGATACGGCGGCCCGGATCGGCGGCGACGAGTTTGCGCTGATCGTGGCGCCGGGGCCGTCCGCGCTGCAGGACGACGCCGCAACACTCGCCGCGCGCCTGGTCCAGGCCATTGCCGAACCCTATGAAATTGACGGCCACCCGGTCGTGATCGGATGCAGCATCGGTGTCGCCGTGGTGCCCGAGCATGGCACGCGCGTCGATGAAATTCTTCGCAATGCCGACCTTGCGCTCTACAAGTCGAAGAATGCCGGTCGAAATGGTTTCCATCTCTACTCGCCGGAGCTCAAGGCCGAAGCCGACCAGCGCGACATCCTTGAAATCGAGCTTCGCGAGGCGATCTGGCGCGAAGAGATCGAGGTGTTCTATCAGCCGATATTCGAGCTCTCGACGGGCCGCGCGACCTCGGTCGAGGCGCTGGCGCGCTGGCGCCACAAGACCAGGGGCCTGATCCCTCCCGCTGAATTCATTCCGGTTGCGGAACAGGGGGGACTGATCGGCGAGCTCGGCGATCTCGTGCTCGCCAAGGCGTGTCGCCACGCCGTGTTGCTGCCGGACGATATCAAGGTTGCCGTCAACCTCTCGGCTCTGCAATTTGCGGGCGGCACCCTCGTCGATTCCGTCATGGCCGCGTTGGCAGACAGCGGACTTGCCGAGACGCGGCTGGAGCTCGAGATCACCGAGAGCGTCTTTCTGGCCGACAGCCAGGAAAATCTCAAGACGCTCGAACGCCTGAAGCGGCTTGGCGTTTCCATCGCGCTCGACGATTTCGGCGTCGGCTATTCGTCACTGTCTTATCTGACCGCTTTTCCGTTCAACAAGGTCAAGATCGACAAGTCGTTCATCGACAGGATCGGTCGCGCCGAGACCGTTGCCGTCCTCGGATCGATCGTCCAGCTTGCGAAGACGTTGAACCTTTCGATCGTCGCCGAAGGCGTCGAGACATCCGAACAGGTCGAAAAGATCCGCGCGCTCGGAATTGCCCTGGGCCAGGGATATCTCTTCAGCAAGCCCGTGCCGTTCGGCGAATTATTGCTGCAGGTCCTTCCCGAGAGCGAGCGGCAAGCCGTCGCCTGACATCTCGGTGGGACCTTCTGCCCGCCCGGTTCGCCAAAGTATGCGACACCGGAATTGGTTGGCCCATCCCCGCGCATCGCTTTGCTCATGCGGGGCCGGCATCCGAAAACCTTCACGTTTCCTGCAACGGCGTGGTAGCGTGCAATCCGCGGGCGAGGAGCCCGCATCCGTGGTACGCCGGCTCCATTTCGTGGAATCGTCATGGCGCCGGAGAAGTCGGGGTTGGCGAAGGCGGTCGAGGAACGATCACCGTGCTGAACAAACCGGTTTGGCGCTTTGCACTTTGGCTTGTGTTCATTCCGGTGGGAGGGGTCCTCGGCGATTTCGCGGGACGGTGGCTCGCGTCCAGCACCGATCAGCTTTACCTGTTTCGTTCCGTTGGCTCGGTCGTCGGCGCCTGCCTCGCCACCTGGATATTGCTGAAGATCACCGGGCCGCCCGGCCCTGATCGGCCCAAGGACATGCGTAGCCGCAATTGATTTGCAACAGGTGGTTTGCCGCGGCCAAGACGCGATGGAGGAAGCGGAATCCGCTCGGGACGGAGGACTGTCATATGTGCGTTGTCCCTGGGGCCCCCGTCTTGTCCCGGCTGGTTGCGACAGCGCTGACGCTTGCCGTCGCCTTCGGGTCAGCCAGCAGAACGGCGGCAGCTTTCGAAGCGCGCGATCTCGTCGGTTGGTGGATTTCCGTTGACGATACCTTCCCCGCGTTGATCCGCGGCGACACGGTCGTGTCGATGGAGGAGCTTCTCGTCATAGGCGAGGACGGCGCGGCCGAGAGCCGCATCATGAAGTTTCAGCCGACCAGCGCCGTCATTTGCGCGCAACTCGGCCCCAGCGCTTGCAGCGATGCACCCCTTGCCGGGCGTACCCGCGTGACGCTCGACGGCAATCGTCTGCAGATGCGAGAGCGTACCGCCGCGACCGACCCGATCGATACGCCGCAAATGGATCCCCATATCCGCAACCTCGCGGTCTCGACCACGTCGGAATGGACTGTTGTGCCCGAGCGCGGGGGCCGCCGGCTGGTCCTGCATTCCGCAGGCCCGGCCTGGACGGCGGAGTCGGCGGCTGACGGCGGCGCCCGCATCAGCCTCAAGTCAAATCAAGGGGACGTGCGGCGCATCCTGGTCAAGATTGATGCGGACGCGTTGCGCGCGATCTGGGCGGGGTTCGTGCATCCCGGGCTCCCGCCGCACAAGCACTGGCGCTGCTATCTCGCCAACGCGACCGCCGCGGACGGAGCATTCGCCGACGTCCTCGCGCCGCGGCACCCGCCCTTGTCGCATCTCGCCGGATACCTGCGGGTCGCGAGCTACATGACGGCACTGGACGCCTTCCTGGTGCAGCCGGTCGCCGACCATCCTGATCCTGTTGTCCGCAAGCTGGTCGGACGGCCGGTTGAGCAGCTGATGCACACACGCTTTGCAGGGCTGCAGCCGCCGTCGACGTTCGCCGAGGTGCGCAGCATCGGTGCCCGCAAAGCCTACGTTGCGGCGCGTGCCCAGGGCGCGAGCGACGAGGCCGCGAGGGCTGCGATTGCCGGCATCACCCGCGATGAGCCGCTCCAGATTCATGTCAGCGACGAAGAGATCGCCGCCTACGCGAGTCTGCAGCCGGGCAGCGCCGATTTCAAACGGCTGTTCTGCAGCGAGTAAGTGCCGGCTTGTTCAGCCGTAGCGCCTGCTCCTGCTCGCGGCTCAGCCGCCCGCGCCCGCCCAGACGAGCGGTAGCCACCTTCCCGTAAAGAACGCGCCGATCAACGCGGCGAGGCCTGCAACCGCCGCCCAAAGCCCCGTTCGCATGCGCGATTGGATCGCGCCCCGCACCAGCGATACCGCCAGCGCCCCGCCGGCCGCAACGAGATGCCGAAGCACGAACCGGCGCACCAACGGGTTTTTGATCTTCATCGCCGCGCGCTCAACCTGCTCACGGCCTTGCCCGGCAACCTCGGTCTTCAGCGCCTGATCGAAGACGCGAAGCCCCACTCGGAAGATGAAGAAGATTCCAAGCCCCACCACGACGAGGACAAGTCCAAGCAGCGCGACGAGAGTACCGACCACGATCGTCATTGGTTTCCCTCCTCGTTCGCCAGGCGGCAGGATGGGATCATAGCAGGGCCACGGGGCAGCGACGCAGCCGTAATTGGAGACGAAGCCGTAATTCGCTGCTGTGAGCTAGATGCGTGACAGTGAACTAAACATTATCGCGTGCGCGGCACGCGCAGCTCCGCATCAAACTCACCCCGCCACCAACAACCGCAACACCGCATCATACCGAATCCCCTGATCACCAACGAGGGCCATAGCATCGACCTTGGCGCCGGCGTCGTTGTAGGTGCCAAAAAATCCGATGTACTGCACGCGGGCCACCATCGGTCGGTCTGTCGGGGTATGTTCGTTGCTGGTCATCTTGCCTTTCCAGCTTCCACCGGAGCACTCATAGCTGCCGGTGTAATAGACATACGCGTCGCCGCCGTGGATCTGGCCGTCGCGGAAGATCAGGATGCCGCCGACGTCATCGGCCACGCCGTCGCGGGATTTGGCAGATAACGAATAAAGCCCGTTCTTGATCATGATTATTTCCACGCCCGATCGCCGGCAGACATTGCCGACGCATACCCGCTGTTTTCCTGCGCGACTTGTCGCTCTGGCGAGTGCAATTTAAGCTTATAGCGGGCGGACACCGAAATGGCGACGTAATCGCCCGGGAAGCCTGATATTGCCGAAACCGCCATCACGCGAGGTTTTCCTATGCTGCCCATTCCCGCCGACATCTTTACCGAGCCCGACAACGTATCGCCGGATAGCCTCGCCAATCTCGGACCGCTTCGTCATCTGGCGGGTATCTGGCAGGCGGACAAGGGCGTGGACGTCAACCCCAAGGCCGACGGCCCGGAGCGTCGGGTGTTTCGCGAGCATGTCCGGATGGACCCGATCGATCCGCAGGCCAACGGACCGCAGCTGTTTTATGGCTTGCGCTATCACGTCCACATCAACACGCCGGAGGAAGACATCACCTTCCACGATCAGGTCGGCTATTGGCTCTGGGAGCCCGCAACCGGCCTGATCCTGCAAAGCGTGACCATTCCGCGAGGCCAGGTCTTGCTCGCAGCGGGCCATGCGAAGCCGGACGACAGGCGAATCTCGGTCACGGCGAAGCGCGGCGATACGCGCTACGGAATCTGCTCGACGGAATTTTTGGACGAAGCTTTCCGCACGGAAAGCTACCGATGCGACATCACCTTCAACGAAGACGGTAGTTGGACCTATCTCCTTGAAACCGAGCTTCTGGTGAAGGGCCGGGATCGCCCGTTCAATCATCACGACACCAACACCTTGAAGCTCATCGGGGCGGCGGTACCCAATCCGCTGGCTGTCATCCTGAAAGATCGGGCGGAGACAAGATAGCGAAATCCGACCATCTACATGTCGTGCGGTCCGCCTGCTACCGGCTCCGCCAGATGCAGGAATTCGTCGAACGCGACGGCGCCCTCCGCAAGGGTGTGGCACGCGCGACTGTCGATAAAGAGTTGCGCGTCATGGTCGAAGATCTCGACGATAAAAAGCGGCTGCCTTGCGGCGCAAGCCGCTGAGGCTGCGTGCATGCGAATTTCATAATCGCCGATCCACGCCAGGGAAACCGCCTCACCCTCGGGGCGGGACACCAGGCTGACATAGGCTCGGGAAATTCGCAGCGTTGTAAAATTGTATTCCAACGCACGTCCCACAACGAAACCTCGCGTTTTGTTGGTCGGCCGCACGATTACCAGCCCCGCCATTACGGGACGCTGGCGGTGAAGTTAATGTTTCGAAAGATGGGCCTCCGTCATTCCCCGATGCGCGATTGCGCATCTGAGGGCGCGCGTAGCGCGAGCCCGGAATCCATCGGGCCACATGCTCTGCCGTCGGATGGATTCCGGGTTCTCGCTTCGCGAGCCCCGGAATGACTGCCTACGTCATTGCGAGCGCAGCGAAGCAATCCATATTGCGCCAAGCCGAGGCATGGATTGCTTCGCGGAGCCTGTCATCGGGCGCGCATGCGCGCGACCCGGTGGCTCGCAATGACGAGATGGAGACAGTAGTGCGACAAATTAACCCGACGGGCAAAATTCCGCTTTCCTCGTCGGGCAAATCATCTCTACGAATTTGCGCATCCCGTCCTATCAAGAGGGGCGTCGGCCGTCGTCACGACGAGGGGCGGGTTGCGGTGGACGTGACAGTTGCGATTGACGGTCGCGGCTGGAGCGTACGGCGAAAGCGTGTGGTCCTGGCGCCCGTAACGGCGTCAAGTCCCGCGGGAGCTAACGCTTCCGAGGGGCGACGGTGGCAATAGAGGCCGTCTCACCGGGGAGAGCGCGTTATAAGCCGTAAAGCCATTGCGCAGGGAAGGCCGGATGCTCTCCGCTGGACCTGTATGCTCGTGTGCGCATTCTTATGCACAATTGCACACGAGACCGCGGGTGCAGCGCGCACCCGGTCTTCCCTGCGCCCTCTCTTTTCGAGGGCAAGGAAATTTCTGGCAAAGCTCGGGCGCGTCGCGTCGCGAGAACGCGAAGCTGCGTTCACGTGATGGTGCAACAACAAACACCGCCGTCGTCCCGGGCTTGACCCGGGACCCATACGCCGCGGCCCATCGGTTAAAGCGCTGACGTTAGAGACCTTCTGCCAACAACGACTGCCGCGGCGTATGGGTCCCCCGATGCGCAATTGCGCATCTGAGTTCGCCGGGACGACCAATAGGAGGGCTATTTGAAAATTGAATCAGAGCAAGCCGGGCCGCGCCCGGCGTAGCCCTCTTAGGCGAAGCCGGGTCCTTAACCTCTAAGGCGATCCTTCACACCAGGGTCGTATTGGAGTCACGTTGCCGCGCTACATGAGCGCCAACGGGAGTGCGCATGACCAAGATTTCGCCGAACAACTTCAATCCGGAACTGGTTTCAATGATGAGATCGGTGCTGGAAGCGGCGTCGGCCCATGTCGACAGTGCGTCGGGCAAGCCCGCCACGCCCGCAATCAAGGTCAAGATGGCGTCGCGTATCCTGGCAACCGCCGCGGCGGGCATCACCGACGCCGGCCAATTGCAATCGGCCGCGATCGAAGAGGGGCTGTGCCCGGCGGATTGAGGCCGTTACCTCCTCAGAAGTTTGCCGCGCCGAGATCGTAGGAGCCGCGGCTGCCGCGTACGTAAACCCGGGCGGCGGCGGCGCAGATCCTGTCGCGGTTGGCGTCGAAGGCGTTCAGGCAGCCGGATTCATCGAGCGGAATGCCCGGCTGGATTCGCGCCAGCGCCGTCTCGTGGACATAGAACGAGGCCTCGATCGCGCTGTCATAGCCCCAGAACCGCACCGCGCGCCTGGTGTGGTCATAGCTGCGGCTATGGTTCGGAAAATCGATCATGTGGTCACCAGTGGCCGTGACGTCGGCCCAAATAGTGGCCGCCGCTAAACAACGCCACCACGACAACAACGATCAGGATCGGTTCAAAACCCAGGATCGGTTCCATCGGAATCCTCCACTGGTTTGCGGCTGCGTTCGCCGCACGTCGGAGGGGGATAACGGCCCGTTGAGGCCGTTGTTCCCTGAAAACTGGAACCCGGCCTAACCGCCGTACAGATATTTTGGCAGCCACAGCGTCATGCCCGGCCAGATATACATGAAGACCATGCAGACGATCACGATGAACATGTAAGGCATCATGCCGGAAAAGATCTGGTTCAGCGTGACGTGTTTGGGCGCGACGCCTTTGAGGTAGAACGCCGACATCGCCACCGGCGGCGACAGGAAGGCCGCCTGCAGGTTCACGAACACCAGCACGCCCCACAAGATCGGGTCGACGCTGAAGTGCTTGAGCATCGGCAGGAAGATCGGCACGAAGATCACGATGATCTCGGTCCATTCCAGCGGCCAGCCCAGGACGAAGATGATCGCCTGCGACAGGATCATGAACTGAAGCGGCGTCAAATTGAGCGACAGCACCCAGCTTTCCAGCAGCGCCTGGCCGCCGAGAATGGCGAACACCGCCGAGAACAGCGCCGAGCCGACGAACAGCCAGCACACCATCGACGTCGTCTTGAGGGTGAGGAACACCGCCTCCTTGGTCTTTTTCCAGTTCAGCGTGCGGGCATGGAACGCCAGCAGGAAGGCGCCGGCGGCGCCCACCGCCGCCGATTCCGTCGCGGTCGTGATGCCGAACAGGATCACGGCGAGCACGATCACGGTCAGCAGGCCAAGCGGCATCACCGAGGTGATCAAGAGCCGCAGCACCTCGAACTGCTCGGCCTCCATGATCGCGTAATAGTAGAACAGCAGCAGCAGCAGGACGGCCGCGGTGAACCCGAAATACAGATAAAAGCCTTCAGGCGGCCCGGACGCCGACGGCGGAGCGGCGCTTTCGCTCTGCAGATTGCCCATCTGCTGCAGCACTTCCGGCTCGCCCTTTTTGGCTGCGCCGGACTGCTGGACCGAGCTGCCCAGTTCCTGAAGCTTTTCCTCGACCGGCTCGCTGCTCGGCGCGCCCTGTCCGAGCGGGGTCGGAGCCTCGCTGCGCTCGATGGCGGTGGGCGCGTCCGGCTGCTGGTGGATCACGACGTACCACCAGATGCCCCACAGGGTGCCGAGCGTCATGACCAGCGGGACCAGCGCGAACGACAGGCTCTTGAGGATCGTGCCGTAGCCGAGCCGGGCGCCATCCACCGTGATGGCAAGGGCCCGCGACGGGACCACCGTCGCGGCCAGCAACGCCGGCAGCATCTTGCGGGAATACAGCTGCTGGATCTGCGTCACCCACGGGCGCACCGGCACCCGGGTTTCGCTCTCCGGCAGTTTTGGCGCGATTTTGGGGTTAATCAGCGCCCAGCCGACGATGTAGACGAGGTAGAGAAACGCCAGGAAGAAACTCGGAAACATCGCGGCGGCGTACAGCTTCACCACCGATTGCCCGGCGACCGCCGCATAGACGATGATCATGACCGAGGGCGGGATCAGGATACCGAGCGTGCCGCCGGCGGTGATGACGCCGGAGGCGAGCTTCACGTCATAGCCGGCCTTGAGCATCGGGTTGAAGGCGATGACGCCCATCAGCACCACGACGGCGCCGACGAGGCCAGAGGCAATGCCCCAGAAGGTGCAGACGATCAACGAGGCGACCGCGAGCGCCGCCGGCACCCGCCGGAACGCCAGCTGGATGGCGTAGAACATCTTGTCCACCAGCGCGCCGCGCTCCATCACGTAGCCCATCAGGACGAACAGCGGGATGGAGATCAGGACGTCGTTGGTCATCGCGCCATAGGTGCGCTGGACCATCAGGTCGAAGATGTGGTTATCGGCCCAGGATTCGCCGGCGCGGTAATAGGCGAAGAAGCCGAAGAACATGCCGAGCCCCATCAGCGTGAACGCCGTGGGGAAACCCATGATGATGACGACGACGATGAGTCCGAGCATCAAAAGCCCGAGTGCCGGATCGCTCATGGCTGTGACGCTCCGCCCAAGCCGCGCTGGCGCGCGCTTTCCTCGATGTTCTGCGCATGCTCGATCGCGTTGCGGCGCGTTTCGTCGTCGACATGCTCGCTCAGCGCCAGTTGCTCCTCGACGACGTCGATCTCGCTGACGTCCTTGAGGCGGCTCGGCCACACGCCGGTCTTGAGGCAAATGACGCAGCGCGCGATTTCAGCGGACCCTTGCAGCAGCAGCAATATGCCGGCCAGCGGGATCATCGCCTTGAAATGATAGACCGGCGGTCCGTCCGCGGTCACGTTGGAGTGCTCGTTGATGCGCCAGGACAGCGCGGCGTAGTCCCAGCCCGAATAAGCCAGCGCCGCGATGCCGGGCAGGAAGAACACGACGTAGAGCACCAGATCGAGCCCGGCCTGGGTGCGCGGCCGCATCGAGGAATAGAGAAAGTCGCCGCGGACATGGGCGTTCTGCGCCAGCGTATAGGCGCCGCCGAGCATGAACGCCGCGCCGTACATCATGTTCGACGCATCGAAGATCCAGGCGGTCGGCATGTTCAGGATGTAGCGCTTGAAAACCTCGGCGCAGACGAGAAGCATCAGCGCCATGATCAGCCAGGCGGCCGCCTTGCCGGCAAAGGTGCTGATACCGTCGATGGTATGCAGAAAACGGTCGCTGTTCATGAAATCTGGACTGCTTGGTACGGGCTGCAGGAATGATCCGGACGGGGCGGGCGTAATGGCCGACCTGAAATCCGGCGCCGCGTCGGAGCGCGTTCACGTCGTGAATGCGCAGGCGATGGCAAGCCGACGATACAAGACCCCGCCCGGGATTGCCATCCCGGACGGGGTCTGTTGGCCGATTCTATCGCCTTTAGGTCCGCTTCTTGGCGTTGGGTCCGAAGTAGTGGTTATACGCCATGCGGCGGCTGACCACCGTGTCCTGCTCCCACTGCGTGGCGCGCTTGGCGAACGCCAGCTGGGACGCGACGATCTCCTTGAACAGCGGATTCTCCGCCGACTTTTTCTCGACGACCTGATCGTAAATATCGAGCTGCGCCTGCAGCACCGAGTCGGGGGTCTTGTAGAACTTGACGTTATCCTTGGTCTGCATCTCGGCGTAGTCTTTCGAGTACCGGTCGATCGCCTTCCAGGCCATGTCCTGTCCGGCCGCTTCGGCGGCGTTGTCGAGGATCGCGCGGATCTTCGCCGGCAGCGCGTCGTACTTGTCTTTGTTGAACATGATCTCGAACTGCTCGGCATTCTGGTGATAGCTCTGCAGCATGCAGATCTTGGACACGTCGGGGAAGCCGAGGACGCGGTCCGACGTGGCGTTGTTGAATTCGGCGGCATCGAGCAGGCCGCGGTCGAGCGCGGCGACGATTTCACCGCCGGGCAAGGCGTTGACTGCGGCGCCCATGCCGGTGAACACGTCGATCGAAATGCCGACGGTCCGGAACTTGACGCCCTTCAGGTCGTCGGCCTTGGTGACCGGCTTCTTGAACCAGCCGAGCGGCTGGGTCGGCATCGGCCCATAAGGGAACGAGACGACGTTGGCGCCGATCGAGCTGTACAGCTTGGCCAGGAGCTCCTTGCCGCCGCCGTATTTGTGCCAGGCCAGCAGCATGTTGGCGTCCATCGCATAGCCGGGACCGGAGCCCCACAGCGCGAGCGCGTTCTGCTTGCCGTAATGATAGGCGAGCACGCCGTGTCCACCGTCGAGCGTACCCTTCGAGACCGCCTCGAGCAGGCCGAAGGCGGGCACCACGGCGCCGGCCGGCAGAACCTCGATCTTGAGATCGCCGCCCGTCATGTCGTTGACCTTCTTGGCGTAGTCGAGCGCGTATTCGTGGAAAATATCCTTGGCCGGCCAGGTGCTCTGGAAGCGCATGCTGGTCGCGCCTTGCGCGTTTACGACGCTGGGGGCTGCGACCGTTGCTGCAGCGCCCGCGGCGGCCACTTTCAGGAAGCGGCGGCGGCTGGAAGTGGTGTCTTTTTTGGATGTCGTCATGATTTCCTCCCCGTTTTGACGGCGATCCAACCAAGGATGCGCCCCTTTTTATTGGAAGGGAGACAAAGGCTTGCGCAGGTGTTTGGCAAGAATGTTCGGGAAGATGCGACGCTTCGACGCGGCAGATGGTGAACAACGTCGATGGCGGCTTTCGGATTTATTCCGAAGGCGCTGAATTAAATTTCGCAAGCGGCGATGGCGTATGCGACTTTCGTTTAAGTCGTCGTGCGCGCGCGCCGTCCCTCGATCGGATAGCCGGGATCGTTGAACCCCGGTGTGGATGGATGCCCGCTCGCGACCAACCGGTCGATCAGCGCCTCGTCCTCCGCCGTGAAGCGATAGTCGAGCGCCTTCAGGTAATCGTCCCACTGCTCCTCGGTGCGGGGACCGGCGATCACGGCGGACACGAATAACGAGTTCAGCACCCATGACACCGCGAACTGCCCGGCGGTGATGCCGCGCCCTTCGGCGTGCTCCTTGATTTGCTGCGCGAGCTGCAAGGATTCCGGCCGCCATTCGGTCTGCATCATGCGCTTGTCGTTGCGGCCGGCGCGGCTGTCCTTGTCGGGCGTTGCATCGGGCAGGTACTTGCCGGTCAGCACGCCGCGCGCCAAAGGGCTATAGGGCACGATGCCGAGACCGTAATAGCCGCAGGCCGGGAAGTGCTCGACCTCCGGCATCCGGTTCATGGCGTTGTAGTAGGGCTGGCTGACGACCGGGCGGTCGATGCCGTTGCGGTCGCAGATGTTGCAGATCTCGGCGACGCGCCAGGCGCGGTAGTTCGAAACGCCGAAATAGCGGATCTTGCCCTGTCGCATCAGGTCACCCATCGCGCGCACGGTCTCCTCCAGCGGCGTCGAATGGTCTTCCTTATGCAGATAGTAGATGTCGATATAGTCGGTGCCGAGCCGCTTCAAACTCTCTTCCGCCGCCTGCAGCACCCAGCGCCGCGACAGCCCGCCGCAATTGGGATCGTCGCCGATCTGATTGGCGAGTTTTGTTGCGAGCACCCAACTGTGTCTGACATTGGCAATGGCACGGCCGACCACTTGCTCGGACTTGCCGCCATTATAGGCGTCGGCGCTGTCGATGAAATTGATGCCGGCCTCGCGTGCGTTCGCCACGATCCGCGACGACGTCGCCTCGTCGGTCGGCCCGCCGAACATCATGGTGCCGAGGCAGATCGGCGAAATCTTCAGGCCGCTGCGGCCGAGTTGGCGATATTGCATGGTGCGGGCTCCTTATATTGACGGCTCTATCGACTCCCTCGCCCCGCTCTTCGCGGGGAGAGGGTTGGGGTGAGGGGCCTCTCTCCGAGCAAAGACTGCCGAGAGACCTGTACCCCCTCACCCGGCGCTACGCGCCGACCTCTCCCCGCAAGCGGGGCGAGGTTAGAACAGCGAGCTATGCATCGTTCTTCAATATCTTAAACACGCCCGACGCCATCGCGATACAGCGCTTGTCGACGGTCACTTCCGTGGTGATGAAAATCAGGCTGCGGGTGGATCGCACCACGTGCGGCTTCGAGATCAACACCTCGCCGATCTTGCCGGATTCGACGAAATGCGTATCGAGCTGCACGGTCGCCAGCGTCGGCTTGCCCGAGACGTGTCGCGCGGTGATGCCGCAGGTGCGGTCGGCAAACGTCATCAGCACGCCGCCCTGCACCAGTCCGCGACGATTGTGGTGCTTGTCCTCGGTGATCAGCGCGAATTCAAGCTCGCCGTCGAGCGTTCGCTGCCACAGCGGTCCGATCAGATGCAGGAAGCCGGTCGTTTCGACGATTTTCCAGCCATCGGATTTCAGCTTCTCCGTGGCGGCCCTGGTCGTCATCTGATGCATTCCGTTTCCTGCAGGCGGTCATGTCTCGACAGTCATTTCATCAAACGCGGGAGTATTGTAGTCAAGCGCCATGGCCCGTTCATTTGATGATGCCACCCGGCGAAATATCGCAGAGCTCGTTGCAGCTTTTTCGCGGGCGACGGCGGATGAGCCAGAGCCTGCGCTGAAGCGGGCCGCCGTGGTCATCGCGCTCACCGAAAGCGAGAATGGCGCGGAAACGGCGTTTCTCCTGACGCGGCGTGCCGAGGGCCTGCGCTCCCATTCGGCCCAATGGGCGCTGCCGGGCGGACGCTGCGATCCCGGCGAGACGCAGGTCCAGTCGGCGTTGCGCGAGCTTCATGAAGAGCTCGGCCTGGAGCTGGGTGAGGGCGATGTACTGGGCCTGCTCGACGACTATCCGACGAGGTCCGGCTATCTGATCACACCGGTCGTGGTGTGGGCGAGCACAAAGGCCGCGCTGGTGCCGAACCCGGCGGAGGTGGCTTCCGTGCATCGCATCGCGCTCGATGAGATCGAGCAGCAAGACGCGTTCAGCTTCACCAAAATTCCCGAAAGCGCGCGGCGCGTGATCCGCTTTCGCCTCGCCGGCCAGCACATCCACGCGCCGACGGCGGCACTGATCTATCAGTTCAGCGAAGTGCTGGCGGGCCGCAACACCCGCGTGGCCGAGCTGGAACAGCCGGTGTTTGCCTGGAAATAGGGTTCAACCGTCATTGCGAGCGAAGCGAAGCAATCCACCGTGCGGCAAAGCAAGAATGGATTGCTTCGTCGCTTCGCTCCTCGCAATGACGGGTTGCGGACAGCGATCGTTTCAGCGACCATATGAGCAACAAGAACAATGATCCCAAGGGAGCGCTGAATGCGTAGTCACGCTTTTGCCGCCGTCATCGCCGTCGGTTTCGTCGCCAGCCTCAGCAGCGCACATGCGCAGAACTATCCGACGCGGGCGATCACGCTGGTGATTCCGTTCGCACCTGGTGGCTCGACCTCGATCGTCGGCCGTGGCATCGCCGACAAGATGAGCGAACTGCTCGGCGAGAAGGTCGTGGTCGACAATCGTCCCGGCGCCGGTGGCACGATCGGCACCAAGGCCGTCGCCAAGAGCGATCCCGATGGCTACACGCTGGTGCTGGGCTATACCGGCACGCTCGCGATCGGGCCCTCGCTCTACAAGAGCGCCGGCTACGATCCGCGCAAGGATTTCGCGCCGATCGGCCTGATCGGCAATGCGCCGAATTCGCTGGTGGTGCATCCGTCGTTCCCGGCCAAGACCGTCGCCGAACTGATCGCGCACGCCAAGCTCAATCCCGGCAAGGTCAATTTCGGCTCGGCCGGCGCCGGCACGGTCAGTCACATCACCGGCGAATATTTCGCCCGCACCGCCGGGATTACGCTGGTGCATATTCCCTACAAGGGAACCGGTCCGGCGCTGACCGATCTGTTGGGCGGCCATATCCCGATGGCGTTCGCGCCGATCCCGGCCTCGCATCCCAACGTCTCGGCCGGCAAACTGCGCGCGCTCGCGGTGACCAGCACGACCCGCTCCAGCCTGCTGCCGGACGTGCCGACGATGGCGGAAGCGGGCCTGGCCGGCTTCGATGCGTCGCTGTATTACGGCCTCGCGGCGCCTGCAGGCACGCCGCGGCCCATCATCGACAAGCTCAACAAGGTGCTGCGTGACGCGCTTGGCTCTGACGAGGTCAAGAGGCAATTGGCCAATGACGGCACCGAGATCACGCCGGGCACGCCGGAGGATTACGCCGATTTCATCGACAAGGATGAAAAGAAGTGGTCGCAACTGATCAAGACCAGCGGCGTCGAGCAGGAGTGAGCGGCGCAGCGTCGCGCTGTTTCGGGCACTTTGTTAACTGACTTGAACCCGGCAATTGCTACAACGGGGGCATGCGTCTGCAATTGATTCGCCCCTGCTTTGGCCTTGTCGCGCTCGCGCTTGCCGCGGGCGCGCCGCCGGCTTTGGCTATGGACGGGCTGCCGGCCTCAACGGCGGATGCGATGGCGCAGGCGGCCTCGCCACAGGCGATCGCGGAATATCGCCGCAAGCTGAAGGAATATCAGGCCGCGCGCGCCGCGTTCGAGCAGGAAGCCGAACCCTACTGGAGCGCGATTGCCGAAAAACGGCGCGGCCGCAACGCCAAGCGGCGCGAGCGCCAGGCCATCACGCTCGATGATTATGTGCTGACGCAGCCGCCGCTGTACGACGGGCCGAAGCGGCCGGTGGATCCGGAGCCCGACGACAAGCCCCGCGAGCGCAAGCCGCTTCCGGTGGTCGCCGATTTCCTGCAAGCCGCCGCCGCGCAGTTCCAGTTTACCCCGCAGCGGCCCGCCAGCGAGGTCGAGTTCAAGCGCGCCTATGGCCGCGTCGCATTGGCTTCCGGGCTGACGCGCGAGCAGATCGTGCGGGTCTATTCGTTCGAGACCGGCGGCAACGGCAATCACGACATGCAATCCGGATTGAGTTCCTCGCGCCCGGGCTCGCGCGCGATCTCGACGGCGGTTGGCTACAACCAGTTGCTCACCACCAACACCGTCTCGCTGCTCGCCGAACAGGGGCATGACATCGTCAAGGCGTTGACGGAAAAGGCCGCCGGCCTGTCAGGACCGGCGCGCAAGGCGATGGATCACAAGCTGGCGGTACTGAAGCGGATGGTGGCGTTCACGCGCTCGGTGCCGGTGCAATGGTCGGAGCACGAGAAGCTCGCCAACACGCCGCAGGGCTGGGGGGTCCACGCCATGGTGCTGGACATCGACGTCGGCCCGCTGCTGCAGACCCACAAGCTGCTGACCTCGGTACTGTTCGCGCGCGCCAAGGGCTATACCAGGCCGCTCAGCGCCGCCGAACTCGAGATGATGAACCTGACCGGCGACAGCACCGGTCTCGACATGGTGACGATGCCGCAGGCGATGCGCGAGCAGGTGCCGACCTCGAATTTCTTCCAGCGCGGTGGCTACGAGCGCAACCCGGTCGCGATCCGCCACAACACGGTGGCAAAACTGCTGGCGATCACCGACGAGCGGATGGACGTCAACAGCGGCAAGCCAGGGGCGAAGGAACTGGCGGCGGCGTTTTAGGCAACCCTGCTGAAGCATCGTCGTCCCGGCGAACGCCGGGACCCATACGCCGTGTCCCATCGTTCGCGCAGGGCGTTAGATACCTTCCTTAAATTACTGGCGCCGCGGAGTATGGGTCCCGGCGTTCGCCGGGACGACAAGCGGTGGTTAAGCGCGCCCCTCAATTCGCGCCGAACTTGAACTTGCCGTCGTCTTCGAGATAGGGGCCGGTCCGCATGTAAAGCTGGCCGTTCTCGCCGACGAAGAACAGCGTGCCCTTCGGCACTTTCTTCGCGCCCTTCAGCAGCGTGCCGGCGTTGTTGGTGCCTAACTTGTACGCAACCGTCTTGCCGTCCTTGCCGTAGGCATAGCCCGTGCCGGAGTTCAGCTCCCAGGGCGTAGGCGCGGCCTGTGCGAATGCAGACGACGTCAGCCCGCCGAGCGCGGCCGCGATCAAAAAGGTCTTGGCTGAAATTCCCGTCATCGTTGTCCCTCCCAGCGGCCAAAATTGGCTTCTGCCCCGTTCGTTTGAACAAATCACGAACGTCATTATTCCGTCAATGGTACCTTTGCCGCATCACGCTTTCTCTGCGACTTTGTGATTCCCCGCCTTCGACTTCGCGACTATGTTCCGGTTTCCGGTTACAAACGCGCAATTGCCAGAAACGTTATAGGGATGATTCGGATGAACCTCGTCATGAAGATTGGTTTCGGTGTTGCGCTGTCTTTCATGACGCTGGCTTCCGCTGTCCAGGCCGACGAATTCAAGCTCAGCAACAACCAGCGGATTGCCTGCAGCCGCGGCCTGAGCCCCGGCAAGCTCAACACCGCGACCTGCAGATCGTACGCCTATGTCTTCAACATCAAGACCTCGGAATATTACCGCTGCCAGGTCACGCTGGCGCTGACGCGCGACAACAAGGAAGTCATCAACGTGCAGGCCGACGGCAACTGCGCCAAGAAGCCCCGCATCTTCGACACCGATTCGAACTATTCGTTCGACGCCACCGAAACCGAACCGCCGAACACCAACTCGTTTTTCGGACCCGGCGGCTATGCGGTTTGGGCCAGCGACAACAATGCGCGCAAGGTACGCGGCTGCATCATCATCTCGTCCGGCCTCGGCTCCGACATCTCGAAATGTCTCGACATGAAGTTCGATTGATGGTCGGCGGGCGTGACAGCCGCCCCCTCTGCGCCGGGCACGCCGCCACCGCCCTGGCCGTTTCCTGAACGGCTCCGGTTTGAGGGACGCGCGATGTCCCTCGAACCGCTTACCGCCGGACACGCGGACGAGCTCTGGCACGCCGCGCAGGGCGCCGATGCATCATTTGCCTATTTGCGCTACGGGCCGTTCGCGCAGCAGCGCGACTTGCTGGCGCTGGTCACCGAATTGGCCGGGCGGGCGGATCAGCCGTTCTGGGTGGTGCGGCCGAACAGCAGCGGCGTGGCTCAAGGCTGGCTATCGCTGTGCGATATCTATCCGGCCGAGGGGGCGATCGAAATCGGGGCGATCTGGTTTTCGCCGCGGCTGCAGCGAACCCGGGCCGCGACCGAAGCGATCTTTCTCCTGATGCAATATGCGATGGAGGAATTGCAGTACCAGCGGCTGGTCTGGCGCTGCAACGCGGCAAACCAGGCGTCGTTGAACGCGGCCGCGCGCTACGGTTTTACGCCGGAGGGTACCTGGCGTGGCTCGGCCCTCAGCAAGGGGCGTCGCTGCGACGTGGCGTGGCATTCGATCATCGCCGCCGAATGGCCGGCGCGCTGCGCCGCCATCGCCGCGTGGCTCGCGGACGAGAATTTCGATGAAGATGGCCGTGCGCGCACGCGGCTGGTTCATCCGTGAGGCAGTGCTTGATGAAGTTCGGTGAGTCGGACCGAACGCCCCCTCACGGCTTTTACCCGGCGGGGGATGGCAGCACCGGGGGCGAGCGGGCAAATTTCTTGACCCCGAGCGGCTTGCTGAACAGATAGCCTTGGACCAGATCGAAGCCCATGTCATGCGCGGCGAGAAAATCGGTGCGGGTTTCGACCCCTTGGGCGATGGCGCGCGCGCCGTGGTCCTGCGCCAGCTCGACGATGTGGCGGCATACGGTCTGCTTCAAGCGGTCATCCGCGCAGCCGGTGACAAACTGATGGTCGACTTTCAGCTCGACGAATGGAAAGTTCCGCAGCCCCATGAGCGCGGGCCATTCCGGGCCGACATTGTCGACGGCAATCGCGATATTATGCAGGCGCACCTGCCTGGCGACGTCGATCACGAGATCCAGATTGTCCGTCACCTCGGCGCTGTCGATCTCGATGATCAAACCGCCGAACGCGGGATGGTCGGGCATTCCGAGACAGAGGTCGCGCACCGTTTCGCGGCCCCTTAAAAACGAAACCGGCAGGTTGATCGAGAGATCAACCGGGCCATGCTGCTCCAGAAGGTAATGCCAATCCTCGATCGCGCGGCCGATCACGAACTCGGACAGCGCGCGATAATGCGGATCCTTGTCGTCCGGGATGAAATACGCCGGTGGCACGACCCCCCAGGCGGGATGTCGCATCCGCACCAGCGCCTCCGCGCCGCTTGGAACCAGCGTGCGCGCATTGATCTTTTGCTGATACCACAATTCGAGCCATCCGGCCTTCAGCGCCTCGGCCACGTCCACCGCCGGGCTCGGCGCCGGTTCGGTGGGCAGCAGCGAGGCGACGCTGGCCCGCAACGTTCCGGCGCTGAAGGGCGTCGGCAGCGAGGGCAGCATCGCGATATCGTATTCCTCGGCAATTTGCCGAACCGCCTTTACCATAATCGAGTCCGGTGGACCGATGATGAGCACCTTGCCGCCGAAATTTTTCCGGACCAGAACTTCGAGAATTTCGCCGACCTCGGTCCCGTTGACGGACACGCCGAGCACGACGAGGTCGGGCTGTTGTGCGTCAAGCACGCCTGCCAACTCGCTTGCACAAGCGCATGCGCTGGTGATGAAGCCGAGCTCCTCGAGCGCGTCAGAGAGGAACAACCGCAGGTGTTTCTTGGCGTCGGCCACGCAGGCGCGGGGCATCACCCTGCGCAGTCCGAAGCCACCGGCGCGCGCATGCGCGTTAGCATTGATCAGATTCATTCCGTCCCCCTGCACAGATATCGACGCTAGTCGTACATCCGCGCGGCGGCGCTAATCATGGAGTTTTAGGGACACGGTGATGAATGCATGGGTAAGGTTAAAGCCGCCAATGAAACTAGAATTGTAACGAAAGCGGCAAGTCATCTGGCTGTAACATGGCAACTCGTGAGCCCGATGGTGACCCATCCGTGCTCGTCGCTGTCGTGGGCATGCTCTATGAACGGAGGCGTGCATTTGCGCGCTGTTTCATTGCTGGACGCGCGTTAACGCCTGTGGTCGCTTGTCGGCGCGACCACAATTTATGTTCGCGCCGAACACAAGAATCGCTTCGACGCGCGGCGTCACCTGAACGCGATCGTCACTCCGGCTTGATGCCGGCGAACTTGGCCACCTTGCCCCACTTCTCGGTTTCCGCCAGCACGTAAGCCTGCATGTCCGCGGGCGACCCGCCGGCGGGTTCAGCGCCGAGCTTGCGCAGCCGCGCGATGCCGTCCTCGGTCTTGAGGAATTTGTCGACGCTGGCGTTGAGCCTGTCGATGATCTCCTTCGACGTCTTGGCCGGTGCACCGATGGTGAACCAGGACGCCGCCTCGTAACCGGGTACGCCGGCTTCCGCGATCGTCGGCAGATCCGGCAGGCCCGGCCAGCGCCTCGCAGAGGAGACCGCCAGTGGGCGGATCGAGTTGGATTCGGCGAACGGCTGCGAGGCCGGCAGATTGTCGATCGTCAGTTGCACGCGGCCGGCGATCAGGTCGGTCAGCGCCGGAGCGCTGCCCTTGTACGGCACATGGGTCATTTCGACACCGGTCATCGACTTGAACAATTCGGTCGAGACATGCGCGGTGCTGCCGAGCCCGGGCGTGCCGTAGAACAACTCGCCCGGTTTCGATTTGGCATAAGCGATCAGCTCCGCGACCGATTTCACCGGCAGCGAATTGGTGACCGAACAAAGATTGGGTACCCGCGCGATGATGATGACCGGAGCGATATCCCTGGCCTGGTCGTAGTTCATGTTCTTGAACACGAACTGGTTGATGGCGTGCGTGCCCGGCGTTCCCACCACGAAGGTGTAACCGTCGGGCTCGGCCTTCGCGACGAATTCAGCCGCGATGTTGCCGCCGGCGCCGGTCTTGTTTTCGACGATGAATTGCTGGCCGAATTCCTCCGAGACTTTTGCCGCGACCACGCGCGCCAGGATGTCGGTGGTGCCGCCGGCCGCGAACGGCACGACCAGTTTGACCGGCCGTGTCGGCCATTGATCGGCGCCCGCCCGCCGCGGCAATAGCGACATACCGCCTAAGGCAGCCGCGCCGGTCAGCACAGCGCGGCGGCTCAGGCGGTATGGATGGATAATCTTCGAAGTCATGTCGGTCCCTCCAAAATTTCGGCGGACCGTATTTGTTAATCGGCGCGACCACCACCCCCGTCGGGGTCATGCCCGGGGTCTTTGGCATCATGGCGCAAAACCCGATCAGGCCGACATCAGCGAGAAACACAAGCTCAAAGAAATGACCGCGGTCCTTGCAGACCGCGGTCAAAATAGAAGCGCGTAGCCCGGATGAGCGAAGCGATATCCGGGTTAACCCGTGACTATCCCGGATGTCGCTTTGCTCATCCGGGCTACGTGTCAGGGCATGAACGAAACTTAGCCGCCGATGCCTTTTTCCTTGAAGTACTTCAGCGCACCGGGATGGAACGGGATCGGCGAGCGGTCCTGCACCTGGTTGTCGAGCGAGAAGCTCTCGGCTTCCTTGTGCACGGCAACGATGTCGGCCTTCTTCTCCACCAGCGTCTTGACGATCGTGTAGGCGTCGTCGTTGCTCATCTTGTCGCCGGTCACGATCAGGTTCCAGACCTCGGCGATGGAATTGTCCTTGTCGTAGCCGGGATAGGAGCCCGCCTTGATCTTGCTGGACGTGTAGAGCTTGCCGTACCTGGCGTTCATCTTCTCGGCGAGATCGCCGTGGTCGACCAGCTTCATCTTGATGCCTGGCGTTGCCGCCAGATCGGTCACCGCCGCCGTCGGAATGCCGCCGACCCAGAAGAACGCGTCGATCTTGCGGTCCTTGATGGCGTTGACGGATTCGGCGACGCCGAGCCGCTCGCGCTTCATGTCCTTGTCCTTGTCGAGGCCGGCGGCCTCGATGACGCGGAACGCCATCACTTCGGTGGCGCCGCCGGGCGATCCGGTCGAGACACGCTTGCCTTTCAGGTCCGCCATGGTGTTGATGCCGGTGCCTTCGACGGTCACCACGTGCATGCGGTTCGGATAGACCACGAGCAGCGCCTGCAGCGGCAGCTTGCCGCTCTTGAACTTGTCCTGGCCCTGCAGCGCGTCGAGCGCGGCATCGGCCATGGTGAAGCCCATCTCGCTCTGTCCGGTGCCGATCAGCTTGAGATTGTCGATCGAGCCGCCGGTGACCTCGGCCGTGGCCTGCACGTTGGGAAGGCTCTTCGACAGCACGTTGGCGACGGCGCCGCCAAGCGGATAGTAGACGCCGCCGGTTCCGCCGGTACCGATCGACATCGTCTTCTGCTGGGCATGGACGATGCCCGCGAAGGCGAGTCCGGCCGCAACAGTCACAGCCAGCACGGCCACGGTCTTTTTCATTATTTTCATCTCAATTACTCCCTTGACCCTATCCTTGACGTTATTCTTGGACTTAAGTTGTAAGCGCCGGTCGTTTCGGCGCCCGCGTTCTCGACTGCCACAGTAACACGCCGAAGCCGATGATCAGCCCGGGCACGTAGGTGTAGCTGATATCGCGGCCGATCATCCATTCGACGATCGCCTCGATCAAACTCGGAAATACCAGCAGCAATCCGGATAGCAGAAGCAGGCCTCCCTCGACCCGCGTATTTTGTCGCAGCGCCCAGTTCTGGGCAACTGAGGCCAGCGCCAGCAGTCCCAGTGTGGTCTTGATGGTGATTTCGAGGATGTCGAGCCATGATCCGCCCTTGGGGATCGCGAGCAGCAATCCGACGCCCTGCGGATCGAGCACGAACACGAACGGAACCAGGAACGCCGGCAAGGTGTATTTCCAGGACTGCAGCGTGGTCTTGTAGGGATCGCCGCCGGTGATGGCAGCCGCTGCGAACGGCGACAGCGCGGTCGGCGGCGATACCTCCGACAGCACGGCGTAATAGAAGATGAACATGTGCGCGGCGTAATCGGGCACGCCGAGTTTGATCAGTGCCGGTGCGGCGATCACCGCGCAGATGATGTAGGAGGCGGTCACCGGCACCGCGAGACCGATGATCCACACGATCAGCGCGGTGTAGATCGCCGTCAGCAGCAGGCTGCCGCCGGCATAGCTGATCACGATCGCCGAGAATTTGAGACCGAGACCGGTCAGCGTCACGATGCCGACCACGATGCCGGCGCAGGCGCAGGTCGTCGCCGCGTTCAGCGCGCCGGTCGAGCCTTCAGCCAGCGCCTTGACCAGTTTGCTCGGCACCAGCGCGGTTTCCTTGCGCAGGAAGCTCAGCGCGAAGGTCACGACGATGGCATAGAACACCGACAGCGACGGCGAATAGCCGATCACCATGAACACGACCACGGCAAGCAGCGAGATGAAATGAAAGCCGTAACGCCGGGTCATCTGTCCGAGCGACATCTCCGGCGTGAAGTTGACGTCCTTGGCGCCGAATTTTTTCGCGTCCAGTTCGACCATGAACAGCAGCGACATGTAATAGAGACAGGTCGGAATCGTCGCCATCCAGATCACGTCGAGATAGCTGATCTTGAGAAACTCGGCGATCAGGAACGCGGCGGCGCCGAGCACCGGCGGCGACAGGATGGCGCCGAGACCGCCGGCCGCCAGCAAACCGCCAGCGGCGTTCTTTTCAAAGCCGGCCTTGGCCAGCATCGGGGAGGCCACGGTGCCGATCATCACGGTGGTGGCGACGCCCGATCCGGAGGGACCGCCGAGCAGGAACGAGGACAGCACCACGGTTCTGCCGGCGCTGTTCGCCTTGCCGCCCATCAGCGCCAGCGAGAAATCGATGAAGAACTTGCCGGCACCGGATTGCGCCAGGAACGCGCCATAGATCGTGAACAGGATGATCAGGGTCGCCGACACGTCGACCGCGACGCCAAAAATACCTTCCAGCGTGATGAAGAGATGACCGACCAGCCGGGGCAGGTCGTAGCCGCGATGGGTCCATGGCGCCGGCAGATGCGGGCCGAGCATCGCATAGGCGATAAATAATATTGCCACGACGGGCATGATCAGCCCGGTGGTGCGCCGCGTCGCCTCCAGCACGAGCACGATGAAGACGACGCCGACGATGACGTCCCAACGGTCGGGCGAGGTGGCGCGGTCGGTAAAATCCTCGCCGCCCCACAGCGCATAGACGATGGTCGCGACCGCAAAGATGCCCGGCACCACGTCCCACCAGCGCACCCGGTTGCGAAACCGCGTCGCCAGCGGAAACAGCAGGAAGCTCAGTACCAGCGTAAAGGCGACGTGGGTATAGCGCAGTTCCTGGGTCGGAACGATCGCGTAGGCCGCATAGAGGTGGAACAGGCTCATCACCACCGCAATGGTGGTCGAGATCCGTCCCGCCCATCCCATCAGGCGGTTGGCCGCGCCTTCCTCGGCCTCGATGAACAATTCAGCCTTATGCAACGCTTCGTCGGAAACGGCGACGACGTCGTCATTGGGCAAGGAATTGCCTGGTGGTTGACCCTGTGCGGCCATGCTTCCCCCGGAGCGCATTGATAACTCCCGGCTGGATCGCCGGGGCCTTTAACGGCGGCGCATTCATGCCGGTTTGGGCAGGCGTGGCAAGGGCTTAAATCGAGAGACTTTCGGATGATTACATCCATGCGAGGGCTGCATCGGCCGCCACGCGCTGGACGGGTTGACCGCGGGCCTGTGCCCGTTCAACTTCCCGGCCAAATCAAGGGGAGAGAAGTCGATGGAACGGCTCAAGGGCAAGACGGCGATGGTGGTCGGCGCGGGTTCGATCGGGCCCGGCTGGGGCAACGGCAAGGCGACCGCGGTGACGTTTGCCCGCGAGGGTGCGCAGGTGTTTTGCGTCGATCGCAACGCGGCGGCAGCCGAAGAAACCGTGAAGATCATCACGGGCGAGGGCGGCAAGGCGGCGGCCTTTACCGCCGACGTCTCCCGCGCCGCCGAAGTCGAGGCGATGGTGGCGGTGTGCCTGAAGACCTATGGCCGTATCGATGTGCTCGACAACAATGTCGGCATTGCCGAGATGGGCAGCGTGGTCGAGACGACGGAATCCGAATGGGACCGCGTGTTCGCGGTCAATCTCAAGAGCGCCTTCCTCGCCATGAAGCACGTTATTCCGGTGATGCAGAAACAGGGCGGCGGCTCGATCATCAATATCTCTTCGATCGCCTCGATCCGCCACGTCGGGATTTCCTACGTCTCCTATGGGGCGTCGAAGGCGGCAATGAACCAGATGACGCGCACCACGGCGGTGCAGTTCGCAGCCGATCATGTCCGGGTGAACTGCATTCTGCCGGGCTTGATGAAAACGCCGATGGTCGAGCACTCCGCAGGTCTTGCGGCAAGTTATGCCAAGGGCGATGTCGAGGCGATGTGGCGGGCAAGGGATTCGCAAGTGCCGATGGGGCACATGGGCGACGCCTGGGATGTCGCCAACGCGGCGTTGTTCTTGGCGTCCGACGAATCCCGCTACGTCACCGGGCTCGAACTCGTGGTCGATGGCGGGATGACGGCGAGGTCGGCATAAGCGAAGCGCGGGCTCGCGCTTCCGCTACTGCGCCATCGCCAGTATGCCGCCGGCAAAGGAGTGCCACATCGACGTCATGCTGATCGGCCAGTTCAGCAGCTTGACGGCGATCAGCGCGGCGCCGCCATAGATATAGACCGGATGCGGGCGGCCGCGCGTGCGCCAGTCGTGCACGATGGCGACCACGAGCAGCAGATAGGCGACGATGGCCGGCGGGATGGTGACGGGCACCGGCGGCGGGCCGAGCGGCCCGGGAGGCGCCAGGAAGGTGAGAAACCAGCGCGCCACGGCCGCATCCAGCAGCGAAATGCCGGCCAGCAACATCAGCCGTTTGTGAATTTCGCTCCGGCGAATGTTCGCAATGGCCAGCGCGAACACCACCGCAAAGAAAAGAATGCCGCTGAGCGGGACGATCGCAAAGGCGATGCCTTCACTGGTCAGTCCGGCGGCCGCCGATCGCTTCATCGCGTTGACCGCAACCAAAAAGCCGAAGATCGTCATCGCAGTCGCCAGCGACACGCCGATCATCCCGATCGCGCGGTGCCGGGTGACATTTCCCGATGCGGCGAGCCAGGTCTGGAATGCAAAGTAGAACGACCAGGCGAAAAACAGCAGGCCGTGAAAATGCACGACGGGCGAGGCTGACAGCGATCGCGACATCATCGGCAGCCAATAGGTCGGTGCAAAGCCGAGAAACGCGACGGCCATGCAGGCCAGCGCCATGTAGAAGTAAAAATAACCGGTTTGGGAATACGCGGTCGCGCGCGGCGGAGTGGTGTCGGTCAGCATAGCCATGGTTTTGAGTCGACCATGAACGGGAAAGGTTCAACGAAAATTCTTCAATGGATAGGCACACTTGCAGGCGAAAAGTGCGGCTTCCCGGACGTCATGTTTCAGCCAGGATCGGGTTTCGAACGGCTTACGAAATTCGCCTTCGCCGCTGTCAGAAGCGCACCTCGCTTGCTAGGATTGTCCGTAGTCGAGAGCGTTTTTCCGGGTCTGTTGATGCGAGGTTGTCCTATCATCCGCAATATGGTCGTCGCTTCCCTGCTGTGGATGGCGTTCGTGCAAGCCGCCTTCGCAACCGGCGCCGAGCCGACCAAAGATCCGCAAGTCGATCCCGCGCCTTGCGTTGCGGCTGCGGCGGCCAATGACGACGACAAGACCATCAGCGTTTGCGGCGCGTTGATCCGCAACGAAAAGACCGCGAGGTCCGACCGCATCAAGGCATTGATCGCGCGCGGCGGCGCCAACGATCGCAAGGATCTGATCGACCGAGCCATCGCCGACTATGACGGCGCGCTGCGGCTCGATCCGGCGCTGGCCGATATCTTCAACGCGCGCGGCGAACTCTGGCGCAAGAAGGGCGACCGGCCGAAGGCATTGCAGGATTTTGGCATGGCGATCAAGCTCAACCCGGAGCATCCCACCGCGCGCGGCAATTACAAATCGCTGGCGCAGGAACTCGAGCGTCTCGGCGCGCTGATGGCGGT
The DNA here is from genome assembly GCF_018130165.1 of Bradyrhizobium sp. JYMT SZCCT0180. Lineage (GTDB taxonomy): Bacteria > Pseudomonadota > Alphaproteobacteria > Rhizobiales > Xanthobacteraceae > Bradyrhizobium. The sequence continues at coordinate 493,071 of NZ_JAFCLZ010000001.1, read as the reverse complement.
CTACAACAAGCCGAGCTTCAACTGCGCCACCACGAAGCAGCCGGTGGAGAAGGCGATCTGCGCCAGTCCGGACCTTGCCAAGTTTGACCGCGAGATCACTGCCGTGAACACCAAGGTGGTCCGCGATGCGAGCGCGGACGGCCCGCGCGCCCGTGCCCTGCAGCGTGAGCAGGATGATTTCGTCGCCCGCCGCAGCGCCGCCTTCGGCCAGCCGGGTTACGATCTGCGCAGGGCCATGAAGGAACGGCTCGACCAATTGCTCGCGATCGAGTCGCGCTGAATGGTGGTCGGGCTTTAGCCGATCGCCGAGCTGTTCCGGCTTGATCTGGCGCCACTTCCCATGACAATGCGTGGCAAATATGATTGTCGCCCGCGCCGTCATGGCCTGGCTCGTCCCGGCCATCCACGTCTTGCTTATCCAACTGGCAGCAAAGACGTGGATGCCCGGGACAAGCCCGGGCCTGACGAGCGGGTGGGCCACGGGAGAAACGCCATGAACATCCACGGAAAGAGCAGGTATCACGACGTCCACACCCGCTCACTCAGCGACCCCGAGGGGTTCTGGGCCGAGGCGGCGCGTGAAATCGACTGGATCGAGGCCCCAAAGAAAATCTTCGATTCCACGATGGGACCCTACGGCCGCTGGTTCACGGATGGTGTCGTCAACACCTGCTACAATGCGCTCGACCGCCATGTCGCAGGCGGGCGCGCCGATCAGGTCGCGCTGATCCACGACTCGCCGCTGACCAGCACGGTCACCAAATTTACATATGCGCAGATGCTGCAGGAGGTGCAGACGCTCGCGGCCGTCATGCAGGATTTTGGCGTCACCAAGGGTGACCGCGTCATCCTCTATATGCCGATGGTGGCGGAGGCCGTGTTCGCGATGCTGGCCTGCGCGCGGATCGGCGCTGTTCACTCGGTGGTGTTCGGCGGTTTTGCAGCCAAGGAGCTCGCGAGCCGGATCGAGGATGCAAAACCAAAACTGATCTTCTCGGCGAGCTGTGGTATCGAGCCCGGCCGCATCGTGCAATACAAGCCGCTGCTCGACGAGGCGATCCGGCTGTCGAGCGTCAAGCCGCAAACCTGCATCATCATGCAGCGGCCGCAACAGGCCTGCGAACTTAACGAGGGCCGCGACCACGACTGGGCGCAACTGCGCCGCGCCGCGCTCGATGCCGGCAAGGCCGCGCCATGCGTGCCGGTCAAGGCGATCGATCCGCTGTACATCCTCTACACCTCAGGCACCACGGGGATTCCAAAGGGCGTCGTGCGCGACAATGGCGGGCATCTGGTTGCGCTGAAATGGTCGATGTTCAACCTCTACGGCGTCAAGCCCGGCGAGGTCTGGTGGTGCGGCTCCGACATCGGCTGGGTCGTCGGCCACAGCTACATCATCTACGGGCCGCTGATCCATGGCGCGACCTCGATCATGTACGAGGGCAAGCCGGTCGGCACGCCGGACGCCGGCGCGTTCTGGCGCGTGATCTCCGAGCACCAGGCGGTTGCCTTCTTCACCGCGCCGACCGCGTTCCGCGCCATCAAGAAGGAAGACCCTGATGGCACCTTCATCCGGAAATACGACCTGTCGAAATTTCGCACGCTGTTTCTCGCCGGCGAACGCGCCGATCCGCCGACGGTCGAATGGGCGGAGCAGCAGTTGAAGGTGCCCGTCATCGATCACTGGTGGCAGACCGAGACCGGCTGGTGCATCGCCGGCAATCCGGTGGGGCTGGGCATGCTGCCGGTCAAGCACGGCTCGCCGACGGTGCCGATGCCTGGCTATCAGGTCGATGTGGTCGACGAAGCGGCAAGACCGGTGCCCGCGGGCACCATGGGCTCGATCGTCATCAAACTGCCGATGCCGCCGGCCTGCCTGCCGACGCTGTGGGAGCAGGAGGCGCGTTTCAAGGAAGCCTATCTCACCGAATTCCCCGGCTATTACAAAACCTCCGACGCCGGCTACAAGGATGAAGACGGCTATGTGTTCGTGATGGGCCGTACCGACGACATCATCAACGTCGCCGGCCACCGGCTTTCCACCGGCGGCATGGAGGAAATTTTGGCCTCGCATCCCGACGTCGCCGAATGTGCGGTGCTCGGCATCAAGGATGCGATCAAGGGCGAGGTGCCCTGCGGTTTCCTGGTGCTGAAGGCCGGCGTCACGCGCAGCCACGCCGATGTCGAAAAGGACGTGGTGGCGCTGGTGCGCGACAAGCTTGGGCCGGTTGCCGCCTTCAAGCTTGCGATCACGGTCGGCCGCCTGCCCAAAACCCGCTCCGGAAAGATCCTGCGCGGCACCATCAAGAAAATCGCGGACGGCGACGCCTGGACCATGCCGGCGACGATCGAGGATCCCAAGGTGCTCGACGAGATCGGCGACGCGCTGAAGGGCAGGGTGTAGGGCGTCATTCCGGGGCGCGTCGAAGACGCGAACCACAGGTGCGCAATTGCGCATCGGGGAATCTCGAGATTCCGGGTTCGATGCTTCGCATCGCCCCGGAATGACAATTACTCGTCATGCCCGGGCTCGACCCAGGCATCCATCAATCACCGAAAATGCCTTGATTTCGATGGATTGCCGGGTCAAGCCCGGCAAGGACGAAACCGGACCCATGGATCAGTCATGCGACATAACCCCGCCCGCCTTCTCATCGCCCGCCTTCTCATCGCCCTCCTGCTCACCGCGCCGCTGCTGGCGGGCTGCCTGGAGCGGGGCCAGCCGACCATGGTCGATACCAGCGCCGACGACGATGCGTTCTGCCGCGCCAACAACGTGGCGCCGGGGTCGAACGACTACGTCATCTGTCGCAAGAACCGCGACGTGCAGCGCGGCAACGCCAACGCCCGCACCGACCGTGCCCAGCGAAACCTCGCCGAGCAAATGCTGAACAATCCGACCAGGCCCTGATCAGGAGGTCATCATGAACGAAGACGTTTTCAACACCAGCCTGCGCGGCTTTCTCAAGAAGGTCGGCATCACCTCGCAGCGCGAAATCGAAAAAGCCGTCCGCGACGCGCTCGCCAGCGGCCGCCTCAAGGGCAACGAGAAGCTGCCGGCCAAGATGACGCTGACGATCGACGGCGTCAGCTTCACTCATGACATCTCCGGCGAGATCGAATTGGGCTAAAGCCGAGCGATGCGACCTTCCTTCCCCTCGCCCCTTGTGGGAGAGGGTGGCGAGATGCGAAGCATCTCGACGGGTGAGGGGTTGCCTCCGCGGAAAGAGATTCCTCTGCGGATACAGACCCCCCATCCGGCGCTTCGCGCCACCTTCTCCCACAAGGGGAGAAGGAAGAAAGAAGCACCTCAATATTTTCCGGAAAGACGTACTTCATGGACATCAAGGTCAGAGATTCCAACGGCGCGCTGCTTGCCGAGGGCGACACCGTCACGCTGATCAAGGATTTGAAGCTGAAAGGCTCCTCCACCGTGCTGAAGCGTGGCACCGTGATCAAGAACATCCACCTCACCGACAACGAAGACGAGATCGAAGGCCGCACCGACAAGGTCAAGGGCCTGGTGCTGCGCACGGAGTTTCTGAAGAAGGCATGAGGGAGGTTCGCCGCAGCGAAGTACGCAGCCAACTACCGCTCATTCTTCGAATCGATGCTATAAGAACCCCATGGAACCGATTGCCATCAAGCTGCTGGGCTTTGCCGCCGCGACGTGCACGACGCTGGCTTACGTCCCGCAATTCGTAAAAGTCTGGCGAACCCGCTCGACGGAAGACATTTCGCTCGGAATGTTTCTCGTCATGGTGGTCGGCATCCTGCTGTGGCTGGTGTACGGCCTGCTTTCCGGAGATGGGCCGCTGATCGTTGCCAACGCCATCACGATCGTGCTGGCCGGCGGAGTTTTGTTCATGAAGCTGAAATACGGCTGAGCGCCCAAGCCTTGAAATAAAAAGGCTCACAAATACAAAAACGCGGCAGGTTGCCCCGCCGCGTTTGAAATTCCGTAACCGGAACACGGAAAAACCTATTCCTCGTCGTCGTCCTGCTTCTTGCCGCCGATCGTCTTCAGCTTGGCGAACACGGCGTCGACGTTGAGGTCGTCGCGCTGCTTTTCGGTCGGCTCGAACTCCGGCTCCTTCTTCGTGGTCTCGGAGGCCGGCAGCAGGGTGGCGCCGCCGTAGGCGGCGGGGACCGGCTTTTCCTTGGCGGCGCGCTGCACCTCGAAATCGAGCTCGATCTGCGAGCACAGGCCCAAGGTCACCGGGTCCATCGGGGTCAGGGTCGAGGCGTTCCAGTGGGTACGGTCGCGGACCGAGGCAATGGTGGTCTTGGTGGTGCCGACCAGGCGCATGATCTGGGCGTCCTTCAGCTCGGGATGGTTGCGCACCAGCCAGAGGATCGCGCTCGGCCGCTCATGGCGGCGCGACACCGGGGTGTAGCGCGGGCCCTTCTTCTTGGCCGCCGGGGGCAGGGTAACCTTGCTTTCGCCGAGCTTGAGGCGGTAGTTCGGGTCCTTTTCACCCCTTTCGATCTCGTCGCGGCTCAATTGGCCGGTCGAAATCGGGTCCATGCCCTTGATGCCCTGCGCCGCGTCGCCGTCGGCGATGGCGCGGACCTCCAGGGGGTGCATTTTGGTGAAATCGGCCACCTGGTCGAAGGTCAGCGCGGTATTATCAACCAGCCACACGGCAGTCGCCTTTGGCATCAGCGGTGCATTGCTCATGGCAAATCTCCTTTGTGCCTCGCCCACCTCTTTTTGGAGGCGAAGTCTGCGGTCATCGGTGATGACGGGAATTCCGGGCCTATATACCCCTTGAGGGCCCATTGGCGCAATGGCCTGCTAAAGTGCCTTGACAGCGCCCAAAAGCAGCCCCAAGTCCTTATACGAACTGGCCGTTCCCCGCCCGCCGGCGAGGGGTGATTCGGTCCCCGAGATGGCCCCCATGACCTCTTTATCGGCGTCAGCCAAACCAGACCTGAAAATCGTGCTTTGTTCCCCCCGCGGCTTCTGTGCCGGCGTGGTACGGGCCATCGACACCGTCGAGCGGGCGCTCGCGATCTACGGCGCCCCCGTCTATGTCCGCCACGAGATCGTGCATAACCGCTATGTCGTGGACAGCCTGAAGACGAAGGGCGCGATCTTCGTCGAGGAACTGGCCGAAATTCCCGACAATACCAACGCACCGGTGGTGTTCTCCGCCCATGGCGTGCCGAAGTCGGTTCCGGCGGACGCCCGCGCGCGCAATTTCTTCTCGCTGGATGCTACCTGTCCGCTGGTCACCAAGGTGCACCGCGAGGCCGCGATCCATTTCAAGCGCGGCCGTGAAATCCTGCTGATCGGGCATTCCCATCATCCGGAAGTGGTCGGCACGCTCGGCCAGTTGCCGCCGGGCGCGGTGACGCTGATCGAGACCAACGAAGACGCCAAGACGTTCACGCCGAAGAATCCGGACAACCTCGCCTTCGTGACCCAGACGACGCTGTCGATCGACGACACCGCCGAGATCGTCGCGATGCTGAAGGAGCGTTTCCCGAACATCTCCGGCCCGCACAAGGAAGACATCTGCTACGCCACCACCAACCGCCAGCTTGCGGTGAAGAAGGTGGCGCCGGTGGTTGACGCCCTGATCGTGGTCGGCGCGCCGAACTCGTCGAACTCGCAGCGCCTGCGCGAAGTCGCCGAACGCGAGGGCTGCCCGGTCTCGGTGCTGGCGCAGCGCGCCAGCGATCTCGACTGGTCGCGGTTCGAAGGCATCAAGAGCCTCGGCATCACGGCGGGCGCCTCCGCGCCGGAAGTGATCGTCGAGGAGATCATGGGCGCGTTCGCCGAGCGCTATACGCTGCATGTGGAGACGGTCTCGGCCGCGGAAGAAAACGAATTCTTCCCGCTGCCGCGTTCGCTGCGGCCCGACGCAGCTTAGGGCGCGTCTGCCATGGCGGTTTACACGGACGTTGCCGCCGAAGACCTCGCGGAGTTCCTCAAGAGTTACGACATCGGCGAATTGCTCTCCTACAAGGGCATCGCCGAAGGCGTCGAGAATTCCAACTTCCTGATGCACACCAGCAAGGGCGCCTACATCCTCACGCTGTATGAAAAGCGCGTGGCGGTGGACGATCTGCCTTACTTCCTGTCGCTGATGGCGCATCTGGCCGAGCGCGGCGTGCATTGCCCGCAGCCGGCGAAAAACCGCCAGGGCGAAGTCTACAGCCATCTCGTCGGGCGGCCCGCTGCGATCATCAATTTCCTGGAAGGCATGTGGCCGCGGCGGCCCAACGCCGCGCATTGCAGCGGCGTCGGCGAGGCGCTCGCCAAAATGCATCTGGCGGGCGGCGACTTTCCTCTTGTCCGGAAAAATCCGCTGTCGGTCGATGGATGGCGGCCGCTGTTCGAGCTGTCGGCGCCGCGTGCCGACAGCGTGCAGCCGGGTTTGCGCGATTTCATCGCCCGCGAACTCGATCACCTCGAGGCGAACTGGCCAAGAGATCTGCCGCTCGGCGTGATCCATGGCGATCTCTTCAACGACAACGTCTTCTTCCTCGGCGACAAGCTGTCCGGGCTGATCGACTTCCCGTTTTCCTGCAACGACATCCTCGCCTATGACGTCGCGATCTGCCTCAACGCGTGGTGCTTCGAGCCGGATCATTCCTTCAACGTCACCAAGGCGCGCGCGCTGCTCGGCGCCTATGGCCGCGAGCGGAAATTGTCCGACGCCGAGCAGGATGCGCTGCCGTTATTGGCGCGCGGCTCCGCGCTGCGCTTTTTGCTGACGCGTCTGGTCGATTTCCTCGACGTGCCGCCGGGCGCGCTGGTGAAGCCGAAAGACCCGGTCGAATATGTCCGCAAGCTGCGCTTCCACCAGAGCGTCCAGTCCGCGCGCGATTACGGCCTGATGCAGGCGGGATGCGCTGCGTGAGCGATTCCAGGCCGCATGTCACTGTTTTCACCGATGGCGCCTGCTCGGGCAATCCCGGCCCCGGCGGCTGGGGCGCGATCCTGAAATTCGGCGACACCGAAAAGGAATTGAAGGGCGGCGAAGCGCACACCACCAACAACCGCATGGAATTGATGGCGGCGATCTCGGCGCTGGAAGCGCTGAAGAAAGCCTGCGTCGTCGATCTCACCACCGACAGCCAATATGTCCGCAAGGGGATCACGGAGTGGATCCATGGCTGGAAGCGGAACGGCTGGCGCACGTCCGACAAGAAGCCGGTCAAGAACGTCGATTTGTGGCAGCGCCTCGACGCCGCGCTGAAGGCGCATGAGGTGCGCTGGCATTGGATCAAGGGCCACGCCGGCCACGACGAAAACGAACGCGCCGATCAGTTGGCCCGCGACGGCGTCGCGATGGCGAGATTGAAGGCGTAGGTAGGCCGCGGGGCCTCTGTTTCCCTCTCCCCTTGTGGGAGAGGGTGGCGCCTCACGAAGTGAGGCGACGGGTGAGGGTTCTCTCCGCGGATACAACTGTCTCTACGGATAGAGACCCCTCATCCGGCGCGCTGCGCGCGCCACCTTCTCCCACAAGGGGAGAAGGGGAGTGAGTGCGGAAGCCGCTGCTTACAGCTGCCCCAGCAGCGTATCGCCGCCGGAAACTTCGACCTTGCCGGGGGCCGGCTCGAGATTGAGCTTCTTGACCACGCCGTCTTCCACCAGCATCGAATAGCGCTTGGAGCGGATGCCGAGGCCGTTGCCGGAGGCGTCGAGCTCCATGCCGATGGCCTTGGTGAAGTCGGCATTGCCGTCAGCGAGGAAGGTGGCCTCGTCGCGCTGGTCGGTGTCGCGCTTCCAGGCGTTCATCACGAAGGCGTCGTTGACGGAGACGATCGCGATGGTGTTCACGCCCTTGTCCTTGATGGCGTAGGCGTTGAGGAAGATGCTCGGCAGATGCATCTTGTGGCAGGTGCCGGTATAGGCGCCGGGCACCGCGAACAGCGCGACCTTCTTGCCCTTGAAAATATCGTCGGTGGTTTTGACCTGCGGCCCTTCCGCCGTCATCACGCGAAACTTGGCTTCCGGCAGCTTGTCGCCAACTTGGATCGTCATCGTGAATTCTCCCTCAATGTGCGGATAGGTCTTATCCCTTGCGGCCGACCGGCACAATATTCGGTGTCCCGGAAACGGCAATGCCGCCTTGCATTCACTGTTCTGTCATCAGCCGGTAAACCCGCCGGCGTCGAGGAATGCCTGTTCTTCGGGCGTCGTTTCGCGCCCCAGGATGCGGTTACGGTGCGGAAAGCGCCCGAAGCGGCGGATGATGTCGGCGTGATGCTCGGCGTATCCCTTGCTTTCGGTATTAGCGGTGTCGCCGAACAGTTCGATGCAGCGCAGCTGGTCGGGCAAATGCTCCGAATGCATGAACGGCAGATAGAGGAATTCGAGCAACGCCGGGTCGATGCGCCTGTCGCTGCCGCGGTCGATGGCGCGGGCCGCGACGTCGCGCGCCTGCCTGTCGCTCGCATAGGTCAGGGCGTCACCACGAAACATGTTGCGGGGAAACTGGTCGAGCACGATGGTGAGCGCCAGCGCGCCGTCATCGCTGGCTTCCCAGGACGACAGCTCGCCCGCGGCCGCCTTCCGCCACAGCTCGAGATACCGCTGACGCACTTCGGCGTCGAACGCGTCGTCGCGCTCGTACCAGCGGTCGTGGCCGGCTTCTCGCCAAAATCTGAGGATGTCGGCCGGCGCGGTATCGCGAGCGTCAGTCATGATCCGACGCTCGCTCCACGGTTCGGTCTCAGGCCGCGGCCTTCTTTTCGTCGCGCAGTTCGCGGCGCAGGATCTTGCCGACATTGGTCTTGGGCAGGTCGGCCCTGAACTCGATCTGCTTGGGGACCTTGTAGGCGGTCAGCTGCGTGCCGCAGAACTTGATGACGTCCTCGGCCGTCAGGTTCGGGTCCTTCTTGACGATGAAGGCCTTGACCGCTTCGCCCGACTTTGCGTCCTGGACGCCGATCACGGCGCATTCCAGCACGCCCGGATGGCTCGCGATCACTTCCTCGATCTCGTTCGGATAGACGTTGAAGCCGGAGACCAGGATCATGTCCTTCTTGCGGTCGACGATCTTGGTGTAGCCGTCCGGCGTCATCACGCCGATGTCGCCGGTGCGGAAGAAGCCGTCGGCCGTCATGACGTTCGCGGTCTCTTCCGGCCTGTTCCAGTAGCCGGCCATCACCTGCGGTCCCTTGGCGCAGATTTCGCCGGCTTCGCCGAGCGGCACTTCCTTGCCGTCGTCGTCGCGGATCGAGAGATAGGTCGAGGGCACGGGAATGCCGATCGAACCGGAGAACTTGTCGGTGTCGGCCGGGTTGCAGGTCAGCGTCGGCGAGGTTTCCGACAGGCCGTAGCCTTCCGACAGCGCGCAGCCGGTGACCTTGAGCCATTTCTCGGCCACGGCCTTTTGCGTCGCCATGCCGCCGCCGAACGAAGTCTTCAGCTTGGAGAAATCGACCTTCTCGAAACCGGGCGAGTTCAACAGGCCGTTGTACAGCGTGTTGACCGCCGGGAAGCTGTTGACCTGGTATTTCATCAGCTCCTTGATGAAGCCCTGCATGTCGCGCGGGTTCGGAATCAACAGATTGACGCCGCCGGCCCGCACCCCGAGCAGGAAGCACGCCGTCAGCGCGAAGATGTGATAGAGCGGCAGCGCGCAGACGATGAACAGCTCGTCGACATGCGGCGGCTTCTTCAGCGCCGGCTGCAGCCAGGCGTCGTTCTGCAGCACGTTGGCGAGGATGTTGCGGTGGAGCAGCGTCGCGCCCTTGGAAACGCCGGTCGTGCCGCCGGTATATTGCAGGAAGGCGACATCATCGCGGCTGAGCTGCGGCTTGTTGAGCTTCATGCCGCGGCCGGCGGCCAGCGCGTCGTTGAAGGAGATGGAGCCCGGGATCGACCAGGCCGGCACCATCTTCTTCACCTTGCGGACCACCAGATTGACGATCACGCCCTTGAAGCCGAGCAGGTCGCCCATGCTGCCGACGATCACATGCTTGACCGCGGTCCTGGCGATCACCTGCTGCACCGTGGTGGCGAAATTCTCCAGCACCACGATCGCCTCGGCGCCGGAATCCTTGAGCTGGTGTTCGAGCTCACGCGGGGTGTAGAGCGGGTTGACGTTCACCACCGCGTAGCCGGCGCGCAGCACAGCGGCGGTCGAGACCGGATACTGCAGCACGTTCGGCATCATCAGCGCGACGCGGGCGCCCTTTTGCAGGCCCTTGCTCTGCAGATAGGCGCCAAGGGCAGCCGACATCTGGTCGAGGTCGCGGTAGCTGATCGACTTGTCCATGCAGATGAACGCCTTGCGATCGGCGAACTTCTTGAAGCTCTCTTCCAGCAACTCGACGAGCGACGAGTACTGATTGACGTCGATATCGGCGGGCACGCCGGCCGGATATTGCTTGAGCCAGATCCGCTCCATGGTATTTCCCCTCTGGTTAGTTCCCGATTTCTCGAATTCTTGGGCCGGGATGCCTCGTTTTTGGCAGTATTGTGAATGCCGCAGCCGATGGCAAGCGGTTGCGCGCTATCGACGCATTGGGAATCGACAAGTCTACGTCCGGAACGGGCGAAAACCGCCTGATTGCGGGGCCTTGCGGGCCGGTTAACCAGCCGGTTTGGATTCGCTCTTAGGTTTTGCGGCGGCGTTGGGCTTGGCGGGCTTCGCGGCCGGCTTTTCGGCAGGCCTGGCGGCGGGCTTGGCAGCTGCGGCAGGCTTGACAGCGGCCACAGGCTTGGCGGCGGCAGCAGGCTTTGCGGCGGCGGCGTCCGGTTTGACATTCGCATGCCGGACCGTGGCCGGCTTGGCCGCCGGTTTTGCGTCGGATTTGGCGGCAGTCTTGGCATCAGCCTTGGGCTTATCCGCGTCCGGCTTCTTCGCCGCGACCGCGACCCGCGATTTCTTTCCGCGCCGCGTGGTCTGCTTTTGGTCATCCGCGGCCACGGCGGCAATCAGCTCCGTGCCGGTCTTCTTCGGGCCGGTATAGACCACCATGGGTTCGCCAGCGGTGTACGCCGTCGCGAGCAATTCCGAAGGCTTTGCCGTCGGCGCCTGCAGTCCTGCGGAAAAGAAGGCCAGCGCCGGGCTTTCGCCCGCACTGCTGGCGGCCATTGTGGTATCCGCATCCTCATCGGTGGCGGGCCGCTTGCGCTTGCCGTTGCACATCTCCTCGCGCAGGTTCGGCGGCGTGGCGTCGATCGGCACCAGATTGTCGACGGTGCCGAGCGAGGGCCGCAGCCATCCCAGCCCGTTGCTGGCAAAACCGCGCTCCAGGAGCTGGGCGGCGCGCACCGCGCGCGCCTGGCCGGAGGTCGAGCCGAGCACGACCGCGATCAGCCGCTTGCCGTCGCGCGTCGCCGAGGCCACCAGATTGTATCCGGACGCGCAGATGAAGCCGGTCTTGAAGCCGTCGGCGCCGGCATAGCGGCCGATCAGCTTGTTGAAATTGTTGGTGGTGCGGCGGCCGAAACGGATCGCCGGGATGTGCATGAAATATTCGTATTCGGGCAGATCGCGAATCACGGCACGCGCCAAAATCGCAAGATCGCGCGCCGAGGTGATCTGGCCATCGGCGGGCAGGCCGTTCGGATTGACGTAGCTCGTCTGCGTCATGCCGAGCCGCTGTGCGGTCGCGTTCATCATCCCCGAGAAGCCGTCGACAGAGCCGCCGACGCCTTCGGCGAGCACCACGGCCATGTCGTTGGCCGACTTCACCATCACCATCGCCAGCGCGTTTTCGACGGTGACTTGCGTGCCCGGCTTGAAGCCCATCTTCGACGGCGACTGCGAGGCCGCCACCGGCGAAACCGTCAGCACGCTGTCGAGGCGCAGGCGTCCTTCCTTGACCGCTTTGAGCGTGACGTAAGCCGTCATGATCTTGGTCACCGACGCCGGATACCAGGGCATCGTCGCATTTTCGGCCTGCAACACCTTGCCGGTTTCAGCTTCGACCACCAGCAACGCCTCGGCATGCGCGGCGCGGGGCGTTGCGACCGCAAGCGCGGCGACGAGCAGGATCAGGTTCAACAATGGATGGCGAAGCAGCGGGCGAAGAAAATGCACTTTTGCGTTCCGGTCCTTTGAGACCCGCCTTCGAAAAAGGAGGTCCTGAAATCTGACGTTCGGGTTTCAAGCGTGCGATCTTGAAACCTAATTTGCGCCGTCGCTCACGGCGGCTACAAACCTATACCGGCTTGGTGATCGAGAACAGAGGCCGGGCAATTAAATCGTGGACGAAATAGACGCAATTTCGCCGATAATTCAACGTGGATGGCGGCGCAGGGCGGGCTGCAGGGGAGGGCTATTGTGTCTCAATGCTGGCCCGCGCTTCGGCCTGCACCATGAACTGGGCCCGCGCGAGTTCCGCAAAGCGGCCGCCTTTGGTCACCAGTTCATCGAAAGTTCCGCTTTCGATCACGCGGCCGTTGTCGAACACCAGGATGCGCGTCGCGTTGCGGATGGTCGAAAGCCGGTGCGCGATCACGAAGGTCGTGCGGCCCTTCATCACTTCGTCGAGAGCGGCGTTGACTTTGGCTTCGGTGACCGCGTCGAGCGCGCTGGTGGCCTCGTCGAGGATCAGGATCGGCGGGTCCTTCAACAGCGCACGCGCGATCGACAGCCGTTGCCGTTCGCCGCCGGACAGCATGCGGCCGCGCTCGCCGGCATGGGTCTCGAATTTCTTGTCGCTTCGTTCGATGAATTCGAGCGCCTGGGCCCGCGACGCCGCGATGCGCATTTCTTCTTCGGTGGCGTCCGGCTTGCCGACGCGCAGATTGTCGGCGAGCGAGCGGTTGAACAGCAGCGCCTCCTGGAACACCACGCCGATATTCCGCCGCAGCGCGGTCAGCTTCAGGGCGCGGATATCCATGCCGTCAATCTTGATGATGCCGGACTGCGGATCGAACGCGCGATGCAGCAGCGCGATCGCCGTCGATTTGCCGGCGCCGGTCGGGCCGACCAGCGCGATGGTCTGGCCGGGCAAAGCGGTGAAGGAAAGATCCTCGATCGCGGGCCGCTTGCCGTCATAGGAGAACGAGACGTCGTTGAATTCGACCAGGCCGGAGAGCCGCCCGGTGTCGACGGCGCCGGGCCGGTCGCGCACCGCGGGCACGGCGTCCAGCACGTCGAAGAACTCCTGCAGGCGCGGCGCTTCCATGAACACGCTGTTGATGAAGCTGACCACCTGTTCGAGCTTCTGGATCAGCATGGTCGCGAAAGAAACGAACATCACGATCTCGCCGACCGTGGTCAGCCCCTGCTGGTGCAGATAGATGCCGACGGTGAAGATCGCGAGCACGGTGATGGTGGTGGAGGCGCGGGTGATCACGGTGACCAGCGCCCACCAGCCGAGCACCGGCATCTGCACCGCGAGCAGCTTGTCGGCGACGTAGCGCAGGCCCTGCACCTCGGCGTCGATGCGCACGAAGCTCTGCACCAGCGCGACGTTGCCGAGCGCGTCTGAAGCGCGCGCAGAGAGGTTTGAGTAATGCTCCTCCACCTCGCTCTGCATGCCATAGGTCTTGCGCACCACCAGCGTGGTCAGCACCGTGAATATCACGCACAGCACGAACAGCAGGATCGCCATCCGCCAGTTGATGTAGAGCGACAGCGGCAGCAGCACCACCAGCGACATGATCGCGGCAAAATGCTCGCGGAAGAATCCGAGCCAGAGCCGCCACAGTGAATCCGTGCCGTTCAGCATCACCTTCATCAGCCGCCCGGAATGGGTGCCGGTGTGGAAGGTCAGCGGCAGCTGCATGATGTGTTCGAAATAGTCGGTCAGCACCGCCTGGCGCTGGCGGTGCGCCAGTTTGTCGGCATGGAGCGCGACGAGGGCGCTGCAGGCGATAGTGAACAGACCGAACCCCACCCAGGCCGCCAGCAACGGCCAGGCCCCCGACGACGACAGCGGACCCGGCGCCGCCTTGCCGGAGAGCACGTCGATGATCTTGCCGAACAGCACGGGCTCGGCGAATTGCGCGCCGGCCAGCAGCAGATTGGCGCCGGCCAGAATCCAGCCCAGCCGCGCCTCTTTGCCGAGCAGCTCGAGCACGCGGGTGTAAAGGCGAATCATGGATATGCCGCAAGCAGTGGAGGGGGCAACGGGGCGATCAGTCTAGAGCGTTTTCCAGCGAAGTGGATACCGGTTCGCGTGAAGAAAACGCGTCAAAACAAGAATCTAGAGCCCCGTTCCAATTCAATCGGAACGGAAAAGGGCTCTAGCCGCATTCTAATCAGGGATCGCCGCCGAGAACCAGCGTCTGCGAGACTTTTACTCAATTGATCAGCTACTCAATTGATCAATCTGCCGTTGACGGGAGGCAGGAACTGGTCGTCGAAAATATCAGCTGCTACCGGCCGCTTCTGGAACTTGAAGCCTTCCGCGAGCTGATCGATCGACCGCTCGAACCTCGCAACATCGATGCCGCCGATGCCGTTGCGCCTGACCTCGCCGGTCAGGATATTGTCGCGCAGGATGGCGCTCAGCCGTTCGAGCTCCAGGTCGCGCGAGCCGCCGTCCATGCGGTTGACGACCTCGGTCACGGCGGCCGCGGGGTCCTTGATGGCCAGGTGCGTGCCGCCGATCACCGCCCGCACAAATCCCTTCACGGCTTCCGGCTTGGCCGCCGCCAGCGCCGGGTTGACGATAATGGCGAAACCATAGGCGTCGCAGCCATAGTCGGCGAATTTCAATACCGCCAGATCGTCGGCCGGCACGCCACGGTCTTTCAGGTTGATCGCCGACAGATACGAAAATCCGGTGACGGCATCGATCTGGCCCGCCGACAGCATCGGCTCGCGCACCGCGGCGCTGATATTGCTTTGCTTGACGCTCGCGATCTTGATGCCGTTCTGCTTCGCCACCGCCGGCCACAGCCGGATCGAAAGATCGCCCTCGGCGACGCCGAGATTCTTGCCTTCGATGTCCGACAGCGCCCGGACGCCACGGCTCTTGCGGGCGATGATGGCGTAGGGTGCCTTGTTGAACAGCATGAACACCGCCTTGACCGGCGGGACGCCCTGCTTGTCCTTGTCGCGATAACGCACCAGCGCGTTGATGTCGACCAGCGCGAAATCGCTGGTGCCGGCCGCGACGCGCGCGATCGCATCCGGCGATCCGCTGGCGATGTTGATGGTGACGGCGAGCCCCTCGGCGGTGAACAGGCCGCCGGTGGCCGCCATCACGAACGGCGCGTCCGTCGCATCGATCGGCCGGTCGAGCGAGAGCTGGATCGCGAGCGGCGCCCGTGGTTCGTCCGCGGCAAGGCTCGCCCCCACACCAAAGCACACGACTCCGCAAAGGCCTGCAAGCGAGGCCAGCATCGAGCGAAGGGCGTTGGTTCGGCGTGCACGCATTGAGCTTACGTCAGCAAGAGATGGGACAAGTTGCCGCGTGGGCCAGGTTTGTTGGATCGCAAGGCCTGTTCAAGGCCTGTTTCAGGACAAGAACACCGGCATTACAAGCCTTAAAGGCAGGCATTCTGTCGCATCCAACGTGAACGGGCGATGACTGCCACGATTTGGCCAGAGATCGTTCAGCTTGCATTTGGTTTGGGGAACCTAATATCCGCTCAGTGGTTAGCAATTCGAGGCCTGTCAGGCCAAGCTCCCACGGAGGACATTGAGATGTTTGCACGAACAGGAGTGTTTTCATCGATCGGCCGCGCCGGCGCGGTGGCGACGGTTGTCGCGGTGGCCCTGACGGCCTACCAGCCGTCGGCAGCTTTCGCCGGCTCCGCCGCGCCCGCCAAGGGTGTAACGGCCACGACCGGGACCAGTGACGCGACTGACTTCAGTTCGCGCGGCAGGAGATATCATGGCGGCGGTGGCGCCGCGGCGGCTGCGGCCTTCGCCGGCATCGTCGGCACCGGCATCGCGATTGCGGCCGCCCAGAACCGCCGCGATTACTATTATGACAACGGCTATGGTTACTACGGTGGCGGCCCGGCCTATTACGCTGCTCCCCCGGCCTATTACGGCGGCGGCCCCTACTACTACGGCGGCTACCGTAACCGCTCCTATGGCGGCTACACGAATCCGAACGCCTGGTAATCACCGGCGCTGCTAGGCGGCTGTTAAACACGAATCCACCGGCCGCACCCGGCCGGTGGATTTTTTTGGTTGTGAGCCCGGCCGTTAACACGCCGGCCACGGCTTTCCACTAGGTTCGAAGAATGAGTGATTCGCTCGAGCGGCTCTATCAGGCGGTGATCGCGGCCAGGGATCTTGATCCGGCTACGTCGCGTACCGCCCGGCTGTTTCAGCGCGGCCCGGCCAAGATGGCCAAGAAGCTGGCCGAGGAAGCCATCGAAGTTGTGATCGACGCCGTCAACGGCAAGACCGATGCGGTGGTCCGCGAGAGCGCCGACCTTCTCTACAACCTGACCGTTCTGTGGGCTGCTGCCGGTGTGAAGCCCGAGGACGTCTGGCGTGAGATGGCGCGGCGCGAGCACATGCTCGGCATTGCCGAGAAGCTGCCGAAATCGACGGTCAAGCCGCCCAAAGCGATTCCTGACAAGGCGGCCTCCGCCAAGGCGTTACCCAAAGCGGTGACACCACCTGCGGTTCGGCGGCGAATTGTCGCGCTGGAAGGTCGCAGCCTGCGAAAGCGGCACTAAATCTTCCAAAATTCGGTCGTTTGCCGGCATGGACAAATCCGCTCCATGATGGTTCATGCGGCCATGCTTAAACGATCCTACGAATGGTTCATCGCCGCCGCCGACAAGCCCTACGCGCTCTGGATTTTGGCGGCGGTATCGTTCGCGGAAAGCTCGTTCTTCCCGATCCCTCCCGACGTCATGCTGCTGCCGATGTCACTGGCGCGGCCGAAGCGGGCGTGGTGGTTCGCGACCGTGTGCACGATCGCCTCGGTTGCCGGCGGTGTGGTCGGATACGCGATCGGCGCGCTGCTGTACGACTCGGTCGGACAGTGGCTGATCAACATCTATGGTCTCAGCGGCAAGGTCGAAGCGTTCCGGCAGTCCTATGCCGAATGGGGCGCGCTGATCATCATCGGCAAGGGGTTGACGCCAATCCCCTACAAGCTTGTCACCATCACGTCAGGATTTGCCGGTTACAACATCTGGCTGTTTATCGTGTGCTCGATCATCGCGCGGGGCGGCCGGTTCTTCGTGGTCGCGATCCTGCTCAACCGTTACGGCGATCTCATTCGCAGCGAGCTGGAAAAGCGCCTCGGCCTCTGGGTTGCGATCGGCGCCGCGGTGCTGGTGCTCGGATTCGTCATCGCGGTTAAATTGGTCTGATCTGCGCGCGGGGCGCTGTGCCGGCCCAAAGGCTTCAGAACACGCCCGCTTCAGGCTACGCTCGCTCCATGCCTGATCGAATCGGTCAACTTTTTCAGTCATTCGGGACGGCGTTCGCGGCCCCTTGCCTTGCGCTGTCGATGCTGGCGCTCGCCGCGGACTTCGGCTGGTCGCAAGGCGCGCCGCAGCCCTCGCTCGGCGTCCAGTCGCCGGCCCAGCAGCCGGTGCCGCAAGGACCGGCGCCGCAGCAGATCGAACCGCCGCCGCAGCCGGAAAATCCTGGCCTGATCAACGAAATAGGCAAGCTGCTCGAGAAATCCAAATCGATCCTGCCGAGCCTGAAGAGCCCAGGCGAGACCGACCCCAACACCCGGGCGCAGGATGCTGCAAAGGATACCGGCGACAGCCGGACGAACATGATGCTTCCCTCGATCATGGTCACAGGACGCGCGGCCTGCCTGGTGTCGGCCAATGGCGCGCCGGACTGCAAGGCGGGGGCCGACAGGCTGTGCCAGACCAAGGGTTACAGGGAAGGCAAGAGCCTCGACACCGACGCGGCCGAGAAATGCTCGCCGAAAGTGTTCATCCCGGGCCGCAAGCGCGAGCCGGGCGACTGCAAGACCGAAAACTATGTGACCCGCGCGATATGCCAATAGCGTATGATGCGGACCCGCAGGGCCGCGTCAGCGCAAAGTGGGCGCCGGTTTTCCCTCGGGACAAACGCGGGAGCGTTTGCCCGGAGGTCATGCGCAAAAAAATAGCGCCAAAACGCAATACTTGACACTGGAAAGATTGCCTTGTTGGTATGACGTCCGGCATCTCTTGAGATATCTCTTGGTAGATGCCCCGTACCAGTTCCGGAACACGTGAAAGGATTGCTTCGAATGTCCATGCCTGCCTTGTTCAAGGGCCGTCTGTCGATCCCCGTCATCGGTGCGCCGCTGTTCATCATTTCCGTGCCTGATCTGGTGATCGCGCAGTGCAAGGCGGGTGTGGTCGGATCGTTTCCGGCGCTGAACGCACGGCCGCCGGCGCTGCTCGACGAATGGCTGGCGCGGATCAAGGAAGAACTCGCGGCTCACGACAAGGCGCATCCCGACAGGCTCTCGGCGCCGTTCGCCGTCAACCAGATCGTGCACAAGTCGAACAACCGGCTCGATCAGGATTTGGCGCTTTGCGAGAAGCACAAGGTGCCGATGATGATCACGTCGCTCGGCGCGCGCGAAGAACTCAACCAGGCGGCGCATGGCTGGGGCTGTGTCGTGTTCCACGACGTCATCAACCAGAAATTCGCGCACAAGGCGGTTGAGAAGGGCGCCGATGGCCTGGTCCTGGTGTCGGCGGGCGCCGGCGGCCACGCCGGCGAGATCTCGCCATTGGCCTTCGTGGCCGAGACGAGGCAGTGGTTCGACGGTCCGATCGCGTTGTCGGGTGCGATTGCCAACGGCCGGGCCATCCGTGCGGCCCGCATACTGGGTGCTGATTTTGCCTATATCGGCTCGGCCTTCATCGCCACGGCGGAGGCCAATGCGGTGGAAGGCTACAAGCAGATGATCACGGCCTCAGGCGCGGAAGACATCGTCTATTCCAACCTGTTCACCGGCGTGCACGGCAATTACCTGAAGCCGTCGATCGTCGCGGCGGGCATGGATCCCGAAAACCTGCCGACGTCAGATCCGTCCAAGATGAGTTTTGGCACGGATGCTTCGGGTGAGCGCGCAAAGCCGAAGGCCTGGAAGGAAATCTGGGGCAGCGGCCAGGGCGTCGGCAGCGTCGCTAAAGTGTTGCCTGCAGCCGAACTGATCGCGCGTTTCAAGAAGGAATACGACGAGGCAATCGATCCGCCGCTGTGATTCTTTCTGTGTCCCGGACGTGGTGCAGCGTGACGTTAGCGCGTTTACGCGCGTCTTCGACACGCTATGGCTCCGCAGAGCCGGGACCCACGCCGGTCGCAAAGTGTGGACCCCGGCTCTGCAGCGCACCGCTTTGCGCTGCGTCCGGGGAACGCTTCCATCACACGTTCAAATTCATCCACACCGCCTTCGGCTCGGTGAAATTCTCGATCGCGGCTGAGCCGTGTTCGCGGCCGAAGCCGGAATCGCGCACGCCGCCCCACGGTAACCGCACGTCGGTATAGCCATAGGTGTTGATCCAGACCGTGCCGGCCTTTGCATTCCTTGCGAAACGCTGCACCCGCCCGATGTTGCGGCTCCACACCCCGGCCGCGAGGCTGTAGGCGGTGCCGTTGGCGATTCGCAGCGCATCGGCTTCATCTCTGAACTTGATGACGCTCACCACCGGACCAAAAATTTCCTCCTGCGAGATGCGCATCTCGTGTTCGACATTGGCGAACACGGCGGGGCTGATGAAATAGCCGCGGGTGCCGACGCGTGTCCCGCCGGTGGTCAGCAGCGCGCCTTCCGTTTGGCCGATATCGACATAATCGAGGATGCTCTTCATCTGCTTTTCGGAGATCACGGGCCCGAGCGCCGTCGCGCGATCGCCGGGATCGCCGATGCGGATCGACTGAGCGCGTTGCGTCAGCCGTTCGACCACTTCATCGTAGACCTTCTCATGGACCAGCACGCGGGAGCCGGCCGAGCACACCTGTCCGGCGTTGAAGAAGATTCCCGAAGCCGCCGCCTTGCTGGCGGCCTCGATATCGGCGTCGTCGAAGATCACGTTGGCGGACTTGCCGCCGAGTTCGAGCGACACCCGTTTGAAGTTGCCGGCGGCGCCGCGCAGGATGCCGCGGCCGACGCCGGGCGAGCCCGTGAACGTGACCTTGTCGACATCAGGATGATTGACCAGCGCGTCGCCGACGACGCGGCCGGGGCCGGTCACGATGTTGAGCACGCCGGGCGGCAGGCCGGCTTCCAGCGCCAGCTCGCCGATCCGCAGCGCCGACAGCGAGGTCAGTTCGGCAGGCTTCATCACGATGGTGCAGCCGCAGGCGAGCGCGGGTGCCAGCTTCCACATCCCGATCATCAGCGGAAAATTCCAGGGAACGATCGCGGCGACCACGCCGACCGGCTCGCGCAATGTGTAAGTCAGCGCGTCGTTCCGGGTCGAGACCACCTCGCCGTGGATCTTGTCGGCCCAGCCAGCGTAGTAGGTCAGCGTGTCGATGGCGGCTGGGAGATCCTGCCGCAGCACACCTGAGATCGGCTTGCCGGCATCGAGGCTTTCGAGCGCTGCGATTTCGTCCGCGTGCTTCTTCATCAGCTCCGCAAGCCGGAGCAGGATCTGCCCGCGCTCGGAGGCGCGCATGCTGCGCCAGGGGCCTTCGAAGGCGCGGCGGGCCGCGGCCACGGCGCGATCGACGTCGGCCTCGTTGCCTTCCGCCACGGTGGCGATGACCTGTTCGGTGGCTGGATTGAGCGTCTTGAAGGTGCGCCCGGAGATCGAAGGCACGTGCTGGCCGTCGATCAGCAGCAACCGCGGTTTGGCTGCCGCGATCGCGGGCGCCGGCGCGGTGTAATCATATGCAATAGACATCATATTTCCTCCGTTTCTGTATCTCAAACTAGGAGGATTTTTACTGCAGTAAATATGATATGATCTGCCTATGAGCTGCAAAGATATGCAGTAGATTTCATAGGTTGAGCGCCAATGCATCACATCGAGATCGAAACCGTCTGGCGATTTCACAAGGAGGGCAGCCCGCAAACCGCCGTGGTGATGCTCGGAATTCTCAACGAGATCCGTAAGACCGGAAAGCTCACCAGCGCGGCCACGCACGCCCAGCTGTCCTATCGCCATGTCTGGAATCTGGTCGAGCAATGGTCGGAATTTTTCGGCGTGCCGCTGGTCGAGACTCATCGCGGCAAGGGGACGACGCTGACCCCATTCGGCGAAAAACTGGTCTGGGCCGGTGAGCGGATGCAGGCCCGTCTCGGCCCGCAGCTTGAAAATCTGGCGCAGGAGCTTGCGACCGAGATCAAGCCGTTCCTGCACCAGCGTCCGTCCGTGATCCGCGTCCACGCCAGCCATGGTTTTGCGGTCTCGAAACTGCGTGAACTGCTCGACCGCGAACCCGGCATCGGCGTCGATTTGCGCTATGTCAGCAACCAGAATTCGCTGCTGTCGCTGGCGCAGGGCGCCTGCGATCTCTCCGGCGTGCATCTGCCGCGCGGCGAACTGCGGGCGCAGGGCATCCGGGCCTGCAAGGAATGGCTCGATCCGCGCGAGGACCGCGTCATCAGTTTCGTGACGCGCGAAATGGGATTGATGGTCAAGCCGGGCAATCCGCTCAGGATTACATCCATCAAGGATATCGTCGATCGCAAGGCGCGCTTCGTGAACCGTGATCATGATTCCGGAACGCGGCTGCTGTTCGATCAGTTGCTGGCGTTGCACAGGATCGACGAGGCAAAAATCAACGGCGCCCAGCAGATGGAATTCACCCACGCGGCGGTCGCCGCCTACGTCGCCAGCGGCATGGCCGATGTCAGTTTTGGCGTCGAGGCGGCCGCACGCCAGTTCGGGCTCGATTTCATCCGGTTGCTGACCGAGGATTATTTCTTTGTCTGCAAGCGCACGTTTCTGGAGACCGAGCCGATGCGCCGCGTCATCGACATCATGAAGGGGCGCGAGTTCCAGCGCGAGGTGGCGAGCCTGCCCGGCTATGTCGCGACCGACACGGGTAAGGTCAGCAACGTCAAGGCGTTTTTGGAGAGCGTGGGTAGCGGAGTGGCTTGACTCACTTTCCGTCATGGCCGGGCTTGTCCCGGCCATCCACGTCTTTCTTACTTAGGCGAAGCTAAGACGAGGATGCCCGGCACAAGGCCGGGCATGACGAGGCACAAGATGATATCGTCACCCATCCACGCTTGCGGTGGACGGACGGGACCGATGACAAGGAAACAGGATCTAAGCGCGCATGTCGCGCTGGTGACGGGCGGCTCGCGCGGCATCGGCGCTGCGATCGCGATGACGCTCGCCGAACTCGGTGCCGCGGTCGCGGTGAATTATCGTGAGCGGGCGGATGACGCGGAAGCTGTCGTCGCCAAAATCAAGGCCGGTGGTGGCCGCGCCATCGCCGTTGCCGCCGACGTGTCGCAGGCCGCTGCCGTCACAAAGATGGTCGAGGTCGTCGCGCGCGACCTCGGTCCGATCGACATTCTCGTCAACAATGCCGGCATCGCGATTCCGCGCAGCGTCGACGAGCTTTCCGAGGCCGATTTCGACCGCACCATCACAGTCAATCTGAAGTCGGTCTTCCTGTGCACGCAAGCCGTGCTGCCGATGATGCGGGCGCGCCAATGGGGCCGCATCGTCAACATCTCCTCGGGTGCCGCACGCGGCGCCGGCGCCATCGGCCCGCATTACAACGCCTCCAAGGCCGGGATGGAGGGTCTGACGCGAGGGTACGCGGCGCGGCTGGTGAAGGAGGGGATCACGGTCAACAATGTGGCGCCGTCGCTGATCGAAACCGACATGATGCGCGGCCGCACCGATCTCGCCCGCAACATTCCGCTGGGTCGAATGGGGCAACCTGAGGAAGTCGCGCAGGCCGTCGGGATGGTGCTCGGCAACGATTACATGACCGGGCAAACCATCATTCTCAATGGCGGCATGGCGTTCATTTGACGCAAGGCGTGAGTGCGTTGCGTGCGAATGGCGCACAGGGGTCTGTGCCGCCGAGCTCTCGACTCCAGCGAGCGGAGCGGGCAGAAAAGCGCTTTCCTTCTCAAAGGATTATTGATTGATGGACGCTATCTTTCGCGTGGACGGCAACAGCGTCCTCACCAGTCCCCACGCGGCGGGGCCGTGGGACCCGAGCATGCAGCACGGATCACCGCCGGCGGCATTGGTGGTCTGGGCGGCAGAAGCCTTGCCGACGCCGGTACCGATGCGGATCGCACGCGTGACGGTGGATCTGATGCGCCCGGTGCCGGTCGCACCGCTGACGATCGAGACCGAGATTCTGCGCGAAGGCCGCAAGATCCAGCTCTGCGCGGTAAAACTTCGCGCCAACGGCGTCGTCGTGGTCGCCGCCACTATTCTGAAGATCAAGCTGCAGGCCAACGAATTGCCGCCCGAGGCCGAGATCGAACCGGTCACGCTGCCGGGACCGGAGCAATCGCGGGTCGAGCCCGCGGATTTTTCCTCCAGCCCGTTCGTGACAGGCATGTCGCTGCGCGCCGCGCGCGGCCGGTTCGGCGTCCCCGGTCCGGGCGCGATCTGGTATCGTGTCGATCGCCCGATCGTCGAAGGGGCGGCGGTCTCTCAGGCAATGCGCGCGATGGTGGCCGCGGATTTCTGCAACGGCACTTCGGCGGTGCTGGATTTCCGGCAATGGACGTTTCTCAATGCCGACCTCACGGTGAATTTCTCGCGCCAGCCGGTCGGCGACTGGATGCTGCTCGACGCCGAATCCTGGATCGGCCCCGACGGCGCGGGCCTCGCGATGGCGCGGCTGGTCGATGAACGCGGCTATTTCGGCCGTGCCGTCCAGAGCCTGGTGATCGAGAAGCGTTGACGCGAGGGCGATCGGTGGTCAGCCGATCCGGCTCGGCACAAACCGATCAAATTGCCACCACTTTTGCTGACCGCCACCGCTGGCCTGTAACTTCGGGTAGCTCTCGTGTCGCTTTTTTGGCACCAAACGGCCACTGAATGAGCCGTCACAATTAATCACTCATTAACCAAATCAGTCCCATCCTTAATTATTCAGTAACCAGGATTGGGTGGATCCACCATGCAGGCAACAGCGGGGGCAACGCGACAATTGGTGCGCATGCGGGGCCGCTCGTATGTCGCCTTCGTGTTCACGCCGGAGATTCCCGTCGTTGGCTGGCTCGAGGAGATCGACGCGACGCTGGCGCGTTCGCCCGGCTTCTTCGTCGGCAAGCCTGTCGTGCTCGACCTGGCGGCGCTGGACCTCAGCCGCGCGGCCATCACCCACCTCGTCAATAATCTGGAAGAACGCAACATCCGCGTGCTGGGGATCGAGGGCGTGGATGCCGAGAAGCTCACCACCAGCATGCCGCCGCTGCTGACCGGCGGTCGTTCCTGCGTCATCACGCGAACCGAGCCTGCGGAAAAGCCCGAGGAAAAGGTCGAGGCAAAGCCGAAGCCGAATTCGCTGCTGCTCGAAAGCCCGGTCCGTTCGGGCCAGTCGATCGTCTTCACCGAGGGCGATGTCACCGTGCTGGGCTCGGTTGGCTCAGGTGCGGAAATCGTCGCCGGCGGATCGATCCATGTTTACGGCACGCTGCGCGGCCGGGCGATGGCCGGCGTCAACGGCAATTCGTCGGCCCGGATTTACTGCCAGAAGATCGAGGCGGAACTGCTCGCCATCGACGGTTACTACCAGACTGCGGAAGAAATCGATGATTCGCTTCGCAACCGGCCGGCTCAGGCCTGGCTGCAAGGCGCCACCATGAAAATTACACCGCTGAATTAATCGGCTACGGAGATCAATTATGGCAAATGTCCTGGTCGTTACATCAGGCAAGGGCGGCGTTGGAAAGACGACGTCCACCGCCGCGCTCGGTGCAGCACTTGCCCAGGCCGGCGAGAAGGTCGTTGTCATCGACTTCGACGTCGGCCTGCGCAACCTCGATCTGGTGATGGGCGCGGAACGGCGCGTGGTGTTCGACCTCATCAACGTGGTGCAGGGCGTCGCCAAGCTTCAGCAGGCGCTGATCCGCGACAAGCGCCTGGAGAATCTGTGGCTGCTGCCGGCCTCCCAGACCAGGGACAAGGACGCGCTGACCGACGAGGGCGTCGGCCGGGTCATTGCGGAGCTGCGGACCAAATTCGACTGGATCCTGTGCGACAGTCCCGCTGGCATCGAACGCGGCGCGATGCTGGCGATGCGCTATGCGGACCAGGCCGTGATCGTCACCAACCCGGAAGTCTCCTCGGTGCGCGACTCCGACCGCATCATCGGGATGCTCGATTCGAAGACCGTCAAGGCGGAGCAGGGCGAGCGGGTGATCAAGCACATCCTGATCACAAGATTCGATCCGGCGCGCGCGGCGCGCGGCGAGATGCTCAGCATCGACGACATCCTCGAAATTCTCGCCACGCCACTGCTCGGCATCATCCCCGAGAGCCAGGACGTGCTGCGCGCCTCGAATGTCGGCTCTCCCGTCACCCTGAACAATGTGGCCAGTGCGCCGGCCCGCGCCTACACCGACGCGGTCCGCCGCCTGATGGGCGAAACCGTCGACATGGTCGTACCGACTGAACGCAGGGGGCTCATGAACCGGTTGCTCGGACGGAGGGCAGCATGAGCATGAATTTGCTTCGATTATTCAGCGGCAGCAAGGCAACCGCCCCGGTGGCGCGGGAGCGGCTGCAGATCCTGCTGGCGCACGAGCGCGGCCTGCGCGGTCAGCCGGACCTGCTGGCGACGCTGCGCGAGGAAATTCTCGCGGTGGTCTCAAAGCACATCCAGCTCGATCCCGACAAGGTCACGGTCAAGCTCGACCGGGGTCCGGCCGTGTCGACGCTCGAAGTCGATATCGAAGTGCCGAATGATTTCGAGAAGACCAAGGCTCTCGCTGAGAGGCGAGCAGGGGCGGCTTGATACCGCCATGAGGCCGGGCGGGGTCGCCCGGTCGCCGCTTTGCCGATAGGGTGCGGCGTCATCTGCGGTCAGGCCGCCATGAGCCCACGACCCGTGCTTCCCCTGACCGGAGGCTGTTCCTGCGGCGCGATCCGCTATGAGATCGCGTCGTTGATTTCGCGCCGCTGGCCACGAAATGGCGGGCGATGTGGCCGGAATTCTTCCCGAAATAAGTTCCATCGCCAAGGAACCGCGTGATCCCCCAACGGTTTGTATCCGGTTAGGGGGTGTTTGATGAATTCAATCGATACCGTTGCAAAAGCCAAGACCGGCATTTGGGGCCTGGACGATATTCTGGCAGGCGGATTTTCCCGCGGTCACCTTTTTCTCCTCGAAGGCGCGCCGGGCACCGGAAAAACGACGATCGCTCTTCAGTTCCTGCGGGAAGGCGTCAAGAACGGCGAGAAGACGCTCTACATCACGCTGTCCGAGACCGAGCGGGAACTGCGCGACGGCGCCGCGTCGCATGGCTGGACGCTCGATCAGGGGATCGTGATTTACGAGCTTTTGCCTCCCGAAAGCCTGCTCGATTCCGAGCAGCAACAAAGCCTGCTTTATTCGTCCGATCTCGAACTCGGCGAAACCACCAAGCAGGTTTTCGAGGCGGTCGAGCTTCACAAGCCGAGCCGCGTCGTGCTCGACAGTCTTTCCGAAATCCGGCTGCTGGCGCAGAGTTCGTTGCGCTACCGACGGCAGATACTCGCGATGAAGCACTACTTCGCGAAGTTCGGCGCCACCGTGATCATGCTCGACGATCTCACGGCCGAAGTGATGGACAAGACGGTGCACAGCGTCGCGCATGGTGTGGTGCGTCTCGAGGAGCTGGCTCCCGCCTACGGCGCCGAACGTCGGCGCACGCGCGTAGTGAAATATCGCGGCACGAAATTCCGCGGCGGCTACCATGACATGACGATCACCACCGGCGGCGTGAATGTTTTTCCACGCCTGGTCGCGTCGGAGCATCGCACCAGTTTCACGCGCGGCAGGCTGACGAGCGGTATTGCCGAACTGGATAAACTGCTCGGCGGCGGTATCGACCAGGGGTCGAGCACACTGGTGCTGGGCCCCGCGGGAACCGGAAAATCCACGATTGCGATCGCGTTTATCGTCGCTGCCATTGCGCGCGGGGAAAAGGCCGCCTTCTTCGTATTCGACGAAGAAATGGGACTGCTGTACGACCGGATGAAGGGGCTGGGTATCGACCTCGAAGCGATACACCAGGCCGGCGGCCTGTTCATCGAGCAAGTGGATGCCGCTGAACTGTCGCCCGGCGAATTTGCCCATCGCGTGCGCAAGCGGGTCGACGAGGACCGGATCAAGACGGTCGTGATCGACAGCCTCAATGGCTATCAGGCCGCGATGCCCGAGGAGAATTCGCTGATCCTGCACATGCACGAGTTGTTGCAATATCTCAACCGGCAGGGCGCCTCGACGTTCATGACGGTAGCCCAGCATGGCCTTGTCGGTGACATGAAGGCGCCCGTCGATGTCACCTATCTTGCCGATACCGTGATCCTGCTGCGCTACTTTGAGGCGCTCGGCAGCGTGCGACGGGCGATGTCGATTATCAAGAAACGCACTGGTGCTCACGAAGCGACCATTCGCGAGTTTCGCATCGACAATCGTGGCTTGACGATCGGCGAGCCGCTTGTCGGCTTCCAGGGTGTTTTGACCGGCATTCCGGTCTATTTCGCCGAGGATAGATCCTTGCTCGGAAAAGCACCGTGAAGCCGGGCGCGTCATCCGAACGGGCGATCATTCTGGCGCCCAAGGGCCGCGATGCCGCCGTGGCTGCAGCACTGATTCGCGAAGCGGGCTACTTCGCCAATATCTGTGGCGATCTTGCCGCGCTCGTGCAGGAGATCGAAGGTGGCGCGGGACTTGCCGTGATTGCCGACGAGGCGATCAAGACAGCGGATCTGCGCCGGCTCGTGAACTGGCTCAACGGCCAGCCGTCATGGTCGGATTTTCCGATCGTGCTGCTGACGCATCAGGGCGGCGGGCCGGAGCGGAATCCCGATGCGGCGCGGTTGGCCCAGGCGCTCGGCAACGTCACCTTTATCGAGCGTCCTTTCCATCCGACGACGCTGGTGAGTATCGTCGGCTCGGCGGTCCGCGCCCGGCGCCGCCAATACCAGACCCGTGCGATTCTGGTCGACCTTACCGAGAGCGAAAATCTGCTGCAGACGGCGCTGAATGCCGGTCATCTCGGGGCGCTCGAATTGCATTTGCCGGAGTTCAAGCTCGAAGCATCGGAAACTTGCGCGCGCTTTTTCGGCCGCAAGCCGGGCGAGTCTTTTACTTTTGAGGATTTGTCGGCGTCGGTTCATCCCGACGACCGGGAGCGCCGTCTCCAAGCCATCGATCACGCGGTCAAGACCGGTGGGGATTACCGCCTCGAATATCGGATTATCTGGCCCGACGGCTCGCAGCACTGGGTGGATACCCGCGCCCGTGCGGTGCGGCGGCCGGACGGAAGCATCAAGTCGCTGGTCGGCGTCTGCTCAGAGATCACTGCGCGCAAGACCGCCGAAATCGAACGGGAGAACCTGCTCGCGCAACTCGCCTCCGAACGCACGGCGCTCGCGGAACTGACGGCGACACTGGAACAACGCGTAGAGCAGCGCACTGCCGATCTGATGAAGGAAGTCGCCGCGCATGAAAAGGCGCAGGAACAGTTACGTCAGGCGCAGAAGATGGAGACGATCGGACAGCTTACCGGCGGCGTGGCGCATGATTTCAACAATCTGCTGATGGCTGTCATGGGTAACCTCGATCTGCTGCGCAAGCGTATGCCCGACGATCCCCGGCTTCACCGCCTGGTCGATGGCGCCATGCAGGGCGCGGAACGGGGTGCGTCATTGACCCAGCGGCTTCTGGCCTTTGCGCGTCAGCAGGATTTGCGCGCGGTCTCGGTCGACCTCCGTTCGCTGATTCAGGATATGACCAACCTGCTGGAGCGCTCGCTTGGCCCGCGCGTGGAAGTGCGGTTGGACATCAGGGATGGCCTGCCTCCGGCGCGCATCGACCCCAACCAGCTTGAGCTTGCGATCCTCAATCTGGCGATCAACGCGCGTGATGCGATGCCCGACGGCGGTCCGATCGACATCAGGCTGGACGAGCAGAAGATCACCAGGGATGCCGTGTTGACGCCGGGTCGTTATCTCAGGCTGTCCGTCATCGATACCGGCACCGGCATGACGCCGGAGACACTGGAGCGGGCGATCGAGCCGTTCTTCTCATCCAAGCCGCTCGGCAAGGGCACCGGCCTTGGCCTGTCGATGGTGCACGGCCTCGCCGTGCAACTCGGTGGCGCATTGCGGCTTGCAAGCGCGGTCGGAAAAGGCACCACCGCGACGCTGATGCTGCCGGTAGCTACCGCCGCACCGGAGGTCGAGGCTCCGTCGCCGGCGACGCAAGGCGCCAGACGCTCCGCCGTGATCCTGTTTGTCGACGACGATCCGCTGATTGCGATGTCTACCATGGAGATGCTGGAAGACCTCGGTCACCACGTGATCGGCGCCAATTCGGGCCTGCACGCCCTCGACATTCTCAGGAGCGAGCAGCCGATCGATTTGATGATGACCGATCACGTGATGCCGGGGATGACTGGCATCGAACTCGCGGCGGCGACGCGCCAGGTACGGCCGTCGCTGCCGATCCTGCTGGCAACAGGTTATGCCGAATTACCCGACGGCGCGCAGCTCGATCTGCCGCGGCTTGCAAAGCCCTATCACCAGGACCAGTTGCGCGAACGGCTCGATCAGTTGCTGGCGTGAGCCGGAAATTTACCCGACCATCCGGTCGCGGCCGCTCCAGAAGCCCGCCTTCAGCATCTTCTTGTCAACCTTGCCGACGCCGGTCATCGGCAACTCCGTGACGAATTTGATGTGCTTTGGCGCATGCGCCGAGCCTTTCTTCGTTTTGACGAGGTTGATCAGCTCATCTGCGTTCGGCTTCGCACCTTCGCGCGCCACGACCACCGCCGTGACCGCCTCGCCCCATTTGTCGTCGGGAACGCCGACCACGGCGACCATCGCGACATCGGCATGTTGTGACAAGACGTCTTCGACCTCGCGCGGAAAAATGTTGAAGCCGCCGGAGACGATCATGTCCTTCTTGCGGTCGAGGATGAACATATAGCCGCGCTCGTCCTTGCGAGCGATGTCGCCGGTATGCAGCCAGCCGCTCCTGAGCGTTTCCGCGGTTTGTTCCGGTCGCTTCCAGTATTCGGCCATCACATGCGGCGCGCGTACGCAGATTTCGCCGGCCTCGCCGGTCGCAACTTCCTGGTCGTTGTCGTCGAGTACCTTGACCTCGCACGCCGAGATCGGGAATCCGCAGGACGTAAACATTTCCGGCGTCTTCGCATCGTGGTCGGCCTTGCGCAGCACCGACACCGGATAGCACTCGGTCTGGCCGTAGAGCTGCGAGAACACCGGCCCGATCCGCTCGATACCCTCGACCAGCCGGCTCGGCGACATCGCGGATGCGCCGTAGAGCAGCAATTCGAGCGAGGAGAGGTCGTGCTTGTCGAGCGATGGATGATCGAGCATCACGTAGATCATGGTCGGCACGAACAGCGTAAAGTTGATGCGCTCGCGCTCGATGGTCTTGAAGACAGCTTCGGGATCGAAACCCTTCAGCATATGCACGGTGCCGCCGCGCATCAGCGTCGGCAGCACTTTGGTGCCGGCGACATGGCTGATCGGAGCCACCGTGAGATAGCTCGGCCGATCCGGGATTTCAAAATCCGCCAGGATCGCGCTGGCGGCGCCGCTATTCTCGCGGTGGGTGCGCAACGCGCCCTTGGATTTGCCGGTGGTGCCGCCGGTGTAGTTCAGGGTGGAGAGATCGTCCGGCCTGGCAAGGCAGCGCGCCGTGGCGCTGCCGGCAGCCTCGACCGTGGCGAGCAGGTCGGCGCCGTAATCGGCGGGCCCGAGCGTGAACACCGTCTTCAGGCCGCTGGCCCTGGCCGCCAGTTCGCCGCCGCGATCGCGAAAGGTGACGCCGTCGACCACCAGCATCTGCGCTTCGGAGTCCTCCAGCTGGAACAGCTGATCGTCCAGCGAGCCCAGCGGATGCAGCCAGGTGATCGAAAGCCGCGACAATTGCGCGGCGATACCCGCGCACCAGGCGTCGGCGCGGTTGGCGGTCAGAAACGCGACGCGGGTACCGGGCTCGAAGTTCAGCCGCATGAACACCGCTTGAATGCGGCCGATCAGCTCGGTCGTGCCCTGATAGGTGATCGATCCGCCGGGCCAGCTGAACGCGGTCCGCTCCGGGTAGCGCGCCAGCGCCCGCAGCGTCTGTTCGCAACCGACCGGAGACGCGTACAGCGGATTGTTCATCTCAAAATTCCTCCTGCAACTTTTGTAATTGGCTCTCGATCATGCCAATGTTTAACCAACGCTAGCACACCAAGGCCACGGCTCAAGTTGCGATGATGCATACAACCGATCTTCTCGCGCGCTTTCAGGATCGCCTCAGCCTGCCGCTGATCGCGGCGCCGATGTTTCTCGTTTCCGGCGTCGAGCTTGTGGTCGCCGCCTGTCGCAACGGCGTGATCGGCTCGTTTCCGACGGTGAATTGCCGCAGCCACGAACAGCTCGAAGAATGGCTCAGCGAGATCGAAGGCCGTTTGCAGCGTCATTCGGACGAGAGCGGAAAGCCCGCCGCGCCGATCTGCGCGAACCTGATCGTGCATCGCTCCAATGCGCGGCTGGCGCAGGACCTTGAAGTGCTGCTGCGGCACAAGCCCGAGATAGTGATCACCTCGGTCGGATCGCCGGCACAGGTCGCGGCGCCGTTGCATGATGTCGGCGCGCTGGTCTTCGCCGACGTCGCGAGCATCCGCCATGCCGAACGCGCGGTCGCCGCCGGCGCTGATGGCCTCGTACTGCTGACCGCAGGCGCGGGTGGCCAGACCGGCTGGCTCAACCCGTTCGTGTTCGTGCGCGCGGTGCGCGGTTTCTTCGACGGCCCACTGGTGCTCGCCGGCGGCATCAGCGACGGACACGCCTTACGTGCGGCGCAGGCGCTCGGCTGCGACCTCGCCTACATGGGCACCAGGTTCATCGCCACGCGCGAAAGCATGGCCGATATCAGGTACAAGGAGATGCTGGTTGCCAGCAGCGCCGACGACATTCTGCTGACCACGGCTTTCACGGGCTTGCAGACCAACATGCTGCGGCCATCAATCGAAGCAGCCGGCCTCGATCCCGACGATCTGCCGGCGCGCGGCGCCATCGATATTGGCAAGGACATCGACATCGGCGCGCGCGAAAGCCGCCCAAAGCGCTGGAAAGACATCTGGAGCGCCGGACATTCCACCTCGGGCGTGACGGAAGTGCTTGGCGTCGATGAACTCGTTGCACAGACGCTTGCGGAGTACCGCGCTGCGGCGGTGAAAATTCAGATCACTTAAGCCGTTCAGTCGACGCTATCTCGTCATGGCCGGGCTTGTCCCGGCCATCCACGTCTTTGCGGCGAAGAGTAAGACGTGGATGCCCGGCACAAGGCCGGGCATGACGAGCAAGATGCTAGACTCCGGATTGTTGCGCGCCTAATTCGCCACAAAATACCAATTCCCGTCGTAGTGAACGAGCTGGCTCGGCGGCTTGTCGTCGAACTCGAAGAAGTCCTTGGGGTCGCTGCCCGGCGGCACGTGCAGGAAGCCGGTGAAATAGTGTTTCAGGCCGCGCGAGGTCAGGAACAGCACGTAGGTGCCTTCTTTGACCGTGTCGATGACGATGTCGTTTCCGCCGGCGGAAACGTTGGGCTCGGTTGCGCCCAGCGCGATCATGGATTTGTTGTAGGCGACGTTCGGCTTGAGCTCGCCGGCCTCGACGCGGGCCACGATTCGTTCGCGATCGGCGCGGTGCCAGGAGAAATTCCGTTGCAACGCGACTTTCTGCAAGGGTGCGTAGACCAGCAGCGCCAGCGTCGCCGCGCACATCAGGAACGGGATCGCGAATTTTGCACCGCCCCGTGGGATGCGAAGCAGCAGCGTCGCCGTCCAGAGGCCGCAGCCGAAGAACACCAGCGCCGTCAGCGGCAGGATGCCGAGCAGGACAAAGCCGGACGGCCAGTCGGCCATCGACAATTCGAAGGTCGCGAGCAGCAGCGTGCCGATCGAAATGCCCGCGGCCGCCAGCAGCGCTGATCGGACCGACGGCCCGTCCGTGGCGGTCGTCGCTTCCTGAGTTGCTTCCGCCATGCAGGGTTGTTTCTCGTGCCGTTCCCGGATTAACGGGCCATTAACCAAATCCGCCCCAACAATAGAACCACAGGATAGCCGGCCGCACCGCCGGGCGATCCGCAAATAAGGGGGCGCAAGATGGATTTCGATCAGTTTTATGCCAAAACCCCGGCCACCATCGACGAGATCAGGTGGCGGGTGACCCGCGCGCTGGACCGGCATCCGCTCTGCCGCAACGTCGAATTCGACATCGTCAGCATGCCCCGCACCGGCAAAAGCAACTGGACCATCAGCCTGCGCTCGGTCGCCCCCGACGCGCTCTGGGAGGCCTCCGATATCGTCGCCGACATCCAGGAAGCCTATGATCTGGCCGCCGCGGCCTGATTTTTTGCCGATTCGGCGCGATTCCTGTGATTTTCCGGGGGCACTAACCCCTTGAGCGGCATGGTAAAGCCTTAATTACCGTCCAGTTTCCGGGCATCCTCGGTAGCGTTTTAGAGCGACGTGGATACCGGTTCGCGTCGAAAAGGCGCGTCAAAAAGTTAAAAGACTGGAGCCCATGGGCTCCGGGATCGGCGGAATGGAGACGTTGTTGACCAAAGTCATTACGATTATTGCGTTGACCTGTTTCCTCGTGGTCGGCGCCGCCGCCACCGCAATTCTCGGCCGCGACAGCCTGTTCGGCGCGCGTTACGAACTGGCCTCCGCACCGGCCGACTTCCAGGCTCCGGTCTCCAACAAGGAAAGCAAGAAGGACAAGCTCGCCATTGCGACGATGGCGCTGGCCGCGTTCGAACCGCCGCAGTCCGCACCCGTACTGAGCGAGCCATTGCGCCAGGCCTATGCGTCGACCGGGCCGGCCGATCTTGGAATTCCGAAAGTTGCCGCACCCGCCATGGCGCCTGCTGCGGCACCGCCCAAGCCCAAGGCCGCCGCGAAGCCTGCCCCGCAAAAGAACTACGCGCTGCTCAGCGACGTCCAGATCGCCGGGATCAAGGAGCGCCTGAAACTGTCCGCTTCGCAGGAATCCTACTGGCCGCCGGTGGAGACCGCGTTGAAGGCTGTCGCCCGCAAGATTCACGCAAAGCGTCAGGCCGATCCCAACGCGGCGGGCGGCATTCCGATCGATCCCGAGGCTGAAGAAGTCCAGCAGCTGAAATCGGCGGCGATGCCGTTGTTGTTCCAGTTGCGCGAAGACCAGAAGAGCGAAGTGCGCTCGCTTGCCCGCATCATCGGGCTCGAAAAAGTAGCCTCCATGATCTGAGCGATTGCGGCGGCGGCCGCAGCGCACGCCGCCGGTTCCATCGTTTCCACATTTTCCCATATCGGAACATCGGTCCTGTCCGCGCGTTTTCCCGCGTGGATCAAGGAGCCGTGCCGATGCGCACTTCGACAGCATATTTTGCAGGCGTGGGAACCGTGGTCGCGGCCGTTGTCGCGGGCCTTGGCGGCGGCATGTTGATTTCAAACATCGTCAGCCCGCATGCGCCCAAGATCGAAATGAGCAAGCTCGAATTGCGGATGTCGGAGAAGCCGATCCCGGCAATGAATGCATCGGCCGAGCCCGCGCCGAGCGCAGCCTCAACGTCGGCGAGGCCTGCCGAAGCGTCGTCCATGGAAAAGGCGACTGCAAGCGCGCCGCCGACGGCATCACCATTGCAAAGCGCGGCACCCGTGACGCAGGCAGCAACGTCTGAAAAGACAAGCCCTGAACCGGTCAAAACGCCCGAAGCCGCTTTTGCCAGAACGCGCGACAGCGATATCAGGGCGCGCGACGCCGCCGACGTGAAGTCACGCGACGCCGATATCAGGCGAGAGGCAAGACGTGCGGCCGAGGAGAAGCGCAAGGCCGAGCGCCGTCAGCAATGGGTTGAACGACGCCGGCCGCGGCAGGATCAGGAGCTTCGCCAGGTCGAGGAGAAGGTCCGCGAAGAGACCGAGCCGCGGCAGGTCTTCGCGGCCGAGCCGGCGCGACTCGATACGCCGCGGATCAGATTGTTCGATCTGGACTGATCGATCCACTGCCTGCCGATCCAGATCGCTTC
The DNA here is from genome assembly GCF_018130165.1 of Bradyrhizobium sp. JYMT SZCCT0180. Classification (GTDB taxonomy): domain Bacteria; phylum Pseudomonadota; class Alphaproteobacteria; order Rhizobiales; family Xanthobacteraceae; genus Bradyrhizobium. Next base: position 458,029 of record NZ_JAFCLZ010000001.1, on the reverse strand, counting down.
ACCTATCCGCCACGCGATTCCACCACCTTGCGTCCGTGCGCAGGCGCGATCCGCACTGGCGGCGTGCGGTGCTGTTCTTCATTATTGCTTGTGTGCGGCGCGAAAAAGCATCCGTACTGCCGCGGAAAAGTCGCCCGATCAGGCCATTTCAACCTGTTCCGCGAATAATTTGTGAACCACATGGGGCGAATTCACTTGGCCTTTAACGCGGAACTCGTTCCATCGGCGCACAAGAGGCGAAGGCAACGTCTTGCAAGGTGAATTCCGTGGCAATAGCGGAAGCGGGCAAACCGGTGTGGAAGTCGCTCTGGTCGCGTCAGCCCGCCGAGGCGGACGATAGCTCCGGTTGGGCATGGACGCAGTCGCATCACCGGATGACCATTTCGGTCGTTCTGCTGGCGCTGAGTTTCTCCGCGGTATGCGGTTGGGTGCTGCTGGAGGCGCGGCGGGCGACCGAAGCGCGTGCCACCGAGGTCGCAACCAGCCTCGCCAATTCGCTCAAGGCCGATATCGCTCGCAACGTGGATCTGCTCAATCTCTCGCTCGAGGGGTTGATGAGCAACTTGAAGCTGCCCGGTCTCGATCGTCTCAGTCCGGAAATGCGCCAGCTGGTGCTGTTCGATTATTCCGCTACCGCGCGTCATCCGACATCGATGTTCGTGGTCGATGACACCGGACGGATCACGCACGATTCCAAGAATCTGATCCCGCCGGGACACAACATGTCCGACCGGGATTATTTCCAGTTTCACAGAGACAATGATTCTGCCGGCCTGTACGTCAGTCGTCCGATCGCGTCCCGTGTCACCGGCCTCTCGCTGGTGGCGTTCAGCCGGCGGCTGTCGCATCCGGACGGCTCCTTTGCCGGCGTCGTGCTCACGGCCATGCTGCAGGACCATTTCCAGGCGATGTTCAAGGATGCCTCGCTCGGCCCCAATGGCACGGTGACATTGGCTCGCACCGACGGCATCGTGCTGATGCGCTGGCCGTTCCGCCAGGATTTCATCGGCACCAGCATCAAGCGCGCCGAACTGTTCACGCACTTCCCGAAGGCTTCCAGCGGCCACTATGAATCGAAGGCGGTGTCGGATGGGATCAAACGGCTGTTCGTCTATACCCAGGTCGGTAATCTGCCGCTGATCGTCGTGGTCGGCCAATCGCTCGACGATGTCCTTGCGGCGTGGTGGCGGCAGGCGGTCGCGATCGGCGTCCTGATGGCCGTGCTGTGCGCCGTGACGGTGATGCTGGCCGCGTTCCTGCATCGCGAATTCGCGCGCCGCAGTGCCGCGGAAAAGAAGCTCACCATTCTGGCCACGATCGACGGGCTCACCGGTCTTGCCAACCGCCGGCATTTCAACCGCGCGCTGGCCTATGAATGGCGCCGCGCGATGCGCAGCCGCGCGCCGGTCGCGCTGCTGATGATCGATGCCGACCATTTCAAGGTCTACAACGACGCGCATGGCCATCAGGCTGGCGACAGGCTGTTGCAGGACATTGCGGCGTCGATCGCGGCGAATGTGAAGCGCCCCTCGGACATCGGTGCACGCTATGGCGGTGACGAGTTCGCCGTTCTGCTGCCGGAAACGTCGCTCGGCGACGCGGCAGCGCTGGCGGCGCGGATTCGCGAGGATCTGATCGTCCGCTGCGGCGCGGACGAGACTCAGCGCGGCCATGCCAAGCTGAGCATCGGCGTCGCGTCCCTGGTGCCCGGCGCGGAAAGCAAGCATCGCGATCTCATCGCCGCCGCCGACAAGGCGCTCTATGAGGCCAAACGCCTCGGCCGCAATCGCACTGAATTGGCGGAAACCGAGGCGGGCTCGATCGTGCCCGATGCCGGCGCGTATTCCGGTGAAGCGCGCGGGGCTGCCCAGATGGCCGATCAAGCGCGATCTTCCGCGGTCGCCCGGATCTAACAGCCTCCCACGGGCAATGCGGCGTTACAGCAGCCCGCGATAAATCCCCGGCTCCGAACCTTCGATGGCCACCGCGCCGACCGCCTTCGAATAAAACTCCGCCGGCCCCACGCCGCCGATGATGGCGTAGCCAAAGCCCTGTTGCCGCATGTCCTCGAGGCAGGCGAACAGCAGGGCCTTTCCGACCCCGCCTTGCCGGGCCTTCGGATCGACGCCGGTCGGACCGAAGAAGTTGGGACAGGTCGCGTCATGGCAGGCGAAGCCGATGATGTTTTTCTCCCGGACCGCGATGAAGCAGGAGACCGGCTGGCGGCTGAATGCGACATCGGTTTCGCTGGCCCATGCCTCGCTGAAATTCTGCCGCACCCAGCCTGTGACCTTGTGCTTCTCGGGGGCCAGCGCCCGGCGCATGACGATTCCGGCGTTGCGCAATCGATCATACGCGGGCCGGGAATCCGGCAGCGCATAGAGTTTGACGAGCATGTCCATCGGGTGGCCCTGGTGATTCTGACCGAGGTGGCAGTCCTGACAGACGCTACGAGGGGATCGCTTCGCTGCGCAAGAGGCTACGCCGGGCAGCCTTGGCCGCTACACAGGATGGATTTGAATGTGGCTGCGCCAACGTAGCCGTAGGCGAAGCGTGGTGCCCCTGGCCGGCGTTGAATTGGCCAGCCATAGCATTGATTGTATTTGGTTTCTTCGGGCCTCGAATTCTCGATACCAACACAAATACCAACATTGGAGTTTCATAGAATCTGCATCACAAAGTGGCATGTCGGACTTGGCTATAGCGACGCCGGAACGGCGGGACGAAGCGGCGGAAGGCGGCTTCCATGCCCTCGTGGCCGACGAACTGGCGGCGCTTAATCCGACCGATAGGCTTCTACGCTTCCGATTCCATAACAGTTAATTCTGCCGTGATACGAACGTGGCTCCGTCCACGTGCACGGCGATCCTTCGATGAAGCGATATTTTCGGGAAGTGATTTTTGGGTTCGTCGCGGCCGTCGTGTTGGCAATTGTGCCGCCCATTGTGTTTCTGGCGATGCCGGCAGCCGGGTTCTTTCTGTTTGTCGTGCCCATCTGGAGCGTCGGCGTCGTTGGTCTGCTGTTTTTCGGGTTTTTGACCTTCGGCCGAATTCCGGCCGCGATCGGCGTCGCGCTGCTGGCGATCGCCGTGGCGCTATCGCCCGTCGGGCAGGCGACCGCAGCGCTCGTCGGTGAGATCGACAAGAACCTCAAGGAAGGCGCCAGGGCGAATGCATACTTGCAGAGCAAGCGGAAGGAATGCGCCACTGGCTATGTCCCGCTGAAGAAGCCATCGGCCAAGCATGACTTGCTCGTCCTCGAGGACATGTACATGTGTGGAGATCACAATTACGACGTTCCCGACACGGTCGCGATCCTAACGGGAATGCGTGTGGTCGAGGCCGGTCGATTCTGTTTCACTTCTCGCAAGCCTGAAATTCGGGAAACCCTGGCCGAGTATTCCGACAATTGTACCGGCGGGCGCGACAGTGCCGACGTCGGCATCACGCCGAAGCTGGTTCAAAGGAAGGTTGCGGTTGCGCCGCTGCGTGTCGACATGTGCCTGAGGCGACGCACGCTGCCGGACCCGCCGGACGATCGGACGCCGGCCATTGTTCTCAGGCCCGTTCCATTTGGTGGGGATTGCAAGGTCACCGAGGTCATCGAACGCACGGCGAGCGGGGATGTTGAGTTGGGCCGCCTGCACTACGAAGCTTCCCGTCAGCGCTATTATCCCGATCTGGCCGTGCCCGAGGGCATCTCGCGATACAACTCGCTCGTCGTTTTCCTCAGCGAGATTCTGCAGCAGGATCTCAGCGACAAGGCGCTGATGAAGCACGCCGTCGAAGCAAAGAACTGAGGTTTGGTCGGGGACCACCGCGCAAGATCGCGACAGTCCGTCTTCGCCAAGTGGCTAACCCGGACACGCTTCGCTCTTTCGGTCTGGCGTGGCCGCGCCACGCGAAGCCGCAGGCGAAGCGTGGTGCCCCTGGCCGGAATCGAACCAGCACTCCTTGCGGAACTCGATTTTGAGTCGAGCGCGTCTACCAGTTCCGCCACAGGGGCCCTCGGGGCGCCGGCCAAAGGCCGGTGCCGCGAAGCCGGCGGAATATAGCGGGCGGTTTCGGCGGGTCAACCCGCGCGGATGTGATTGTCCCGTGCCTCGACAGCGCCACTTCAGAGAGATAGGACGTTGTTATCGTTGGAGAACGCCCGTGACGCTTCATGCCACCGCAAATCCGTCACATGCCGGGCTTGGCGCCAATCCCGCTGTTGTCGCCGCGCTGGCGATCGCAGCCATCGCGGCGGCGACCCTGGCGGGCGCCTGGTTCTTCCAGCTGGTGCAGGATATCCGGCCCTGTCCGCTCTGCCTCGAACAGCGCTACGCCTATTATCTGGCGATCCCGCTTGGGCTCCTGGTCGCGTTCGTGGCCTCGCGGGACGCGCCGCGGCCGGTGCTGCTGGCCGGCCTTGCCCTGCTGGCGCTGGCTGCGCTCTACAACGCCTGGCTCGGCGGCTACCACGCCGGCGTCGAATGGAAGTTCTGGCAGGGCCCGACCGATTGCTCGGGCTCGGTCGTCGATCTCGGCAGCGCCGGCACGCTGCTCGAGCGGCTCGACACCGTGAAGGTGATCCGCTGCGACGAGGTGCAGTGGCGTTTCCTCGGCCTCTCGCTGGCCGGCTACAATGTGCTGATCTCGCTGGCGATGGCTGCGATCGCGGCGTGGGGCATCAAGAAGACGTCCAAAGCGTAATTTCGTAGGGTGGGCAAAGGCGCGATTGCGCCGTGCCCACCATCTATCCGAACCGTTGGCCTGAATGGTGGGCACGCGGAGCCTGTCATCGGGCGCGCATTCGCGCGACCCGGTGGCTTTGCCCACCCTACGCACCTGATCCGCCTGCCTCAATCATCCACATCATCCTGCGGCCGTCCGAACAGATGGACGATGCCGGGCGTCGTGATGGAGACGAACACGAAGCGCGACAGATGGTGCGCGCCGACGAAAATCGGGTCGATATGCAGCGTCAGCGCCAGCGCCAGCATGGCGTCCATCGCGCCCGGCGCGAACGCCACCAGCACGTCGGCCAGCCGCACATTCGTGGTTAGCGCGATGATGGCGACGAAGATCGCCGAGATCAGAATCGCGACTGCGAACGAGCCGAACCCCGCATTGACATGGCTGAGCAGCGTCGACCGTTTCACCCGCGCAAAGCGCGTGCCGATCACCGCGCCGATGCCGACCAGCGCCACGCCGCGCATCCAGGGCGGCAGCCCGCCCTCGATCATTTCGGTGCCGTGCAGCACGCTCGAGGCGATCATCGCGCCGAACATCCAGCTCGCCGGAAATTTCATCAGCAGCAACAGCAGCGCGACCGCGACCGCAGCCGCGATCAATACGGCCAGTTCGAGCGGCGAGGCGATGATGGCGGCGAGGTTCGGCGGCGCCGATGGCGCGATTCCGGTCAATGCCAGCAGCAGCGGCAGGGCGGCGGTGAGGATGATCACGCGCATGGTCTGAACCACGGCGATACCAGCGACGTCGGCGCCCTTTTCGGCGGCGAGGATGGTGATTTGCGACAGCGCGCCGGGGCTTCCCGCCAGCAAGGCCGAGGTCTGGTCCCAGCCGTGGAAGCGCTGCAGGTAGAAGCTGCTGCCGAAGGTCGAGCAGAAGGTGGCGAGCGCCAGAAGTCCGATGGTCAGCGGATAGGAGCTCATGTGCTGGATCAGCTGCCGCGACACCAGCGAGCCCAGCGTGATCCCGAGCAGCAACAGCACGCTTTGCGTCAGGATCGGTGGCATCGCGAGCGGTCGTCCGCAGAGCGCGGCGATGCCGACCGCGAACATCGCGCCGGAGATCAGTCCACCGGGCAGGTTTGCCCAAAGAAACAGCAAGCCGCCAGCGGCGCCGAGGACGATTGTCTCGATCGTGGAGAGAATCCTGGCGCGGTCAGGAATCGCAGACGTCATCGATGCGGGGATCAGGCTCACGCCGCCTTATGGCAAATCCCGCATGAGGGGACAAATGCGCCACGCGATTGCTGCAATGCGCGCATCAGCCAGCATCGGCCCCGGCGCGGGTAGTCCAATCGCAGGCAGGCAATTGGCGCCCGAGGAAGTCCGCGGACGCCAGGCAATACCGTCAAACATGCGGATGCGAACTAGTCCTTGCCTTGAAACAGCAAGGGCAGTGATCACTTCGCTCCCGCCGCCTTTTCCTTGTCGGCGAATTCCTTCTTGCAGGCGGAACGGAATTTCTTGCGTTCCTTGCCCTTCAGCCCCTTCTCGTCGGCCTGCTTGGAGCATTCGAGCGAGCCTGGCGTCCGCGGCTTCGCGGCGGCCTTCTTGTCGGCCGGTGCCTTGGTTTCGGTCTTCGGCGCCTCGGTCTTGGCAGCCGGCGCGGCGGTTTGCGCCGACGCGGCGCCCATCAGCAGGAACGAAGCAATCGCGGTCGCGGTGACAAGGGAAGAGATCTTCATGGGGCACCTCGGATTGAAGACAAGGGCGCGACCGTCGCGCCGTGATGCTGAACGTTAAGTGAATGGACCGGACTATCCGCGTCTTTGACAGCCACATTATTTTGAACGGAAAATCGCGGCTTTCGTTGCCGCAAGCTTTGGTTGCGTTAGGATGGCGGTGCAGGTCAAAACCCCTGAATGATTGCACAGTAACTGCACAAGGACGACCTGCCCAAGTTGAATGGGGCAAGCTAATTTGCCCCGGTTGAACTGCTCCAAGGAGTTTTGGGATGACCAATCAAGCAAGAATACTCTGCGCAATGGCGGTGTCGGGTTTTGCGGCGTTCATGGTGACGTCGCCGGCGCAAGCCCTCACCGCGCAGGAATGCAGCGCGAAATACCAGGCCGCCAAGACCGCCGGCACGCTCGGCGGCCAGAAATGGAATGACTTCCGCAAGGCACAGTGCGGTGCGGATGCCACCGCCGCGGCGCCAGCAGCCGCGCCGGCCGCGGCACCCGCTGCCGCGCCCAAGGAAGCCAAGGCCAAGAAGGAAGCCGCGCCCGCCAAGGAAGCAGCTGCGCCGGCCGCGCCGTCGGGACCTGCGGTCTATCCGAGCGCCGTGGATCCGAAATATTCCAAGGAAACTGCCGGCAAGCAGCGCATGCACACCTGCGTCGATCAGTACAACGCCAACAAGACCACCAACGCCAATGGTGGCCTGAAATGGATCCAGAAGGGCGGCGGCTATTACAGCGAATGCACCAAGAAGCTGAAACCCACGGCTTGAGCCAAGGCTGAGTTCTCAGGGCGCGGCCAATTGGTTCGGCCGCGCCTAGCTAGTTCTACGCGTCATCCTGAGGTGCGCGCTCTTGCGCGCCTCGAAGGATGAGACGCGCCCGTGGCCCATCCTTCGAGGCTCGCTCCGCTCGCACCTCCAGCGACAACGGCGAAGCCGTTGCGCGGGGATGACGGGTGCCGATTCGATTCAAAATCGTCACGCGCCTAGCCTTCATCCTCAAGCAGCTTCTCGGCTGACCTTGCGATCAGCTGCGCGCGCTTGCGCGGGCCGCGTTCGAGGAACAGCAGGCTCTGGCCGAAGATGAAGCAGTAGAACAGGAACGCCTGCGCGTCGGCTTCCTCTGCGGCCAACCCCGCCGCCCGATAGAGCTGCCCGACATTCTGCAGGCGCGCGGCATCGACGCTGGCGACCGCGGCGGCCGCGGCCTCGTCGGATCGCGCCCATTGCCGGATCGCAAGCTCCACCGCCATGCCTTCGGTATTCATCCGTTCCGAATAAAGCGCGACCAGCGCCCGCAGGCGTTCGCGCGCGGTGGCGCCATCGAGGCTGGTCTGCCTTTCGATCGCCGCGATGCGCCCGGTGCTCCAGTTTTGCAGCATGCCGTCGAGCAGCGCCGCGCGATCCTTGAAGCGGCGATAGAAGCCGCCCTTGGTGACGCCAAGATTCTTCGCCAGCACCTCGACCCGCACGCCCTCGACGCCGGTGCGGGCGATTTCCGCCATGCCGGCCTCGATCCAGGTTTCGCTCTTGCCGTCGGTCATGTCAGCGACTCACCAATTCTTGATACGGTACCGTATTGCTAACCCGCATCCGCCCTGATACGCTACCGTATCAAAATCGAAAACCGACCAGGAACGGCAAGCGGGAGCGAGACGATGGAGACTGACGCGACCTATCGCGGCACGGTCTATCCGTGGCAATGCGATCATGTCGGGCACATGAACATCATGTGGTATGTCGGCAAATTCGACGAGGCGAACTGGAATATGTTCGCACGGCTCGGGCTGACGCCTTCCTATTTGCGCGAATCCGGCCGCGGCATGGCCGGCGTGCAGCAGAACATCAGCTACAAGCGCGAACTTTTCGCCGGCGATATCGTCGAAGTCAAAAGCCGGCTCTTGGAAATCCGCGAAAAATCGATTCGCTTCCTGCACGAGATGCGCAACGCGGAAACCGGCGAGATATCAGCGAGCTGTGAAATCACCGCCGTGCACCTCGACCGGCAGGCCCACAAATCGATGCCGTTCTCGCCCGAGATCCGCAACACCGCGCTGAAGCATCTCAGCCCGGCTGAGGCGGTGCCGGCATGAGCGGCATGGCGCGATTCGAGCCGAAAAACCCTGACTATCGCAGCATCGCGACGGACACGTTCGAGCGCCAGCACGCGATGCGCACGCTCGGGATTTCGATCGCGCGGCTGGAGCCGGGCGAGGTCGAGCTTGCGATGGCCTATTCGAGCGACTTCACCCAGCAGAACGGTTTCGTGCATGCGGGTATCATCACCGCCGGGCTCGACAGTGCCTGCGGCATCGCCGCCTTCACGCTGATGCCCGTTGGCTCCGACATCCTGACCGTGGAGTTCAAGACCAACCTGCTGGCGCCGGCGCGCGGCCAGCGCTTTGCCTTCCGCGCCACCGTCGTCAAGCCGGGCCGTACGCTCACCGTGTGCGAAGGCCGTGCCTATGCGGAGCACGAGGGTGTTGAAACCCTGGTCGCGACCATGACGGGGACGCTGATGGCGCTGCCGCGCCGCGCCAGCGCACCATTGCAGAACAAGGCGCTCGCGCCCGCCTGACGTCGGACATTGCTCGGAGCATCACACATACGCTGAACGCCTGTTGCAGGGCAGATTTGTGCTGCAGCCATGGCGGATCATAGAAATTCCTTCTATGGTTCTGCCGTGCACATGAGTCTTCCATCTTGATCATCTCCACGGCGCAAAGCGTGCTGGGACTGGCGTCGGGGATGCTGGTCGGGTTTTCGCTCGGCCTGGTCGGCGGCGGCGGTTCGATCCTGGCGGTGCCGCTGATGGTCTATGTGGTCGGCGTGCCCGAACCCCATGTCGCGATCGGCACCAGCGCGATTGCGGTCGCCGCCAATGCCGCGGTCAATCTGTCCAACCATGCGCGCGGCGGCACGGTGGTGTGGTCCTGCGCGCTGACATTTGCTGTCGCGGGGATGGCCGGCGCCTTCGGCGGCTCGATCCTCGGCAAGATGGTCGACGGCCAGAAACTGCTGGCGCTGTTTGCGCTGGTCATGATCGTGATCGCGCTGCTGATGCTGAAGACGCGGTCGCGGATCGGGCTGCCTGATGTCAAGATGTCGATGGCCAACATGCCGGCCATCGTCAGCCTTGGCCTGGCGACCGGAACGCTATCAGGCTTCTTCGGCATCGGCGGCGGCTTCCTGATCGTGCCGGCGTTGATGCTGGCGACGGGGATGCCGATCATGAACGCGGTCAGTTCCTCCCTGGTCGCCGTCACCGCGTTCGGCATGACCACCGCGGCGAGCTATGCCTGGTCCGGCCTCGTCTCCTGGGCGCTGGCGGGGTTGTTCGTCGCAGGCGGTATTACCGGCGGCTTGGCCGGCACCCGCTCCGCCCGTCTCCTCGCCGAGCGGCGCGGCGCCCTCAACATTGTGTTCGCCGTGGTCATTATTGCGGTGGCGCTCTATATGCTGGCGCGTAACATATCCTCATCCTGGGCGTAGACAGGGGTGAGGGCCGTCGCGAGAGCAGCAATGAACCAGCAGAACAAACCAGCCGCAACCAATCCGGGACCCAGCCGGCGCGAAGCGCTCGGCCTGATGGGCGCCGGAGCAACCTTGCTCGGCACCGCGGCGATGCCACATCAGGCCTTTGCGCATGATGACGCGGTGCTGACCGAAGCGCTGGTGCTGCGCGACCCGGATATTCCCGCGGCCGGCAACCCCGACGGCGACATCAACATCGTCGAATGGTTTGACTATAATTGTCCCTATTGCCGCAAGATCGCGCCCGAGATCGCGCAGGTGGTGCAGGACGACGGCAAGGTCCGACTGGTGTTGAAGGACTGGCCGATCCTCGGCGAAGTTTCCAAGATCACGGCGCGGATGGCGCTGGCGGCCAAGTATCAGGACAAGTTCCTGCTGGCGCACGAGGCAATGATCGGCGTCAGTTCACGGCTGACCGAGGCGCGCGCCCGCGAATTGCTCGCTGAGAAGGGCATCGACATGGACCGCCTCAACCGCGACCTCACCACCAACGCCAAGGCGATCGACGCCATCCTGGCCCGCAACCACGCCCAGGCCGAAGCCTTCGGTTTCCGCGGCACGCCGTCCTTTATCGTCGGCAAGTTCCGCGTGCCCGGCATCCTGACCATGGCGGAGTTCGAAATGGTCATCAAGGACGCGCGGAAGGCGAAGGCGAGCAATTGAGGGGGAGTTGTGTTGGCCTCGTGGTTCGAGACGCACGGCGTTGCCGTGCTCCTCACCATGAGGGTCTAGACCTCATCCTGAGGAGGCGCGAAGCGCCGTCTCGAAGGATGAAGCCACTGAACTGCGAAGTCGGGTAATCATTTCGACGCGATCTTGGTCCATTCCTCATGGGCGCGCGTTTTCAGCGCCTTCCAGTCGGTCGCGGCCACGTCCCAGTTGACGATGGTGCGGTTGGCCTGCGCGACCTGACCGTTCGCCACACTCGACGTGTTCATCGAATCATAGACGTAAACGCCGCAGACCAGCAGCAGCGCGCCCAAAATCATTCCAAAAAAAGTTCGCATCACGTCCTCCGATGATGCGCTGATAACGTGGTGCGTGGCGGAAAGTTCCGCATCAAATGCGACCGAACGCCCGCATCACATACTCGATGAACACGCGCACGCGCGGCGAGAGCTGGCGGTTGCGCGGATAGAGCAGCGATACCGGCACCGATGGCGGCGGACAATCCGCCAGCACCTGGATCAGCGTGCCGTTCGCCAGATCGGTCTCGGCGTGAAAGCGCGGCACTTGCACAAGCCCAAGGCCAAGCCGCGCTGTGGCGAGATAGCTTTCAGGTCCCGTTACCGACATCACCACCGGCAACGGGATCTCGCGCAACGCATCGCCGATCATGAACTCCATCGGCCGCAACCGTCCCGTCGTGAGCGAGCGCAGCCCGATCATGTGATGACCGTCGAGCGTGTCCGGATCAGTCGGCGTGCCGTAGCGCGCGAAATAATTTGGCGCGGCACAGGTCAAGCGCTCCAGCGCCACCACCTGCCGCGCGATCATGTCGCTGTCCGGCAGATGGCCGAAGCGCAACACGCAGTCGACGCCTTCGCGGATTAGGTCGATCCAGCGATCGCTCTCGCTCATATTGATTTCGATGTCGGGGTATTGCGCGAAAAAGCCCGGCAGGTTCGGCAGCAGGAAGTGTCGCGCCAGCGTGCCCTGCACTTCGAGCCGCAACATTCCCTTCGGCCTGGCGCCGCCGAACGCGCCTTCGGCATCCTCGAGATCGGCAATCAGGGAAAGGCAGCGCCGGTAATGCGCTTCGCCATCCAGCGTCGGGCGGACCTGCCGCGTGGTCCGCTCCAGCAGCCGCACGCCGAGACGCGCTTCCAGCGTCTTCACGGCGTCGGTCACCGTCGAGCGCGGCAGGCCGAGATCATCGGCCGCGAGCGAAAAACTGCGCCGCTCCACCACCCGTGTGAACACCCGCATCGCGTCAAATCGGTCCATGATATTATTCGTTATTTTCGGATAGTGATGACAATTAATGCATGATTATCCGGGCAGGGGAAAGCCATAGGTTTCTTCCATCAGCAGCGGCCGAAGCCGCTCAATCGTGGGAGAGATAAAATGTCAAACGAAACCAATAAGGTAGCAATCGTAACCGGTGCTTCGCGCGGGATTGGCGCTGCGGTCGCCGAACGGCTCGCGGCCGACGGCTTCACCGTCGTCATCAACTATTCCGGCGACACCAAGTCGGCCGAGGCGCTGGCCCGCAAGATCGAGGGCAAGGGCGGCAGGGCGCTGACCGCCAGGGCCGATGTCAGCGACGCGAGCGCGGTGCGCGGCATGTTCGATGCGGCGGAAGCGGCGTTCGGCGGTATCGACGTGCTCGTCAACAATGCCGGCATCATGAAGCTGGCAAAAATCGCCGACAGCGACGACGCGTTGTTCGACCAGCAGGTCGCGATCAATCTCAAGGGCAGTTTCAACGCGATGCGCGAAGCCGCGAGAAGGCTGCGCGACGGCGGCCGCATCGTCAACTTCTCGACCAGCGTGGTCGGAACCCGGATCGAGACCTACGGCGTTTATGCCGCGACCAAGGCTGCGATCGAAACCATGACGGCGGTCTTGGCCAAGGAGCTGCGTGGCCGTTCGATCACCGTCAACGCGGTGGCGCCGGGACCGACCGCGACGGACCTGTTCCTCAAGGGCAAGACGCAGGAAGTCATCGAGCGCTTCGCCAAGATGAATCCGCTGGAACGGCTCGGCACGCCCGAGGACATCGCCGCCAGCGTCGCCTTCCTCGCCGGTCCCGACGGCTCGTGGATCAATGGCCAAACCCTGCGCGCCAATGGTGGCATGGTCTGAGCGAGCAAGCACGTCCCATCCGCGTCATTGCGAGCGTTAGAGAAGCAATCCATCGCGCCGCAAGTGGACAGATGGATTGCTTCGTCGCTATCGCTCCCTTGCACAAACGCTTCGCGTTTGTTGCAGGCAATGACGAAACATGGCGCCTCAGGCGCCGTCGGCCGATTTCCCGCGCAGCCAGGCCAGCATTGGCGCGTTGATCTCGCGCGGGTAGGTGTGGCTGAGATCGTCGATCTCGCGATAGGTCACCTCGGCGCCGGCAACTGATAGCAATTGCCGAGTTTGCCGCGCTACCTGTACCGGAAACATCCAGTCGAGCTTGCCATGCACGAGGTGGATCGGCAGGCCGCGCAGTCTCTCCGCATCCGCCATTTCAGCCATCAGCGGATGGAACGTCGCCGAGACCGGCGCGAGATGCGTGAACGGTGAGCCGCTTTCGAGCCCGCTGACATAGCAGAAGGTGCCGCCGTCGCTCATGCCGGTCAGCAGCATTTTTTGCGCGTCGATGTTCCAGCGCGAGCGCACCTGTTCCAGGATGCGCATCAGGTTCGGCGTGTCGGTATCCTCGCCCATCAAGGCCCAGGTGGTTTTGCTGTTCGAAGGATTTCCTGTCGCGGTCGGCGCGATCAGGATGGCGCCGTGGCTTCGCGCGTCGCGCAGCCAGCTCCACAGAAAACCGCGGCCATTGCCGCTGCCGCCATGCAGCGCCATCACCAGCGGCCAGGCACGGTCCGGCGTATAATATTCCGGCACATAGAGCGAGAAGCCACCGCGGCTGCCGGGCTCGTTATGGTCGTGAAAAATTCCGGTGTTTTCATTGGCCGGTTGCGCCAGCCGTGCGGCGAGATCGGTATCCTCGCGGAGCGAAGGCTCGACGAAGAACTCGCTGACCGGCGGCAATTTTTCGACCAGCGCATAGAGCGCCTCCTGCGCGCGCGGCGAATAGCGCAGCGCCCGAAACACGCTGACCAGATCGCCGTTGCCGTTCTGCACCTCGCGCAGGCCGTCAAAGGCGGCGAGCGCCGCGTCGCTGGCGGTTTCGAGCACGGTCTTGATATCGCTGAATTCCGCGGGCCAACGCAATAGCCGCGGGCGCACCGCGCGCAGCGCCTCGTCAGGCGTGCCGGCCGCTTCCATCACGCGACCAAAATCCGGCGGGTTCAGATGGCGCGCGACAAAGCCGAGCGCTTCGAGCGATTGCAACAGCGGCGGCAGCACAGCCACGATGTCGTCCACCACGGCCTCGCTCATTGCGCATTCCCTGTTTATTGGAGCTTTTGTTCTGGCGCCGCGTTCTCGGTGCAGTCTTCTTAGCGCAGTCTTGCTCAGTGAAGTCTTGCTCAGTGAAGTCTTGCTCAGTGAAGTCTCGGCGCCTTCAGCAGCTTGGCGCGTTCGACCGAGGTCAGCACGACGTCGAAAGTGACGCCCTCATGATAGACCGTGAGCGGCACGTCGACGCCGGCCGGTCCGAGCGACCAGAGTTTTCGGTAGAAGCCGGTCTGGCTGGTGACCTTGTCGCCGTTGATCGCGAGGATGACGTCGCCGGTCTTGATTTCGGCGCGCGCCGCGGGACCCTTGCCGGCGACGCCGACCACCACGATGCGGTTGTCGATCTCGGTCGAAAACATCCCGAGCCATGGCCGCGCCGGCTTGTTGACGCGGCCGAACTTGCGTAAGTCGTCGAGCACCGGCTTCAACAGGTCGATCGGCACGATCATGTTGACGTGTTCGGCCTTGCCCTCGCGCTCGCGTTCGAGCTGCAGCGAGCCGATGCCGATCAATTCGCCCCGGCCGGAGATCAGCCCGGTGCCGCCCCAGTTCGGATGCGCGGGGTGGGTAAAGAGCGCTTCATCCAGCAGATACTCCCAATAGCCGGCGAATTCCTGCTTGGCCGCGATCTGGCTCGCGACCGATCGCGTGCGGCCGCCGGCGCCGCCGAGCACGACGCGGTCGCCGACCCTGGTGATGGCGGAAGAGCCGAGCGGCAGCGGCTCGATGTCGAGACGTCCGAGCGCCTGCACCAGGCCGAAGCCGGATTCGAAGTCAAAGCCGAGCGGATGGCCCTGCATCACGCGGCCGTCGCCCAGATGCAGCCACACGGTCTCGGCCTCGGTAATGAGATAGCCGATGGTCAGCACCAGGCCGTCGTCGATCAGAACGCCATTGCCGGCGCGCTCGGTGCCGAGTGTTTCCGCGCTGAAGGCGTCGGCGGGGATAATCGAATGCAGCCCGACCACCGAGGCCAGTGCGCGGTCGAGATCAAAACTGTAATCGCCCGGGCGCGGCTGGTTGGCCGGCGGCACTTTCCATTCGGTCAAAGAGGGCATGAAGGGTCTCCCATACGGTTGCGCGCAGCTAACCAACGCCGCGCAACCCGAATAGATCATGGTCCTGTCAGCGGCAGCCTTTGCCGGATTATATCAGCGAAACGGCCGCGGATCGAGATCGCGGATCGAACGCGGCTTGCGATCCGTACACCGATGGAAGGCGCGTCAGCTCCGCCATTCCCGATAATCGCGCTTGACTTTGTCGGCCGCAACCGCCGCGGCGGCGTTCAGCCAGCCGCGCGGGCGTTTCGCAAGGTCAGCCTGCAGCGCCTCGACCGGCACCGCGCCGGCCGCGTGGACCGACGCCACTTCCAGTCCCATCGCCTCCAGCAGCTTGAGGTGCAATTTCCTGCCGGCGGCATCACCCAGCTCGATCTTGCGGGAATCGGCGGCGATGCGCCGAAAGATGAATTGATGGCGCACGTCGAGAAACGGATCCGGCGCGCGATAGCGGCTGTTCGCCAGCGCCAGGAAATTCGACTTGCTGGATTTCTTGCCAGATTTCTTGCCGGATGTTTGGCCGTT
Source organism: Bradyrhizobium sp. JYMT SZCCT0180 (assembly GCF_018130165.1). Taxonomy (GTDB): domain Bacteria; phylum Pseudomonadota; class Alphaproteobacteria; order Rhizobiales; family Xanthobacteraceae; genus Bradyrhizobium. Next base: position 442,421 of record NZ_JAFCLZ010000001.1, on the reverse strand, counting down.
GGCATATGTCCACGCCGAGGGCACCAGCGCCTTTGCCTCGCGCAATACCTGCCCGCCGCGCCAGGCGCCGACCGCGACGTAGCGCGGCCGCCCCAGGCTGCCGCCACCCTTGTAGAGCAGGCGACATAATCGGATGCGCTTTTTGTCCACGCCGTCAGGCAGGCTTTCGATCAGCGCTTTGGCGATCGCGGGCGGCGGCTTGTAATCCGGGTAGTCGGCAACTTCCTTCCAGAACTCCTTCAGCCTGTCTTCCTCAGGTTCGGCATAGGGCCGCAACCAGCTTTGGTCTTCGAACAGCAGCGCCGGCCGTGGCTCTTTAAGGCCGTCACGATAGCCCCGGAGCAGGGCGCTGGCGGCATGCCTGGGATCGACCGCCGGATTCGGCGCAAGCTGGATGCTGGCCGCGAGCCGGACCAGATCGAGCACGTAGGGCATGACAGCGGCTTCGTCGAAATCGTTGATGCCCCAGACCAGGCGGCCGTCCGCATCGCGCCAGGTCCCGAAATTCTCCAGATGCAGATCGCCGACCGAAAGCAACTGCGGCGCATCCATCAGCTCCGGACACCAGTCGCCGATTTTTCTGGCCCAGCGGAAATAGGTCGCCCGCAGAAAGATGAAGGGGGTCTTCTTCATCCGTTTGTGCTTGTAGGCGATATCCTTTTTGACGACGTCGCACTGCGTGGCGAGCCAGGCCTCGTAGGCCCTGTTATCCCTGCGGAAAGACATGTCATGTTCCAATGCGAGGCGGCCGATCGGAGTCGGCGTACCGGCCAGAGTATCCTACCTCAGGATGTATCGTGTTTAAATATCGCTGAAAGAGAGGGTTGGCTTTTGGGAGCCCTGGCCGGTTGCCTTCAATCCGTTTTGGCCCGCGCGCTGGACGACATGATCGCTCCGGAACAAACGGATGTCCTGAGCCGGCCCGGGAGCCCTCCCGGATCGTAACGACGAAGCGGTTTGCTGGCAGCTTTCGTGCTAAAAGCGTATCGTTTACTGGTTGCGGAAGAACGAACCATGAGCGGCGATAAGAATTTCGATCGGTCAACTCTGGAGCATGCCCTTGCCGAACTTGGCCAGAGAGCATTTGCGGCCGGTCGCACCGTCGAGATCGCGATATATGGCGGATCGGCTCTCCTGCTCACCTTGAACAGACAGATCAACACCGGCGACGTCGATGCGGTATTCGAGGGAAACAAAGACTTCATCAAAAGGCTCGCGGCGGAGATGGCCGAGGAGTTCGGGTGGGACAAAAACTGGTTGAACGACGGCGTGAAGGGATGGCTCAGCGGCAGAGACGCTGAGCCCGATGTGAAGGCCTTGTTTAAGACCTATCCGACGGAGGACCAGCCAGGTCTGCGTGTATATACGGCGAAACCGGAATACCTGTTTGCGATGAAATGCCGGGCGATGCGAGTCGGAGGCATTGAAACGAACTCGGACATCGATGACATCAAGCTTCTCGCTCGGGCAATAGGTATCAAGAAAAGCGAGGATGCCCTGACCTTGGTCGAAAAATTCTACCCGCAAAACATGCTCCAACCCAAAACACGGTTGGGACTTGAAGAAATTTTTTCAAACCTGGACATTGACCGAGGCGATGGTCACCCCACTGGCTCGTCGAGCCCGCCATGAATCTGTTCCGCAGAAAACCAGGATCGTTGGGCGAGGTGGTCCGTCGGGTCCAGGCCGGCGAACAGAAGTTCGACCCGTCGCTTCGGGAGTTTCTCGATTCGTTTTATACGAACGTGGAGTCACGCCAGCGAGCGATCGAAGAGCGGCCGGCTTCCATTGACGCCGTGCACGACGCCTACGTGGCGGCAGTCGCCGAGCATCTTGCGCGCGTTTACGGGCTGCCGATACCGGAGTGGAGCGAGACCCATGGTAACGGGCTTCGTGAACCTTTCTTCGCGGGCGGTTTGCAGTCTCTCAAGGGGGTGCTGCTTGCAGAGAGTCCGACGGCCTTTCGTCGGCGCCTGCTGTTTGTAAGCAAGGACGCGCTGTCGAGGCCAAGAATGTAGTTTATCCCGGCCCTTTTTCTCACTCCGCCTTGGCCCGCGCCCGCGCCGGCAATATCCGGAACGCGCGGTTCTCCTTCAGCCAGGCGGCGCGCTCGTCGCGCAGCAGGGTGCGGCGGACCTTGCCGGAATCATCGCGCAGGCCGACGTCGACCACTTCAAAACTTTCCGGGTGCTTGTAGCGGCTGAGCAGGTCGGAGAGAAAATCGCCCATGCCGTCGGCGACCGATTGCGCGTCGGCGTCGGGCCCAAGTTCCAGGATTGCGTGCACGCGCTGGCCGAACTCGGCGTCAGGCAGGCCGACCGCGACGCAGGAGCGAACTTGCGGATGCGCGGATACCGCAGCCTCGATTTCGGCCGGGTAGATGTTGGCGCCGCCGCGCAGGATCATGTCGGCGAGCCGGTCGCCGAGATACAGATAGCCGTCGGCGTCCAGCCTTCCGATGTCGCCGAGCGATTCCCAGCCGTCGGCGCGGCGTTTTGGTTCGGCGCCGAGGTAATGATAGGAGCTGCCGGCGCCGTCATTGGGCAGGAAATAGATTTCACCGGTCTCGCCGGTCGGGACCTCGTTGCCGTCCTCGCCGATGATGCGCAGGCGGGAGGTCTCGGCGATCTTGCCGACCGATCCCCTGTGTTCGAGCCATTCGACGCCCGAAATGATGCAGGCGCCCTGTGCTTCGGTGCCGCCATAGAGCTCATAGATGCGCTCGGGCCCGAGCCATTCGATCCATTTTTCCTTCAGCCATGGCGGCATTGGCGCGGCCATGTGAAACACGATTTGCAGGCTCGACAGATCGTAGCGGCTCCGCACCCCGTCCGGCAGCGCCCAGATCCGGTGCATCATGGTCGGCACGAAATTGACCCACTGCACCCGGCTCGCTTCGATCAGGCGCAGGCATTCCTCGGCGTCGAACTTGACGAGGCCGGTGACGCGCCCGCCATGGAACAGCGCGGTGTGCGAAACAATGAAGGGCGCGTTGTGGTAGAGCGGCCCGGGGTTGAGCAGCGAAGCGCCGAGCGGCATGCCGAGCGCGGCGGGGCCCGCGGTATCGATCACGGCGGGCCGGTGGTCGAGGATCACCTTCGGCCGGCCGGTCGAGCCGCCAGAGGTCATCGCCTTCCAGTAGCGCGCCACCGGGTTGTCGATCGGATCTCCGGAAAACCCGTCCGGCCTGAAATCAATCGGTAGCGCGTTGGGCGCATTCCAGTCCGGCTGGCCACCGACGACAAGCGAAGGCTTGAGAATCCCCAGCACCGCAGCCGCCTCGCCGCGCGGCAACCGCCAGGTCAGCGAGGTCGGCGTCGCGCCGCATTTCCACACCGCAAACGTGGTCTCGAAAAACGCGTTGCTGTTGGGCAGGCCGATGGCGACGAAATCGCCCGGCTTGACGCCCTTGGCCGCAAAGGCGCGGGCACGGGCGTTGGCATTGCGCTCCAGCTGCTCCCAGGTCAGCGTCTCAGCGCCATGGCTGATCGCGATCGTGTCTTTCGGTTTGCGCCCGGCATACCAGCGCGGCACGTCGGCAAGGGGGATCAGCATGGGGAGTTTCCATTGCGGGGCGTCTTGATGCCGCTCTTGTGTTTCGTATCAGGCGGCATGTGGCCACCGCTGGCACTTCGCCAACAGCAGACATTGTCACTCAAGACGGCCGCGGCGTCCATATTGCCACAGACAATAGCAACCTCCGATCGCGAGCGTTCACCTCATCGCGCGGCTTAAGCGCCTGACCGCCGACGATTTCCGTTCACGGATATTGTCGGGGTCCACCGTCACGTCTCAAAAATGCTACCTGCCGATATCATAATGGGCCCGCGCACCGATAGGTCGCGTCCGCTTCCATCGTGTGCCGTGTGCCGGAATTGGAACCACGCGTTCCGCATTACTACGGAGCTATGCATGCGCATTTTGTTGTTGCGTCCGTCGCATTTGCATCTAACTCTTTGCGATGCTGCGAGGAGAAATCCACATCGCGGCCGATGGTTAGGAGTTTTGTATTGGGGGAAAATTTGTTGTCGAGAGTAAAGGCGTACCAGGGTGGGGTTGATCTCGGAGCAAGATCGCCGTTTTGCGACACTCCAAATGAAGACGCTCCAAATGAAGAAGGCCGCGAATGTCTGATCGCGGGCTCGCTTCAGTGAAACCTCTGGGCGGAACCGGTAACCGCCTTCTTGCCGCGCTGCCGCCGTCGGACCTCGATCTGCTGGGGCCCGTGCTGGAGACGGTCGCACTCGATCCGGACGCGGTCATTTCGCGAGCGGGTGATCCGATCGAGCATGTCCTTTTCCCTCATAGCGGCGCCATCTCGCTGATGATCGACATGGCGGACGGGCAGACGGTCGCCACCGCCGCGGTCGGGCGCGAGGGGGCAATCGGCATTCTTTCAGTGCTCGGGCCGTCACCTTCGGCCGTTACCGCGGTCGTTCGTGCGGCGGGCATCGCCTCGCGGATTCCTGCGTCGCGCTTTCACGCCGCCTTCAATCGCAGTCCGGCGATCCGGCACCTGGTCCAGAATCACGTCAGGGCGATGCTGGTACAGTTCCAACTCGGCTCGGCCTGCAATGCGCTGCACCCGGTCGAAGCCCGCATGGCCCGCTGGCTGCTGCAGTTTCGCGACCGCATCGACCACGACGTTCTCCCGCTCACCCAACAGGCGTTGTCGCAGATCCTTGGTGTGCGACGAACGACGGTGACCCTCCTGATGGGCAAACTGCGCGCTGCCGGAGCGATCAGGTCCGATCAACGAGGCCGGATCGAGATCGACCGATCGCGGCTCGCGGCGGCATCGTGCGAATGCCACGGCACCATGCGTCTCGAAGTCGAGGAGATCTTTTCGTCGAACACGGCCCGATCACGCGCGGCGGCTGCGCCCGTTGGCGCGCGCATCCCGGAAACTGAATCGGGCGATGTCGTGTGAGCGCGCGACCGCGGACCTAGCCGCGCTGCGACTGGCCGTTGCGTCGTTTCTTCCCGTTGTGTCGTTTCTTTGCCTCGAGCTTGGCAAGCTCGTGCAGCACCTTTGCCGTCTGGCGCAGCTCGTTGCGCGCGGGGCCCGGCTTCAGCCGTCGTGCTTCTTCAAGAAAGTCCCTGGCCTGCAGCAGCCAGGTCGATGTTTCAGTTGAGATTTCCATGCGCGCCATGGTGTCCCCCATTGCGCCGCGACGGTCAGGCGCTGGAGCCCGCGCCGAGACGCCGCGTCCGGATGCTCGGCTCGTGGACCCAAGCTTCCCGCGCGAACCAGTCGTGATAGGTGCTGCATATCGGGCAATGAGTGCGCGAGAAGAACACCGCGCTACGTCCAAAGCTCTCGCGATCGATCTTGATGCCGGTGGGGATCGCGCGTCCGCTTTGCGGACATTTCACCATAACCATACCCATGTGTCCCTCCCTTGAAATGGTACTTGCTGTCTTTGCAGCAAAGCACCGGCCGGTTGGATTTGCGCCTCTTGTCGGTGCGGTGACTGGGGGGCATAGCGCACCTGTGCATTTGTCTGATCGAGCATGGGGTGGGCATGCTCGTTGCAGGGCTTAATCCAACCGGCCGGATCCCTCCTTGAACGAATCCTCTTTGTGAATTGGGTGCCGCTTTTCTAGCTGGCTTTGTGCAGAATCTTGGCGAAGTGATCTCTGATCGGCTCACCCGTTTCCGTCGCAAGCTTCTGGGCAAGGGCCAGCAATTCCTTGTTCTGGCCGGATGCGGCGTCGAAGGTCTTGCGCGCTTGGGACGCGGACAGGGTAAAGACATCCGAAACTGATTTGCTGCCCAGCAGATTGACGAAGAAATCGATCGCGGAGACGGCGTTGGCGTTTGAGATTTCGAGCACCTTGAGCCCGTAGTCTGTCGTGCTTCTGGCATTGCTCGAATAACTCTCGCGCAGCGCTTCCGTCATCGCCTCTGACGCGACCTTCATCTTCTCGCAACCTTCCCGCGCGCGGGCAAAACCCTGCTCGGCCAACTCGAAGCTCACGCCAGGCAACGCGATCTTCGGGAGTTCCAACAGCGGCATCCCGAATACACTCGTTCCGTTCGCTGCGACTTTCGTTTCGCTTTCACTCACTGCGGCATTACCTTTCTCAAGCGAAAGCCCTTTCCCGAGACGCTCGCTTGCGTCACGAGAGCTCACGCTCCGTGTTCGATCTGTTTTTTGATGAGCTTCAATCCAGCCCCGCACCACAGTGCCCTGCGAAAACGTGGCGGTCGGTTCGATTTGCGACTCTCGACTAAAATTTTTTCGACGATGTCAATTCACACCATCGTATATAGGTATGGTTAACGGGGATGATGTTGTGAATTAATTGGACACTGCGAGGCGTGGGCTTTCGTTCGTTTCCGCCGCTGTCTTGGGCGGCCGCGCCGACCAAGGGTAACCCGATAGGGCGAGTCTCAGGAACATGCCCGTGCGGTAAAATTGCATGTGCCGATCGGCATGCACGCAGTATCGGAACGGAGACCGAGATGCGCGAACCGACCGGGGAACTTCATTCAAAAGATGGAGCTGATCATGAGCAGGATGGCACTGGTGATTGCATTCGTGCTGGCGTTGATCGGACCAGCGTCGGCACAGAAGGCCGAGATCGAGGCGACAAACGCCAAATGGATCGAATTCTTCAACAAGGCGGATTTCGCCGCGATGGCGTCATTCTACACCGCTGATGCCATCGCACTTCCGCCCGGTGCTGCGATGGTGCAGGGCCGAGCGGCGATCGAGGCAATGTGGAAAAGCATGGCCGAACAAGTAGGCGATCCGAAACTCACCGTCCTTGACGTCAAGCCGCTCGGCCCCTCTGCGGCACGCGAGATCGGGAATTTCAGCCTGAAGACCAAGGGCCCGACGCCACAGGAAGTGAGCGGGAAGTATGTTGTGGTTTGGGAAAAGGTCGGAAATGACTGGAAGATGACGACCGATATCTGGAACGACGGCAAGTAGGCCTTCTCTTTGCGTTGCCCGGTGAACTCGCTGCTTGCGTGCGTATCGGCATGCAAAGCCGATACGCGCGCAAGACGGGAGCGAAGGGCAACTCACCGACGTTGCAAATCACTTGATCTCCCATGCCGTGAGTCGCTTAGGCCGCGGGGGCAACTGCGGGTCTTTTCGCAATCAATGCGCGTCGGTCGTGAATCAAGTTCTCCAGCCGGTGGGCTGCCACGTTCAATGTGGCATCATCCACCGCGCTCTCGTCTCCATCAGCGGATTTGGCGCGCTCCGCCCTTAGAATGCCGTCGATTTCCTCTTCGATATCCGAAAGCTCGTCCTCTGTATCGACTTTCCGAATCCGACGCGCCAAGGCATAGAGAGAATCGAGCGGGCCCTCGGTTGCGCGGTTGCCGATGCGCAGGAATTTCCACGCCGCCGCAAGCATGGTGGCAACGCCACCCAGTATCATCGGCGTCAAATAGATCCAGTTGCCGTATTCATCCATGAAGCTCTGCGTCGTGCTGTTATAGACGGCCGCCGCTCCAGGGTGCAGCGGAAGGTAGGCATCCTGGTCGGTGCTCGGCGCGGTGATCTGAGCGAAAATCGGCTGCTCGCGCAGAAGAGTCCTGCGCGCGCTCATGATCGCCTGCGTGAGGCTGGTTACCAGATCGGTGCCGAGCTTCTTCTGCGCAACCAGGTATAGTGAGGTCCTCAAGGTCGTCAGGTCGTCTTCCGGGACCGGCGGCGATCCCCGCAGCGTGCCCTTCGGGACGTCGAAGCTTTCAAAGGCACGTTCGGTCTCTGCTATTACCGCCGCGGACTCGATGGGGATCAGTACCGGAACCTTTTTATGATCGAGCTGAAAAAATCCGCGAACGAGCGAGAGGTATTTTTCGGCGAGCGGGGTCGTGACGAGCAGGGCGCTGACCTGCTTTGACTGAATGGCCTGCCGGACATCCGTCAAAGCAAGGTTCTTGAACGCAACTTTTGCACTTGCCAGGTTATATTCCTTGGTCAACGCATCGACAATTTTGGCGTTCACTGCTCCGCCGACCACGCCGACCGTGCGGCCCTTCAGGCTGCCAATGCTGTCGATGGACGATCCCGGTGGCGCGATGATCAGTACGACCATATGGCTGACGACGACGACGGCTTGCGCCTGCGACAAGTCGCCGACATCGCCGCGAACCACAGCGAGATCGACCTTGGTCGCGGAGAAAGCGGCGGCAGCCTCAAGCGCTGTGCCGCTGTCGATGACCTTGAGCCGGACCGGCGCGTTCGTTGAAACGAACTCGCTTGCGATGGCTGACATTGCCTTGGCAGCCTCGCCGTCGATCGAGCCAACCGCCACGGTCAGCGTTACCGGGCGAGTGTAGTACCGATAGGCAAGGAGACCTGCGCCTGCCGCAAAGACGGCGACGCCGATAAGCAGGAAAAAGCGAAGCCAGAGCGGCAATTTTATCGACATCATGTCCGTCACTCCAGACGCATCGGCCGATAGACGTCGCTGACCAGGCCCATTACCGCTCGGTTATGGCTCGGCAATCCAGGTCCGAAAGTGCCGGAAGCGGAACTCTAACTTATTCTTCGTTTGGTCAGGATCTGCGCCCGCGCGTGCGCGTCGTCGGCGACCCTGACCACGTAGGGCTTCTCAAGTTTACGCTCTACATCAAACTCGGAGCGTCCAGTGTAGTTGATGTGCCGGCCGTAAGTGTGCAGCGATATCGAAATGTCTTTTCCAACGTTCCGGACGCTATGTATGTGTTCGGGATAACAACAGGCAATGTCACCAGCGGTCATCACCTGTTCACCGCTGCGCTTCAGGTCGGCATAGCCGGGCTTACCACCGTCATCGCGCCGGTCGTAGTTGACTTCCTGTTCCTGGCCTTCGATACCGACCACCACGGCCCAGGTTTTATGGTTGTGCGGAGTGGTGCCGCGGTCAGGCAGCCACGATACCAGGAAAACGGCCAGATCGTGATTGGGCTCTTCATGGAGCATGTGAACGCCGAAGCCCTGCTCGGCATCGCATTCACGGTATTCGGGGCGGAGTAGTTCCGGCGATTGTGCAAATTTCCTGGCGAGCGGTACGACGAGGTCCGTGATTTCCACCGGGTCAGAATGCCGAGCAGTAATCTCCCGCAGGTCGCACACATACTGGTCGAGGGTCATTGCATCTACCTCCAGGGTTTCAAGGCGTTGCAATCCGGATGAAGTCTACGACGTTCGCTGCGAAACTCAATGTCCGCACCGGGTCCAAAAGCCGGCATCGTCGCGCGACGCCCTGTGTGGGATACCTCCGTGTTGCCCGACGGGCAAATCAGTTCCGGTTTTCAGAAATCGTGTCAAGCCCCAAAATAAAAAATATTTCTGTTTTCCGGAACGACAAATCAGCTTATATGTGAGCCATCCCGTCCTACTCAGAAGGGCGTCGGCCGTCGTCACGGACGTTGGGCGGGTTGCGGTGGACGCTGGTTCACGTCTGACGACGGCGTGTATTTAGCGTACGGCAAAACCGTGTGGTCCTGGCGCCCGTTGCAGGCGTCAAGCTGTCGGAGAAGCGCAAGCTGAACCGGTGGTGACGGAGTCAACCAAGAACTCGTCTCCGGGGAGATCACGGCATAAGCCGTAAAGCCATTGCGCAGGGAAGGCCGGGTGTTCTCCGCTGCCCTGTATGCTCGTGTGCAGCCTACTTAGTGCAAACCGCACACGGGACCGCGGGTGCAGCGCGCACCCGGTCTTCCCTGCGCCCTCTCATTTCGAGGGCAAGGAGCTTCCAGCAAGACTCGGGCGCATCGCGCCGCGAGATCGCAGGCGCATATTCATCGCGTCGGCCGCATGGCAGGTCACCCGCCCGGCGCTAGGCCGGGCCTGACGAAGCTGATACGATTTCATCCAAACAACGATCGGGGACCCTAGCATGGACAATCGCAGCGACATCTGGCGGGGCATTGACGTCATCAAGCCGCGCTTCATCGATCTGGCCGACAGGGTCTGGGCGATGCCCGAGGTCTGCTACACCGAGGCGCGCTCAGCCGCCGAACATCTGGCCGAACTGCGCCATCAGGGTTTCCGCATCACCGAAAATGTCGCCGATATTCCCACCGCCCTGATGGGCGAATGGGGCGAGGGCGGTCCCGTCATCGCCTTTCTTGGCGAGTATGATGCGCTGCCCGGTCTCAGCCAGGAGGCGGGCGTCGCGGAACACCGCCCCATCGAGGCCGGCGGCCATGGCCATGGCTGCGGCCACAATTTGCTGGGTTCGGCGGCACTGCTCGCCGCCACCGCCGTGAAGGATTGGCTTGCCGCGAGCAAGATTCCGGGCCGTGTGCGCTATTACGGCTGCCCCGCCGAGGAAGGTGGTGCGGCGAAAACCTTCATGGTGCGCTCGGGCGCCTTCGATGATGCCGACATCGCCATCACCTGGCACCCCAACAGTTTCTGGGAAGTCGCGGTGACGCCGTCGCTGGCCAACACGCGTGCGGATTTCATCTTCACCGGCCGGGCCTCGCATGCCGCGGTCTCGCCGCATCTCGGCCGCAGCGCGCTCGATGCGGTGGAGCTGATGAATGTCGGCGTCAACTACATGCGCGAGCACATGCCGAGCGAAGCTCGCGTGCACTATGCGCTGCTCGACACCGGCGGCATCGCCCCCAACGTGGTGCAGGCCCACGCCCGCGTGCGCTATTCGATCCGCGATCGCGATCTGCCTGGGATGAACGCGCTGGTGGGGCGCGTTCACAAGATTGCGCAAGGCGCCGCGCTGATGACCGAAACAAGCGTGGAGATGCGGATCATTTCCGCCGTCTCCAATGTTCTGGACAACACCCCGCTCGAGCAAACCCTGCACCGCATCATGACGGACCTCGGCCCCCCGCATTTCGACGAGGCGGACAAGGAGTTCGCCACAAAAATCCGCGCAACCCTGACCGACAAGGACATCGCCTCCGTCTATCATTCGATCGGCATGGATCCGACCGACCGGCCGCTGGCTGATTTCATCGTGCCGCTGGATGCCAAGCGCAATCCGCAGATCGGTTCGACCGATGTCGGCGATGTCAGCTGGGTGGTCCCGACCGTTCAGGTCCACGCTCCCACGGTCGCCATCGGAACGCCGTTTCACACTTGGCAGATCGTCGCCCAGGGCAAGAGCCCGCATGCCCACAAGGCCATGGTGCAGGCAGCCAAGGCGATGGCCGCGCTCGGCGTCCAGGCGTTGGGCGAGCCGGAACTGATCGCAGCGGCGAAAGCCGACCTCAAGAAGCGCACCGCCCGCACGCCCTATGTCTGTCCGCTGCCGGATAATGTCGCGCCACCACTGGACATGTCATTGGGTTGAGCGGGCCTGACCTGGCGAACGAACGTTTCGGGGCTGCGCGAATGGAGTTCCCACCACTTCCCTACGTCGCGGTTGCCGAATCGTTCAAGCTGCCGCCGGGCATGAATTTTCGCGGCACGTCGGGCGTCGCCTTCAATTCCAAAGGCAACATCTTCGTCATTCATCGCGGGCTGATGCCGCTGATGGAATTCGATCCCGACGGCCATTTCATCCGCGGGTTCGGCGAGGGCATGTTCGAACGCTCGCACGGCCTGCGGATCGACGCGCAGGATAACATCTGGGCAACCGACGTTGCCGCGAACCTGGTCTACAAGTTCAATCCGTCCGGTCGGCTGGAAATGGTGCTCGGCGTCAAGGGCCACACCGGCGAGTGGCATCCGTTCGGGCACCTGCGGCTGTTCCACGAACCGAACGAGGCGGTGGTCGGTCCGACCGGCGACATCTATGTGCTGCAGGGGCACGGCAAGGGCACGTCGTGCGTGATCAAGTTCGTCCTGACGGCAATTTTATCAAGAGCTGGGGCAGCAACGGCAAGGGGCCGGGCGAATTCGATCTGCCGCACTCCCTGGTATTCGACGCGCAAGGGCTGCTCTATATCGCCGACCGCAAGAACGAGCGCATCCAGGTGTTCGACGCCGACGGCAATTACGTCAGCGAGTCTCAGCATCCCGGCGCGCCGTGCGGGCTGTTCATGGGCGACGATCAGCACATCTGGCTGGCGGCCGGTCACACCGGCCAGATCATGAAGCTCGATCTCAAGGGCACGGTGGTGGGGATGATATCAGGCGCCGGGCAGGGCAAAACGCTCGGCAAGTATGGTGAAGCCCATTACATCGCGGTGAGCCCGCGCGACGAGATCTTCGTCGCCGATACGCTGAACTGGCGCATCCAGAAATATGTGAGGGAATAATTGCCGGTGAAAGCGCATGATTGACCAGGAGTACGACACGATCATCATCGGCGGCGGCTCTGCCGGCGCCACGCTGGCCGCGCGCCTCAGCGAGGACCCCGCCCATCGCGTGCTGCTGCTCGAGGCCGGGCAGGATCTTCGCACTGCCGACACGCCGGAGCACATCCAGATCCCGAACCCGATGCGCGCCATCGGCGATGACAATTTCCGCTGGCCCAAGCTCTTGGCAAGGCGAACCGAGCGGCAGGCGCCGCGCCTGCTGTGGCGCGGGCGCGCCATGGGCGGCAGTTCCACGATCAACGGCCAGATCGCCATCCGCGCGGTGCCCGACGATCTCGACCGCTGGGAGAGAAGCGGCTGTGCGGGATGGGGCTGGGACGCGATGCTGCCCTGGTTCTGCAAGCTCGAGACCGACAAGAATTTTCCGGACGCGGCCTATCACGGCGATCGCGGCCCGATCCCGGTGTATCGCGCGCTGGTGCCGGATTGGGGAAATGTGGACCGGGCGCTGCGCCAGTCCGCGCTGGCCTTGGGCTATGGTTGGTGCGACGACCACAACGCCCCTGATGGCACCGGTGTCTCGCCCTACGCCATCAACAGCGAGGCGGGGCGCCGCGTCTCCACCAATGACGGCTATCTGGAGCCGGCGCGCGGCCGCCAGAATCTGCGGATCGTCGGCGATGCGCTGGTCGAAGGAATCGAATTCGAAGGCAACCGGCTGCACGCCCGCGCGGTCCGGGTGCGTATCGGCGGCAAATCATATGCGCCCGCGGCGAAGCATGAGGTGATCCTCTGCGCCGGTGCCATTCACTCGCCGGCGATTCTGCAGCGCTCCGGCATAGGCCCCGCGGCATTGCTGGACGGGTTGGGCATCCCTGTCCTGGCCGACCTGCCGGTCGGCGAAAACCTGCTCGACCATCCGATCATGGATGCGCTGCTGCATCTGCGCGAGCACGGTCAGGTCAACACGCTGATGCACCGCCACACCAATTGCTGCCTGCGCTACAGCTCCGGCCTCGCAAGCGCCGGTGAGAACGACATGATCATGATCGCCGGCAACCTCGCCCGCGACGTCAATCAGACGGCCAGCACCGCGCGCGGCCGCATCGCGGTGTCGGTCTATCAGGCGTTCAGCCAGGGCCACGTCCGCATCACCACGACAGATCCGACCATCGATCCGGCGGTGGAGGAGCGCATGCTGTCGGACCGCAGCGACCTCATTCGGATGCGCGACGGCGTGCGCCGCCTGCGCGAGATCTGCCTGCAGCCCGCCATCACCGACATCGCCCACCGGGTCGAATACGGCGCCACCGGGCGATCGATGGACGAGGCGCTCAGCGCCACTGAGCTGGACGACTGGCTGTTCACCGAGTGCAGCGACGCCCAGCACGCCAGCGGCACCTGCCGCATGGGTGCGGCCGACGACCCGCGCTCGGTAGTTGATCCCGAATGCCGCGTGCTCGGCTGCACCGGCCTCCGCGTCATCGACGCCTCCATCATGCCCGAAGTCCCGCGCGCCAACACGCATCTGACGACGGTCGCGATTGCCGAGCGAATGGCGGACAGGTTGAAAGGGGAGAGGTGAGGGACAGCGACGCAAGCCGGGCGTCAGGTGAACTGCCAGCAGGATGCATTCCCGGGTTGCGCACCGGCCGAAAACTGGCTATTGGGACGGCTTCGCAACGCCATCGATGGAGGCGACCATGTTTACGTCTGCGCGCTTCCCGGGTTCGATACGCGATATTTGACGCGCGTCCCGGGATTCAAACCCCGGGTGAAATATCCAAATCCTCAACGCGATCGAATCTTGGCGGCGGACCTCTGAGTCCGCGCTGCGGAATTGTTGTCATGACCTCGAATCTGTTGCTGGCCCCTCGCCGGGAGGCCGCGCGCTCCGACCTGCTTGAACGTCGGCTCCGGAGATATCATCCCCGGTTCCAGGGAGAGGTGCGTGTTCTGGCAATGCGGCACTCGCGCATTGCGGACCTTGCCGCGAGCTTTCCCGCGCTTCTCTTCGCGCTGGCCGTCCCGCGGCCCGGGCTCGATCCCGCGCCGGCGCTCGCGCACGTCGTCGATGGCGTCGGTCTAGCTGAGGCGGCGGTGGCGGCCGATGTGCCGATGTGGCTGCGAAAGGTGCCGCCGGAGGCGCTCACGCGTCCGATCCGGAGATTGCCTGACGGCGAGCTGTTTCGCCGGCAGATCGCAAACCATTTTCCGCGCTCGCCCAAACTCGCCCCGATTTGGCTGCAGGTCGTGGCTGATGTTGCCGATCTCGCGCATGAGGCGGCGGCGGTGTGGATCGCGCGCGAGCTTGTCCGCGAGCAGCGGCGTGTGAATCCGGCCCGATTGCGGTTGATCAGTCTCTGGTCATGGTTTTCCGGCCAGCCGGCAACGTACGGGCACGGGCTGATCGGCAAGCCGTGGACGCCGGACATGCGCATCGGTCCGGCCCTTGCGGCTGCTGACAACTGGCGAATGCTCATCGCATTGCAGGTGAATCTCGGTCGCCTGCCAATCAGCGACATGTGGCTCCGGACTGGTCGCGTGGCCGGTTATGATTTCCTGCCCTTGGACACCATCGTCGCTATCGCCGAAGAAGCGGACGCCATGCGGAATTGCCTGCACACCTATGGCTACAACCTGGCGCATAATCGCTCGCGGCTCTGGAGCGTTCGGCGCGATGGGGAGCGCGTTGCCACGCTGCGCGTTGCTTCGCGTTATCGCGATCCGCTGCCGAATATCGTCGAGCTCAAAGCCGCTGGGAACGCAGAGGTGCCGCGCGAGCTGTGGTGGGCGGCGCGCCAGTGGCTGCACATGCATGACCTGTCGCATGTCAACATGGGGTGGCGTGACTGGGGCACGGCGCCGCTCGACCGCGCCGCTTGGCAATCGCTCTGGCGACCATATTGGATCGCGAAGCGCCGTATCCCGGAATGGCTGCCGATGGCACCATCGCGCAGCGCGCTTGAAGCGTTGTGAATTCGAGCGCGCAATTGCCGGTTGCCCGCCGAATCGCAGTTCCTTGGCCCGAACGGAGCGTGCATGCGCGGACGTGCCGGCCACCAGTTGGCCTGGTGCGCGAGCGCAGGTTCTCACTCGAGGCCGGCGAGAAGGGAGTTGATGAACGGCGCCTTGTCCGCAAGATACTGGTGAATGCCGTCGGCATTTTCCCGTTCGAGGGCGAGCTTCAATTCCTGATACCTCAACCGATCGGCCGGATGCCGGCGAAGATGGTCCCGGAATTTCAGCATTCGCGCGATGGCCGGATGGCCTTCGCGGCAAACGTGGAGCTTGTGCGTGCGGACGTCGCCGACATCCCGTTTGAAGAAATGGTGGCCTTGCGAAAGGTCGCCGCCGCGCCGGTAGCCAAGCTCTTCAAATGCCCGGATCCACTCCTCGGGAACGCTGCCGGATGTGACCACGGCCAGGATGTCGATCTCAGGTTTCGCCGCCAATCCCGTCACGGCGGTGCTGCCGACGTGATGGATCTCCTGCAATACCGATCCGAAGGTCGGAGACAAACGCTCAGCTTCCTCCGCATAGCGTTGCGGCCACTCGGGATCGTAGGGTGTGATCGAACTCGTAAGGGGCATGGGAAAGCCAGGCCGCGGCGTACCCGCTTATCTCAGATTGAATTATCGGAAACTCAGAGCGCGGGGCGTGGCGCTCATTTGATACCCACGAGAACAGCGTCCCAAACCCTATGGATCGAGTTCGGTATCCCAATAAAGATAATCCAGCCAGCTATCGTGCAGATAGTTCGGCGGGAACAGGCGTCCATTGCGGTGCAGTTGATGCACGGTCGGCGCGAACGGGTGCTGGCGCGGGAACATCCGGGCCTGCTGCGGCGTCAGATTGCCCTTGCGCAGATTGCAGGGCGAGCAGGCCGCGACGACGTTCTCCCAGGTGGTCTGGCCGCCCTTGCTGCGCGGGATGATGTGATCGAAGGTGAGGTCGTCATGCGCCAGGCAATATTGGCAGCTGAAGCGATCGCGCAGGAAGACGTTGAACCGGGTGAAGGCGGGATGCGTGGTCGGCTTGACGAAGGATTTGAGCGACACCACGCTCGGCAGCTGGATCTCGAAGCTCGGGCTGTGCACCGCGCGGTCGTAATGCTCGACGATGTTGACGCGGTCGAGGAACACCGCCTTGATCGCGTCCTGCCACGACCAGAGAGACAGCGGGTAGTAACTCAGCGGCCGGAAATCCGCGTTCAGCACGAGTACCGGCCAACCGCCTTGCGAGACGTGTGCGTTCAAGAAACGCTCCTGACTCCCATGTTAGCTGCGAAGCAGCATGCGCCCTGCATACTACAGGCAGCGTGACGGGATTGTGAAGAGCGTTCCGGGCCTTATCCAGCATACGCCGCCCCCGAATCGCCATGGTTCCGTGGGCCTTCGAGGCACCTCCATGGGCGGGTATCCGCGGTCAATCCATCGTGATCGGGCGCGCCGAGCCCCGAGCCGCGCGGCCGGTCCTAAACCTTCTCAAGCTTCTGCAGGCAGCGGCCGACGCCGACCTCCGATGGCATCGGCGTGTCCGGAAAGCTGGTCTTCCAGTTGGTGACGCCGACTTCGCCGACATAGATGTCGCCTCTGGAATCCAGCGCCAGGCCATGGGGTGCGAGGAATTTGCCGGTCTCGATCCCCGGGCCGTCCTCGCCGCCGAGCCGGGCGATCCGCTGGCCTTTGGCGTCGACGATGGAGAGGCGCGGCCCGAGATTCGGTACGTTCAGGTTGACCGGCATGCCGGGGCCGAGCTCGCCGACGATGAAATGCGGTTGCTTGCCGCCGCAGCAATGCAGTGCGCAGGGCCTGTGCAAATTGTTCCACTGGGTCTCGTATTTGCCGTTGCCGTCGAACACCTGCACGCGATGGTTCTCGCGGTCGGCGACATAGACGAAGCCGTCAACGTCGGTAGCGATATTGTGGACGATGTTGAACTGGCCGGGATCGGAGCCTGGCTCGCCCCAGGTCTTCAGCAGCTTGCCGTCGGGCGTGTACTTATGGACGCAGGAATTGCCGTAACCGTCCGAGACATAGATCTCACCCTTCGGCGACAGTGCCGTATGGGTGCACCGATGGAACGGCTCACCGCTCATATACGGTTTTGGCCGGTTCGGGATTCCGATCGTCAGCAGCACCTTGCCGTCGACCGAGCACTTGCGCACGGTGTGGTCGCCGTCATCGGTGCAATAGAGATTGTCGTCGGCGTCGATGTGCAGGCCATGGGCGCGGTTGAACAGGCCTTCGCCCCAACTCCTGAGGAAATTCCCCTCGCGGTCCAGCACCACCATCGGGTGGGCGCCGCGGTTGAAGACGTAGATGCGGTCGCGGCTGTCGACCGCGACGGAAGCGACGTCGGAGAGGCTCCAGCCATCGGGCAGCTTCGCCCAGTTCTCCACCACGCGATAACGATGCTCACCGGAGCCCAGAATGGACGGCATGTCGTCTCTCCCTTTAAGTCGTCATTCCCCGATGCGCAATTGCGCATCTGAGGGCTCGCGAAGCGAGAGCCCAAAATCCATAACCACGATAATGAGTTGATTGATTCACGAAGCGGCCGCCGCCCTGGCCCCGCGCGGCAGCAACCCCTCCTCGATCGCCTTGATCTGCAAGGCGAGATGCTTCGATCCGATGCGGCATTGCGCGAGGCCGCCGGCGATGAACCACAGGCCGGGCTGACCGGTGCGGGTGTACATGTTGCGCAGCTCCTGGCCGTCGCCAAAGCCCCAGATGGTGCCGACACGGTTCATGGCGGCTTCGCCGAACAACAGCCGCACCAGCTCTTCCTGCCGCTTGTAGCCGGTCGCCAGCACGACCAGATCGGCGGCGATGGTCTCGCCGTCCTTCATGTCAGCGCCATCCGCGACAAAGCCCTCGACCTCGGCGAATTGCTTCAGAGCGATATCGCCTTTGACGATCAAATCGGAGCAGCCGACGTTGAAGTAATAACCGCCGCCGCGGGTGAGGTACTTGAACTGCCAGCCGGTGTTGTCCTCGCCGAAATCGAGCTTGAAGCCCGCGCGTTCCAATCCGTCGAGCAGATCCTTGTCGAGCTCCTTCGACTTCGCACAGGTCAGCGCGTGGCTCTTCCGCGCGACTTGCAACGGCATCGAGGTCGCGATCAGATCGTTGTCCTCGAGCGTGCCCTCATTGTAGGGCGCGTACACCAGCTGCGCCGAGGGCTCGATGCTGACGACCAGCGTCGATGAGCGCTGAAACAGCGTCACCTCGGCGCCGCTCGAATGCAGGTCCTGCGCGATGTCATGGCCGCTGTTGCCGGTGCCGATCACGATCGCGCGCTTGCCCTTCCAGTTCTCGCCGTCGTCGTATTGGCTGGAATGCATCACGGTGCCGCGAAAATCCTTCAGGCCGGCAATGTCGGGTCGGCTCGGAATGCCGCTGACGCCGGTCGCCAGCACGACATGGCGCGGATGCATGGTGCGCTTGCTGCCGTCGGCGCAGCGCAGCGTCACGGTCCATCGCTGATCCTTCTCATCGTAGCTGCCGCCCTCGAACTCGGTCTCGGTCCAGAAGTTCAGCTCCATCGCCTCGACATAGGCCTCGAACCAGTTGGCGAGCTTGTCCTTGGGAATGTAAGTCGGCCAGTTCGGCGGGAACAGCATGTAGGGCAGGTGATTGACCTGGACTTGATTATGCAGTGTCAGCGCGTGGTAGCGCTTGCGCCAATTGTCGCCGATGCGCTTCTCGCGATCGACGATCAGCGTATCGACATTTAATTGCTTCAGCCGCGCGGCGATCGAGAGGCCGGATTGTCCGCCGCCGATCACGAGCACGGTCGGATCGTGTTCGGCATAGCCGGCGGAAGCCTTGCGCAGGTCGAGCCAGTTGGGGCCGCGGAAATCGCGCGAATAGGCGTTGCCGCGCGGCCGGGCGACGCCGACCTGCTCCTCAAAGCCCTTGAGCTCGCCAAGCTCGGTCAGCAGCGTCCAGGCCTTCAGGACATTGCCGGCATCCGGGATCAGCCGGATGATGCCACTGCCGCGTCCGACCCTGGTCTCGAACTTGAAGATCGCCTCGATCGTGTTGGTGCCGGCGCGCATCACCTTGCGCGGGGCGGCGCGGTTGAGATCCACCGCAAATCCAACAGGGCCGGCGGTGGGCGCGTGAAGCGCGAGCTCGTCCAGGATGGCGTCCGCGCCGTTGACGGTCTGGATGTTCCAGCTCAACGCCAGCACGTCGCGCCAATGGCTGTCGGCATGAAACAGCGTCTTCAGCAGGCCGCTATCGGATTTCGCCAGCGCCTCTTCGAACTGCGCCAGCCAGTTGTCGGCGGCTACCGAAATGTCGTCCGTCTTGTCGAGCATGCGCGTTTCTCGTCACCGGCCGTCTGTGCGGCGTTTTCCCTGTTCCTGCGAGCCTATACCCATTCGGGAGACTGCAGGAAGGGCGTGAGGAGATAGCGGACATTCGCTAAAGAGCGAGGATATGCCCCTGGTCCGGCGGCACACGGCCGTTGAGGGTGTCGAGATAGACCTGTTGAACCGCCGCCGGTCCGCGGCCTTCGGTCACGGTGAGCCACCCGTCCAGCATCGGCGCAAAACCCGACCATGCCGCGCTGAACCGCGTGCCGACGGCGCCCGAGCCCCATTCCTTGGCGCGTTTGCGAATCTGGATGGGCGCGGAGTACCAGGTTGGCTTGGCACCGGGCAATTCCGGCTCGTCGGGCGACGAACTGCGATGGGTAAGTCCGATGCGTCCGGAATATTTCATCTGGTCGCCGAAATGATTGTGCAGCGTCGCGCGCAATTCGCTGTTCCCCGCCATGTCCACAAACGCGACAGGTGAATCCGGTGGCAACGATGTCACGGCGTCATAGGTCACGACCTCGTCGTAACAGCCGAGCGATCTTACGAAGTCGACATTGGGTGCCGAGGTGAGCCCGATCACCTTGATTCCGTTGCGCCTTGTGTGCAGCAGGTGCGCAAGCCCGAACGCGGTCTTGCTGGAGGCCGAGGAGAGCATCACGCTCTGCGCGCCGAAGAAGTCATTCTCGGCGAGGAAATCATCGACCAGAAAGGACAGCATGAACAGCGGTCGTAGCAGCGCCTGAAAATCGCCCTGACGTCCGGCGAAGGAGGGATCGCCGCTGACGCGGGCATAGGCGTTGTAGACCGGCGCCACGCCCTGCCGATGCGGGGCGGCATCGCGCAGGCCGTGCTTGCTGACGTCAGCCGCTTCGATCACCACGTGCGTCGCCATCGGGAAATAGCCGAACAGGCGTTCGCCCTCGCCAATATCAGGATGCTTCGACGCGATCACGTCGCCGAATCCCCACACCGGAATATTGCCGAAACCCTTTGGCGCAGGAAACAGCTGCCAGTAATTGAACTGGTCGCCAAGCACGGCGTAGGTGATGTTGTTGGCGGTAAAGGCGAAGCTGACAACTTTGACCAGCAGCGCCTCACCCGGCAATGTGCCCGCGTCGGGTAGCTCTGTCTCGATCACTTTGTATTGCTGCAGATCATGGCGGGCGACGATAAAATCGGTGGCATGCATGTGTCAGGTCCCTACGCTTGATATGCCCTGATCCTTGCGCTCTCCGATGCCCCTTTTGCAACAGCAAGTATGTTCAACAAGGACGTTTAAAACACTGTCCGTTTGAAACGCCGTTTGCTTTTCTGCCCCGCCGTCACGTGGCCGCGCGCAGGCGGCCTTCAGCATGCAGGTCGCGCAGTTTACGTTTAAAAATCTTGCCGGTGGCTTCGCGCGGCATTGCGTCCAGGAACTGGATGTCCTTTGGCACCTTGAAATTGGCGAGACGTGCGCGCAGGAATTCCTGCACCGCCGCGGGCGAGAGCGCGGCATTGGTCTCGGGCTCGATGCAGGCAAACAGCCGCTCGCCGAACTCGTCGTCGGGAACGCCGAACACTGCGCAGTCGCGCACGCCCTCCATGCCGATCAGCGCATTCTCGATTTCGGCGGGATAAATGTTGACGCCGCCCGAGATCACCATGTCGCGCTTGCGGTCGCACAGGAACAGATAGCCGTCCGCGTCGAGATAGCCGACGTCGCCGACGCTGACGAGGCCGTCGCGTCCGGCCTCGGCGCGCGCCTCGGCCTTGCCGTGGTAATCGAAATCCGGAACGGATGTCTGCCGCATGAAGATTTCGCCGGGCTCGCCGATGTCGCATCGCGTGCCGTCAGGCCGAAAGATTTTGACGATGCCGCCCTCGATGGTCCGTCCGACAGTGCCGGGCTTTGCCAGAGCCTCCTCGGACGAATGCCAAACCGGGATGCCGGTTTCGGTCGATCCCAGATATTCGTTGATGACGAGTCCCCACCATTCGATCATCGCGCGCTTGACCTCGATCGGACAGGGGGCCGCACCGTGGATGACGAAGCGCAACGAGGAGACGTCGTAACGACGCCTGACCTCCTTCGGCAACCGCAGCAGGCGGACGAACATGGTCGGCACCGCATGCATGTGGGTGATGCGGTGCTCCTGGACGAGCCGCAGCAAGTCCTCGGGATCGAAGCGCGGTTCGAGCACGATCTTGCAGCCGCTGCGGAACGCCAGCATGCCGTAGGAGTTCGGCGCCGAATGATACATCGGTCCGTTCATCAGGATCACCTGATCCTCGTTCGGCTTGATCCCATAGGCGATACCGCCGACCCGCGCCGAGGCCGCCTGCTGCTCAGGGGCCATCGGCTTGCGCCGGACGCCCTTGGGCAGGCCTGTGGTGCCCGATGTATAGAACATCGGCGCGCTGCCGATCGGCGGCTCCTGCGAAGGAGTGTGGCCGTCGCGCCAGACGTCCCAGTCGGTCATGCCATCAGGGACTTGCGTCAGCGCGGGCGCAACATTGAACGCCGCAGCGATCTCCGGCGGGGTGGTTACGATCAACAGCTTGATATGGGCTGGTAGCCCGTCCCTGATCTGCGGTAACAGGTCCGCGTGGCAGACCAGAATCTCGGCGCCGCTGTCGGCCAGGATGTATGCGACCTCCTCGGCCTTCAGATGCCAGTTGATCGGCACCACCGGGCTGCCGAGCGCTGCGGCTGCGCCGGTAACTTCGAACAACGCAAAATCATTGCGTAGCATCATCGCGACCGGCGTGCCGCCGCCAAGGCCGAGGTTTTGAAGCCCCGTAGCCGCACGCGCGATGCGGGCATGGATATCCGGATAGCTGATGCTGCGTTCGCCGCCGATGATCACGTTCGCAACTCCCTATCGGTCGTCCAGAATTTCGCCGAAACCGACCCAGCTCTTGCCGTCGAACCGCCGCAGCCGCAACTGCTGGAACGGCAGATAATCCTCGGCATCGGTCGACACCGTTATATCAGGCAACAGCAGCGGCAGCGAAACCTGGCGCAGCGAGGCGGCCTGCCGCATGATATTCTCCCGGCTGAGATCGTCCTTGCACGCCGCCAGCACCTTCGTCATCAGGTTGGCATAATGATAGCCCGCCGCGTAATTCGAATTGTTGAGGTCGGCGTTCGGCAGATACTGCTTCATGAACGCGAAATACTCCTTCACGCCGGCATCATTGGCCCATTGCGCGTCCATCGTGTCCTTCTGGTTGCTCGACGAGATCAACCCGACCGCGTTCTCCAGTCCGCCGGGCTCCAGGAACGAGATCGATGACGCCGATGTCGGCACGAACAACAGGTCCGGCTTCCAGTTCAGTTCGGCAACGCCCTTGATCATCTGGGAGGTAAACTTCCCGAGCACGACGCCGAACATCACGTTGGCGCCGGAGGCTTTCAGCGTCGCGAGCTGCGAAGCGATGGTCGGCGCACTGGTCTCATAGCTCGCCTCGGAGACGATCATGTTCGCGGCCTTGTCTCCCAGCGCGCGCTTGAAGCCCGCGACATAGTCGCGGCCGAAATCGTCGTTTTGCGCCAGGATGGCGATCTTCGCGTCCGGCTTGGTCTGCAGGATGTACTTGGCATAGACGACGCCCTCGGACTGATAGGTCGCCATGCCCGGCATGGTCCACGGGTAATGCTTCGGGTCGGCCCATTTGGTGGCGCCGCTCAGCACGAACAGTTGCGGGACCTTCTTGTTGTTGAGGTAGCGGTGCACGGCGTTGTTGGTCGCGGTGCCCAGCGAGCCGAACATGACCAGCACTTCCTCCTGCTCGACCAGCTTTCGGGTCTGCTCGACGGTCTTGGGCGGCGAGTAGGCATCGTCGAGGGTGATGAACTTGACCTTGCGGCCGTTGATGCCGCCCTCCGCGTTGACCTTCTCGAAATAGGCCTCCTGCGCCCGGCCGATAACGCCGAAGCCGGATACCGGCCCGCTATAGGGCAGCGTCTGGCCGATGCGGATTTCGCCCTTGTCGTCGGCGGCGCCGGCTGCGGTCGCCAACAATGCGAACACCATGCTCAATGCAGTGCGTGATACGCTCATCGTTCCCATCCCTCTGTTTTGATTATTGTAGTATCCGGAGGCGCGCCGCTTAAGCGCGCGCCCTTCTCAGAAAGTCGCTGCCGGCGTCGTCGAATTCGGCCTTCAGGCGCGCGACGAGTTCGGCGACCGGCGGCGCGTCGTTGATCTGACCGATGCCCTGGCCCGAGCCCCAGATGTCGCGCCACGCCTTCGACTTGGTGTTGCCGCCGGAGCCGAAATTCATCTTGGTCTTGTCGGCGACCGGCAGATTGTCGGGATCGAGGCCTGCGGCCACGATCGAGGGGCCGAGATAATTGCCGTGCACGCCGGTGAACAGGTTCGAATAGACGATGTCATGGGCGGCGTGCTCGGTCAGCGCCTTCTTGTAGGCGAGGTCGGCATTGGCCTCTTCGGTGGCGATGAAGCGCGTGCCCATGTAGGCAAGGTCGGCGCCGAGGGCGAGTGCGGAGGCAATGCTCCAGCCGTCGGAGATCGCGCCCGACAGCAGGATGGTGCCCTTGAACCATTGCTTGACCTCGCGCAGCAGCGCGAACGGCGACAGCGTTCCGGCATGCCCGCCGGCGCCGGCGCAAACCAGAATGAGGCCGTCAACGCCCTGTTCGGCGGCTTTCCGCGCGTGCTTGACGTTGATCACGTCGTGGAACACGACACCGCCATAGGAATGCGCGGCCTCCACGATCTCCAGCGGCGGCCGCAGCGAAGTGATGATGATCGGAACCTGGTGCTTGACGCAGGTCTCCATGTCTTTCATCAGCCGGTCGTTCGAAGCGTGGCAGATCTGGTTGACCGCATAGGGCGCGACCTTCTTCTCCGGGTGCAGCGCCTTGTATTCGCCGAGTTCGTCCTCGATCCGGCTGAGCCACTCGCCGAGCTTCTCGACCGGCCGCGCGTTCAGCGCTGGAAACGATCCGACGATGCCGGCCTTGCACTGGGCGATCACGAGTTCCGGCCCGGATACGATGAACAGCGGCGAGCCGACCACGGCCAGTTCAAGCGAATTGGCAAGCGACGGGGGCAACGGCATTCGATCCTCCCTTTGGGTTTCGAGGCCGGCGAGCGGTTCCGCTCCAGCCGGCTTGCTTATGCGCTGCATTATAGGGCTGGACGGGTCGTCTCCGACGTTCAATATTGAACAGATGACCATTCAGTAATGAACATATGGGCCTGATCGCCGATGGACTGGGACCTGTGCAAGACCTTTGTGGCGGTGGCCGAAACCCGCAGCTTCGCCGCGGCGGCGCGCCAGCTTCGTTCCAGTCATCCGACGGTCGGCCGCAAGATCGCCGAACTGGAAGGCCAGCTCGGCATACCCCTGTTCGCGCGCTCCAACGAAGGCCTGTCGCTGACCTCGCAGGGCCGCAAATTCCGTGAGCATGTTGACGCCATGGCGGCGGCCGCGCTGCGCGCCGAGGCCGCGGTGTCCGCGACAGGTTCGGACGCCCGCGGCGTGGTCAAGCTCTCGATCGGCGCGACCTTTGCCTCGCACTGGCTGATGCCGCGGCTGGGCCCGTTCCTGCGCGCGCATGACCACATCCAGATCGAGATCATCACCCATCCCTTTCCGGCCAGCGTCCGCCGCCGCGAGGCTGATGTCGTGCTGCGTCCGGTGGATAGCGGCGAAGAGAATTTGATCGGCCGCAGGATCGGCCGGCTCGGCACCGGCTTCTACGCCTCGCGTGCCTATGCGGCAGGGCGGCGGCTGCCGGAGCGGCGCGACGAGTGGAAGGGGCACAGCGTGATCGGTTTTGCCGACCGGGCCTCGAACGAACGGCTGGCGCGCTGGAGCGATCTCATCACCCGGCAAGGAACGGTGGTGCTGCGCTGCTCGTCGCAGGGCGACATGCTGGCCGCGGCGAAGGCCGGCCTCGGCATCTCGGCGCTGTCATGCTTCGTCGCCGCCAATGATCCCGATCTGGTGCGTGTCGCCCCGCAAAAGCTCGTCAGCGTGGCCGATCTCTTTCTGCTGGCGCATCCGGATCTCGTCGAGCTTCCCGCGGTGCGCGCGGTGATCGACTTCGTCACGGCATGCGCGCGCGAGGACCGGGTCAGGCTGCGTGGGTGAGGCGCAATCCGGCGTCCAGCACGGTCTCCGTTCCCCGGATGCTGCGCAGCGCGTCGCGCTTGCGACGTGGTGCGCTGCTGATCCGGGGTCCACGGGTGAGGTGGGTCCCGGCTCTGCGGAGCAGCGTTTCACGCTGCTCCGCGTCCGGGACACGGATCTATTTAGCAATCACGCCCTCGCGCTTCTTCACGACGCGATAGTAGCTCCACCACAGATGCGCTGCGGCACCGCGCAGCGGACGCCAGGGCTCCGCCAGCGGGGCCATCTGCTTGGCGGTCGGACGCGTTTGCAGGCCGAGCCCGACCTTGATCGCTTCCTGGATCGCGATATCGCCGGCCGGCCAGGCGTCGCCATGGCCGAGGCAGAACAGCAGATAGACGTCGGCGGTCCACGGGCCGATGCCGTGCAGCGCGGTCAACGTATGGTGTGCGGCGTCGGCGTCCTCTTCCGCCAGCACGTCGAGGTTCAATCGCTCCGCGGCCAGTTCGCGCGCGATGTTCTTCAGCGTCTTGATCTTGGCCGCCGAAAGGCCGAGCCGTCCGAGCCGGTCGGCGCGCGCCTTGCGGATGGGCTCGGGATCGAACGGATCGAACGCGGCGGTGAGGCGTCCCCAGATCGCCCCGGCGCTCGCGGTGGAAAGTTGCTGACCGCACACGATATGCGCCAGCCCGGCAAAGCCCGGCTCGCGCTGGCGCAGCGCCGGCATGCCCGTGAGCTCGAGAATCGGTTTGAGTCGCTTGTCCTTAACGACGAGGGCCGCAATCGCGTCTTCGAGGTCGGCCTGGGAGTTGAGGTGAATGGTCATTGCCCGTTAAAACCATCATGTCCCGCGAAAGAGATCAATGCCGCCACCTGTGTTCCGATTTGCGCCAAGCCCCAATGGCTACCTCCATCTCGGCCACGCTTTTTCGGCGCTGTTGAATTTCGAGCTGGCGCGCGAAAGCGGTGGAAGATTCCTACTGCGCATCGAGGATATCGACGCGACGCGGTGCCGGCCGGAATTCGAGGCCGCGATCTATGATGACCTCGAATGGCTCGGCATTGGCTGGGAGACGCCGGTGCGGCGGCAGTCCGAACATCTTTCCGACTTTCGCGCAGCGGTGGAAAAACTGTCGGGCCGCGGCCTGATCTATCCCGCCTTCGAGAGCCGCGCGGAAATCGCCCGTCTGGTGGCCGACCGGGAAGCCGCCGCGAAAACCGGAGCGTCCTGGCCGCGTGATCCCGATGGCGCGCCGCTCTATCCCGGCGCCGCGAAGTCGTTGCCCGCGCCGGCGCGGCGGCGATTGATCGACCAGGGCCTGCCTTACGCGTTGCGGCTCGATATGGCGGCGGCCATGGCCCAAGCGCCCGATCTGACCTGGATCGAGCACGGCGAGGGCGCTGGCGGCGAAACCGGCCTCGTGGCCGCCCGGCCGGAAGCCTGGGGCGACGTCGTCCTGGCGCGCAAGGAGACGCCGACCAGCTATCATCTGTCGGTTGTGATCGACGACGCCCTGCAGGGCGTCACCGACGTGGTGCGCGGCCAGGACCTGTTCTGGTCGACCAGCGTGCACCGGCTGCTGCAATCGCTGCTTGGTATTCCACAACCGGCCTACCGGCATCACCGGCTGGTCCTCGACGACGCCGGGCAGAAACTGTCGAAGTCGACCGAGGCCACCGCCTTGCGCGAATTGCGTGGGCAGGGCGCCACGCCGGCCGACATCCGCCGTCTGGTCGGACTTCCGTAATTACTGAGGGTTGCCCCAAAGGCCATCGTGACTCCGGCCGCCGTGGCATGCCATGCTTGGTTCCAGGATGGGTCAGGGGATCATGGCGGCATCACCGCGTTCACGGCGTACAACACGGCTGACCAAGAAGCAGCCGAAGAAGCGCGTATCGCGCGTTGCCGCGAAGAAACGTGGTTCGCGGAAAGCTGTGGCCGGGCCCGGCGTGGTCGAAGTGGCATTGGCGGCCTTTGCCCACGAGGTGCGCACGCCGCTGACCGGCATTCTCGCGATCAGCAACCTGCTCGCCACCTCCGACCTCGACGAGCGCGAACGGCGCTGGGTCGACACCATCAAGGCCGGCGCGGAACATCTGGCGAGCCTTGCGACCTTGTTCGTCGATGCCGCGCGCAGCAGCGGTCCCGGGCTCACCGTGCGCCACGATTTCTTCGATCTGCGCACGCTGGCGCGCAACGCCGGCGATTCGCTGACCGGGCGGGCGGCGGCGAAGGGTCTGCAGTCGTCGGTCGAGATTTCTGAAAAGCTGCCGGCATTCGCGGTCGGCGATCCCGTAAGGCTGCGGGCGGCGCTGGAGAACTTGATCGACAATGCGGTGAAATTCACCGAACAGGGCAGCGTCACGCTTGTTGTGTCGCCGCTGCGTGCGCCGAGGGGCAAAATCGGCGTCGCCTTTGCGGTTTCCGACAGCGGCATCGGCCTCACGCTCAGCGAGATCAAGCGCCTGTTCCGCCCGTTCTCGCAAGCCAATGTCTCGATCGCCTCAAAGTTCGGCGGCACCGGGCTTGGGCTGTCGTCGGTCAAGCAACTCGCGCGCGCCATGGGCGGCGACATCGTGGTGACGCAACGGCGCGGCGGCGGCACCACCTTCACGCTCAGCGTCGTGATGGCGCCGGCCAAGGGTCCGATTACGATCATCACGGGGGCCGACGGCGAGCCGTCGACCGGGGCGTTGCGGTCCCTGCACCTGCTCAGCGTCGAGGACAATCCGTTCGGCCGCGTCGTGCTGAACGCCATCCTGACCGAACTCGGCCACCAGACCGAGTTCATCGGCCAGGGCGAGGCTGCGCCGGAGCGGATTGCGCAGGGCAGTTTCGACGCGGTGCTGATGGATATGGTGCTGCCGGGCATCGACGGCATCGAGGCTATCAGGCGCATTCGGGCGCTCGCTCCGCCGCTCGGCCGCATCGCCATCATCTGCGTGTCTGGGCGCGGCGAGGACGAGGCGGCCTCGCGCGCTGCCGGGGCCGACGCCTTCCTGGTCAAGCCCGTCAGTCCACGTGCGCTAGCGACTGCGCTGCTTGAAGCGACACGCCGTGCGGCAGCCGCGACTTGATGATCGCTGCGTTGAGTTCACCGCCGTAAACGAAGATCGCGGCGATGAAATACAGGAACACCAGCGCGATGATGACGGATGCCAGTCCCGCATACATCGTCACGTAGTTGCCGGCGAATCGCGTCAGATACTGGCCGAACACGATGCCCGACAGCAGCGACGCAACCAAAGTAAAGATAATACCGGGCAGGATCTGCAGAAAGCCCCGGCGACCCGCCGGCAGCCAGGCGTGCAGGATGAAGAGGGCGATGATCAGCGCGCCGATGGTGATGCTGTAGCGGGTGACGTTGAGGAAGTGTTCGTTGGTTTCGACGAAGAAGGGAATGTGGCGCCGCGCCGCCTCCAGCATCAGGGGAAACAGCACGATCAGGAACGCCATCGCCAGCGCGGTGAAGGCGGCGACCAGCGTGTAGCCGATCGATTCCAGCCGCAGCCAGTACCAGCTTCGCGGCTCGATCACCGAATAGGCGCGGTTCAGCGCCACCCGCAGCGCCTCGACGCCGTTCGAGGCGAAGTACACCGCCAGCACCGCGCCGATGGTCAGCAAGTCGCCGCGGGTCGTGGTCAGCACGTCGTGAATTTCGCCTGAAAGCGAATCGGCGACCTGCTGCGGCCACACCTGCAACAGCAGTTCAACGGACTGGTCGGCAAGTTCCTTGGAGCCGACAAAAGCGGCCAGCGAGGTCAGCACGATCAGGAACGGAAACAGCGCCATCAGCGTCGACAGCGCGATATGGCTGGCGATCGCCCAGCCGTCATCGGCGAGGAACGTATAAAATGCATCCATCACGACGTGATAGACGTACTTGACCTGCCTCACATGCCACCCTGGCCTTGCGATTGACGGTTCGATCGGAACATCACCCTAGCTTCTGATATTATTGGGCTAAAAGCCAGATCGATCAGGCATCTGTGCAGGCTCTGTCAACATATGGCGGCCGGCCCGGCACGGTGTTATGTAGCGCCGATGGCTTCCTTTTTTGGTTCGATTGTTCTGCCCATCGCGGTCGCTGCCGTTGCGATCGTGCTGCTATTGGGTCTCATCAACATGATGCGGGGCGGCTCGCCCAGTCGCTCGCAGAATCTGATGCGGCTGCGGGTGTTGCTGCAATTCATCGCCATTGTCATCACGATGGCCGTGGTCTGGGCGATGGGCAAATAGGGTAAGTAAGAGGGGACCCGCCAATGGTCGTGCTTAATCGAATCTACACGCGGACCGGCGATGACGGCACCACCGCGCTCGGCAGTGGCGAACGCCGCCCGAAATATGATCTGCGCATCAGCGCCTATGGAACCGTGGACGAGACCAACGCCGCGATCGGCGTGGTGCGGCTGCATCTGGCGCAGGCGCGCGAACTCGATGCGATGCTGGGCCTGATCCAGAACGACCTGTTCGATCTCGGCGCCGATCTGGCGGTACCCCAGCGCGACGGCAAGGCGGAGCGGCTGCGCATGCTGTCCAGCCAGGTCGAGCGGCTCGAGCGTGATATCGATACGCTCAACGCCCATCTGGCGCCCCTGACCTCCTTTGTGCTGCCCGGCGGCACCCCCGCTGCGGCATACCTGCATCTCGCCCGCACCATATGTCGCAGAGCGGAACGGATCATGGTGGAACTGGCGGCCAGCCCGGAAGAGCCGGTCAGCGAGCCTGCCATACAATATATGAACCGCCTGTCGGATTTCCTGTTCGTCGCCAGCCGCGCCATGAACGATAATGGCGCCGGGGACGTGTTGTGGGTGCCCGGCCAGAACCGCTAAAGTGGTCGTCTGAAGGGGGCGATTTTTGGCTTTCGCGCGTTGACCGCCGATAGCGGGACCTTTAGGTTCCGCGCCCAAGCTAATAGAGAGCTCACTAAACCCCAGAATTCAAGCGAAAGAGGATCGATGAAGGTTCTTGTGCCGGTAAAACGGGTGGTCGATTACAACGTCAAGGTCCGCGTCAAGAGCGACGGAACGGGCGTGGAACTCGCCAACGTGAAGATGTCGATGAATCCGTTCGACGAAATCGCCGTCGAGGAAGCGCTGCGACTGAAGGAAGCCGGTAAGGCGACCGAAGTGGTGGTGGTATCGATCGGGCCCGCACAGGCCTCGGAGACGATCCGGACCGGTCTTGCGATGGGCGCCGACCGCGGCATTCTCGTCAAGGCCGAAGGCAATGTCGAACCGCTGGCGGTCGCCAAGATTCTCAAAGCCATCGTCGACGAAGAGAAGCCCGGCCTCGTCATCCTCGGCAAGCAGGCGATCGACGACGATTCGAACCAGACCGGCCAGATGCTGGCCGCACTGCTCGGCTGGTCGCAGGCGACCTTTGCCTCCAAGCTCGAAGTCGACGGCTCCGATTTCAAGGTGACGCGCGAAGTCGACGGCGGCCTGCAAACCCTCAAGCTGAAGGGACCGGCCATCGTCACCACCGATCTCCGCCTCAACGAGCCGCGCTACGCCTCGCTGCCCAACATCATGAAGGCGAAGAAGAAGCCGATCGCCGACAAGAGCGCGGCCGACTACAGCGTCGATCTCACGCCGCATCTCGAAGTGCTGAAAACCACCGAACCGCCGGGCCGCAAGGGAGGCGTCAAGGTCAAGGACGTCGCCGAACTGATTTCGAAGCTCAAGACCGAAGCCGGGGTTCTCTGATGACCACGCTGTTGATTGCTGAACACGACCACGAGGCCCTCAAGGACTCCACCAACAAGGCGCTGACCGCGGCCACCCAGCTGGGTGCCGAGGTTCACGTGCTGGTCGCCGGTGGCGGCCAGGGCACCAAGGCTGCGGCCGAGGCGGCGGCGAAGCTCGCCGGCGTCACCAAGGTGCTGGTTGCCGAGGGCGACGCCTATGCCCACGACCTTGCCGAGCCGCTGGCCGCGCTGATCGTGGCGCTGGCGCCGTCCTACGACGCCTTCGTCGCGCCCGCGACTTCGCGCTTCAAGAACGTGATGCCGCGCGTCGCCGCCTTGCTCGACGTGATGCAGGTGTCCGAAATCATCAAGGTGGTCTCGCCGGATACGTTCGAGCGGCCGATCTATGCCGGCAACGCGATCCAGACCGTGAAGTCCAAGGACGCCAAGAAGGTCATCACGGTGCGGACCTCGACCTTCGCCGCGGCAGGTGACGGCGGCAGTGCTGCGATCGAGAACGCCGCCTCCGCGGTCGATCCGGGCCTCTCCACGTTCGTCGGTGAGGAGGTCGCGAAAAGCGACCGTCCCGAACTGACCTCCGCAAAAATCATCGTCTCTGGCGGCCGTGCCATGCAGAGCCGCGAGAACTTTGCCAAGTACATCGAGCCGCTCGCCGACAAGCTGGGCGCCGGCGTCGGCGCCTCGCGCGCCGCCGTCGATGCCGGCTACGCGCCGAACGACTGGCAGGTCGGCCAGACCGGCAAAGTGGTGGCGCCGGAGCTCTATGTCGCGATCGGCATTTCCGGCGCGATCCAGCATCTCGCCGGCATGAAGGATTCCAAGGTGATCGTTGCGATCAACAAGGATGAGGACGCGCCGATTTTCCAGGTTGCCGATTACGGCCTGGTTGCGGATTTGTACCAGGCGGTTCCGGAATTGACCGAGGCGCTCGGCAAGCTCGGAAAATAACGGCAGTCAAACAGCGGCCGGACGCGTAAGCTCCGGCCGGTGTTAATCTAGGGACAGCGTTTTCAAGCGAAGTGGCTACCGGGTTCGCTTGAAGAAAACGCGTCGAAAACAGGTTTAAGCCTTGGTTCGGGCCGGGGCCTAACGGGATGAACTGGCGCGATATGCGTGCCGTTCGGGTGGATGACAAGATGGCGGTGACAATCAAGAAGGTCGGCGTGATCGGCTCGGGCCAGATGGGCAATGGCATCGCCCATGTGGCGGCGCTGGCCGGCCTGGACGTGGTGCTCAACGACGTGTCCGCCGACCGGCTGAAATCGGCGATGGCCACCATCAACGGCAACCTGTCGCGCCAGGTCGTGAAAAAGATGATCACCGAGGACGCCCGCAAGCAGGCGCTGGACCGTATCACCTCGACCGAAACCATCGATGGGTTGGCGGACTGCGACCTCGTGATCGAAACCGCGGTCGAAAAGGAAGAGGTCAAGCGCAAGATCTTCCACGACGTCTGCGCGGTGCTGAAGCCGGAAGCGATCGTCGCCACCAATTCCTCGTCGATTTCGATCACACGGCTCGCCGCCTCGACCGACCGCCCCGAGAAATTCATCGGTATTCATTTCATGAATCCGGTGCCGGCGATGGAACTGGTCGAACTGATCCGCGGCATCGCCACCGATGACGAGACCTTCGATACCGCCAAGGCCTTTGTCACCAAGGTCGGCAAGCAGATCGCGGTGTCCGAGGATTTCCCGGCCTTCATCGTCAACCGCATCCTGCTGCCGATGATCAACGAGGCGATCTACACGCTGTATGAAGGCGTCGGCAACGTCGAGGCGATCGATGCGGCGATGAAGCTCGGCGCGCACCATCCGATGGGCCCGCTGGAGCTGGCCGATTTCATCGGTCTCGATACCTGCCTGTCGATCATGCAGGTGCTGCATGAGGGGCTGGCGGATTCGAAATACCGGCCGTGCCCGCTGCTGGTGAAATACGTCGAAGCCGGCTGGCTCGGCCGCAAGACCCAGCGCGGATTCTACGACTACCGCGGCGACAAGCCGGTCCCGACGCGGTAATTCCTCTCGTCAGTCAGGTCGCGCGGCCGCCGACGCGTCATCGCAACGCGTCGCATGCGCGCTGCAATCGCCTTCCGGCTTCCTCGATGACAGATAGCGGATTGGCAAAGCTGACGCGGATATAGGGCGACAAACCGAAATCCTCGCCGGCAACGACCACCAGATCGGCGTGGTCGAGCAGGTAAGCCGCAAAGTCGCGGTCGGTCTCGATCAGCTTGCCGTCCGGGCTACGTTTGCCGATCACGCCAGCGCAGCCGATGAGCAGATAGAAGGTGCCTTCCGGCGGCTCACACGACAGGCCGGCGCAATCATTCGTTATCTCGGCAAAACGGTCGCGCTTGCTGCGCAGGACGGACGCGCGTTCGGACAACAGATCCTGCGGTCCGTCGAGCGCTGCCACCGCGGCGGCCTGGCTGATCGATGAGGCGCCGTTGGTGGTCTGCGACTGGACCGTGGTCATCGCGCGGATCAGCGCGGAAGGTCCGGCGGCATAACCGATACGCCACCCCATCATGGCGTAGCTCTTGGCAACGCCGCTCACGGTGAGCGTCCGCGACTTCAGGCGGGGCTCGATTTCCGCGAGCGTCGGCGCGGGAACGCCGTCGAACACCATATGCTCGTAGAGGCCGTCGGCGAGGATCCAGATGTCCGGATGCTGCAACAACACCGCGGCGATCTCGGACAATTCGCCCGCCGAATAAACGGCGCCTGACGGATTGACCGGATTGTTGATGAGTAGCCAGCGCGTTCGCGCCGTGATCGCGGTGCGCAGATCGTCCGCGCGCAACTTGAAACCGTTGTTCTGCGGGCAGGGCACGATGACAGGCGTTCCGCCGCTCAGGCGCACCTGATCGAGATAGGGCGCCCAGTAGGGCGCGGGGATGATCACCTCGTCACCCTGCGCCAGCGTCGCCTGCAGGGCATTGAACAGTGCCTGCGTCGAGCCGTTGCAGATGATGATCTCGTCCTGCGCATAGCTGAGATGACGGTCCCGCAGCAGTGCGGCACGCACCGCCTGCTTCATGTCAGGGGTGCCGTCGACATCGGTGTAGCGGGTTTCGCCGCGCAGAGCCGCGGCGTGCGCGGCTGCGATCACATGGTCCGGCGTTGCAAAGTCGAGATTGCCCGAAGATAGCTCGATGATGTCGCGTCCGGCCGCGCGCAGCTCGCGGGCGCGGCGGCGCAGGATCGATGCAGGGGAAGCGTGGATGCCGCGGATGCGCGGCGAAAGTGCTGGCATGGCGGTCATCGGACGTATTGCGCCTCGCCATGGCCGAACGACCAGTTTTCGGGAAGCACCTCGACGAGGTTGATGAAGATGTCCTCAGGCCGCAGGCCGGGACTTTCGGCGAGAAGCTCGACGATGCGTCGATACAGCTTCTGCTTTTGCGCCACCGGCCGCGTGTTGCTGACGGTGAGCTGAATGATGACCAGATCGTCGCTGCGCTTGATGCCGAGATAGTCTGCGCCATAGACGAAATCGCCTTCGTCATGTTCCGAGACCGTCATGAAGCGATCGCCTTCGGGCACATCGAAGGTCTCGCGCATGGCGCGGTAGAGGCCTTCAAGGATGGCCTTGTGGTAGGCGGCGGGCTTGCCCCGCCGCAATGAAACCCGGGTCAGCGGCATGGTGGATCTCCTGGTGCCGGTTGGTTGGTGTCGACCAAACCTAGGCGTCTCTTGATCATTGTAAAACGGTATGGAATACTATTTCAGTGATTTCATTTTTAAATGGATGGCCATGAAGGCGCTCGACGTCGAGGCGGTCCAGGCCTTTGTGCTGGTGGCTGACCTGAACAGCTTCACCCGCGCCGCGGAGGCGATGGACACCACGCAATCCGCGGTCAGCCTGAAGATCAAGCGCCTGGAAGACGGGCTCGGCCGGCGGCTGCTGGAGCGAACGCCGCGCCTGGTTCGTCTGTCCGCGGAGGGCTCGGCCTTCCTCGGCGCGGCGCGCAACCTCGTCGCCGCGCATCAGTCGGCGATCGGGGCCTTCGTCGTCGAACACCGCCGGCTGGTGGTCGGCATCAGCCACCACATCGTCGGAACAGAACTGCCCTCGTTGTTGAAGCGGATGAACGCCACCGATCCGGGCCTGGTGATGCAATTGCAGGTCGATACGTCGCGCGCCGTGCTGGCGGCCTTCGACGACGGCACGCTCGATGCCGCGATCGTGCTGCGCCACGATGCCAAGCGCCGCGACGGCGACGTGTTGTTCGAAGAGCCATTCGGCTGGATGGCCTCGCCGGATTTTTATCGTCAGCCCGGTGAGCCGCTGCGGCTGGCGACCCAGGCCGAGCCTTGCAGCGTTCGCGCCATGGCGGTCGATGTGCTCGACGCCGCCGGCATTCAATGGACCGAGGCCTTCGTCGGTGGCGGACTTGCAACCATTGGGGCTGCGATATCCGCAGGCCTTGCGGTGGCGGCGCTGGCGCGCCGGGTGGCGCCGTCAGATACCGTCGATCTCGGGCCGCGGCTCGGTCTGCCGCCATTGCCCTCCCGCGACGTCATCCTTTACGCGAAACCCTCCGATTCCCGCACGCGGCAGACGCTGCGCACGCTGGGCGCGGCCTTCGCGGCGAGCGCGGGCTGAAAACCGATCGTTAACCACCGTCGGCTAGCGTCCTCGGCGTTCGAGGAGTGTTGCGTATGGACATGATGGCTATGGTTTCGAGCATGCTCGCGATGCAGGCGGGCGGTCTGCAGCAGCAGATCCAGACCTCGATCATCAAACAGAACAACGACGCCGAGAAATCCGCGGTCCAGACCCTGCTCGGCATCCCCTCGACCGCCAACCTCGCTGCGGGCGTCGGCGGCAATCTGAACGCGGTCGCGTAAAACCGCCTCTCGGAAAAAG
The DNA here is from genome assembly GCF_018130165.1 of Bradyrhizobium sp. JYMT SZCCT0180. Classification (GTDB taxonomy): domain Bacteria; phylum Pseudomonadota; class Alphaproteobacteria; order Rhizobiales; family Xanthobacteraceae; genus Bradyrhizobium. The sequence goes on along the minus strand of NZ_JAFCLZ010000001.1, from coordinate 406,234 downwards.
ACCCTCATGGTGAGGAGCGCGTCTTCGCGCGTCTCGAACCACGCTTTGCCCTTCGGGCTACGCGTTGCGCAGCCACTCACCAAAAAAAGGCCAAGCGTGCCCGGCGAAGCCCAACGGGCGAAGACGGGCTATTTCGGGCCTGCATCCTTCGAGACGCCCGCAAGTGCGGGCTCCTCAGGATGAGGTCTGACAGGGTCTAAAACCCTGCCGTCGCCGGCTTTACCGCAGCCTTGATCAGCTTGATTGCGTCGTCGCTGGCCCATTCGGCCGGGCCGGCCAGATTGCCGATTTCGCAGCCCTGGCCGTCGACCAGGATCGAGGTCGGCATCCCCAGCGCCTTGCCTACGCCCTTAAGGTCTTGAAAAACCTTGGCTTTCGCGTCCGCGAAATACGCCAATCTGGTCAGATTGGCCTCTTTCAAGAAGTTTTTGGGCTTTTCGGGATCGCGGGTGTCGATGTTGATCGCGACCACCTCGAAATCCTTGCCGCCGAGCTTGGTCTGCAGGCTGTCGAGCGCCGGCATCTCCTTCCGGCAGGGCACGCACCAGGTGGCCCACAGATTGACCAGCACGGTCTTGCCGCGCCAGTCCGAGAGTTTTCGGGGCTTGCCCTCGGCATCTTCGAACGCGAGGTCAGGGAGCCTGAGCGGGCTGGTGGCCATGGTCAGCGCGGCGACCTCGCCATGCGCCAAAGGCCCGATCTTGCGCGCCAGTTCGACTGCGCCCGCACAGGCGGCATCGCCGCCCGAGCCGCGCTTGAGGCCGCCGAACCCGTAGACCCCGGCAAAGCCGATCGCAGCCCCGATCAGGACCGCGCCGACGGCGATGGGGATCCGGCGCGTGGCGGCCGGGCGAGGGGCAGGCGTTTCGGGCATATCGTTTGTCATCCTGTATCAGATACGGCTATGCAGTGCTCATGTTACGGCCGAAACCGGCACGGCGTTTCGCCGGTTTCGACGATAAATGCCAGACCTGAATAGCCAGCACCTGAATAAGAAGTCGTGAGCGAGAAGTCATGAGCAACAAGATGTGGGGCGGCCGGTTCACCGAGCGTCCCGATGCGATCATGGAGGAAATCAACGTCTCCATCGACGTCGATCGTCACATGTATTCCCAGGACATCGCCGCGTCCAAGGCCCACGCCGCGATGCTCGCTGCGCAGGGCATTATCACGGCCGGTGATGCGAAAAATATCGGCAAAGGTCTAGACACGATTCTGTCAGAAATCGAAAAAGGCGCGTTCGATTTCAAGCGCGCGCTCGAAGACATTCATATGAACGTCGAGAGCCGGTTGACCGATCTGATCGGGCCCGCCGCAGGCCGGCTGCATACCGCGCGTTCGCGCAACGACCAGGTCGCGACCGATTTTCGTCTCTACGTGCGCGACACCATCGATGAGACCGATGCGGCGCTGGCCGCGTTCCAATATGTCCTGGTAGAGCGGGCGCTGGAACACGCCGGCACCGTGATGCCCGGTTTCACCCATCTGCAGACCGCCCAGCCCGTGACGCTCGGGCATCATTTGCTCGCCTATGTCGAGATGGCCGCACGCGACCGCGGCCGCTTTGCGGATGCGCGCAAGCGTCTGAACGAATCTCCGCTGGGCGCGGCCGCGCTCGCCGGCACCTCGTTTCCGATCGACCGTCACGCCACCGCCAAGGCGCTCGGCTTCGACCGGCCGATGGCCAATTCGCTCGACGCGGTATCGGACCGCGACTTCGTGCTGGAGACGCTGTCAGCGGCGTCGATCGCGGCCGTGCATATGTCGCGCTTCGCCGAGGAGATCGTGATCTGGACCTCGCCGCTGGTCGGCCTCATCAGGCTGAGCGACAAGTTCACCACCGGATCCTCGATCATGCCGCAAAAGCGCAACCCCGATGCGGCCGAACTGGTGCGTGCCAAGACCGGGCGGGTAATCGGCGCGCTGACGGCGCTTTTGATCGTGATGAAGGGGCTGCCGCTTGCCTATCAAAAGGACATGCAGGAGGACAAGCAGGGCGCGATGGAAGCCTTCGCCGCCCTCTCGCTGGCGATCCGGGCGATGACCGGCATGGTTGCCGACCTCGTGCCCGACGAGAACAGGATGAAGGCGGCCGCGGGCGAGGGCTATGCCACCGCCACCGATCTTGCCGACTGGCTGGTGCGGACCCTGAAAATGCCGTTCCGCGACGCCCATCACGTCACCGGGCGCATCGTCGGGCTTGCCTCGAAACAGGGCGTGGCGCTGCACGAACTGCCGCTGCAGGCGATGCAGGAGGTCGAGCCGAAGATTACCGCCGAGGCGCTGCGCGTATTGTCGGTGGAGGCGTCCGTCAAGAGCCGCACCAGCTATGGCGGCACCGCACCGAAAAACGTAGCGGCTCAGGCCAAGTCCTGGCTTAAGCGGCTGGAAAAAGAGCGAAAATTGGGCTGAGGTCAAAAATTTCGCTGTAATTTCTTGGGTTTTTCTTGGGTTTCATGGGGGCGTCAGGCCTCGCCATCGCAAGGCAATCTTTGTATGGTGCGGCGCGCATTGGGGATTTCGTCGTGACACGTAACTACCGGCCGACATCGTCGGGATGGGCCATCATCCTGCTGAGCGTGAGCGCGCTTGCGCTCGGCGGCTGCGGCCGCAAGGGCGGCCTTGATCTGCCGCCGAACGCGTCGAATGCATCGGCGCAATCCGCGGCCACCGATTCGGAGGCCGAGCGCGCGGCCCAGCCGGGCGTATACAATCCGGGCTTCGGGTCCGACGCCCAGCCGGAGGCGGCCAGGGGCAAAAAGAAACCATTCATACTCGACCCGCTGCTGGGTAACTGAGCGCGCGCACCATGAATCACTTCGACTATCGCAACGGCGTGCTCCACGCCGAGGCGGTCAATCTTTCCGATCTCGCGGATGCCGTGGGAACGCCGTTCTATTGCTATTCGACCGCGACGCTGGAGCGCCACTACCGGGTATTCACCGAGGCCTTCGCCGGCGAGAAGACGCTGGTCTGCTACGCCATGAAGGCCAATTCCAACCAGTCGGTGCTGCGCACGCTGGCGAAACTCGGCGCCGGCGCCGACGTGGTTTCCGGCGGCGAGTTGAAGCGCGCGCTGGCGGCGGGGATCCCCGCAAACAAGATCCTGTTTTCCGGCGTCGGCAAGACCGAGGCGGAACTTCGCGCGGCACTGGCGGCGGATATCCTCTGCATCAACGTCGAATCCGAGCCTGAACTGGAATTGTTGTCGCGGCTCGCGGTCGAAATGGGCCGGACCGCGCGGATTTCGGTGCGCGTCAATCCCGACGTCGATGCCGGCACCCACGCCAAGATCGCCACCGGGAAATCAGAGAACAAGTTCGGCGTGCCGATTGCGCGCGCCCGCGAGGTCTACGCCCGTGCCGCAAGGCTGCCCGGGATCGAGGTCACCGGCACCGATATGCATATCGGCAGCCAGATCACGGATCTGAGCCGCATGGAGACCGCGTTCCGGATTCTCTCCGACTTCGTGCGGACCTTGCGCGCCGACGGCCACAACATCTCGCATATCGATTTCGGCGGCGGGCTCGGCATTCCCTATCACATGGACCGCGAAGCGCCGCCGCTGCCGTCCGCCTATGCCGCGATGGTCAAGCGGGTGACGCATAATCTCGGCTGCACGCTGATGTTCGAGCCGGGCCGGATGATCGTCGGCAATGCCGGCATCCTCGTTGCGCGCGTGATCTATGTGAAGCCGGGCGACGCCAAGAATTTCGTCGTCATCGACGCTGCCATGAACGACCTGATCCGCCCCACGCTGTATGAAGCCCATCACGACATCCTGCCGGTCCGCGAAGCTGCGCTGGGCACGCCGACGATTACCGCCGATGTGGTCGGGCCGGTCTGCGAAACCGGTGATTATTTGGCGCTCGACCGCCAGATCCCCGAGCCCAAGGCCGGCGATTTGCTGGCGATCATGACCGCCGGCGCCTACGGCGCGGTGCAGTCAGGCTTTTACAACACCCGCGCGCTGGTGCCGGAAGTGCTGGTCAAGGACGATCAATTCGCGGTGGTGCGTCCGCGCATCGAGGTGGACGAACTGATCGCGATGGACCGGCAGGCGCCGTGGCTGTGACCCAAGGCATATTTCAAGGCATATTTGTCAGCGCGCGCTGACACTGTGCCGATTTCAAAGGAGATTCCGATGCGCATTCTGGCTTTGGCAGTCTTGACGATGGCGGCGGTTTCGGCGACGTCGCCGGCGCGCGCCCAGACCTATAATCCGAGGTATCCGGTCTGCATCAAGCAGATCCAGACTTTCGGTGGTGAACGCATTGAGTGCGCCTACACCTCGCTGGAGCAGTGCAACGCGACGGCACTGGGCCTTCCTGCCCAGTGCATCGAGAATCCGTATTACGGCGGGCGGCCGGAAGGCAGCGGCCGGCGTTACCGCCAGGGTTATTGAGCGGATAGGGCGCGTAGGTGGTGGAGCGCTTAGCTCCACCTATCCTGCGCGATGCCTCACTTCGCGGCGTGGCTGCCGCCCTTGGCGCCGCCGACGATCACACCGGCGGCCTTTTCGATCGGCTTGATCGCCTCGGTGAAATCCGACTCCGCGCCCTGGTCGCGGATCACGACTTCCCACAGGCGCCCGACCGCTTCGGCGACCTCCATCGACAGCCCCAGCGACTTCATCTCGTCCAGCGCGAGCCGCACGTCCTTCACCATCAGTCCGGTGGCGAAGCCGAAGTCGAACGTCCGCGGCAGCACCGCGCGCGGAAACTTGTCGCGGCTGGCGGTGTTGAGCCCCGAGCCGGCGTTGATGACGTCGACCATCACGGCCGGATCGAGCCCTGATTTGACGCCCATCACCACCGCTTCCGACGTCGCCACCATCGCGGTGGCCGACAGGAAATTATTGGCGAGCTTCATGGTCTGAGCGGAACCCGGTTTCTCGCCAATGAAGAACACCTTGCCGATGACACCGAGCGCGGGCTTCAACATGTCGCAATCGACCCGCGGGCCCGACACCATCACGGCGAGCGTGCCTTTTTCCGCGCCGCCGACGCCGCCACTGACCGGAGAGTCTATCTGCACGATGTTCTTCGCGGCCAGGAGGCCGTGAATCCGCGTTGCCATTTGCGAGCCGACGGTGGAGAGGTCGACGAAGCGCTTGACGCGTTTGCCTTCGATCACGCCGCCGGCACCGGTTGCGACGTCGAGCGAGGCCTGCAACGACGGCAGGCTCGCCAGCACCGTTTCGCAGCGATCTGCGATATCCTTTGGCGATGACGCCACTTGCGCGCCGAGCGCCACAAGCTTGTCGGTGGCTTCCTTCCGCGTATCGAACACGGTGAGCTGATGCCCTGCCTCGATCAGGCGGCGCGCCATCGGGAAGCCCATCTTGCCGAGGCCGATGAATCCGATTTCCATGGTGATGTTTTCCTTAGTTCCAGAACGGCCCTCACCCTGAGGAGCGCGTCTTCGCGCGTCTCGAAGGGTGAGCTTGTTGATCGATCGTTCGGGCCTCATGGTTTGAGACGGCGCAAGAGCGCCTCCTCACCATGAGGGGTGAGAGCTAGCCCTTGTCCATTTCCGCGAACACTTCGCGCGCGATGCGAAAGCTGTCGACGCCGGCGGGCGCGCCGGCATAGATCGCGACCTGCATGAAGATTTCGCGGATCTCGTCTTTGGTCACGCCGTTGGTCAGCGCGCCCTTGATGTGGGTGCGCAACTCATGCGGCCGGTTCAGGATCGAGATCATGGCGAGGTTGAGCATGCTGCGGGTCTTGCGCGGCAGTTCCTCGCGGCCCCACACCGCGCCCCAGCAATATTCGGTGAGCAGTTCCTGGAACGGCCGGTTGAAATCGTCGACGTTCTTCAGGGCGTTGTTGACATAGGCCTCGCCGAGCACGGCTTTGCGCACTTCCAGCCCCTTGTCGTAGGTCTTCTTGTCCATGACGTTTCCTTCGGTATTTTTACTGGTTCTGGCCGACGTTAGGGGGTTGCCGGCCCGCAGTCACGCCTTCGTGTTATGCGTATTTCCGGGTGTGGGTTGGCCCTGGAAACGGGTGCCTCATTGCCGCCGCTGTGCTAGGCTGATTTGTCGGCAACCCGGAGAGTTTATTGAACGGCGCCAACCCTGACCCCACGGAGCCAGCGCGCGAGCCGGATGCGGTGGCGCGGCTTCAACTGACGCAGGCCCTGCAGCGGGCCCAGTATGCGATCGCGTGGGAGCGCGGATGGCCGATTCTGGCCCGGCTGTTGACCGTCGTCGGACTGTTTCTGGTGGCGTCCTGGGCCGGATTGTGGCTGGCGCTGCCGTTTGTCGCCCGTGTCGTCGGCATCGCCTTGTTCGCAGGCCTGGCGCTCGGCGCGTTGTACCCGATCTTGCGCTATCGCTGGCCGACCCGTGAAGAGAGCCTGAGCCGGCTCGACCGCGGCACCGGCATTCGCCATCGCCCGGCGACCGCGCTCACCGACACGTTGGCCAGCAAGGATCCGATCGCACTGGCGCTCTGGAAGGAGCAGCGCGAGCGGACGCTGGCCTCGATCAAGCGGATCCGCGCCGGCCTGCCGTCGCCGCGGCTGCCGATCCACGATCCCTGGGCGCTGCGTGCGCTGGTCATGGTGATGGCGGTGGCGGCCTATTTTGCCGCCGGTGACGAACGCACGATGCGCATCGCTGCCGCCTTCGACTGGAACGGCGTGCTGGCGCCGGCCAATGTCCGGGTCGATGCCTGGGTGACGCCGCCGGTCTACACCAGCAAGCCGCCGATCATTCTTTCCGCCGCGAGCAAGGACGCTGGACCCAATAGCGGGCCGCTGGCGGTTCCGGCCGGCAGCACGCTGCTGGTGCGCTCCAGCGGTGGCTCAATCGATGTCGTGGTGGGTGGCGGCGTGACCGAAGTCGCGCCCAGCGAACAGGCGCCGAAGGGCACCAACGAGCGCCATTTCAAGATCGCCGGCGACGGCACCGCCCATGTCCGTGCACCGGCCGGCCAGCCGCAATGGCGGTTCGCCGCGACGCCCGACCGTGCCCCGGTCATTTCGCTGGCGAAGGATCCCGAGCGTCAGGCTCGCGGCTCGCTGCAGATGTCCTACAAGCTCGAGGATGATTACGGCGTCACCGAAGCGCGCGCCTCGTTCGCGGCCCGGCCGGCCGATCCCGGCAAGGAAGCCGTCAGGGAAATCGGCAAGGAACCGGCAAAGGGCGCCAAGGGCGGAGACAAGGCCGCCGAGAAGACTGCCGAAAAAACCACCGAGGTGCGCCCGCTGTTCCCGGCGCCGCAATTTCCGCTGGCCCTGCCGAACGCGCGCACCCGCAATGGTGTCGGCCAGACCGTCAAGGATCTCAGCGAGGATCCCTATGCCGGCGCCGACGTCACGCTGACGCTGACGGCCAAGGACGAGGCCGGCAATGAAGGCCGCAGCGAACCGTTCAACATGCGGCTGCCGGAGCGGCTGTTCACCAAGCCATTGGCGCGTGCCCTGATCGAGCAGCGCCGCATCCTGGCGCTCGACGCCAACCAGAACGGCCAGGTCTATGCCGCGCTTGCCGCGTTGATGATCGCGCCGGAATTGTTTACGCCGGAAGCCGGCCACTATCTCGGCCTCTACAGCGTCTCGCGCCAGCTCGAGGCGGCGCGCACCGACGATGCCATGCGCGAGGTGGTTGCGAGCCTGTGGTCGCTCGCGGTCACGATCGAGGACGGCAACATCACCGATGTCGACAAGGCGTTGCGCGCCGCGCAGGAGGCGCTGAAGCAGGCGCTGGAGCGCGGGGCCAGCGACGAGGAGATCAAGAAGCTCACCGACAATCTGCGCGCCGCGCTGGATAATTTCCTGCGCCAGCTCGCCGAACAGCTCAAGAACAATCCGCAGCAACTGGCGCGGCCGCTCGATCCCAATACCAAGATGCTGAGCCAGCAGGATCTCAAGAGCATGCTCGACCGGATGGAGCGGCTGTCACGCTCCGGCGACAAGGATGCGGCCAAGCAATTGCTGGAGCAGCTGCAGCAGATGCTGGAAAACCTGCAGATGGCGCAGCCCGGGCAGGGCGGCGACAACGACATGGAGCAGGCGCTGAACGAGCTCGGCGACATGATCCGCAAGCAGCAGCAATTGCGCGACAAGACCTACAAGCAGGGCCAGGATTCGCGGCGCGATCGTCAGCGCGGCAAACAGGGCGAGCAGAGCATGGGCGACCTGCAGCAGGACCAGCAGGGCCTGCGCGACCGCTTGAAGAAGTTGCAGGAAGAACTTGCCAAGCGCGGCATGGGTCCGAGCCAGCGCGGCGAGAAAGGCCAGCGCGGCGAAAAAGGTCAACAGGGTCAGCAAGGCCAGCCCGGCGGCGACCAGGGCGACGGCGAGGACGGGCTGGAGCAAGCCGATGGCGCAATGGGTGACGCCTCCGGCCGGCTCGGCGAAGGCAATGCCGACGGCGCGGTGGATTCGCAAGGCCGCGCGCTGGATGCGCTGCGCAAGGGCGCGCGGAGCCTCGCAGAAGCGATGCAGCAGGGCGATGGCGACCAGCCGGGCGACGGTCCGGGCAATCCGAACGGCCGGCAGCAGGGCGCGCAAAGGAATACCGATCCGCTCGGGCGGCCGATGCGCAACAACGAGTTCAGCGACGACTATTCGGTGAAGATCCCCGGCGAGATCGACGTACAACGCGTGCGCCGCATTCTGGAAGAACTGCGCCGGCGCCTCGCCGATCCGGCCCGCCCGCAGATCGAACTCGACTACATCGAGCGGCTGCTGAAGGATTATTGATCACCGTCATTGCAAGCGCGCGATGCGTGGCTGCGTAGGGTGGGCAAAGGCGCGTTGCGCCGTGCCCACCATTCTTGCGCTTCTCGAAGGTGGTGGGCACGCTTCGCTTTGCCCACCCTACGGATTCTCGCTTCCGCCGAGACCGTTCCGCGCTACCCCTTCCGCGCCGCCAGTGCATCGGCGACTGCGGTGCGGATATCGGCCACCGAAAACGGCTTTGTCACCACGTCATGCACGATCGCATTGAGGCCGGAGGCGCGTTCGCGCTGATCGGCAAAGCCGGTCATCAGCAGAATCTTCAGGTCGGGGAAATCGCGCGCCGCCGCCAGCGCCAGCGCGATCCCGTCCATCACGGGCATCTGGATGTCGGTGAGCAAGAGGTCGAACGCACCCTTTTCGCGGTTGAGGATATCAAGCGCCTCGGCGCCGTCCTCGGCGGTTACGGTGTCATGGCCGTCCATGGCGATGGCGCGCGCCACCAGGGAGCGCATCGAGTCTTCGTCGTCGGCAATCAATACACGCGGCATCGGCTCAACTCTTTCGCGAGCAAGGTGCGAACTTCAGTGGCTTCATCCTTCGAGACGCGGCGAAGGCGCCGCTCCTCAGGATGAGGTCTACCAGCTCAGGAACAGCTCCATAACCCTCATGGAGAGGAGCGCGGCGCTGCCGCGCGTCTCGAACCACGAGGCCACGGGATGCGCCTTACGCGCGGCCGGCGGCCAGATCCCGCTTGTTGAAGAAGCGTACATCGATATTGCGGCCTTCGGGCGGCGGCGACGCCAGCCGCGACTTGAAATAGGCGCGCTCGCCCGGCTTCAGCACCGGCTGCTCGAGCACCGCGTTCCAGGCATAGATCTCCGCGCCCTGTTCGTCGCGAACGCTAAAGCGCAGCCGCGGCAATTCGACCGGCTTCCTGGTCTCGCCGACGATCACGCCTTCGATGACCAGCACCGGCTTGCCGTCGACGGTCTCGTTGGTGATCTTGATGTCCTTGAACGACAGCCCGCGCAAATTCACATCCAGCCCGACCATCTTGTAGAACGTCGCGGTCTGCGGCAGCAGCCGCACCACGTCGGTGCGCCAGAACATCAGCGCCACGACCAGTGCGCCCATCGCGGCGCAGGCGACGGGAGCGCTGATGGACGGCATCCGCATGGACGGCAATCTGGGCAGCCGGAACAGCTTGGCCAGCCGCGAGCGGTGGGTGGACACCGCCTCCTGATGCGCCTCGGCATCCTGCTGGGCGACCGACGGCCAGTCGGCTTCATTTCCCCGGGAGCCTTCGCCCTCGGCGGGCCAATCGGCCGAAATCGACGGGCTGTCGACCACGGGGGGCTCCTGGGCCTCTTCCTGGCGGGCCATGGCCTCCCACTCGGCGGCGGCGTCCGCTTCGGCATTTCCGGTTCCATGGCTGGCTTCCGCCATCGCCGGCACGGCCGGCGCCATCTCGACCGCGTCCTCGGGGCGCGCCAGCCAGGTTTCCTTGCAGCGGGAACAACGGACGGTCCGGCCGGCGACACCCAAGGTGGCCAGCTTGATCGCGTAGGATGTTGTACAATGGGGGCAGACGATGTGCATGGAGCCCGTTTCCACAGTGTCTTTGGGCCGATGCTAGCTGGCGACCGTTAACGAATCGGAAACCATAACGGTCGCACAACCGTTTTGTCCGGCTCGCGCCCAAAAACTGGGCTGCGAGCCCAAGGGTACGGTCAAGGGTATTGGTAGGTACGGGTTTCCGGTCAAGGCCCAGGCAAACGTCGAGGCCGAGGCAGAAGCCGAGGCCCATCTCGAGCGGAGCTGAGCTTGGTTCGGTTCGAAAATGTTGGATTGCGCTACGGGCTCGGCCCGGAGATTTTGCGCGACCTGTCGTTCCTGATCCCGGCCCATTCCTTCCAGTTCCTCACCGGTCCGTCGGGCGCCGGCAAGACCTCGCTGCTGCGGCTGCTATTCCTGTCGATGCGGCCGACGCGCGGTCTGGTCAATCTGTTCGGCCACGACGTCTCGCTGCTCGGCAAGGACCAGATTGCGGATCTGCGCAAACGCATCGGCATCGTGCTGCAGGATTTTCGCCTGCTCGATCACATGACGACCTATGAGAACGTGGCGCTGCCGTTCCGCGTCATGGGGCGGGATGAATCCAGCTACCGGCGCGAAGTGATTGATCTGTTGAAATGGGTCGGGCTCGGCGAGCGCATGGATGCGTTGCCGCCGATCCTGTCCGGCGGCGAAAAACAACGCGCGGCGATCGCGCGCGCGGTGATCTCGCGACCGCAATTATTGCTGGCGGACGAGCCGACCGGCAGCGTCGATCCGACGCTAGGTCGGCGGCTGTTGCGGCTGTTCATCGAGCTCAACAAGTCGGGCACTGCCGTGATCATCGCGACCCACGACATCACGCTGATGGATCAGTACGAGGCGCGGCGTCTGGTGCTGCATCAGGGACGGCTGCATATCTATGAGTAGATCCGGTGACGAGCATGGTCCGCTGGTCGATCTCGGGCACGAACGCCCGCAGGTCCCGGCGCGGGCGCGCAACATGTCGCCGATCGTGCCGCGCGCCTCGATCTCCGGCCGCGCGCTGGTCGCGGTGGTCGCGATCATGACGTTCCTCGCCTCGATCACCACGGGCACCGTGCTGCTGGTAAGCGCGTCGGCGGCGGAGTGGCAATCGGAAGTCGCCAGCGAAATCACCATCCAGGTGCGCCCCTCGGCAGGCCGAGATCTCGATCGCGATGCGATCGCGGCCGTCGAGGCGATGCGGGCGCAGGCCGGCATCGTCGAGGTCCGGCCCTTCACCAAGGACGAGTCGGCCAGATTGCTGGAGCCGTGGCTCGGCACCGGGCTGTCGATCGAGCAACTGCCGGTGCCGCGCGTCATCGTCGCAAGGGTGCAGCCCGGCACCACGCCCGATCTCGCCGCTTTGCGTGCGCGGGTGCTGCAGGTAGCCCCCTCCGCCAGCGTCGACGATCACCGCGCCTGGATCGAACGCATGCGCTCGATGACCGGCGCGACGGTATTCGCCGGCATCGGCATCCTGGCCCTGGTGATCGTGGCAACCATCATTTCGGTGTCGTTTGCGACGCGTGGCGCGATGGCGGCGAACCGCCCGATCGTCGAGGTGCTGCATTTCGTCGGCGCCGGCGACAGCTACATCGCCAACCGCTTCCTGCGGCATTTCCTCAGGCTCGGCCTCGAGGGCGGGTTGATCGGCGGCGGCGCTGCAATGCTGGGTTTTGGTTTCTCGGAATCGATCGCGAGCTGGTTCTCGGGCACGCCGGTCGGCGATCAGTTTGCCGCGCTGCTGGGCACCTTCTCGCTGCGTCCGTCCGGCTATCTGGCGCTGGCGGCGCAGGCGGTGCTGATTGCGGCGATCACGGCCTGGGCCTCGCGGCGGACGCTGTTCGCGACGCTGGACGACATTGATTGAAGCGTTTTCGAGCGAAGCAATGGCCGGGGACTTGATCCGGGGGAGGGCACCGGACCAGACTCCACTTCGCCCAAAAAACTTCTAGAATTGCGAGCGGAGAGGACTGCAAGAACTGCATGCGTGTGCAACCCGACGATACGTCGCGACAAGCGCCGGCCGTGCGGCCGCGAGGGTGGCTGCGTGCGACCATCGTCGCCACGCTGGCGCTCGGCTTCGTCGGAGCGGCGGTGGGTTTCATCGGCTTCCTGTCGCAATTGCGCGGCGTTGAAATCAAGCCGGCCCGCAATGCCGACGGCATCGTGGTGCTGACCGGCGGCTCGTCGCGGGTGTCCGATGCGATGGAATTGCTGGCCGGCGGCTATGGCAAGCGGCTCTTGATTTCGGGCGTGCACCCGACCAACGCCGCCAGCGACATTTCCCGCACGCTGCCCGACAACCATTCGCTGCTGCGCTGTTGCGTCGATCTCGACCGCTCGGCCGTCAACACGCGAAGCAACGCGGCGGAGACGCGGCGCTGGGTCAAGGATCGCGGTTTCAAGTCGCTGATCGTGGTGACTTCGAACTACCACATGCCGCGGGCGATCGTCGAATTGTCGCATGCGATGCCTGATATCGCGCTGATCCCGTTTGCGGTGGTCGGCGAAAAATGGCGCGACGAGCCATGGTGGACCTCGGGTACCACCTTCCGTCTACTGCTGTCGGAATATGCGAAATATGTCGCGGCGGAGGTGCGGGTGCGGCTCGCCGATATCGGCATCGAAGTCTTGCCCGACGATCAGCCGGCCGGTTCGACGGCGCCGCGACGGCCGGCGACCGCGCAAGCCAATTGACCGCCGGCGCTGCTACCCGCTCCGCTTAAGCAGCGCAGATCAGTTTCAGCTCGGCTTCGAACCGGATGCTTCGCTTGCCCGCCAGCGCGGTCCCCTCGAGGGTTCCGCCCTCCGCATCGCATGTTCCGGAAAACCCGATTCCGATTTCATGCCCGCCAAAGACCGGGTCTTCACCCCGCGCCGGCGTGTGTTCCTGATTGACCATCTGGCCTTTCCAGCGACCGCCGGCGGATGAGTACGACCCGAGGTAATAGAAGAAGGCATCGCCGCCGAGGATGCGGCCGTTGTTGAGCAGCATGACGCCGGTCAAGCCGCCGGGCATGCCGTCGAGGATCTTGAGGTGAATCGAGTACAGCCCGTTGGAAATGCCGCCTTCGCCGATCGCGCCGGGGGCTGCGAGTTCGCTCTCGTCGAGCGGCGTCATCACGGATCGAAACGTCGCGTTGGGCATTTGCGGCGAGCCGCCCTCGAAGCAAAACGCGTTTCCGACCGCCCGTCCGGTGACCGCAATGGTCGAAACGTCGGAGCCGAGCAGCGATTGGTGAGCGGCGCCGAAATTGTGCCGGCGGCTGGTCACCTCGACGGCGATCTCCTCGCCGTCGAAACGATAGGTGCCGATATGGGCGAACCCCGAATTGCCACCCAGGAGCTTGCCGTCCCGGACGTAGCTGACGCTGCGTCCGACGGCTTCGTTGACCCTGAATTCGCTTTTGAAGAAGCCGTCGAAACGGCGTGCTGTCGTGCCCATATGGGACACCTAGCCCAGAACGCCATTTGCGTCACCCCGTTTTCCACCCCGTCAATGCAGGGGGGCGAAAATGCCGCAAACGCCTATTCCGCAGGCGTTTTCCGCTGCAAGACCGGGTGCGAATCGTGCAGCATCAGTGCCAGCTGGTGCAATTGCGTATCGCGAAAACCCTCGGCCTCGATCGCCTTCACGGTCGCCAGCACATAGTCGCGGTTGACGCCGGACTGGCCGTGACCTTGCAGCACGTGACGCAACTGGTCCGCCAGCGACAGCCTTCCCGCGTACTGCACATGGCCGCGATCGACCACATAGGCCAGCGCGCTGACGCGCTGCCGCGCCTCGTTCTCCAGCCACAACGAGCGCTTCACCTCGCGGTAGACCGAGGTGACCTGTTCGCGTTCGCGCAAATAGGCGACGGTGGCGGCGCGGTTCTGTTCCGCGACCCGGAATGCGATGCCGCGGCAGGCGCCGCCGCGATCGAGCCCGAGCACCAGGCCCGGCTTTTCCGGGGTGCCGCGATGGACAAAGGAATAGACGCAGAGCGCACGATGTTCGCCGATCAGCCGGGCGGGCACCCGTTCGACGAATTCGAAGCCCGGCCGCCACATCAGCGAGCCATAGCCGAACACCCAGAGGTCGCCGCTCGAGAATTCCGAATCTTGCAGGGTCATTGCGGACATCGGCACAAGCGTTTTCGAGCGAAGTGGGGACCGGTTCGCGTAAAGAAAACGCGTCCAAACGAGGAACGGCTACCAGAAGGGGAGAAGCGAAGCAAATTCAGCGGGTTTTACCGGGGCCGGTACTCGCTTACATTTGACAAAATCATGAGCCAAAGGTCGCCGCATGCCTGACATCACCCCTGCGCCGCGCCGGCGCCCGCTTTGGCGCCTTTTCATCTTGCCCGCACTGCTGGTGGTTGCAGCCATCGCCTGGAGCGGTTTCTGGTTCTATGCGGCCTCCGAGGTCGGCGTGCGCGCCGATGCGTGGCGCGCGCAGGAAGCGAAAGCCGGCCGGATCTATGATTGCGGCAAGCGCTCGGTTGCGGGCTATCCGTTCCGCCTCGAAGTCCGCTGCGAGGACGCCAGCGTGACGCTGGTCTCGCAGACCGCGGGCGCGGGCGCGCCGTTCACGGCGCGGCTCGGCGAGATCATGGTGATCGCCTCGATCTACCAGCCGAAACTCCTGATCGCCGAATTCAAGGCGCCGGCGACGATTGCCGATCGCGGCCAGCCGCCGTCGCTGAAGGTGAGCTGGAGCGTTGGCCGCAGCAGCGTGGCCGGGCTGCCGGCCGTTCCGGAGCGCGCCTCGATCGTGTTCGACAATCCCACGATCGAGCGCGTCAACGGACCGGTAGAGACGCCGCTGGCGCGCGCCAACCGTGTGGAACTGCACGGCAGGCTCGCGGAGGGATCATCGATTGCAGATCCGGTGATTCAGACAGCGCTGCAGATATCAGGGGGCAGCATTCAGGAATTGCATCCGCTGCTGGCGACGCCATTCGAATCCGATGTGCAGACCAAGCTCAGCGGCCTGAAGGATTTCTCGCCGAAGCCGTGGCCCGAGCGCTTCCGCGAAATGCAGGCCGCGGGCGGCAAGGTCGAGATCGTGCGCTCGCGGATTCAGCAGGGCGAGCTGGTCGCGGTGGCCGCAGGCACGCTGGGCCTCAATGCGCAGGGGCAGATCGAGGGCGAGCTGCAGATGACGGTGACGGGCCTGGAGCGCGTGATCCCGGCGCTGGGTATCGACAAAATGCTGGAGCAGGGCGTGCCGCAGGCAACGCTCGATCGCGTGGCGCCCGGCGTCAAGAGCCAGGACCTCACCAACCTGTTCGGCGCGCTCGACAAGGCTATTCCGGGTCTTGGCAAGGTCGTCAAGCAGAACACCAATGTCGGCGTCGCCGTCGGCATCAATTCGCTTGGCACCGCGGCCGAACTTGAGGGCAAGAAGGCCCGCAGCTTCCCGCTGCGCTTCGTCGACGGCGCGGTCTTCCTGGGGCCTCTGAAGGTAGGGCAGATCCCGCCGCTGTTTTGATTGCGCTTTGCCGTCCCGACATTCGCCGGGACGACGAACGTGTAATCCTCACGCGCCGTGCTGCTTCTTACCGGACGGGTGGCGCAAATGGGGCAATCATTGTGTTGTGAAATGCGGCTACCTGCCACGAGCCGCCATCCCTGACGAATACGCGCAAGCTCAACTCCTGATGCGCAGGCAACGATCTTCCGTCCGGGGCGACCAGTCCGCTCAGTTCGTTCGTCACATAAGCGAACGCAATGTCGGGCCTGACCAACCGAATCTTCACGTCCATCGTGCGTTGCGTGGCATTTTTTGCGCGGGCGGCGAAGATGGCCGATAATCCCTTTTCAATCTCGGCGGGACCGCTCATCACGTCACCTCGAACGGTGACGAGACGGGCATCCTGCATGTACATGCGCGAGGCGGCCTTGCCGTCGTGGTTGTTGAATCCTTCTGTCATTTCCACGATGATTCGCCGGATGGCAGCCTCGCTCTCGCTGTCGGGTGTTTGCGCGAATGCGGTAGGCGCCGAAACCAGCAGGGCGAGACCAACGGCGATGGCATAAACCATGGACAGATGCTGTTTCATGTTTGATCCTGCAATGGTCTGAAAGGTCTGTACGAATATTACTATCGAAGGCCGGCTGGTTGGAGCCGCAAGTTTGCGCGCCGTGTCGGCAAAGATGCGGGTGGACCTGATGTTCGATTGGAATGACCTGCGATATTTTCTGGCGGTGGCCCGCAAGGGCAGCCTCGCCAGCGCCGCCGAGGCGCTTGGCGTCAATCCATCGACGGTGCAACGACGATTGCGGACGCTCGAAACCGCCATCGGCTGTTCGCTCGCGGAGCGTACGTCAGAAGGTTATCGCTTGACCCTTCCGGGCAAGCAATTGCTGGCGGATGCAGAGCACGTCGAAGCGGCGGTCGACGCGTTGCATCGGAGGATATCCGCGCTCGATTTGACCGCTGCCGGACATGTCAAACTGACCAGCCACGTCACGGTGGGACAGCGCATCATCAGGTCGGGATTCCTGGATCAGTTTCATGCGCGCCACCCGGGCATCAGGATTGAGTTGATTATGGAACAGCGGGCGCTCGATCTTTCCAAGGGCGAGGCTGATATCGCGATACGGGGAGGAGGTGCCGATAACCGTGCATTGGTGGGCAAAAAGATCGCCGAGGTGCCCTGGGCAATCTTCGCTAGCGCCGCCCTCGTTGCCCGGCACGGCCGTCCGGAGACATCCGGCGACCTCAACAATTTTGGTCTTATCGAGTTTTCAGGAGATATCGAAGGATTGCCCGCCGCGCGTTGGATGAGATCGCACGCGCCGAATGCGCCGATCGTCGCAACCTGCAGCAATATTCCCAGCGTGCATTTGGCCATCAAGTCCGGAGCGGGTCTCGCGCCCTTGCCCGCCGTGTATGCGGCGGCAGACCATGACCTCGTCAACGTACTCGGTCCGATCCCCGAACTGAACTATCCGTTGTTTCTGTTTACCCATAAGGATCTGCGGAAAGTGCCGAGGGTAAGCGCCGTGTTCGAGTTTTGCCTTCGAGAATTGAAGCCGGTTCTGGTAGGCGGCGAGATGAGACGCCGATGACAAGCCGCCGGCCCTGAAACATCGGCGCTCGTCAGCGCTTGGTTGAAAGAATCACACGCGCGTCCCACGGCACGCGCTGCTGTAGATTTTCGAATCGAATAGTTCCGTTTCTGGAACGCTCTCTCAACAACCGAGCTGCGCTGACGATGCGTGATTTCTGTCACGGCCAACTCCGAACCGTTCGGACATCCTGACGATGGTTGCGGGATGATCCCGCAGCTCAACAGATGGATGGAGACCTGGAATGACGAACGTTACGAAAAACGATGCAGCCAATCATGAGCTTTCGATCGATGAACTCGACGCCGCGGCCGGCGGCTTCTGGAAGGAACTGGCCGTCGCGGTGGGTGCCGGCGGCGTGACCGGCGGCATGGGTGGTGCGGCGGTCGGCGGCATCGGCGCCATACCGGGTGCCATTGGCGGCGCGCTCCTCGGCGGCATCGGGTATTGCATCAGCGCAATCTTTTGAGCTGATTGCGCATGGCGAGACTGTCGAATCGTTTTCGATTCAGCAGTCTCGCTTTGGCGATGCGTTGATTTCCCCTCCGCGCGATGTCTTGACAGGACGGCGTTGCATCCTTTTTCGATGACGCGGCCCCGGTTTGTATCCACGCGCTCAGCCGGGATCGGGTTGACGAAAATGGCCAAGACCCGAAGTGGAGGCCCTATTCGATCACCTCGTCGGCGCGGGCGAGAAGGGTCGGCGAGATCGAAAGGCCGATTGCTTTTGCTGCTTTCAGGTTAATCGCCAACTCGAATTTGGTTGGCTGCTCAACCGGCAGGTCGGCAGGCTTAGCGCCGCCCAGAATCTTACCAGCATAGACGCCAAGCTGCCGGGAGACATCGGTAATGCGAGGCGAGTAACTCATAAGCCCGCCGTCTTTTACGAAGAGAGACCACTCATAGATGGCGGGTATCCGATTTTGCTCGCACAACGCTGCAAGTTGCTCTCGGCGCGCAATATAAAATGCATCAGGGCTGACAAGAAGCGCGACGTCCTTTCTTTCTCTGATCTCGTCGAAAGCAGTACCAATTTGCTGGTCTGTGCTCGCCCGCACAACGTGGATTTGCCGCCCAAGCGATCTGCCCGCGACTTCGGCATCGGAAGAGATGAGGTCTGCATTGGGGTTCGCCGGATTGATCATCATCGCGATTGTACCGCCTGCAGGCGTCAATTCGGCCAAAAGCTCCAGTCGCTTGGCGACGAGCTGTGGAGTGTACATGCTCACGCCGGTTGCATTGCCTCCCGGCCTGTTGAGGCTGGAAACGACGCCAACAGTTACAGGATCCATGGCAATTGCAAACACGATCGGGATCGTTTTTGTCGCGGCCGCTGTCGCCAGGACTCCGTTAGTTCCAGTAGCGGCAACAATTACTTGAACGCGACCTTGAATAAGGTTTGCAATCAACCCCGGAAACCGGTCGTATTTTCCTTCGGCAAAACGGTACTCGATTGCGACGTTCTGGTTTTCCACGAAGCCCAAGGCGCGGAGACCTTCGCGGAAGGCAACGAGCAGTTCCGTGCTTTTCTCGGCTGAATCGAAGCCCAGATAACCAATTACCGGAAGCACGCGTTTCTCTGCATATGCCGGACATATCGAGATGGCTGCTGCAATCAAACAATGCGCTATGAACTCCCGGCGCTTCATTTGATCCTCCAACGCAGTTCGAGGAGACCGGCGTAGAGTATCAGATGTCGATGGTTATCGCACCTGTGCATTGAAAATGCTGCTTCGCAAGCGCGGCACGCGAGTTTCAACCGAGCGTGGATGATCTGCCCGGCGCAAACGGAGTACTCCGTGAAGGGAGTGCCTTACCCCCGAGGACATATTGCGCTTGGAAGCACTTTGGTGCTCGGCTAAGGGAGCTTCCGCAATTGAGTCCATGGAGAGGTTAGGCCCGTGATCGGCCGCCAAGCGGTTCTAGCAGCATCGCAGACTGCAAGTTCGGAACGCACCACCAGAGAGTGTTGTCCGCAGGAGGAGCAGATGACGCAGCGCCCTTCAGGTGCAATGGGAGCGGTAATAGGAGTCTTGCGCAATCAAGGCCCACTGACGGACAGCTCGGTGAGAGCATACGAATGGGAGCTGTCGCAGCTCAAATTTCAGCACCAGGCAGAAAGCGACGCGCTGTCAATACCTGATCCCGGTCCGGCGGGCTTCGATTTTGTGCTGCCGGATGAAGACCCCGCGGCCGAAGCGCTGTGGGCTCTGGCTAGAGATTTCATGTGGCGGCGAGCTTTGATGAAAGATGGCTAGTGAACGACTGCTGATGGCCCTGCAATTCCACCGTGCCGTCGATAGTCTGGAAATCTGGAGCGCGAGCAGCGACGGCTTTTCGTTCGTGATCACCCACGAGAGCCGCGCCGGCCCCGGCTTTCACGGGCGGCCCGGCTACGTGGCGTCATGGCGTCCGCTTGATCCGGGCAGCGGGGCGATCAAGATCGGTGGATCGCCTTTTGCAACGTTCGAGGAGACCGAGGAAGCGTGCAACCTGATGCTGAAACATCTGACGAGTGAAAGCTGATGGAAGGCTTGGGACAAATGACGAAGAGGCCGGTCGCTAAACCCGCTCCGGATCTCATGAGGCTTCCAAACAGGCAGGATGGTCAGAATTGACCAACCTCCGGGACGCGAATGTCGTTTGGTAATGTACGGCGCTGCGCCAGGGCCGCCCCTGCGCCGCGCTCAAGACGGCCCCAGTGCTCTCCAGCCCCCGCGCTGGGGCCGTTCTTTTCCAGGGCCGCTAACCTGGTCGCAGGCGGGTTCAGTCCTGAGCAGCGGTCGTTGCGCCACCGCATTTTCGCCTAACAATGATGGGTATGTGAACGCAGGGCAGGGTTAAAAAGCCGGAGCCCTGTCATGTTGAGACTGGTATTTGTTGCGTCCGTACTCGTTGCCTTTTCTTCGACCGCATCCGAAGCACGTCCGCCCCGCATCGTTGGTCAAGCGCCGGGATGCAACGTCACCATGCCGTGCGACTTTTCGCCGACGCAACGCGTTGGTGTGAACGCATATGGCCGGGAATCGCAGAGCACAGAACGGCCGGCAATTCTGCCGCGCAATGCAAGGGCCGAAGCAAATAGCGGGCGTGGTCAAATCGTCGGCGGGCGCCCAGCCGGTTGCCCCCGCTCTTTCTGCGGCTGCGGCGCATCCATGCGGGTGTTCGGCCGTATCGTGCCCGGATTAAATCTTGCCTCAAACTGGCTGCGGTTTCCCCGGACGGCGCCAGCGCCGGGAATGGTCGCCGCGCGGCGCGGGCACGTCTTCGTCCTGGAGCAGCATGTCGGAGGTGATACGTGGATGGCGTATGATGCCAATTCGGGTGGCCATGCAACGAGAATCCATGCGCGCTCATTGCGAGGGTACATAGTCGTTAATCCGCGCGCGTAATCCAAAGACTCTTATGCCGGCACAATGACGTTTCGCGGGCAGTTGCCCGCGATGCTTCATTCAGATGTCCGTTCCGTCAAAAGCGGCAAACGCATTCCGGAAAATTGAACACTCTCCGAATGCGCTTGCAGGACTCTCAGCGGGTGATCTTGTGAACCAGCGACTCGATCGCAACGCGGAAAGCAATGGCGACCACGATGAGCGGCTGGTAGAGAGCGCCGCCCGAAGCGGCATCGAGTTCGTCGATCGTCAGTTCGTCGGCTTTTTTGTTCAGCTGTTCCATTTTAGTCCCTCCTGTTGCCGATGAAGGGACTATTCCCGCCATCCGTCAGGGCAGGAGTAGGCGCGGTGGATCCCGGTGGCTGTGATGACAGTCACAGCTGGAGTATTTGCGCCTGCCGACGACACACACCAGCACCTAGCTGACAAACACCACCCGCGTTTCCAGCGAAACCCGCCGGTACAAATCCTCGACGTCGTCATTGACGAGCCGGATGCATCCGGAGGCGACGAGATGGCCGATGGTTTTTGGCGAGTTGGTGCCGTGGATCAGCAGCCCGGGCTTGTCCAATAGCAGCGCGCGGGCGCCGAGCGGACTGCCGGGACGGCCGGCGGAAGCGGCCAACGCGTCGGCATCCCGGGCGTTTTGCGCGGACGAGCGCCAGTCCGGCCATTCGAGCTTGTTGGTGACACGGAAGAAGCTGCCGCCCTTGAGGCATTCCTGCGCAATGCCGATGCCGTAGCGGCGCGCGGAATTGTTGGAATCGATCAGATAGAGAAAGCGGTTTTCCCGGTCGATCACGATCGAGCCGGGAACCACGGTGGTGCGGTAGAACACCACTTGCCGCTGCAGCGCGTAGGGCAGGCCGTCTCCGGTGGAGCCGCCGTCCTCGCCGGGCTTCAGGTCGGCCATCACGATGTCCTCGCGCGCGCGTGCCGCTTTCGCTGGTGGCGGCGCAGTCACGCCGGTGGCGATGTTGGCCGGGCCTTTGGTCGCGACATATCCGTACATGAAGGCCGCCAAAGCGATGGCGAGTGCGAGCGCACCGGCGCCGAAGGCCCATGGCTTCCAGTTCGCGCCCTCCGACAACACTTCGTTGATTTGAGCGGCGTCGCGGCCTTCCTCGATGGCGACCTCATCCTCGATCCGCCGGATCGCGGCTTCAAGTGCTGCGACATTTGAGGCGGCGGCCTCGCGGGTGAGGTGGGACGACCTCGTAATGAGGTCATAGGCGTCCTTGTAGATCTTGTCGCGGCCGAGGGTGTCCTTGCCGGCAACGGCCTTGGTCAGCAATGCATAATAATCCACGGTCATGGCCTGACCCCTGAAGAACTATCTGACGGGAGGCGCGTATTGGATGCCGCCCTGGGTCCAGAGCGCATTCAGCCCGCGCGGAATGCTGAGTTTCGACTGCGTGCCGACGTTTCTCTCATAGATCTCGCCGTAATTGCCGACGGCACGCACGGCGCGCGCGGCCCAGTCATTGGCAATGCCCAGCTGCGCGCCGAACTCGCCCTCGGTACCGAGCAGGCGTTTTATGTTGGGATTGGCTGATTTCACCGCATCGTCGATGCCGGCCTGCTTGACGCCAAGCTCCTCGGCGTTGATCAATGAATAGAGCGTCCACTTGACCAGGTTGAACCATTGGTCGTCGCCTTGCCGCACCGCGGGTCCGAGCGGCTCCTTTGAAATGACTTCCGGGAGGATGATGTGGCTGTCGGGCGCAGAGAGTTTTAGACGCTCGGCGTAGAGCTGCGAGACGTCGCTGGTCAGCACGTCGCATTTGCGATCGTCATAGGCCTTGAGGCTTTCCTCGGCGGTGGCAAGCGCCAACACCTTGAGCGGCATGTCGTTGGCGCGGAAATAATCCGCCAGATTCAGTTCGGTCGTGGTGCCGGTCTGGGTGCACACGGTCTTGCCGCCGAGCTGTAGCGCGGTGTCGATCTTGGCATCCCGGCGCAGCAGGAAGCCCTGGCCGTCGTAATAGGCGACGCCGGCAAACATCAGGCCGAGCGAACTTTCCCGCGACATCGTCCAGGTCGAGTTGCGCGACAGCACGTCGATCGTCTTCGACTGCAGCGCGGAAAAGCGCGTGGCCGCATCGAGCGGCGTGAACGTCACTTTTGCAGGGTCGCCGAAGATCGCAGCGGCCACGGCGCGGCAGATATCGACGTCGAAGCCGCTCCAGGCGTTCTTGTCGTCCATACTGGAAAAGCCGAGCAGTCCCTGGCCGACGCCGCAATTCAGCGTGCCGCGCTCCTTGACGGCGTTCAGGGTCTGGGCCCGCGCCGGATCGCCGCTCGCAAACAGCAGGGTCAGCAACGCGATGACGGGAAAGATGATGGGTCGGTTCTTGGAGCCGGACATTTTTTCCCCGCGATCGGTGGCTGCAGCTTCTCTAAGTGGCGGCAAGTTCTTTGGCGGAATTGATGTTGGCAAGCTAACACAAGTGGAAGCGTTACCAATGTGTTTCCGGAATAGCTCGCTTGCGCGACGGGAACTGCGCGGACGACTGTCATCGTTCCTTGATGCGTTCCGGATCAGGCGGATGTCCGCACCACGGGAATAACGCTGGCGACGATAACGGTGCCAAGCCGGCTTGCGACTGCAAAACTTTCTCCGGCATCGATGCGCACCGCATGGCCGGCTGCTATCTCGCGGGCCTTGTCGTTGATCGACAGTTCGCAGGAATCTGTCGCGGCATAGACGATGTGAATGCCGGCCGGGCAGGTGTGGGTTGCGCCGCCCAGAAGGCAGCAGAGGTCAATCGCCACGCGTGACCGGTCGCCGATCAGATTGACGACTTCGACGGGTCCGGCTTCGAGCCGGCTGACAATACTGGTCTCGCCGGTAAACCGGACCGGCCTGAACGGTTGCCGGACGTCGATCTCTCCAACGGGTGTCCCGAGCACGAGCCCCTCGCCGGAAACCAGCACCAGCTGGCGGTCATAGCCGCTTAAATCCGAGAATGCGCCCGGCGTCACGATAGCGGTCCGGCTGAAACGCCAGATGATTCCTTCCCAACTGCCGGGCGCGAATCCAGGGAGCATGGATGCGGCGATATCGATCGTGACCCCGCCGCCGTTCTTCCAGGGCATATGCCGGAAGCTGGCGGGATCGAGCGCTGTTAGCTGAATCCTGCCGGCAGAAGATGTCATTGGATTCGCCCGAACGGTTGCTCAGCTATCGATCCGGATCTGATAGCGCTGGGCGATATCGGACAATTGGCCCCAGGTCGTGTCATCGATTTCGATGCCCTTGGCGATCCGCGCGGCTCGCGCCAGCCGCTCGGGCTCTCCGGCGACCAGCACCGGCAGGTCCGATTCCGCGGGCTTGGCGGACTTTACCCACGAAAGCATGTCGTCGATCTCGGCCATCATGCTGTCGCGCGTCGACAATCGCGCCGGATCGATCACGATGCTCAGCATGCCGTTGATGATGCCGCGCTCGGGCGGCGTCGATGTGGTGACGCTTGGCGAGCCGACAATGGCGCCGGCCAATAGTTCGCACACCAGCGCCAGGCCGGAGCCCTTGTGCTCGCCGAACGGCAGCACGACGCCGCGCGGGTCGGTGTACATGACGGAAGGGTCGGTGGTGGGTTGGCCCGCATGGTCGAGCAACGCGCCGTCGAGCATCGGCTTGCCGGCATTGTGCGCCACGCGCACTTTTCCGAGCGCCACGCGGCTGGTGGCGAAATCGAGCAGGATCGGCTCGTTGTTGTCGGTGCCGGGGATTGCGATGCAGACCGGGTTGGTCAGGAATCTTCCTTCGCGGCCGCGGAAGGGCGCAACGCCGGGCGAACCCGAAGCGACATTCACAAAATGCAGCGCCACCATGCCGGCGCGGGCGGCGATCTCGCCATAGGTGCCGACGCGGCCGATATGGTGCGCGTTGCGCAAGCCGTTGACGGCGACGCCATGTTTCCTGGCCGCCTCGATTGCCCATTCCACCGCCTGGCGCGCGACCACCTGGCCGTAGCCGGCGCGAGCATCCCACACCGAGATGGTGCCGGTGTCCGAGACGATCTCGGGCGTCTGGTTGATCTTCAGCGTGCCGGCGTCGAGGTCGCGCACATAGGCGACCAGCATGCCGACGCCATGGCTGTCATGGCCGCGCAGATTGGCCTCGACCAGATGCTCGGCAACGATGGCGGCTTCAGCCGGCGAACTGCCGCCGGCGGTGACGATGCGGTTTGTTAGCCCAAGCAGCTTCGAATGGTCGATGATCATGCTTCACTCCGTCGTGAGCCGGTCTACTCCGGCTTCTTCGTTAAATTCGCATGCGGGCGGCCGAAGTCGGGCGCCGCCGAATCCTGGCCGATTTCGACGATGCCGCGGCGGATGGCGCGGGTGCGGGTAAAATGCTCGAACAGCGCCTCACCGTCGTTGCGGCGGATCGCACGCGTGAGTTTCGACAGGTCCTCGTTGAAGGTGCCGAGCATTTCCAGCACCGCTTCCTTGTTGGCCAGGAACACGTCGCGCCACATGGTCGGGTCCGAGGCCGCGATGCGGGTGAAATCGCGAAAACCGCCGGCTGAGAACTTTATGACTTCCGACGACGTCACCTGCGCCAGTTCGTCGGCGGTGCCGACGATGGTGTAGGCGATCAGATGCGGCAGATGGCTGGTGATCGCGAGCACCAGGTCGTGATGATCCGGCGTCATGATCTCGACCTTGGCGCCGAGGCCGGCCCAGAACTCGCGCAGCTTTTCCACCGCGGAGGGATCGGTCCCTTCCGGCGGCGTGAGAATGCACCAGCGGTTGATGAAGAGTTCGGCGAAGCCGGAATCCGGACCGGAGTGCTCGGTGCCGGCGACGGGATGGGCCGGAACGAAGTGGACGCCCTGCGGGATATGCGGGCCCATGTCGCGCGCGATGGCGCCCTTGACCGAGCCGACGTCGGAGACGATGGCGCCCGGCTCGAGGAACGGCGCGATCTCCTCGGCGACCGGTCCGCAGGCGCCGACGGGGATGCAGAGGATCACGAGGTCGGCGCCCTTGACCGCTTCCGTGTTGGTTTCGAGCACGCGATCGACCACGCGCAATTCTTCCACCCGCGCGCGGGTCTTGGCCGAGCGCGCCGACGTGACGATCTCGCCGGCGAGGCCCTGCGCGCGAGCGGCGCGGGCGATCGAGCCGCCGATCAGGCCGAAGCCGATCAGCGCGACGCGTTTGAAGAGAGGTTCAGTGCTCACTTGATGCTCACTTGCCCGCCATAAAGTCTTTGAGGCCATCGACGACGAGGCGGTTGGCCTCTTCGGTGCCGATGGTCATGCGCAGCGAATGCGGCAGGCCGTAATTGTTCAGCGCCCGCAGCACCAGGCCGCGTTTTGTTAAGTAAGCGTCGGCGTCCGCCGAGGTCTTGCCCTTTTCCTGCGGGAAATGGATCAGCACAAAATTCGCCACGCTCGGCGTCACCTTGAGGCCGAGCTTGGAAATTTCTTCGGTCAGCCAGTTGCGCCATTGCTCCGTGAATGTCTTCGACATCTGGACATGCGCGGTGTCCTCGATCGCCGCTACCGCCGCCAGCATTGCCGGCGTCGAGACGTTGAAGGGGCCGCGAATGCGGTTGACGGCGTCGACGATGTTGGCCGGGCCGAACATCCAGCCGATCCGCAACGACGCCAGCCCGTGGATCTTGGAGAACGTATGCGTCACCACGGTGTTTTCCGTGGTCGCCACCAGCTCGATGCCGAGTTCGTAATCGTTGCGCGACACGTAGTCGGCATAGGCGGCGTCGAGCACCAGCAGCACATGGTCAGGCAGTCCGGCGCGGAGCCGTTTGACCTCGTCGAACGGAATGTAGGTTCCGGTCGGGTTGTTCGGATTGGCGAGCCACACCATCTTGGTGCGCGGCGTGACCAGCTTCAGGATCGCATCGACATCGGCGGTGAAATTGGTCTCAGCCGCGACGACATTTTTGGCGCCGTTCGCCATGGTCGCGATCGGGTACACCAGGAAGCCGTGCGCGGTCGAGATCGCCTCGTCGCCATGCTTGAGATAAGTGTGCGCAAGGAGGTTGAGAATTTCGTCCGAGCCGGCGCCGCAGATGATGCGGTTCGGATCGAGCCCGAAGGCGCGGCCGATCGCCTCGCGCAGCACCCGCGACGTGCCTTCTGGATAATCCTCCAGATGACCAGCCGCTTCCTTGTAGACCGCCATCGCCTTCGGCGACGGGCCGAACGGCGTCTCGTTGGCGGAGAGCTTGAACACCTTGCGGCCCGGCTCGGCCACCGGGCTCTTGCCGGGGGTGTAGGGTGCAATATCGAGAATGCCGGGGTTCGGCACGGGGCGGGACATCTTCTGGCTCCGGATCGTAGGGCGTCTGTTCAGGATTTGGCCGCCCCGTTCGGGGGCACCGTATAGCGTGTTGCGTGGCTGCCGACGAGGGCTGCGGAGCGCACCGACGCGCCGGCCTCGATCAGGGCGGTCTTGATCTTCTCCAGCCCGGTGCCTGATATCGACACCAGGAGCGCGGCGCCGTCGAAGGCGGTATCGGGGACAGCGACGATCTCGGCGAGCGGCGCCAGCGCGCGGGCGGTCTCGGCGTTCCAGCCGGAGACGCGCACGCTCCAGGTCTCGACTTCGATCACCATGGCGTTGTCGGCGACGCGCGAGACCAGGAACACCGGCAACGCCGCCGGATGGTCGGCGCGTTCGAGGAACGGCACCCGCGCGATGATCTTTGGCGCGCCGGCGGCTTCGAGTTCGATCCACCACGGCGTGCGGCTCGACGTCGCCGAGACCAGCGCCAGGTCGCCCTTCGATTTCGCCACCGCTTCGACCGCGGCCTGTGCGCTGAAATGCGCGACGTATGGCACCACGAAGCCGAAATGAAACCGCGCCGAATCCCGCATAGCGGATTCGCCGACCGAGACGTCCGCATGCACCGAGAACGGCGCCTGGACGTAGGTGAAGGTCGAGATGATGACGCGCCAGATGCTCTCGATGGTGTCGATCGGGAGGATGCCGCGGTGCCGCTCCACCAGCCGCCGCATCATGTCGGCCTCGCGCGCCGGGCGGAACGCGGAGCCGACTTCCTGGGTCTCCTTCACCTGGATCAGGCGATCGATGATGTCGCCGCGCGCCATCAACAAGCGGTGAACCTGCTCGTCGATGCTGTCGATCTCTTTGCGCAGCACCGCGAGGGAGGGCGGGGCGGGGGGTGCCTTCGAGGGTCCCTTGGACATGTTCTAGCCTTTAGCGCCGGGGGCCGAAATCACCGGCAAATACAAGGGCATTGATTAGGAAAGACGGCCGCCGAAAGCAAAGAGAAACATCGGCAATGATGGGGCGCCCGGCCGGTTAACCATGGCCCGCCTTGACGAAAAGCTCCCTTCGGACTAGCTTTAGCCCATTCCGTGGTCATTTGAGCCGGCCGGCTTGCAGCCACGTTAAACAACTCGCTAAACAGGCCGGGGACAGAAGTGATCCCGGTCGAACCTTTGTTCAGGCCGGGTTTTTTTTTGTGGCCTGATTTCTGTCCGGGAGGACCTCAGCTTTCGAGGTCGGTGGCCGAGATGACAAACGTTCAGTCGATACCAAGCCCCTCGATCCCAAGCCCTTCGATTCATGGCGAGGATCGGGCCCATGAGGCGGATCATCCGACCTCGCAGGTCGCGAAGTTCGGCGCCGACCAGCCGCTCAAGCTCGATTGCGGCGTCGATCTGGCGCCGTTCCAGATCGCCTACCAGACCTATGGCGAGCTGAACGCGGACCGCTCGAACGCCATCCTGGTTTGCCATGCGCTGACCGGCGATCAGCATGTCAACAATGCGCACCCCGTCACCGGCAAGCATGGCTGGTGGGACACCATGGTCGGCCCCGGCAAGCCGCTCGACACCAACCTCTACTTCATCATCTGCAGCAACGTGATCGGCGGCTGCATGGGCTCGACCGGGCCGGCCTCGACCAACCCGGCGTCAGGCAAATTGTGGGGCCTCGATTTTCCCATCATCACCCTTCCCGACATGGTGCGCGCGCAGACCATGCTGATCGATCGTCTCGGCATCGAGACGCTGTTCTGCGTGGTCGGCGGCTCGATGGGCGGCATGCAGGCGCTGCAATGGACCGCGGCGTATCCGGCGCGCGTGTTCTCGACGCTGGCGATCGCATGTTCGACACGCCACTCGGCGCAGAACATCGCATTCCATGAGCTTGGCCGACAGGCCGTGATGGCCGATCCGGATTGGCGCGGCGGCCGCTATTTTGAGCATGACACGCATCCGCATCGCGGCCTCGGTGTCGCGCGGATGGCCGCGCATATCACCTATCTCTCCGACGCCGCCTTGCACCGCAAGTTCGGCCGGCGGATGCAGGACCGCGAGCTGCCGACGTTTTCGTTCGACGCCGATTTCCAGGTCGAAAGCTATCTGCGCTACCAGGGCTCGTCGTTCGTCGAGCGGTTCGACGCCAACTCCTATCTCTATCTGACGCGCGCGATGGATTATTTCGACATCGCCGCCGACCATGATGGCGTGCTGGCCAAAGCGTTCAACGGCATCAAGACCCGCTTCTGCGTGGTGTCGTTCACCTCGGACTGGCTGTTCCCGACCGCGGAATCGCGCGCGCTGGTGCATGCGCTGAACGCGTCGAGCGCGCGGGTGTCGTTCGCCGAAATCGAAACCGATCGCGGCCACGACGCCTTCCTGCTCGACGTGCCCGAATTCTTCGACATTTCCCGCGCCTTCCTGCAATCCGCAGGCACCGCGCGGGGCCTGCAAAAGACCGGTGGTTGATATGTCGATGTCGTCTCAACAGACTTTGCCGCTCACCGGCGTGGAGCCGCATCGCACCGAAAATCTGCGCAGCGATCATCTGTTGGTCGCCGAGATGGTGCAGAGCGGTTCAAAGGTGCTCGATGTCGGCTGCGGCGACGGCGAACTGCTGCAACTGCTGGAAAGCCGCGGCATCGACGGCCGCGGCATCGAGCTGTCGCGCGAGGGCGTCAACCGCTGCGTCGCGAAGGGCCTTGCGGTGGTGCAGGGCGACGCCGACACCGACCTCGTCAACTATCCCGACGACGCCTTCGACTACGTGATCCTGTCGCAGACGCTGCAGGCGACGCGGCAGCCGAAAGTGGTGCTGGAAAACCTGCTGCGGATCGGCCATCGCGCCATCGTCTCGTTCCCGAATTTCGGGTTCTGGCGGATGCGGCTGCAATTATTGGTCGGCGGCCACATGCCGCGCACCGAAAATTTGCCGGCTACCTGGTACGACACGCCGAACATCCATTTCTGCACCATCAAGGATTTCGTGCAGCTCTGCGACGAGATCAACGTCAAGATGGAGCGCGCGGTCGCGCTCGATCTCTACGGCCGCCCGCTGCGGCTCAACCTGCCGTGGTGGTTCTGGAACATGTTCGGCGAGCAGGGCGTGTTTTTGCTGAGCCGGGGCGAGAAGTAGCAACCGCCGTCATTCCCTGATGCGCAATAGCGCATCGGGGAATCCGCAAACCTCGAACTTTTGATCCGGCAGCCACTTCAATTCGTAGTGGTCTTGAAGCCGCGCATGGACACGAGCTTTTCCTCACGAAATCGGAGAATGAGCCAAGCGGTCTCATCGAAACCGTTTGCGAGCTTTCCGGCGTGAGAATACACCATCTGAGCAGCTTCCGACTTCGACGGCGGTCCCAGCGCCGTGACTACCTCCGAACGCGACATACCTAAATGCAGCTTGCCGTCGAAGACGACGGGCGCGAACTTTTCCGGGATGATGGCGCAACCGGTCGCGGTCTCGGTGTCTTTCTCGGTGAGCTCTTCAACGATCTCTGTGACGCGATGGTCCGGGCCGCCCATCTCTCCGTGGGACACGACCCATAACCGATGCTGCGCGCGCCTGTAACACAGCCAATAGATGCTACCTCCAGCGTGGCCCTGGTGTTGAATGGTCCCTTCGCCCACGGCTTTGCGGACCGCGCCGAGCGGCGTCTCCTCGAAGCGGCCGGCGAATGCGCCTAGCGAAAAGCGGGTCGCCAATCTCTTCACGACCGTCGGCGGCACGCGCTCGAACACATGTTCGCTGACTGGCGGCGGCGGTGTCTGCGCGGAGCAGTCGCCCGCGGGGATCGCGAAAAGGAGAAGCAGCAAGAAGAGCGTCTTTCGACCATCAACTCCGAATTGCCTTACATTGAAGATTGAGCGCATTTTTCGCCTCAGCAGGTCGCGCCCAGCCGTCGAGAGTGCGGGTGTCAGTTTCTGGGTATCGGACACGTCAGTCTATCTCCTGCGATGAAGAACGGCGCAATGTATCAGAGCTGGCGTGTGCCTTCGTTCAACTCGCGTCAATCAGGCTGTGGCTGCGCCTGAATGAGTCCGCGTCCTAGCCCATCGAACGCGGATCTCGCACCGGCCATCTCCCGGCCTCCACCAGCGCGATGAACCGCTCGACCATTTCATTGAACAGCGCCGGCTCCTCCAGATTGAGCACGTGGCCTGATTTGGGGAAGAACGTCAGCCCCGACGCAGGCATATGTCGCTTCAGGAACAGGCTAGGTTCGATGCAATTGTCATCCTCGTCGCCGCAGATGATCAGCGCCGGCGTCGGCACTTTGCGGATCGCGTCCGTCAGCGTGTAGATCGAGGGCCGGCCGCCCTGAAAACTGCGCATGGTGTTGGCCGAGCCTGTGGCGCTGTGGCGCGCCAGTGCGGCGTAGAAATCGGCGTGGCCGCGCGGGTCCTTCAACAGGAACGGAATCCGGCTCGGCGCCTCGCGCGTCGCCTTGGCGACTTCCACCGATCCGATCGCCTCATATTGCTCGGCGTTGCCGCGGCATTGCGCCCGGAAGGCTTCGAGGGTTTCGAGCGGAGAGCCCGAGCCGACGCCGGCCAGCGTCATCGACATCGCGCGCTCCGGGGCGTTGAGGCCGATCTGCAGCGACGAATAGGCGCCCATCGAGAGGCCGACGAAATGCGCCTTGGCGATCCCGAGATGATCGAGCACGTCGAGCGCGTCGGTGTAGAAATGCTTGTAGGTGTAGACGTCCGATGTCGGCGGCACGTCGGAAGGCGTATAGCCCCGTGCCGAATAGGCGATGCAGCGGTGGCCGCGCGAGAAGTAGCGCATCTGCGGCTCCCAATTGGTGTGGTCGGCCGCGAATTCATGCAGGAAGATGATCGGTGTCCCCGTGCCCGCTTCTTCGAAATACAGGCGGACATTATCGCTGGTGACGGCATAGGGCATTGAGGGTTCCTCTTGGTTTTGGCGCGTTCTCCGGCCCCGAAAATTGCAGTTAATGCTCTGGGCCGCAATGCGGCAGGCAGGTTTGTTTTTGGCCACAAAATGATCGCGGAATCACCCCGGAATCGTTGCCGCACCGCCGCATGAAATCTTCCTCTCGCCACAGCCAAAAATTCAAACCCCTCGCCGCGTTCGTTTGTCTACGAACGCTGCAGGATTGTGCTGTGTTACAGAGGATCAAAGATGCTTCAGTTGTTTGCGTTTCGCCGGTCGCTCCGTGTCCTTGCGCTGGCGTTGTGTTCGGTCTCCATCGCCGTCATGGCCACGCCGGCCTCCGCGCGGCCCCACCATGGCGCAGGGCGCCACGTCCGCGGCTACCACGCCGGGCACCATGCACGGCATTACGCCCGCCACCATCACCGCAAGATCGCGCGCCTGTCGCGCTGGGAGCGCAACGTCGCGAAGATGCAGGCCGGCGGCTTTGCCGATGCCAACGCCAACGCCGATATCAACGTCACCTTCACCGATCATAATTCGACCCTGACGCCGCCCGGCGGCGTGATGGCGCCGGTAGGCTTTGGTTCCTCCAACGTCGTCACCGAGGCGCGCCGGTATCTTGGCGGCAACCCGACCGGGCGCGGCAGCCTCTGGTGCGCCCGCTTCATGAACATGGTGCTGCAGCATACCGGCTATCGCGGCACCGGCTCGGACATGGCGAAATCGTTCGCCAGCTACGGCCAGCGCGTTTCCGGCCCGCAGGTCGGTGCCATCGCTGTGATGACAAGGGGCCGCGGCGGCGGCCATGTCGGAATCATCACCGGCATCGACGCCAAGGGCAACCCGATCATGATCTCCGGCAACAACGGCAACCGCGTCCGGGAAGCGCCGGTCTCGCGCGGCCGGATCTACGCCTACGTGATGCCGACGAGCTGAAATCGTCATTGGGAACGAACCGCCGGATGGGCACAGGCGCGTTGGCGCCGTGCCCATCATGGCTTCGCCGAAGCAAGCCGGCGGGCCGCCTCGGGCCTCGCTGAGCGGCCCGCCGGGCCTGGCCCGCTTGCCGCCGCCGGGCGCGCGGGTATATTGGCCCGATGGCTGTCAGCTCCTCAGATCTGAAAGCGTTCCTGCTCGCCACGCCTTTCTTCGGTGGCCTTTCAGACGCAAGCCTCGATCTCCTGATCTCAATGCTGGCCGAGCGCCGCTTCGACGCCGGCGCCACGGTCGTCGCGGAAGGCGAGGCGGGTCGCTCGATGTTCATCGTTCACACCGGCCAGCTGGTGGTGAGCAAGCTGCTGGAGTCCGGGCGCGTCCTACGCATGACGGGTCTCGAGCCCGGGGACTTTTTCGGCGAGATGACGCTGATCGAAATGCAGAACCGGTCAGCCACCGTCGTCGCGGAGAGCCCCACCGTGCTGTACGAACTCACGGCCCGGCAACTCTATGCGTGCTACAAGGCCGACATCCACGCCTATGTGATCGTGATGCAGAATATCAACCGCGAGCTTTGCCGGCGACTCCGCCGCGCCGACAAACGCATTGCCGAGTTGCAGATGCTTCGCACGGGTGAATGACACGGCCGGGTGTGCATCATGTGGGCTGAGCTGGCTACAGGGCGCAAGATCTAGCTCCGCCGGGCAATCAGATCCTTCCACTTGATCCCGATGGCAAATCGGAACCTTCGGCCGCGCATTGCAGCCGCATTGGTTTCACTGAATGGCCACATCGGAATCAGATCCCAACCAAACTTTTTGGATAGGTGTCCTGCCAGTCAAACTGAAAAGGAGTGAGCATGCGCATCGTTACGGCATCCGTCATCATTGCCGCCCTCTCTCTGGGCGCGCCAGCTTTCGTGCAGGCACAGGGAAGCCCCTCGCAATCTCAACCAGGCCCCTCGCAATCCGAGGCGCAGCCTTCGCAGTCCAGCACCGTCATCCGGAGTATCCAGGTCGTCGACGTCAAGGATCTGCAGCCGGCGGTACGTTCGAAGGTCGATGAACTCGTGGCTCAAACCCGCGAGGAAGACATTCAGTCGCTTCGGAAGTCCATCGACGCGACGCCGGAAGCGGCATCCGTGCTCAAGGCCAAAGGCCTGACTTCGTCACAAGTCGTGGCCATCAACATCGCCGACGGCGTTCTCACGATGTTTGCCAAGACCGCCTGAACGGCCGCGAAAAAACGGCTGGAACATGGGAACGATCCTTCTCCGGCCACGTTGATTGTTCGAGTGATACAACGAAGGAGAAATCCACCGGAAATATCATCTCAAAAGCCCCGTCAGCTACACCTGTAGCTGGCGGGGTTTTGGTTAGAGCGTTTTCGAGCGAAGTGGACACCGGTTCGCGTGAAGAAAACGCGTCAAAACAAGAGTCTAGAGCTTCGGTTCTGATTCAATCAGAACCGAAGCTCTAGGAGGCCCCGATGTATGCGCTGTTCGAAGGCGACAAGCAGATCGGAAGTGCCTTCCCTACCGAGAAAGAGGTCTGGGAAGCAGCCCTGATAGAGGGGCTAGTTATGGACGTTCCGGTTGCGGATGAGGAAGGCGGCCAGGTGATTCCCAGCGGTTATCACGTCGCCAGGGTCGAAGAGCCCTGCGACCCGCGGCCCGATTGGAAACTTCCGCGCGAGATTTCCTGACGCCGGCGCTATGCGAAATCCGCCAGGTTTTACGCAATCCAGTAGATTGCCATTCCAATAGCCACGAGGGCCATAACGCCAGCGGTCAGCATCCCGTAGTTCCGCTCTCCCTCGGTCGGCAGCGCTTCTCTCACCGAGTCCTCATGAATCAGGTCGTGTTTCATAACGCACCTCCAGGGTACAAAACCGAAAGCACGAGTCGCTCCGGCCCTCGAAGCGGGCTGGCCGAAAACTCCCACCCACCCGATGGCTCAGGCGGTTCACGTCACCAGATCGACGAACACATTGAGGATCGACACGATCAGCCCGGCTGAAGCAACCGCCGTGCCGAGGTCAACGACCTCGATGAGCGCCTGCCGCTGTTCGTCGTCCAACAGTGAGAAGACTTTGCGCATGATGTCCTCCACCCCAAGCAAACGTTCTGAGTGGCCGCCGGTTCCATTTGGGAGCGCTATGCCCGCGAACGGGCAGACTGGCGCGACAAACTGGCACGACGGGCAAATCACTTCTGATTTATCGAAATCGTGTCAAGCTCCGGCTGAAAAATATTTCTGTTTACCAGAATGAAAATCAGGTGCATATCATTGCCCATCCCGTCCTCCTCAGAAGGGCGTCGGCCGTCGTCACGGACGTTGGACGGGTTGCGGTGGACGCTGGTTTGCGCCTCGACGATGGCGTGGATGAGCGTACGGCAAAACCGTGTGGTCCTGGCACCCGTTGCAGGCGTCAAGCTGTCGGGTGGGCGAGAGCCGAACGGCAGCGACGGAGTCAACCAAGAACTCGTCTCCGGGGAGAGCACGGCATAAGCCGTAAAGCCATTGCGCAGGGAAGGCCGGGTGTTCTCCGCTGCCCTGTATGCTCGTGTGCACTTTGTTTTGTGCAAACCGCACGCGAGACCGCGGGTGCAGCGCGCACCCGGTCTTCCCTGCGCCCTCATTTTCGGGGGCAAGGAGATTTCTGGCAAGGCTCGGGCGCAATGCGTCGCGAGAACGTCGAGGTGTGTGTCGCACCCACAATCGTCGTCCCCGCCGAGTGCGCAATTGCGCACGGGGGCGGGGACCCAGTATTCCAGAGACCGTAATGATTGAACCGAGAAGCCGCGGCGTACTGGGTCCCCCGCTTTCGCGGAGGACGACAGCGGAAATCGCCGCTTCATCCCAAGCTACCTCACAACAATTCCGGCTGTTCCGCCATGATGGCATCGCCGACGGCGATGCTGCCGCCCGCCGTCACCTCGGCATAGATGCCGCAATCGCCGTGACCGAGCCTGCGCTGCAGCGCCTGCGGGATGGCCAGATCGCGCTCCGCGGTATCAGGATCGACGTTGACAGCGGCGCAGCGGACGATCCGCTTCACCACCTTGAGCCTGACATCGCCGATCGCGATGGTGCGGTCGAGCAGGTCGAACTCGTGCCAGGCCGGCCAGCCCTCGACATAGAGGTTGGCGCGGAAGCGCAGGGGGTGGACGGGGTGGTCGACCATGTTCTCGATGGCGCGCAGGCTCGCCAGGTTGATGATCGAGACCACCTTGCGGGCGACGTCGGAGAAACTGTGGCCCGGGCTGGTCAGCACCTTCGGCGGCCCCTTGATCTGGCCGGCATAGCTGGTGGCGAAGAACGCCTCGATGGCGGCTCGGCCCTCGGCGGTTTCGAGGTTGCCCTGGGCAGCCACCACGCCGTTGTGCCGGATGGTCAGCACGTGGCTGGCATCGTCGAAATGGGTCTGCAGCGCCGCCAGCCAGCCGTCCCGCTGCAGCATCAGGAAATGCGGTTTTGGCAGCCATTTCGGCTCGGCCGGATCGAAGCCGGAGGGGCCGTTTTCGATGGCGTAGCGGCGGTCGGCCAGCAGGGTCTCGCCGGGGGTCAGGACCGCACGCGGCAGCGGCTCAGGGGTCAGGCCCTTGACGGGATAGCGGTAGATACCGGTGATCTCAGGGGGTTTTGACGAGGTCATCCGGCCTTTTAAGAGATTCTTTTGCAGCCTGCCACTACGCTGAAATTGCAAAATCGGCCTCTTCCGTTTTTGGCCTGACATGCCCACATTTGCGTCAAGCCTGAAATGACGGCGACGACCGCCGGCTGGTTGAGGAATGTCAACGCGGCCGTGCGGAAACCCAATGAAGATGCCGCGTCCATGCCTTCGGGGTGGGGGTGGCAGGCCGAGGGAAGTGAAGAATGAATATTGAGAAATACACCGAGCGTGCGCGCGGTTTCATCCAGTCTGCGCAGTCGCTGGCCGTGCGCGACGGCCACCAGCAATTCTCCCCGCTGCACATACTCAAAGTGCTGCTGGACGACAGCGAAGGCCTCGCCGGGGGTCTGATCGACCGCGCCGGCGGCAATTCCCGCGCCATCCTCAAGGCCACCGAGGACGCGCTGGGCAAACTCCCGAAAGTATCCGGCAGTGGCGCGGGGCAGGTCTATCTCGCCCCCGAACTGGCGCGCGCCTTCGACGCGTCGGAAAAGGCGGCCGAAAAAGCCGGCGACAGCTTTGTTACCGTGGAGCGGCTGCTGCTGGGCCTGACCCTCGAGAAGGGCAGCGAGGCCGCGACCATCCTGAGCAAGGGCGGCGTCACCCCGCAGAACCTCAATGCTGCGATCGAAAGCCTGCGCAAGGGCCGCACCGCTGACTCGGCGACCGCCGAGAACGCCTATGACGCATTGAAAAAGTATGCCCGCGACCTCACCCAGGCCGCGCGCGACGGCAAGCTCGATCCGGTGATCGGCCGCGACGAGGAAATCCGCCGCACCATTCAGGTGCTCTCCCGCCGCACCAAGAACAATCCCGTGCTGATCGGCGAACCCGGCGTCGGCAAGACCGCGATCGTCGAGGGTCTGGCGCTGCGGATTCTCAACGGCGACGTTCCGGAGAGCCTGAAAGACAAGAAGCTGCTGGTGCTTGACCTCGGCTCGCTGATTGCGGGCGCCAAATACCGCGGCGAGTTCGAGGAGCGGCTGAAGGCCGTGCTGGCCGAAGTCACTTCGGCCGAAGGCAGCATCATCCTGTTCATCGACGAGATGCACACGCTGATCGGCGCCGGCAAGGCTGATGGCGCGATGGACGCGTCCAACCTGTTGAAGCCGGCGCTGGCGCGCGGCGAACTGCATTGCATCGGCGCCACCACGCTCGACGAATACCGCAAGCATGTCGAAAAGGATGCGGCGCTGGCGCGCCGGTTCCAGCCGATCTTCGTTTCCGAGCCGACGGTCGAGGACACGATCTCGATTCTGCGCGGCCTGAAGGACAAATACGAACAGCACCACGGCGTGCGCATCACGGATTCGGCGCTGGTGGCCGCCACCACGCTGTCGAACCGCTACATCACCGACCGCTTCCTGCCCGACAAGGCCATCGACCTGATGGACGAGGCCTCGGCGCGGCTCAAGATGCAGGTCGATTCCAAGCCGGAAGAGCTCGATACGATGGATCGGGAGATCATCCGCCTGAAGATCGAGCAGGAGGCGCTCCGGAAGGAAAGCGATGCCGGCTCCAAGAGCCGCCTGCAGACGCTGGAAAAGGAACTCGCCGAGCTCGAGGAGAAGTCGGCGGCGCTGACGGCGCGCTGGAGCGCGGAGAAGAACAAGCTCTCCGATGCCCAGAAGCTGAAGAGCGACCTCGATGCCTTGCGCATCGAGCTTGCCAACGCCCAGCGCCGCGGCGAATTCCAGCGCGCGGGGGAACTGGCCTATGGCCGGATTCCCGAACTGGAGAAGAAGCTTGCCGACATCGAAGCCAAGGAGAACCCCGGCGAGATGATGGAGGAGGCGGTTACCGCCGACCACATCGCGCAGGTGGTGTCGCGCTGGACCGGTGTGCCCGTCGACAAGATGCTGGAGGGCGAAAAGGACAAGCTGCTGAAGATGGAAGGCAGTCTCGGCCAGCGGGTGGTCGGCCAGGCTGAAGCCGTGCGTGCGGTGGCGACCGCCGTCCGCCGTTCGCGCGCGGGCTTGCAGGACCCCAACCGCCCAATGGGGTCGTTCATGTTCCTGGGGCCGACCGGCGTCGGCAAGACCGAACTGACCAAGGCGCTGGCGGAGTATCTGTTCAACGACGAGACCGCGATGGTCCGCCTCGATATGTCCGAGTACATGGAAAAACACTCGGTCTCGCGGCTGATCGGCGCGCCTCCGGGCTATGTCGGCTATGACGAGGGCGGCGCGCTCACCGAAGCGGTGCGGCGGCGGCCCTATCAGGTGGTGCTGTTCGACGAGATCGAAAAGGCGCATCCCGACGTCTTCAACGTGCTGCTGCAGGTGCTCGACGACGGCCGGCTGACCGACGGCCAGGGCCGCACCGTCGACTTCCGCAACACGCTGATCATCATGACCTCGAACCTCGGTTCGGAATTCCTGGTGAACCAGCCGGAAGGCGAGGACACCTCTGAAGTGCGCGATCAGGTGATGGGGATGGTGCGGGCGCATTTCCGCCCCGAATTCCTCAACCGGGTCGATGAGATCATCCTGTTCCACCGCTTGCAGAAGAGCGAGATGGGCCGGATCGTCGAGATCCAGTTCGCGCGGCTGCAGAAGCTGTTGGAGGAGCGCAAGATCACGCTCACGCTGGATGCCGCGGCGCGCGACTGGCTCGCCGCCAAGGGCTGGGATCCCGCCTATGGCGCCCGTCCCCTGAAGCGGGTGATCCAGCGCAATTTGCAGGATCCGCTGGCCGAGATGATCCTCGAAGGCTCGGTCGCCGACGGCGACCGCGTGGTGATCTCTAGCGAAGGCAACGTATTGACCTTCAACGGCAAGGCACCGCAGACCGCCGAGATCGCGACGTTCGAGGCGCCGATCCCGAAGCGCAAGCTGAACTGACCGATCAGGCG
The DNA here is from genome assembly GCF_018130165.1 of Bradyrhizobium sp. JYMT SZCCT0180. GTDB lineage: Bacteria > Pseudomonadota > Alphaproteobacteria > Rhizobiales > Xanthobacteraceae > Bradyrhizobium. The sequence continues at coordinate 366,868 of NZ_JAFCLZ010000001.1, read as the reverse complement.
GCGCAGCGACGCATCCTGCAATGCACGCAAAGCGACATAGACAACAAAACGGCCTGCCTCGCGCAGGCTGTTTTTTTAGGTGATTGCAGCAGCGGTAAAATCACTCGAACCGCTTGATTCCACTATGCAACTTGGACGTGAGGCGAGTCGTCACACCCAAAAGGTGTGTGGTGTAAAAGCGACACGCATGCCGATTTAGCGCTCTAGGCGTAGAATCTCCTTGTGCAACCTCCGGACTCGTCTCCACAATCCCAACCGTAGGGTGTGGGGGCGTGCGATGCGTGCGGGTATCGTTGCTTGGTGTATGGGTTTGGCGCTGCTGCTGGGCGGGTGCGATCCGAACGACCGGGCTTATGTTCGTGATGGAGTTGGCACTCAGCTCTATACAGCGGCAACGGCCTCATCCATCGAGCTCCAGAATGTTTATCTGGAATACTTGTGCCGTAGCGCCAGCAATGATGTCGGCGCTGACGTGCCAGGTTGCTCGTAGGTTTCAGCCAATTACTGGCCGATCGTCGTTCAAGCCGGTTTGAATGATATCGATGCCCGCTGCGATTCATATCTGGCGTGGCTTGACCTGAAAAGGCGCGAGAAGGCGGCCGTTCTTGCGGAGATCGGCGCGATCCGGTTCGCAGTGGATGCACTCACCAATCCAAACATAACGGGTGTCAGCGGAGTTGGGTTGGCTGCGATATCGGCGGCTTTCGGACTGGCCAATGACTCGGTAAAAAATTTCCATTCTTTGCTGCTGCAGGTCGACCAGACGACAGTCCAGAGTGTCGTGATCCCAAATCGTGACCTTTTTCGCAGGGATCTGGTCAAGTTCTCCTCATCGATCGATAACAAGCCCGCGGCAGTCCACACGCTGCGAACGTACCTTTCGATCTGCATGCCGATGACGATTTCGGCGAACATCAATTCGACGGTGACTGTATTCAAGCAAACCGGGATGGCCCCCGGATCCGGTCCCGCGCTTCCGACGCTTGGGGTGCCGCTTCAGCCTAAACAGACTCTCGTGAACCCCGGTCGGCCCCGATATACGGAGCATCCGGAATTCAAAGCGATACTCGATACATATGACCCACAAGCTCAGGGTCCTGAGTACGTCAAAGGGATTCAAAAAGCGCTTTGCGTGCCAAAGAGCGAGATCGGCACGATGCAATTCCCCAGCACGGTAGCGCTTATCAGGGTCTATGAAGCTACGATGGACAATCCGGTGGGGGTCCGTCCGAAGGCAAAGAACAACGGCAAGTTGGACTCTCAGGAAATTGGCGAGATCCTTGCGTCGCGGCAGTGTTCTCAGGACGGTAAGGGTCCGAGAAATTTCTTCGAACTCCGAACCTTCCGAAACAATCCCACAGGCAAAACGGCGTTGGCGGATTTGATTGCCTCTTTGAATAAGGTGCAAGGAGGTACGCTGAAAGTCACAGGCGATACGTTGGACAGCGCGAGAGCCAGGATTAGAGAGGTTCGCGGACTACCTTCGATAAGCAAAGATTTGACATTGGATATGCCCGACGACCTTGCAGATCAAGTAACGCCAGACCTCTACAACGCTCTGCCAAACTGAGGTTCTTCGGAACGGGGGCCAACATGAAGCTGCAAGCAAAGAAGCGCACTGACTTTCTGCAAACGCCGACAGGACCGAAGCTCGGCATTCTGTTTCCGAACCAGCCGGTCGAATCCACCGGAAAAACTCAGGACCTGTTCAGCGAGATCGATCCGGGTGGACTGGTCGGTTGGGCTCTCACGGCTGACCTGGAAGCCTCGGACGAGGAGCGTGTACCGCTCGTCCCGGAAATATTCGTACAGCAATCTATCGTCGTCGAACGGTCATTCAATAATCTTCCAGCTACGGTGCCTTGGTTCATCGCTGCGGACTTTCTTATCGCTCGTGCGATCATCGAGACCGGGCTGATTAACAGTGGTCCGAAAAGCACGACCTCGGATGCAGTCGGTCCGCTCCAGGTATCCTCCGGAGAATGGAAATCGTTTTTAAAGGATGGCGGCGACCTGGCCAAGCCATTCAAGCCGTTCAACCCGAGTGATTTCGACAATTACGTCAGCCAAATCTGGGCCGCAGGCCATAGCATGCTCGCCGACGCCAAGGAGATCAGCAGGCTCAAGTCGGTTCCACCGGTTGCCAGTGAAAGTGACCCATTCCTTCCCAGCTATCTAAGTGTCTTCCATGCCTATCTGCTTGGTCCCGCACCAGCGGTCAAGATCCTGGATGAAAACGAAACGGCTGCGGGTCGCGACAGGCCGCTCGACACGGTGCTCGTACCGCCCTTGTTGAAGGCCGTGCAGCTTAAGACGCTTTTCAGCACGCGTTCTGACTTGGTCGGTACCGAAGCGGCTCCGAAAACTGTCGCCGAGTTTGTCGCAGCGACTGACGGAGCGCTTGGTTCGGCGCTGGCGAAAGCGTTCGAATTAATCAGGCAGTTCGCTCCAGGAGAGTTGCCGCAGGGTGGCGGGGCGCCCGGAAGCGCTCCCTGGTTGGCTATTGCAAAGGCAATCAAATCTCGCAACGTTGCAGAACCGGGAGATAATCCGGAGATCAAGAAATACTTTCTTTCCACAGATCACGGCGCCGTGGGAGGTGGTGGGGTTCCGGCATGGTGCGGTGCCTTTGTGGCGCATTGCCTCGCAAAAAGCGAAAATGCGACAGCGGCAGCCAGCATACCCAAGGTATCCGCTCGCGCGGTTAGTTGGCGGAAGTGGGGCAAAGCGATCGCGGTCGGGCTGAAGGATATTCCGGAGGGAGCGGTCGTGGTGCTCTCTCCTCAGCCGGGCACCACAGGCTCGTCGGGTCACGTTGGCTTCCATTCAAAATTTATTGATGCAAACACAATCGAGTTGCTGGGCGGCAACCAGCATCGCGGCGTAAACCTCTCGCCTTTCAAGGTTTCAACCATCGTCGACATCCGTTGGCTAAATGTGGCGCCGACGCCGTCAGGGGGAGGCTCGTCGGTTCTGGACCAGATCGCTGACCCCGACGATCACTTGGCTTTGGCTCGCACGATTTTTGGCGAGGCCAGGGGCGAATCCAACGCAGGCCGTGAAGCCGTCGCTCACGTGGTTATCAATCGAGTGAATTCACACAAATTCCGGGACACCATCGAAGGGGTTTGTCTGCAGCCTAGCCAATTCTCTTGCTTTAACGTGGGTGATCCAAACCGGCCAAAGATCCTGGCGCTGGATCAAGATAGCGAAAACCCAACCTTCAAAGACTGCCTCGCAGTAGCTCGCCGCGTGATTGATGGGGCGGTCGCGGACAATACAGGTGGCGCTACGCACTATTACGCGAGAACGATTGCCGCCCCTTCCTGGACGATTGGTGCAACTCTCACTGCGGAGATCGGCGTCCACAGGTTCTTCAAGAACGTACGTTGAGGGGGTCTTGGTGACCGTCATGATGCGGAAGGTAGGGCATCATCGGGGTGGCCAATGGCGCTGCTTCGTGGATCGTCTTGCCGATGCGGGCGATTTCTCCGCGCGCGGGCAACGGGTGTGGAAGCTGCATCCGGGCAGTGGCCGCGGCGCGCCCGACATCTCACCGACATGACGGCGTGCGGCCTGCGTGCTTTGGGATTGGCGACCGGGACCGCGACCGTCAGGGCTTCGATGCCCTGCGCTACTTCCTCACCACCTTGTAAATCGCGTTCTCCAGATCCGACGAGAAGTAAATCGTCCCGGATGCGCCGACGCCGACGCCGGTCGGGATGTTGGACGGCAATCCGCCGGGGGCAGGGGCGAGGCCGATCGGCAGGTTGGCGGCGATCTCGGTGACGGTCCCGTCTTTCGGATTGATCCCGACAATGCGCCTGGCGCCGACTTCGGCGACGACCAGCATGCCGTCGGGCCCGAGCGCGATGCCTTCGGGCATTTTCAGGTCCTTGGCGACGATTGTCTTCTCGCCGTTGGTGCCGATCTTCGAGACGCGGCCGGCGAAGGCTTCCGTGACATAGACCGCATCGCCCGATGCGGTGGCGGCCATGCCGACCGGTCCTTCGAGGTCCCCGATCAGAACCTTACGGTCCTTGCCGTGCTCGCCACTGGCGCGGACCAGCGATTTGCTGCCGAGTTCGTTGACGAGAATGGAGCCGTCACCGAGCTTGACGGCGTCGTGCGGCGCCTTGAAGTCGTGAAGCATGTCCCTGGTCTTACCGGTCTTGCGGTCGATCAACTGCACCGTGCCGGTGAACCAGCTCGACAGGATCACGTCGTCGCCCCGCGCGGTGGCGCTCATCGGATACTCCAGCGTCACGCCGTCGGCATGCATGCGGGCAGGCTCGGAGACCTCGCCGGTGGCGCCGTCGACGGTGCGGTAGGCGAACACGTCGGCGACGTAGAGGGTGTCTTTGCCGCCGTCCGAGACGACGCCGATGCCGCCGGGCAGCGCCAGTTTGCCGATGATCACTTGCTTGGCAGCGCCGGTTTCCGGATCGACCTCCTGAATGCCGTTATCGGCCATGTTGGAAACGAAGATCCGGTCCTTGTCGTCGATCGCGAGGTTGTCGAGCGAAGGCTTGAGCTGCGCCACCATCTTCTTGGCGCCGGACTTCGGATCGACCCGCACCAATTGGCCGAGCGCGGTGTCCACGACCCAAAGATTGCCCTTGGAATCGAAATTGACCGCCGCCGGAATCTTGAAACCGTCGGCGACCACAGTCAGCTCGGCCTTGTCGACGTCGACCCTGGCGACTTGGCCCTTGAACCAGAGCGGGCCGTAAAGCTTGTCGTCCGGCCCAAACTCGAAGCCGTTGAGGCCGCCCATCTTCTCCATGATCTTGCGCGGCGGCTTGGCGCCCTCGACATCGATCTCATAGAGCGCGTCGCCGAGGAACACCTGCGTCGCGTACAGCCGTCCGTCCTTGCGAAACGCGAGCGAGTTGATGCCGGGCAGGCCGGAGGCCAGCTTCTTGACCGGGCCGTCGCCCTTTCGCGAGTAGAGGTCGCCGGTCAGGAATGCGGTCCACGCCATGGTGCCGTCGGGGGCAAAGGCGATGTCGTCGGCCATGCCTTCCGGCGAGGCAACCGCGATCTTGGCCGTGCCGCTCGCGCGATCGACTTCGTAGAGCGCCGCACCCGCGACGCTGCCGGCGAACAGCCGCCCGGCCTTGTCGATGCCGAGCCCATGGACGCCGTGAAATGCCGAGCCTGGTACGAGTTTGGTAACTTCATAGGTCTGCGCCGAGGCGCCGGTGGCAAGAAACACTGCCGCAGCCACAGTCGCACCGAATGCAAGCCTGCTCGTCATGACGCTACCTCCCGTTTTTTATTATGGGGGTGAGTATTCGTTCGCTTGCGCAGTTTGGCAAACAAAACTTGTCGTTGCGGCGCGGCCTCGTCGCCACAAAAATGACAATGCGCTGCGAACTGGACTCTTAAGAATCTTGCGAGAGCTCATCCTGCGTGCAGATGACACGCCACCGCGCGTCCCGGACCGAGCTCGCGGAGCGGCGGCTGATCGGTCTTGCACACCGCCATGGCACGGGGGCAACGGGTGTGGAAGCTGCATCCGGGCGGCGGCCGCAGCGCGCTCGGCACTTCGCCTGAAATCACCGCACGCGGCCGGCGCGCTTCCACCTCGGGATCGGCGACCGGCACCGCCGCCATCAGGGCTTCGGTGTAGGGATGCAGCGGGTTGCGATAGAGGTCGTCGCGGTCGGCGATTTCGACGAGGCGGCCGAGATACATCACCGCGATGCGCGTCGAGATGTGGCGGACCACAGCCAGATCATGCGCGATGAACAGATAGGTCAGCCCCAGCCGCTCCTGTAGGTCCATGAACAAATTGATGACCTGCGCCTGGATCGAGACGTCGAGCGCAGACACCGGCTCGTCGGCGATCAAGAGGCTCGGCTCCAGCGCCAGCGCGCGGGCGATGCCGATGCGCTGGCGCTGGCCGCCGGAGAATTCATGCGGATAGCGATCGGCCATGTCCGGCAACAGGCCGACGGAAGCGATCAGGGAAGCGATCTTGTCGCGGGTCGCCGCCTTGTCGCCATCGAGGCCATGAACGGCCAGCGGCTCGCCGACGATGTTGCGGATCGTCATGCGCGGATTGAGCGAGCCATAAGGGTCCTGATAGACCATCTGCATCCGGCGCCGCACACCCAGCAATTCGGCGCCGCGGTGCGGGGCGATGTCCTGTCCCTCGAACACGATCCGCCCGGCGGTCGGCGTCAGCATCCGCAGTACCGCTAGTCCCGTGGTCGATTTGCCGGAGCCGCTTTCGCCGACGAGGCCCAGCGTCTCGCCGCGCCGGATCGTGAACGAAACGCCGTCGACCGCTTTGACGGTCGCGACCTGGCGCTGCAGGATGATGCCCTTGGTGACCGGGAAATGAACCTTCAGATCCTCGACCCGAAGGATGGTATCGACGGATGGCTCGGGCAGCGCGTCAGACATGGGCGAAACACGCTTTGGCGTGACGGTCGGCGACCTGAAGCAGTTCAGGCTTCGCGGTTCGGCATTGATCCAGGACCGCGCGGCAGCGCGGCGCGAAGGAACAGCCGGGCGGCAGGCTGGCGAGATCAGGCGGCTGGCCCTCGATCGGCATCAGGCGCCTGCCGCCGCCGCCGTCGAGGCGGGGAACGGAAGCCATCAGGCCTGACGTATAGGGATGCTGTGGCCGGGCGTAGAGCTCGCGCGCCGGCGCGACTTCGACGATGCGGCCGCCATACATGACCGCGACGCGGTCGGCATAGCGGGCGACGACGCCGAGATCATGGGTGATCAGGATCAGCGAGGAGCCGGTCTCACGCGTGACTTCCTTCAGGAGGTCCAGGATCTGCGCCTGAACCGTGACGTCGAGCGCGGTGGTCGGCTCATCGGCGATGATCAGGCGTGGCGCGCAAGCCAGCGCCATCGCGATCATCACGCGCTGGCGCATGCCGCCGGAATATTGGTGCGGATAGGAGCCGAGCCGGCTCGCGGCATCGCCGATGCGGACGCGGCCGATCAGTTCGGTCGCAGCCTCATAGGCTTTTTCCCACGGCGTGCCCCGATGCACATTGATCGGCTCGGCGACCTGGAGGCCGACGGTCAGCGCCGGATTGAGCGAGGACATCGGCTCCTGGAAGATCATCGCGATCTTGTTGCCGCGGACCGCGCGGATGCCGGGATCGTCGAGCTTCAACAGATCCGTGCCGTCGAACAGGATTTCCCCGCTCTCGATCCGCCCCGGTGGATTCGGAATCAGGCGCAGCACGGAGAGCGCGGTCACGCTCTTGCCGGACCCGGACTCGCCGACGATCGCGAGTGTCTCACCGGGATCGACATGAAACGAGACGCCATCGACCGCGGTCACGGTTCCGCGCTCGGTGCGGAACCGCGTCGTCAGGTTTTTGACTTCCAGCAGTGGGCGCGTCATCGCCGCGGTCCCGCTCAATGGCCCATCTTCTTCTTGAGGTCCTGATCGACCCAGATCCGGGCATAGATCGGCCCCGGACGAACGGCGCCGGCGCGGAGTTCGCCGGCGTAGTTCTTCACCCAGGGCCACCAGGCCGTGAAGATGTACGGGGTGGGAAGCCAGATGTATGGCGCCTTGTCGACGATCTCGCGGGTGATATCGCGGATTATCTCGACGCGTTTTTCCTCGTCCGACGTGCGGTACATTTCATCGAGCTTGGCGTCCAGCTTCGGATCGGACCATTGCGACGGGTTCCAGACCTCCTTGGTGAAGAAGCTCTTGTGCAGCGAGCGCGTCGGGTTGGTGTGGCCGTTGTTCATTAAGTAACCGGCCGCGTTGGTCTTGGTGGTCATGGCGGAAAGAAACGCGCCATATTCCATGGTCTGGATTTCGATCTTGACGCCGACCTGCTCGAGATAGGCCGCCAGCAGCGGAATCAGGTCGATATGATCGGGCGAACATGAGCAAACCTGCACCTTGAAGGTAAACCCCTTCGGCACGCCGGCTTCGGCCAGCAGCTTCTTCGCCTTCTCGGGATTGTAAGTGAACAGTTCTTTGACCGAGTCAGGCATGGCCGACAGTGGTTCGAAATATCCGCCGTAATCGGGATGCTGCGGATAGGCGAACAGCTCGGCGTTGCCACCGTAAAATTCCTTGACGATTTCCTGCTTGTTGACAGCGAGATTGAGCGCGCGGCGGACTCTGATGTCGTCGAACGGTTTGGTGTCGACGCGCATCGCAAGGAACGTGCCGCTCATGTTGAGCCATTTCGACCACTGCAATTGCGGCGCGCTCTTCTTCAGTTCATCGACCGCCGACCACCTGATCGTCTCGAGGATGTCAAGCTTGCCGGTCCGCAGCGCGGTGAGGAACGTCGCCTCGTCCTTGATGGTGCGATAGACCACCTTGTCGACAAAGGGCAGCTTGTATTCGGCGCCGCCGATCTTCTCCTTGTCCCAGTAGATCGGGTTCTTGGAGTAGGTGTTGGAATTGCCCTGCACGAAGTCGGTCAGCATGAACGGGCCCGTGCCGTTGCCGTTCTTCCAGTTGGTCGCGCCGGCGTCGGCCATTTCCTTGGGGTAGATCGGGGAGTAGTAGCCCCAGCCGAAGCGGTAGTCCCATTCGGCGTGGAAAGAGTTGAAGGTGAACACCACCGTGTGGCGGTCGGTGGCTTCCACCTTGTCGACATAGGAGAAGTACCCGGCCTGCGCTTTCGGGCTCTTGGCTAGGCGATTATAGCTGAACACGACGTCTTCGGCGTTCAACTCGCGCGATTGCATCACACCCGGCTTGTCCGGAAACATGATGCCCTTGCGCAGGCGGATCTCGACGCGCAACGGATCCTTTTTCCACTCCCAGCTTTCCGCCAGTTCGCCACGGATGGCGTCGGAAGGCAGGTAGGCGTCGGCGTAGAATGGATGCTTGCCGCCGTTTTTCTTCGACTTCGAGAGGTCGGCGGCGAACAGTTGCTCGAGATAGTTGCCGGTGTCGTGGTTGAGCTTCCAGTTCCAGTCGGCCGGGTCGAACGACAAGGCCGACAGCGTCACATAGACGGTGCCGATCTCGAGCGTGCCGCCATATTGCGGTTTTGCTTCGGTTTGCGCCGATGCCGGCATGGCCAGCGCGAACAGGATCGCGGCCGACCCGGCGGCCAGGCGCCAGGCGTTGCGAATAACACTCATGGTTTCCTCCTTTATTCTTAATTCAGCGATTTATCTTGATCCGCGCATGCGTGGGTCGAGCAAGTCCCGCAAGGCATCTCCGAACACGTTGGTGGCGTAAACGACGATCGTCAGACAGAGGCCCGGCGCCAGCGCCAGCCAGGGTCCCTGGAACATGAAGGTGCGTCCCGAGCCCGACAGCATGCCGCCCCAGGTCGGCGTCGGCGGCGGCACGCCAAGGCCGAGAAACGACAGGCCCGACTCGGCGAGGATCACGGTGCCGACACGCGTCGTGAACAGCACGATGATCGGTGGCATGATGTTGGGCAGGATATGCCGCCACAGGATGCGGCCGGTCGAGGCGCCGATCGATTGAGCGGCGTGCACATACATGTTCTCGCGCACCGACACCACGGCGGAGCGGATGATGCGCGAGCCGGCGATGCCGAGCAGCAGGCCGAGCGTACCGATGATCTGCGGCAGGCCGGGGCCGAGAACCGAAACCACGACCAGGAGGATGATGAGATCGGGAAAGCTCATCCAGGCATCGACGAACCGTTGCGTCACGAGATCGATCTTGCCGCCGAGATAGCCGGTGATGATGCCGATCACGATGGAGATGACGGTGGCCAGCGACGCTGCGGCAAAGGCGATGATGACGGAAATCTGGGCGCCATAGAGACAGCGCGAGAGCATGTCGCGGCCGAGATTGTCGGTTCCGAACGGATAGGCCCATGACGGCGCCATCAGGCGGTTGCGCGGGCTGATCTGGTTCATGCCATAGGGCGCCAGAACATCGGCGAAGATCCCGCACAGCAGGAATAGGATGAAGATGACGCCGCCGGCGGCGCCGAGCGGCTTCTCGCGGAACAGTCGGATGACAAAGCGGAGGACGCCGTTGCGCTCGGTCTTGCCGCTCGTGGCCGGAATATCGATCGCCAGCGTCATCAGCGGTATCTCACCTTGGGATCGAGCAGGCCGTAACTCAGGTCGACGGCGAGATTGATCAGCATCACGCAAAGACCGATCACGAGGCTGACGCCGGTAATGATCGGGTAGTCGCGCTGGCTGATGGCGTCGAGCAGCAGCAGCCCCATGCCGGGAATGACGAAGATCTGCTCGACGATAACGGCGCCGCCGATCAGGATCGGCGCCTGCAGGCCGATCAGCGTAACCACCGGGATCAGCGCGTTGCGCAGTGCATGCCGGATGACGACCAGCCGCTCCGACAGGCCCTTGGCCCAGGCGGTGCGGATATAATCCTGGCGCAGCACCTCCAGCATCATGGTGCGGGTCAGGCGCATGGTGATGGCCGACAGCGCGGTGCCCAGAATGATCGCCGGCAGAATCATCTGCTTGAGGTTCTGCAGTGGATTGTCGGTGAACGCGACGAAGTTCACCTGCGGCGACCAGCCCCACCAGATCGACGGGAACACCATGACCATGGTGCCCATCCAGAAGCTCGGCACCGCCAGCATCAGGATCGAGAACGAACGGGTGAGATAATCGCCGGCGGTGTCCTGCCGGATCGCAGAATAGATGCCGATCGGCAGCGCGATGATCAGCGCAATGATCAGCGCCATGAAGCCGAGCTGGAACGTCACCGGCAGCCGGGCGCCGAGCAGTTCGCGCACCGGCGTATTCTGCCAGAGCGAGCGGCCGAAATCGCCGTGAAAAAGGATGCCGCCGATCCAGTGAAAATATTGCAGCCACATCGGGCGATCGAGACCGAGCGTTGCGATCAGCTGGTCACGCGAGAGCTTGTCGGCGCCGACGTCGTTCTGGGCGAGCATCATGTCGATGACGTTGCCCGGCACCAGCCGCACGATGACGAAGACAATCAGGCTGGCAAAGAACAGCGCCGGGACAAGCGCCAACAATCGCCGTGCGAGATATGCCTGCATCCTTCGCTGCCCCCCATCGTCTTCTTGCAACAAGAGTGGACCGCGTCCGAAATGCTCGCAAGCATTATCGCGACGCGCGCGATGCGATTTTGTCGCGGAGGAACTTGAGTGAAGTACGTGTGCGCGCAAAACATTCCGCGTCGCGGAACAGTAACGCGTGCAACTTCACGCTAACGAACATACGAGGTGAAAAGCCGGGAAGTTAAACGCTCAGCGGCTGACTTGCCGCACCGATGGTGCAGCGGTGCTGCCGGCGGCGTCGGAGACACGCGCGCCGCCGCGATTGTTCATCTGGGTATCGAGGCGATCGCGTTCCTTCTCGAAGCCCGCCATGACCGGGCCTTCGAGCGAGCGGCCACGCGGCAGCTTCACGCGCATCGGATCGACGAAGCGGCCGTTGACCAGGATTTCGTAGTGCACGTGGGCGCCGGTCGACATGCCCGTCGATCCGACGAAGCCGATCACCTGGCCCTGACGCACCCGCTTGCCGGGCTCCATGCCCTTGGCGAACGCCGACATGTGGCCGTAGGCGGTCTCGTAACCGTTGTTGTGCTTCAGCTTGACGTATTTGCCGTAGCCGCCTTCCCAGCCGACTTTCTCGACGACGCCGTTGCCGGAAGCGAAGATCGGCGTGCCGTAGGGCGTGGCCCAGTCGACGCCGGTGTGCATCTTGGTGTAGCCGAGGATCGGATGGCGGCGTCCGCCGAAGCCCGAGCGCATGATCGCGTTGTTGACGGGTTTGCGCACCAGGAACTTCTTCGCGCTCTTGCCGGTCTCGTCGTAGTAGTCGACGACCGCGTCGTCGGGGGTCTGGAAGCGGTAATATTTCTTGGTTTCGCCGCCGACCGTGAGCGAAGCGAACAGCACCTCGGTCTTTTCGGTGATGGTCGCGCCGTCGTCTTCGCCGGCGAAGAACACGTCGAAGGAATCGCCGGGCTGCACCTTGCGCTGGAAGTCGACGTCGTAGGAATAGATCTTGACCATGTCCTCGATGACCGTGGCCGGCACCTTGTTGCGCAACGCGGTCTCGTAAATGCTCTGGTAGAGCCGGACGCCGGTGCCGTCATCCTCATCGTCGTCGTCGTCTTTACCGGCGGCCGCCTCGGCGACCGTATTCATGCTCTGCACGTCGACGGCGACGTATTTGCCGACGTCGGACAGTGCGGCAACGGCCTCGATGGTGGTTTCGTTGGCGACGATCACCCGATAGGGCTGCAGCCGCACGCCCGGGCCGGGGGCAGCAGGGGCCATCAGGATACGGAGTTTCTGGCCTTCCTTCAGGCCGCCGTCGCGGCCGCGGGCGCCCAGCGTTGCGGCGATCGCCTTGGCCTCGTCCGGCGTTGCGCCCTGATCGCGCAGGATCGAGGTGACCGAATCACCCTTCTTCACGACGTGAATGCGCTCGTTGGAAGGGTTGCCGCCGGTGATCTGGTCTTTGGTCTTCGGCAGCAGCGTGACGTTTTCCGGCACCACGCGGGTTTCAAAGCCGGCATAAGGGTCGGAGACGGTGCCCTCGGTGGCGTAGGCCAGCTTCATGTCGGACTGGACGCCGCTGGCATCGGCGGTGGCGTTCGCCAGTGCCGTATAGCGTACGCCGCCGGTGTTGCCGCGCCAGTTGGCGGCGTCCCGCACGCGCATCAGGACTTCGTCGAGCGCGACCACGGCGGCGAGTTTCGCCTTCGGCAGCACGGAAGCGAGGTCCTTGGTGACGAAGGAGACCTCGGCATCGGGTTCGACGGCATCGGGGTTGTTCGGATCGTCAGCGGCGGCGGGAGTGGGGGCGCCGACATCGGTCAGCATGCGCTGGGCGTTGAATGGCGGGATTTTGGCGGAAAGGTCGCTCGTCGTCATCGACAAATTGCCGGAGATCCGGATGAACGGCCGAACCCGCATCACGTCGCGGTTGCCGACCCGGGTCACGGTCGAGACCCGCTGGACGTTGCGCGCGGCTGTCGATTCGCCTGGCGGCGGCAGGCGGTCGCTCTTATGCAGGCTGGCGGTACGATCGTTGGCGCCGAAAGCGCCGCGCAACGCGCCTTCGACGCGCTCCGGCACCTTGGCAAAGGTCATTTCGCCGTCGAGTGACGCAAAAACGGCGCCGCCGATGAGAGCTGCGCCGCACAGACCAGTCAGGATAGTGCCGCTAAACCATTGTACGGAGACACGGCGGCGGTCGATCACCGCGGCCTCGGTGCCATCGACGGAAAGCGGCGGCTCGTGACCGAGATCAATGATCCCGGTCTCGCGTCCATAGCCGCTTCCGCGTGACGCCTTCTGATTCAACCCTGTGTCCCCCCAAATTCCATCAACATTCGACTAGACCTTCGCTCGATCCAGATCCGGTTTTGCCCTCCTATAAGGAGGATCCCGGTGCACCGCGCGCCGCACGAATCAATATTCGGGAATCAAAGGCCAGAAGACCGGCCGGAATCTCGAACGTCAATGATGTGCAGATCTCTCGATGTTTCTCGGCCGCGTGGGGAAAGGCGACGGGTTCATTGAAATCGCCGATCCCTGGTAGATGAACACCGGCAGCCCCCACTGGCATCCGGCGGTTCAATGCATACGTTATAGTCAGAACGTCGCAGGATTGTGGCTCAAGTACGGCGTAAAGGCCCCAAATATATAGACTTCTTGGGGTCCAAAATTTCTTCCACATCGTGCGACAATTTTCTGACGAAAGCCGTTGACAGGTCCAATCGGGTGGGCCTATAACCCGACCACTGAGCGCGGCGCTGCTTTGGCCCTGAGGCCAAGGCAAGTTGTCGCGCCCGTGAAGCTCCTCATTATGATGAGTGAATCAACAGCCGATACCAATCGGTTGTTATTTGCCGTCCGGTGAAGTTGCTTCCGGAACTCCCAGTAGTGGGAAGCTCCCAATCAATGGGAGATGGGTCCTTCGGGTCCCGGGCTGTTTGACAAGTGAAGATGAAGAAAGAGAAACGTGGACGGCGGAGTCCTTGCGGGCCTCGATTACTGAAATACGCAAGTATTGAAGTGTTGGGGCCGGACGAAAGACTTCGGCGGTACACGTTTACATAGGTTACACCATCGTTGCCCACGATGTGAATCGTAGGCAGCTTGTCAGCTTCGGCTGGCAAAAAATGGTGGGACCTCGTCAAACGTTGTGATCAGCCGGTTTGAAGTTTCAAGTCCAACTTGAGAGTTTGATCCTGGCTCAGAGCGAACGCTGGCGGCAGGCTTAACACATGCAAGTCGAGCGGGCGTAGCAATACGTCAGCGGCAGACGGGTGAGTAACGCGTGGGAACATACCTTTTGGTTCGGAACAACACAGGGAAACTTGTGCTAATACCGGATAAGCCCTTACGGGGAAAGATTTATCGCCGAAAGATTGGCCCGCGTCTGATTAGCTAGTTGGTGAGGTAACGGCTCACCAAGGCGACGATCAGTAGCTGGTCTGAGAGGATGATCAGCCACATTGGGACTGAGACACGGCCCAAACTCCTACGGGAGGCAGCAGTGGGGAATATTGGACAATGGGCGCAAGCCTGATCCAGCCATGCCGCGTGAGTGATGAAGGCCCTAGGGTTGTAAAGCTCTTTTGTGCGGGAAGATAATGACGGTACCGCAAGAATAAGCCCCGGCTAACTTCGTGCCAGCAGCCGCGGTAATACGAAGGGGGCTAGCGTTGCTCGGAATCACTGGGCGTAAAGGGTGCGTAGGCGGGTCTTTAAGTCAGGGGTGAAATCCTGGAGCTCAACTCCAGAACTGCCTTTGATACTGAAGATCTTGAGTTCGGGAGAGGTGAGTGGAACTGCGAGTGTAGAGGTGAAATTCGTAGATATTCGCAAGAACACCAGTGGCGAAGGCGGCTCACTGGCCCGATACTGACGCTGAGGCACGAAAGCGTGGGGAGCAAACAGGATTAGATACCCTGGTAGTCCACGCCGTAAACGATGAATGCCAGCCGTTAGTGGGTTTACTCACTAGTGGCGCAGCTAACGCTTTAAGCATTCCGCCTGGGGAGTACGGTCGCAAGATTAAAACTCAAAGGAATTGACGGGGGCCCGCACAAGCGGTGGAGCATGTGGTTTAATTCGACGCAACGCGCAGAACCTTACCAGCCCTTGACATCCCGGTCGCGGACTCCAGAGACGGAGTTCTTCAGTTCGGCTGGACCGGAGACAGGTGCTGCATGGCTGTCGTCAGCTCGTGTCGTGAGATGTTGGGTTAAGTCCCGCAACGAGCGCAACCCCCGTCCTTAGTTGCTACCATTTAGTTGAGCACTCTAAGGAGACTGCCGGTGATAAGCCGCGAGGAAGGTGGGGATGACGTCAAGTCCTCATGGCCCTTACGGGCTGGGCTACACACGTGCTACAATGGCGGTGACAATGGGACGCTAAGGGGCAACCCTTCGCAAATCTCAAAAAGCCGTCTCAGTTCGGATTGGGCTCTGCAACTCGAGCCCATGAAGTTGGAATCGCTAGTAATCGTGGATCAGCACGCCACGGTGAATACGTTCCCGGGCCTTGTACACACCGCCCGTCACACCATGGGAGTTGGTTTTACCTGAAGACGGTGCGCTAACCCGCAAGGGAGGCAGCCGGCCACGGTAGGGTCAGCGACTGGGGTGAAGTCGTAACAAGGTAGCCGTAGGGGAACCTGCGGCTGGATCACCTCCTTTCTAAGGATGGTTCTTCAGAAGCTTGCTACTTGTAGCTTGCCGATATCGAACCGTTTTAGAAACATCAGTGGCCAACGATCGTCAGGATCGTTGAGCTGCATTGGCGGGATTTCGCCGTCTACGCTTCTCTTTCTTCGCGGACGAACACGCGCCAGGGGCTTAGCGCTTGTGCGATGCATCTGGCGTTAAGCCGATGCGCGCCACTGCGGCCTCTCGTGTTAGGGGCTTGTAGCTCAGTTGGTTAGAGCGCGCGCTTGATAAGCGTGAGGTCGGAAGTTCAAGTCTTCCCAGGCCCACCACTTTGATCGAGCGCATCACGTCTCATGACCGACGTAAGCATTCGTCTTCTGGTACGGGGCCATAGCTCAGCTGGGAGAGCGCGTGCTTTGCAAGCATGAGGTCGTCGGTTCGATCCCGTCTGGCTCCACCAGATGGAATTGAAGATCGACAAAGTGGCCTGCTAACGAAGCGCATTTCAAATCGTCCGCGAAACATCACTTCGCATGTCGTGTCCTACGGGATACGCGTGCGTGATTTCTGACATCGTAAAGAGGAGATTGATCCGAGTTTTGGGTCTGCAAAGCAATTTGCGGAGTTCAATTCATAATCTCCAGATCATTTCGGCGCTCGCGCATCGAAACCCATCGCAAGATGAGTGAGGTGAGCGAGTTGTAAATGATCTTTTTAGCGAAGCTTGACCGCCTCGCTATCGGGTTGATCTTACGAAGCAAGCTGGTCTTTCTAATCATTGTCCGGCCGTGCATAGCATTCATCGAGGGTGCGCGTTTTGGGGTTTCGACCTCAAGGCAATTGTACGGACTACATTCTGCCGAGTGTGTGGACATTGATAATGAGAGCAATCAAGTGCCTTAAGGGTGTTCGGTGGATGCCTTGGCGCTGAGAGGCGATGAAGGACGTGCTACGCTGCGATAAGCCGTGGGGAGCTGCGAAGAAGCTTTGATCCACGGATTTCCGAATGGGGAAACCCACCTTCGATAGCTGGAACTCCAAGATCTCGTATCTTGGGGTTTGAACAGCAATGTTTGAGACCAAGCCGTGAGGTTTTGGATTTCCAGTTATCAAGTGAAGGTATGAAATCTCTGAATACATAGGAGGTTTTAAGCGAACCCGGGGAACTGAAACATCTAAGTACCCGGAGGAAAGGACATCAAACGAGACTCCGTTAGTAGTGGCGAGCGAACGCGGACCAGGCCAGTGATACATCAAAGACAACCGGAAC
>NZ_JAFCLZ010000001.1:0-345000 GCF_018130165.1 Bradyrhizobium sp. JYMT SZCCT0180 | reverse complement strand
GTTTTGTCGTTTCTGTCCGACGATGGCCGACGTTCGATTGGTGATTGAGATCAATCCTTTCAAACCCGTAGGGCAGGATGACCAATCGGGGGGCGATAATCAAGGGTTCTGGTCCGGCCGCAGCTGCGAACAGCTGCAATAAGTTTACGCAATGGCCGAGCCTTCACATGCCCGCCTTCACACGACGAAAGGCTAAGGCGTAAACTGACGCGACCGGCGTTGGTCTGATAGGAAGGCCGGTAATCGCCGCTGGAGCCGGAAATGGCAGAAAAGAAGGTCGTGGTCGCGGGCGCCACGGGATTGGTGGGAAATGCCGCATTGCGGCACTTCGGCGCCGCCGGGGGATGCGACGTTCTGGCGCTGTCGCGGCGCAGGCCGCGCGAGCTCCATGGCGCCAGGCACGTGCAGATCGACCTCACCGATCCCGTGCAGTGCCGGCGCGCCGCAACCGAATTGCAGGGCGCCACCCATCTTGTCTACGCCGCGCTCTATGAAGCGCCCAATCTGGTCGACGGCTGGCGCGATCAGGATCAGATCCGCACCAACGATGTGATGCTGCGCAATCTGATGGCCGCGCTCGAACCGGTCGCGCCGCAGCTTCGGCATGTCGCGCTTCTGCAAGGCACCAAGGCGTATGGCGTCCACGTCCGCCCGCTCACCGTGCCGGCGCGCGAAGGCCGCTCGGAAATGTACGAGCAGCCGAATTTCTACTGGGCGCAGGAGAATTTCCTGCGCGAGCTGCAGCAGGGCAAGGCCTGGCACTGGAGCATTCTGCGTCCCGTCCTGATCGTCGGTGAGACGATCGGCGGCGCGATGGACCTGATCCCGCCACTCGGCGTCTATGCCGCCATGTTGCGCGAGCAAGGCCGTCCGCTCGACTATCCCGGCGGTGCCGCGCGGGTGTCGCAAGCGGTCGACGTCGATCTTTTGGCGCGCGCGATCGCCTGGGCCGGCGAGGCGGCCGCCGCGCGCAACGAAGCCTTCAACGTCACCAATGGCGATGTCTTCACCTGGGAGAATGTCTGGCCGGCGATTGCAGACGCGCTCGAGATGAAGCCGGGCAATGCCGTGCCGCTGTCGCTGGCGCAGGAATATCCCAAATGGATCGCGCCGTGGGACGAGCTGCGGCGCAAGCACAATCTGATTTCGCCCGGCCTTGAAGAATTTGTCGGCCTGTCATTCCAGTATGCCGACTACAGCATGCGCTTTGGCCACAGCCAGTCGGGCCCGCCCTCGATCGTCTCGACCGTGAAGATCAACCAGGCCGGTTTTACGGAGATGATGGATACCGAGGCGATGTTCCGGAAATGGTTCGGCCTGGCGCGATCGAGCCACTTGCTGCCGTAGCAAATTCGGAGGCTGCGCCGATCTGCGCCAAATGCCGTCATGAATCGTCGAGATAATCGGGAGGCTGCAATGCTGGATCACGTCTCGCTGGGCGTCAGCGATATCGAGCGGTCAAGGAAATTCTATGATCAGGCGCTTCGTCCGCTCGGCATCGAGCGCTTGTACGCTGAAGGTCCAACCGCCGCCGGCTATGGGGCCGACCGCAAGGCATTCTTCTGGATCGGCGAGAAAAACGCTTCGCAAACCGGCAGCCATGTCGCGTTTGCGGCCCACGACAGGGAAACCGTGGACCGGTTTCACCAGGCCGCGCTCGCAGCCGGGGGACGCGACAACGGGCAACCGGGGCTGCGCCCGAATTATCACGAAGATTACTACGGCGCGTTCGTGCTCGATCCCGACGGCCACAACATCGAGGCGGTTTGTCGCCGGAAGCAGACGTGACCTGATCGTTACGCGTTGCCCGTCGCCGCAAACTTTGCTTCCATCGCCTTGCGCGTCTTGATGGTGTCGTTGGCTTCGTCGACCTCGACATCGCTCCAGCGCACCACGGCGCCGTGGGCGACGTTGTTCTTCAGCTTGACGCGATGGGCCAGACCAATCGGCAGCGCGCCGGCCTTGAGGCTGGCGGCCGCCGGCATCAATTTACCCCACACCGTGTAGCCGCCTTCGCCGTCGAGCATTTCGCCGGCGCGAAGGTCGCGTTTTGCGACCGCCGCGACATCGCCGCGAAAACCATGCGGCTGTCCGGTCGGCTCGCCCCGCAGCGCCGCCGACAGGATCGAGATGTTCAGCTCAAGCCCGATCAGATGATAGGGCTTGTACATCGCGGCAAACCTGCCCGAGGCGTCGGTCTTCAGCCCGTATTGCTTGAAACAATCCGCCGCGTAATCGTTCGGCGCTTCCAGCACGACGTAGACGCCCCAGCGCAGATCGCGAAACACCGTCCTGCCGTCGCGCTCCAGCGACGACACCACTTCCACCACGCCGGATTTCTCGAGCACGCCGCCTTTGTCGCGCGGCCGCATCACATGCGGCAGGTCGTCGACGCCGCAGGGCGGAAACTTTAGGCCGTCGCTGGGCACGTCGAGCTGGCACGCATTGGCGATTGCCGCCATCTCGATCGCGGATTTGGTGCCGTCGAGAAACGAGTTGAACATCTGCGGGTTCATGCCCGCCGATTGCGCCTCGTCGGCTGTCAGCCCGTAATGGCCCCAGACGCCTTCCGGCGTCACGTCATGATAGGCCGGCAGATACTTTGTACCCTTGCCGGCGGCGACGACGCGGAATCCCGTGGCGCGCGCCCAGTCCACCATCTCTGATGTGAGCGCCGGCTGATCGCCATAGGCCAGCGAATAGACCACGCCGGCCTTGCGGGCTTCCTCCGCCAGCAGCGGACCTGCCAGCACATCGGCCTCGACATTGACCATCACGACATGCTTGCCGGCTGCAATCGCCGCGCGGGCATGCCGGATGCCGACGGCCGGATTGCCGGTCGCTTCCACCACGACATCCATTGCCCCGCCGGCGATCGCGCGCAGGCCGTCATCGGTGAAGGCGGTCCGTGCGATCCGCTCCTGGTCCCAGCCGACGGTTCGGCACGCCTCGCGCGCGCGGTCGCGGTCGAGATCGATAATCAGCGGCACTTCAAGTCCCGGCGTGTGCGGCACCTGCGCCAGGAACATCGAGCCGAACTTGCCGGCGCCGATCAGCGCGACACGAACCGGTTTACCCGCCGCATGGCGGGCCTGGAGGAGGTGGTGGAGGTTCATGGCGGTGTCCGAACAATTGTGTAGGCGACGAGGAGCCGCGGATTTGATGTCTCGTCATGGCCGGGCTTGTCCCGGCCATCCACGTCTTGCTGGTGGTTAAAGTGCTAAGACGTGGATGCCCGGCACAAGGCCGGGCATGACGAAACTATGATGAGCTTAAGCTACTCCGCCGCCTGGCGATGCGCACGCGCGAGCCGCAACAGCGCGTCGTCATCCACGGTCTGGATCGGCGTGAAATCGCGGTGCGCGATATATTCCGGCCGCGTCGGGGTGCGGATGTAGTTGGAGACCGCATTCAGCGTCAAATAGACGATCTTGCGCGGATAGGGCGTGATGTTGCCGGCCGAACCGTGCACCAGATTGCCGTGGAACATCAGCATGCCGCCGGCCTTGCCGGTCGGCGCGACGATGCCGCCTTCCTGCACCAGCCTCGTCACCGTGGCCTCGTCCAGCGTCCACAGCGGATAGGAGGTGGTTTCGAGATCGTGCGAGGCCTTGAGGTCGCCGGCGGTCTGACTCTTCGGCACCAGCATCAGGGGGCCGTTGATCGGCATCACCTCGTCGAGGAAGATCGCGATGTTCATCGCGCGCGGCTCCGGCATGCCGTCGTCGCGCTTCCAGGTGCCGTAGTCCTGGTGCCATTGCCAGACGTCGCCGGTGAAGGCGGCTTTGGCGTTGATCTTGAACTGGTGCATGTAGAGTTTTTCGCCGAAGATCTGCTCGATCGGGTCGATCATGCGCGGATGCGCACCCAATGCGCCGAATGCCTCGTTGTAGAGATGCGCGGCAAAGGCGGTGCGCGGCGCGCCGCTCTTCTCGCGCCATACCTCGGGGCGGTTGGCGTCGTAGATGCTCACGGCCTCGCGCGCGAGATAGGCCACTTCCTCGGGGCTGAACAGCTCGGGCAGGAACAGCCAGCCTTCGCGGTTGAAATAGTCGATCTGCTCTTGCGTGAGTTTCATGTCTTCTCTCCCTTTTTGCTTTTCTCTCTATCTGTCATTCCGGGGCGCGCAACGCGCGAACCCGGAATCTCGAGGTTCCCCGATGCGCAATTGCGCATCTGTGGTTCGATGCTTCGCATCGCCCCGGAACGACGGCGTTGCTGCTACGCCGCCTTGCTCGTCGCCTTCAGCCTTTCCTCGGTCATCCGTCCCGCCGTCTGCGCATGCGCCAAAGCCGCAGCCTCCGCGCCCTTGGCATCGCCGGCCAGAATCTGTGTGGCGATCGCCTCGTGTTCGCTCCAGGCGCTGTCGCGGTAATCGAGTTCGGCCAGCACGGTGGCCATCGAGCGGCGCATATGCGGCCATTGCGGCGCGATCATTTCCTCGATCGCAGGGTTCCCCGCGAGGCGGTAGATCGCGCTGTGGAAGTCGACGTCGAGCGCAATCAGCCGCGCCAGCGGGGTGTCCTCGCCGATGGTCCGGCCGGCCTGCAGTGCCGCTTCCAGCGCCGCGCGCCCGGCCGTGTCGTTTTTCACGCGTCCGGCGGCAAGCCGTGCCGCCAGGGCGTCGATGGCTCCGCGGACCTCGTAGAGCTGGCGGATACGCGCCGGATCGAGCTCGGTGACCTCAAAGCCGCGGCGGCCGCTCTCGGCCACCAGGCCCTGCCGGTGCAGCAGATGCAGCGCGTGGGAAACCGGCTGGCGCGATACGCCAAGCTTCTCGGCCAGCTCGTTCTGGGTGATGCGCTGCCCCGGCGGCAGCGTGCGATCGATGATAGCCTCGAGGATCCGGGCATAGACCTGGTCGATCAGGTTGGGGAGCGGATCTAACGGGATCATGCCGGATGTCCAAGATAGAATACGGAATTCCGTATTCGGAGTGTATAGCGCTACGCAGGGTACCCGTCAAGGAAGCAGCTGTTTAAGAAACTACCGGTATCCGGTACTGCCGCGCCTGTGTGTGATACGAACGGGGTAAATGGCCCGAAAGGCCACACGACATGAACAAGACCGATACTACGCGGGTGACCACGAAGCCTGGTAGCACATCACCTCGGAGCGATACCGATTGGGCGCGACTCGATGCCGTGACCGATGAGGAAGTCGTGGCCGCTGCGCTGTCCGATCCCGACGCCCAGCCGCTCACGCCAGCGCAACTGTCCGGGATGCGCAGGGTGTCGCGTGTAAAGGTGCTTCGACAACGCCTCGGCATGACGCAGATGCAATTTGCTGAGGCCTTCCATCTTCCGATCACCACGCTGCGCGATTGGGAGCAGCGTCGAAGCACGCCGGATGCACCGGCCCGGGCACTGTTGTTGGCAATTGAACGTGACCCGGAGGTCATGCGCCGGTTACTGGCAGAAGGAATAGCGTAGAAGGGGCGGCGCAGGTCCGAACCGCTCCTTCCGGCAGGTAGTTACGCTCGGACTTAGAGCACCTCCACGTCAAACGTGCCGATCGCTTCCGCGTCGGCCACCGCGTCCACCGCCGATATCCGCTCGCCGCTGATGGTCAGCCGCAGCACGATGCGCATTTCACCGCCGAGGACGACGGCGACCCCCAGCGCACCGTCAACCAGCGCAGGCTTGGCGGCCTGGGCGCGGCCCTTGAAGGTTTCGGCAACCGCCGCAGCGCCGCGGATTTCCGGCAGCGAACCCAGCCGCTGCGCGGCCTGGTCGGCACGGAACACCACGTCAGGATCCAGCACCGCGAGCAGCCCTTCGAAGTCACCGCCGCGCGAGGCTGCCAGGAACGCATCGACGATCTGTTTCTGGCGGCTGAAATCGGCGTCCGGAGCGGGCGGGGTGCCCTGCACCCGGCGGCGGGCGCGGCTGGCGAGTTGCCTCGCTGCGGCGGGCGTGCGGCCGACGATCGGCGCGATCTCCTCAAAGGGAACGGCGAACATGTCGTGCAGCACGAAGGCCAGCCGTTCGGGCGGCGCCAGCGTCTCCAGCACCACGAGCAGCGCCGCGCCGACGGAATCGGCCATGTCAGCATCGCGCTCGTGTTCGTCGTTGGCGATGGGTTCCGGCACATCCGGGCCCATCGGTTCCTCGCGCCGCGATTTGCGTGACCGCAGCATGTCGAGGCAGACGCGGGCGATCACCGTGGTCAGCCAGCCGCCGAGGTTTTCGACCGCACCGCTATCGGTGCGGCTCAAGCGCAACCAGGTCTCCTGCACGGCATCGTCGACCTCGGCGGTTGATCCCAGCATGCGATAGGCCACCGCCCTCAGATGGGCCCGGTTGGCCTCGAACTTCTCGGCCAGAAACTTTTTCTCGTCCATCGGTCACATTCCCATGTCGCTTCTCGTCATGGCTATGACGAACGAAACCCCACCGATGTGACAGCAAATCGGCGCGGTCACGTCAAAACCGAACCACGAATGGAGAGAGAAATGATGCAGGCTCGAATGAACCACCCCGTCATGGTCGTTCCCGACGCCATGAAAGCGCTGCACGCGCTCGGCGAACTGACCAAGAACAGCTTGCCGGAAAAGCTGCTCGAACTGGTGCATCTGCGCGCCAGCCAGATCAACGGCTGCAGCGTCTGCGTCGACATGCACCCCAAGATCGCCAGGAAAGCCGGCGAAACCGATGAGCGGCTGTTCGCGGTCGCGGCCTGGCACGACACGCCTTACTTCACGGAAGCCGAGCGGGCCGCATTGGCGCTGACGGAAGCGCTGACCCGCATCAGCGACCGCGCCGACCCGGTGCCGGATGCGATCTGGAATGAGGCCGACAAGCAGTTCGACGAAGCGGAGCTTGCCGCGCTGGTCCTGGCGATCGCCAACATCAATGTCTGGAACAGGCTCAACGTCGCGGTGCGCCAGCCGGTGGGCCTCTGGAAGGTCTGAGGGGCGGTTACGAGGGGGGCTGGCCCGGAATCCCGGGACATTGGCCTCAATTCCAGTGCGCGGGCTCGTGCTTAATTTACCTGCGCGAGCTAAAGAACAAGCTTGGCCGATCCCGATCGGCCAGGCTTTTTCGTTTGTCTCCGCCATCCATTCCGGTCCGCCCGCTATGTCAGAGCCCCAAGCCATGTTGCGACCGTCGATCCGCAAACGAATCCTTGCCATTGCGGTCGGGCTGATCGTCCTGATGGCGATCACATCGGTGCTGTCGACGGTGATGACGCGAAAGGTCGCCCATCAGCTCGACGAGCTCAGCACAAAATATGTCGAGGCCTATGGGCACCTTGCGCGGATGAATGTCCGCTCGCTGGAGCAGGCGCTGGCGCTTCGCCGCATGGTGATCGCCAGGATGCAGACGCCGCCGGACGAGGCCGGCTTGGCCGAACGGCAGAAGATCTATGAGGCGAAAGGACAGGAGATTGACGAGGAGGCGAAGGCCGCGCGCAAGCTGATCAACGCTATCATCGAAGATACCTCCACGGCTTCCGACAACGCCGGACTCGGCCGGATCGACACTCGCATCGAAAATGCCAACGGTGATCTCCGCCGCTACATGCGTGAGGAATATCTGCGCCTGCTGCCGCTGCTGGAGGCGCGCAAATTCACCGAGGCCCAGGCGATTGTGGCGCGTGCCGATCAGCTGCGCGACGAGTTCAATCAGAAGGTCGAGGACATCAGGAAGGACATGCTGACGCAAGTTCGCAGCGATGCCGTGGTGACGATGCGCGACCAGCAAAAGACGATCGTGATCTCCGCAATCCTGACCGGACTTGCAGCCATACTGGGATTGATGTTCGCGATCTTCATCAGCACCGGGATTACCCGGCCGGTGCGGCGGTTGCTGGAGGGCACCCGCGCCGTCGAGGCCGGCCGTCTCGATGGATCGATCGACGTCACCACGCGCGACGAGATCGGCCAGCTCACGTCCGCGTTCAACAACATGGTCGAACAGTTGCGCCACAAGGAGAAGATGCGCGAGACTTTCGGCCGCTATATCGACCCGCGCGTCGTCGCCGGGTTGATCGACCGGCAGGCGCAGACCGCAACCGACGGCGAGCGACGCGTGATGACGGTGCTGTTCTGCGACATGAAGGGATTCACCAGCCTCAGCACGGGCATGACGCCGCAGGGGCTGGTCAAGGTGATGAACCATTATCTGTCGACGATGTCGGGGCCGATCCGCACCCATCACGGCATCATCGATAAATATATCGGCGACGCGATCATGGCCTATTGGGGGCCTCCGTTCAACGAAGACGGCGAGCAGGCGCGGCTTGCCTGCCTCGCTGCAATAGACATGGCCCGCCGCGGGACGGCGTTGCGGACGGAGCTTCCCGAATTGCTCGGCGTGCGCACGGTGCCGAGCGACTGCGACGTCCGTATCGGCGTTGCGACCGGCGAGGTGCTGGTCGGCAGCATCGGTTCGGAATTCATGATGAGCTACACTGTGATGGGCGACGCGGTGAATCTGGCGTCGCGGCTGGAGGGCGCCAACAAGGCCTATGGCAGCCATTGCCTCGTCTCGGCGCCGACCATCGCCGCAGCCGGTGACGGATTGGCGTTTCGCGAGATCGACCGCCTGGTCGTGGTCGGCCAGAGCCAGCCGGAGACGGTGTTCGAGATCATCGGGCGCGAGGACGAACTCACGCCGGAGCAGGTGTCGCTGCTGGACAGCTATTCGAAGGGGCTCGCCGCCTATCGCGAGCGCCGTTGGGACGACGCGCGCCACGCCTTCAGCGCCGGGCTCGAAGCGGTCCCCGGCGACGGTCCGTCCAAGGTATTCATCAAACGCATCGGCGAGTTTCAGGCCAACCCGCCTGCCGCCGATTGGGACGGCGCATGGCGTCTCGATGAAAAGTGATCGCCCGGCAGCGCTCACGCCGCCAGGAACTCGATCACGGCCTCGGAATATTCCTGCGGCGCAGAATCGAAGATCCAGTGGCGGGCGCCGGGGATCACAGCGGTTTTGGCGCCGGGAATATGCTGTGCCAGCACGCGCCAGATCTGGGCCAGCGAGCCCTGCGTGTCGCCGCCGCCGATCAGCAAGGTCGGCATCCCAATCGATTCCGCATCGCTGCGTGAAAACGGCCGGCGCTTCTCGCCGACCTGGCCGATCAGGGTATAGGCGTTGTCGCGGAGCTGCTGTTTGGGCGCGGCCGGCAGACGTTTCCAGGTGCCCTCGCCATCGATCATGTCGACGATCAGGTCGAGCGCGCCGTCGATATCGCCGGCTTTTACTTTCTCCACCGCGGCCGGAATCCGCGCCGCAATCGCCGACGAACCCGGGCCCGCACCGGCTGAACTGAGCGTGGCGTCGAGGTCGCCGCCGGGCTCGGCGAGCACCAGCTTGCGCAATAGATCCGGCCGCTGCTCGGCGACGCGAAAGGCGATGTGCCCGCCGCGGGAATGGCCCATTAGGTCGACGGGGCCGAGGTTCAGTTGCTCGATGAAGCCGATCGCGTCGTCGACATGCTGCGCCATCAGATAGTCGTTGCCGACGCCGTCCCAGTGCTCGGGGAAAAAGTGCCGCAGGCTGAGCGAGATGACGCGGTGTTTTTTCGACAGCGGCCCGAGCACCGGATACCAGGTGCGGAAATCGCCGAGCGTGCCGTGGACGCAGACCAGCGGTGGGCCCTTGCCGACGTCGAGATAGGCGATGTCGTAGCCGTTGACGGCAAGCGTTTGCATGGGATCAAGCCTCTGCCAGGAACGCGAGCACGATCTCGCAATATTTCTGCGGCGCCTGTTCGAACATCGGATGCGTGGTGCGGGGGATCATCTCGGTGCGTGAGCCCTTCACGTTCGCGGCGAGCGCGCGCAGCACCAGCGGAATCGCACCCTTGGTGTTGGCGCCGCCGATGAACAGCGTCGGCGTCTTGATCGCTTCGGCATCCGCCTTGGAGAACGGCGGACGGGAGTCACGCATCTGGCCGATCAGCGTGGTGGCGTTGTCGCGCAGCAATTGCTTTGGCGTCGCCGGCAGCCGCTTCCAGGCTCCCGGGCCTTCCAGCGCGTCGATGAAGATGGCAAGCCCGCCATCGATATCCCCCTTGGCGATGACTTCCGCGGAGGCCGCGATGCGGGTGGCGATCGGCGAGGGGCCCGGCTTGTAGGCGGGATCGAGCGAGGCGTCGAGTTCGCCGCCGGGCTCGGCCAGGATCAGTTTTCGCAGCAGGTCCGGCCGGCGCTGCGCGACGCGAAACGTGATGTGCCCGCCGCGGGAGTGGCCCATCAGATCGACCGGTCCGATGCCGAGTTTTTCGATGAAGCCGATCACGTCGTCGACATGCTGCGCGATCGAATAGGTATCGCCGACGCCGTCCCAATGATCCGGGAAGAAATGACGCAGCGACGGCGCGATCACGCGGTGTTCTTTCGACAGCAGCCCCATCACCGACGACCAGATCCGGAAGTCGCACAGCGAGCCGTGCACGCAGACCAGCGGCGGGCCCTCACCGGCCTCGAGATAGGCCATGTCGAAGCCGTTGACGGGGAGGGTTTGCATAAGGGGCTCGGTGTGCGGGGCGGGGCCATTGAACGGCGCGGTGAATATCCCACATCATCGGAAGTTGTTTATGCCGTCAAGTTTCGCCGGAATTCGGGTGGATAGCAACATTCTCCAAGCCTAGATTTGGGACCAGCATCAAGCTCGAGCTATCGGAGCGAGAGGATCTGGAGCGAGATCATGACCGAACAGCAATTTGCGATATTCGACACCCCGATCGGCCGCTGCGGCATCGTGTGGGGCGAGCGCGGCATTGTGTCGGTGCAACTGCCGATGGGCGACGAGAAGAAAACCCGCACCCGCCTGCAGCAACGCCATGGCGACATCGATGAGGCGCAGCCGCCAGCGAAGGTGCAGGCCGCCATCGAGGGGATTGTCGAACTTCTGGCCGGCAAGCCGAACGACCTGGCGGATGTCGTGCTCGATCTCGAGGGCGTGCCCGAATTCAACCGCGGCGTCTACGACATCGCGCGCACCATTCCACCGGGCCAGACCATGACCTATGGCGACATCGCGAAAAAACTCGGCGGCGTCGAACTGTCGCGTGACGTCGGCCAGGCGCTCGGCCGCAACCCCTGTCCGATCGTGGTGCCCTGCCACCGCGTGCTGGCGGCGGGCAACAAGCCGGGCGGCTTCTCCGCCAATGGCGGCGTGGTGACGAAACTAAAAATGCTGGCGATCGAAGGCGCGGTCGTGAACCACACGCCGAACCTGTTCGATTGAGGCTAGTCACTCTCAGCCGCCGTCATGCCCGGCCTTGTGCCGGGCATCCACGTCTTCGCTTCGAAATGAAGAAAGGCGTGGATGGCCGGGCATAGGCGAGCGGAAGCGACGCCATCCTTCAGACGGCTATGCCCGGCCATGACGAAAGAATTATTCATTTGCCCTTGAAGTTCGGCGGCCGTTTTTCGTTGAATGCCAGCACGCCTTCGCGGCGGTCCTCGGTCGGGACCATGCGGTTGTAGGCCTCGATCTCGAGCGCGAGGCCGTCGCGCAGCGACGATTGCAGGCCGCGGTGGATCGCGAGCTTGGCTTGCCGGGTCGAGATCGGCGCGTTACGGGCGATGTGCGACGCGGTCGCCAGCGCTTCCGGCAATAGATCGGCTTGCGGAAACACTTCGTTGACGAGGCCCCAGTCGTGCGCCTGCGCCGCAGTGAAGGGTTTGCCGGTCAGGATCAGCTCCTTGGCCCGGCGCTCGCCGACCGCGCGGGGCAGGGTCTGCGTGCCGCCGCCGCCCGGCATGATGCCGAGCGTGACCTCGGTCAGCGCAAAGCGTGCGGTCTCGGCGGCGTAGAGAAAATCGCAACAACCTGCGATCTCGCAGCCGCCGCCATAGGCCGCGCCATTGACGGCGCCGATAATCGGGACCGGGCAGTCGATCAGCGCCCGCACCATCCGCTCGAAGATCACGTGCTGGCGCGTCCATTGCTCGTCGGTCATGCCGCGGCGCTCTTTGAGGTCGCCGCCGGCGCAGAACGCCTTGTCGCCGGATCCGGTCAGGACGATACAGCGCAGATTGGCGGGGTCGAGCGCGACATCCTCGAAACAGCGCACGAGATCGCGGCCCATCTGGGTGTTGAGCGCGTTCGAAGCGTCCGGCCGGTTCAGCCGCACGATCGTTACGTGGTCATCGACCCGCTCAAGCGCGAGGGTCTCGAAGGCAGGTGTTTCCGGGGCCGCGCTCATATCGCCTCGCAGGTAAACCCGTTGCCAGCGCGGCGGATTTTTCCGACCGACGGCGAGGGGAAATGCGCGGTGCAGCACAGCGTGTCGGTGTCGCAATAGCGTTCGAGGAAGCTGCGTCGCGTGACGCCCGCCTGCGCCTGGTCGACGTCGAACTTGACCGACATTTCCGGATAGCGCGTCTGCAGCGGCGAATGCATCAGATCGCCCGAGAACACCGCTTCGTCCTTGCCGCGGCCGAAAGTAAAGGCGAGATGGCCGGGAGTATGGCCCGGTGTCGGCAGCAGGCGCGCATGGTCGCCGATCGCAAAATCGTCGCGCACGATCTCGGCTTGTCCGGCTTCGACGACCGGCAACACGCTGTCGCCGAACGGCGGCACGGGTGTTTTTGAATTTGTCTCGGTCCAGTAGTCAAATTCGGCCTTGCCGAAAATATGACGCGCTTTCGGGAAAGTCGGCACCCAGCGGCCGTTTTCCAGCCGCGTGTTCCAGCCGACATGATCGACATGCAGATGCGTGCACATCACGTAATCGATATCGCCGACCGCAAAACCCGCCGCGGCAAGCCCTCTGATATAAGTGTCGTCAGTCTTCATGTTCCATTTCGGGCGCAGCGGCCGCGGCTTGTCGTTGCCGATGCAGCTGTCGATCAGGATGGTGTGGTGCGGCGTCTTCACGATGTAGGACTGGAAACACAGGATCAGCACGTCTTCGGCGTCGAGTGCGCCGGCCTTCTGCATCCATCCGCGGTTTTCCGCCAGCAGTTCCGGCGTCAGACTGGGGAGCATCTCCAGCGCCGGCACGAAGGTGGTTTCCTGCTCGATGATGCGGTGGATGGTGAGATCGCCGACGGTGAATTTCAGGCTCATGGCTTTTCCTTGTTCTTGCTGTCGCGAACGGCGGGAAGGATGTAGTTCGCCATCATGTCGAGCGCGCCGTTGCCTTGGCCCGGATGCCAGTAAAGCCCTGATGTCGTCATCACCACAAGATCGCGGTCGGGCACGATGAATATCCGCTGGCCGCCGAGGCCCATCGCGGCAATCCACTTCACTTCCTTTTCCTGCGCGATCGAGCGGCCCATCCACCATTGCTGGCCGTAGAAAAACAGTCCGCCGAAATAGCCGATCGCCTGAAAGCGCGGCCGCACCGATTGCGCGATCCATTCCGGCGAGACGATCGGCTTCCCGCCCCACATGCCGCGATTGAGTACGAGCTGGCCGAGCTTGGCGGCATCGCGCGGTCGCATGCGAAGACCGACGGCGGAGGCGATCTTGCCGTTCTTCGCATAGGTCATCCATTCCACGTCGGTGATTCCCAATGGCGCAAACAGAACCTCGCGCGCGAACGCTTCCAGCGGCTTGCCGGAAACGCGTTCGAGGATGTTGCCGAGCAAATCCGTCCCGCCGCCATTATAGGTCCACACCGCGTCCGGCGGCTTTGCGATCGGCTTCGACAGGATGTAGCGGATCGGGTCGGCCTCGCTGCCGAGATGCGGCTCGTCGTTCTTCGGATCGTTCCAGGGGCGGTTCTCGTCCCACTGCATGCCGGATGACATCGTCAGGAGATGGCGGAGCGTGACCTGGTCCCAGCCCGGCGATTTCAGGTCAGAATATTCCGGATAGAATTTGACGACGGGCTCGTCCGCGCTCGCAATCAGCTTGCGGTCGATCGCGATGCCGACCAAAAGCGAGATCACGCTCTTCGATACCGAGCGCATGTCGTGCTTCGTCGTGGCGTCGAACGCGTGCTGGCCGCCGCCCTGGCCCCAGGGCTCGTCATAGCCGGCGAAATATTGTTCGAACACCAGCTTGCCGTGGCGGACGACGACCACGGCGTGGACGTTGGCCTGCGTTTCCTTCAGGCGCGCCGCGATGGTGCAGAGCCGCGCGGCATCGAGGCCGACGCTTTCGGGGGAGGCGATGGCCCATCCATCGTCGAGGGCCGTAGGGGTTCCGCAAGTCATGCCGGTCTGTCCCCGCGCAGCCACGGACGCCGACAGCAGGAGCACGGCAGCAATGCCGAGGCGCCGCAATCTCCTGCCGCCCTCACGCATCCTGCCGTCTCCCTTATTACGCCGGCGGCGGTACCGAGATTTTCACCGACGGCCGCTCCAGCATGCGCTGATGGAACGCATCGAGCTTCGGGAACGCCTTGCGCCAGCCGCAGTCGGCGAAGCGGAAATCGGCATAGCCGAGCACGCAGACGAGGCCGATCTGCACGATGTCGAACGGCCGCGAAAGTACGTCAGGCTTGTTCTCGAACCGCGCCATGCCGGTCCACGCCCGGTTCCAGTGGTCGTCGGACCAGGCCTGCCATTGCAGCCCCTGCGGCCGCACCATCTTTTCGTAACGGCACAGCAGCATGGCATCGAGCATGCCCTGCAGCAGCGCATGATCGGTCTTGACCTGCCAACGCGTCGGGCCGGAGGCCGGGATCAGTTTGTTGCCGCCGGCAAGCTCGTCGAGATATTCGACGATGACGTAGGAATCCAGGATGACGTCGCCGTTATCGAGGATCAGCACCGGCAGCTTCTTCAGCGGCGTGATCTTCGAATATTCCTCGTTGGCCGTGCCGGGCGCCACCGTCGCCGAAATGAATTCGATCTTGTCGATCAGCCCGGTCTCGATCGCGGCGATGCGAACCTTGCGGGCGAATGGCGAGGCGGGAGAGAAGCTGAGTTTCATGTTGTTATTCCCTGACCAGTTCTTTTCTCCGTCATGGCCGGGCTTGTCCCGGCCATCCACGTCTTTGTTGCCGATCACCGTCAAGACGTGGATGCCCGGCACAAGGCCGGGCATGACGACTACTGAGCAAGCACGAGTCCCCTCACGCCTCGATGATTTGCTGCCGCTGTTCGCCGAGCCCTTCGATACCGAGGGTGACGACGTCGCCGACGTTGAGGAATTGCGGCGGCTTCATGCCGGCGCCGACGCCGGGCGGTGTGCCGGTCGTGATGATGTCGCCGGGCAGCAGCGTGAGGAAGGTCGAGACGTAGGCGATGCACTTCGCCATGGTGAAGATCATGGTCGAGGTCGAGCCGGTCTGGCAGCGCTTGCCGTTGACGTCGAGCCACATCGACAGCTTCTGCACGTCGGCGATTTCATCCTTGGTCACCAGCCACGGGCCGACCGGGCCGAACGTGTCGTGCGACTTGCCCTTGGTCCATTGGCCGCCGCGTTCCTGCTGGAAGTAGCGCTCGGAGACGTCGTTGCAAACGCAGTAGCCGGCGACGTGGTTGAGCGCGTCGGCCTCGCTGACATATTTGGCACGGGTGCCGATGATGGCGGCGATCTCGACTTCCCAGTCGAGCTTCTTGGACTCGCGCGGCTTTTCGATCGCATCGTTCGGGCCGCTCAGCGAGGTGTTGGCCTTCAAAAAGAAGATCGGCTCGGGCGGAATCGGATTGCCGGTTTCCTTGGCGTGATCGACGTAGTTGAGGCCGATCGCGACGAATTTCGAGATGCCGGTGACCGGCGCGCCAAAGCGCGGCTTGCCGTCGACGGCGGGAAGTTTTGAGGGGTCCAATGCTGCAAGCTTGGCCAGCGAAGCGGGCGCATAGGCCTCGCCGTTGAGGTCTTTCACATGCGCGGAAAGATCGCGCAGCTGGCCGGATTTATCGATCAGGCCGGGCTTTTCCTGGCCAAGCGCGCCGTAACGAACAAGCTTCATTGTACTGCTCCCTCAGGGGTTTATTTACTTGGAATGCTTCATGGAACAGCGGGCGGGGAAATTCAACCACGGAAGCGCCCCGCATTGCAGGTCTCTTGATTCGTAGGGCATCCGTAGGGTGGGCAAAGCCACCGGGTCGCGCGAATGCGCGCCCGATGACAGGCTCCGCGTGCCCACCATCCAACGCACCCGTGCAGATGGTGGGCACGGCGCGAGTGCGCCTTTGCCCACCCTACGATCCAGGGCTACCCCAGCGCGATGAACTTGAACGTTGCCCCCTCGCGCCTGATGTGGCCGGCATTGAAATGCCCGCCGATCACCAGCGTCGGCGTGTCGGCAAAGCGCCCGAACAGCTCGCGCCGCGTCTCCGCCGACTGCTTTTGGTCGAAATCCGCCGTCGACGACCAGTCGAGATGGGCCATCTGGCAGGGGTGATGGGCGACGTCGCCGGTGAGCAGCCCCTCCTGGCCGTCCGACTTGATGTGGATGCTCATATGGCCGGGGCTGTGGCCGGGCGTCGGAATCAGGGTGATCTCGTCCGAAAGCCTGGCGTCGCTGGCCACGAGGTCGGCCTTGCCGGCATCCGCGATCGGTTTGACGGAATCATTGAACACGGCCAGATGTGCCGGCTCGTCGCTGTGGTCGCGCCAGTGTTCGAACTCGGCCTTGCCGAACACGTAGCGGGCATTGGCAAAGGTCGGCACCCACTGGCCGCCGACCAGCCTGGTGTTCCAGCCGACATGGTCGACATGCAGGTGGGTGCACAGCACCGTGTCGATGCTGTCAGGCGCAAAGCCCGCCGCGGTCAATGTGTCGAGGAACGGGTCCTGGCGGTTGTTCCAGGTCGGTACGTTGCGGCCCTGCTTGTCGTTTCCCAATCCGGTGTCGACGATGATCCGCCGCGACGGCGTCTCCACCAGCAGCGAGTGGATCGACATTTTGAGGCGGCCCTCTTCGTTGGCGAAATGCGGGATCAGCCAGGGCAGCTTCTGGATCTCTTCGTTGGTCGCGAGCGGCAGGATGAATCGGGTGCTGCCGACGGTCTCGAGCTCGACGACCTTGGTGATTTTGACCTTGCCTATCGTCCAGTGCATCCGGCGCTTCCTCCTTGGTTTCGTTTCTTGCTTACC
This sequence comes from Bradyrhizobium sp. JYMT SZCCT0180, assembly GCF_018130165.1. GTDB lineage: Bacteria > Pseudomonadota > Alphaproteobacteria > Rhizobiales > Xanthobacteraceae > Bradyrhizobium. The sequence goes on along the minus strand of NZ_JAFCLZ010000001.1, from coordinate 328,042 downwards.
TCGCCCTGCTTGCGGGGAGAGGTCGGCGCGTAGCGCCGGGTGAGGGGGTACAGGTCCAACAACTTGCACAGGTGTTCGTGGAGAGAGCCCCTCACCCCAACCCTCTAAGAGCGAGCTTCGCTCGTCTCGACCCCGCGAAGAGCGGGGCGAGGGAGTCAGCTACCGCGCGCAATCGACAATGACGGTGCCGAGCTTGTCGCCCTTTTCCACCGCGAGATGCGCCTGCGCGGTATCCGCGAGCGCAAACTCCCCGGCCACGTTGTGAATGCGCTTGCCCGCCGTGAGCCATTTTGTGATGTCGGCCTGGGCTGCGGCCAGCAGCGGCGGCGGCAGTGCGAACAGCACCAGCGCGCGGAGTGCGATGCACTTCTCCATAAAATCACGCATCGGGACCAGCGGCGTGCGATTGCCGTTGGTGGCGTAGACCGCGATGGTCGAATTCATTGCCATCAATTTCAGCGTGATGGCGATGTTGCCGCCAAAATCGACGTCGACCACGCGGTCGACGCCGCGCCCGCCGGTGAAGGCCAGCACTTTGGCGATGACGTCATCATTGCGGTAGTTGATGACGAGGTCGGCGCCGGCAAGCCGCGCCTGTTCGGCCTTCGTTTCCGAACTGACGGTCGCGATCACTTTTGCGCCGCCCCATTTTGCGAATTGCACGGCGTAGTGGCCGACGGCGCCGGCGCCGCCGGTGACCAGCACGGTTTTTCCCGTAATCGGACCATCGCAGAACAGGCAGCACCACGCCGTCATGCCGGGAATTCCGAGCGTGGCGCCGGCGGCGTAGGAAAGACTGTCCGGTAGCGGCGTCACCAGATGCTCGGCGAGCGCGATGTACTCCGCCGCGGTGCCGAAGGCGCGGCCGTTGCGCTGGCCGTTGAACAGCCAGACGCGCTGGCCGACCCTCAATTGCGTGACGTCTTCGCCGATTTGATCGACGATCCCGGCGCCGTCGCTGTTGGGGATCACGCGCGGATACTCCATCGCGCGATAGCTGCCGCCGCGGCGACCGACATCGGCGGGATTGACGCCGGACGCCTTCAGCCGCACCCGGACTTCGCCCGGGCCGGCGTCAGGCGTCGGCATCTCGCCATAGGTCAGCACCTCGGGCGCGGGGCCCGTCCCCTCGTACCAGACCGCTTTCATCCAGCGCCCCTTTGCGAAGGCGACACTAGAGCGTGCCCGGGAACGCACCACCGTCGAGCAGGATGTTCTGCCCGGTGATGAAGCCGGCCTTGGCGCTGCACAGGAAGGCGCAGGCCTCGCCGAATTCCTCGGGGGTGCCGAACCGCCCGGCGGGATTGAGCTTGGCGCGCTCTGCCAGCACCTGCTCGACGTCGATCTTGCGCTTCTCGGCTTCGCCCTTGGCGGTGCCGCGCAGCCGGTCGGTGTCGAACGGACCCGGCAGCAGGCCGTTGATGGTGACGTTGTTGATCACGGTCTTGCGCGAGATGCCGGCAACAAAGCCGGTGAGGCCGGCGCGGGCGCCGTTGGAAAGGCCCAATATGTCGATCGGCGATTTCACCGCGGCAGAGGTGATGTTGACGATGCGGCCGAACTTGCGCGCCATCATGCCGTCCACGGTGGCCTTGATCAGTTCGATCGGGGTCAGCATGTTGGCGTCGACAGCCTTGATCCAGTCGTCGCGGGTCCAGTTGCGGAAATCGCCGGGCGGCGGGCCGCCGGCGTTGTTGATCAAAATGTCCGGATCGGGACAGGCTTTGAGCACGTCCGCGCGCCCCTGCGGCGTGGTGATGTCGCCGGCGACCTCGGTGACGGTGACGCCGGGATGCGCCTTGCGGATTTCATCGGCGGTCTTTTTCAGCGCCTCGGCGCCGCGCGCCGTCAAGGTGACGTGCACGCCTTCATTGGCCAGTTGCATCGCGCAGGCGCGTCCCAACCCCTTGCTGGAGGCACATACGATGGCGCGGCGGCCTTTGATCCCAAGATCCACTGTCTCACTCCCGTTATGTCAGGTGATTTTCTAGATTTCGATTGGAGCAGTGTAGCCAATCGCGACGGCCATGATAAGTGGCTCGTCGCTGCGCGAAATGCATATCAGTCTGCCATTGCCTGCTAAATTCGCTGCTCTCGCTTCAGCCGGTCGATGGTGGCGGTGACGTCAGGCGGCAGCGACTTGAAGCCCTTTTGCCCGGCCGTCGAAAGCAGCGGCCGCAATTGCGAGCCGGTCAGGAATGCCGGCTGGCGATCGCTTGGGACGAGCTGGTCGAAAACCAGCACCAGCGTGATCGCGACCAGGCCGGCGCGCACCGCGCCAAGCGCAGCGCCGCCGAGGCGATCGCCGATACCGGCCGATCCGACGGTGTCGTCGAGCGCCATGCGCCCCACCTTTCCGAGCACCATGCCTGCTATCAGGAAGATTCCGAAGAACAGCAGCGCATTCTGCATCAGGGGCGAGCCGAGCTTGCCGCCGAGTTGCGGAGCCAGCAACGAGGTAGTCGCCACCGCGATCGGCATCGCAAACAGATAGGCGAGGATCGTGACCGCGCTGCGCAACAGGCCGGAGTTGAAGCCGGTGACCACGGCAATCGACAGAGCGAGATAGACGACGGCATCGAAACTGTTCATGGGTTGATATCGCGGTCTGTTTCCTGCGCCGCCGTCTGGTCAATGAAACGGGTTCGCGATCGCTAAAATCGTAGGTATCAAGGGGCTCGCCTTATTCCGGGGTCGTCACGTCTGATCTATTCGACGTCCGTAAAGAAATCATTCTGGTCACTGGCGTTACCAGGGGGTGGGAGTTCGCGCGTTGCCGGCGCATGGTGCTGAGCGCGCTCTGATGGTTGGACAAGAAGGCGCCTCTGCCTGGGAGTACCTCCTAATGGTAGGCGTCCGATCTACCGTTTGGTCGCGACCATTGGCATGATGCGAGCCTATGCGCCGTGAGGTGGAGACATGACCAACGACCGCCTAGTGCAGCCACCGCCAAGCCCTCTCATCCGCAAGATCGGTATCGTCGGAACCGCAATCCTCCTGCTCGGGCCTATGGCCGCTTTTACAGCTCTTGGAGCAGGAACGCGCATCTCAGAAGGCTTCGAACCGTTCGAGAAATCAGCGAGTGAGCGCGTCGCTCAGGCCTTCGAAGACATCAGGGACATCGCATCCATCTCTGACGAGCTGAAGACTGCGCTGGCGTCGCTGAGCCAGAGCGTTCAGGGCGCGCAGAAGCCGCCGGTCAAGGCTGAAGGCAACGATTGACCTGATCTGACTTCAGAGCTTCTACGATGAGAGGCAACAAGATTATCGCCTCTTGATATACTGGTCGCGGCTTCCGTGATGCGCCTGCAAAAACTCACTTTTGATGATTGGCTGGAACACGCATTTGGTCGCGAAGTTCGCTTTCAGCAAGCGCCCTGGTACTTCGATCCGGACCATGATTGGTGGGATCCGCCACCTACGGAAGCCGTATCCTATCTCACTCGACTGTTTGAAGACCCCGAGCCGGCATTACAGAGATTTGCTGACAGCCAAATTGCACAGGGCTTAACCTACCTCGTGAATACGAGCGCAAGCGGCGATAACAGATGGCTTTGTTCAACTGATGTGCCGGTCAAAAATCGTGTCCGCTGCGTTGAGTCTGTCGCAGCACTGTTTACGAAACTGTTCGAGCCACGGTGCGCTCCCAATTTATCTCACCTAAGCGAAGCCGATGCCGGAACGCTAAACTGCGTTTGCTATATGTGGTGGGATGCGTTTCCGAGCTTGGCTCTTGCTGATGATCCGGACCTGCCAACTCTCCACGATTGCGCGCTGCGTACCATGGAGCGCATCCTTCATCTCAACTCGATCGCTTGCCAGGAGAGCGCTCTACACGGGCTGGGACACTGGCAGCGAGACTACAGCGAGAAAGTAACCCAAATCATAGACCGCTTTTGCGAGGCGCATTCCAGGGCCGATCCCCGGCTTTTGGCCTATGCCCGATCGGCGCGCTGCGGATGCGTGCTGTAAAAACCCCAGCGAGCTACAGCGTCGTAGCCCGGATGAGCGCAGCGATATCCGGGAATCTTTCTACAGCTCCCCGCATATCGCTTCCGCTCATGCGGGCTACTCGCTATGAATTTCAAATGGACAGGAATTTCTTGGTGAGACGCGCTTCTCCAGATGATGCTGGTGAAGTTGCCCGGATTCATATCGCGGCCACCCGGTCCACCTACCGGGATATCTATACGGCTGAGTACCTCAACGGCCTCTCTGTCGAAGACCGTGCTTCCCGCTGGATTGAAAAGGGCAGGGGCCATCTGGCCATTGGTGACCCGTTCGGCGTATTCGCTGCGTTTGACAATGACGTCATGGTTGGTTTTGCGGACGTCGGACCAACCAATGAAAAGGGTGTCGCGGAGCTTTATGCGATCTACCTGGATCCTGATTATATAGGGAAGGGTGCAGGCAGGGCTCTCCTGGAGGCGTGCGCCGACTACGCGGCCAGCCATGGTTACAAGGCGATGACCGCGACCGTACTGAGCAGAAATGCCCTGGCCCGTGCATTTTACGAGCGCACGGGCGCGGCAGCGGAAACAGAGACCGAAAGATTGATCGAAACAGGCGGCACCAGGGAGCTGGTCATTTCGTATCGCTGGGCAGATCTGGGATTGCAGTGACGGCCGCGCAGGGCGGGTCCTCTTTAACCGATCGCTCCGTGCAAGATGGCGGGTTAAGCGAACCCGCCCTACGGGAGCTTCTTCAAAGGGAAACAACTGTGTCGGGCGAACGCGATCTTGCAACATTGTTGCGGAACATGAAGCTGGAAATGCACGACGGCGTCTTCGTGTTTTGCAGCATCCCGGCAGTCAAGGAGATTCCTGCCGCACTCAGGCCGGTGCACTTGTTCCGTGAACGGGAGGGAACCACTCTCGTGATGCGGCGTGAGGAGGCCGAATGCGCGGGTTTGCCGTATCAATTCGCATCGCGCCTGATCACGCTGACCGTGCATTCCTCGCTGGAAGCGGTGGGCTTTCTGGCCGCAATCACCGGCCGGCTCGCACAAGCCGGCATCAGCGTGAATGCGGTATCGGCCTATTACCACGATCATCTGTTCGTGCCCGAGCACAGGGCCGATGAAGCGCTGGGTCTTTTACAAGAGATGTCCGGGCCGGGTTCGGAGTGAGTTGGGCGTAGCGCTGTCATTCCGGGGCGCGCGTAGCGCGAGCCCGGAATCCATTAGGCCTCCCGCGCTGTCGCCGAATGGATTCCGGGTTCTCGCTTCGCGAGCCCCGGAATGACGACGGAGGGGGTTGCTTCGACTGCGACAAAACAACCCGACGGGCAAATCAATTCCGATTTACGGAAGTCGTGTCAAGTAGAAAATTTCTGTAAATCAAAAAGATTTCTGTTGTCGGTCGACCCAAATCAGTGCGCATCTATCGCCATCCCGTCCTACTCAGAAGGGCGTCGGCCGTCGTCACGGACGTTGGACGGGTTGCGATGGACGCTGGTTCACGTCTGACGACGGCGTGGATTTAGCGTACGGCAAAACCGTGTGGTCCTGGCGCCCGTTGCAGGCGTCAAGCCGTCGGCTAAGCGCAAGCTGAACCGGCAGCGACGGAGTCAACCAAGAACTCGTCTCCGGGGAGATCACGGCATAAGCCGTAAAGCCATTGCGCAGGGAAGGCCGGGTGTTCTCCGCTGCCCTGTATGCTCGTGTGCACTTTGTTTTGTGCTAACCGCACGCGAGACCGCGGGTGCAGCGCGCACCCGGTCTTCCCTGCGCCCTCTTGATGAGAGGGCGGGAAGTTTCTGGCAAAGCTCGGGCGCATCGCGTCGCGAGAACGCAGCCACATATCCAGTGTCGTCGTCCGCGTAGGCGGACGACCCAGTATTCCAGAGACGCGAATGACAGAACCGAGAAGCCGCGGCGTACTGGGTCCCCCGCTTTCGCGGAGGACGACAGTCTTATTGGAGCGGCACTATCCCCGTCATTGCGAGCGAAGCGACGCAATCCATGCCGCACCAAAATAAGAATGGATTGCTTCGTCGCTTTGCTCCTCTCAATGACGTCGAGGTTGGGTGCCGATGCCAATCAACCCGCCCGCATCTCGGCCTTGATCATGTCCGCCGCCTTCTCGCCGATCATGATCGTCGGCGCGTTGGTGTTGCCGCCGATCAAAGTCGGCATCACGGAGGCGTCGACGATGCGGAGGCCCTCCATGCCGTACACTTTCAGCCTGGGATCGACCACCGCCATCGGGTCGCCAACGCCCATCTTGGCGGTGCCGACCGGGTGATAGACGGTGTCGACACGCTCGCGCAGCAGCTTTCGGATGTCGTCGTCGGTGTGCACATCAGCGGTGAACATGTCCTGTTTCTGCAGCGCGCGCAGCGCCGGCGTATCCAGCAACCGTTTTGTGATTTTGTATCCGCCGACCATGGTTTCGAGATCGTCGGGATGGCCGAGGAAATTCGGATCGATCAACGGCGGCGCAAAAGGATCGGCGCTGCCGAGCGCGACATGGCCGCGGCTCTTCGGCCGCAGCTGGCAGACATGGAGCGAGAAGCCCGTGCCCTTGTGGCGCTTGCGGCCGTGATCGTCGGTCAGCGCCATGCCGAAATGCAATTGCACGTCGGGCACGTCGAGGTCGGGCCGGGTTTTCAAGAAGCCGCCGCATTCGGCGAAATTCGACGTCATCGGCCCGCGGCGCTCGCGCCGGTACTGGCTGATACCGCGGAGCAGCCGCGGCAGGGCCTTGAGCGAAAGACCGTTGAAATTCGGATTGTCGGACAGGTAGCCGAACACGAAGTCGGGATGGTCCTGCAAGTTCTGTCCGACGCCGGGCGAATGATGCACGCTTGCGATGCCGTGTTTGCCGAGATCAGCGCCGTCGCCGACGCCGGACAGCATCAGCAGCTGCGGGGTCTGGAACGCGCCGGAGGCGACAATCACCTCGCGCCGGGCGCGAAGCTGCTTCAACTCCTTGCCCTGGCGGTATTCGACGCCGACCGCGCGCTTGCCCTCGAACAGGATGCGCGTGGATTGCGCGGTGGTCTCGACGCGCAGATTGGCGCGGCTATTCATATGCGGATGGATGTAGGCGCGCGCCGCGCTCCAGCGTTCGCCGTTCTTCTGCGTCACCTGGTAGATGCCGAGGCCTTCATGGTCCTCGGCATTGAAATCCTCGCGGATCCGGAATTGGCCTTCCTGCGCCGCCTGCAGGAAGATCTGCTGCACCGGATTTTCGGTGCGCAGTTTGTTGACGGCGAGCGGGCCGTCCTTGCCGTGATATTCGCCGCCGAAATCGGCGTTGTTTTCCGAGCGCTTGAAAAAAGGCAGCACGTCGGAGAACGACCAGCCGGAATTGCCAAGCGAGGCCCATTGGTCGTAGTCGCTGCGGTGGCCGCGGATATAGACCATGGCGTTGATCGCGGACGAGCCGCCGAGCCCCTTGCCGCGCGGCTGATAGCCGATGCGGCCGTTGAGGCCGGCCTGCGGCACGGTGTTGAAGGCCCAATTGTTGATGTTGCCGGTCACCATCAGCGCCAGTGCGAACGGCGTGGTGACCACCCAATTGTCGTTCTTGCCGCCGGCATCCAGCAGCGCCACCGACGTCTGTGGGTCCTCCGAAAGCCGTCCCGCCACCGTGCAGCCGCCCGAGCCGCCGCCCACCACCACGAAGTCGAAGGTATCCGTCACGCGCCGCCCCCAATAATGAAGTTTTTGTGGACTTTTATTTCGCCAAAGTTCCGCTTTTGCGCCTTTGATGGCAAGGGCGGCTTCCCGAGGCCGTTTCGTGCCGTTTTTAGCGTCACAAAAACCTCAAAAACCGCACCATGGGCCTTTCCAAAGCAGGCTTGCGTTGATACATACCCCTCGCACCCAGGGGCATTGCCCGGGTTGCCTTCTCAGGAAGCCTCTGGACGGGATCGATCGACGCCCAAAAGCGTTGGCCGCTTTCGCTTCGGGTTCGGTTTTCTGGAAGGCGCGCAACGGTTTAACGCGGGGTGGAGCAGCCCGGTAGCTCGTCAGGCTCATAACCTGAAGGTCATAGGTTCAAATCCTATCCCCGCAACCAAGTTAGCCCTTCCAGGTCATGGATCTGGAAGGGTTTTTCTTTGGGGTCGCCCATCCCGAGGGTCGGGTCGCCGATCCCGGCCATCGGGCCATTCTCGTGCGGGCGAATCGCGCGGCGTCAAATCGGTGGCCGCCATACGCAGGCGACTCGCGGAATCGTCTCAAGGCGTGCCTGCTGCGCCACCGCAGCGTGCAAACTCTCAGCCAGCGAATGATTCGCGCAGGCCCATCTCCGTGCGCACGCGCGGCACGCTGCATGCTGACAGTCCGTCCAAACTCCATCGCCCATGAGAGAAGCAATGCGCTGCCTAAATCTTCCGACGACAGACGACTCTTTCACCACGAAACCTGTGCACGAACAGGTTAGCATCGCGCGGGCCGCTTGGTGGGAGTGGTGCGCATGAGTAATGAACGAATCTTTCCGAGACGATATCAAGCCAGTGCCTCTCAACCCTGCACCCTCATCGGACTGACGGTGGAGGAGACGAGTGAGTTCGAACGGCTGGATCAACTTTCGCTCGATTCCCACTCAGGCAATGGCGCGTGGAGCTTTGATGACGAACCAACAACGCCCGAAGAAAAGCGCTGGCTGGAGCTTTATCGCAAGCACGAAACCGGCTGGAGTGCTTGGCTCGCAGCGGAAAGGTGAGTTGAAAGCCACAGTTCCTCTCCGCTGATTGCATAGGTCAAATGCGCTGTCGTCAGATCCGTCCCAGCACATCACATGCATTTTATTTTCTGTGACGCGGAACCGCATGCCTGTCTCTTTCTTGTCGTAACTATGCGCCAATACAACCCGCCAAACAAAGTGGAATAGAAGATGAGTTCACCAATGCTATGTGATGACGAACAGGATTTTTCCGTCGGTGAACACCTTGGACGTGAAATTCAGCTGCAGGATTCCTCCCTCCGCAATATCTACGAGACGCGCTTGCAACTCGCCCAGCAGCTCGAGGAGAATCTGGCCTTGCGCCGGGCGATATCGCTTCGACAACGGCAAGCGCTGGCGCCTCTGGAGCCCGGCAGGCTTCGCGCAAGCTGGCGAATGCGTTAGGGCATCGTTCGATCGTCGCTGAAGTCGGGGGACGCGTTTTCCCGCACGCGATTGCGAGGTGCATGCCGACAGGTCCGGTCACATGGACGCCAAACCCTGCAGCGCTCCTTTTCGGGTGCCGCACACCGGTCGCGCACGCCTGAATGCCGGTGCCGGACTCACTGGTATTCAAATGGCCCGATCGGGACGATGTCGGGCCCGATTCCGATTTGCACCGGCTTCAGCTAGTCCAAGGGTTGCAGTATTAATAATAGTGCAACCATTGGATGTTGTGGCGGGCAAATTTGTCCTCCAAACTGCCTCCTGCGCAAAATTTTTTCGGTGCGACCCCGTATTTCCCATAATCAAATGTGGTAATTTTGCGAAGTGTTGAATGGGAATACACCTGAGCGAACAAATAAGTCGCCAGAAAAAATATTGCAGGGAGAAGAAATGAAGCTTCGCAAATTCAATCTCTCGTCATTTTCCATGGATGAGTTGTGGGCTCTCCATGAGCAGGTCGGCAATATCCTGGCCGAAAAAATAACGAGCGAAAAACGTGAGCTGGAGCAACGCCTTGCGAAGCTGAACAGCGGCATGATGGCGAAAATCAAACGGCCGGATCGGCAAGTGGCGGAACGGCGAGCCGCTCGCCGAAAATATCCTCCGGTGCTTCCCAAATTCCAGAATCCATCCGACCCGTCCGAAACGTGGGCCGGTCGAGGCAAGCAGCCGCGCTGGATGGTCTTGCAGCTCAAGGCCGGCAAGAAGATGAATGATTTTCTGATTGATCGCGTCAAGCGCAAGCGCGCGAGCACCCGGTAGACCGCAGCAGAAGTTCGGCCCCAACGCACGTTCGCTGCCGCGGACGTCATTCGGCGGATCGCAAATCAGCCGGCTCATACGCTGCGCCTGCCGCGCAGTGGTAACTGCGTCGAGCGCGCAGCCAGTGGGCGCGAAACGAGCCGGCCGAACGCTGGAAATCATCTTGCCGCCTCGCCGATCGACGGCCTAGCCGGCCAGTGCCACCTCGGCCAGTTCGAGCCATTCGGTTGCCATCTCGCGCAGCATCCGGCGCGACTGTTCATCGGTCGTCGTGGCGGCCAGCTGCAGGCAGTGATTGGCAAAATCCACATATCTGTCGCTCAAGGACGCCTGCTGCATGATCGATCCGCGAATATCGGGAAGTTTTGTCCGTCGAGGAGAAGGCTAACGGACTGAGATGCCATATCGCGGGAGTCATCCTGCTCCCGGTATTTAAATCGATATTACTCCGACCAAATTTTAGAATTCAACTGCCCAAGCCACATTTGGATTGAGAATCAGATTTTATTTGATCACCGAGCCGATCGACATTTACTGAACACAGTGCGCCACTAGAGGGTGTGCCACGAGCTGATCAAGTTCATCACCTCGTTCTCAATTCTCCAAACAAAAAGAGCGCGCGAAAATGCTGCAGCGGCCGGAAAGAATCCCGTTTGTTGTCAGGGCCAAAGAGAAGTTTTTCACGGGAGGATTCCTTGGGCTGATTCTGCTGGTAATGGCGGTGTGGATGTACTTTCTGGGCTCCGTCTTTTTGAACCTGGTAACCTGGCTTCTTTCCTGACCGACCGGCAGGATGCAGGGCCGGGTGAATTCGGATTCGATCGAATCGCTTTCCATCGGCGCCACGCGCGCGAGCGGCAGGCATGTCAAATATCAACTATCAAAGTGTCGGCGCTGCAAGACGGGCTGCGCGGACGATCGGAGTTATGGGAGCGTGAATGGCGGACATTTTCCTGGCCAAGCTGTGGGACGGTGAGGTCGCGTCCTTTGTTCGCTCAGACGGTGAGCTCTTGATCGTCCGCGTCGAAGGCCATGAACGAAAAATTTCGCGGGACGAATGGCGAAAGCTCCCCGAGCAGCAGGATCGCGTCCTTCATCGCGAGCATGGGCATGGACGGCATGGACCGGCAGATCCCGGCTTGCGCAGATCCGAGCAGTGAACCGACGGGGACCTTGAGTGGCATCGATGCTTGCCGCGATCGTGCGAGCCGGACCTCAGATCAACGACATTTGAAGGGAAGACGCCCGATGCCCACAGAGCTGTCCCCGGAATTAAATCATTATTAACCAGCTTCGAGTGACGTAGGGCATTATGCTGCCGTGGCGGCGCCAACGGGACGGGCATTAAACTATGTTTCAGCTGCTCTCACGGGCCCGCGCGCAAAAGCATGCTGGCGATCGATCGGGCGACCGGGATTTCAGGGTTCGGTCGGCCGGACGTGATCTCGACACCGACCGGTTACGGGTGAGTTCCATTCTGGGCGCGTTGGATACTTCCATTCGCGAGGCGGAGCAGGAGCAATCGGGCCTAAGCCGCCGCGTCGAAGACGTGCTGGCCCGTGCTGCGGTGACATTCGGAAATGGCACCGACGAGTACCTTGAGCGCGACGCACTCGACAGCCACCACCAGACCTTGTTCGGCAACGAGATCTCCAACGGACAACGCCGGCTTCAGGAACTTGCGACAACGATAGCCCATTTCAAGTTCTTGAAGGCCGCGTTGCTTAGCCGGTTTCCGGACTTCAAGTCCCCCACGTAAGCGGGGCGCGGGCCGCTGCGCCGTTTCCAGCGCTCGCCTGCTGCCTTGGATCAGTATCAGCTTCTGCCTCAAGGCCACCGGCTCTGATTCGAGGCATGTACGCCTTGCCAAGCGCCATTGATCGCGCGGATCGGCGGCAAGGAACCTCGCGCCGGGCTCGTTTGGAGCAGGCCTGCGAGGCGCCGCCTGCAATCCAGGGCGCCGCCTGCATCCAAGGCGTTTACAGGAGCGCGAAGGTCTGACGCGCCTCGATGACAGCACAAATGATCATGCCCCAAAGGGCGAAATTGATCTCGATCCCAACTCGCATAGGACATCCTCCCGCTTTTTTGCCCGCCCGATAGCCGTGGCTTCGCGCGTGATTATTTTAATCGTAATTGAAGAACGCTCAGCTTCCCAGCCTGACTTCTGAGCAATCCGCAGTTCCCTGATGGGGATGCCGTTTCCGTCGGCATGAGTCGGGCGCCAATCGCAACCATTGCCTTGATCTGCCATCGGCGCATCCGGCGAGCCCAAAGGCTGACGATCCCGGACGGCGCGACAGCTGGCCATCCGTAATTGCCTTGGACGGCAGTGCGCCCGGAAGCGATGCTCAGACTGCCAGCAGGCTGGAACCCTGAATCGAGAGCAGGGTCAAATTCCCGGTGGCGTAAGCCCCCGTATCTATGTTGGCGCGGTTATCCAAAATCTCAGCACTTCGAACCGGTGTATGACCGTGAACGATATATTTGCTGAACCGCCTCTTATGCTGCAGAAAATCCTCTCGAATCCAAAGCAGGTCTTCCTCCCGCTGCTCAGCCAGCCGGATGCCCGGTCGAACACCTGCATGAACAAAAAAGAAATCGCCGCACGTGAAGTTGAGACGCAAGCGCTCCAGGAAGTCGCGATGGCGCGCCGGCATGACCTCGGATAGCTCTCTCATTAATTCATGCTGCTCGTGGGCGTCCGGATTGACCGGCGGGGAAAGTCCGTAGGACATCAGTGTTTCCAGACCGCCGACCTGAAACCAATTCCCCATGCGGCCAGGATCGCGAAAGACGTCGTCAAGAAAGGCTTCGTGATTGCCCTTCAGGAAGACCGCGTTTCCGCGTTGCGAACGTTCAATCAGGAGATCGAGCGTCGAGCGCGAATCCGGCCCGCGGTCGATGTAATCGCCCATGAAGACTTCTATCGCGTGACGTGGCCTGCTGTGTGCAACGTCGGCGTCGATGACCCGGAGCATTTGATCAAGCAGATGCGCGCAGCCGTGAATGTCGCTGATGGCGTAGATGCGAACCCCGTCCGGCAACCTTGGCTTCGCCAACGGCTTCGCGTGGCGCAGTGCTGACAACATCGGGATAATATACTCTCAAAGGCGTTCCGGGCCCGAGGCCACGCGAATCCTCACCTTGGCATTAATCGCCTGGGATGAATATATATCATCCTGATACAGGTTTGGCAGGACGCCGAGGGAGTCCCGGGTGTTCGACGCAAGCCGCCCAACGGCGTTGTCTCACTGACGCGCGCCGGATCAGGCCGCGGGGACAGGCTGGCTGAGGTGCGTCCTGTGGTGGACGCGCAATCGCCCCTTAGCGAGGATCAGGACTTCCGGACAACGACGACCCCGGCGGCAGCATGGGGCACCGTCCTGTTGGCGCGGGGAGCCCTTGCGAAGGACTTGAGCAGCGCAGAGCATGCGTATCCAACCTGCAGAAGCGCTGCGAAAACCGCTATCGCCGAAATTGCCTGAAGCAGGGTCTGGCCCTGTGTCATCGAAATCGCCGCCAGCGAAACCGATCCAACAAAAAGAATGGGCACCAGAACCAGAAACCGGAAGCGAATTCCAAGAACCAATCCAATCAAGGTACTGCAAATGGCCAGTGTGGTCACACCACCTACTCCATACAAACTACAGTGTTTCCTAACGCTGCCCCCCTAAAATTGGCTTAATTTAGCCATTGAAATTGCTTGAAATTCTGATCCCAGCCCGTTGCCGGGGAGATGCCCACCGACGGGCACGCAGCGCGGTAAATTTTCTGGATCGAGTTGAATCGATCGCCGTTGCGTATTTAATTTCCGGCGTCGCTTCCTTCCAGACCTTTTGTTTCGTGCGAGTGCTGCGTTTGCAGGACAATCCCGGATTTGGCGCCGGGCGCCAGGACATCGGGCAGACTCTTCAAATCGAAGACGCAGGTTTGACCCGCTTCCATGGTTAATTTAAAGCCTTCGCTGTCGGGAATTAAATACCGGAAAAAGAAAGTGCTCAGCTCATGCGCGTTGTTGTTGTGGGAACGGGATACGTTGGATTGGTTTCGGGCGCCTGTTTCGCCGACTTTGGACACCACGTCACCTGCGTGGACAAGGACGAGGCCAAGATCGCATCGCTACAGCGCGGCGAAATTCCGATATTCGAGCCCGATCTTGACCGCGTTGTCCAAACCAACGCGCGCGAAGGCCGACTTGTCTTCACGACCGACCTTGCGGGACCGGTAGGCGAAGCCGACGTTGTCTTTATCGCGGTCGGCACGCCGTCGCGGCGCGGCGATGGTCACGCGGATCTCAGCTATGTTTATGCGGCGTCGCGTGAAATTGCGAAATCCGTCCAGGGCTTCACCGTCATCATCACGAAGTCGACCGTCCCGGTTGGCACGGGCGATGAGGTCGAGCGAATCATCGAGCAGGTCAACCCTTCGGCCGATGTCGCCGTCGCATCGAACCCGGAGTTTCTGCGCGAAGGCGCGGCCGTGCGTGACTTCAAGCATCCGGACCGCATCGTCGTGGGCACCGAAAATCCGCGCGCGCGCAAGGTGATCGGCGAGATATACCGGCCGCTTTATCTGAATCAGGCGCCGATCATGTACACCGGGCGCCGTACCGCCGAGCTCATCAAGTATGCGGCCAATGCATTTCTGGCTACCAAGATCACCTTCATCAACGAAATCGCCGACCTCGCGGAAAAGGTCGGCGCGGACGTTCAGGAGATTGCGCGCGGCATAGGCCTGGACAACCGCATCGGATCGAAATTCCTTCATGCCGGTCCTGGTTACGGTGGCTCGTGTTTTCCCAAGGACACCCGTGCGCTGATCAAGACTGCGCAGGATTACGACGTCCCCTTGCGGATTCTGGAAGCGGTGAATTCGGTCAACGACACCCGCAAACGCGCCATGGCGCGCAAAGTCGCCGCGCCGTTCGGCGGCAACCTTCGCGGAAAAACGGTTGCTGTCCTCGGCTTGACCTTCAAGCCCAATACCGACGACATGAGAGAGGCCCCCTCTATCCCGCTGATTACGGCGCTCCGCGACTTGGGCGCGACGGTCCGGGCGTTCGATCCGGTGGGCATGGAACAGGCCCGATTGGAGATGCCTGACATCGAGTATCACGAAAATGCCTACAGCTGCGCCGAGGGCGCCGACGCACTGGTCATCGTGACCGAGTGGGAGCAATTTCGAGCCCTCGATCTCGATCGGCTAAAGCAGGAGATGGCGG
Source organism: Bradyrhizobium sp. JYMT SZCCT0180 (assembly GCF_018130165.1). Lineage (GTDB taxonomy): Bacteria > Pseudomonadota > Alphaproteobacteria > Rhizobiales > Xanthobacteraceae > Bradyrhizobium. The sequence continues at coordinate 312,934 of NZ_JAFCLZ010000001.1, read as the reverse complement.
CTCCGGTCGTGATCGATCTGCGAAACGTATACAATCCGGACGATCTGACCGGCAGGGGATTCCTGTACCAGAGCGTCGGGCGCCAAACGAAAGCAGCAGGCTAGCCTGAACGCCAACGTCAGCCTGAAGCCAACTATCGCGCGCCTGAATCGAAGTACTGTCCAAGTACTGCTCTCGTGGAGAAACCAGTGTCCCAAGGCCCCGCCATTCTCGTGACCGGAGGAGCCGGTTATATCGGCGCGCACTGCTGCAAGGCTTTGTCGGAGGCCGGCTACGTCCCGGTATGCTTCGATAATCTGTCGACCGGTCACCGCAGCTTCGTGAAGTGGGGTCCTTTTGTCGAGGGCGACGTCAGTGAAACGCCGCGAGTAGCCGAAGCGATCGCGTCCCACGAGGTCGTCGCCGTGATGCATTTTGCTGCATTCAGCCAAGTGGGTGAATCCGTCACTGCGCCCCAGAAATACTATCTGAACAATGTTTGCGGAACATTGTCGCTATTAAAGGCGATGCTCGAACAGAAATGCCGCCGCCTGGTTTTTTCGAGTACCGGAGCGGTCTACGGCAATGCGGGTCGCGATCCGATCAGTGAGGGCGCCGCGGGTGTCGCCGTGAACCCTTACGGCGTCTCGAAATGGATGATCGAGCAAATCCTGGCGGATTATCGCACCGCCTATGGCATGCATTCGTTCTGTCTGCGCTATTTCAACGCCTGTGGTGCGGAATTATCGGGATCAATCGGCGAACTGCGTGATCCGGAAACCCATCTCATTCCCCGCGCGATGATGACCCTGCAAGGCCATGTCAGCGACTTTGCGATTTTCGGGGACGATTACGATACCCCGGATGGTACGGCGATACGTGACTACATTCACGTGGTGGATCTGGCTGCAGCGCATGTTCGTGCCCTCGATGCCCTGCTGAAGGGCTCTCCGGGCGGCCGCTACAATCTCGGTACGGGTTCTGGATTCTCGGTGCGCCAGGTGCTGGCGGCCATCGAGCGCGAAACAGGCCTTAACCTTCCACTGGTGACAAAGCCGCGTCGGCCCGGCGATCCGCCGATTCTGGTCGCGGATCCGTCGGCAGCTCGCGCTGATCTCGATTTTCGTCCCGGTTGCTCGGATCTGGCAACGGTTGTGAGGTCCTCCTGGGCCTGGCACCAATTGGCCCATCCCCGCATTGATGCCGAAACGCGATCTCGATAAGCGCACGAAGTGCGTGCTGCGCCGGCGTCACATAATTATCAGCATAATGACGCGATTATCAGGATTGTGACGGGGTAGGAAAAAATTGCCCTGTTTTTGATGGTCCGTTGCGTATATGGCGCGCATATTGAATATTTAAATAGCATGGACTGATCATTTAATTGCCGCATTGACGCAATGCAAAAATACATTTGATTTTTTTGGGTGCGGTGCCACACTCTCGCTTCGATTGGTTAGCACTCTCTCAAGGCGTTGTCGGAAATCCCTCCACGAGATTTAATCGGCATCGCTCGCTGCCCTCCGGTTATTTAAATCAGAACGTTCGGTGGTTGCGGCGATTTCGGCGGTTGCAGTGATGGAAGTGACGAGGGCCTGAGATGTCTGCAACAACATATGGTTCCGAAGACGTCTCTGCGACGATCGCGAGCCGTGGCGCATCCCTGCAGCGCCCCTTCCAGATTTTCCTCATCAGTGGCGATTTTCTGCTGATCCTGCTGAGTTATCTCGCGGCGGGCGTCATATACCGCCAGTTCATGGGGACGCCGGCCGACCAGGAAGCGACGATTGGTGCGGGCCTGATCGTCGGTGTTGCGTTCGTCGCCATCGCTTTTTTCCAGCGCGTCTACGACAGCCATCGTCTGTTCAACGGAATGTGGCAGGCGCGCAAGGTTGTATTCGTCTGGATGATGTCGCTGGCGATTTTGGCTCTCATCGCCTTTCTGCTGAAATCGACGACGAGCCTTTCGCGCGGTACGACCATCGTGTTCGCGATTACCGGACTTGTCAGCCTGGGCGCGCACCGGGCGGCGTGGCGCATCGGCTTGGCGTCTTCGCTGGCAAAGGGTCACCTGATTGACCGCAGGGTCGTGCTGCTCAGCCTGAAACCGCTCGATTTTACTTCGAATCGCTTCAAGGACTTGCGCAAGAACGGCTTCGACGTCGTGCGTCACTTCGTGTTGAACGCGACGCAGGATGACGCGGCCCTCGATGCCGAGATTTTGAACATCATTCGGCAGTCGCGCACGACGAACGCCGAGGAGTTTCTACTGGCAATCGACTGGAACGAACTGCCGATGCTTCAGAAGCTGAGTCAGCGATTGCGCCAGGTTCCGCAGCCGATTCGGCTGTTGCCTGATTTCCCGATCGCAGATCTGGTTTCGCGGCCGTTCATGCCCGTCAGCGGAACGATGGCGATCGAAATCCAGCGGCCGCCGCTCTCGATATTCGAACGCGCGCAGAAGCGGTGTCTGGATATCGGCCTCGCCTCGATTGCCCTTTTGATGCTGGCGCCTCTGTTGATCATCTCAGCGATTTTGATCAAGCTCGATTCAGAGGGCAGCATCATCTTCCGGCAGTCCCGCCGCGGCTTCAACGGAAAGCCTTTCGAGATCTGGAAGTTTCGCAGCATGAGCGTTGCGGAGAACGGCCACACCGTTACCCAAGCGACCAAGCAGGACAGGCGGGTGACCCGGGTTGGCCGCTTCCTCCGAAAAACCAGCATCGATGAATTGCCGCAGCTCTGGAACGTGCTGCGCGGGGAAATGTCGCTGGTCGGTCCGCGACCGCATGCGGTGGCCCATGACAATTATTACGACCAGGTGATCAGCAATTATGTGTATCGCCATCATATGAAGCCAGGCTTGACGGGCTGGGCGCAGGTCAACGGTTTCCGCGGCGAAACGCCGACCATCGACCTGATGGAAAAGCGCGTCGAGTATGACGTCTGGTACGTCAGCAACTGGAGCATTTGGCTGGATATGCGGATTATCATCCGGACCGCGATGGTCATGATGTATCAGGATGCGTATTAAGCGGGACGGGATGCGTCCCGCGCCCGGCTGATTCCGCGACTTTGCCTTTCGGGGCTCTTGGTCTAAGAGTTTCCGATGCTGTTGGCATCATTCAGGGTCCTGATTGCGGCACTGGTCCTTGGCGGCGTTTTTCCGCCCGGTGTCATGGCGCAGGTTGAGCCGGAGTCGGAACAGCCCGGCGAGCCCAGAATGTCTCGCGAACAGTGGCTTGCCGATATTGAGGCCGCACGCCGGCGCATCGAGGAAAGAAGGCGTGAAGGGCGGAGTTTTGCCCAGCCCACGCCGTCCGATGCGGACGTTGCCCGCGAAGCATTCCAAAAAATTCTGGAGGATGACAGTTTACGCGCCGGCGACATCGTCGCCACAAGCCGCGGCCTGCTGATGTTCAAGGGCCAGTCATCCAATGAGCGAAGCCTGAACGATTTCGCGCCCGTCGCATGGGGTGCCGCAAAGCCGTAGCCCGCAACGTCGTTTCACGGTCGCCGGACATCGACGGCTGGCGCGGGACCTGCCGGATAGCAACGGTGGCGGATCTGCAATCCGCTCTCGGACACGAAATGAAGAAATACCAGCCGCTCGGTTTCCGCAGCGGCACAGGTTCGGTCGAGCAGCTTCGCTTGGGCACTGGCGGTTGCCCCTTGATAGAGTATGGCTGCGCTTGGATATAGCCGGGCTTGAAAAATGTCTTCGAAATCCTGTACGACCGCGTCCTGCAGGGCGGGTGGCAGGGCGTTGAAGCTCCGCAGCGCCAATGGCGCTCGAATGAGCTGGAGCCAGGCCTCGTGGGGCGCCTGGCGATAGGACTGGTCAAGAAGCGCCACTGCGCGCGGCCCGAAACCCTCCAGGCGGATGCTGGACCAGTACATCCCGAGCCAGCCAAGCGATTCGGTGGGGGCGCACGCAATCAGCGCCTTGCTTTGCGAGTTGACGCCGGCGGTGTCGGCGTCGGCCTGCAGCAGATCGGCGCTGCGCACCGTTTCATCGGCTAGTCCGATCTGCAGGAGCAGCAACTCGCGAAGCGTCTTCGAATTGCATTGCCGCTCGGCGGCCGGGAGGTTTGCGGCAATCATTCCCCGCATGAGGGTCGGGTCGTACTTCTCGCCGCGTGCAAGGCGGCTGGCAACGAGCGGAACCGCCGGATCGCCAATGTCGGAAACTACCCGCGCCGCCCAAACCAGTGCGCCGGCGGCAAGAAGGATATTGGCGCTCAGCATGAGCCGGCGATGGAGGCGGCGGGATGGCCGATACGGCAGCGCCGCGTCAGGCGCCTTCGACATAGTAGCTGTTGTAGTGTGAGCCCTTATAGGCCTCGATACGCTTGAGCATCTTGGGGTTTGCCCGGTTGAGAACCGCCCCGAGAAGCTTCTTCTGGATGGCCTCCGAGCTGGCCAGCGATTCCTGCAACGCGCTGCGCGTCGTCCGGCCCCACTCGATGACATAGACCATCGCATCAAGGAGGTGGCTGATCGCCTTGGCGTCGGTCACAGGCATCACCGGCGCGAGATCGATGATGATGTAGTCGTAGCTGTCGCGCACCGTCGCCAGCATATCCGTCATCGCCTTGGACGCCATCACGTCAGCCGAATTGACCATGCGCGCGACGACGAAGGACGGAAGGAAATCCAACCCGGTTTCCTTGCTGCGCTTGATGTGCTGACCCAGCGACTGGGGATCCCTGAGAGCTTCCAGCAAGCCGGTCTTGGCGTTCGGTGCCAGTTCGCGCGTCAGCGAGCGGGTGTGCAGGTCGCCATCGATCAGCAGGGTACGGTGACCGGTCAAGGCGATCAGGTGACCAAAATTGGCGGCAACCGTGGTCTTTCCCTCCTTCGGCAACGAAGAGACGATGCCGATCACGCGGACGTCGCGGGTCAGCCGGGCGACGTCGATGGAAACCTTGATGTTCCGCAAGGTTTCGGCGTAGCGCGAAAACGGGTGGTCGACGACATAGTGGGAGAGGGAATCGTCCTTGTCCTTCGCTGCAGAATTATCGATCGGCAGCAGCAGGCGCGCCTTTTTCCCAACCGGCTTCTGCGGACGCAGATCGGGGAGCACGCCGAGGCACTTCACGCCGAGTTCGTCCTCGACCTCGCTGGGAGACCGCAGAACGTCACTCATGAGCTCTTTCGAGAAGGCCGCGCCGAATCCGAAGCAGAGTCCGCCGACCAGGCCACCGACCAGCGCCAGCAGGGTTTTGGGCGAGCTCTTCTTGTCGGGCTTGACCGCCGTGCCGATGATGCGCGCTTCGCTGATCGGGAAGCTCTGGTTTTGCGTCGCGTGTTGAAGCTTCTCGAGGAAGTTGTTGTACAGGTTGCGATAGGTATCGGCGGCGCTTTCGAGATCACGCAGCCTTACCTGCGCCTGACCGGTGTTGCCGGCCTGGGCGACCAGTCCTTTCATGTTTTCCTCAAGCGAGGCTTCGCGGCTCTTGGCGATGGCGTAGTCGCTTCGGTAGGCGTCGGCGATACGGCGGACTTCGTCGGCGATCGCCTTGCGCAGCTCTTCCATGCGGTTGTTGAGATTGACCGATGCCTGATGGGTCTTGCCATAGCGCGCTGACCAATCGGCATACTGGCCCGCCAGATCGAGATATTGGGCGCGAAGCCTGGTGATGACCGAGTTGTTGAGGGCGTCGGTGACGGTCGGCTGAGCCAGATCCTTGTCCGAAATCGCCTCGATTCTGTCGAGACGCGCCTTGGCTTCGGCAGTGGCCGCGCGGGCCTGAATGAGCTGGGTATTGACGTCCGACAGCTGCTGCTCGGTCATCAAGCCGCGGCTGGTGCCGACGATGTTGTTCTCTGTCTTGAAGGTCTGGACGGCGCGGTCGCTCGCGGTCGCCTGTTCGCGCAGTTCGGCGCTGCGCTGCTGCAGCCACTCGCCGGCCCGCTTGGTTGACTGGTATTTCGCCTCGAGCGCGCCAACGATGTAGGCGTCGGCGATCGCATTTGCGATTCGGGCGGCCTTGTCCGCATTCTTGGAACGGTAGTTGAGGGACAGAACGTAGGTCGTGAGCACGCGTTCGACCTTGAGATTCTTTTGCACCGCCTCGACGGCTGCGCGCTCGATCCGCTCCTTGGAGGGCGGCCCGTCGGACCCGAACAGGGAAAGCGTCTTGCCGATAATGATCGCCACTATTCCGGGATCGGACCCGTTGAATTCAGGGTCCTCCGTCAATCGCAGGCGTCGCACGATCGACTGGATCAGGTCCTCCGAGCCGATGATCTCGACCTGGCTGTCGACAAATCCGGTGTCGATCAGGTTGCTGTTGAGTGCGGTATCCTTGTCGAGCACCTGGGTCTGGCGCGTATCCATCAGGATACGGGCATTCGCCGTATACATTGGCGTTGCCGTCAGCAGGTAGATGACGACGAGCGCCAGTGTGCCGGCGACGATCGAGGCGATCAGCGGCCACTGCCGGCGCACGATATCAACGGCACGCTCGACGCTCAGCGTCGTAGAGCCGATTTCTATGCCGTACTTCTTGAGCGACTGGATCTGGTCTCTGGGTTGATACATCTGCAGGCTCAGTTGTAGCGGGATTGGCTGAGCGGGACCGGTATCTTGGCAAACGGATCTGATATCTCGGTGTTCCATTCACCTGTCAGCAGACCGGAACCGGTATTGCCTGGCTTCGCAGCCTCGGTCGGTGCCGCCGCGCCCGACTGCTCGGACTCGGCCGAGTAGCCGATCAAGACCGCGCGGTCTCCCAGTTTGCGCACGAAATCATTGATCTTCCGAGACGCTTCAGGCTTGGTCGTGAGACAGCGTGCCTCCGCTCGGTAAAGACCTGAGCCGATTGCCACGCGATCCTTGTCCGATGATTGGTTCACCAGCTTTTCCACGGCAGGCAGCAGTGACGGATCGGTGATCAGGTATCCGCTAAGCCGTCCCGCCAGTTTTTCCTTGTCGTTACGCAGCTGTTGCAACAGCGATCCGGGCGAGGCGCTGAAGGCCTGCAGGGCCAGCGGGGGGACGCGCTCAGCCAGCGCGGCGCATTGCGCATGGCATGGTGCCGCGATCACCACGAGCAGCGCTATGCCTGCCAGAAGCCTAAACCCAGCCACGAGAGTCTGTCGTCGAATCAAGGACATACCGTTCATTCATGTACCGCTGGCTGGTGGGGAAAATACGGTTTAATCGCCGGTTCAGTGTTTAATCGCCGGTTCAGGCGTTTAATCACATCTGCAGGCATTTAATCACCTGTTCAAGGCAATGATGGCAAAGAACTGTGTCATCTTTTTGTGCAGTGCAAAAGAGTATCCCCATGACTTTTGGGGAACTAGCAAATTCCGGACCAGCGAAATGCGCCGTCCGTCCGGCAGCCGATAACGGCCTTCATCCAGAAGCGGGCCTGGGCGGCCGCCGATGCCTCAGGATGGCAGGATTTTTGAGGTATTAATAAGAATATAATCCAATAAAGCGCGCGTGTGAAACGAACTGCAACCCGCCCGTGGCTTGGAGCCATCGATGGCGGGCGCAGGCTCACGGGAGGGCAACCAGCCGTGAGTTATCAATAAATATTCACTGAAGCTGCGGCCTGATGGATGCAAGCCGGTTCGCCTGGAGGCGCTGGCCGTGGCTGCCGACGGCAACCCAAAACCGCGGATTGGCGCTCGACTGCATCGAAATCCACGTATGGCCCATGGCATTCCAGGGACGGACGTCGCGCGACAGATTATCGAGAACGACGTCGCCGTCGGTAAGCCGCGCGACCAGTACAAGATGCCCCTGACCGCTGTCGGTCAGGACGACCGCAAGGCGCAGGGCGCTCTGCGGCCAACCCATCGCTATCAATTGGTGCCGCTTGGTGACCGCGTAGTCGTTACAGTCGCCCGCGGCGGGGGAGACCGTCCAGCGCGCGGTCATCGGATCCGTGGACTTGCGCAGCGGCGATATCGCTTCGTTAACCGAAATGTTGACGTCGCGCAGCATTTCCATGGCGCGGTCGGCGGCCGGCAACGCTTGCACGCCGGCTTCCGCATCGCATTCAGCGCGGTAGTTCAGGCAGAACTTCACGAACTGGAGCGGCGCGAGCGTGTTGTCGAATTCCTCGATGAAGGCCGTTCGGTTGGTCCGCGACACGTCGGTCGAGGCGTCGGTTTCGGCCCTGGCGGCGCCACCGGCAAATGCAATTGCGGTCGCCAGCATCGGTGCAAATAGCAGTTTCATGTCGTCCCCCGTCATTCTTTTTCTTGACGCAGGTACGGTGTCTCACGGAGTTGTTGGGTTTAGGTTCCGCCGATAGTTAAAATTGAATCCAACCGCAGATGACGTTATCTGCCTGATCGATATTGGTTAATTCGCGATCAATCCAGGCGTTTCACCAAGTCGTTCCACGGGCCTCAATTGGTCGGACTGACCGGCGTCAGAACGGACGGCGTTCCGGCCGCTGCTGTCGTGAAAAGCGTCGTTGTACTGGTGCTCGCGCCAGCGCCGCTGCCGAAAGTTGTGCTGTTATTGCTCGACACGGCGCCCGGCGACGGCGTCGATGTGGTGCCCTGTCCGCCGCCGGCGGTGGTGTCGCCGTTCGGATCTGCTCCGGTGATCGCCTCGGTCGGAATATCCCCCGTGATGCTCACGAAGGCTTGAATCAGCGGCGGATTCTCGGCCTTCAGGACCACTTCCTGGATTTGCTGGGCAAAGGCCGGCTGCGTCAGCACGCACACGGCGGCGGCGGTGCCGAGACCGGCGCCGATCGCACGGCTTTGATCGGCGGAACTGGCCTTGGAAAGCGATGCGATGCCTTCAAGCGTCTCGGGCCGGGTCATCAGCATGTCGCGGATTTGCGAGGCGAGGCCGCCCTGACCGTCCTTGAACTGGGCGAGCAGCGCTTCAGGGTTCTCCAGAAAGGATGTGGCGCGCTCTGCCGACACCAGCGAGGAGTTCGGGACGCATCCGCCACCGGCCGGTGCCGCGGCAACCGGGGCCGTTCCGCCGGCCACCAGCATCACGAGACAAAAACCCACCAAACGCATTGTCATTGCCCAACCGCAATTAAAAACAGCCGATTTAAATTAAATCATAATTCACTCGCCACAGCTCCGCCACCGTTTTTTCGCAATGATGACGGCAGGCACTGCGCCAGCGCGGCCCCGGTGATCGCGGCGAAGAAAACACCGTAACCGGCTATTTGCAGCGAAAAATCGATGCTGCTGTGAAGTAGCCCCAGCGCGGCGACGCTGGCTCCGATAATGGGGATGTAGCGATCGCGCCGCCGCAGCAGGCTGCCCCGGAACAATTGGTAAACGTACCAAAGCACGGTCGCCACGATCGGGATGGTCGCCGGCAAGCCCATTTCGACCGCGAGTTCCAGCGGCGTGCTGTGGGCGCGGTCCCAAATCCCGAGGCTGCCTAATTCGGCGGGCCGGTAGGCGGCAAAAGCCGCCTCGAAGTTGCCCAATCCGACGCCGAACAGCGGATGGTCGCTGACGATTGCGATCGCGGCACGGTAGGCGGCCAGCCGCTGATCGTCGATCAGGCCATAGGTGAGAATCCGCCCTGCCACCGCACCGCCGATCAGTTGAAGAACCAGGACGGCAGCGACCGTGGCTCCCGCCAGCAACGCCCATCGTCGAAAAGTGCCGAGCTCAAGCGGCCACAAATAGAGCATGCCGGCCAGCAGAAACGCGCAGATCGACAGCAGCAGCCCTGCGCGTGATCCCGTCATCGCCGTCGCCAGCGTGCAGACGGCAAATCCGACAGCGAGAGCCGCTGGTGTGGCGAGATAGTGCCCGAGCAACGCGAGCGGCCGATCTGACGGCGGGGCAGCGCGCCGGTCTCCGCGATGTATCGAGCGCAACAGGGGCACCAGGAAGAGCAAGGCGCAACTGCCCCAGAATGTCGCGGCGGTGTTGCGATTGACGAACGTGCCGGTGGCGAAGCCGAGATAGGCCTCCTTTCGCCTGAATAACAACGTATCCGGGTCGGCAAGCTGCGCCAGGATTCCGTAGCAAGCGTAGAGAAAACCCGCCCACGCCAATATTCGCAGAAGCCGTTGAGCCGCTGGCGCATCGGCCGCAAGGAGAAAGGCGCGGACGAACGCAAGCGACACCAGCAGCGGGGAGCCAAGTGCGAGCCACGGACCGGCTGCGGTCATCGAAATGCGAGCAGGGACATCGGCGCCGAGAAGATCGAGCGGCAGCTTCCAGACGGGATTCGTCCGTCCCAGCAGCGGATCGGGCCATGTTTGCAGCGTGACGATGGCGCCGATCAGCACCACCGTCATGAACAGCGGCAGCAACAGGCGAAAATCCGCGCTGCCGATGGCTTCCAGATCCGCCGTCAACAGACTGAGCGCGAGCAAGACGATCCAGATCCAGATCCAGACGAAATCCGCCGATCCAAGCGGAAATGGCGCCAGCACGAAAACAGCTATCGCGACGAGATTGGACGCTCCGCCCAGAATTTTCCTGATTGATCCCTTATGCGACGGCAGGTGCCAAACCCCATTCCCGAACTGACTGGAACTTGGGCGCGGTAAACGGCGGCGGCCTACCGGGCTGGTCCAAGGTTCCCGAATTTATCGATCTGACTTCCAAAGAGCCAGCGATGCGAGGCTTCACGACGGTCTAAAAAGCGCTGCCTTCGCGGCGGCATCCATGCCGATACAGGCCGATTGAAAATGCGCTGCTTGTTCGGGGGCGTATTTATTCCGGGTCTGTCACGCGAGACGATTAAACGGGCATGGCGATTAAAAATGCGGCCGCTTTTTGGCGAGAGCATTTATTTGCGGATCAGCCATGCGGCGCCGAGTTTTCTTTGCTGGTTTTTTAATGTTCGGGTTGAACGGAAACCGGAAGAGAGGCACTATGCTGCATCGCAACAATTCGGACATAATTCGATCGTGACGGGCCATCGCTCCAAAGAACATTATGTCCCGCTCGACAGCGTTCGCGGTATCGCCGCGCTGTGCGTCGTGGTCCATCATTTTGTTATTTCTCAACCGCTTGCCGCGGTCCTGCCGAACAGGGCCTGGATCGATTTTGCGTTCTTCCATAACGCCTGGCTGTTCGTTGATCTGTTCTTCGTTCTGAGCGGCATCGTGATTTCGATGAGTTACGTGCAAGGCGGCTTCGGTACTTTCGCGTTTCGCGAGTACATCGTGCGCCGGCTCGCCCGCATCTATCCGCTCCACGTCGTTACGTTGCTCGCATTCCTCTCGTTTCGAATGATGAAGCTCGGCCTTGTGGGCACCGGCCTCATTCATTTCGCGCCACCCGAGATGGCGGTCAACAACGGCTATTCGTTCTTTTTAAATGTGCTCCTGCTGCACGCGATCGGATTCGTTGATTATCTGAGCTGGAACGGGCCAAGCTGGAGCATCAGCGCCGAATTCTATACCTATCTCGTGTTCGGCGGCGTCGTGGTCCTGGCGCAAAAATTCCGCGACGTTCGCATTATCTATGTGTTGTCGCTGTTTCTGTCGGTGGCCAGCTGGGCCCTTATCCTGCTGGTTCTTCGACAATATGCGCTGGACTTTCACACCTTTGGCATCGCGCGCTGCATACTGAGTTTCTTCCTCGGGGTGCTGACGCTCAGAGCGGTGGCGTCGGTGCCTTCCGCCGTGCGCCCGTTCGTGCAGTCGGTTTGGCAGATCGGGGCCGCAATCGCGGCCATCGCCATTGTCTGCGTGGTCGGAATGCAGCCGATGCTGAGCTTTCTCGCGCCGGTCATATTCGCCGTCCTGCTCGGGTCGCTGATGGCGTTCCCCGGACGCAGGCTGCCCAACCTGCTGTCGGTCAAGCCGCTGGTGTGGCTCGGCAAGCGATCCTATTCGATCTACATGGTGCACGCGCTCGTGCTCGTACTGATCGAGTATTTTTCGCGTGGCGTTGGCATGCGGACCTTCCCGATGATTGATCAGTTCGGTTCGGGAATAGCTGCATCGCTACTGCTGTCGGGCTACGTCGTGGCCGTTCTGGCGCTGTCGAACCTGACCTATGCGCATATCGAGATCCCCGGTTCGAAAGCCATCGTCGGACTTTTGGCCCGCAGGCCTCGCGTCGTCGCGACGGCCGAAGGAGGGGGGCAATGACGAACCGGTCGTCGTCGTCATCCCTTGCGAGTCCGGATTTCAAAGCTCCGGAGCCATTGCCTCTGAACAGCCAATTGCCGGAAATCGGCATCTGGAACGTCGAGGCGATCGCGCTGCTCATGTATTTCTATCGCGACGCCTTTGCCGGCGCCCTGCGCTACTATCTCAGTCTCACCAAGCTGGACGTGCTGTGGTTTCTGCCGGACATCTTTGCGCTAATGTGCATTCTGGCCTTTATCCAGCGCTACATCATCAAGGGCAAAAGCCTGATCGCTGTCCTCACGCTGCTGTACATCGCGTTCGCGTTGTACGTCGGATTTGTCTTTCTGGGCTACTTCGCCGGCATGGCGTCGTCGTTCAAGATGATCGCGCCGGTGTTCGTGGGGTTCTGCTTTTGCAGGCGTGATTTCAATCAGTACAAGCAGCTTCTTGCCCTGATCCACCCGATCTTCTTCATTACCATTATCGGCATCTTCCTTTCATCGCGCGTGCAGTTTCCGTGGGTCGGTTTTGCTTACGAAACGCTGGGAGCAACGCGTCAGGCGACCAGACTTTGGTGGGCCGCGTCGGAAGCGCGACTGGCGGGGTTCGCCGCCGACAGCACCATGGCGGCGTTTTTCGTGTTCATTACCTTCGTGTTTACGTCGGCTCGCAAGAGTATGCTGTGGATCTGCATCTGGGCGCCGGTGGGCCTCTACGCCATCAAGCTCACGACCAGCAAGACCACGCTGGGCGTGATGATCATGTACCTGCTGTGCCTGGTTATCATTCGAATGCTTCCGGAGCGCGAGAGATTTCCTATGCTGCGCCGGATGGCGATGCTCTCCTTTGCATCGATCCTGGTTCCCGTCGTGCTGATGGTCTTCTTCGCGGGCGACGGCCTCACCAGCATCTCCCGGGGATTCTTCAGCCTTCAGGATCGCATCAATAACAGCTGGCAGCTGCCGTTTGTGTATATGCAAGAGCTCATGCCGGTGGGATTCGTGACCGGTTGCGGCCTCGGCTGTTTCAACTATCCGCAGCAGCTGTTTTCGAACAAGCTCAGCTACTATGTGCCGGTCGATAATTTCTATATCGGCACGTATCTGATGTTCGGCCCGATCTTCGTCCTGTTCATGGTCTTCGCGATCGCCGCGGTCTCGAAGACCAAGGACATCTACAAACTGTCCGGCACGATCGCAATGAACCTCTTTACCATCACGGTGCTGGCCTATGGACCCGCCAGCGGGTTGATCATGATTGGTGCCGCGTTTAGCCAGATGTTCGCCAAGCGACGCGCGCTCGATCAGGATCTCGCGATTTCCGCACCGATAGCGCCTGGCATCGATGGCCTGGCATCGCGGCCGGCATGATGAAAGACTCGTGGCACTCACCGGCGCTGATAGTGCCTTTCTCGCACGCGCCGGCGCGTGGTTCTGCCCGGCCTCCTTTTCAGTGTGGGAGGAAGCAGAGGTGAACGCTCCAAAGCAGGATTTCCTCCCGGCCGTCCAGGGACTGCGCGGCATCGCTGCGCTAAGTGTCCTGATCGTGCATCTCTACGACATGCCGCTGCTTGCGGGTTTCATGGCGCCGATCTGGCCGTGGCTGGGATCGACCATCAATATGGGCGGACATGGCGTCGAACTGTTCTTCATGATCAGCGGCTTCCTGATTCCGGCCAGCCTGGTGCGCCACCGCAGCGTTGCCAAATTCTTCTATGATCGATGTCTTCGCATTCTTCCCGTCTTCGTCATCCTGCACCTGACGCTGTTCACCATCGGCCCGATCGTCGGCTACAAATTCTTCAAGGGGATTGATGTTGGAACTTACGTCCAGTTGTTCTTCGTCAACCTTGCGTTCTTGCCCGATGCCCTGGGGCTTCCGATCGGCCAGCAGAACGCCTGGACGCTGAGCTATGAGTGGGCGTTCTACATTCTGTTCGCCGCGGTTTTCGTAGCGGTGGCCCGGCGGAGAAACTGGATGCTGGCGCTGCCGCTGATAGCGCTGGCTCTGGCGGGCATATGGTTTCGGCCGATTGCCGCGTATTTTCTGGTTGGGCTGCTGTTCAGCGCCGTGGATATGCCGATCCGGCTGCGGGGGTGGACCGGGTTGCTGGCCGGTGCGGTATGCGGCATCGCGATGTATCTATCAATCGAGTATCTGCACCCGTTTGTCGGCCTCGTTCCCGGCCTTCTGCTGTTCGGAATGGTGTTGGCGCAAAACTCCGGCATTGCGGCGGCGTTGAGCGCGCCATCGCTGCAATATCTCGGCAAGATCAGCTACAGCCTTTATCTGGTGCATCCCTTCGCCCTTTTTCCGTTGCAGATGATCGGAGCCAATCTTGCCGGACGCGGCGTGGATCTGTGGCTGCTCTCTGCTGCCTTTGCGGTTCTGGGCTTCGTTCTGTCACTTATCGCCGGAGGGATAAGTTACGAGCTCTTCGAGGTGCGTCTTCGGCGCTTTCTGGACGCGGCGTTTCGACGTCGGCTGTTTCGGACGCCCGATGGAGCGGGGCATCTGGCATGACGGAGCTGGCCTCAAAACGCAGTCTGGACACCTTGCAGCTGGGACGCGCCTTCGCGGCGCTCGCCGTGGTGGGTCATCACACGACCAGGACGTTGGCCCAGCCCAAGTACCTCGGTGAGAACGTATTCCCGATCTTCAACGCCGGAGACTCCGGCGTCATGTATTTCTTTGTCTTGAGCGGCTTTGTCATTTTCCTGGCGCATGCGAATGACTTTGGCGATCGCGACAACGCCCTCCGTTTCGTCTGGCGTCGCGTCCAAAGAATATATCCGGCGCTTTGGGTCGCCCTGATCTGTGTCATTCCTCTCGTGCTTCTCATGAAGGCAGATCTGAGCTTTTATGACCTATTCTCGTCCTTCCTGTTGTTGCCGATAGAGCACGAGCCGATTATCGACGTGGTCTGGACGCTGCGCCACGAGATGATCTTCTACGCCATCTTTGCGGTTGCGATCTGGAACCCCAGGATCGGCTGGATCGCGGGGGCGGTCTGGCTGGCGTTGTCTTTCGTGCAACCCGTATTGTTCCCGGTCTATCCGCTCGCATTTGTCTTCCATCCCGCTCATGTGCTCTTTGGCCTGGGGATTCTGGCGTACTGGCTGTTCGATCGCCGGGACACCGTATCTCCGAAGCTCTGCTTGACGCTTGGGATCGTCCTTTTCGGCGGCACATGGATAGCCGTTGCCTACGGTGGCCTCTTGAAGAACGCGATCTCGACCTGGTGCTACGGCGTCGGCGCGATGCTGATGATCTTGGGCGGGGTCGTACTCGAGACGAAGACGGCGCTGCGATTACCGCGTGTTCTCATATTCCTCGGCGAGGCGTCCTATTCGATCTACCTCGTTCATTTTCCGGCGCTTTCGGGTTTCGCCAAAGCCGCGACCAAGCTGAAAGCGCTGGGTATTCCGAACGAACTGCTGTTCGTGATGGTTGCAGCGGGGGGCGTGGCGGTAGGCGTGGCATTCTACCTGCTGGTCGAGAGGCCATTGCTGACGTTTTTCAGAACGATCGGTCGTGTACCCAAGAGGGTCGAGGCATGATGTCGGCTTCCGGACCTCCATCCCCGACGATCACGACCTCGTTCGCCAGACGTGGAGCGGACCTTTGCTTGTGCCGGCGCGCTTTCCGGGTCGGCTGCATGAACAACGTACGGATGACTTCATGATCCTGAAAAATCTGCTCTCGATGTCCGGCGTGAACATCGTGAAATCGGTCGTCCAGTTTCTGATGACGCTGCTGATGACCTATTTCGTTACCCCGGCCGAATTCGGTCTGGTCGCCTTCTCGCTGCCGTTTGTCGCCTTCATAGCCCTTCTCACCGATCTTGGCTTGTCGAGCGCGATGATACAGCGAGGCTCGCTCTCGCGCGAGGAGACCGGAGCGGCCGTGACCATGATGCTGGCGATCGGCATCGGCTGTGCGGTGGTGCTGGCGGTTGTCGCGGGGCCGCTGGCCGGGGCCGTGAAGATGGATGGCCTGTCGGGCGTGCTGACCGCGCTGTCCGTCTCGGTCGTCCTTTCCATAGCGGCGCTCGGACCGCGCGCGGTGCTCGAGCGCGCGTTGCGCTACCAGACCGTGGCGATGGTGGAGGCGGGCGCGTCAATCACCGCCGCGTCCGTGGGCGTCCTCGGAGCCGTTCTGGGCTGGGGGATCTGGGCGCTGATTTCATATTACGTCCTGATGCAGATCATTCGCGCGATCGCGTTCTACGCGATTACGCGGCATCAGATCAGGCTCAACTTCCGATGGCGTGGCGTCGGTTCGATGCTTTCCTTCGGGAGCTGGATACTGGCCTCGAACATTCTCAATTTCGCCGCGCGCAACATC
Source organism: Bradyrhizobium sp. JYMT SZCCT0180 (assembly GCF_018130165.1). Classification (GTDB taxonomy): domain Bacteria; phylum Pseudomonadota; class Alphaproteobacteria; order Rhizobiales; family Xanthobacteraceae; genus Bradyrhizobium. The sequence goes on along the minus strand of NZ_JAFCLZ010000001.1, from coordinate 296,561 downwards.
GGCAATCTGCTGATCGGTGCGAAGCTGGGAGCGGCCGCGGTCGGGCTCTTTGGCCTGGCCTTTCAGTTCATGATCTTTCCGTTGATGATCCTTTCTTGGCCGGGCGGCGGTGTCCTGATGGCGACGCTGAGCCGTATGTCCGGTAACGGGCGGCACGCAGAGCAGAACGCGGCGATCTGCGCGATGCTGAGTGTGACGGCGATGATTACCTTCCCGGCGATGATCTATCTGACGTTTGGGCTCTACTACCCGGTGACGACATTCCTTTCGCCGCATTGGCAGGACGTATTGCCGCTGGTTAGCGCGCTTGCGCCGGCGGGGGCTGCGCAGTCCATTGCGGCCTATGCCGGTCCGATTCTTCTCGCGCGCGGCAAGGCCCGTCTGCAGTTCTGGATCAGCAGCGCCAACAGCATCGCCATGATCCTGTCGTTCGTGGTGGCGCTGCCGTTCGGTCTCAAGGCCGTTGCTATCGTGTACCTTGTCACGGCGATTATCGTGTGCACCTTTATGCTGGTGGTTGGCAGCCGAAATACCGGGTTGCCTTTCATGTCGATCGTCAAATCCCTGCTTCCAGCGACCATCGCGACCCTGGCCGGGACCATCGTGGCTCTCGCGGTGACGTCGGCCGATGTGACAAGCATGAAGCATTGGCTGCTTGCAACCAGTCTGTATCTGGTGGTCGTGCTGTCCTGTTACGTCGCATTCAGGCATCAGATTCGCGGCAGCGTGCGATCGTTGCTCGGCCGATCAATTGAAGCACAACCGCTGGACGTTCCCTCGGCGACGTGAGAGATCCTTGATATGAACGCACATGTCGAACCAGATAAAATGGTGAGGCGCGAGCCTCCCCAGGCTGCGTGGCGGGCAGATTTGCTGGCGAACACCGGGAATTCCGGCGTCGTTGCTGCCGCGGTTGCCTTGATAACCGATCCGGGCTTTACGGTGATCACCTGGTGGCGTGCTGCCAAATGGTTGCGCTTCAACACGCGTTGGGGGCACGGTATCGCCTGGCTGATCGTGCGTTCCCTGGCGCGACGTGGCTGCTATATCTCGTTGCTCGCGGAAATCGGCCCGGGACTGAAGCTTCCACACCCGACCGGGGTCGTGATTGGGGAAGGTTCGCATGTCGGGAGTGCGGTTATGCTTTATCATAACGTGACACTGGGGCGACGTGCCTGGAACCAGCCGGGCTGCCCGCGCATTGCAGACGGTGTCGTCGTCTATGCCGGTGCTGTCATCATAGGACCCATCAAAATCGGCGAAGGTGCAACGGTAGCTGCAAACTCGGTCGTCAATCGGGATGTCTTGCCGAAAGCGGTCGTCGCGGGAATTCCGGCCAAGTCGATGCGTTCCGCATCGTCTTCTTCCTAGAGGTAATGCGGCGGCTAGCAAGGATACGCCGCCACTCGGGTCAAGAGATCATTTTCGGTTTCGTCGACGGCCTTGTTAAAATCGCAGTTGTGGCGTTGATCGACGATCGTTCACTGGGGGTTAGTCGACGAGGAGATCAGCATGTCGTCAATCATGACGGACTTTACGGGTATTTATCCATACCTTGCAGGCACGAAGTTCAACGAGAATATGGCCGTGACTTACGGCGGCAAGACGGGTGTCAGGTACCGAAGTGACGTGTTGATCGACATGTGCCGCGGCAAGCGGGTTCTTCATGTCGGATGCTGCGACCACGTTCCTCTCATCAAGAAGAAGATCGATCACCGGGACTGGCTCCATGGTCTGATCACGGAGTGCTCCGAGTATACGGTCGGTGTCGACATCGATGCGGACGCGGTGCGGGAGGCGAGTCGGATTTCCGGGCTGGACAACATGGTGTCCGGCGATGTGACGTCCGGCCAGAAGATTGACCAGATCTCCGGACGGAAATTCGATATTGCCCTGTTCGGTGAAGTCGTCGAGCACATCCCGAATCCGGTGTCCTTTCTCGGCCGATTTAGAGAGAACTATGGTGACGTCGTCGAAAAAATCGTCATTACCGTGCCGAATGCGTTCAGGGGCGGGAACATCAAGGGAATCCTGAACAACACCGAAACGATCAATTCCGACCATCGCTTCTTCTTTACGCCTTACACGATCGCAAAGGTTGCCCTGGATGCCGGGTTTTCTCCGGAGGAGATCCAGATGGCGACGTTCAAGCGGGCCGGCATGATGAAGACGATGCTGCTGCGGCGTTTGCCTCTGCTGGCCGAGGACATCATCTTCACCGGCTCGGTGACGCCCGGCCGGGCGTAACCCGGCCCGGCTATCTGCCTCGAGTTCCAAAGCCCCGTCGGTCGGGGCTTGTCCGCTCAATCCGCCGCGACCCTGCTTTGTGAGAACCGATGCGCTCACGTGAGAGCGCACCGGCTGTCTCAGACGAACAGGAAGTTGCTGTGATCGAGGTTGGTCGCGTAAACATTCTTCAGCGTGATCGAATCCGTGGCTGACAGGTGGATCAGCGTGTCGGCGCCTGATTGCGTAAACTGAAGGTGGCTGTAATCGGCCACCAGCGACGCTGCGATCTTGATCGTGTCGTGATTGGCCGCGGCGCCGGCCTGGAAGCTGTTGATCTGGTCATTGCCATGGTCGAAGACGATTGTCGTCGATCCCGGGGCGGCTGAAAACAGGTCGTTTCCGTTTCCGCCCTGTATCGATTGACCGGCGCTGACGGCCGTGACGGTGTGGGTGCCATTGCTGTTCTGAAGGTCGATCTGCAGGAGAGTGCCGCCCGCGGTGTAGCTTTCGTGCTGGGTCGCCCCGGGGTTGCCGCTGACGGCATATTTGTAGACGTCCTTGGTGCCGTCGGCGTTGTTGAGGATATGCTGGGTTTTGGATCCGGCGCTGTCGTACAGATCGGTCACCTTGCTGCCGTCGGAGTTGATGACCTGCTTGTAATCCAGCGAGCCGTCGGCGTGCAGGCGGGTGTCAGAGGTGATCTTGCCCGCGGCGTCGATATGCTGGATCTGGGTCGTGTAGGTCTGGCCGGTGATGTTGTAGTAATAGTTGTCATCGCTGCCGTCGGCGTTGCTGACATACATCTTCATCTTGACGCCGGACGAGTACAGCGTGTTCGAGGACGAGCCATCCGTGTTCTGGACGTAATCGCTGGCCAGGTTTCCGGCCGAGTCGAACAGCTTGCTTTCCTTGAAGCCGTCCGCGTTGGCGACGTAGATCGAGGCGACGACGCCGCCCGAATAGTTCGTGGTGGTGACGTCACCCCCGGCCGTCTTGACGACGTCCTGAACCAACGCACCTGTCGATGCGTTGTAGCTGTCCGTCACGATGGACCCATCCGGATGATGTGTGATCTCGGTGAGTTTGTGCCCGGTGCTGTCGTAGAGATCCGTGACCTTGGTGCCGTCGCCGCTGATGAGTTGGCGATATTCGAGCGTGCCGTCAGCGTGCCAACGGGTGTCCGCCGTCATTTTGCCAGCGGCATCGTAGTGCTGGGCCCGGGTGGTATAGGCCTGGCCGGTGATGTTGTAGTAGGTATTGTCGTTGCTGCCGTCGGCGTTGGTGACATACATCTTGGTCTTGATGCCCGCGGAGAACAGCGTGTTCGAAGACGAGCCATCGTTGTTCTGGATCAGGTCGCTGGCGAGCCGGCCGGCGCTGTCGTAAATCTTGGTTTCCTTCGAGCCGTTTGCATTGACGATAAAGACCGAGGACAGCTCCGACCCGTTATAGTTTGAGGTCGTTACGTTGCCGGCCGCGGTCTTCACGACCTCCTGGATCAGGCTGCCTGACGTGTCGTACTTCTCGGTCTTGGTGGCGGCCGCATTCCAGCGGATCACGGTGGTTTTGTGACCGGTCGAATCATACAGTGCGGTCACCTTGCTGCTGGCGTCGCTGCTGACGTCCTGGTGGTAGTCGAGCGAGCCATCGGCATGCCAACGGGTTTCCGCGGTCATGACGCCCTTCGAATCGTAGTGCTGGGTCCGGGTGGTATAGCTCTGGCCGGTGATATTGTAGTAGGTGTTGTCGTCGCTGCCGTCGGCGTTGCTGACATACACCTTGGTCTTGACGCCGGCCGAGTACAGCGTGTTCGAGGACGAGCCGTCCTTGTTCTGCACCAGATCGCTGGAGAGCCGGCCCGCGCTGTCGTAAAGCTTCGCTTCCTTCGAGCCGTTGGCATTGGCGATATAGACCGAGGACAGCACCGACCCGTTATAGTTGGAGGTCGTGACGTTGCCGGTAGCGGTCTGCACGATCTCCTGGACCAGGTTGCCGGACGAATCGTATTTGTCGATCGTGGTGGCGGTCGGATTCCAGCTGGTCACGGTGGTCTTGTGGCCGGCCGCGTCATACAGCGTCGTCACCTTGCTGTTGCCGTCGCTGCTGATCACCTTGGTGTAGTCGAGCGTTCCGTCGGCGTGCCAGCGGGTATCAGCGGTCAATACGCCCTTTGAATCGTAGTGCTGTTTCTGGGTGGTATAGGACTGGCCGGTGATGTTGTAATAGGTGTTGTCCTGGCTGCCGTCGGCGTTGGTGACGTACATCTTGGTCTTGACGTTGGCCGAATACAGCGTGTTCGAGGACGAGCCATCGTTGTTCTGGATCAGATCGCTGGTGAGGCGACCGGCGCTGTCGTAGATCTTCGCTTCCTTCGTGCCGTTGGAACTGGCGATATAGACCGAAGACAGCACGGCGCCCTTGTAGTTGGAGGTCGTTACATCGCCGGTGACCGTGCGTACGACCTCCTGCACCAGATTGCCGGACAAGTCGTACTTACCGGTCGTGGTGACTGAGGAGTTCCAGGCGATGACCGTGGTCTTGTGGCCGGTGGCGTCATACAGCGTCGTCAATTTGCTGGCGCCGTCGCCCGTGATTGTCTGGGTGTACGCGAGCGAGCCGTCGGCGTGCCAGCGGCTATCCGAGATCAATTGTCCGGTCGGGCTGTAGTGCTGGGTCTGGGTGGTATAGTTCTGGCCGGTGACATTGTAATAGGTGTTGTCATGGCTGCGGTCGGCGTTGGTGACGTACATCTTGGTCTTGACGCCGGCCGAATACAGCGTGTTCGAGGATGAACCATCCGTGTGCTGCACCAGGTCGGCGGTGAGCTTGCCGTAGACCGGATCGAACGTCTTGGTTTCCCTGGAACCGGTCGCCGCATCGACGCTGACCTGCTGCGTGGCCACGCCCGCGGTATAAAGGGTGCTATCGGTTGATCCGTCCGCAAATACCGTCGATTTGCTGGTAATGAACCCGCCGGTGAAGTTGGACGTGGTGGTGGACTGCAGGTTGGCGGAGGAATCGAAGAGCTTGGTTACGCTCCAGGCGCTGGTGGAGGTCGTAACCGAAAACGAATAGCCGCCCTGGATGGCTGAAAGCGCATTGCCGTAATGCGAGATCATGTACTTCATCGTCGATTCGGACGCGACCGGAAGCACGTGAGTATCGGTCAGGGTAATCGTCTGGAGCGATTCGTTGGTGTTCAAATCAGACAATTGCAGCGCGATTTGCGCGGCCGTCCCGCTGACATCGGTCGGCAGCGGCTCTGGCGCAGGCGACGCCGGCGCGTCGATCTCGATGATCAAGGGGTGATCGCTGAGCGGGACAGTGATCTGGCTGACGTCGGTATAGGTCGCGATCGGGGTCGAGCCGCTCAACGGATCGTAGACGCTGACCGTATGGTGCACGCCTCCGAGATTAACGGTGACAGGTTGAGAAGGGTTGGAGATTTCCGTGTCGGTGGCGTCGTCCCAGACCTTCGGCTCGGCCCAGATCACCAGTTCGTAGGCGCCGTTGCTCTTGCCGAGGACCATGCTGTTGCCCGTATCGGGCATGTTGCTGAGTGAGTAGCCCAGCTGCGTGGTTGGTTGGTGGCCACCGGTTCCGTCATCGCTCAGGATGGTCGTCAGATTGTGGACCGCGGTGGCGGCCAGCTTCGGCGAACCGTCGCTTTTGAACAAGCCGAAATTCATCTCCGGATCGTTGCTGACGCCGCTCGCACCGGCGTCGAGCAGTTGATAGAGATACGTCGTGCCAACGCCGCCCTTGAAGGCATCGACCAGGGTGTTGAGGATCGACTTGGCCTGGACGTTTTCGCTGGCGCCGATGTAGGGGGTATCGCTCTGGGTCGTATAGCCGGTCTCGGTGATGACGGCCGGGTTGCCGGACGATACGGACTTGGCGTTGGCCAGCAATAACTGGAGCGCCGCGTGGGGCGTCGAACTCGTGCTGACATAGGCGTGCGAGTTCGCAAAGTCGGAAGCGCCCGACAGGTCGCCCAGCTTGGCGTAGTCGGCCGTGTCATTGTAACCCAGCGAGAGATTGTAGACCGCGATGTTGGCAAGCGCGGCATTGCCGTTCACGGCGGCAAAATAGGCCGCCTGGAACTGGGCCGCGGCTTCGATGGTGGAACTGCCGTTGTAGCTGAATGCCTGAAGATTGGCCTCGTTCAGGCCCTCCAGCGCAATAACGCTTCCCGCATGAGCTGTGCTGAACTGTTCCACCGAGGCCAGGTACTTCTGAAGCGCGGCGCTGCCGCCGGCGGGTACGCCGGACGGAATAACCAGATCGAATTTATATCCGTCCGCAGCCAATCCATTCAGGACAGGTTGTGCGTCCGGAATGTTGGTAAGCCCGTCGCGCAGTTTCGTGACACCGAGATACTCGAGGCTGTCCTGCAGCAAGGCGAGATTGTCGTACGAGCCCCAGGAATACCCCACATGCGTGTTGACGCCGATGGAACTCACGAAGGAACTTGCGGAGAGGACAGTCTGATCGGCGGATGTGGTCATTTATTGCCCGGCTGTTGGAAGGGGAGATTTGTGCGAGATTTAGCCGCCAGTTTTCTTTTTTGAGTATTTGATTTGGATAAAAGTCGAACCAACAAGGGGATTTTTCATTGCTAAGGATTTCCCGACGGTTTGCGCGACGTCTGGAATGGGAACCAGAATCGGCAAGCTTCGATCGTGGCAGCGTGGTCTGTTCTCATGATGACGGACTGAAGGCGGCGGCTGCCTTGCGCTGCCTACTTGGAATGCTTGGCTGCTTGCCAGGCAGGCAATCATGCACGTCGTGAGTGGTCGAGATCGAAATAATACGGGTTTATCCGTGACGGTTAATCGGAGGTTGGTTTTTCACGTCGCATCCGGCGGATAGGGAATTTGCCGCGGATGTTACTCACGGCGCTGAAAGGGCATGGTTTTGGCGCGTTGTGGTCAAACGATCGGATTAAATGGGTCGTTTAATTCCAGTTGCCGGCCACATTTGCATTCGGTTCCCGGACTGGACCCGACTTTTGCGGCGCGCTAAAGCAAACGCCTTACCGCGGCAAATTGCAGCAACGGCATGCGTGGATCGGGTTTCGCATGGTCCTTGCTTTTGTCTCGAAAAGCCAAGGCTTCACAGAACAAGGCATCACAGAAGGTGATTATGATGAATGTTGTGAGGGCGACTGGGTTTGAGCGGACGGCCGCAGCGACCATCGCGCGGAAGTTGAGCCTTTCGCTGCTTGTCCTGGTTGCTGCCGCGATCAGTTCGTTGCCCGCGCACGCCCTGGAGTGGGGTACCAACGGGCCATCCGCCATCAGGGCGAATTTGGGGCCCGCCTTCAAGGTCATGAAAGAGCGCGGCCTGACGCAATTCAGGATAGGTGTGAATCTGACCAAGGACACCGAACCGACCGAAGCCCCGATGTTGCGGCGTGCGATCGCACAGGCCAAAGCCCACGGAATAACGCTGCACCCCGTGTTCGGCTTTGCCTTCCGGTGGGGCGATCGCACGGATGCGGGCAATTATCCGAAGGGCGACCGTGACGCGCTGTATCGCCAGGGGTTCAACCGGACCTACGATTTCGTCAACCAGTTCAAGCACGATATCAAGGACTGGGAACTGGAGAACGAGATAAACCTCATCGCGCAGGGTCCGGACGGCAAGCGATTGTTTGGCAGCGGCGGCTCGGCGGAAGAGTTTGAAAAGCCGATCATGGAAGATTGGGCAGCCGTCCTGCGCGGGGCGTCAGACGCGATCGACAAGATCAACAAGGAAAACGGACTTCATTTGCGCAAGGTCCTGAATACGACATCGACGATGTTCGGTTTCCTGGACTTCATGGCCGCGCGTGGGGTCGGGTTCGATGTGATTTCCTACCACTATTACGAGGTGCTGGGAGAGAACCCCAACAGAGCCTGGAATGGCCGCAATCCCCGGTTCAACCTGTTCAAGAAACTGGCCACCTATAAGAGGCCTGTCATATTCAATGAGATCAATTGCGGCGAGATCTACAAAGCGGACTATGGCAACAAGCCCGGCGACCATATGACGGAGCGCTGCCTGAAGAGCCTGAACGACACGCTCACCGCGCTCCGGGACCAAAAGGACGTCGTCGTCGAGAGCATCAGCATCTATGAACTGCTCGATGAACCCTCAAAAGCCCCGCCTGAAAACCGGTTCGGCCTGATGTACGATCTCAAGACGCCGAAGATCGCGATGTACCTCGTTTCCCGGTTTGCGGGAGCTCCTCTCTCGCCGGAAGAGGCCGCCGAACTGGAAAAAAGAGGGCTTTGAGGGGGAGGCCGGCCGGCGTATACCGCCAATTCCGGGCCTTTAATTCGCGAGGCATTTAATTGGCTATGCGTTCGGCCCGCATCTTGCACTCATAAAATGCAGGCGTACGAGGGAGATCCGTCATCGATAAGGACGGATTTCCAAGCTAAGAACCCGCCCTATGTTTCACGAGATCGAGCAGAGAGATAAATCGATGACCAAGGTCGCTTCCGGCAGCGCCAATGTCCTGTTTCTGGTTGAAGTGGTGAATTGCAACGATGGCATTGCTTCGTATTGCGAGACGCTTGCGACCGGGCTGCAAGGTCGTGGCGTGCAGATCTATCTGGTTTCCGGCGAAGTGCGCTCGGACGAGAAGTCTGAATACAAGCGCAAGAAACTGACCGCGGCCGTCAGGGAGTGGCATGAGATCCCCGGACTGAGCAAGCTGCCGTCGCCGGCGATATTCTTTCGGCTGCTGAAGCTGATCCGGGAACGCAAGATTACGGTCATCAACGTCCACGGTCTCGGCATGCTGTTGTGGGGCAAGTTGCTGTCTCTCCTGACGGGAGCGCGCTGCGTTGCAACCTATCACCCGTCTGTTCTCGGCAATATCGAAAATGCCCAGAACGCGCCGAAGTCGCAGTTCAGCCTGAAGCAGATCCTGTTCTTCAACGCCTTCTTTCCCCACAAGCTGATCCTGATGTCCGAAGAATCGCGCGAGCATCTCAGCCGATATCTTTTGCTTCGCAAGGATGGAATTGCAAAAGTCTATGGCGGCGTTGACACCGATCATTTTTGTCCGCCTTCGGCAGCTGACCGGCAGCAAGCTCGGGAAAAATTCGGTCTGGCAGAAGGCGACTTCATGTGTCTGCTCGCGGCCCGTCTCGCATGGGTCAAGGGACACGACCTGCTGATCAAGGCGGCGCGAAAGCTGCGCGACCGCGGCGATCCCCCGCCGCTCGATTTGAAGTGCTTCTTTGTCGGGAGCGGCGGCGCCGACCGCGAAAAGGAGATCAAATCGTTCGCCTATGCGGGCGATGAAAAGGATAATCAGACGTTCAAATTTCTGGGTTTCATGGGCGACGTTCGAGAGGCGCTATGGGCCGCCGACGTGTTTGTGCTTCCCAGCCGGTTTGAAGGGTTTCCATTGGGCGTTGCCGAAGCGATGGCGACGGGGCTGGTCCCGGTCCGGACGCCGGCCGGCGGTGCCTCGGATCAGATCATCAACGGACAAACCGGTTTTGTCGTTCCGTTCGAGGACGTGGATGCCCTGGCCGAGGCGATCGAAAAGCTGGCTGATCCCGCCCGGCGGCAGGCGATGGCACGAAACTGCATCGCACGAGCCCAGCAGAATTTCGGTGTCGGTCCGATGGTCGATCAAACGCTGCAGATCTACGGATTGGCTCCGGCGCTGCCGCAACGAGCCGGGAAGGGCCGGGAAGATTACGCTCTGACGTGATGGGTCAAGCTTTGTCCGGATGTTGGTCCGCGCTTCTGGCCGACAGAAAGTCGCCCTGCCAGGCGACAAGCGCGACGGCCACGGCTGCGATGACAATTTTGCCGGCCAGCCAGAGCATGGGTTCGGAGGGAGCTGCCGCGAAAGCTCCAATCAGGATGGCTGCAACAAGCGATGCGCCTAGCAGCAGCCATCTCGGGACCACTCCGAAACGAATGATCGGACCACTGCCGCACAATATGACGATTGCCGTTGCAACGGCGGCGCTCGCGACCTGAGCGGCGATCGACAGGCCCAGCCGGGCTGCAATCGCTGAAACAACCGACACCAGCGCCAGTTGGCAGGCAGCGACCACCACGAGCCTGGTTGCGGATTTTCTCAAGTGCGGGATCACCGCAAGCGTGGCCTGGAGATGGGTATGAAGAAAGTAAAACACGGCGGCTGCCGGCGCCACCGCCATGAAGCTCGTCAGGAGATCGGCCGGAACGAAAAGCCGGCTGGCATCCGGCAGGAAGCCGATCAGGCCGCCCAGCATGACTGTTGTCGCGCATAGAATGAAGTCGAGCAACCGGGACGTCGCCCGCCGCGCCTCTTCGTCGGTGCCACGCTCGAACTGGATCACCACGTCAGGATAACTCACCGTGTGTATCGCGGCCACGAGAACCGAGAATGGCCGCTGCAGCAAATCGATCGCCATCAGAAAGGCGGCGGTCGCTGTGGAGGCTGCGGCTCCCAAACTGCTGACAACGATGAAGCGGATCATCACCGGAACGGAGAGATGGATCACCGATGCTCCGGCGGCCAGCATTCCGTAGCGGGAGAACTCCATCCAGTCCGTCAACATGATACGATAGGGTACCCATCGCAGCGGCGTGCGATGCGCAAACAGGCCGGCAATCAGGGACGTCGCATGGCCGCATACGATGCCGAGCAGAGTGGCTTCCGCCGTTGCGTAAATGCTCGCGCCGGCAACGGCGCCGACAAGCAGGAGGCTGGCTCGCAGGATCAGGAGGAAGGCCGCCGTACCAAGCCGATCCGATACGCGGATCGCCATGAAATACATGTCGGTGAGTCCCTGCAGAACCGCGATTGCCAGCCCAAGCGCGACGACGCGGGGCGCGAGCGTGCCGATCAGTGAGGCGGCACTACCGACTGAAACCAGCACCGCGGCGCTCAATAATCCCGCGGCGAACAACGAGGACCGCAATCTTGCGGCGTCCTCACCCTCAGCCGCCGCGAGAAAACGAACGCCGGCAAGTTGCAGCCATTCGAACATGAATACGCACAACAGCTGGCTTGACGCCAAAGCGAGCGAAAACGACGTATAGCTGGCGGGCGGCAGGAGATGGCTGATGGCGAAAATGAGTGCGATGGCGGCCGCACTCTGGAAGACATAGCCGCCGAACGCGAGGAGGCGGATCATTTCAGACCGGCGCGAGTTGGCGGCCGGCCCGGGTATCGGGCCGGGGCGTAGCTCTCAGCCGCTATGGCCGGGACCATCATGATCTGGCCATTCCCCGCGATTGCCTGACGTGCTCGAATGCATCGCGATATCTGGCAACGACGTCGACGAAGGTCCATTTGTTGAGTCCGGCTCTTAACCGTTGGCTGATATCGGAAATCTGCCGCGGGGATTCAATGATTTGCAACAGGCTCCTGGTCAGAGACCCGGGGTCGGGCGCCGTCAGCCATCCCGTAACATCCTGTTCGATCACTTCCTGTATTCCGCCGAAGCGGGTCCCGAGCAGCGGTTTTCCGGCCGCCTGCGCGTCGGCCACCACCAGCGGGCTTGGATCTTCCCAGACTGACGGAACCACCACGACATCGACCTGTTCATAGAATTCCCTGGGCGCGACAAAACCCAGGAAATCAATTCGGGCGTTGGGCGCCAGCGATTTGATATGCGCGCGCTGGCTTTCCGTTGCATGGCCGGCGACGACAAGCCGCATCAGGTGCGATGGAATTGCCGCAACCGCCTGGACGAGGTTGTAGATGCCCTTCTCCTGCGTCAACCTTCCGATAAATCCAAAGGTAACCACTCCGTCGGGACGTTCCGGGGCCTTGTCACCGACATCGGCGGTCGAAGCATTGCGAATGACGGTGCGCAGTGGCGTATCGCCAAACAGCCCGAACTGGGTATGAATATCAAGGATACGTTGGCTCACGCCTACAACCGCGTCGAGATGCTTTGTCGTGCTGCGCCGGTTGACCGTCAAGATCTTGCAACTGACGCAGGTGTGAGCGCACGCGCTTCCGTTCGAAAAGCGAGAGCACCGCGGGCAGGTCAGGTAATAGTCGTGAAGGGTATGAAGAACCGGAACGCGCAGGTCCGAAGCGGTTCTCCATACCCCCGTCGTCAATCCCGAGAGATTGTTGGAGTGCAGGATATCGGGCTTGAAGGCTCGTATGCGTTCGGCAACCAGTTGCGAGGTCTGCTGCCAGTCTTCCACCGCATGCCAGACCGCCCGAACCGGTGCGCTATGAGGATTGCTGAACGGGAAATACACATTCTTTACCGGCGCCGAATAAACGTCGATGCCGTTGCACGTTTCCATCGTTTGGTTGGGAGCGGACGCGGCGCGGATCACTTCCACGCAGTCACCCTTGTCCACCAGGCTTTCGGCAAGTCGGCGCACGAATATTTCCGCGCCGCCCACGATCTTTGGAGCCTGCGGCGTTGGATAGATGGATGACGTAATAAGAACTCTCATTGAAGGAGTCTCGTCCCCAAGAAAAATAAAAAATGGATGCTTGAAACTATTCCCGGTCAGGAAGCGTTTGAATTGCCGGCCGAATAAACCTCCATGTATTGCCGCGTGACCGACTCCGGCGAAAATTTATCTGCAAAGTCCGATTGTAGCGGCTGCGTCATTTTCCATCTCGTTGTGTCGTTGACCGCCTTCACCATGAGTTCGGCCAACTGACGAAAATTGCTCGGCTCGTAGGAGCCCACCATATTTGAAAATCCCGAAATCTCCGGAATCCCTCCTGCCGTCGAGCAAATGGTTGCGCGGCCGGCATTAATGCTTTCGATCAGCGTCCGCGGCAGCGGTTCCGGCCAGACCGAGCTGACGAGGCAGACGTCGATGCTGGCGTAGAAATTCGCAGCTTTCGTAAAGCCAAGCCATTCGATGCGATCGTTCTTCTGGCCGGCCTTCAGGCCGCCTACGTACTGCTCGAGCCCCTTTCCGGCAATCTTCAGCCTCCAACCTGCGTCAGGCAGCAGTTCGGCCGCCTTCAGGACGACCTCGATACCCTTTTCGGCTTCGATCCGTCCAATGAAGCCGAACACCAGATCGCCGGTAGCGGGCGGCGAAACCGGGGCCGCCTCGCTGACGTCGGCAATATTGAAGATGACCTTGCCCGGGATGTTGGCGAAATAGCCAAGTTTCTGGTGCTGATCCAGCACAAATTGGCTGTTCGAAACGACGGCGTCGACCATACGCGAAGCAATCAGGGAAGGGGCGGTCATGGTCGCGCAGGCCGGGCACCGCCGGGCACATGTCTGTCCGTTACGGAACAGGGTCGACCTTTTGCAGATCAGGGAATAGTCACGCAGCGTGTGGACGACCCGCAGCTTGCGGCGCTTGGCTTCCGACCACAACGATACCGAAAATCCCGTGAGATTGTTGGTGTGCAAAACGTCGGGCGCCTCAGCATCTAGAACCGCGCCGAAGCGCTTGGCCGCCTCGCGATTCCAGGTGTCACGCAAATGCCATTTAAGTCGTCGCAGCCGCGACGGCTTTCGATCCTGGTCGAATGGCCAATAGTCGTTGTCGATCTGCAATCTGTATACGCGAACACCCCTGATCTCGCTGATCGAGGTTTCCGCCGCCTTGTGAAGGCAAATCACGGAAACCTGGTGACCCCTGAGGGCCAGTGCTTCCGCCAGCAGAGAAACGGAAACTTCAGCGCCTCCCATGATTTCCGGTGGGTAAAGGCTGTTTACGAGAAGTATCTTCAACTATCGCCTCATCGGTGTCGATCGATTGCCGCCGGTGCCTTGTTGCGAAGCAGGTCCTGAACGATCGACTCGTTCGACCTTACCTTCCACCAAGCGGTGCTGCCAGCCGAAACGCGCGGCACTGCAACAACAACGTGTGCAGTATTAAATGTCCCCTTGCCGGAGGACATCCGGAAATTAAATCCCTGTTAACGGGCGCTGACGGAGGGTTGGCTGCTCGGCTGGCGGCACGGTACGGGAGAAATCGGAGCCGCATCGTTCTCCACCACACGGCTATTCCTCACGGCGGAGCAACTCGTCGAAGATAGCGCGGTATTCGGCGACGACTTCCGAGAATGTGCGTTGACTGTTCTTGTCGGCGAACTTCCGGGTCATTGTTGTTACTTCGTCAGGATTCGACAACATCTTCCTGATGCTTTCGGCCAGCGAGTCGGGGTCGGGCGCCGTGAGCCACCCGACCGCGCCCCTTGCGATGGCCTCCGGTATGCCTCCGAAGTGGGTGCCGAGGAAGGGCTTGCCGGCGGCCTGGGCATCAGCGACCACGATGGGGCCGGGCTCCTCCCAGATCGGCGGAATGACCACGACGTCGATTTGACGATAGAACGTTTCGGGGGCGACAAATCCCAGGAATTCGATCTGGGCATCAGGTGCCAAGGCACGCAACCGCTCCTTCATCTCGGCGCCGGCAGAGCCTGCGATCACCAGCTTGACGGTGTTTGGCGGCAACGTGCCGACAGCCTTGACCAGATTGTAAATGCCTTTCTCCTCCGTGAGGCGTCCGATGAAACCCAGCGTCAGGAGGTCGGTTGGTCGTCTGGGCTCGGGCGCGACCGGCGGGAGTGCCGAAGCGTGTCTGATGACCTTGCGAAGCGGGGTGTCTGCGAAGAGGCCCAACTCCGTGTGAATATCCAGAATGCGCTGGCTCACGCCGACGATCGCGCTGAGCTGCCTGGTCGCGGTGCGGCGGCTTACGGTTAGCAACTTGCAGCTGAAGCAGGTGTGCGTGCAGGTGCTGCCGTGGGAGAAGCGCGAACATCGCGGGCACGTCAGGTAATAATCGTGCAAGGTGTGGACGATAGGGACGCCGTGGTCGGATGCGGCTTTCCAGACCGCCGTCGTCAGGCCCGACAGATTGTTGGAATGCAGCACGTCAGGCCTGAACGCCTTGATCCGGTCGGCGACCAGTTTTGTCGATCGTCGCCAATCCTCGACCGCGTGCCAGAGTCCCCGCATTGGTGCGCTGTGTTGTTCGGTGAACGGCAGGTAGATGTTGCTGACCGGCTCGGAATAGATATCGACATCGTCGCACGATTCAGTTTGCTGGTTGGGGGCTGACGCGGCGCGGATCACTTCCACACTGTCCCCACTGGCGACGAAGCCTTCGACCAGTTTGCGTACGAATATTTCCGCACCGCCGATGACCTTTGGGGCCAGCGGCGTCGGATAGAGGGATGTTGTAACAAGGACCCTCATCAAAAATGAGCCGTCCCGGTGCAGATCGCATAGCGATTGGTTGCAATTGCTCTCATTGGTACAGAACGGTCCCCCTAGCTGTCGGCCGAATACATCTCCAAATATTCGCGTGTAATGGTCTCAGGTGTGAACTTCTCCGCAAAGTCTGGTCGCGGAGGCAGGCTTTTTTTCCATCGAGCGGCCTCGTCGATCCCCTTCAACATTAGTCCGGCCAACTCGCGGTGATCGCTTGGTTGGTACATACCGATAAGGTTAGAAAACCCCGATATCTCGGGTATCCCACCCGCAGTGGAGCAAATTGTGGCGCGGCCGGCGCTAATTCCCTCGATCAGGGTGCGCGGCAGCGGCTCCGGCCAGACCGAGCTGATCAGGCAGACGTCGATACCGGCGTAAAAATCCTGAGATCTGGCAAAGCCCAGCCACTTCACCCGGTCGCTCGGGTGACGGGCTTTGAATTCCCGGACATCGGACTCGAGCCCGTTACCGGCAATCTTGAGCTGCCAACCGGTGTCGGGCAGCAATTCTGTGGCCTTGAGCACGACATCGATGCCTTTCTCGGCTTCAATCCGCCCGATGAATCCAAACGTCAGGTCATTCTCATCGGAGGGCGCCGCCGCAGGGGCAAGTGCGCTGGTGTCGGCAATGTTGAAGATCACGCGATCCGGAATCTTGGAGAAGTATCCGAGACGCTGATGCCGATCGAGCACGTACTGGCTGTTGGAGGCGACGGCATCGACCATGCGCGAGGCGAGCCGCGACGAAGCCGTCATGGCTGCGCAGGACGTGCATCGGCGCTCGCAAGTAGCGCCATTCCTGAAAAGCGTCGACCTTTTGCAAAGCAGTGAGTAGTCGCGCAATGTATGCACGATCCTGATGTTGCGTCGCCTGGCTTCAGCCCAGAGCGCCACTGAAAATCCCGTCAGGTTGTTGGTGTGGACGACGTCAGGCTTTTCAATATCCAGGATCTCCGCGAACCGTTTGGCGGCCTTCCGGTTCCAGGTGTCGCGCAAGTGCCATTTCAGGCGTTGCAGCCGCGATGGCTTTCGATCCTGGCCGAATGGCCAGTAGTCATTGTCGAGCTGAAGTCTGTAGACGCGGACACCCTTTATGTCGCTGACCGCGGTGTTCTGCGCGCCGTGCAGGCTGACGACGGAGACCTGATGGTGGTTGCGGGAAAGGGCTTGCGCGAGCAGCGACACGGAAACTTCAGCGCCCCCGATGATCTCCGGAGGATAAAGCGTATTGACGATGAGTATTCTCAAGGATCGCCTCAGGTTGGAAGCTTGCCGGTGCGAGAGTTCCATTCGCCAAGGGGAGTTTGAAGGCGAGGGAAGTCGGGCCATCTGCATCGGCCGGCAGCAGGGTTCCGATGCGGCATGCCGTTTCGGCATTTGGCTTCGGTGCTTGATGGGCAGAGATAGGTAGTCTCGCTATCGGCTGCCATGCCTTTTCAGTTGCAGGGCATGCCGGAACAGCGTGCGGGTCCTGGCGCCCGATGTGTTCCGGCTCTTGATCAAGACAAGGGATCACGCCCATGGCCGATTGCGAGCAATCGATTGCCTGAATGCGTCATTCTTCGCTTGTTGCGGTTCGAGTTGGGCGATGCTCCCTGGTCTATCTCGAGTTCGCAATGGTGGCGCTGATATTTGCCGCGTTCGTGGTTGCCGCGTTCAGCGGATTCATCAGCTTGATGAACTCGGTCGACGGCGACTCCGCTACCGAAATCACGTCGTGATCGCGCATCCGGAATGAGTCCGCGTGGAACCAGCCGTCGGGCTTGCTCATGTCGAACTTGTAGATGGCGGGCGCCAGCTGGGTCGGGAACTGAGCTACTTCGAGTCCGATCTTCTCCAGCAGCGGCTTTGGTTCGAAGCGATAGACGAAGATCGATTTGGCATCGGCGCGGATACCGTCCAGACCGCCGGCTTTCGCCAGCGCTTCGGCCAACGTCATGCTGTCGTTCTCGAAGGTGAAACGGCGGTTGTTGGTGCCGCCGATCGAGCCGGGCGACGGTGTCGAGCCGAACACCATGAACACCCTCGGAATTCGCGTCAGGAAGACGACGTCGCCGGGAGCGAGCAGTACGTCTTCGCCGGGATGTCGGACCACGCTCGACATCGACTCGTTGTAGGTACGGCCGTTTCGCTTGATCGTGATGGTGGATTCGTAAGAGGGATATTTGGGGCCGCCTGCACGTGCGATGGCGCCCATCAGCCGGATACCGCCGGGATCGACCGGGAAGCGCAGCGGCGTGTTGACCTCGCCAAGCACGCTAACCTGGTTGCCACGCTGCTCCGCAACGCTGACCACGGCCTGCGGGTCGATCGCGCGGTCCTTGAGACGTTCGCGAATGATATTGCCCACCGCGCGCGGGGTCAGGCCGGATACCTTGATCGAACCGGCATACGGAATGTTGATATTGCCCGACTGGTCGACCTGCTGGCGCGGAATGTCGACGAAATTTCCCGGCCTCACGCCCGCTTCGCGCGGAATGAACAGACCGCCGGCCTGCGCCTCGTAAACGGTGACGGTTACGATATCGCCGACACCAATGGTCACATCGCGGTAGTTCCCGCCAGGCAACTTGGAAAATACCAATCCCGCCCCGTCGGTAAAGGAATTGGTGGCCTGCAGCACCACCGGATTGATCGGCATCAGTATGTAGGGAAGCGGTGCCGACGGCTGTGTAACGATCGCAGCGTTCGAATGCGTCGCTGATCCATCCGGCGCATCCGTCGGAATAAAGCCCGCGCAGCCGCCAAGGCCGAACGCCAGTGCCGCGAAAAGAGCAGAAGAACAAATCAACCCTCTTGCTTTTGCTCTTCTTTCAATCACTGCAGCACCCTCGTGATACGCTTGGTCCAATTTAAAACTCTTCGTCCCATTTAACCGTAGCAATCATCCGGATCCGAAGTCACTCCCGAGCAACCGCCATCCGAGGTAAAGCCTCGGCCATGTGTCCTTCTTGCAACTTGCACTGAGAGGGTTCTGAGCAAAACCTGGCTAAAGTTTGAGCATGGCGTGTACCGCTCAGTAAATGCGCCATTTTATCGTCACTATCTCGCCTTCATGACAGGCGGAAAATTAAATGTCCTGTTATTCGGCGCTATTTAATATCAGGGCGACGGCGCGCATACGCTGCGGCGGTTGCGCCGCGCCGGGTGGATCAAGGTCAACATGCAAGGTCGAGCGACCAGCCGAGGGATCAACTGTGCGATCAGCCGAACGATCCCTGGGACGCCGTGCCCAAGGCCGCGAACGCCGCTCGGCGCGGCTGCTGAGCGCCCGCCCGGGGGGGCGGTACGGCGCGCCCTGGGGTGGCGTCCCGGATCGGCTACGGCGGGTGCACGCAGGATTGAGCGGCTTGAGCGGCTAGGTGGGTTCTTGCTTCGCCGCGATCGATGAGCGAACGCGGTCGCTCAGCCAGTGGCCAAAGAACAAAACCCTGGTGACGATGGAATGGCCGCGTCCACCGGACGATTCAAACTGTATTGGACGCCCGCTCGCGGCATCGGATGGATCCGCAGCGTGAGATTGGGCCGGGTTATCGGTTGAGGCAGGATCTGGCCGGATCGGTCGGAAGTACATTGCCACGGCGAAAAAGATATTAAACACGAACCAGCCTGCCAAAACGTACAGCAGCGTTTCCAAATGGAAGCCTCCTCAGGGGCATCCGTCACTTATACATGAGTTGGCATGGGGAACTCGCCGCAAATCGATGCCGCGGCGCAATAATATTTCGCGCGCCGCAGCGATAGCCGGTTGTCCAATATTTGTTAGGGATTTCAGCCGTTAAGCACGAGTCTGTTGGATTGACGTAACTACTTACTAATCCGGGCTCCCTAGCTATACTCGCTTCAAACGAGAAAAGGGAGGCAAGCGAAATGGATGCCCTACCGGTGGCATTGCTGGCGTTCACCGCGGGATTTTTGACCTGCGCGTTGCTCGTCGCTGTCCTGATACGGTGGTCGTTCTCCGACAGGCGCGAGCGCGGGAACGAATCCGCTGCCAACAATGACCAGAAGCCGCGCGGAGTCGACTTTCTGTGGCTGGGCAGGTGATTTGACGAGGCCCGGCCGCCAGCCGTTCGGCGAGGCGTCCAGGCTTTTGAAAATTAATGCCTTTGAAAATTGAAATCTTTGAAGAATTAAGCCGGCACCGCAAGGCAGTGGCTGCGATCAGAAATTGTTCGGCAGATCCGATTGCAGTTCGGCTTGTTGCCGGGATCGCATGTGATCGCCTCGACCGAGGTCGACATAGACCTGGCTGAGCGCGCGATGCGTCTTCTCGATGTCATAAAGCTGTCTGAAGCGCTCGTAGCCTCGCTGGCCGACCGCAGGCAGATCGAGCTTCAGCGCGCGCCGAAACCCTTCAACGAGCTGGGCGGCGGAAACCGGCTCACACAGCACGCCCGTCACGCCATCCTCGACGATTTCAGGCAAGGCGCCGATACGAAAGGCAACGATCGGTTTGGCCGCCCGCATTGCCTCGACGGCGACGAGGCCGAAGCCCTCCCAGCGTGAAGGGATGACGACGAGATCGGCCTTTTCGAGTTGGGCCTCGATCTGGTGCCGGTCCTGCCAGCCCAGCAGCGTGACGTTGGAGGGAAGCGCGCGCCCCTCATCCCTGTCTTTGCCGATCACCGAAGCCCCGACGATCCGGACGTCGACCTGGTCCTCGAGCGCGCGGGCGGCTTCGGTCAGGAGATCGTACCCCTTCTGGCGGTCGAGGCGGCCGATGAATAGAACCTTGGTCTTTTCCGAAGGCCATATCGCCGAGACCGTATTGAGCAGCGGGCGATTCTTCGAAATGCCGTTGTGCACAAGAACCAGGCGATCGGCGTCAATTCCGGCCCGAACCCCCTCTTTATATTCATCCCTCGAAATGCAGATGATCCGGTCCGTGATCCTGGCGAGGATACCTTCCGTGATCTTGGTGACCTGATGGCTCAGCCGGCCCGTCTCGCGAGAGAACGCCCAGCCGTGCGGACAGTAGACGACCTGCGGCCGCTTGCGCCTCAGCAACAGGAACGGGCGGAGAACCAGTCCGGCGAACGAGGAGTGCAGGTGAACGACATCCGGTTGCTGGCGGTGAACAGCGCGCAGGGTCGCGACCAGCATCCGGAACAGGCCTGAAACACCCCGGTCCGCACGGCCGAATTCCGTGATTTCCGCGTCTTCGATCCCAACCAAATCGGCCCGATGACCGGATGGTATCACGTAGTGCACGTTGCCGGCGCCGAGGCTGGCCCGCTGGTGGGGGTGCAGCTCGTTGAGATAAGTCGCAATGCCGCCCCGGATCGTTTCGGCGACATGCAAGATTCTCATGGTTTTAACCTGACTGCTGGGCACCTTAATCCTTTATTTTCTTCACGCCGATACGACAAGGCTGATCCCCATACGCAGCAATAATTGGGCCGCGATGTGGTGGGTTCCTGCCTTTGTTCAGGTTTAATACGTTCATTTAAATTTTAAACTGGTGGTTTTTCGAGAAAACGCAACATGGCGGCAGCGGATTTGGCCCACGAATAGGCTAAAAGGCGCGCTTCCTGTTTCTGCCGCTCGGGGCCGGAGATGCCTCCTGCTGCAATTCTTTCGAGCACGCGTTGATGCAGCTCGTCCACGTTGAGAGGGTCGAAGTAAGCCGCGGCGTCGCCGCAGGTTTCGCGTACCGCCTCTGCCGTGCTCGCTATCACCGGACAGGCGAAGAACATTGCCTCCAGCGGAGGGACCCCGAAGCCCTCATAAAGGCTGGGGAAAATAAATGCATTTGCACGCGAAAACAGCGCCGCGATCTCTTCGTCGCTGAGCCGGCCCGCCATTACGACCCCGGCCTTTGCGGCGGTGGGACCGTCCGAAAACACCTTGCTGTTGTCGCCGCCGACCACGACGAGCGGAATATCCGCGCGGCCGAGCCGCTCCGACGCCTGGATGGCCAGCGAAACGTTCTTGTTTTTCGTCATCGATCCGACGAAGAGAAAGTACCTGTTGGGAACGAGGCCCAACCGGTCGATCACCCCAAGATCCGGCACCGTTGCCGCAAAATGCTCCGCGCTGTTGGAAAACACCGGCACGGCCGGCAGTGCCAGCCGCAGGGCGGCGGCGAGTTCTCGCCGCGAGAACTCGGAAACCGTTGCAATTGTCGCGGTTCGGGCCAGCAGATGGCCCAGCGTCCGGTGCAGCAGCAGGTAGCTCCGGCTGAAGAAGTCCGGCCGGCGAAACACCTGGGCGTCATGAAGGACGACGAGGTGGTTACGGTGCAGAACCGGCCCGGAATTGGCGAGGCTGATCAGCCGGCCGTCCGCCGACGCCCGCGCAAGGTCGATCTGATCCCAGGCATGCCCGGTCCGCCGGCCCACCTGTCTGGTCCTGATGACGGCGAGGTCGAGCTCGGCCTTCGCGTTGGGCGGGGTGAGGAGCTGCCATTCCGCCGCGAGCAGCGGCTGCGCGGCTTGCCCGGACGCCAGCAGGCGATCCATCGCCTTAACCATTTCGGCGGCATAGCGCTGAACGCCCGTGAGCGATTGCGACAGGAATCTACCGTTGATGAAAATTTTCAAAGACGATCTTCTTCAGCTTTCACGCAACCCAGCGTCGGCTGCTGCCTTGTTAGTGGGCACGAGGGAGTGAGTTCGAGTTCTGCCGAGTCAGGCATGGCGAAGTCTGGCATGGCGAACCATCCGTGGGAACCGTTCCGCACGCATGCGGCCTCCGTTAAATCACCACATGCCGTGCTGGCAAGAGAGGCTCAATCAAAAGCAAACCAAACGAGCATGTCGGCTTCATGAATCTTGCAGCGTGCTAATTATTTAGGAACGAATTTGGTTTGATGTGATCAGGCGCGCGCTGTCGGCTGGATTTAATTGAGCGGAGATGGAACCCAGCGCGCAACAAAAAGCACACATTCTGCGCGCATGGGATTTGTGCGGGCATGTTTCCTTGTTGGATCAGCGCGGAATGGTGGAGCGGGATTTTCGCAATGGCTGGGTCTGGTCCAATTAAGGCAAGCGCCGTTCTCGTCAACGGCGTGAGGTCGTGCGTTCCGGCAGTGACGACGACGGTGGTTTTCAGCTTCTTCATTAATCTGCTCGCATTCACCAGCCCGCTTTATATGCTGCAGATCTATGACCGGGTGATCGGCAGCCGCAACGAGACCACGCTGCTCGGCATCACGCTGCTGGTCGGTTATCTCCTGATCATCAATGCGCTGCTTGAGATGCTGCGCTCGCGCCTGATGGTTCAGGCCAGTCTCGCGGTCGACAGCAAGCTGGCCGGCTCGGTCTTCGATGCAACGCATTCCGCCGGCCTGCATTTCCCCCGTCTTGCCCAGGGACAAACGCTGCGGGACCTCGATTCGGTTCGCGAGTTCATCGCCGGTCCCGCGCTGATTGCGCTGTGCGACTTGCTGTGGATGCCGATCTTCATCGTGACCTGCTTCTTTCTTCACCCCTGGTTCGGGGCTATCGCGCTGGTCGGTTCGGCCGTTATCTTCCTGTTTACGCTTGCCAGTGAGCTCGCCACCACGGGCCCGATGAGCCAGGCCTCCAAGACGTCGATCGCGGCCAACCAGAAGGCCGTATCTGCCCTGCGCAACGCCGAAGTCATTCACGCCATGGGCATGCTCGATGTCCTGCGCGAGACCTGGATTGCGCAACATAACCACGTGCTCAATCTTCAGGCTGTCGCGGGCACCCGGTCGGGGTTGATGGCGGCCGCGTCCAAGTTCGTTCGCATGTTCCTGCAAACGATGGTACTTGGCCTTGGCGCCTATCTTGCGATCCACAATCAGATTTCCGCGGGCATGATCATCGCCGCCTCGATCTTTGTCGGGCGGGCGCTTGCTCCAGTCGAAGGCGTCGTCGGAAACTGGAAGGGACTGACCAACGCGCGCAACAGCTGGGGCAGGCTTGTCAAACTGTTCGCCGTCGCCGGCGAGGAGCCGAAGCGGGTGAGCCTGCCGCGACCGGTCGGCCATCTGACGCTCGAGGCGGTCACCGCAGGGCCTCCGGAACAGTCTCGCAGCACCTTGCGGAATATCTCGTTCGAAGCACGACCGGGCGAAGTCGTGGGCATTGTCGGCCCGAGCGCCGCCGGAAAATCCAGCCTGGCTCGGGTGATTACGGGCGTGTGGCGACCGTCGTCAGGCAATGTGCGTCTCGATGGCTTCGATTTTTCGCACTGGAATCCGCGCGAACGCGGTCGCTACATCGGTTATCTGCCGCAGGATATCGAGCTGTTCTCCGGAACCGTCGCGCAGAACATCGCGCGCTTTCAGGAGGTCGACAGCGAAACGGTGATCGAGACCGCCCGGCTTTGCGGATGTCACGAGATGATCCAGCTCTTGCCGGACGGCTACAACACGGCGGTCGGCGAGGGAGGCGCCACGCTGTCGGGCGGCCAGCGCCAGCGCATCGGGCTCGCGCGGGCGTTCTTCGATCGTCCGGCCCTGGTCGTGCTCGATGAACCCAATGCAAGTCTGGACCAGGGCGGCGAGGAAGCGCTGGTCCAGGCTGTCAGGCGATTTCGCTCGTTCGGCACCACAATCGTCCTGATTACCCACAAGATCAGCGTACTGACCGTCGCCGACAAGATCCTCGTGCTGGAGGGCGGCATGGCGCAGGTGTTTGGTCCCCGCCACGACGTGCTCAAGCATTTGATCGCTCCTCCAGCGCCCGTTCGGGCTGCGGCAGGCTGAGGACGGTCATCATGTTCAAGCTTCCCTTTTCAATTCCTGCGTTTTTCAAGGCCGGTATTCCCCGGCGCGTCCCCAGTTCGCTGCCATTCGCACATGCGCAAAGCAAGACGGCGATCGCCGGATATACGCTGATCATTTTCACCTTCGGTGTCATGGGGGGATGGGCGGCTGTCGCACCGCTCGACCGCGGCGTCGTTGCGCAGGGCGTCGTCATGCTCGAGGACAGCCGCAAGGTGGTGCAGCACCTCGAAGGCGGTATGGTGAGCGAGATTTCGGTCAGAGAAGGCCAGTCCGTCGTTGAGGGGCAATTGCTGGTCAATCTGTCGCCGCTGCAGGCGAGCTCGGGGCTCGAGACGGTGCGTAGCCAACTCGACGGCGCACTCGCGCTCGAAGCGTCGCTGGTTGCCGAAATCGATCGCCGCGATCGCATCACCTTTCCGCCGGAACTGCTGGAGCGGCAAGCCGCGTCCCCGGTCCTGGCCAGGATCGTCCAGGACCAGACGCTGCAGTTTGAAGAGCGCAAGCGCTCGCGCGCGACCCAGATCACGCTGATCGAATCCAAGATTCAGCAGCTGCGGTCGGAAATGGAAGGCATCGCCGTCGAGAAGTCATCGACCGAAAAGCAGATCGGTTTCCTCGACGAGGAGTTGACCGGCCTGCGTTCGCTGAAAGAGCGGGGACTGATCCCGATCACGCGCGTGCTTGCCATGGAAAGGGAGCGCACGCGCCTTGAAGGCATCATCGGCCGCGCCATCGCGGACACGGCGAAAGCGACCAACGGAATCAGCGAAGCTCGGCTGCAGGTGATGCAGCTGGAGCAGAAATTCCAGGAGGAAGTCTCGGCCCAGCTGCTGGAAACGCGCCAGAAGATAAATACCGCGAAGGAAAAGCTGATCGTGGCGCGGGATTTGTTCACCCGCCTCGATATTCGCGCGCCGCGGGGAGGTACCGTACAGAATCTGAAGGTGTTCACGGTCGGGCAGGTCGTTCGTCCCGGCGAGTCGCTGATGGAAATCGTTCCCAGCAACCAAAAGCTCGTTGTCCACGCCCAGCTTCCTGTCAATTCGATCGAACATCTCAGCGTGGGGCAGACCGCCGAAATTCGTTTCCCGGGGCTGCGCGCGCGCGGCATTCAAATGATGACCGGAAAGCTGGCGTCTATTTCGCATGACAGGCTGGTGGACGACGTGACCAAGCAGCCCTATTTTCTCGGCCTCATCGATCTCTCCGATGCCAAGCTCGATGCACGCTACCGCGACAAGCTGATCGCGGGCATGCAGGCCGACGTCGTGGTCGCGACCGGCGAGCGCACGGCGCTGGAATATATCGTGTCGCCGCTGACGGATGCCTTGCATACGTCTTTCAGGGATTGAACCCGCAAACGGCGATTTAAATACGCTGCACGCGAATTTGGCAGATTGCGCTTGAAGCGCGGCGAGTTGCCTTACGCTGGTTAATGCGCAGACCGAATGAGGATGACCG
Source organism: Bradyrhizobium sp. JYMT SZCCT0180 (assembly GCF_018130165.1). GTDB lineage: Bacteria > Pseudomonadota > Alphaproteobacteria > Rhizobiales > Xanthobacteraceae > Bradyrhizobium. The sequence goes on along the minus strand of NZ_JAFCLZ010000001.1, from coordinate 271,005 downwards.
TGTCGACTTTAGGACCTGTGATTGTCACTGGGGCCGCCGGATTTATCGGCATGCAGGTGTGCGAACGGCTGCTCGCGCGTGGTGAGCAGGTTGTCGGTATCGACGCGCTCACGCCCTATTACGATCCGGCGTTGAAGCGTGCCCGGCTCAATTACCTGAATCAGCACACCGGCTTCGCATTTCATGAAACGGACCTCGCGGATTCCAGCGCGACGAAACTTGTTTTCGATGCGGTCAGACCCGATCGCGTCGTGCACCTTGCCGCGCAGCCGGGCGTTCGCGCATCGATCGACGATCCGGTCGCCTGCATCCGGGCCAATTGCGACGGGTTCGTTACCGTGCTGGAGAGCAGCCGCCGCCACAACGTGAAGCATCTGGTCTTTGCGTCGTCGAGTTCCGTTTACGGCGCCAACCGCACGCTTCCGTACTCGACGGAGCACTCGGTCGATCATCCGGTCAGCCTCTACGCCGCGAGTAAAAAAGCCAACGAACTGATGGCGCACACCTATGCCCATGTACACCGGCTTCCGGTCACCGGCCTGCGGTTCTTTACCGTGTATGGCCCGTGGGGAAGGCCCGATATGGCGGCCTATCTCTTCACGCGCGCGATTTTCGAAGGCAAGCCGATCAGGATTTTCAACCGCGGCAACATGCGGCGCGACTTCACCTATGTCGACGATATCGCGGAGGGAGTGATCCGCACCCTGGATCGTCCGGCTGCGCCGAATCCGGCCTGGGATGCGGAGCGGCCCGAATCTGCTACAAGTGCGGCTCCGTATCGCGTCTACAACATTGGCAACAACCGGCCGGTGAATTTGCTCGATTTTGTCTCGACGCTCGAACAGATCATCGGAAAGCCGGCGGTTCGGGATCTCCTTCCGATGCAGGCGGGGGACGTGCTCGAGACCTGTGCCGACATATCGGCGTTGCAACGCGATGTCGGCTTCTCGCCTTCGACGCCGTTGGCTGAAGGCCTGCGGCGATTTGTCGAATGGTATCGCGGTTACCATGGCGTGGCGGGCTGACCGGCACGGCCCATCCGGGCGTGAAAAAAGAATGGTTGCGGCCGGACTCACCGGCGAGCTGCCCGGAGCTCTCACGCCTTGCGACTGCAAGGGCTATTTGAAATAGCCGTAAGAATGGAATCGAAATGCGCTATTTGGCGCGGCCGGTCTTGCGCCTCAGCAGCATGACTACCAATCGTCCGGCGCCAATCCCGCAGATGCCGCCCGCCACTTTCACGGCCGCATCAAGCAGACGGCCGTGGCGATCCGGCGTCAGCAGTTGCAAGATCTCCAACGCCACTGCGCCTCCGACAACGATCGCGACGACAAAAACCACGCGGCTGGGGTAAGCGAGGGCAAGCGCAAGGCCCAGCAAGGCGAAGGCGACGAAGTGCTCAATCAGACCTTCGGCAAGCACGGGGCGGGCGTCGATCGGCGACAGCGTTGCGAAGGCGATGAATGCCAGCGCCAGCCAGCCGATAATCATGCATAATTTTTGAATGGTCGCGATAACCGGACCTCGTCAATGATTGTTGAGAAAACCCTGGGCGTGGAGATCGTCCAGCCTGTCCAGACGCCGGCTGTGCGCGCGTCCTGCAATAATCACAGCAGCAATAAAAAAAGTGAACCCAAGGCAAAACCAGATCATGTACCGGAACTTACCCTCCAACAGCGCCGAAGCAAGTCAATTGAACTTGAAGGTTAAAATTCCCTCCTGTTGATCCGAAACCGCGCATTTGCCAGAGTCGCGCTTCTACCGGATGGGAGTGACGGCGATGCCCTTGTGGACTTGCGAGCAATGCGGTGCCCAGTTTCCGGACAGTATCACGCCGCCGGCAGCGTGCCCGATTTGCGAGGACGAACGGCAGTACGTGAACTGGAAGGGCCAGCAATGGCTTTCGCGCGAAGCATTGGCCGAGCGCCACAAGCTCGTCTGGCGCGATGACCTCGGCATAGCAGGGATCGCTCTCGATCCGGGCTTCGCGATCGGGCAGCGCGCGCTGCTCATTCCCGGGCCCGACGGTTGCGTGATGTGGGATTGCGTGCCCCTGGCCACATCGGAGGCGGTGGACCATGTCCGGTCGCTCGGCGGCCTGAAGGCGATTGCGATTTCGCACCCGCATTATTATGGCGCGGTCGCCGACTGGAGCGAGGCCTTTGGCGGCGTGCCGATCTATCTGCATGGCGACGATCGGCAATGGGTCACGCGGCCGCATGCCGCGATCGTGCCGTGGACCGGCGACAGCTGCCAGATTTCCGATGACATTGTTCTCATCCGCACCGGCGGTCATTTCGCCGGCGGCACGATCCTGCATTGGCGTGCGGGTGCGGAGGGGCGAGGCGCGCTGCTCACCGGCGATGTTGCCATGGTGGCGATGGACCGCCGCTCGCTGAGCTTCATGTACAGCTTCCCGAACTACATCCCCCTGAACGCGAAATCGGTTCAACGTATCGCGCGCGCGGTTGCGCCGTTGGCGTTCGACCGCATTTACGGTGCGTGGTGGGATAAGAACATCGAGGCGGACGCAAAGGCCGCATTCGATGCTTCGGTCCGGCGCTATCTGGCCGCGATTGCGGATTAGGGCCGGCCGAGGGCGGGAACCAGCCAGGCCGTCGAACCTTGCCACTCCAGATAGTATCGCTATATCAGGGCTTTCCCACCCACGCTTGACCTCGTGAGCCCCTGATGACCACCACGACTGCCCCCGAATCCCAGCCGTTCCAGGCCGAGGTCGCCGAACTTCTGCATCTGATGGTGCACTCGGTTTATTCGGAAACCGATATTTTCCTGCGCGAACTGATTTCGAATGCGTCCGACGCCTGCGACAAGCTGCGCTATGAGGCGATCGCCGCACCCGAGCTGATCACCGATGGCGCGCCTCCCGCGATCCGGATCGTGCCGAACAAGGCGGCGAACACCCTTGCCGTGGTCGACAGCGGTATCGGCATGGACCGGCAGGAACTGATCGACAATCTCGGCACCATCGCGCGCTCCGGCACCAAGTCGTTTCTGTCGCGCCTGACCGAGGCCAAGGATGGCGCCAACCTGATCGGCCAGTTCGGCGTCGGCTTCTATGCCGCCTTCATGGTCGCCGAGCGCATCGTCGTCACCAGCCGCCGCGCCGGTTCGGATCAGGTCTGGACCTGGTCGTCGTCGGGCGGCAGCGGATTTGAGATCGCGCCCGCGAGCGAGGAGGACGCCGCGCGCATCACGCGCGGCACCGAGATCGTGCTGCATCTGAAAGACAACGCGGAGAAATACCTCGAGACCTACGAGATCGAGCGCATCGTCCGCGCCTATTCCGACAACATCCAGTTTCCGATTGAGCTGGTGCCGGAGGAGGGCGAGCCGCGCCAGATCAATTCGGCCAGCGCGCTGTGGCAGCGGCCGAAATCGGAGTTGACGCCTGACGATTACAAGGGCGCCTATCAATCGATCGCCGGCGCGTTCGACGAGCCCGCGATGACCTTGCATTACCGCGCCGAGGGCCGCCAGTCCTATGCGGTGCTGCTGTTCGCGCCGTCGACGAAACCGTTCGACCTGTTCGACCAGGCGCGCAAGGGCAAGGTGAAGCTCTATGTCCGCCGCGTCTTCATTGCCGACGATGCTGATTTATTGCCGGCCTATTTGCGCTTCATCCGCGGCGTGATCGACAGCGAGGACCTGCCGCTCAATATCTCGCGAGAGATGCTGCAGAACAACCCGCAGCTAATGCAAATCCGTAAAGCCGTCACTACCCGCGTGATCACGGAACTGGAAAGCCTCGGCGAAAAGGAGCCGGAGGCGTTCGCGAAAATCTGGGATTCGTTCGGGCCCGTGATCAAGGAAGGCATCTGGGAAGATTTCGAGCGGCGGGAAAAGCTGCTGGGCCTGTCGCGCTTCACCACGACGTCGGGCGAGCAGCGTTCGCTCAAGCAGTACGTCGAAAACCTGAAACCGAACCAGACCGAGATCTATTACCTCACCGGCGACAGCATCGAGCGGCTGAAGTCGAACCCGAAACTCGAATCCGCCACAGCCCGCGGCATCGAGGTGTTGCTGCTGACCGATCCGGTCGATGCGTTCTGGACTTCGGCGCCGCTCGATTTCGGCGGCAAGCCGCTGAAATCGCTGAGCCAGGGCGATATCGATTTCGGTCTGATCCCGCTGCTGGACGACAAGGTGGACGACAAGAAGGAAGAGAGCACCACGGATGAGGCCGCGACCATCGCCGTCATCAAGGACACGCTCGGGGAACGTGTCTCCGACGTGCGGGCGTCGCAGCGGCTGACGTCGAGCGCATCCTGCCTGGTGGCCGGCGGCGACGGCCGCGACCGCCAGCTCGAACGGCTGCTGGCAATGCAGAACCAGGGGTCAGTGACCAAGCCGATCCTCGAGATCAATCTGCGCCATCCTTTGGTGGCGGCGATTGCCGGGGCCAAGGACGCAGCCGCGGATCTGTCGTTCCTGCTGCTGGAGCAGGCGCAGATCCTCGATGGCGAGTTGCCGGAAGACCCGGCGGCATTTGCGAGCAGACTCAATCAATTGGTACTGCGGGGCGTCAAACTGTAGCAGGGGCAAACCCGAATATGGGTTAGGCCGTATCTGTTAGACAGCTTCGGAAAACGGGGTAACTTGCATCGCAATGACCACGCCCGACGGCACCGACATATTTTACGGCGGCATTCCGGTCTTTCGCGGCTTCGACCGTCTGATGGATCCGGCGCTGTATTCGCCGTTGCCGGATGATTGGACCGTCGGTGTCGCCGACATCGTGGAATCGACCAAGGCGATCGCCAACCAGCGCTACAAGGCGGTCAACATGGCCGGCGCCGCTGTGATCGCCGCCGTGACCAATGCGCTGGATGGACGCGAGTTTCCGTTCGTGTTCGGCGGCGATGGCGCCAGCTTTGCGGTGGCGCCCGCCGATCTCGGCCGCGCGCGCGAGGCGCTGGCGGCGACAGCGACCTGGGTCAGCGAAGGCCTTGATCTTTCGATGCGGGTGGCGCTGGTGCCGGTGAAAGCAATCCGCGCGCAGGGCCTCGACATCAGAGTCGCGCGTTTCGGGCCGTCGCCCAATTTGTCCCTTGCGATGTTTTCCGGCGGCGGTCTCGGCTGGGCGGACGCGGCGATGAAGCGCGGCGAGTTCGCGGTCCCCGCAGCGCCGGCGGGCGAGCAGCCGGATTTGTCCGGCCTGTCATGCCGGTTCGAGGAAATTCCCTCCGCGCGCGGTCTCATTCTTTCGGTGCTGGTGGTGCCGGCAAAGGGCGCCGATCCGCGCGCATTCCGCAAAGCGATCGAAGACATCATCGATCTTGTCGAACGCAGCCCTGATGCCGGGCGGCCGGTGCCTTCAGGCGGACCCGATATCCGCTTTCCTCCGGCGGGCGTCGAATACGAGGCGCGTGCGGCGCGCGGCGGGTCGCTGTTGCGTCGGCGCAGTTCCGCGTTGGCCATCGCGCTGTGGGCCTATGTTGTGTTGCGCTTCGGCATCAAGGTCGGCAATTTCGTGCCGAAGACCTACATGCAGCAAGTGGTAGAGAATTCCGACTTCCGCAAATACGACGATGGATTGCGCATGATCCTCGATTGCACGCCGGAGCTCGAGCAGGCGCTGGCGCAACGGCTGGCCAAGGCGGCCTCAAACGGTGTCGTGCGCTATGGCTTGCACCGCCAGGACGCGGCGATGATGACCTGCTTCACGCCGTCAGTGATGCGCAGCGACCACGTTCACTTCATCGATGGCGCACGCGGCGGCTATGCTTCGGCGGCGACCGCCTTGAAGGCGATGGCGGCTTGAAGTATTTCATTCCTCATGGTGAGGAGGCGCACTTGCGCCGTCTCGAACCATGAGAGCCCCGATGCCGCCATCCTTCGAGACGCGGCGAAGCCGCCGCTCCTCAGGATGAGGATACTGGATGCTCACTTGCCCCAGCGCGTGAAGCGAATGAACAGCACGGTCGAGAGGCCGTACGCCACCATCGCGGCGCCGACGAGCGCGAACAGGGTCCAGGCCGGTGCGCCGGATGACGCCAGCCACCAGCCGCCGAGGCCGACCAGCAGCAGCCGGATGGTGCCGGCCATGACCGGGCCGCCGACCTTTGCTGCGCCCTGCGAGGCGAAGTAGAGGGCGAGGCCGGTGCCGAAGAAGCCGAAGGCCGGGCCGGCCCAGGCAAAGTAGGAAGAGGCGGCAGCCGTCACGCCGGGATCGTTGGTGAACAGCGAGATCCAGAGCGTCGGCTTGATCGCGACGACCAGGCCGATCAGTCCGACGGTCAGGCCTGCCGCGGCGGCCGCGGTCCAGGCCACCCGGCGCGCCCGCGCCACGAGGCCAGCGCCGACAGCCATGCCGACCATCGGCACCGAGGCGATGCCGAACGCAAATGCAATCGGGACCAGCAGGAATTCCAGCCGAGAACCCATGCCGTAACCGGCCAGCGTCTCCGTGCCGAGGCCGGCCACGATTTTGGTGAAGATCAGGATGGTCAGGACGGTTTGCAGCGGCGCCAGGCAGGAGATCGCGCCGACTTTGAGGATGTCGACGAACATGTCGCGCTCGAACCTGAAGGCGGCGAAATTCAGCTTCAGCCGGCTGCGGCCGCTGGCGAGATACCACGCCAGGAAAATCGCGCCCAGCGTGAAAGCGATGAGCTGGCCTGCGGCGACCCCGGGCATGCCGAGTTTCGGCAGGCCGAATAATCCAAGACCGAGGCCGCCGCCGACCGAAACCTGGAGGATCGCAACAAAGATCAGCACGATTGATGGGAGGCGCATATCGCCGGTGCCGCGCACCACCGAGGCCAGCGTGTTGACGAGCCAGATCGAGACCGCGCCCGAGAACAGCACGTGCGAATATTGCATGGCCTGCTCGAGCACGCCGCCGCGACCGCCAAGCAGCGAGTAGAATTGCCGGCCCAGCGTCAGCATGACTACGGTGAAGAACAATCCGGCGCAGGTGCCGATCATGGCCGCATGCAGCGCCAGCGTAGCGGCGCGCTCGCGGTTGCCGGCGCCGAGCGCGCGGCTGATGGCGGACGACACGCCGCCGCCCATCGCACCCGCCGACATCATCTGCGTCAGCATCACGAACGGAAACACCAGCGCGATCCCGGCCAGCGGCTCGGTGCCGAGCCGGCCGATATAGGAGGTTTCGGCGACCGCCACCAGCGCGGTGCCGACCATCGCGATCGCATTGGGAAGCGCGAGCTTCAGCAGCGTCGGCAGGATCGGAGAGATCAACAGGCTGTTGACCGGCGCGGTTGGTGCGGCCGCGGGGCGCAAATCAAGCTGGGCGTCGATCGTCATGCGTCACCGGTTTGTCGGCCAGAAGGGCAATATATTATGGCCAACATATTATCGGCAGGCGCATGCGCAAGCCACCCCGTCGCCGCGCAGGGGTCACCATGGCAGCCCGCATAGGTCGATGACGCCGTCGCGCGGAGCGCGGGTGAAGTCGAACACGAACGGGGCCATCGCCTCGAAACGAATGCGTCCTTCCGGCTGCTCGGCATAGACCTCGCCGGTGAATTTGTGCCACCCGCGGGCCTCGTAGAAGGCGAAATTATGCGGCTCGCAGAACAGAAGAGCAAACTTGATCGCTTCGTGGTCGCGCATGGTCTGGACCGCGGCGCCGAGCGCGAGGCCGGCAAGCCCTCGCCCCCGAAAGTCCTCGCGGGTCGCAACCCCGCCGATACCGCCGATATCGACCTTGCGCCCGTTCCAGGTGGCGGTGCGGAAAAAGATACCGACGTGGCAGGCAAGCCCGGGTTTTGGCGATTCGCCGTTAGAATCCTCCGGCGCCTCGATCAGCACGCGCAAATCGGCGTGGGCCCATTTGACGTGGCCCCAGGACAGTTTCTCGACCACATGCGTCGGCCAGACCGCATTCATCAGCGGTTCGACCCGCGGCCATGAAGCGTCCCCGTTCAGGACATCGATCTCGATACTCATCTTTTACCCCGCAATAGCCGCATGTCCCGTCATACGCTGGACGCGGAGCATCGTTACCGAAGAAGCCGCCCGCTTTGTCAAATTGCGGTGTTTAAGCGCGATGGAACCTTCTATAAGGGTTCCCGTTACACCACGTCTCCCATCATTTTCGGACATCACCCCATGACCTTCACGCTTCCTGACCTTCCCTATGCCCATGACGCCCTTGCCCCCTATATGTCCAAGGAAACGCTGGAATTCCACCACGACAAGCATCACCAGGCTTACGTGACCAACGGAAACAACGCGATCAAGGGGACCGAATTCGAAGGCAAGTCCCTCGAGGAGATCGTCAAGGCCTCGTTCGGCAAGAACCCGGCGGTGTTCAACAATGCCGGCCAGCACTACAACCATCTGCATTTCTGGAACTGGATGAAGCCGAATGGCGGCGGCAGCAAGCTGCCCGGCCGTTTGGAAAAGAAGATCACCGAGGATCTCGGCGGGCTCGACAAGTTCAAGACCGACTTCGCCGCCGCCGGCGTCGGCCAGTTCGGCTCCGGCTGGTGCTGGTTGTCGGTCAAGAACGGCAAGCTCGAAATCTCCAAGACCGCGAACGGCGAGAGCCCGCTGGTTCATGGCGCAACCCCGATTCTGGGCTGCGACGTCTGGGAGCACTCCTACTACATCGACTATCGCAACCGCCGCCCGGACTATTTGAAGGCGTTCGTCGATAATCTCGTGAACTGGGAATATGTCGACCAGCTGTTCGGCAAGGCTTCCTGATTGCTTTGTCATTCCGGGGCGCGCGATAGCGCGAACTATGATGTGCAATTGCACATCAGAGAATCCATAGGACCGCATATTCTGACGTGAAATGGATTCCGGGCTCAGCCCTGCGGGCTGCCCCGGAATGACAGCGAACCCATCGCAAGGGGCGGCAGTGCAAAACTGCCGCCCTTGTCTTTTGCCTCCCATGCATCCTTGCAGGCGTCGCGGGCTTGCGGCAAAAGCGCTGTTGCCGGGTGATTTCGCGATGTGGAAAATGCTGCGATGAGCTATTTGCTGGTCTTCGTCGGTGGCGGCCTTGGCGCATCGCTGCGCCATTTCATCAATCTCACCTGCGCCCGTTGCATCGGCACCGGATTTCCCTGGGGCACCTTCATCATCAACATCTCGGGGTCGACCGTGATGGGGCTGATCGCGGGCTATCTCGCCCTCAAGGGCGAGACCTCGCAGCCGTGGCGGCTGTTCCTGATGACGGGCATACTCGGCGGCTACACCACGTTTTCCGCGTTCTCGCTCGATACCGCCGTGCTCTATGAGCGGGGTGAGCTTGGCCTGGCGGCGGCTTACATTGTCGGCTCGGTGGTGCTGTCGATTGCCGGCCTGTTTGCCGGTCTCGCGCTGGTGCGCCACCTGACCTGAAAAGCCCGTGACAGCCTTGCATGGCCATGCCTGAGCGGCGCATGGATGTTTCAGTTGTTCCGTTTGCGTGAGGCCCCGGCCGGGACTAAGCAGGGTTGGACTTTTCACCTGTCTGATTCATTGCATTGTCAGAACCTCCTTTGAAACAGCCGGCGCCGGCCGACGACAGCCCGGAGGCCGAAGCGGTCCCGCGACGCAAGCGCAAGCCGGTCGGCTGGTCGATGATCTTCATCGCCGTGCTGGTCGCGGTCAGCGCCACGCTGGTCTATCGCCGCGACGGTATCGACGGCGTGCTCAAGATTCTCACCCATGATCTCTGGCTGTTCGGCGAGATCCTGCCGCGCGTATTGGCCGGCTGCCTGCTCGGCGCATTCATTACGGAAATCCTGCCGCACGAGAAAGTGTCGCGATCGCTCGGGCCGAACTCTGGCCTGAAGGGATTGCTGATTGGAACGGCATTCGGCGCCATCCTGCCGGGCGGGCCGTTCACGGCCTATCCGGTGGCGGCGGCGCTGCTCACGGTCGGCGCGGATTTCGGCGCCACCATCGCGATGGTGGTGAGCTGGACGCTGATCGGTTACGGCCGCGCGGTCGCCTGGGAATTGCCGATTCTCGGCACCGATTTCACGCTGTGGCGGATCGTGATCTCGCTGCCGATCCCGGTCCTGGCCGGCGCGCTCGGGCGCTTCGTCTATGTGCGGATGTATCCCAAGGGTGAGCCGTCATGAAGGGTAAGCCGTCATGACGATGAGCGCGCTCATCATCGACATCAGCCTGTGGGGCTCCGTACTCGTGCTTGGCATCATCGCGTTCCGGCGCGGCCGTGTCGTGGTGGTTTCGGCGGCGCGCGAGGGCGCGATGGATTTCATCAACATCGTGCCGCGGATCGCGCTGGGCGTGATCGGCTCCGGCTACATCGCCGCCGTCATTCCCCCCGAAATCATCACCGGCTGGCTGGGCCCGGATTCCGGCTGGCTCGGCGTGCTCACGGCCGTGATCGCAGGCGGACTGACGCCGGGAGGCCCGGTGGTCGGCTTTTCCATCGGCGCGGTGGCGCTGAAGGTCGGCGGCGGCTCGCCGCAAGTGATCGCCTATGTCGTCGCCTGGGCGCTGTTCGCCTTCCAGCGGCTGATCCTGTGGGAGATCCCGTTCATGCCGGCGCGTTTCGTCTGGTTCCGGGCCGCGGTCTCGGTGCCGTTTCCGTTCCTGGCGGCGGCCTTGGCGATGGCGATCGGGAAGCCGTGAGGCAGGGGGCTTCGGTGGACTCAGGTAATGTTATAATATAACATCCTTGGCATGGCTCACTCCCATTCCCATTCCGACGACCACCACCACCACGCCCATAGCCATGGTCATCCCCATCACCACGACCCGTCGACGCCGCATCCGGCGCAGCCGGCGCCGTGGTCGATCTTGCGGATGACGATGGCGGCGCGGCTTGGCGCGGCGCTGGCGGTCAGCGCCTGTCTGTGGGTGGTCGTGCTGGTGGCGATGAGGTGAGCATGGCGGCGCAGGCAAAAGCTCAGGTCAAATTCAGCAACGTCACGCTCGGCTATGATCGGCATCCGGCGGTGCACCACCTCAACCTCGAGGTCGCCGGGGGCGCGCTGGTCGCGGTGATCGGACCGAACGGCGCCGGCAAGTCGACGCTGTTTCGCGGCCTCGCCGGCATCCTTAAACCCCTGTCGGGCTCGATCGCGCTGGGCGGGCTCGACAGCAAGGATATCGCCTACCTGCCGCAGACCGCCGACATCGACCGCAGCTTTCCGATTTCGGTGTTCGATTTCGTCGGCACCGGACTGTGGCGCTCCACCGGCTTCTTCGGCGGCATGGGCAAGGCCGCGCGCGACAAGATTCGGTCGGCGCTTGCCGCCGTCGGTCTCAACGGTTTTGAGAACCGCCCGATCGGCACGCTGTCCGGCGGCCAGATGCAGCGCATGCTGTTCGCGCGCGTGCTGCTGCAGGACGCGCGCCTGATCGTGCTGGACGAACCGTTCAACGCCATCGACGCCAAGACCTCCGCGGACCTGGTTGCGCTGGTCAAGCGCTGGCATGGCGAAGGCCGCACCGTGCTGGCGGCGCTGCATGATCTCGACATGGTGCGCAACCATTTCCCCGAAACCCTGCTGCTGGCCCGTGGGCCGGTAGCATGGGGCGCGACCGCGCAGGTGTTGACGCCGGATAACCTGATGGTGGCGATGAAGATGTGCGAAGCCTTCGACGACCGGGCCGCGGCCTGCGCCGCCGATGCGCCGTCGCGGGCGGCCTAGCTCCAATGCTCCACGATGCGCTGATCGCGCCTTTCACCGAATTCGAGTTCATGCGCCGCGCGCTCGCGGCCGTGATCGCGCTGTCGCTTGGCGCAGCGCCGATCGGCGTGTTCCTGATGCTGCGGCGGATGAGTCTGGTCGGCGACGCCATGGCGCATGCGATCCTGCCCGGGGCCGCGATCGGCTTCCTGGTCTCCGGGCTCAACCTGTTCGCGATGACGACCGGCGGCCTGATCGCAGGCTTTACGGTCGCGATCCTCGCCGGCGTGGTCGCGCGCACCACCGAACTGAAGGAAGACGCCTCGCTGGCGACGTTCTATCTGGTGTCGCTGGCGCTCGGCGTCACCATCGTGTCCATCAAGGGCACCAATATCGACCTGCTGCACGTGCTGTTCGGCAACATCCTGGCGATGGACGACCAGACCCTGCTGGTGATCGCCTTCAACGCCACCATAACTTTGCTCGTGCTGGCGGTGATCTATCGCCCGCTGGTGATCGAATGCGTCGACCCGGTGTTCCTGCGCACGGTGAGCCGCGCCGGCGCGCCGGCGCATCTGGCGTTCCTGGCGCTGGTCGTGATCAACCTCGTCAACGGCTTTCACGCGCTCGGCACCTTGCTCGGCGTCGGGCTGATGATCCTGCCCGCGGGCATCGCGCGGTTCTGGTCGCGCGACATCACCGGCATGATCTGCATCGCGGTCGCGAGCGCCATGGTGTCGGGCTATGCCGGGCTGGTGCTGTCGTTCCAGACCAAAATTCCGTCAGGCCCCGCGGTCATTCTGGTCGCGGCGGGGATTTATGTGGTGTCCGTGCTGTTCGGCAATGTCAGCGGCCTGGTGAGACAGCTGTTCCCCGGCCGGCATCTCGAGGCGTAACGATGCAGCGTTTGTTCGGGTTCATGTGTCTGGTGCTGATCGCCACGGTCGTTCCGGCCAGCGCGCAGGAGCGCCTCAAGGTTGTCGCCAGCTTCTCCATCCTCGGCGATTTCGTCCGCAATGTCGGCGGCGACCGCGTCAGCGTCACGACACTGGTCGGTGCTGACGGCGATGCGCATGTCTACTCCCCGACGCCGGCGGATGCGAAAAAGATCGCCGATGCCAAGCTGATTTTCGTCAATGGCCTTGGCTTCGAGGGCTGGCTGCCACGGCTGCTGAAATCCGCAGGGAGCAAGGTTACCGTCGTGACGGCAACCGCCGGCATCGCGCCGCTCAAGTTCGGCTCGGACGCCGACCCGCACGCCTGGCAGTCCGTCGCCAATGCCAAAATTTATGTCGGCAATATCCGCGACGCGCTGGTGGCCGCCGATCCTGCCTCGGCCCAGGGTTTTCGCGCCAATGCGGAGGCCTATCTGGCGAAACTCGACGGTCTCGACCGCGAGGCGCGCGAAGCCGTCGCAAAAATCCCGCAAGCCCGCCGCAAGGTGATTTCGACCCATGGCGCTTTCGGCTATTTCGCCGCCGCTTACGGCGTCGAATTCATCGCGCCCGTCGGCGTATCCACGGAATCCGAGCCCAGCGCCCGCGATATCGCCGGTATTATCACCCAGATCCGGTCAGCCAAAATCCCGGCGGTTTTTCTGGAAAATGTGAGCGATCCGCGCCTGATCCGCCGGATATCGGCCGAGACCGGTGCCAGGATCGGCGGGACCCTCTATTCGGACAGTTTGACGGCCGAAAAGGGCGATGCCCCCACTTACATTGATATGGTCAGGCACAATATAAAGGCCCTGACCAGCGCGCTTGGCGAATAGGGCAGGGGCCTCCCTGCTGCTGCCGGCGCGCCCGAAATTCCGCCGGAGTTGTTATGCCTGAATCCTCGTCCTCCAAAATTCCTGTGACCGTGCTGACGGGCTATCTCGGCGCCGGCAAGACCACGCTGCTCAACCGCATCCTGTCGGAAAACCACGGCAAGAAATACGCCGTCATCGTCAACGAATTCGGCGAGATCGGCATCGACAACGACCTCATCATCGGCGCCGATGAAGAAGTGTTCGAGATGAACAATGGCTGCGTCTGCTGCACCGTGCGCGGCGACCTCGTGCGCATCCTCGATGGCCTGATGAAGCGCAAGGGCAAATTCGACGCCATCATCGTCGAGACCACCGGCTTGGCCGACCCGGCGCCGGTGGCGCAGACCTTCTTTGTCGACGAGGACGTGCAGAAGAACGCCCGGCTCGACGCGGTCGTCACCGTCGCCGACGCCAAATGGCTGAGCGACCGCTTGAAAGACGCCCCGGAAGCCAAGAACCAGATCGCCTTTGCCGACGTCATCGTGCTCAACAAGACCGACCTGGTTTCCAAAGCCGAACTCGCCGAAGTCGAGGCGCGAATCCGCGGCATCAACCCTTACGCCAAGCTGCACCGCACCGAGCGTTGCAAGGTGGCGCTGGCTGATGTGCTGGAGCGCGGCGCGTTCGATCTCGACCGCATTCTCGAAATCGAGCCGGAATTCCTCGATGCCGGCGATGGCCATGATCATCACCATGATCACGATCATCACCACGGCCATGACCATCATCATGATCACAGCCACAGCCATGGCGGGCTGAAGCATTATCATGACGAGGAGATGCAGTCGTTGTCGCTGCGCACCGACAAGCCGCTCGATGCCACCAAGTTCATGCCGTGGCTGCAGAACCTCGTCGCCTCCGAAGGACAGAAGATCCTGCGCTCGAAGGGCATCCTCGCCTTCAGCGACGATGACGACCGCTACGTGTTCCAGGGCGTGCACATGATGCTCGAGGGCGACCATCAGCGTAAATGGAAGGATGACGAACGGCGCGAGAGCCGGCTTGTCTTCATTGGTCGCGAATTGCCGGAGCAGATGATCCGCGACGGTTTTGAGAGCTGTATCACCACGTGATGAAACAGTTTGATCCGGGCGAAGGCGCCTCCATTGCTTCGATCACCGACAAGGTGCGGCCGCTTGCGGTCGGCATGCCGGTATCGTCGGTGCATTTTCTCGGCGAGACCGCGGTCTTCGTCGGCGCCGAGGAGAAGGCTGCCATCGTCGGCGCCGACGGCGAGATTTTACTTGTCGATATTCACGGCGGCGCGGTGCTGTGCGCGGCGTCCGACGGCGCGCGCATCGTTACCGGCGGCGACGACGGCAAGCTCGTCGCGCTCAACGCCAAGGGCGAGGTCGAGGTACTCGCGACCGACGCCAAGCGGCGCTGGATCGACAATGTCGCGCTGCATCCCGATGGCGCGGTGGCGTGGTCGGCCGGCAAGGTCTCGTATGTTCGCAGCAAGGGCGAGGAAAAATCATTCGACATGCCCTCCACCGTCGGCGGCCTGGCGTTCGCGCCAAAGGGCCTGCGGCTGGCGGTCGCGCATTACAACGGCGTGACGCTGTGGTTTCCCAACATGGCGGCGAAGCCTGAATTTCTGGAATGGGCCGGCTCGCATCTGTCCGTCACCTTCAGCCCGGACAACAAGTTTCTGGTGACCGGGATGCACGAGGCCGCGCTGCATGGCTGGCGGCTCGCCGACAACCGGCATATGCGCATGAGCGGCTATCCCGGCCGCGTCCGCTCGATGTCGTGGAGCGCCGGTGGCAAGGGGCTCGCAACCTCGGGCGCAGATACCGTGATCATCTGGCCGTTCGCCAGCAAGGACGGGCCGATGGGCAAGGAGCCGGCGATGCTGGCGCCGCTGCAGGCCCGCGTCTCCGCGGTCGCCTGTCATCCGAAACACGACATTTTGGCTGCGGGCTACAGCGACGGTTGCGTGCTGATGGTGCGGATCGAGGACGGCGCGGAAATTCTGGTGCGCCGGAGGGGCAACGCCGCGGTTTCCGCGTTGGCCTGGAGCCCCAAGGGATCGCTGCTCGCCTTCGGCACCGAAGACGGCGACGCCGGCATGGTGGAATTGTAGCTCTTTTTCTCCCTCGCCCCGCACTTCGCGGGGTCGAGACGAGCGAAGCTCGCTCTTAGTGGGTTGGGGTGAGGGGCTCTATCCACTCACGCCGGTGTCAATTGATAGACCGGTACCCCCTCACCCGGATTGCTTCGCAACATAGCCGAAGTTTCGCTTCGGCGTCCTTTCTAGGACGGCCGCCAACGGCGGCCTATGCCTCTCCCCGCAAGCGGGGCGAGGTGACCTGAACGCCAGCACCGTTCAATTCAAACCCATCAGCCTACTTCACTTTCTTCCCACCTTTGACGTAAGCCTCGATGTGGTCAAACGTCTTGCCGGCCGGTTCGAGGTTTTCGAAGGCCGAAGCGGCCTTGCTCATGTTTTCGGCGGTCTTGTCGCGATCCTTCGGGTCGGGTTTGAAGACGGCGAGCATGGTGAGTGCCGTCACATAATTTCCGAACGCCGCTTGCTCGGCCGCGAACAGGTTCTTCAGGCGAGGATCGTTCGCAAAAAAGCCGGTGAACGTCTTCTTGATGCCGTCGTCGGCTGATGCCAGTGACTGCAACGCCCAGAATGCGCTCGCCAATGTCAGCACGCGGAAGAATTTGGCGGGCTCGGTTTTGCACGCGTATTTGTCGCAGGCCATTTTGGCCATCACGTTGTCCCGGCCTTCCGCGGTCATGTTCGGCCCGAACTTGCTCTTCATGAATCCCATGCGGATGGCAATGCCGGCCATGTCGTCATCTGCGCTGGAGAAGTTGGCGAGGATTCTTTCAATGAAACTGGTGTCACCGGATGCCATATAGGCGCCAATCAAGAGGTCGTTGTCGGCGGCATTCGACGACGGCCGCACCACGGCAAGTTTAGCCGGTTGGTTCTTTTCGATTTTCTGCAGCGTGGCTGTGATCTGGTTTTCCTCGGCAAATTTCTGCGCGTCTTCCGTGAGGCCGGCGCCGTAGAGCGCCACGAGCTTCACCGATTTGACGTAGGAAGAGGCTTCAAGTTGCAGGATGCGCTGCTTTTCCGCGGGCGACGTGCTGAAGATCTGTGCCAGGAATCCAATCACCGCGCTGGGATCGGCGTTTGGGCCGGCGCGCATTTGCGACAATACGCTGTCGACGCAGGCGGGCAGCTTGGCGCGGTAATAGCCGGTCATGCAGTTCTGGTCGGCCGCCGCGGGCGAGCATTGTAGGCCAAGCAGTGCGACCGCGACGTAAAGCAATCTTTTCATGACAATTCTCGCAAAATCAGGCGAATCTATTCTATCTGGGACCGCACCGAGCGCCGCTGCCCGCAGCGAAGCGGCTCGTCGCTCGCACCGGACCCGGCGACCGTTAGTCGCCGGGACAGGCCAGATCGTTCAGCTTGTGATAGATTCGTCACCTCTCTCCCCTAGAAAACCGCCATGCGCTTTCTCACGACCTTCCAGATCGCCGATTTCCTCGACACCCTGGTCAGCCTGACCGCGGCGTTCGTTTTGGGCACCCTGATCGGTGCCGAGCGGCAATACCGGCAGCGGACCGCGGGCCTGCGCACCAATGTGCTGGTCGCCGTCGGCGCGGCTGCTTTCGTCGATCTGGCGATGCATCTGAAGTACGCCGAAGGCGCGGTACATGTGATCGCCTATGTCGTTTCGGGGATCGGCTTCCTCGGCGCCGGCGTCATCATGAAAGAGGGCATGAACGTCCGCGGCCTCAACACTGCGGCGACGCTCTGGGGATCGGCCGGGGTCGGAGCTTGCGCCGGCGCCGACATGGTGGCCCAGGCGGCGGCGCTGACCCTGTTCGTGGTCGCCGGCAACACCTTGCTGCGTCCGCTGGTGAACGCGATCAACCGCATTCCGATCGACGAACGTGCGTCCGAGGCGACTTACTACTTCAAGCTCGCGGTCAGTGCGGAGGCGTTGCCTGACATGCGCGACCATCTGGTCGAGCGGCTGGAGCATGCAAAATATCCGGTCGCTGAACTCAATGTGGTCGAGCATGGCGATGACTTGCTGGAGATCGTCGCCACGCTGGTCTCCACCGCGATCGATCCCAACGAATTGAATGCGGTCGCGGTCGATCTGCAGCGCCAGCCCGGCGTTCGCCACGCCACCTGGGAAGTCTCGACCAAGGACTAGTTTGATTCTTGCCCGGTTCCGCACGCTGCGGGTCGCGGAACAATGCGCTCTGACGGCCGTTGTCATCGTGAACAACCATGCGGTGAACGATATGTCTGCCGATCAGAACAAGCGCAGCTACCGGATTGATTTTCTCGTTGCGGCCGCGCTGGTCACCACGGGCCTCGTGATATCAGGCCTGTCGCTGGCCGAGTTGCGCGCGCGTGGTCCGCAGCAACTGGCGCAAGCGACCCAACCGCTGCAATCGTCGCCGGGCGCGGAAACCAGGCCGTCGGTGCCCGCGGAGACGACGACCGGCACCCGGCCGTCCAACGTGCCGCCCGAACCGGCGCGGCCTGATGTCGACGCGCAGAAGGCGGGCGCCCAGCCCGCGCTGCCGCCTGCACCGGCCGAGAAAACGGCCGAACCAATCAAGCAGAAGTAGTCTCTCGTCATTCCCCGATGCGCGATTGCGCATCTGAGGGCGCGCGTAGCGCGAACCTGGAATCCATCAGGCGGCGAGTTACGCAGATAAATGGATTCCGGGCCTGCGCCGAGTGGCGCATCCCGGAATGACGGAGACTGCTGACGTCGATTTGACTGACGCTGCCGGATTTACAGCCTCGCCTACATCCTCAAGCTGCCGCATACTCACGTCATCGCGCGACCGCGCCGACGACAGATGGGGCAGGCCATGAAGATCGACGATGTCAGACGAACCGCCTATTCGATGCCGCTGAACAACCCGTCCTTCCCGCCGGGGCCCTATCGGTTCTTCAACCGCGAATATTTCATCATCACCTACCGGACCGATCCGGACGTGCTTCGCGCGCTGGTGCCGGAGCCGCTCGAAGTCGTTGAACCCATCGTCAAATACGAATTTATCCGCATGCCCGACTCGACCGGCTTCGGCGACTACACCGAAACCGGCCAGGTGATCCCGGTCCGTCTCAACGGCGAGGAGGGCGCTTATACCCACGCCATGTACCTTGACGACGAAGGCCCGATCGCCGGCGGCCGCGAAATCTGGGGATTTCCCAAGAAGCTGGCGAAGCCGAAGATCGAAGTCGAGAGCGATGTGCTGGTCGGCTCGCTGCATTACGGCTCGGTGCTCTGCGCCTCCGCCACCATGGGTTACAAGCACCGTCCGGTCGATCATGACGCCGTGCTGAAAGGCATGAAGGCGCCGAACTTCATTCTCAAGATCATCCCGCATGTCGACGGCACGCCGCGGATCTGCGAACTGGTCCGCTTCCGGCTCGAGGACATCACGCTGAAGGAAGCATGGAGCGGTCCGGCCGCGCTTGGCCTGTTTCCCCACGCGCTTTGCGACGTCGCCCGGCTTCCGGTGCGCGAAGTGGTTTCCGCGCTGCATTTCAAGGCTGATCTGACGCTGGGGTTGGGGAAGGTGGCGTTCGATTATCTGGCGAAGTGACGGTCGTCACCAACCCGGAATGACGAAGACGCTCTACTGCGCGCCCTTCAGCGTGCAGGAGGTCGAGCAGGTCGTCATCACGCCGCGCTGGCAGGAGATGCACACGTTAATGCACTGCTTCAGGTCCTTGGGATTGTAGGAGCTGTAGAGCTTGCGGGCGCAGTTATCGATCGAGCCGGTGATGTCGTTGTTGTTGTCAGGTTTGCACCCGGCCAAAACGACCGCCGATAGCATGATTGCAAGTAGGGCACGCATGTCCATCGCTCCACCGAAGACGCCGCTGCGAAGAGACGCAGAACGGCTCAAGGTCCTCGTAAAAGAGGTACCTTTCAGGATTGCGCGATTTTATTAAGCGAGCGTTACGGTGGCTGGAGGCCCCTGATGCTGCGTCGCATCAGGGGTGGAACCATACCTATCGCACCAGAATGTTGCGGAACTGCCAGGGATCGGAGGTATCGATGTCTTCCGGGAACAGGCCCGGCCGGTCCGTCAGTGGGGTCCAGTCGGTGTAGTACCCCTTTACCGGCCCGAGGTAGGGCATCTGGATTTCCAGCAGACGATCGAAATCCATCTCGTCGGCTTCGACGATGCCTTGGTTCGGGTTTTCCAGCGCCCACACCATGCCGCCGAGCACGGCGGAGGTCACCTGCAGGCCGGTGGCGTTCTGATAGGGCGCGAGTTTGCGGGTCTCTTCGATGGAGAGCTGCGAGCCGTACCAGTAGGCATTGTTGTCATGGCCGAACAGCAGCACGCCGAGTTCGTCGATGCCATCGACGATTTCGTTCTCATCAAGGATGTGGTGCTTCTCCTGCATCTTCGCCGCGCGGCCGAACATTTCATGCAGCGACAGCACGGCATCGTCAGCCGGATGATAGGCATAGTGGCAGGTCGGCCGATAGATCGCCGTGCCAGATGCGTCACGCACCGTGAAGTAATCGGAGATCGAGATCGACTCGTTGTGGGTGACGAGGAAGCCATACTGCGCGCCGCGGGTCGGGCACCAGGTGCGCACGCGCGTGTTGGCGCCGGGCTGCATCAGATAGATGGCGGCGCCGCAGCCCGCTTCGTGGGTACGCGCGTTCTCGGGCATCCATTTTTCATGGGTGCCCCAGCCGAGTTCGGACGGCTGCACGCCTTCCGACAGGAAACCTTCCACCGACCAGGTGTTGACGAAGACGTCAGGCTCTTTCGGCGACTTGGAGCGCTGGGTGTCGCGTTCGGCGATGTGGATGCCCTTGATGCCGGCCTGCCGCATCAAATCAGCCCATTCGGCCTTGGTCTTCGGCTTGGGGGCATTGAGCTTCAGGTCAGCGGCGACATTGAGCAGCGCCTGCTTGACGAAAAACGAGACCATGCCGGGATTGGCGCCACAGCAGGAGACGGCCGTCGTCGAGCCCGCCGGGCGCGCCTTCTTGGCGGCCAGCGTCGCTTCGCGAAGCGCGTAGTTGGAGCGCGCTTCCGGGCCCTTCGACGAATCGAAATAGAAGCCGAGCCAGGGCTCGTTGACCGTGTCGATATAAAGAGCGCCAAGTTCGTTGCAGAGCTCCATGATGTCGGTGGAGCCGGTGTCGACCGACAGATTGACGCAAAAACCCTGGCCGCCGCCTTCAGTGAGCAGCGGGGTGAGCAATTCGCGATAATTGTCTTTCGTCACGCCCTGCTGGATGAATTTTACATTGTGCTTCTCGCAATGCGCCTTGCGGCCCTCGTCCTTGGGATCGAGCACGGTGATGCGCGACTTGTCGTAATCGAGATGCCGCTCGATCATCGGCAGCGTGCCTTTGCCGATGGAGCCGAAGCCGACCATGACGATGGGACCGGTGATCTTCGCGTAGATCTGCGAGGCGGGGCTCATGGGATGGTTTCTCCGGAAAGTCTGGCAAACAAAAGGTAAGGGGTGGATCAGGCGCTGCGGCGCTTGGCGGTCACTTCGATCTCGATCTTCATCTCGGGCTTGTAGAGCCCTGCGACCACCAGAAGCGTGGCGGCCGGGCGGATGTCGCCGAGAACTTCGCCGCAGACTGCGAAATGGGCATCCGCATCCCTGAGGTCGGTGATGTAGTAGGTCGCGCGGACGATGTCGGCCATCGCGAAGCCGCCTTCCTTCAAGGCGGCCTCGATGGTCTTGAAGCAGTTCCGTGACTGGCTCGTGACATCGTCAGGCATCGTCATGGTGGTGTAGTCATAGCCGGTGGTGCCGGCGACAAAGGCGAAATCGCCGTCGATCACGGCGCGGCTGTAGCCGGCGGTCTTCTCGAACGGCGAACCGGTGGATATGAGACGGCGGGGCATCGGAACCTCGATTTGCGGCCTGATCCGAAAATTGCTGATTTGGCGCGGTTTAAGGGCTTTTCGCCGGACCGCGCAACCCCTCTGATGCGACGGCTCAGGCCGCGTGCGGCACGGCTTGCAACGCCTTCTTCGCGCGCGATGCCCTTGCCTTGGACATTGGCGCGCCGGACGCCGAGATCATGCCCCAGGCACCGTCGAGCGCGCCCCCGCGCAGCTCGAGGCCGAGCAGGCGGTCGCGCTCGAACGGGCCCGGCAGCGACAGCTCGCCGGTCTTTTCGGCCGAGAAGCCGAACCTGACGTAATAGGGCGCGTCGCCGAGCAGGATCACCGCGCGATGGCCACGCGCCGTCGCCGCCGCGAGCGCGTGGTCCATCAGCGCGGCCCCGACGCCGAGCTTGCGGGAGGATTCCTCAACCGCCAGCGGGCCGAGCATGAGCGCCGGGATGCCCCCGGCGCTGACGTGCCACAACCGGACGGTGCCCACGAGCTTCCCTCGTGCCACGGCCGACAAGGCAAGGCCTTCGGCGGGCGCACGTTCGTCACGCAGGCGCTGGCAGGTGCGGGTATGGCGGTTTGCGCCAAAGCAGGCATCCAGCAGCGCTTCACGCGCAACGACGTCCGAAGCCCGTTCCGCACGGATCGCGAACGGAGCGGCATTCGGGGTGAGGGCAACAGTGGTCTTCCGCAAAGCAGTCATGGCACGTCAGTCCTCACTCCAACGGCAGATCACGCCGCGGAGCGTTGTCTCGAAAACTTGGATGTCTGGAAAAAGCCGGCGCACCGGCTTCCGCTCTATCACTCCCTCTCCCGCGCTTGCGGGGGAGGGTGGGGTGGGGGTGCTTCCGCGATTCGCACTCTTCGATGGGAGAGAGCCCCCACCCGGCGCTTCGCGCCGACCTCCCCCGCAAGCGGGAGAGGTGAAGGACAGCGCAGCGCCTCGCTACGTCAGATGTGGTAGGTCCGCAGCGGCGGGATGCCGTTGAACGCCACCGACGAGTAGGTCGACGTATAGGCGCCGGTGCCTTCGATCAGCAGCTTGTCGCCGATCTCGAGCGTAACCGGGAGCGGATACGGCAGCTTCTCGTACAGCACGTCGGCGCTGTCGCAGGTCGGGCCTGCGAGCACGCACGGCGTCATTTCCGCACCGTCATGCGGGGTGCGGATGGCGTAACGGATCGACTCGTCCATCGTCTCGGCGAGACCGCCGAACTTGCCGATGTCGAGATACACCCAGCGCACCTCGTCCTCGTCGCTCTTCTTGGAGATCAGAACGACTTCGGTCTCGATGATGCCGGCATTGCCGACCATGCCGCGTCCCGGCTCGATGATGGTTTCCGGGATCTGGTTGCCAAAATGCTTGCGCAGCGCGCGGAAGATCGACCGACCATATTGCAGGACCGGAGGAACGTCCTTGAGGTACTTGGTCGGGAAGCCGCCGCCCATGTTGACCATGGACAGGTTGATCCCGCGCTCGGCGCAGTCACGGAACACCGACGAGGCCATCGACAGGGCACGGTCCCACGCCTTCACCTTGCGCTGCTGCGAGCCGACATGGAACGAGATGCCGCACGGCTCCAGGCCCAGACGCTTGGCGAGGTCGAGCACGTCGACCGCCATCTCCGGATCGCAGCCGAACTTGCGCGACAGCGGCCATTCGGCGCCGGCGCAATCATAGAGGATGCGGCAGAACACCTTGGCGCCGGGCGCAGCACGGGCGACCTTCTCGACTTCGGCGGCGCAGTCGACCGCGAACAGGCGAATGCCGAGCGCGAAGGCACGCGCGATGTCGCGCTCCTTCTTGATCGTGTTGCCATAGGAGACGCGGTCCGGCGTCGCACCGGCAGCCAGCGCCATTTCGATCTCGGCCACCGTTGCGGTGTCGAAGCACGAGCCCATCGAGGCCAGCAGCGCCAGCACTTCCGGCGACGGGTTTGCCTTCACCGCGTAGAACACGCGGCTGTCCGGCAACGCCTTCGCGAAGGTCTGGTAATTGTCGCGCACGACTTCGAGGTCGACCACGAGGCACGGCTCGGTGTCCTGGCCCTCGCTGCGGCGGTTGCGCAGGAATTCCTGAATACGTTCGGTCATAGCACCCTCCAAACGGCCCAGCGACGGGACGCGTTCAAATGTGAATCTCGGCCATAAGTGCTTCGGCGCAGTCGCACGATGGAGACGCGACTAGGCCTTGGACTCAGACCGAATAGTGCTGCCGTGGATTGGTTGGGAATTTCCCGCCCGCACACCTGGCAATGAAGGACAAGCCTTTTCAGTAGCCCGCGCCGGCGTTGGAATGCCGGTAGAGACCAAAAAAGCCCGATCCGTCGTTGCTTTAAGTCGCGTCCCCCGTTGAGAGCGGGGTGCGCCGGTTCGCCTCCGGCTGCCAGTCACGGTTGCAAAGGATGCAGAGACCTTCAACGGCATCTCTTGAGAGAGATGCTGGCCGCTTATGAAGCGACCCTCGGTTCTTCATCCCTTGGCGGCTGTCCGGCCTCTTGTCCGGATACCTACCGACTGACACACGACCACAGGCACGTGCGAAATTGGGCAAGGCTGGAAATAAGACTTTTGAATCCGCTTCGCAACATTTTTTTTAGGCTGTGGGCAAATTTCCCTAACGCGTGCTTACAGCAGCGCGCTCAGCGCGTCGCTTGACGTCGCCGGCGCGTCGCTTGACGTCGCTCAGCGCGCGCTGGCGGCGTCAAACATGAACAGCCGTTAAGATTTGTCGGGGAAATTACGGAGCGTGTCGTGAGAAGTGGAATCGCGAAAGCGCCTGTGCCGCAGCGCTTTCTTGAGCAGCTTCCTGGCTCAGCGCGTCAGCTGCGTTTCCAGAACGGCTCGATGCGCTGAGCTTGGCGGATGAAGCCGACCATGATCACGACGCCGATGCCGAACATCACCGCCTGCAGGATGTGCGCGCCGGTGTCGGAGAGTCCGAGCAGGATCGCGAGCGCCCAGCCGCCGGCGAACGCCGCGCCGAACACCTCGGCGCCGATCAGGATCGCCGCCGAGATGACGGTGATGACGCTCGGCCAGATGATCTCGCTCTTGGCGCCGGAAGAAGGCTGCATGCTCATGGAAACGGGTCCTGTTGGGTGGGCGCAATCTCTCCGAAAAGGCCCCCACTATCAAGCTTAAAAGGCCCAAAAATGCCGTATCGCGTGATATAGATTGACGCATCATTCAGAGCGTTTTCGAGCCGAAGTGGATAACCGGTTCGCGGTAGGAAAACGCGTCAAAAACAAGGCTGGGGCCCGAAGCGGCTTCAGCGCGAAAGCGGGATTTGTGATGTCGGAAACCCAGCAAAATGCAGCCCCTCCGGAAGCCCCGGTAAATCCGCTGCTCCGGCCGTGGCAGACGCCGTTCGAGACGCCGCCCTTTGCCGAAATTCTCCCGGAGCACTTCCTGCCGGCCTTCGAGCAGGCCTTTGCCGATCACGCCGCCGAGGTCGCCGCCATCACCCACGATCCCGCGGCGCCGGACTTCGCCAACACGGTTACGGCACTGGAGCGCTCCGGCAAGCTGCTCTCCAAGGTCTCCGCCGTGTTCTACGACCTGGTGTCGGCGCACTCCAATCCGGCGATCCTGGAGATCGACAAGGAAGTGTCGCCCAGGATGGCGCGGCACTGGAATCCGATCATGATGAACGCGGTGCTGTTCGGGCGCATCGCCATGCTCCACCACAACCGCGCCGCGCTCGGCCTGACCGGAGAGGAGATCCGGCTGCTGGAGCGCACCTACACCAACTTCCACCGCGCTGGTGCCGGCCTCGACGAAGCCGCCAAGGCGCGCCGGGCCGAGATCAACGAGCGGCTGGCCGAACTTGGCACCTCGTTCAGCCATCATCTGCTCGGCGATGAGCAGGACTGGTTCATGGAGCTCGGCGAGGACGACCGCGGCGGGCTACCCGAAGCCTTCGTCGCCGCCGCCAAGGCCGCCGCCGAGGCGCGCGGGATGCCCGGCAAGGCGATCGTGACGCTGTCGCGCTCTTCCGTGGAGCCGTTCCTGAAGAGCTCCGACCGGCGTGACCTGCGCGAGAAGGTCTTCCGTGCCTTCACCGCCCGCGGCGACAACGGCAACGCCAACGACAACAACGCCACCGTGGTGGAGATCCTGGGGCTCCGCGAGGAGGCCGCCAAGATCATGGGTTACCCGACCTATGCCGCCTACCGCCTGGAAGATTCCATGGCCAAGACGCCCGAGGCGGTGCGCAGCCTCCTGGAGCGGGTCTGGAAGCCGGCGCGGGCCCGGGCGCTCGCCGACCGCGACGCGCTGCAGGCCATGATCGCGGAAGAGGGCGGCAATTTCGCGCTGGCGCCGTGGGACTGGCGCTACTACGCCGAAAAGCTGCGTCAGGTCCGCGCCAATTTCGACGACGCCGCGATCAAGCCGTATCTGGTGCTCGACCACATGATCGAGGCCGCCTTCGACTGCGCCACCCGCCTGTTCGGCGTCACGTTCTCGGAGCGCAAGGATATCCCGGTCTGGCACCCGGACGTTCGGGTCTGGGAGGTCAAGGGCGCCGACGGCAAGCACAAGGCGCTGTTCTATGGCGACTACTTCGCCCGGCCGTCCAAGCGCTCCGGCGCCTGGATGACCTCGCTGCGCGACCAGCAGAAGCTCGACGGCGCGATCGCCCCGCTGGTGATCAATGTCTGCAATTTCGCCAAGGGCGCCGACGGCGAGCCGTCGCTGCTGTCGCCTGATGACGCGCGGACCCTGTTCCACGAGTTCGGCCACGGCCTGCACGGCATGCTGTCCAACGTGAACTATCCCTCGCTGTCGGGCACGTCCGTGTTCACCGACTTCGTCGAACTGCCCTCGCAGCTCTACGAGCACTGGCAGGAGCAGCCGCAGGTGCTGCGGCAGTTCGCAAAACACTACCAGACCGGCGAGCCGCTGCCGGACGAACTGCTCACCCGCTTCCTGGCCGCGCGCAAATTCAACCAGGGCTTTGCCACCGTGGAGTTCGTCTCCTCGGCGCTGATCGACCTCGAATTCCACACCCAGCCGGCATCAGCCAGCCGCGACGTCGGCGCGTTCGAGAAGGCGGAGCTGGAGAAAATCGGCATGCCCGCCGAGATCGCGCTGCGCCACCGGCCCACCCAGTTCGGCCACATCTTCTCCGGCGACCATTATGCGTCGGGCTATTACAGCTACATGTGGTCGGAGGTGATGGACGCCGACGCGTTCGGCGCCTTCGAGGAGGCCGGCGACATCTTCGATCCCGCCACCGCCAGGCGCCTGCACGACGACATCTATTCGTCCGGCGGCTCGCGCGACCCCGAGGATGCCTATGTCGCGTTCCGCGGCAGGGAGCCGGAGCCCGACGCGCTGCTGCGCCGCCGGGGCTTGCTCGAAACGCCAGAGGCGGCGTGAGCCCCACTTCGTCCCCGCCTAGTGCGCAATTGCGCACGGGCGCGGGGACCCATAACCACTGATGTCTGTTTTGAAGGAACGCCATTGCCACACTGCCAAAAAGAGACGCCACGGCGTATGGGTCCCTGCGTTCGCAGGGACGACGTCATGCGTGTACTGTTCGGCTTCTTAGGCTTGATCGTCGTGTCACTCCTCGGCGCTGCCCCTGCCCAGGCGCATCCGCATGTCTGGATCACCGCCAAGAGCGAGGTGGTCTACGCGCCCGACGGCTCGATCTCAGGCGTGCGCCACGCCTGGACCTTTGACGACATGTTCTCGACCTATGCGTTGCAGGGCATCGAGACCAAGACAAAAGGCGTCTACAGCCGTGAGGAACTGGCGCCGCTGGCGCAGACCAATATCGAGTCGCTGAAGGAATTCGGCTACTTCACCTTCGCCAGGGCCGACGGCAAGAAGGAGAGGTTTTTGGAGCCGGTCGACTACTATCTCGAATTCAAGAATGACGCGCTGACGCTGCACTTCATGCTGCCCGCCAAGACGCCGTTCAAGGCCAGACAGGCCGCGCTGGAAGTGTTCGATCCGGCCTACTTCATCGATTTCAAGTTCGAGGAGAAGGACCCGATCAAGCTGGTCGGCGCGCCCGCCGACTGCAAGCTGCAATTCCAGAGGCCCAATGACGGCACCGCCAATGCGCAGCGGCTCAACGAAAACAACTTTATGAACGGCGACAATTCGAACTACGGCGCCATGTACGCCAACAAGATACTGGTGGATTGCCCGTGAGGCGCCACACCAGCGTTGCCCAGGCGCTCCTGATCGGGATCGTCGCACTCGCCGCCATTGTCGCGGTCGACGGCGCCTTGCACGTCCTGCTGGCGCAAAACCCGTTCGGCGGCCCACGGCCGGCCAAAGCCCCTGAGCCGCAGGTCGGCGGCATCGTCGGCTGGCTCCTGGCCAAGCAATCGGAATTCTATCGCGAGATGTCGGCGACCATCCGCGCCGCCAAGTCCGATGGCTCGGCGGTCTGGACGCTGCTGGCGATCTCGTTTGCGTACGGGATTTTCCACGCCGCCGGTCCCGGCCACGGCAAGGCTGTCATCTCGTCCTATCTGGTCGCCAATCACGAGACCGCGCGGCGCGGCATCGTGCTGTCGTTTGCATCCGCGATGCTGCAGGCGCTGGTCGCCGTGCTGATCGTCGGCATCTGCGCCTGGCTGCTCAACGCCACCGCAAAAACCATGTGCGGGGCGGAGAAGGCGATCGAGATCGCGAGCTACGCTTTGATCGCGGCGTTCGGCGCTCGGCTGGTCTGGACCAAGGGCGGCGGTTTTATGCGCGCGCTGCAGGCCAAGCCGGTGCCCGCGATGGCCACCGCTACGGCTGCGGCCGGCCATCATCACAATCATGGCCACGATCACCATCACCACGATCACCACCATGAACATCATCAACATGCCCACGCGCACGCAGACGCCCATGCGCACGGTCATGCCCACGCGCACGCTCATGCCGACGCTCATTCCCACGCGGACGGCCACGTCCATGACGAGCATTGCGGCCACTCCCACGGCCCGACGCCGGATCAGCTTGCCGGTCCCGGTGGCTGGCAACGTGGCCTCGGCGCGATCTTCGCCGTAGGCCTGCGGCCCTGTTCGGGCGCGATCCTCGTTCTCGTGTTCGCGCTGGCGCAGGGCCTGTTCTGGGCCGGCATCGCCGCGACCTTCGTGATGGGCCTCGGCACCGCGATCACGGTCGCGACCATCGCCATCGTCGCGGTGTCCGCGCGAGGCCTCGCCGAGCGCCTCAGCGCCGGCCGCGAAGGCGGCGGCGCGCTGATCATGCGCGGCATCGAATTCGGCGCGGCCGGCCTCGTGCTGCTGTTCGGCCTCGGCCTCTTGTTCGGCTATCTCGCCGCAGAGCGGGTGACGTGTCTGTGATCCGTAGCCCGGACGAGCGCGGCGCAGAATAGAATACTATCCGCGAGGAGCAATACTGGCGCCTTCATTTGGCAACGATAGGGAGGCAGCAATGCGCTTCAGATCAATTGCCGTCGCCTGCTTGCTGATTCCGGTCTGCTGGGCTGTGACGGCAATGCCATCCCTTGCGGCCCCGATCTGCTGGATAGATCGTATCGCCAAGGCCAATGGCGGCATCGACGTCTATTTCATAAAGAACGCAGTTTTGAACATAAGCGTAACGGAAAATCCCGGTGTTACCTCGGCTCGCTATACCGCGCATAATGGTGTGGTCCGCGATGAAGGCGGTCGGGAGCAGGATCGCCTCTTTGTAAAGGATGGAGGCGAGTTCACTGCATTGCAGCTGGCGCACGACAGCTGCACCTACAAGGTTAGCGCAAGCGGGGAGGTCGGCAAGGTCGCCGCGAAGGCCGCTCTGCGGTTGCATGGACTCCCGCCCGCTTTCGCGACGCAGACCATTGGGACGGACGGTACTGAAACGGATTAAAGCGTGTAGGGTAAGCGAGAGACGAGCAGGTAAGAGGCGCTACAGGGGATTCAATGTCACGCGAGCAGTTCTGGTTCTTCCACCCGTTTCGGGTGCGCTATTCCGAAATCGACGGGCAGGGTGTTGTCTTCAACGCGCATTACCTGACCTATTTCGACACTACCATCACCGAGTATTTCCGCGCGCTGGGCTACGACCAGTATGCCGACTCCCGAAAGACCGGCATCGACTTCCACGTCGTCAAATCGCTGATCGAGTACAAGGCGCCGGTGCTGTTCGACCAGGAGTTGGACGTCGGCGCGCGGGTGGCGCGGATCGGCAATTCAAGCCTTACCTTCGAGCTTGCGATCTTTCTCAAGGGAGGCAACGAGGCGCTGGTGACCGGTGAGATCGTCTGGGTCTATACCGATCAGAAATCCCACCGTCCGGTCCCGATCCCGCAATCGATCCGGGATTTCATCACGACGCGGGAGCGGCACCTGTCCTAGAGGGAGTTTAGGATGATGAGAGCGATCGCCAGGATGAGCAGAACCCACCATATCTGGACGGCGATGGCTACGAAGCCGAGGACGGCCGCGATACCTGCCAGCAGCTTTCCTTCCTTCATGATGATCGCGACGACGGCGAAAGAGATGGCGATCACGCCGAGCGCGGCCGCCCCCGTTGAGAGTACCTCGTTCCAGGTCGCCTGACCGACGAGCCCGGAAAGATAAATCCCCGGCACCAATTGCGTCAGCGCCGAGACCAGCAGCGCCAACAGGCCTGTCACGCTGCCGATAATGCTGAACCGGCGGGATTGTACGGCACTATCCATCACAGTATCCATCACATGAAATCTCCCGCGCCGCCTTGGAGCGAGCCGCGCTTGTGCCTTGGTGCGATTCCGCCGCTTGAAGGTTCAATGTGAACTGAAGGTGCCCGGACAGGCAAGCAAAGCTGCGGCAATTTGGCCCGACGGGCAAATCACTTCCGATTTGCGGAAATTGTGTCAAGCCCCAGAGCAAAAAATATTTCTGTTTACCAGAATGAAAATCAGGTGCATATATTCGCGCATCCCGTCCCACTCAGAGGGCGTCGGCCGTCGTCACGGACGTTGGACGGGTTGCGGTGGACGCTGGTTTGCGCTGAGACGATGGCGTGGACTAAGCGTACGGCAAAACCGTGTGGTCCTGGCGTCCGTTGCCGGCGTCAAGCTGTCGAAGAAGCGCGAGCGGGAACGGCAGCGACGGAGTCAACCAAGAACTCGTCTCCGGGGAGAGCACGGCATTAGCCGTAAAGCCATTGCGCAGGGAAGGCCGGGTGTTCCCCGCTGCCCTGTATGCTCGTGTGCAGCCTACTTAGTGCAGACCGCACACGGGACCGCGGGTGCAGCGCGCACCCGGTCTTCCCTGCGCCCTCTCATTGGAGGGCAAGGAAGTTCTGGCAAAGCTCGGGCGCATCGCGTCGCGAGAACGCGAAGGTGTGTTTGGATATGGTGTAGCGAAAAACACCGCCGTCGTCCCGGGCTTGACCCGGGACCCATACGCCGCGGCCCATCGGTGAGAGCGCAGACGTTAGACACCTTTCGCACAATAACTGCCGCGGCGTATGGGTCCCGGCTCAAGGCCGGGACGACGAGAGATGGCGCTACCCCGGCAAATACCCCTTGACCGCCGGCAGGAAGAAGATCGCGATGTTGATCGCAAAACCGATGGACCACAGGATCGAGCGCAGCGTCGGGCGGTTGCCGAGATAAGTGAAGACGTAGGCGATCCGCACGATCAGGAACAGCACCGCCAGCTCGTCGATCAAATGTTGCGGCCCGAGGCGAAACTCGGCCAGCAGGACCGCGACCGCAAAAAACGGAAAGGCCTCGATGCCGTTCTGATGGGCGCCCAGAGCCCGGGCGCGGATCGGATCCTCGTAGAAATCGGGGTCGCGGGGCCTCGCATTGTCGAAACGGCGAAACCCGATCCATTTGACCGAGGCGATCGTCAGCAAGTACAGCAGCAGCGTTCCGAAAACGCACCATTCGGCGACCGTCATGGTTCCTCCCGCCCCGGGCAAGACCTGAGCGTAGCGAACCGATGCTTGTCTTGACAAGGATGGTGCAACGCGCGAAGCCACGGAAATCATGACCGTGGTCGTTCCCATAGGAAGTGCGAAGCCTGCGCCGGAAGCCAAGCCGGAGCGCGTCGGCGTGCTGCTGGTCAATCTCGGCACGCCCGATACCGCCGATACCAGGGGCGTGCGGGTCTACCTCAAGGAATTCCTCTCCGACCCGCGCGTGATCGAGGACCAGGGGCTGCGCTGGAAGCTGATCCTCAACGGCATCATTCTGCGCATCCGTCCCCGCCGCAAGGCGCGCGACTACCAGAAGATCTGGAACGTCGATCGAGACGAATCGCCGCTCAAGACCATCACGCGCGCGCAAGCCGAGAAGCTGGCCGAGGCGATCGCGGACCATGATCACGTCGTGGTCGACTGGGCGATGCGTTACGGCAATCCGTCGATCCGCTCGCGCATCGATGCCCTGACCGCGCAAGGCTGCGACCGTCTGCTGGTCGTGCCGCTCTATCCGCAATATTCCGCGGCGACCTCGGCCACCGTGTGCGACGAGGTTTTCCGCGTGCTGGCCGGCATGCGCGCGCAGCCGATATTGCGGGTGACGCCGCCTTACTATGACGACCCCGACTACATCGACGCGCTGGCGGTCTCAATCAATGCGCATCTGGCGACCTTGCCGTTCCAGCCCGAACTGATCGTCGCGTCGTTTCACGGCATGCCGCAAAAGTATGTCGACAAGGGCGATCCCTACCAGGCGCAGTGCATCGCAACAACCGACGCCTTGCGCCGGCGCATGGGCCTTGATGCGTCCAAACTCAAGCTTACATTTCAATCGCGCTTCGGCTTCGACGAGTGGCTGCAGCCCTACACCGACAAGACCATCGCGCAGCTCGCGAAGGATGGTGTCAAGCGCATAGCCGTGGTGACCCCCGGCTTCTCCGCCGATTGCTTGGAGACGCTGGAAGAGATCGCGCAGGAAAACGCCGAAATATTCAAGCACAATGGCGGCGAGCAATTCGCCTTGATCCCCTGCCTCAACGACTCCGAGCCCGGCATGGACGTGATCCGCCAGCTCGTGTTGCGCGAGCTTCAGGGCTGGATTTGATATTCCATTGTCCAAGCGCCATACATCTGGCAGGCGTCAAACGGCTCCCTACGTAACCATTGTAAGAGAACAGCCGGGCTGAACCGGCGGTGGCATCCGGCAGACATATGGACGACCGCGTCCGGCAACGGTCTTGCCGGTTTTGGAGGGAATTCATGACTGGTTTCGACATTTTCGCGATTGCGTTTTTGCTGCTGGTCATTGTGACCCTGTTCGCCGGCGTCAAAACGGTGCCGCAAGGCTATGACTGGACCATCGAGCGGTTCGGCAAATACACCCGCACGCTGTCGCCGGGGTTGAACATCATCGTTCCCTATTTCGACCGCGTCGGCCGCAAGATGAATATGATGGAGCAGGTGATCAACATTCCCGAGCAGGAAGTGATCACCAAGGATAACGCCACCGTGACGGTGGACGGCGTCGCGTTCTTCCAGGTGTTCGACGCCGCCAAGGCCAGCTACGAGGTGGCCCATCTCGAGCAGGCGATCATCGTGCTGACGATGACCAACATCCGCTCGGTGATGGGTTCGATGGACCTCGACCAGGTGCTGTCGCACCGCGACGAGATCAACGAGCGGCTGCTGCGCGTGGTCGACGCCGCGGTGTCGCCGTGGGGGTTGAAGGTCAACCGCATCGAGATCAAGGACATCGTGCCGCCGGCGGATCTCGTGGAGGCCATGGGCCGGCAGATGAAGGCCGAGCGCGTCAAGCGCGCCGACATTCTGCAGGCCGAAGGCCAGCGGCAGTCGGAGATTTTACGCGCTGAAGGCGCAAAACAGGGCCAGATCCTGCAGGCCGAGGGCCGCAAAGAAGCCGCGTTCCGCGACGCCGAGGCGCGCGAGCGTTCGGCGGAGGCCGAAGCCAAGGCGACGCAGATGGTGTCCGAAGCCATCTCCAAGGGCGACGTTGCCGCGCTGAACTACTTCATCGCCGATAAATACATCAAGGCGTTCGGGCAACTGGCCGAATCGCCGAACCAGAAAATCCTGATGCTGCCGATCGAGGCGACCAGCATCCTGGGCTCGCTCGCCGGCATCGGCGAGATCGCCAAGGCGACCTTCGGCGACGCCGCTACCGCGGCAGTCGCGCGGCGTGGTTCGGTGCCGAGCACCGGTCCGACGCCGCCACCGCCGCCGCCGCCGTCACCGTTCTCGCCGCAGCGGTAAGAGATTTCCCTCTCCCGCGCTTGCGGGGGAGGGTGCCGAGCGAAAGCGAGGCGGGTGGGGGCTCTCTCCACGAGTCATCTCGCGGAGAGAGCCCCCACCCCAACCCTCCCCCGCAAGTGCGGGAGAGGGGGCGCACCGCCGGTGTGTTGTCGAGTTCGACTAAAAAGGACAGAGGTCGTGTCATGGCCGACATGTTTGCTACCCTGGGCACCTGGAACTGGCTGATCTTCGGCTTCATCCTGATGGCGCTGGAATTGCTGGCGCCGGGTGTCTTCCTGTTCTGGCTCGGGCTTTCATCGCTGATGGTCGGGCTGGTGTCGTTTGCGATCAACCCGTCATGGCAGACGCAGCTTTTGATGTTCGCGTTGTTCGCGGCCGCGGCCGTGCCGGCGTGGCGGCATTTTGCCAAGAGCGCCGGCAGCAGCAGCCAGAGCAACCCGTTCCTCAACCGGCGGACCGAAGCGATGATCGGCCGGGAGTTCACGCTGGAAAAACCGATCGTTGGCGGCACAGGCACGGTGCGGATCGACGACACGATCTGGCGCGTCGCCGGCCCCGATGCGCCGGCCGGCAGCCGCGTCAAGGTCGTGCAGGCCGATGGCGCCAGCCTGACGGTAGCGGTGGCCTAGAGCATGATCCGGAAAAGTGGGTACCGGTTTTCCGATCAGATCATGCTCAAGCTTGCATTTGCTTGCTCCACCGCTCCGCAAAGCGGTGGAGAGGAAGGAAGGTTTCGTTCAATTCGAGGCCGAGCGCGGTGAGGCCATAGCCATCGCCCGGCAGCAGTTCGATCAGGCCGGCCTCGCGCAACTCGGTCAGCCGGGTCTGCATGACCGTCGGCGAGGCCCCGTCGCAGGCGGTGCGTAGCGCGCGCGAGGTCAGCGGTCCCTCGCGCAGCTCCCACAGGATGCGCAAGGTCCAGCGGCGCCCGAGCAGGTCGAGCAGCGCCATCACCGGCCGGCCGGTGCGGGAGCCGCGGACGGCGCGTTTCTTCATGGCAGGGGCCTGTTTCGGAATCGGAAAGCTCTTGCGAGCCGCTACAGATATTGTAGCGTAGTGCTACATTTATTGTAGCACAGGAGTGGACCGATGTCACAGACCGCGCCCCGGATAGCGCCGCTGCAACCG
Organism: Bradyrhizobium sp. JYMT SZCCT0180; assembly: GCF_018130165.1. Lineage (GTDB taxonomy): Bacteria > Pseudomonadota > Alphaproteobacteria > Rhizobiales > Xanthobacteraceae > Bradyrhizobium. Next base: position 236,424 of record NZ_JAFCLZ010000001.1, on the reverse strand, counting down.
CCTTATCCACCCGAGATTCAAGGGCAATTCGAGCGCATCATGCGCGGCGCGCCGCCGCTGACGCTGTTCCGGGTGGTGGCCGGCAACGCCCGCGCCTGGGAGAAATTCCGCGGCGGCAGTCTGCTGGATCGCGGCCCGCTCAGCTTGCGAGAACGCGAGATCGTGATCGACCGCACCTGCGCGCGGACCGGCTGCGAGTACGAATGGGGCGTGCATATCGCGGCGTTCGCGGAGGCCGCCCGCCTGACCGCCGAACAGGTCCGCGCCATCGTGCTCGGCGATGCCAGGGCCGCCTGCTGGTCGGAAGCCGAGCAGGTGCTGATCGCAACCGTCGATGCCCTGCACGACCGCGCGACGCTCGATGAGGCCGAATTCAAGGCGCTGTCGGCACATTATGACGACGCAAAAATCGTCGAGATCATCCAGCTCTGCGGCTTCTACCGCACGGTGTCATATCTGGCCAACGCGCTGGCCTTGCCGCTCGAGGAAACGGCGGCGAGATTTCCCAGATAGCCGTCATTGCGGGAATTGTAGGGTGGGCAAAGCGCAGCGTGCCCACCCTCGAGCGCACGGTCGGGATGGTGGGCACGGCGCTCTGCGCCTTTGCCCACCCTACGAAGTCCCTTGGAGCTACGCCACGCCCGCGCGGAGCAAATCATGCAGATGCACGATGCCGACCGGCTTGCTGGCGTCGGTCACGATCAGCGCGGTGATCTTCGAGGAATTGAGGATCTCCAGCGCCTCGCCCGCGAGCAGGTCGCGGCCGATGGTCTTGGGATTCTTCGTCATCACCTCGTCGACGGTGGCGGTCATCAGATCGGGGCGCATGTGGCGGCGCAGATCGCCATCGGTGACGATGCCGACGATATGGCCGCGACCGTCAGTGATACCGACGCAGCCAAAGCCCTTCGACGACATCTCGACCAGCGCATCCGACATTTTGGTGCCGAGCGGCTTCAGCGGCACCGCGTCACCCGAATGCATGAGGTCGCGGGTGTATTTGAGCAGCGCGCCGAGCTTGCCGCCGGGATGCAGCACGCTGAAATCGACCGAGGTGAAGCCGCGGCCTTCGAGCAGCGCGATTGCCAGCGCGTCGCCGAGCGCGAGCATCATCAGCGAGGAGGTGGTCGGCGCCAGATTATGCGGGCAGGCCTCGCGCGCCTTCGGCAAGGTCAGCGCGACGTCGGCGGCCTTGCTCAGGGTCGATTCCCGGTCCGCGGTCATCGCGATCAGGGGAATGGAAAAGCGGGTGGCATAGGTGATGAGATTCTTCATCTCCGGCTGCTCGCCGGACCAGGACAGCGCCAGGATGACGTCGTCGGCGGTGATCATGCCGAGATCGCCATGGCTGGCCTCCGCGGCATGGACGAAGAACGCCGGCGTGCCGGTGGAGGCAAAGGTCGCGGCGATCTTGCGGCCGATATGGCCCGACTTGCCGAGCCCGGTCACGATCAGCCGGCCCTTGGCGTTGCCGATGCAATCGACGGCCGCCGCGAACGGCGCGCGGAGGTCGGACTGCAGCGCCGCCGTGATCGCGGCGATGCCGCCGGCCTCGACATCGAGCGTGCGCAGGGCCGACTCGATGGCGGCGTTGGCGTGATCGGTGCCGGATGATTTTGCCATCAGCGGTTTCGGCTTGGCCATGTCTTAAATCCAGGGAGGAGGGGCAAAGCCCCCGGACCCCTCCTTAGCACGGCCGATTTGGCGATGCGACGCGGGCCGCCGGCTCTCAACGGGTCATTAACCATAATTGTTTTAACTCCATTAACGACGTTTCCCCCGCGCGCTCGGAACACGTCGAATAAGTAGCTGACGTTGTTGGAGTATTTTCATCGTGATGGCAGGTCCAGTAGAGGGCCGTAGCAGGCGCGCGACAGTGTTCCGCGCGGTATTGCCATGCCTTGCGCTGATTGCCCTGACCGGGACCCCAGCGCAGGCCCAGACCGTCACGCCTGACCTGTTCAGCCCGACCCGCAGCAGCCAGCTGATGCCGGTGGATTCGCCGCTGCGGCGGACCAGTGCCGAGGCCAACGACAAAACCAGCGACGAGGCCAACGACGCCCGGGTTCGCGACAAGGAGAAGCCCGCGCCGTCGCGCATCGGGGCGATCCCGCGCTATGGCCTGCCCGCCGCCAGCGGCGCCTCCAGCTCCGGCTACGACTCGCTCAACCGCAAGCTTCAGAAGCCGAAATATTATCCGGGACAGGTCCGGCCGAAGCCGCCGCCGGGGCCCGGCAGCCGGCCGCCGCTGCTGTCGAACACACCGCTGCGGCTTTCGATTCCGCCGTCGCAGACCGCGAACAAGGCCCCGATCCCGCCGGCGATGGCCGGCACGGTGGTAGGCCAACCCGCTCGCAAGCGGCTCAAGATCGATGACGATCCGTTCGGCGCGGTCGGCGATTACGCCGGCAGCTTCCTGATCAAATCGGCGCTCGAACTCTCGGGCGGCTACAACACCAACCCGCGCCGCACCGTCGATGAGAAGGGCTCGCCGTTCTATGTGATCGCGCCGGAACTCCTCGTGATGTCGGACTGGGAGCGCCACGCTGTCGTCGCGGATTTGCGCGGATCGTTCACCGGCTACGGCAACACTTTTCCGCCGCCGGCCGACGGCACGGTTTCGCCGGCGCCGGTCGTTGTCGATCGTCCGGATTTCACCGGCCATGTCGACGGCCGTCTCGACGTCTCGCGCGACACGCGGCTGCTCGCGCAGGCGCGGCTGCGTCTCGCCACCGACAATCCGGGCAGTCCGAACATCCAGGCCGGCCTGCAAAGATATCCGGTCTATGCCACGTTCGGCGGCACCTTCGGCTTCGACCAGAATTTCAACCGCCTGCAGGTTTCCGGCGGCGCCACCGTCGATCGCACCGCCTATACCTATTCCAAGCTCACCGACGGCACCTCGACCAGCAACGACGACCGCAACTTCAACCAGTTCGGCGGCGTCGGCCGCGTCAGCTACGATCTGATGCCGGGCTTGAAGCCATTCGTGGAAGCGCAGGCCGACAGCCGCGTGCATGATTTGAGACTCGACCGCAGCGGCTTCGCGCGCGATTCCACCGGCGGCTACGTCAAGGGCGGCACGAGTTTCGAATTCTCGCGGCTGCTCACCGGCGAAATCGCGGTCGGTTACGCCGCGCGCGACTATGTCGACAGCCGCCTCAACCGCCTCGAAGGCCTGCTGACCTCGGCTTCATTGACCTGGACGGCGACACCGCTGACCACGGCCAAGTTCTATTCCGACACCACGATCACCGAGACCACGCTGCCCGGCGTATCCGGCGTGCTGACGCACATCTACACCGTTGAGGTCGATCATGATTTCCGCCGCTGGCTGACCGCGATCGGCAAGTTCACCTGGGGCACGCTCGACTACCAGGGCGACAACCGCAAGGACAAGATCTATACGGTGTCCGGCGACCTCATCTACAAGATGACCCGCAATCTCTGGGTCAAGGGCACGGTCCGCCGCGATTGGCTGGATTCAAACCTCCCCGGCAACAGCACTGCCGCCACCATCGTCATGCTCGGCGTGCGCCTTCAGCACTGAACTCATCGCCTCGCTTGCGTGCCAAGGCGAGGGGAGGAAATTGTGACACACCGCTAACAGTTGTGTGACGGTGTCACACCCACTAGTGCTTGACCGCAGAGCAAAGCGGCCCCACTCTGGTACTCCTTACAGAAGGAGTTTCAATGGCCCAAGGCAAAACCGCCTCTCGCAGCATTTTATCACGTACTTTGGCTACGATTATTCTCGTTGGCATCTATTGTTTCAGCATCGTCGGTGTGACGGCGCTGATGGTTGGAGGATCGACAACGGCAGCGTACGCGCAGCGCGGTGGTCGTGGCGGCGGAGGCCGCGGTGGCGGTGGTCGCGGCGGCGGACGAGGCCGTGGCGGCGGTCGTGGTCACCATCACCACCACCATCGTGGTGGTCGCGGTCGTGGTCGCGGCTACGGTTATGGCGGCGGCTACTATGCGCCTTCCTGCTACTGGGCTGGTCCCGTGCGGATCTGTCCGTAAGTTCAGCGTTCCGCAGGACTGACACTTGCGAAAATGGTGCAGCGTGCTCCGGCGCGCTGCACCATTTTTATGTCCGATTGCGCCAGGCCCCGCTTACCGCGGCAGCGTGGTCGATCCCATCAGATACTGGTCGATGGCGCGGGCGCAGAGGCGCCCCTCGCGGATCGCCCACACCACCAGCGACTGGCCGCGGCGCATGTCCCCGGCGGAAAACACGTTCGGCACCGAGGTCTGGTAGTCGGTCAGGTTGGCGCGAACGTTGCCGCGCTGGTCGAGGTCGACGCCGAGCGTCTTCAGCATGCCGTCATGGACCGGATGCACGAAGCCCATCGCCAGCAGCACCAGCTGCGCGTCGAGTTCGAATTCGGTGCCGGCGACCGGCTGGAATTTTTCGTTGACCTGCACGCAATGCAGCTTCTGCACCTTGCCGTCGACGCCTGAGAATTTCTGCGTCAGCACCGCGAATTCGCGGCGGGCGCCTTCGGCCTGGCTCGACGACGTCCGCATTTTCAACGGCCAGTTCGGCCAGGTCACGCCCTTGTCTTCGTGCTCGGGCGGCGCCGGCATGATTTCGAGCTGGGTCACGGACTTCGCGCCCTGTCGGAACGACGTGCCGATGCAGTCCGAACCGGTGTCGCCACCGCCGATCACGACGACATGCTTGCCGCCGGCGAGGATCTCCGCGGCCGCCCCGAGCGGCTCGGAGGAGACGCGGCGATTTTGTTGCGGCAGGAAATCCATCGCGAAGTGGATGCCGTCGAGGTCGCGGCCCGGGATCGGCAGATCGCGGCCGGCTTCGGCGCCGCCGGTCAGGGCCACCGCGTCGTATTGCCGGTGCAACTCGCGCGGATCGATCGCGGTTTGACCATTTCCTTGCGAAGTGCCGCCGACATGGACTCCGTAATGGAAGGTGACGCCCTCGGCTTCCATCTGCGCCACGCGGCGGTCGATGACGTGCTTTTCCATCTTGAAATCGGGAATGCCGTAGCGGAGCAGGCCGCCGGCCTTGGCGAATTTCTCGTAGACATGGACGTCATGGCCGGCGCGCGCGAGCTGCTGCGCGGCGGCAAGGCCCGCAGGGCCGGAACCGACGATCGCAACCTTCTTGCCGGTCGTGCTGGGGGCGATTTCCGGCTTCAGCCAGCCATTGTCCCAGGCGCGGTCGACGATCGCGCATTCGATGGTCTTGATGGTGACCGGGTTGTCGTCGATGTTGAGCGTGCAGGAGGCCTCGCACGGCGCCGGGCAGATGCGGCCGGTGAACTCCGGGAAATTGTTGGTCGAGTGCAGATTGCGCGAGGCTTCTTCCCAATTGTCCTGATAGACGAGGTCGTTGAAATCAGGGATCTGGTTGTTGACCGGGCAGCCCGGCGTACCCGGCTGAACCGAGCCGGTGCCGTGGCAATAGGGAATGCCGCAATTCATGCAGCGCGCGGCCTGGTCGCGGGTGTCTTTCTCGCTCAGCGGAATGACGAATTCGCGATAGTGCTGCAAGCGGTCGGCGACGGGCGCATATTTGCGGTCGTGCCGGTCGATTTCCAGAAAACCTGTGATCTTGCCCATTAAACCCAACGTTCCTGCAACTTAAGCTTCGTCATTCCCTCTCAGACCCTCATCCTGAGGAGCGGCGTCTTTGCCGCGTCTCGAAGGATGGGAGGCCCAACCGTGGCCTCATGGTTCGAGACGGCGCAAGCGCCTCCTCACCATGAGGATAACATTACGCCCCGATCGCGATTTTTGGCTCGGCGTCGGCGTTCGCCTTCAATTCCTTCAGCGCGCGGCGGTATTCCACCGGCATCACCTTGCGGAATTTCGGCAGCCAGGTCTTCCAGTCGGCGAGGATCTCTTCGGCCCTCTTCGAACCGGTCAGCTTGGCGTGCCGCGTGATCAGGACGTGCAGCCGCTCGACGTCGGAGTCGAGCAGGTTCTGGAACACGTCGACCCTGCCATGCGCTTCGAGATCGCCGGTGTGGTGATAGGTGTTCTGGTTGATCATTTCTTCCGAGAGCACCGGTTCGAGCTCGACCATCGCCATGTTGCACAGCTTGGCGAAGTCGCCGGCCTCGTCCAGCACATAGGCGATGCCGCCGGACATGCCGGCTGCGAAGTTGCGCCCGGTCTTGCCCAGCACCACGACGATGCCGCCGGTCATGTATTCGCAGCAATGGTCGCCGGCGCCTTCGACGACCGCGACCGCGCCGGAGTTACGCACCGCGAAGCGCTCGCCGGCGATGCCGCGGAAATAGCATTCACCCTCGATCGCGCCATACATCACGGTGTTGCCGACGATGATGGACTCTTCCGGCACGATGCCGGAATTGCGCGGCGGCTTGACGATGATGCGGCCGCCCGACAGGCCCTTGCCGACATAGTCGTTGCCTTCACCTTCGAGCTCGAAGGTGACGCCGCGCGTCAGCCAGGCGCCGAACGCCTGGCCCGCGGTGCCCTTCAGGCTGACCTGGATGGTGTCGAGCGGCAGGCCGGCATGGCCGTAGATCTTGGCCAGCGTGCCCGACAGCATCGCACCGGCCGAGCGGTCGGTGTTGTTGATCTCCTCGTCGATCTTCACCGGCGCGCCGCGGTCGATGGCGGCCTGCGCCTTCTCGATCAGGCGGCGGTCGAGAACGGCTTCCAGATGATGGTCCTGGCTCTCGGCGTGATAGATCTTCTGGCCGGGCTGTTCCTTCTGGCGCACGAACAGTTTTGAGAAGTCGAGGCCCTTGGCCTTCCAGTGCGCCACCAGCGTCGACTGGTCGAGCATCTGGGTCTGGCCGACCATCTCGTTGAAGGTGCGGTAGCCGAGCTGGGCCATGATCTCGCGGACTTCCTCGGCGACGAAGAAGAAGTAGTTGATGACGTGCTCGGGCTGGCCGGTGAAGCGCTTGCGCAGCACCGGATCCTGCGTCGCGACGCCGACCGGGCAGGTGTTGAGATGGCACTTGCGCATCATGATGCAGCCGGCCGCGATCAACGGCGCGGTGGCAAAGCCGAATTCGTCGGCGCCGAGCAGCGCGCCGATCACGACGTCACGTCCGGTGCGGAAGCCGCCGTCGACCTGGACCACGATGCGGCTGCGCAGTCGCTCGCGCACCAGCGTCTGGTGGGTTTCGGCAAGGCCGATTTCCCACGGAGAGCCTGCGTGCTTGATCGAGGTCAGCGGCGACGCGCCGGTGCCGCCCTCAAAGCCTGCGATCGTCACATGGTCGGCGCGTGCTTTGGCTACGCCCGCGGCCACGGTGCCGACACCGATTTCGGAGACCAGCTTGACCGAGACCTGACCGTCCGGATTGACGTTCTTGAGGTCGTAGATCAGCTGCGCCAGATCCTCGATCGAATAGATGTCGTGGTGCGGCGGCGGCGAGATCAGGCCGACGCCCGGCGTCGAATGCCGCACGCGCGCGATCACGGCGTCGACCTTGTGGCCGGGCAACTGGCCGCCTTCGCCGGGCTTGGCGCCCTGCGCCATCTTGATCTGCATCATGTCGGAGTTGACGAGGTACTCCGTCGTCACGCCGAACCGGCCCGAGGCGACCTGCTTGATCGCCGAGCGCATCGAATCGCCGTTCGGCATCGGCTTGAAGCGATCGGCCTCTTCGCCGCCTTCGCCGGTGTTGGACTTGCCGCCGATCCGGTTCATCGCGATCGCCAGCGTGGTGTGCGCCTCGCGCGAGATCGAGCCGAAGCTCATCGCGCCGGTGGCGAAGCGCTTGACGATGTCCTTGGCGGGCTCGACCTGGTCGAGCTTGATCGGCTTGCGCTTCTCGTCTTCGGCGGACTTGATCCGGAACAGGCCGCGCAGCGTCAATAGCCGCTCGGATTGCTCGTTGAGGATTTTGGCGAACGCCTTGTAGCGCTCCAGTGAATTGCCGCGCGCGGCATGCTGCAGCATCGAGACCGATTCAGCGGTCCAGGCGTGGTCCTCGCCGCGGGTGCGGTAGGCATATTCGCCGCCGACATCGAGCGCGGTCTTGTAGACCTGCGCGTCGCCGAACGCATCGCTGTGACGGCGGCAGGTCTCCTCGGCGATTTCGGCAAGACCCACGCCTTCGACCCGGGTGTGGGTGCCGGCGAAATACTTGGCGATAAAATCTGCCTTCAGGCCGACGGCGTCGAAAATCTGCGCGCCGCAATAGGACTGGTAGGTCGAGATGCCCATCTTGGACATCACCTTCAAGAGGCCCTTGCCGATCGACTTGATGTAGCGCTTGACGATCTCGTAATCGTCGAGCGAGCCGGGCAGGCGGTCCTTCATCGCGATGATGGTTTCGAACGCCAGATACGGGTTGATCGCTTCGGCGCCGTAGCCGGCGAGGCACGCAAAGTGATGCACTTCGCGCGGTTCGCCGGATTCGACGACCAGGCCGACCGAGGTGCGCAGGCCGGTGCGGATCAGATGATGATGCACGGCGGCGCAGGCCAGCAGCGAGGGGATCGGAATCCGGTCCGAGCCCGCCATGCGGTCGGACAGGATGATGATGTTGACGCCTTCGCGCACCGCGCCTTCGGCGCGCGCGCAGAGTTCGTCGAGCACCTGCTCGAGGCCCGCCGCGCCGAAGCCGGCATGGAAAGTCGTGTCGAGCGTGCGCGACTTGAAATGGCTGTCGGCAACGTCGGAGATCGAGCGGATCTTTTCCAGATCCGCGTCGGTCAGGATCGGCTGGCGCACTTCGAGACGCTTGGTCGAAGCGAGGCCCTGCAGGTCGAACAGGTTCGGCCGCGGCCCGATGATCGAGACCAGGCTCATGACAAGCTCTTCACGGATCGGATCGATCGGCGGGTTGGTGACCTGCGCGAAATTCTGCTTGAAATAGGTGAACAGGGGCTTCGGCCGGTCCGACAGCGCCGAGATCGGCGTGTCGTTGCCCATCGAGCCCGCGGCCTCTTCGCCGGTCGAGGCCATTGGCGTCATCAGGATGGTAACGTCTTCCTGCGAATAGCCGAACGCCTGCTGCCGGTCGAGCAGCGGCAGGTTGGAGCGCATGCCCTTGCTCGAAGCGTCGGGCAATTCCTCGAGCTGGATCTGGGTGCGATGCAGCCAGTCGCTGTAGGGATGGCTCTTGGCCAGATCAGCCTTGATCTCGTCGTCGGGAATGAGGCGGCCCTGTTCGAGGTCGACCAGCAGCATCTTGCCGGGCTGCAGCCGCCACTTGGTGATGATCTGGTCCTCGGGGATCTTGAGCACGCCCATTTCGGACGCCATCACGATCCGATCGTCCTTGGTAACGAGATAGCGCGCCGGCCGCAGGCCGTTGCGGTCCAGCGTTGCGCCGATCTGGCGGCCGTCGGTGAAGGCGATCGCGGCGGGGCCGTCCCACGGCTCCATCATCGCGGCGTGATATTCGTAGAAGGCGCGGCGCGTCTCATCCATCAGCGGATTGCCGGCCCAGGCTTCCGGAATCATCATCATCACGGCGTGCGGCAGCGAGTAGCCGCCCTGCACCAGGAATTCGAGCGCGTTGTCGAAACAGGCGGTGTCGGACTGGCCCTCATATGAAATCGGCCACAGCCTGGAGATGTCCTTGCCGTACAGTTCCGAATGCACCGAGGCCTGCCGCGCCGCCATCCAGTTGACGTTGCCGCGCAGCGTGTTGATTTCACCGTTATGGGCGATCATCCGGTAGGGATGCGCCAGCGACCAGGCCGGGAAGGTGTTGGTCGAGAAGCGCTGATGCACCAGCGCCAGCGCGCTCTCGAAGTCCGGCTCGTGCAGATCGGGATAATACTTGCCGAGCTGGTCGGCGAGGAACATGCCCTTGTAGATCACGGTCCGGCACGACATCGAGACCGGGTAATAGCCGGCAAGGCCGCGATCGCGGCGCTGATAGATCGCCTGCGAGATCGACTTGCGCAGGATATAGAGCCGGCGCTCGAAATCATCCTCGGTCTTGGTCGCGCCGTTGCGGCCGATGAACACCTGCATGCAGGATGGCTCGGTCGGCTTGACGGTTTCGCCGAGCGAGGAATTGTCGGTCGGCACGTCGCGCCAGCCGAGCAGCTTCAGGCCTTCGTTCTTGATCTGGTCGGCGATGATGCTCTGGATGACTTTGCGCCACGCCGTTTCCTTCGGCAGGAACAGCGCACCGATGGCGTACTCGCCGGGCTTCGGCAGCTTGAAGCCGATCTCGGCGGCCTTGCGCGCGAAGAACGCGTGCGGGATCTGCACCAGGATGCCGGCGCCGTCGCCGGCACGCGGGTCGGCGCCCACGGCGCCGCGATGTTCGAGGTTGCAGAGAATGTTGATCGCGTCGTCGACGATCTGATGCGACTTCTTGCCCTTGATGTTGGCGATGAAGCCGACGCCGCAGGAATCCTTTTCGAGGCTCGGGTCGTAGAGGCCCTCGACCGGCGGACGCCAGCTCCACTCGCGCTGAGGCTCGGTATGCAAAGGTTCTGAATACGCGGCGTCGTCCGGTTTCGAGATAGCGGTCGCCGACAGCGTTTCTGTCACGATGTTTTCGCGCTCGAATTCCGACCCGCTCATCTTAGTCCTCTCAATCAGGTCAAGGGCCTTAGCTGTCACCGGCGCACCTTGGGCGCTTGCGGCACCCACCGGGCCACCGCTCGTCCACCGCGAGCCGAAATTTCCTAAATTCAGGCTTGGGCGTTCAACGTCCCTGAGGAACGGCCTTGCCTGTACTTACCGGAGCTCGAAACCGCCCGGTTTTCGTTGCAATCCCTGTGCCGGGAATGCCCCACGATTGAGACAGTGATACTGTCCTAACTCCCGACCATGCCAAATTTTTCTCTATCACACAAGCGCGTGAAAGTCCCTGTCCGCATAGCTGATCCGTGCCTGTAGCGGTCGAAACACACTGCCCGGGTTTGCCGAAACATACTGCCCCGGATTTGGGGCAAACGCGCCGCGATCCGGCCCAAGGACCGCCGGATTTCACAAGGAAATTCGGTTCCGGGACGGCCGGGCAAGAGAGCGAACACGCTCCAGGCAGGGGCTAACAGGAGCTAGGAATGATGAAGTTCTTCACAGGATGGGTTTTTGCGGCGGGGACGGTTCTCGCCACAACGGCCGCGCAGGCGCAGGTACCGGCGCCTTACGAGGCCGGACGCTCGCCCTATTACTCGGTATCCGACATTGGCGACCCCTATTACGCGCCACCCCGTTATGCGCCGCCGCCGCCGGCCTATCCCGGGCCGCGCTACGGCTACGGGCAGGGGCCGATGCTGCTGCCGCCGACCGAGGTCTACACGGTGCTGCGCGAGAGCGGATTTTCGCCGCTCGGCATCCCGCAGCAGCGCGGTCTCGTTTACACGATTTCGGTGATCGACCGGGGCGGCGATGACGGCCGCCTGATCATCGACGCGCGCACCGGCCGGATCATCCGCTTCATACCGGCGCACCGGATGGGCGATAATTTCAACGACGATCTGACCATGAATTACGGCCCGCCCGGACCGCTGCCGCCGACCCATGTCCGGGGCGCGCCGCGGGCGCCGAAGCCGGCCCCACAGGTCGCCAGCCGCACCGTGCCGGTTCCGAAGCCGAGCCCGCTCGCCGCCGCCGCCAAGCCGTCCACGGCTGTCGAACCGGCGGCCAAACCGGTGGCCGCCGCCCGGCCGGCCACCGTCGAGCCTGCGGCCAAGCCCGCCGCCGCGGCGGAACCGGTGCAGCAATCGGCGGCAGCCCAGCCGAAATCGGCTGAAGCGCAAACGCCGCCGCCCGCGGCCGTGACCACAGGTTCGGTCCCGGCCAAGCCGGTACCGCAGATCGCCCCGACCCAGGACATGCCCAACGTACAGGGGCTGGAGTAGAAACCTAACCGCAGCGGCGCTTCCTGATCCCTCCCTCTTGCGGGGAGGGATCAGACCACGGCCAGCTATTCCTTATGACCCGCCGCCGCGAGGATCAGGTCGGCAATCTCCTTTGGATGCGACACCAGCGACAGATGACCCGCGTCCAGTTCGACCGTGGTCGCGTTCATGCGCTTGGCCAGAAACCGCTCGAGGTCGGGATTGATGGTCTGGTCCTGCCTGGAGACCGCATACCATGACGGCTTGGAGTGCCAGGCGGCTACGGTGGTGCGTCCCGCAAACAGGGAAACGGCGGTCGGCTCCTGCACCGCGTAGAGCACCTCGGCCTTCTTGGGCTCGACGCCGTTGGCGAAATATTTCAGGAACGAATCTTCCGACAATTTGGTGAAGCCGTCATGTTCCCGGATCCCGGCGCGCACCGGTCCGGCCGGGAATTTTCCGGAGAGCGCGACAAAATCCTCGCCCGCATCAGGGCCGCGCGCGGCGACATAGACCAGCGCCGATACTTTCGGATCCGTTCCGGTCTCGCTGATCACGGTGCCGCCCCAGGAATGCGCGACCAGCACGGTCGGCCCGTCCTGCATCGCCAGCGCGCGTCGCGTCGCGGCGACGGAATCGGCAAGCGACGTCAGTGATTCTGTACGGCGGTGACCTTCAGCCCCGCGGCTTGAAGATAGGGAATGACTTCCGACCAGGTCGAGCCGTCCGCCCACGCCCCGTGCACCAGCACAACATTGCGCGCCACCGGCGTCGCCGCCTCGGCCTGCGCCGGGAGTGTGCCAAGCGATCCCGCAAATGCCGTGACCGCGAGCGCCGTTACCAGTTGAACCATCTTCATCGAACCTGCTCCGTGATTTTCTCAGCGTGATGCGCTGCGCATGATGGGAGTTTCGATGTGCGGGGCGTGACGTTACGGCGCTCACGGCAGTGTGAGATCACGAACATGACGCACGAAAAAACGCCCCGGTTTCCCGGGGCGTTTTCGCGTTCAGCCAATATCTGCTGAAAGCCTGACAGTGTTATGCGGCGACCGAGCTGTCGACGACCCGCGGGGTTTGCGAGCCGTTGCTGATCGGAATGCTGCGCGGCTTCTTGGCTTCGGGAATCTCGCGGACGAGATCGACGTGGAGCAGGCCGTGCTCCAGCGAAGCGTTCTTGACCTGCACGAAATCGGCAAGCTGGAAGGCGCGTTCGAAGGCGCGCGCCGCGATGCCGCGATAGAGCACTTCGGATTTGTCCTGGCCGTTCTCGTTGGCGGACTTCTCGCCCTTGATCGTCAGCGTGTTTTCCTTGGCGACGATCGAAAGCTCGCCTTGCGAGAAGCCGGAGACCGCGACGCTGATGCGGTAGGCGTTCTCGCCGGTGCGCTCGATGTTGTAGGGGGGATAACCGGGGCTGCCGTCTGACGCTGCCTGGTCGAGCAGGGAGAAGAAGCGGTCGAAGCCGACGGTGGAACGATAAAACGGGGCGAGATCGTAGGTACGCATAGGGTAGTCCTCCATTGAGCGACTGTTGCAGTTAACCCGCCCGCCATCGGGCCGGGCTTTCGTCCATGTGCAGCCTCAATGTCCGGGTTCCCGAAACACTGGTAGCGGCCTGCACAGAAATGATATGGGAGGGGCCGAACACCGTTCAAGAGGGGCCGAATCGAGCCTCTTTTTGCCAGCCCGCCTTGATTTCCATTCCTCCTTTCCTAGCCGGTTCCCCGTCCATGACGCTCGTCTCGATCCCTGCCAATCCGGTTCCGGAGGATGTCGTCAGCGGCACCATCAAGACGCCTGACGGCGCCGAACTTCGCTTTGCGCGCTGGGCGCCGCCGGCAGGCCGCAAAGGCACCGTCTGCGTCTTTACCGGCCGTAGCGAGCAGATCGAGAAATATTTCGAGACGGTGCGCGACCTGCGCGATCGCGGGTTCGCGGTGGCGATGATCGACTGGCGCGGCCAGGGCCATTCCTCGCGGCGCCTGCGCGATCCGCGCAAGGGTTATGTCCGCGATTTCTCCGATTTCGAAATCGACGTCGAGACCTTCGTGCAGCAGGTGGTGCTGCCGGATTGCCCGCCGCCCTATTTCGCGCTGGCGCATTCGATGGGCGGCGCCGTGATGCTGCGCGTCGCGCATGCGGGAAAACGCTGGTTCGACCGCATGGTGCTGTCGGCGCCGATGATCGATCTGCCGGGAAGCCGGACCTCGTTTGCGGCGCGCACATTGTTGCGGGTGCTGCGGCTCGCAGGTCAGGGCGGCCGTTACGTGCCTGGAGGCAGCGACGCGCTGACCGGCACCGAGTCCTTCATCAACAATCCCTTCACCAGCGATCCCGTGCGCTTTGCCCGCAACGCCGCGATCCTGGAAGAAGACCCGACGCTGGGCATCGGCTCGCCGACGGTCGCCTGGGCCGACACGGCGTTTCGCGCGATGCACGGCTTTCGCGCGTCGAACTATCCTTCCGAAATCCGCCAGCCGATCCTGATGCTGGCCGCCAGCAGCGACACCATCGTCTCGACCGCGGCGATCGAGGAATTCGCCTATCATTTGCGCGCCGGCTCGCATCTGGTGATTGCCGGGTCCAAGCACGAGATCCTGCAGGAGCAGGACCGCTACCGCTCGCAATTCTGGGCCGCGTTCGACGCCTTCGTTCCGGGCACGCCGCTGTTCAAGTGATTACATCCGATCGGTACGGGAGGCGGTTTCATGCGTCTGTTGATTCTGGGCGGGAGCCAGTTTCTTGGGCGCGCGATCGCGGCTCATGCCTGCGCGGCCGGACATGACGTGACGTGTGCCGCACGGGGGCTTGCGGGTCCGATTGCGACCGGCGCGAAATTTGTTGCTGTCGACCGCGACGTTTCAGACGGGCTTGAGCCGCTTGCGCGCCAGGAGTTCGATGCCGTCGTGGATGTATCACGTCATCCGGGCCAGGTGCGCCGCGCGGTCGCCGCACTCAAGCAGCAGGCCGGGCACTGGACCTTCGTCTCGACGGTAAGCGTTTATGCGGACAATCGCACGCCCGGGCAGCGGGCGGACACGGCTGCGCTGCGCGCACCCACCGCCCCTGATGTCGAGTATAGCAGTGAAGAAATCTATGGTGCCGCGAAAGTCGCGTGCGAGCAGGCGGTGGGCGAAAGCGCCTTCATTTGCAGGGCGGGTCTTATTGTCGGCCCGGAGGATCCGACGGGTCGGTTCACGTATTGGCCGGCACGGCTTGCCCGCGGAGGCGAAGTGCTTGCGCCCGGGAGCCCGGAGGATGCCGTTCAGTTCATCGACGTGCGCGACCTCGCGCAGTGGATCGTTCATGCCGCACAAGCCCGCCTGACGGGTATCTTTGACGCAATTGGGCCAACGCGCACCCGCGGCGAGTTGCTGGCTGACTGCGCGGCGGCACTGGGGTCATCCTGTACGTTCACATGGGTAGATCGTGCGTTCCTGGAGCAGCACGACGTCAGACGTTGGGCGGGCCCTCGATCACTCCCCTTGTGGCTCCCTTTGCCGGACTTTGCCGGCTTTGCCACGCGCGACACGACGCCGGCGCGTCATGCCGGCCTCACCGTGCGGCCTCTTCCGGAGACCGCGCGTGACACGCTTGGCTGGTTGCGTGCCACCAACGGCCCAGTCGTCGGGTTAACCTTCGACGAAGAAAGGGAAGTGCTTGCCGCATGGCATGCGAGGGGCCAGCATCCTGGCGACTGACGACGACGTGATCAATTTTATGACTGCACGGCCTAGCCGGCTGGCGCCGGCAACCGGTCGGTGATGCGCTTGGGCAGCTTCCGCTCGACGAACAGCGTGCGGACATCGGCGACGCTGAGGTAGCGCGTTTCGCCTTCGCCCTTGCCGAGAATGTCGAGCAGGACCGGCCATTCGCCCTTCATCATGATCGGATAGGTCCAGCGCGCCTTATCGCCGTCGCGCTTCAGATTGTCCGCCATGAAGGTCTCGATCTGCTTGGCGTTCAGCCCGGGCTCGGTGCCGCCATCGGGATTACGGTATTCCTGGCCAAAGCTCGCGAAGCGTTCGATCTGCTCCAGATTGACCTGTCCATCCACGTCGAGGATGCGCGAGCCGGCGCCATGCTTGTCGAGCGGGCCGTTGCGCAATTCATCGAGAATGGCGCCTGATGTCACGCTCCTCAGGGGGTGGCCGTTTGCGATCATCGCAATTCCGTAGGTGAGCACCTTCGCCCGGATCAAACCCATTCCCGTTTTGCCGCTCGCCAGCCCGATGTCTTCGGTCAGCGTGCCCAGCGGCACGATGTGGCCGTCGACATAGCCGTTCGCGACCAGCGCGCGCAGGAAAGGGCAGGGATTGTTCTTGGAGACGGCGATCTGCGTGGCCGGTGCTTGGTCTGGCATGGATCCAATCCTGAAAAGGCAGCGAGTATGAAAAAGACAATCGGCCTCGGTCTGAAGGGGAATGGGATTCGAAAAGCGAATCCGCCGGTCGTGTACTACTTCAGGGTGCAAACGATTTTCGCCGGATTCGAAGCCGTGTCAACCGGAGGCCGAAGGCACGCCGGCCGGGATGACAATTTGGCGCAAAGCAACGCGTCCTCTTCAGGAATCGGCGGCGAGCTTTGGCGCGGACTCGACGAGCGTCAATCTGGTGGAGGGAATGCCGGCCTTCAGCAGGCCGTCACGGTAATGGGCGATGTCTTCGGGCCGTTTCCAATGGAAATTGCTCAAATGGCGTTCGACGGTAAAGGTCGGATAATTGTGCAGCAGGACCTCGGTGGCGTTGGCCGCCTCCTCGGCGCGCCCGAGCTGGGCGAGCGCGGCCGCCCGGATCGCTAGCGCCTGAAGATGGTTGGGATTGAGATACAGCTGTTCGCGCGCCCAGGACAGCGCCGCGTCATATTGCCCGACGAGGTAATGGCTGAACGCGTTCACCGCCTCCCATTGATACCGGGGGTCGGAGTTGCCGCGCTGTGCCGCCATTGAAATCAGTTCGATCGCCTTGCGGTGTTCGCCGGCGTAGAAATAGCAAAAGCCGAGAACGCCGCGGGCGCCCATGTCGTAGGGGTTCAGCCCGACCGCCCGGTTCGCGGCATCCATGGAAACCTCGTGATGCCCTTCCAGGGCGTGCAGATAGGCGACGATCTGGAAGGCAAAGGACGAGCGCGGATCGAGCCTGACGCTGCTCTCCGCCAGATCCATCGCCGTGGTCCACAATTCGCGCGTGCTCTTGATCCATCCGAACTGGATGCTCTGCATCATGATGGTGGCAAGATAGGCGCGTGCGATCGACAGCGTCGGATCGAGCGCGACGGCTTCTTTGAACAGGCCGATCGAGGTTTCGAAATCCGCCTTGGTTTGCAGGTAATAATAGGACAGCCCCTTGAGGAAGCGGTCCCATGCGGTCAGGTCGTTCGACGACGGCCGGGGAGGCGCGGAAGCCTCGGCGCGGTAGATCTCGGCCGCGACCGCCGCCGACAGGCTGGTGGTGATCTCGTCCTGCATCGCGAACAGGTCGCCCATGTCGCGGTCGTAGCGGCCGGTCCATAATTGCTCGCCGTTCTCGGGCGCGATCAGTTCGGCCGTGACGCGGATCTTGCTGCCGGCGCGGCGCACGGAGCCCTGGATCAGGTAGCTCGCGTCGATCTCCCGCGCGATCAGGCGGGTGCTCAGGTTCTTGCCTTTGAAGGAGAACGTCGAGTTGCGGCTCAGCACCCGGTAGAACGATTGCAGCGACAATGCGTGGATCAGGTCCTCGGTGAGGCCGTCGGAGAAATACTCGTCCGCGCTCTCGCTCAAATTGGCAAACGGCAGCACGCCGACGATCGCGGTCCGGTATTGCGCAGGCAGGTTCGCGGGATCCCTTGCCTCGCGGCTGCGGTGGTCCGCGCCTTCAGGCTCCCAGGTCCAGACGCTGACCGGCTCCTCGATGTTCTTGAAGCGGTGCGGACCGGCATCGATGAAGGGCACGCTGAGGCGCTTGCCGGCCTCGCCATAGGCCTTGCCCGACACCGCCACGCCGCCTGGGGCGGCCACCGATTCGAGCCGGACGGCGATGTTCACGTCGTCGCCGAACACCTCGTCCTCGTCGGCCATCACGTCGCCCATATGGATGCCCATACGGAATTGCATCACGCGGTCGGTGGGCAAATGATGGTTTCGTTCAGCCATCATCATCTGCATCGCGACCGCGGCCTCGATGGCGCCGACGATGCTGGGAAACTCCAGCAGGAAGCCGTCGCCGGTGTTCTTCACCAGACGGCCGCCATGATTGAGGATGATCGGGTAGATCGCGGTCCGATGGGCCTTGAAGGTGGCATGCGTGCCCGCCTCGTCGGCTCCCATCATGCGGGAATAGCCGGCGACATCAGCGCAAACGATGGCGGCTAGCCGTCTTTCCATGTATCCCCTAAAACTCCCGCGCTTGCATACCACTATGTGGTCGGCCAAGCGATTCCAATGATTATTAAATACGCTGTATCTGGCGAAAGGCCGATCCAGAAGTGATAGTAACGCAATCCAATTGTGATTGGCATGCGCTGGAACAATGGGTTGTCACGAGGGAACTGGTCAAAATCATGGGCGAGCTGCTCGGCATAAACGAACTCTGGTTGTTCATCCTCTCGGGGCTGCTGCTCAACGTCACGCCGGGGCCCGATACCGCCTACATCATCGGCCGCAGCATCCATTTGGGGTGGCGCGGCGGGGCGGCGGCTGCGCTCGGCATCAGCTTCGGCTGCCTGGTTCACGTGTTCGGCGCCGCGATCGGGCTGTCGGCGCTGCTGCTGACGTCGGCGGCCGCCTTCACCGTCCTGAAGCTGGTTGGGGCGGCCTACCTGGTGTTCACGGGCATCCAGATGCTGCTGTCACGCCAGAGTCCGGTCGCCGACATAGCCGTGCAGGACGATGCCATCCCGCTACGCAAGGTGTTCTGGCAGGGGGCCTTGACCAACGCGCTCAATCCGAAGGTGGCACTGTTTTTCCTGGCGTTCCTGCCGCAATTCGTGGCCGCTGATTCGCCACACAAGACGGCGGCCTTCCTGGCCCTCGGCCTGATCTTCATCTTCAACGGGACGCTGTGGTGCCTCGGTGTCGCGGCGTTTGCGTCGAAGGCAGCCTCCCGCATCCGGCACTCCCAGCGCGTGATTGTCTGGATCAACCGCGTGCTCGGCGGGATGTTCGTCTATCTCGGGTTTCGCGTGGCGATGCTGCAGACCCGCTGACCTACCCCATTTGGGTGAGGCGTCGTTAGGCGCGGTAGTCCGGTCTGCGTCAGGAAAACGCATCGAGAAATCATCACGCTCTAGCCGTGTATTTTCAGAAACCCGCCGACGGCGAGATAGAGCCCGAGGAAGATCATCGCGATCAGGAACCAGCGGCGGAACACGTCCGGCTGCATCCGCGTTCGCACCGCCTGGCCGATGAACATGCCGGCAAAGGACGCCGCCATCGCCACCGCGCCCGGCAGCGCGGTTGCGGCCGTCAGCAGGCCCGCCGCGGTGATGTTGAAGGCGAGCGCCACGGTGGCGACCGTGAAGAACACGCCGAGCGCCTGCACCAGTTCGTCCTTCTGCATGCCGATTGCCTGCATGAACGGCATTGAGGGGATGACCTGAACGCCGGTCGCGGCCGAGATCACGCCGGTGACAAGGCCGACGATGCCGCCGATCCACTTCTCGTCGCGTTGCGCGACCTTGAAGCTGAATTTGCTGAGGCCCACGATGGCATAGATCACCAGCAGCACGCCGAGGATGACGGTGCCATAGGCCGCATAGGGCCCGGTCAAGAGTCCGCCGTTGAGCCAGATGCCGATCACGGTGCCGACCATCAGCGGCCACAGCCGCCGCATGATGTCGCGCAGATAAGGGCCGCCGAAGGTCTGCCAGATATTGGTGACGATCGCCGGAACGATCACGATAGCGATCGCCTGGCCGGGCGGCATCGTCACCGCGAGCAGGCCCATCGACACCGTCGGCAGGCCGAGCCCGATGACGCCCTTGATGAAACCGGCGAGCAGGAACGCGGCCGCGATGAGAATGAGCATGGAATCGATCATGCGGCCACATTGACCGATCGCGCTATCAGGCACAATCTGGAGATTACGGAGACAGCATTCGGCCAGGCCGAAGGCAGGTTACACCAGCCTCATCCTGAGGAGCACGCGCTAGCGTGCGTCTCGAAGGATGGGCCACGGGCCTCATGGTTCGAGATGGCGCAAGGGCGCCTCCTCACCATGAGGGTTAGGGAATTCGTGATGCGCTTCGATCTGGTCGACCTACAGCTCTTCATCGCGGTGGCCGAGACGCGCAGCATCACCAATGGCGCGAATCGCGTGCATCTGGCGCTGGCCTCGGCCAGCGCGCGCATCAAGGGCCTGGAGACCGCGCTTGGCGTTTCACTGCTGCAGCGAGGCCGCCGCGGCGTCGAACTGACGCCGGCCGGCGAAAGCCTGCTCGATCACGCCCGCATCGTCATGCACAATGTGGACGCGATGCGCGGCGATCTCGCCGCGTTCTCGCGCGGCGTCAAGGCCACCGTCCGCTTCCTCGCCAACACTTCCGGCCTGTCGGAATATCTGCCGAAGGCGCTGGCCGCGTTCCTCAGCCAGCATCCGCATATCTCGATCGACGTCGAGGAGCGCGAAAGCGCCGACATCGCGCGGGCCATCGCCAGCGGCGCCGCCGATCTCGGGCTCGCCGCTGAACACGCGCTGCCCGACGGCATCGAGCGAATCCCCTATAGCGAAGACCGCCTGGTGCTGGTCACCGCGCGCCAGGACGAATTGTCGAACCGGCGGCAGGTCGATTTTCGCGAGGTGGTGGAGCGGGATTTCGTCGGCCTGATCACCTCGAGCGCGCTGCACGCCCATGTCACCGGCCACGCCGCGCGGCTCGGCGCGCGCCTGCGGTTCCGCGCCCGGCTCAACAATTTCGATGCGATCGGGCAGATGGTTTCTGCCGGCATCGGCGTCGCCGTGATGCCCGAAGTGGCGGCCAAGCGCTGCGCGCGCTCGATGAAGATCAATGTCGTCAGGATCAGGGACCCCTGGGCCAACCGCCAGCTTGCGATCTGCGCCCGTAGTTTCAAGTCGCTGCCGAAGCCCGCGCAGCAATTGGTGGAACATCTGCGCAAGATGGCGCCGAAATAATTTGGAGGAAACGCAATGCTGAAGGTCTGGGGACGCCGCAGTTCGTTCAACGTCCAGAAAGTCATGTGGCTGATCGGCGAACTCGATCTTGCCCATGAGCAAATCGACGCCGGCGGTTCGGCCGGCGGACTCGATGCGCCGGCATTTCTCGCGATGAACCCGCACGGCCGGATTCCCGTCATCAAGGACGGCGACGCCGTGGTGTGGGAATCGCATGCGATTCTCCGGTATCTGGCGGCACGCCATGGCGCCGGACGCTTCTGGTCCGATGATCCCGTCACGCGGGCCGCCGTCGACGGCTGGATGGACTGGTCACAAACCGCGCTGCAACCGGATTTCCTCACCGGCGTGTTCTGGGGGCTTTACCGGACGCCGGAAGCAAAGCGGAACTGGCCGGCGATCAATGCGGCGCTGGCGCGTTGCGCCAGGGATTTCGAAAAACTCGACCGGTTGCTGGAGGGGCGCAGCTTCCTGCTCGGCGAAAGCTTGTCGCTTGCCGACATCACGGCCGGGACGTCGCTCTATCGTTACTTCGAACTGGAAATCGACCGCCCGTCATTGCCGCAGGTCGAACGCTGGTATCGCACGCTGCAGGGGCGTGACGCATACCGGACCCACATCATGATCCCGTTCGGCGAATTGTTCGGGCGGCTGGATTACTGAGGCCTTCTTTAAGTCCAACTTGGCCATCGCCGTCGAACCGACTTCCCTATGAGATTCCTATATCGCTCGCAGGTTTATCACATCGATTTTATATGCCGACGCACCGATCTCTATATGCGGTCGGAACCACTATCGAGCGACGTCGCCGACCGGTGTGGCCCTGCGTACCAGCCAGGAGTTGAAGCGATGGTCAATATTGAATCGAAGCTGCCGTTGGACATTGCACCGGCGTCCGATACCGATAGCCTCCTGGGCCCGATCGCATCGCCGGTGATGCGCTACCTTGCTTCAATCGCAATGATCGCCCTGGCGACGGTCGTCGCGATCGGCGTGGACAGCAAGATTGCGATTCCCAATTTGTCCCTCGTTTTCGTCGTGCCGGTGATCATCGCGGGCGTCAGCCTCGGCTTGGGACCGGCGCTGTGTTCGGCTGTTCTTGGCGCCCTTGCTTTCAATTTCTTCTTCATTGAACCTCGCTACTCACTCGCCGTTGACGATGTGGCAAACATCTGGGCGATCGGGCTGCTGTTCGTGGTCGGCCTCATTGCGAGTGGCGTTGCCTTCACCTCCGGCCGGAGGGCGGCCGAAGCGGCCTCGTTAAAAAGGCAGGCGACGGCGCTGCAAAACTATAGCCGTGACGTCGTCGCGGCCGACGATACCAACGCGATCGTCTCGATCACTTCCCAGGCCCTTGCAGCGATCTTCCAGGTTCCCGCTGTCGTGATGCTCGTTACCGGGGACAGGGTCGTTTCCCTCAAGGCAGCCGGCGATGTGGAACCCCAGGAGGCCGAACTGAATGCGGCGCGATCATCTCTGTCGACGGGAACTGTACTGCGTGGCGAAGTCTATCCGAACCTGGCGTCGCGGTTCGATTTTTGGCCCGTAAAGACGGCGGGAGGCCCGAATGCCGTCATTGGACTGGCGTTCGACCCGGATGAACGCCCTTCGTCGCCGGATACGCTCGTCAACATCGTTGTGAGTGTTTTGGCCCTGGTGCTAGACCGTCAACATGCACGGGCTGGAAGCCCCGCTGAATAGGTCGTCCGGAGGAAGTTTGTTGTGAGCGTCGTGGCTGCCCACCTGTATCGCAACGGCAAGAGTGCAAGGACCGTTTCGCTGGACGAGCCCATCGATTGCAAGGGCAAGTCCGAGTTTGTCTGGATCGGGTTGTTCGAGCCTTCGAAACGAGAGCTTGAGCAACTCGAGAAGAACTACGGGCTTCATCCGCTCGCGATCGAGGACGCCTTCAAGGCAAACCAGCTGCCGAAGGTTGACGTCTACGGCGACCAGCTGTTTGTCATGACGCGCACGGCTCATCTTGAGCAGGATCACATCGCCTATGGCGAAACAGCGATTTTTGTCGGAAAGAATTTTATCATCACGGTTCGGCATGGCTCGGCTCGGGCGCACAGCGAATTGCGCGCCCAACTCGAAGCGGCTCCCAGCCTGCTGAGACATGGTCCGGATTATGTATTGCACGCCATCCTCGACTTTATCGTTGACGGATACCTGCCGGTGGTCGAGACGATCGAGGAACACGTTCTCAAGATGGAGCAAAGCGCGCTTGACAGCTTCCTCAGTCGCGCGGACGTCAAACGGCTCTTCGGGCTGCGCCAGGAACTGATCCGCTTTCAGCGAATTATCGGCCCCATGATGGAGGTCTGCGGCCGGCTCGTACACCTTGAGACACCGTGCCTCGATGCCGACGCCCGGCCCTATTTTCAAGACGTCCTGGACCACGTGCGGCGCGTCGAAGCGATGGTGAACTCGTTGCGAGACGTGCTGACCTCGGTTTTCGAAGTGAGCAATCTATTGGAGCAGCAGCGTCAGAGCGCGATTACGCGGCAGTTGGCCGCGTGGGCCGCGATCCTGGCCGTGCCCACCGCGATCGCCGGGATCTACGGCATGAATTTCGAAAACATGCCCGAGCTGAAGACGCAGTACGGCTACTTTGTCGTGGTCGGAATTATCGCCCTGCTTTGCGCGGTGCTTTATGTGCGTTTCAAGCGCGCCCGGTGGCTCTGATACGAGTTTGTGGCTCGCCGCTTTACCGAGTCGGTGGCAATCGATAGATCACGCTGCGGCCGAATGGCCGCTATCTCGCCAAAAGCGGCAATAAATCATCACTTCCTGCGCCAGATATCCAGCAGTGCGTCGGCCTTGTTTCGCAGCGGCAATCGTTCGTTGGTCAGCGCATCGAGGAAACCCGCAATGCGCTGCGACTTTGCCAGCGTATAGAGCGTGAGGGCGGCGAAAGCGGCCGCCGTTACGGCTACGTAAACTGCCTTCGCCGCGAGATGATGGTCGGTTGCGGCGATCAGGCTGCTCATGCCGAGGAAGCCGGTCGTGGTGGTGCCGATCAGGCCGATCATGGTCACGACGGTCAGCCTGAGGAAGATGTTCGACTGGCGACGCAGCAGATCGCTGTCGAGATAGGCGCCCATATCCTTCAGCTCTTCCCGAATATCGACGTACAGGCGATCGGTGCCGAGGTGTTTGACCAGGGCGTGGAACACCTCGCGCGTCTGCACGTGCTCCGATACGTCGTGAAACCAGTAGCGGTGGGTGAAGCGAAGGAATATTTCGAGCAGGCCCCTGATCTCGGCGCGGAATCGTCGCACGGTTTCCTGCTGCTCGATATTGAGGCGCGTGACGGCGTGTACGAGGCGGTCGGACATCATCAGCAAGGCGCCCTTGTGCATGTGCGCGATCAGCGCCAGCAGAAAGAACTGATGACGGAACTGGCCAAGAACGCCGCGCTCCGCATCCAGGAATACGGGCCTTGCGGCGTCGCCGACGATGAGGAATGCGTGATCGCAGCACATCACGCGTGTGCGCAGCCGGGCGTCGGATTGAGTTTCGTCATAGTACCTGTCGTAGCAATGGTTTTCTTCGAAGCTCGTCAGATACTTCTCGGAGTAGGGCAGCGCATGCCGGTCGCCGGGCGCGTTCGCGTAGGCTAGCCGGGCGAAGTCTGCCCGCGTCAGCCGCTCGGGATGCTCGACGGCGAGATAAGCCATCAACGGCATGCGATAATATTCGAGTTGGCGGAACCGCAGCGCTCCCGCCTGATCGGAGTGATGGGCCGCCATCGGGTTGAGCAAATATTGCCAGTGCGCGGCGAGCGGCGGCGCCCGCTCGCGACATACCGATGCCAGATACTGCTTTCTGTCCTCGTAGTCCGACACCGCGAGCACGCGCCCGTCTGCCGCCAGCCATTCCACCTTGCGGGGGCAGTTGATGCCGTCTCCCTCTGCGGTCCAGCCCGCAGGATAGGCGCGGCCGAACCGATGCAGGGAGTCCTGCACCACGTCGAGCGGCAGGTCGGAGCCGGACACTTCGACGGCAAGAATGACGAGGTCGACGTCATAGAAAAAATAGAGATCGACGTGCCGGACATCGAAGACGACAGGTGCGTCCCGTTCGGGGAAGAGGATCCGCACCGCTGCCACGTCCGTCCGGCGGTAAGCTTTTATCGGGGATTCGCCGTAGGCGGCCATGGAGCGGCGCTTGGCGCCTTCGCCGTACAGCAGCCGCTGCACATAGGGCAGGAACGTCACGAACTCGCGATAGTGCCGTTCCTGGAAGGCGTCGGGATCGGCGCAGAATTCGTCATCCACTTCCTTCCAGATCCGGCCAGCATCCTTCTCGAGGAGCTCCCAGTGATGATGGATTTGCGAACCTTCCTTCAGCGGCAGCAGTTGAAGCGGCCAGAGCAGGATCTGGTGGAAGGTGCGCACCAGCGGTGTGGATTCGGGCGTGGATTCGATCGGGTCCGATGCCAGGCGCGCCTTGGAGTCCACCTTGGAGTCCAGCCCGTCGATCGTTTGCGACACCATGGCACGTCCTCGACATTCGGTTTGGAGGCCAGAATACTGAACCATACGGCAAAAGCACCAAGCATTATCAGCGCGTTGCTGTCGCACGCTGCAAGCGGACGACGCCAAATTCCGCATTGCAGCGGGAATGGCGCAAAGGCCAATAGACGACATTTTCGAAAGGAGTAGGCTGGCGAGCGTCTCATGGCTTTTTCAGGAGGTCAGACCATGACACGGCACCTTTTCTTCGCGATCACCCTCATAGGCACCGGAATGCTCCTCAATGCACAGGCAGAAGCCGTGACAGCCTCGCGATGCGAGGATCGGGCCGCAAATTGCGTCGGCAGATGTGCCAACCCCACGGGCGGGGGCGGTGACTGGCGAGGGCATCAGAACAAATGCATGCTCTACTGCGACCGGCAGGTAAGCAGCTGCCTGATCCGCGCGCGATACTAGCCGCTACGTCCTGCGCTGGCGGAGGCACCAGGAGGATTTCGTAGCGGCGTCTTTTTCTGCCCCCCGCGCCGAAGCGAGAGCGGCAGCGGGGCGTGAGCACAGCGGCATCCCTGGCGAGAATTACTTCGCCGTTTCGAGGCCTGCGTCCTTGATCACCTTCGACCACTTCTTGATTTCAGAGTCGATGAAGCCGCGGAAATGCTCCGGGCTGTCGCCGGCCACGGTGAGGCCCTGATCGGCGAGTTTTGCCTTGACGCTCGCGTCGGCCATCGCCTCGTTGGCGATGCGGTTCAGCTCAGTGATGATCTTCTCGGGTGTGCCTCCCGGCGCGATCATGCCATACCAGTTTTCGATCAACAGATCGGGCATGCCGACTTCCGCCGTGGTCGGCACGTCGGGCGCGGTCGGCGCGCGGGTGGGGGAGCCCAGTGCAATTGGCTTCAGGGAGCCCGCCTTGATATGCGGCAGGATCACCGGCAGGTCGAGGAACGTCATCTGCACCTGCTGGCCGAGCAGGTCGTTGATGGCGGGCGCCGCGCCGCGATACGGCACATGCACGATGTCGAGTTTTGCGGTCAGCTTGAACAGTTCGCCGGCCAGATGCGGCAGGCCGCCGACGCCGGCGGAGGCAAAATTGAGCTTGCCGGGCTGCGCCTTGGCGAGGGCAATGAGTTCGGCCATGTTGTTGGCCGGAACGTTGCTGGCCACGACCAGCATTTCCGGCACGGTCACAACAAGCGTGACTGGTGCGAGATCCTTCCGCACGTCGTAGGGCATTTTCTCCAGTGACGGGTTGATGACGAGCGAACTCGCGCTGGTGATGCCGATGGTGTAGCCGTCGGGCGCGGCTTTCGCGATCGCGTCGGTGCCCAGCACCCCGGCCTGTCCGCTGCGATTTTCGATCACGATCGGCTGCTTGACCAGTTCCGACATGCGCTGGCCGACCACGCGGGCAATGATGTCGTTCGGCCCGCCGGGTGGGAACGGCACGATCAATTTGATCGGTTTGGTTGGAAAATCCTGTGCCGTGCCCGCGGCCGGCAATAATAGCAGCGACAATCCAGCCGCCAGCGCGCCCCAAATCCTCATGCAAGCCTCCCTGCGCAGATGTCTAAAGCGTCTGTCGCGTCGTGGCTTATAGCAGATTTTTTGCACCCCGGGTTACGTCATCGCTTGGTCAAGGCACGAGTTCGTCGGTGGCCGCGAGGCGGACGGGTTTTTGGGAAATGAGATTGCACCAGACCCAATGATGATGCCGCATGACGCTGACCGCATCGAGGTGGGGGCGGTCGCTCAAGGTGTGGGCATCGGTCACCACGACGACGTTGTGCTGGTTCGAGACAGCGGATCGGACGGTCGCATCGACGCACAGATCGGTGGCCCAGCCGGTCACCAGCACGCGGTCCGGCGCGATCCTGCCGAGGCGGGCCTGCAGCTCGGCGCCGGCGAAGGGGTCGTTCATGCTCTTCTGAACGACGACATCGGCGGGATCCCTGACAAGTTCGGGAAGCAGCGCCCAGCCCGGCGATTGCGGTTCGAAATCGTCGCCGGCGTCGCCGCAGTGCTGAATGAAGATGACCATGCCGGACTGCGCGCGCACGCTGGCGGCGAGCCGGTTGATGCGGTCGATGACATCAGGCAGATCGTGCTTGGGATCGCCGCTCCGCAGCCCGACCTGCATGTCCACGATCAGCAGTGCGTCCATGCGATGCCTTCGGTGGCCTGGAGCACGATCGCCGGGCAAACACCAAGCGCTTGCCTGAAGATCGTCTTTAAAGAATGCGCTAGCTGTTGAGTAGTTTCATCGCCGCTTCATGCACGCGGGCGTCGCCGGCGGCGATGATGCGGCCGCCGTTTTGGGCGGGCTTGCCGTCCCAGGTGGTGACGATGCCGCCGGCGCCGGTGATGATCGGGATCAGGGCGGCGATATCATAGGGCTTCAGCTCGGTCTCGACCACGAGGTCGAGATGGCCGGCCGCCAGCATGCAGTAGGAATAACAATCGCCGCCATAGCGCGTCAGCTTCACCGCCTCTTCGACCCGGCCGAAGGCGGCCCGGTCGGCGGCGTTCATCAATAGCGGGCTTGTCGTGTAGGAAGTCGCGTCCGCCAGCGAGGCGCAGCGCCGCACGGAAAGCTTCCGTTCGCCGGAGGGGCCGGAATATTGCGCCGAGCCGCTGTCGCCGGAAAAACGCTCGCCGATATAAGGCTGGTGCATCATCCCGAACACCGGCGTGCCCCGGTGCATCAGCGCGATCAGCGTGCCCCAGATCGGAAATCCCGCGATGAAGGATTTGGTGCCGTCGATCGGATCGAGCACCCAGACATATTCGGCGTTTTCTTGCTCATTGCCGAATTCCTCGCCGACGATGCCGTGCTGTGGAAAGTTGCCCTTGATCATCCGGCGCATGACAGCCTCGGCGGCGCGGTCGGCCTCGGTGACGGGATCGAAATCCTTGGCGCTCTTGTTGTCGATCGAAAGCGAGGTCCGGAAGAACGGCAGAATGGTTTCGCCGGAGGCGGTTGCAAGGCGGCCGATAAAGGCTGTGAAATCGATGACCGTCACGGCAGTTCCTTGAAAGGGCGGAGGGGCGTTCAAGCGTTCGCGTTCTTGCCTAGCTCAATCCTGAGATCCGCGCACGATTAACGGAATGTTATTCCCATCTCATCCGACGCAGGTGCCCCTTTTCATCCGACTCAGGGCTCCCTTCGAGGTTTCGAATCGGCTTCGTTTAGGCATGCATTTTTGGTGACACGGCTATTCACAACATCGAGATTTGTGAATTGTGGCCGCTCCGTAACACCGGGTTCCCACGGATTTTTCTTCGCAAGCTATTGAATATAAAAGTAAAAATTGTATTTAACTGACCTGTTGCATAACGGCCAGCCTCGCCGGGATTACGCAGGCAAAGTTTCGAAAGGACTTGCGTTTTGTGCAGCGCGGCCGCATATTGTTGCGGTGCGGTAGGGCCTCGCCCTATCGCTGCCCTCCTTGGGCGTTTCCTCCCTAGACTTGGGCCGCTTGTTCATTCAAGCGGCCCTTTTTTCTTGTCTCCGTCATTCCGGGGCGCGACGAAGTCGCGAGCCCGGAATCCATCAGGCAGCATGTGACGTCGATGAATGAATTCCGGGCTCGCGCCAAGAGGCGCGCCCCGGAATGACGAAGAGTTCGCAGCCTACTCCGCCGCGGCCTGGAACGGCCCGAGGTCGCCGAGCGGCACGTTGGCCAGCGCGTCGGCCAGAACAGCGAAATCGGCCGCCACCTGCGCAAAGCGCGGTGAGCGCTCGCGGCGGCGTTCATCCATATAGATCGCGCGGTTAAGTTCGAGCTGCACGGTGTGCAGTCCGCTTGCCGGGTTGCCGTAATGCTCGGTGATGAATCCGCCGGCATAGGGCTTGTTGCGGCCGATCGAATAGCCGAGCCCGCTCATGACGTCCTCGACGACGTCGGGCAGCAGGGCGGCGCAGCTGGTCCCGTAGCGGTCGCCGATCACGATATCGGGCCGCCGCGGCTCGTCGCGCGATACGCCGATCGACGGCATCGAGTGGCAATCCACCAGGATCACGGTGCCGAACGCCTGGTGCGCCTTGTTGATCAGCCGCCGCAAGGCGCGGTGGTAGGGCTTGTAGAGCGCCTCGATCCGGCCCAGCGCCTCGTCGACATTGAGCCGTTCGCGGTAAATCTCCTGCCCGTCGCCGACCACGCGCGGGATGGTGCCGAGACCGCCGGCGACCCGCATCGAGCGGGTATTGGCAAAGCTCGGCAGCCGGCCGGTGAACATGCGCGGATCGAGCTCATAGGGCTCGCGGTTCACGTCGACATAGGAGCGCGGAAAATTGACCCGCACCGTCGGAAAGCCGCGATCGCTCAAATCGGCGATCAGTTCGTCCATGAACGAATCCTCGGAGCGGCGCAATGCTGCCAGATCGATCCGGGAGCCGTTGAGGAATTCCAGCGGATAGACCGAGCCGGAATGCGGGGAATTGAAGATGATCGGCGCCCGCCAGCTGGCCGGCTCCACGATCTCGAACGGAGGCGACAGTTCGCCATCAAACTGGGTCATCGTCGGGCGCCGTCCCTTGGATCCGTGCTTCCCAGGCAGTCGATCAATACTCGCGATAGAGCAACCGATTCTGCCGGAAAACCAGAGATTTTATGAGAACGCATTGTCGGTAATCACAATCATTCTGCCAAGTGAAAAAAGCCGCAATGGTGCTGGAACACATCTCAAATGCGGAAAACGCCTGCCTTGATTGATCTCTGGCGCGTTCCGGTACAGAAATAGCGCCGCTCTCCGTGACCTGCACACTGCTGCCTTTCACCCGATCTTTACCGTCTGTCGGGCTTAGTGTGCAGACTGACCCTCCAAGCCGGATTCGACGACAGACCGCCATGCACAAAATCCTCCTCGCCGAAGACGACAACGACATGCGCCGCTTCCTGGTCAAGGCGCTGGAAAACGCCGGATTTCAGGTCTCGCCCCATGATAACGGCCTGTCGGCCTATCAGCGGCTGCGCGAGGAGCCGTTCGAGATGCTGCTGACCGATATCGTGATGCCCGAAATGGACGGCATCGAACTGGCGCGCCGCGCCTCGGAACTCGACCCCGATATCAAGATCATGTTCATCACCGGCTTTGCGGCCGTAGCGCTGAATTCCGATTCGGAAGCCCCGAAAAACGCCAAGGTGCTGGCCAAGCCGGTCCATCTTCGCGAATTGGTCAGCGAAGTGAACAAGATGCTTGCGGCCTGATTCGGGTACCATTTAGCTCGAAATCACACCGGAAATTACCCAGAAGCATCCTTGCGGGGGCGCTTTGGAGCCGATATACGGACCGCACCCAATACGATCAAAGCTGGAGCGGGATGGTCATCCCAATCTAGGGCGCGTAGCTCAGCGGGAGAGCACTACCTTGACATGGTAGGGGTCACAGGTTCGATCCCTGTCGCGCCCACCAGCCTTCGCTCGCTTCGCGAGCTACGGCTGGGCAAGCCGAACTCAATTCTATCGTAGCGAAGTGTGCGAAGGCTGCCTCGCCGAAGCCTCTTGGCGTAGGCGGGCCAGGCAAGCCACGCGGAGACCTTCAGGTCGAAGCGTGTCCGGCGAAGCTTGAGCGTAGCGAAAGCGAAGACGGACTGTCTCCGCAGGCAAGACCGCCCCATCCCTCACATCCCCAAAGTCTTCACCGCCGCCGCCACGGCCGCGCCCACCAGCATGGCGCTGAGCGCGCTGCGGGTGACGGCGGCGACGATCGCGGCCGCCGCGACCGCCATCCAGATCCGCGGCGCCGCGGCCAGCGTTGTCGGAACGACGATCGAAATCAGCACCGATACCGCCATGTATTTGAGGAAGGCCTCGATGCGCGGCGTGATTTTGACGTAAGACATCATCCAGACGCCGCCGACCCGCGTCGCCATCGTGATCAACGTCAGCAGCAGGACGGCGGCAACCGCCGCAACCGTATCAACCATGGCGCCAGGTTCCGACGATCCCGCCGGCCAGCGCGCCCGCGATGATGTGCCAGCCCGGCGGCAGTACATACGTCCCGATCACGGCAACCGCCGCCGCCGCAAGCCAGGGATACAGGTCCTTGGTCCCCTTCCATTGGCCGACGACGACGGCCGCGAAATACGTCACCATGACCGCATCGAAGCCGAAGCGCGTCAGATCGCCGAGAAACGAACCCGCAAGGGCGCCGACCGCGGTGCTGGCGATCCATATCAGCCACATCGCGATGCCGCTGCCGAACAGAATGCCGGCGTCGACTTCTCCCCGCTCGCGGGCGGACATGGCGTAGGCAAAGCTGCCGTCGCTGAGCCCGATCAGCGCCGCCAGCCGCCCCTTGATCGGGATCTGCAGCAGCCACGGCGCGAGCGCCGCGCCGAGGAGAATGTGCCGTGCGTTGACCGCGAGCACCGTGAGCGCCAGCGTCGCCAGCGGCAGCGGCGCGTACCAGAGATCCAGCAGCGCGAATTGCGAGGCGCCCGCATAGATCGCGATGCTCATCAGGATGCTGACTTCCGGCGCGATACCCTTGGCGGAAGCGGCGACGCCAAACGCGATCCCGAACGGGATGATGAACACGGCGATCGGTGCGATTTCAACGCAGCCACGCCACACGCCTTTCGCGGTGAAGCGTGGAATTTGTGCCGGTTCGGTTACCGTCGTTTGCTCCGCCATGCGGCTATTTGAAAGCGAAGCGCTGGTTTGGTCAATCGGGTCGGCGCCTGAGCAGCAGAGGACCTAACGCCAAATCCGTTGTGGCGCACGCCTTGCTCGACAGCGGTCGCTCGCCAATGCTAGTTCGCCAACGTGTGACTTATTCGTGTAACCACGCCATCCCATTGCCGCTTTTCCGCGGCGGGATAATTGATCATGACGCAATTCATGTAACCAGCCGAGCGGTTGCAGCGGTTGTACCAGATCCGGTCGTTGCGGATGCTGGACACCACGAAGAAATTCGGTGTCACCCTTTGATAAATGATGCCGGGCGGCGGATTTTTCTTCGCCAGAAACGCTGCGGGCGAATAGTTCTCGGGATTTGCAACCGACTGGACGGTCAAATCAGCGCGGCGATCGTCGGTGTAGAAACGCCTCCCGGTTCCACCATCCGGCAGTTCGGTGTCGCTGCTGAAAATCGTCACGGGAATTTCGACATTCGTCCCGGTGCTCGGGATGACATATCGCTGCCACTGGATGCTGGCCGCAAGGACCGTCGCCGGCACTAGGCCGATGACAAGGATAGCGAGTAACCGAAACATAGCCACGTCAGAATCTCCGGTTTGATCGACACAATCGCATCGATCCGGATTCGTTCCAAAAGCGACGGCGTTTCGCTCCGGATATTAGCTCAGACCTCCGCCCGCGATGTGTTTCCCCGCGATGTACCCGAACGTCAGCGCCGGCCCCAGCGTAATCCCCGCGCCCGGATAGTTGCCGCCCATGATGCTCGCCATGTCGTTGCCGACGGCATAGAGGCCCGCGATCGGCTGGCCGTCGGCATCGAGCGCTTGCGCATTGGCGTCGGTCCGGATGCCGGCATAGGTGCCGAGATCGCCGATCACCATCTTGATCGCATAGAACGGGCCGTCCTTGATCGGCGCGATGCAGGGGTTGGGGCCGTGCAGCGCATCGCCCTGGTAGCGGTTGTAGGCGCGCGAGCCTTTTCCGAATGCCGGGTCCTGTCCGTCGGCGGCGTTCTTGTTGAACTGCGCGACCGTCGCCTCGAGCCCCTTGGCATCGATGCCGGCCTGCGCGGCGAGCTCGGCCAAGGTCGCGCCGCGCTTGAGATAGCCGGTGCGCAAGTGATGGCCGAGCGGCATCGGAAACGGCGGCACGCAGCCGAGGCCGTATTTGCGCAAGGCGCGATGATCGCACAGCAGGAACGCCGCGATCTCCTCGCCGGGTTTTGCGACCTTCATCATGGCCTGCACGAAGTCGTGGTAGGAATTGCCTTCATTGGCAAAGCGCACGCCTTCGCGTGTCACCGCGATCACGCCGGGCTTGGCGCGGTCGATGAAATGCGGCATCACGCCCTTGCTGCCGTCCTTGCGCGTGGTGATCGAGACCGGCACCCAGGCTGCGGCGTTGGGCAGTGAATCCTCGGCGCGGCCGCCGGCGGATTCCGCCAGCCGCAAGCCGTCGCCGGTGTTGCCGGTCGGGCCGGGCGAATAATGCTCGTTGCCGGTAGGGGCGTGCGGGAACATCGCCTTGCGTCGCGACACATCATGCGGAAAGCCGCCGCAGGCGAGGATGACGCCGCGCTTTGCATCGATGCGAATCTTGCGCCCGTCGCGCTCGACGATGGCGCCGCGCACCGCGCCGCTATCGCTGATCAACTCGCGCACCGGTGACGACAGCCATAACGGGATCTTCAGGTCGAACGCCGATTTGGCGAGGCGTCCGGCCAGCGCATTGCCGTTGGTGAGGTTCATGCCGCGGCCATGACGCAGCACGTCGACGAGATGCTTCGAGAGCCGCTTGGCGACGAACAGCGCCGAGGTCAGCGACTTGGTCGCGCGCATGAAGTGGACGATCTCCTTGCCGGAGCCCAGCATCATGCCGAACACGGTGAGTTCGGGCAGGGGAGCGCCGATATCCTTGAGGTGCTCGCCGAGTTCTCGTCCGTCGAACGGCCGCGTCACCATCGAGCGGCCGCCCTGCGTGCCGCCGGGGGCCTCGG
Source organism: Bradyrhizobium sp. JYMT SZCCT0180 (assembly GCF_018130165.1). Taxonomy (GTDB): domain Bacteria; phylum Pseudomonadota; class Alphaproteobacteria; order Rhizobiales; family Xanthobacteraceae; genus Bradyrhizobium. The sequence goes on along the minus strand of NZ_JAFCLZ010000001.1, from coordinate 202,425 downwards.
CGTGATAATCCGGAAAGGTCAGCGGCATGTCGAAACGCACCGCGGTCTTTGTGGTGAAAAAATCCACCGCCTCGGGCCCGGAGGTCAGAAACGCATCGACGCGGGCGGCATCGTAGGAATTGGCCGCCTCATGCCGCAGATAGGTCCGCGCCTGCTCGGGGCTTTCGACGATGCCCCAGTTGCGCGCCAGCGAGGTGCCGGGAATCCACAGCCAACCGCCGGACCGCGCGGTGGTGCCGCCAAAGCGCGGCTCCTTCTCGACCACCAGCACCTTGAGCCCCTGATGCCCCGCGGTGACCGCCGCCGACAGGCCGGCACAACCCGAGCCCACCACCAGCACGTCGCATTGATACGTTTCTTGTTCGTTGCCCGCCACGCGATCTCCCCGTGATCCAATTTTGGAAACTTAAGCAAGTTTCGGCGCCGCTGTCTTCACCTCGCCCCGCTTGCGGGGAGAGGTCGACGCGCATAGCGCGGCGGGTGAGGGGGTACAGGTCCATCGATAGACCATAGGTGGCGGAGAGAGCCCCTCACCCCAACCCTCTAAGAGCGAGCTTCGCTCGTCTCGACCCCGTAAAGAACGGGGAGAGGGAGGAGAGCAACCCTACACCTTCGGCCGCAGCGAGCGCTGCATGTCCATGGTGTACGTGTACCGTCCCTCCGGATGCGTGGTGACGGTGACCTCGAACAGTTCCTCGCGCAGCCCGTAATAACGCCGCACCATCGTCAGCGCGGGTGAGCCGGCCTTGACCCCGAGCGCCTTTGCCAGTTTCGCCGGCATGCCACGCGCGAACACCTCAAGTTGCGCGTATTCGATGGTCTCGCCGAACATCTTTGCGATCTGCTCATGCACGGGGCTGCGGCCATGATCGCGCCGTTTCACCACGCCGGCGAATTTCCGCAGCACATAGATTTCGACCCATCCCAGCGGATCCGCAAATTCATCGGAGCGGCGGATCGCCTCGATCAGGAACCAGTGTTTGCCGGGCTCGCATTTCAGCAGGGCGGCGAGGTTGCGGTCGGCGACAACATCGCTGGAGCCCACCACCTGGCGATAGGTCTCGTTGGAATATCGCAGCCATTCATTGAGCGATTTGACGCTGTGCGTGAACAATACCGGCGGCTCGGCCGCGATCACCACCGAGCCGAGCCCGGCCCGCCGCACAATCAGGCCCTGTTCGGTGACGATCCGCAGCGCCTCGCGCACGGTCTGGCGGCTGGCGCCAAAGCGCGCCATCAATTCGGTCTCGGTCGGCAGCAGTTCGCCGACCGGCGTCGAGCCGAGCCGGATTTCCTTCTGCAGCTCGGCGGCGATGTCGCGATAGCGCGCCGATTTGCGTGGTTCTTTCTTAGCGGCCATGGTGACCGGCATTTTCTTGAAGACATTGCACGGGCAGGCCGGATTTCATCGACTGCAACGCCGCCTCGAACGCCGACAAGGTCGCCAGCACCTCGGCTTCCCGCACCGGGAATGCACCCTTGTTCTCGATCGCGCTGGCAAAGGCGTCGAGCTCGGCGCGCAGCACGTCGGTAGCTGGATAGGTGAGCCGTTGCGGCGCAGCGCCGCTCTTTCGCAGGATCATGGTCCCTTCATCCAGCACCTCGGCGGAGCCGTCCGTTCCGAACAGGTGTATGCGCCAGTAGAACGGCGTTGCGCGCACGGTGGCAAGGGTGCCGGTGACGCCATTGACAAAATCCAGCGCCACGACCGCCGTATCGAGCGGCGGTGGGCCGGTCTCGCGCTGACGCAGCCGGGCATAGACCCGTTCCACCGGTCCCTGCATGCTGACGAAGGCGTCGAGCACATGCAGGCCTGCGCCGGTGAAGCCGCCGCCGGGCGATTCCTCCGGCGATAGCCGCCATCCGCTGGTGATTTTCTGCGAGTTTTCGTTGCTGTTGTGGCCTTCGACGTGGAGGATGGTCCCGAGCTGGCCGCTCGCCAGCGTTTCGTGCAGGGCGCGGATCGATGGCCAGAACCGCCGGTTGTGGCCGACGGCCAGCATGACCCCGGCCTCGCGGCAGGCGCCGAACATCCGCGCGGCGTCGGCATGCGTCAGCGCCAGCGGCTTCTCGCAAAAAACCTGCTTTCCCGCGTGGGCGCAGGCGATCACCTGCGCCGGATGCAGCGAATGCGGCGTCGCCAGCAGGACCGCGCCGATCGTGTCATCGGCCAGGACCGCATCGAGATCGGCGGTCAGTTCGAGATCGTGCTGGCTGCAAAACTGCTGCGCCGCCATGTCAGGCTCGACGGCGCGGACGATTTTCAGCTGCGGATGGCCGCTGGCGGCTTCGACCAGATTGCGGCCCCAGCGGCCGAGACCGGCAATGGCGGCACGGATCATCGCAACACCTCGGCTAGGGCCGATGGCCGCCGGATCGCCTCGATGACCGCGGCGCTGTCGCGCTCCGGGCCCTCAAGCGCGATCGTGGCGCGCAGAAGTTCGGCCTGGATGGTGGTGAGGGGCAGATGCATGCCGCATCGCCCGGCTTCCTCGATGATCAATTCGGCATCCTTCAAAGTCTGCGCGATATGTGACTGTGGCCGATAGTCCCGCGTCAACATCTTCTCGCCCTTGGCGCCCATCACACGGGAATAGGCGGCCGATTGCCGCGCCGCCGCCAGGAACGTGTGTCCGTCGAGACCCAGGCGTTCGGCGAACGCGATTCCCTCGGCCAGGGCCGCGCGGTTGTTCTGCAGGATGAGGTTGATCGCGAGTTTGGCCCGGCTGGCATCGCCGATCGCGCCGATGCGGAGGCTGCGCGGGCAGAGAATCTTCAAAAGTCCGCCGGTGTGGTCGATGACGCCGTCGTCGCCGGCCAGCAGCGCCGTGGCGGTGCCGTCGAGCACCTCGGTGCTGGTGCCGGATATCGGCGCCTCCACCAGCGGCAGCCTGGCGTCCGATGCGCGCGCGGCAATCCGGACGATCTCGCGGGGGCCGCAGGTCGTGGTGCAGATCACGACCGGCCGCGCGGCGCCGGCGCCATCGTCGATGTCATCGAACAATGCCGCGACCTGTTCGCCGCTATAGACGGCGACGATGATCGTTCGAGAGCGCCCGGCGAGTTCACGCACCGAATTCGCGACCATGCCGCCACTGGCGTTGAACATTTTGCATCTGACCGGGTCGATATCGAACCCGACCAGCGGGATCTTTGCGTCGATCAGCCGCGCCGACAGCGCCATTCCCATCAGGCCGAGGCCGACGATCCCGACCGGCGCGTCCGTTGTCATGCTGTCATCCCGTGCCTATTTGGCTTCGATGCCGGCGGCCTTGGCATCCGCCGTCCATCGCGTGATTTCGCTGGCGATGAATGCGCCAAATTCGGCCGGCGGCATCGGGGCAACGACCATGCCGAGGCTCGCAAGCCGTTCGCGCACCGCCGGCGTCGACAGGATTTTCTGGGTTGCGGTGTAGAGCCGGTTGACGACCGGCTCCGGCGTCTTCGCAGGCGCCAGCAGCCCGTACCAGATCGTCGCCTCGAAGCCCGGCATGGCATCGGCGAGCGGAGGCAGGTCCGGCGTCAGTTCGTTCCGCTTCGGCGACGTCACACCGATGCCGCGCAGCGTGCCGCCCTGCATTTGCGGGATCGCGACCGAGAAATCCGCAAAGGCCAGATCGATCACGCCCGAGATCACGTCGGTGACCGCCAGCGGCACGCCGCGATACGACGCCGAGAGGATCGTCATGCCGCCCCGGCTCTGCAGTTGCGCGTTCGATATCTGCGAGGCGCCGGACCCGTAGCCCGCGGTCAGGTTCGGACGGCTCCTGGCGTATTCCATGAACTCTTTGAGATCCCTGGCCGGGAAGTCCGGCTTCACCAGCAGCACCATCGCTGTCGTGATGGTGCGGATGACAGGTGCAAAATCTTTTGCCGGATCGTAGGGCAGGCTTTTGAACATCGCGACGTTGCTGGCCTGGGTGGTGTTGGTTCCCATCAGCAGGGTGTAACCGTCAGGCGTGCTGCGCGCGACTTCCTGCGCGCCGAGACTGCCGAGCGCGCCGCTGCGGTTCTCGATCACGACCGTCTGCCCAAGATCTTCCTGCAGGCGCTGGCCGATCAGGCGTGCGACCTGGTCGGGTCCGGCGCCGGCGGGAAACGGCACGATGATCTTGATCTGCCGCGTCGGATAGTCGTCGGCGGCGCTGGCCTGCGGTCCCGACAGTCCGAGCAGGACCAGACCGGCGAGAATGCGTAAGCGCAGCTTCATCCTGTTTCCTCCAGCCATCATCGGCGAAATCTCTTTACGAATTTCTGTGCTGGATTTATACGGACAAATAGATATGGTGCAAGAGACGGTGGCTGAAAATGGCTATTTATACGGATCTATCCGTTCGCGAAATAACCGTATAAATCGGGCCAAATTGCCAACGCGGCGTGGGGAGTTCGAATTGGACACCAGTGAACTGTACGCCCGAGGCCTGCGCCGGCGCAAAAAGCTGTTCGGCGAGGCCGATGTCGCCGAGCGCATGTCTGCAGCAGGCGAATTCGGCGCGCCGCTGCAGAACATCATCAATGCCTATGTCTATGGCGACGTCTGGGAGCGGCCGGCGCTCTCCGACGACGTCCGCAGCCTGGTGATGCTCGGCATGATGGCTGCGAGCAACAAGCCCGCCGAGTTCCGCGTCCACGCCAAGGGGGCGCTGGCGAACGGCTGCACGGCGGCGCAGGTGCAGGACGTCCTGCTTATGGTGGCGATGTATTGCGGCGTGCCGGCCGCGATCGAGCCTACGCGCATCGCCGCCGAAGTTTTCGGCGAGATCGCCGATCCCGCCACGAAGCCATAAGTAGATTCCGTCGATGAAATCCGTTCCAACCGTCGACGCGCACCATCATGTCTGGCGCCTGAATGATCTGCCCTGGCTGTCCGGGCCGCCCGTGCCGCGCATCTTTGGACCTTACAAGCCGATCTGCCGCGACTACTCGATCTACGAATACCGCAGCGACATCATGGACTGCGAGATCGTCAAATCGATCTATGTCCAGACCAACTGGCCGGCGGGGCGGAGCTACGACGAGGCGCGGTGGGTTCAGTCGATTGCGGATACGGCGGGCTGGCCGCACGCCAATGTCGCCCATGCCGATCTCGCCGATCCCGACGCCGGCACGCTGCTCAAGCGTCTGGCCGCATTGCCGGCGACACGGGGCATCCGGCAGCAGCTGCATTGGCATGAGAACGCACAATATCGCTTCGCGCCGCGCGCGGACGTCATGAACGATGCGGACTGGCGCCGTGGGCTCGCGATGCTGGCCGATCACGGTCTGTTGTTCGAACTGCAGATCTTCGCTTCCCAGATGATGGATGGCGCGAAGCTGGCGCGGTCGTTCCCGGACATCGTGTTCGTGCTGGAACATGCCGGTATGCTGGAAGATATGTCGGTGTCGGGTTGGCAGCTTTGGCGCGACGGCATGGCCGCGTTGGCGCAATGCCCGAATGTCAACGTCAAGCTCTCCGGGCTCGGCACCTTCGTTCACGCCTGCCGCGCCGAATTGATCGGTCCGATCGTGGCTGAAACCGTCGCGATGTTCGGCGCGGATCGCTGCTTCTACGGCAGCAATTTTCCGATCGAAAAGCTCTGGACCGATTACGGCACGCTGTACCGCACCTTCCGGAACGCCATCGCGCATCTCAGTGATGCCGAACAGGCCGCCATCCTGCATGACACCGCGAGCCGGCTGTACCGGATCTGACGTGAGGTATCACGCTGGTTTTGTGTGACGTTTAGAGCAAGAAGTCGGTCTGCGTAACTGTTGCGGCGTTGCCGATGCCAACCAACCGGATCGTCTGGCCTGGGTCGCCGTCGATCGTGACGAGCGTATCAGCCCCGACGTCGGCAATGGTGACTCTGGTGGTAAAATCGCCGCCCGCTATCCCGAATGCCGAAATGTCGAGGAGATCCTGCCCGCCTTTCGGGTCGGCGTCGAAAGCAGTGATGCTGTCGTTTCCGAAGCCGGCTGCAAATATGAAGTTGTCGCTGCCGCCGGCGCCGTCCATCGTGTCGTTGCCCGCTCCGCCGATAATGCGGTCGGCGCCGCCGCCGGCGTTGATATTGTCATTGCCGTCGCCGCCCTCGATCACGTTCGCGTCGCCGGTGCCGGTGATCTGGTCGTTTCCCTGGCTGCCGATCACATTTTCGATGCCGTTTAACGCATCACTGCCGATCTGGGCGCTCGTTGCGTTGCCGCCGGTGACGGTAGCCGCAGCCGTGGTGCCGGACAGGTCGATCGTATCCACACCGTTGCCGCCGAAGTAACTGTCATTGCCGTCGCCAATGGTCGCGACAAAGCGATCGTTTCCGTTGCCTCCCCTGATCGTATTGCTCAGGGCATTGCCCGTCCCGACAAAGTTCCCGGCTCCGGTAAAGGTCAGGTTCTCGAGGTTGGCCACGCTGCCCAGCGAGAACGAATTGAGCGTCGTCTCGATTGTATCTGTGCCCTGGCCCACGGCTTCGGTCACCGTGTCGCCAAGACTGTCGACGACGTAGGTGTCGTTTTCAGTCCCTCCGGTCATGGCGTCATTGCCTGTGCCGCCATTAAGCGTGTCGTTGCCGGCCCCGCCATTGAGCACATCGTTGCCAGCCAGACCGCTCAGCGTATCGTTGCCGCCCAGCCCGTTGATGACATCCTCCTCGCCCGCTCCCGTCCGGGTGTCTGCTTTGCTGGTGCCATTGATGGTGAGCCCGGGTACATTCTGGATTGTGACGGCAATCGCCTGCGTGTCAGTGCCGCCGTTGTCGTCCGAGACCTGGACGGTCACGTCGTAGACGTTGTCGGCACCGGCATCGGCCTTGACCTCAAAGTCCGGGGCGTTTTCGAAGGCGAGCGCGCCCGTGGTCGAATTGATCGTGAACTTGAGGGCGTCCGCGCCGCCGGTGATTGAATAGCTCAACGACGCCGGCGCCGTATCCGGATCGGTGGCCTCCACCGTCGTCACCGCGGTGGCGTTCTCCAAGATGCTTACCGCCGCCGTGTCGCCGCCGCCGTTCGACGTGATGGTCGGCGCCTCGTTCTCATTCTCATTCTCATCGGTCACGGTGACCGATATGGCCTGTGTGTCGAGGCCGCCGTTGCCGTCCGAGACCTCCACGGTCACGTCATAGACATTGTTGGTGCCGTCGTCGGCTGGAGCCTCGAAGTCGGGCGCCGTGACGAAGGCGAGCGCGCCGGTCTCCGTGTCGATCGCGAACAGCTCGGCATCAGCGCCGCCAGCGATTGAGTAGCTCAGAGTTTGGCCAGCATCCGGATCGGTTGCGACAACCGTCGTCACCGCGGTGGTATTTTCGGGTATCGAGATTGTTGCAGAGATTGCATCTGGCGCTGCTGCGCCATCCTGATAGCCCTGCTGGACCTCGGCTTGCGACAACGCGCGGTGATGGATTGCCACACCGTCAAGCTGGCCATCGAAGTAAAGAGCTCCCTCGGCCTGCCCGATTGTCAGCGGCGCGGCGACATCCGGGATGACCAATGTCTCGTTGGCCGAGCCGACAAGTTGCCCGTCGACATAAAACTGGTAGGTCGATCCAGACTTGGTGAGAGCGAACGCGTACCACTGTCCGGTTGCCGGCTCAAATGGTGCAGAAATAGAGACACTCCCTCCGAGGGATGGGTTGACGAAGTGAAAGTCAATGCTGCTCCCGTTAAAATTCAAGAGCCACTTGTTCGTTGTTCCACCACCTTCGTCTTGCGCTATGGGGGCGTCACCATTGAGGCCGCCGCCGGGGATGGAGTTAAAATTGACCCAGAACTCGATGGTGAAGTCGCCGCTTCCCAAATTCCAATCGGGTGAATCGGGCACGCTGACATAATCCGACGAACCGTTGAATTGCAGGGCGTTACCCGTCACTCCCGGCACGTGAGTGGCGCCAAAAATTGTTCCGTCGTGCTCGCCTTGCTGATCGTGCGCGATCGAACCGCCAGTCTCATCGAAGGGGTAGAAGACAGCCAACTCACCGTCGTTGGAGGTGATGGTCGGGGCCTCATTCTCATCTGTCACGGTGACCGCGATTGCTTGCGTATCTGTGCCGCCGTTGCCATCCGAGACCTCCACGGTCACGTCATAGACATTGTTGGGACCGTCGTCGGCTGGAGCCTCGAAGTCAGGCGCCGTGACGAAGGCGAGCGCGCCGGTCTCCGTGTCGATCGTGAACAGCGCGTCATCAGCGCCGCCAACGATTGAATAGCTCAGAGTTTGGCCAGCATCGGGGTCGGTCGCCGTTACCGTCGTTACCGCGGTGGTATTTTCGGATATCGAGATTGTTGCAGAGATTGCATCTGGCGTCGTTGCGCCATCCTGATAGCCCTGCTGGACCTCGGCTGGCGACAACGCGCGGTGATGAATTGCCACACCGTCAAGCTGGCCATCGAAGTAAAAAGCTTCCTCGGCCCGCCCGATCATCAGCGGCGCGGCGACATCCGGGATGGCCAATGTCGCTTCGGCCGAGCCGACAAGTTGCCCGTCGACATAAAACTGGTAGGACGATCCAGACTTGGTGAGAGCGAACGCGTACCACTGTCCGGGTGTGGGCTCAAACGGGGCGGCAATAAAGAAGAGCTCTCCGCTGGTTGTGTTGACGTGGAAGCCGATCCCCCCGGAAAAGACTTCGAAGAACCATTTATTCCGTGATCCGCCACCTTCATCTTGCCCTATCGGGACACCCCCTAAGCCGCCTCCCTGGCCACCATCGGGGACGGAATTGAAGTTGGCCCAGAACTCGATGGTGAACTCGCTTCCCAAATTCCAATCGGGTGAATCGGGCACGCTGACATAATCCGACGATCCATTGAATTGCAGGGCGTTACCTGTCACTCCCGGCACGTGAGTGGCGCCGATAATCGTCCCATCGTGCTCGCCCTGCTGGTCGTGCGCGATCGAACCGCCCGTTTCATCGAAGGGGTAGAAGACAGCCAACTCACCGTCGTTGGAGGTGATAACTGGAGCGTTGTTGGGTGTTGTTGTTGTATTCAGCAGAACTGAAACGCTGCCACTGAAAACATTGGAAGCAGCTATATCTTGCTTGCCATCTCCGTTAAAATCCCCACTCGTGAGAGATTGGGGGCTAGAGCCGACGTCAAAATGAAGCGGCGCGGCAAACGTACCGTCCCCTAAGCCGAGCAGTGCCGCGATCTTATTATTGCCAATGGTTGCGGCAGCCACATCAAGCTTGCCATCATCGTTAAAATCGGCCACTTCGATAGCAAAAGGCTCTGGCCCCGTCGTAAAGGCCGTGGCCGCCCCAAAGCTGCCATTGCCATTTCCAAGCAGTACCGACACGTTATCATAGACGGCATTGGCTGTTAGTAGGTCAAGCTTGCCATCCCCATTAACATCGGCGGTAGTGATACGATATGGATTGTATGGGCCTGTAGCGAAATTAATTGGTGGGCTGAAGGTGCCATCACCATTTCCGATCAGCACCGATAGGTAGTTGGCCCCACTGCTCGAAACGGCGAGGTCAAGCTCCCCGTCACCATTAAAGTCGCCGTTGGTAACATCACTCGGACCTTGTCCTACCGCGATGTCCAAGGCCGGACCAAATGTACCATTACCGTTGCCGAGCAACACAGATACGTTGTTCGAGCCTACGTTTGCTACCGCAAGGTCGAGCATGGCATCAGAATTGAAGTCCCCAACGGTTAAACCAAAAGGGCCCGACCCTGCCGCGAAGTTCGTCGCTGCCCCAAAAGTGCCATCGCCGTTTCCAAGTAATACTGAAACATTCTGGGAACTGTTGTTCGTGACCGCTATGTCAAGCGCCCCGTCATTGTCAAAGTCACCCAGTTTTACCATCCTGCTGCCCGATCCAGTCGAATAGTTCGTGGGTGCCAGAAAGGTGCCATTGACGGTCCCGAGCAGCACTGAAACAAACCCGCCGCTCCGGTCCGCAACGACCAGGTCAAGGACACCGTCGGAGTTCAGGTCTCCATTGGTGATGAATTGCGGCTGAGGTCCAACGGCATAGTCGGTGTGTGTGGCAAACGTTATCGCCATTTGACTTCTCCCTTTGAGACCATGCGAGGCGAGTAGTGCCCGCACTCAAGATCCAATTTGCCATCTCCCTTGAGGTCAGCGATGGCAGCGAGAAGGGGGCCGGTCACGTAGTGGTTGCTGAAAGGTGCTGTTGCCGTTCTCCCCCAGACTGCACAAAGTTGGCAGGGCTCGGCCTATCTGCTCGTCACAGAACTGGGCTCACGCGTACAAACGCGCGTCCGGTTGGCTTTCAGAAAGGCGGAAGTCTTGAAAGAGCCTGCCGATGGCACCAACGCTGCCACTTGGAAGAAACGGAGAGTTCGGTACGTCGCCGTTTTACGGACAGCAGATGGCAAGTAATGCTTGCCTGCGGCGCCTAACCTACGCTCATGCCGTTTTTTCCCTCTACTGCGCAGCGGAGGTACCTCGGATGATCCGGAGCCGCGAGCGCAAGGAACCGGCCCCGGTTCTGATGTCGGGAACCTCTATTGTCCGGTTCAAATGAAGAACCAGCGCCGCCGCCGCTGTGCGAACCGCGTCGCCTCACTTGGCAAACGGGTTCTGCCAGCCGCCGCGACCCGCCGGCGGCCGCGGCGGATAGGCAGCTTCGAGATAGCCCAGCACCACGGCGCGATCCTTGTCGTCGAGTGGCGGCATGTTGTGACGCCTGATCATCAGGTTGATCGAATCGTCCCACTGCGCGCGCGTCAAACCTTGCTGGGCCACGAGCTTGAAGCCATGGCAGGCGGTGCAGGCATAGAAGGTCTCGTCGCGGCCGGCCCCGGCGGCAAATTCCTCCGGGCTTTCGTCACGCGGCGTGAAGGCGGTCTGGGCGATCGCCGGCGTCATCGACAGCAGTGTGGCGACCGCCATTCCCAAAGCTCGCAGCATCAGCCCACCAGCACCGCGATCCGGTGCATGGCGTTGCCGCCATAGCCCTGCGGATTCCAGAAACCGGCCTGGTGCGGCTGCATCGTTCCCTTTGAATCGGTCGCGCGGGTCCAGATTTCGAAATAGCCGTCGGAAGCCAGCTTCACGCTCGCGGTCCAGCGCTGCCAGTCATATTTGTTCTTCGGCTTTTCCAGTTTCGCCCGCTGCCAGCTCGCCCCGAAATCGGTCGAGACGTCGATCTGCTTGACCGTGAGATCGCCGGCCCATGACGCGCCGCGCAGTTTCAGCTCCTTCGTCCCGGCGGCGAACTTGGCGCCGTTCGCCGGGCTGGTGATGACAGAGCGAGCCGGCATCGATTCCAGGATCCGGAAATTCGCCGGGTCGCCCTTGTCGCCCGGGATCATCGGCTTGATCGGAACGCGATAGGAAAATTCGGTCATGCCCGGCCCGTCATGTTCCTTGTCGCGGATGGTGATGCGCGTCAGCCATTTTTGCGATGCCGAGCCGGGCCAGCCCGGCACGATCAGGCGCACCGGCCCGCCATGGATGTTCGGCAGCGGCTGGCCGTTCATGGCCCATACGATCAGCGTGTTGGGATCCATCGCTTTTTCGATCCGAACGCCGCGCGAGATGGTCGGCTTGGTTGCGTCACCGGACAGATGCAAATCGGCGGCATAATGCGCGGTGTATTTTGCGCTTGGCTTCAGCCCTGCGCTCTTGAGCACATCGGCAAGCGGCACGCCGGTCCATTCGGCGCAGCCGACCCCGCCATTGCTCCACTGGTTGCCGCGCGCCGGCGGCGAGAACGCCCCGCGGCCGTTGCCGCCGCACTCCAGCACGATGCGCCGCGTCACTGCCTTGTATTTCGATTTCAACTCGCCGAGCGTGATCTCGATCTTGTTGTTGACCTCGCCGTCGATGGTGATTTTCCAGGCGTCGGGATTCTTCGTTTCTTCGGGCAGCTGTCCGTTGTTGCGGATGAAGAATTTTTCGATCGGCGTGGTGTCGTCGTCGAGCAGGCTCTCCGGCGTCTCCGCCACCAGCGGCTTGTCGCCGAGCAGGACGAGCTTTTCATTCTTGCCGGGGAATTTCAGATATTGCGGCCCCTTCGGCGCGGCCGCTGCGGGCGCGGCGCCTTGTGCATAGGCGGCGGGAATGCCGGCGCCGCCGCCGGAAATGCCGAGGGTGATGCCGAAGGCAGCAAGACCCGTGCTCCCCAGGAATCTGCGCCGGTCGATCTGCATGCTGTTCTCGCTACTGGCGGCCTTCCGCTCCGTATGCGTCATAACGTTTCTCCCCCGGTCCTTGTTTCTTGCGGGTTCAGGTGGAATCTTTCCCGGCCCGCTTGATGCGAGTATTTGCGCTTTGCCGCCGTGCCGCAAGCCGCGGATTTCGCTCGCTATGCGTCCATCCAAGGTCTGCCACCCGGTCGGTTTCCACGCTCGACCCTTGCGCTGCCGGGGCATCGGCGGCACATTTGCGGCGCGGCGGAACGGTCGCCAATAACGAGATATTCCAGGGAAACGCGCATGAGCGCCACGCGGATCGACTGCGACATCCATCCCGCGGTGGGCGGAACCCGCACCACGCTGCTGCCCTATCTCGACGATCACTGGAAAGAGCAGGTCGTCAGCCGCGCCATCGACGGCCTCGATCTCAATTCCTATCCGCCGAGCATGCCGCTGTCCGGCCGCGCCGACTGGCGCCCCGCGATGGGCAAGCCGGGCAGTGATTTGGCGATGGTGCAGCGCGGTGCGTTCGACCAGCTCGGCGCCAGCCACGCGATCTGCAACGTGCTCTACGGCGCGCAGGCGGTGTTCGATCCCTATATGGCGGCAGACTTCTGCAAGGCGATCAACGACTGGATATCGGCCGAATGGCTGGCAAAGGATCCGCGTTTGAGCGCCTCGATCGTGGTGCCGATGCAGGCGCCGGATCTCGCTGTCGAGGAAATCGAACGCAGGGCCGCCGACAATCGTTTTGTCTCCGTGCTGGTGCTGGCGCAGGGCGATCAGCTGCTCGGCAAGCGGCACTTCTGGCCGGTGTACCAGGCCGCCGAGAAACACAAGCTCCCGATCGCGATCCATGCCGGCAGCCAGTATCGCGGCGCGCCGAGTTCGGTCGGCTGGCCGTCCTACCGCTACGAATTTTATTTGATGGAGGCGCAGGCGTTTCAGGCCCAGATACTGAGCCTGGTCTATGAGGGCGTGTTCGGCAAATTCCCCGGCCTCAAAGTGGTGCTGATGGAATCAGGCGTCAGCTGGCTGCCCGCCTTCATGTGGCGCGCCAACAAGACCTGGCGCGGCGTGCGCGTCGAGGTGCCCTGGGTCGAGCGCGAACCGGCCGCGATCATCCGCGATCATTTTCGCGTCACCATGCAGCCGTTCGATGGCCCGCCGGATGCGGCTGGTGTTGCCGATATCATCGAACAGATCGGTTCCGACAAGATGTTCCTGTTTGCGTCCGATTATCCGCACTGGCAGTTCGACGGCGATGACGCGATGCCGCCGCATCTGCCGGCCAGCATCGTGCAGCGTATGTGCGCCGACAATCCGCTTGAGACGTTTCCGCGGCTGAAGCTTGCGGCTTAACATTCTACCAAGGAGGATCGCATGAGTGATGTCATCGACCGCCCGATTCTTGAACAGGAAGTCGCCGCCAAGAGCCGGCTGCGGATCATCGATTGCGACGTGCATCCGAGCATTCATGCGCATAGCGACCTCGACCAGTTCATGACGAAGCGCTGGCAACAGCATTTCAGGGAGTATGGCAGCCATCTTCGCACGCCCTACATCGGCACCACGCCCTATCCGCGCTCTTCGCCCTTGATCGCGCGGCGTGACGCGTGGCCGCCGACCGGCGGGCCTCCGGGTTCCGATCTTGCCTTCATGCAGAAGCAGCACCTCGATCCCCTCGATGTCGAGTACGGCATTTTGCAGGTGCTCGACCTCTTCATCTTCTCGCAGCAGAATCTCGAATTCGGCGCCGCGATCCAGCGCGCCATCAACGACTGGCAGCTCGCCTTCTGGTCGGATCGCGATCCGCGCCTGAAGGCCTCGATCCTCGCCGGACAGGACGACACCGCGCTCGCCATCGCCGAGATCGAACGCTGCGCCAAGACCGGCCGCTATGTGCAGATCAACGTCTGCCCGCGCGCCAACGAACCGCTGGGGCGGCGGCGTTACTGGCCGATCTATGAGCGCGCCCAGGAGCTCGGCCTGCCGCTCGGCATTCACGTCGGCGGCTATGGCGGGCACGCGCCGACCGGTGGCGGCTGGCCGTCTTATTATGCCGAGGAGCACCAGAGCAACGCGCATACCATGGCGTCGATGCTCTGCAGCCTCGTGCTCGAAGGAATCCCTGAACGTTTCCCGAACCTGAAGATCGTGTTCATCGAAGGCGGCTTCGGCTGGATCCCGCCCGCCATGTGGCGGATGGACCGGCATTTCGAGACCTTCCGCAGCGAGGTGCCGCACCTGAAGCGCAAGCCGTCGGAATATGTGAAGGAGCATTTCTGGTTCACGACGCAGCCGATCGACGAGCCGGACGAGGCAAAACATCTGCGCTCGCTGATCGAATGGGTCGGTGTCGATCGCCTGCTGTTCTCGTCGGATTACCCGCATTGGGATTTTGACGATCCGCGCTTCGCGTTCAGGACCCCGCTGTCGGAGATCGAGCGGCAGAAGATTTTCTCGAGCAATGCGCGCGGGGTGTACAAACTATAATGACCCGGCACATCGTCGCCCGCACGTCAGACATCCCGCCCGGCGGCAACAAGGTTTTCGGCGTCGAAGGCCGCGATATCGTCGTGTTCCACGTCAATGGCGAGTTCTTCGCGTTGCTCAATCGCTGTCCGCATGCCGGTGCGCCGCTGGAAAAGGCGGCGTGCGTGGCGCGCTTGACCTCGCCGGAGCCGGGCGTCTATCGGCGCTCGCGGGTCGGCGAACTGCTGCGTTGCGCCTGGCACGGCTGGGAATTCGACATGCGCAACGGCCAATCATATTTCGATCCGAAGCGCTTCAAGATCCGCTCCTATCCGGTCGCGATCGAAAGCGGCGAAGCACTTGTCGAAGATCTTGCCAAAGGTCTTGAAGACCTCGAGAAGGGCCCTTACGTGGCCGAGACGTTCGCGGTCCATGTCGAGGACAGCTACGTCATCATCGAGACCTGAACCGCCGCAACATTTTTCTCTTTTCATCCCACCCGAAGGAAGAAGCATCCCATGACGCACGCCATTCGTTTTCATAAGACCGGCGGTCCCGAGGTCCTTAGCTGGGAGGAAGTCCAGGTAGGCAAGCCCGGCCCCGGCGAGGCGCGCATCCGCCACACCGCGGTTGGTTTGAACTTCGTCGACATCTACAACCGCTCGGGGGTCTATCCCCAGCAACTGCCGAGCGGGCTCGGCAGCGAGGGCGCCGGCGTGGTCGAGGAAGTAGGTCCCGGCGTCACCGACCTGAAGCCCGGTGATCGCGTCGCCTATGGCGCCTCGCCGCTTGGCGCCTATTCCGAGGCGCGGCTGATTCCGGCCGATCGCCTGCTGAAGCTGCCCGACGGCATCGATGACAAGACCGCGGCCGCGATGATGCTGAAGGGTCTGACCACGCAATATTTGATCCGCCAGACCTATCGCGTCAAATCCGGCGATACCATCCTGCTGCATGCCGCCGCCGGCGGCGTCGGCCTGATCCTCGGCCAGTGGGCCAAGCATCTCGGCGCCACCGTGATCGGCACCGTCGGCAGTGAGGAGAAGGCGAAGCTCGCGCAAGCCCATGGTTGCGCCCACACGATCATTTACACCAAGGAGGATTTCGTAAAACGGGTCGACGAAATCACCGGCGGCGCCAAGGTGCCCGTGGTGTATGATTCCGTCGGCAAGGACACGTTCCTGAAATCGCTCGATTGCCTGGCGCCGCTCGGCGTCGCCGCGCTGTTCGGCGCGGCCTCCGGTCCGGTCGAACCGCTCAACCTCGGCCTGCTGGCTGCGAAGGGATCGCTCTACGTCACCCGCCCGACGCTGTTCACCTACGCCGCCAAGCGCGAGAATCTCGTGGCGATGGCGAACGAATTGTTCGAGGTGGTGAAATCAGGCGCGGTCAAGATCGAGGTGCACCAGACCTATCCGCTAAAGGACGCGGCCAAGGCCCATGCCGATCTCGCCGCGCGCAAGACCACGGGGTCTACGGTTCTGACGGTGTGACGAACATGTAGGGTGGGCAAAGGCGCCCTTGCGCCGTGCCCACCATTCTAGCCCGATCGTGTAATGGTGGGCACGCGGAGCCTGTCATCGGGCGCGCATTCGCGCGACCCGGTGGCTTTGCCCACCCTACGGGTCGATACAATTTTACTAAAATCCGACTCCACCTCCGCAACGCCCTTCAACGCCTCCCGTGTATCTCTGGCTTACGAGAAACTCAGGGGGCTGAGATGGCGGATTTCTGGATCGTCGGTGGTTTGATGGCGGGGGCGTTCGTCTCGCCGTTCTACTTTTTGGTGATGCGGTGGCTCACCAGATCGCAGCGCGCCACTTTCTTTGCCCTGATCGGCGCGCTGTTGCTGGTGATTTCGGCCCAGATCTACAACAGCTCGATCGCGGGCCATGATTTGCCGCTGGCTGATATCCTGGCGAAGTTGTCGTTTCTGGCGCTGACGATGGGCTGGTTCGTGTGCGGCCTGTTCCATGCGCTCGCCTCCCTTGGACTTGCGTGGGCGCCGCAGGCGATGCCGGCTGCATTGCGAGGCTAGAGCGTTTTCGAGCGAAGTGGATACCGGTTCGCGTCAAGAAAACGCGTCAAACTAAGAATCCAGAGCCCCGTTCCGATTTGATCGGAACGGATATGGCTCTAGGTCAGCCCCTTCACCATCGCCCGCACGATCACCGCGATCTCCGCGCGCAGCGCCTCGACCGGCACCGCGATCAGCTTCTGTTCGAGGCCGAGCAGCACCATGCCGTGCACGGCCGAGAAAAGACTGCGCGCCGTGACGCCGAGTTCGCCTGGAGATCGTGACGGCAGCAGTGCCGCGAGCGGCTGGAAGATGTGACGAAACAGGTCCATCTGCTCGCTGACCGCCCATTCCGGAATCGGTTTACCCGGCGTCATGCGGTGTTCGAACAGTGCGCGCCAGAGTTCGAGATTTTCGGCGGCGAAGTCGCAATAGGCGACCGCAATGCGCACCAGCGTTTCGGCCGGTGAGGGGGGACCTGCGCTTTCGGCCTCGCTCAGGGCGGCGTCGAGCCGTCGCAGCGTACGCGATCCCACCAGCAGGACCAGTTCGTCCATATCGTCGACCAGATTATACACCGCCCCGTTGGCGCAGCCGATCTCCCGCGCCAGTTCCCGCGTCTTCAGGGCCCCCAAACCGCCCGTGGAAATGCTCCGTTCCGCCGCCAGGATCAAATCCTTGCGTAATTTAGCTCGTCTTTCCAGTGCCTTAGACATTTCTCTCATTTTTCTTGAGCGATGCTCAAAATAGTTCTTGAGCAATGCTCAAGATGTGCTACAACTAATTCATGAGCAATGCTCATAACACAGGGAGCTGCAAATGTTCAAAACTGTTTTGACGCTTTTCCGGGGCAGCGTGGCTGCGGCGGGAGAAGAACTGGAAGACCGCTCGGCGCTTCTGATCCTCGACCAGCAGATGCGCGACGCCGCCGCGGCGGTCGAGCGTTCCAAGCGGACGCTGGCGCTGGCGATCGCAGGCGATCAGCAGGAGGGCCGCCGGCTCGACGCCACCAACGCCCGGATCGCCGATCTCGAAGTGCGCACCACCGCGGCGCTTGATGCCGGCCGGGAAGATCTCGCCCGCGAGGCCGCGCAGGCCATCGCCAACCTCGAAGCCGACCGCGACGCCGCGATGACCGCGCGCACGCTGTTCGCGTCCGAGATCACGCGGATGAAGCGCCAGGTCGCCGGTGCGGAGTCCCGGATCACCGAACTCGACCGCGGTCGCCGCATCGCCCGTGCTTCGGAAGCGGTCCGCGCCATGCGCCGCGGCGGGGTGGAGGCGACGCGCCCTTACGAATCCACGCTGCCGGAAGCCGAGCGGACACTGAAGCGTCTGCGCGAAAGGCAGATGGAAGCCCAGGCCGCCGACGAAGCCCTGATCGAACTCGATGCCGCCTCAGGACCGCTGGCGACCGCCGAGAAGCTCGCCGAACAGGGCTTTGGCCCGCGACTGAAAACCACCGCCGACGACGTGCTCGCGCGGCTGAACGCCAAGCGCACGCAGACGACCTGAACTTACTTTGTGAAGCAAGCCTTCGATTGATACCCAACCTCAAACGTCCACACACAGGAGATTATCATGAACCAGAATGTCCAACCCCACAGCAATGCCTGGGTCACCTTCACCTATGTTTCGTTCGCCGCCTCCGTCTTCATGGTCGCCGTCGGCCTGTTTTATCTGCCGATCGATCTCTGGATGAAGGGCTATCTCACGATGGGCATCATCATGATGGTCCAGTGCTGCGTCACCCTGACCAAGACCGTCCGTGACATGCACGAAAGCGGCAAGCTGGTGAACCGCATCGAAGATGCGAAAGCCGAGCGCCTGCTGATGGAAGTTTCGAAGGCCGCGTAAACCTGTGGCGCGTGCTGGCGAAGGCGGGCGGCGGGTGTTTCGGCATCCGCCGTCCGTTTCTCCGGGGGCGCGCCCCGGCCCATCAACGATCGCGTTGGAGCGCAATCCCGCGCGAACTCCAATTTACCTGGCAAGAGAAAGGTGAGGACGATGCATATGTCTTCCGAAAATCCTCTCGATGATGAATTTGGCGGCGTACCGGCATGGGGTCCGCCCTCGCTGCGACGGGCGCTGGTGTTCCTGTTGCTGGGCCCGATCCTCGGCGTTCTCGTCGCCTTGTCACCCGACGTTGCGAGCGGGGGACTTAACGCCTGGCTCGTGCTCATCGCCAAGCAGGTGTTTGTCATCGCCCTGCTGGTCTCGGCAATCACCGGACTCGTCGACGGCATCCTGTCCCGCTCCTTGTCGATCTTCTTGCGGGCGCCCCTGACCGGGCTCGTCGGCGCGGTGGCCGCCGTTGGTCTGCCGGCCGCCTTGCTCGGACCGCTGCCGCAGGAGATGTCGATGGCGCTTGCGATCGGCGGCGCATTCTGCATGGGCGTGTGCTCGGTGCTGTCGCACGAATATGGCCGTAGCCAAGTGGCAATGAGGGACTGACTTCAATGAATCGAGCGCTCGTGTTCGCATTGCTGGGTCCGGTATTTGGGGTTCTCGCTGCGTGGTCGATAGTTACCGTCGCGATCGGGGCGCACTTCGATTCCTACGGCGTTCCGATCGTGTTTTTCTTCACCCTGATCGTATGTGCGATCGTCGGACCCGTTGATGGAGTTCTGGCCTATGTCGTGCCTATTTGGCTGAGGGTTCCCATGACTACCATGGTCGGTGCGGCCGTTGCCGTCGGGCTCTATTTGTGGGTCCATCTCGGGAACACGACGGTGCCGCCGTCGCTGCATCGGTTGTTTCCGATCGCAATGATCGGCGCACTCAGCATGGGCGTGTGCTCGCTGCTGTCTCACGATTATCGCGGCTCCAGGGCTTGATCCGGGAGCGATCCCGATCAACGATTGCAGAGCCAGACTTTGACGAGGGCTGATTTCAATGAATCGAACGCTGGTGTTCCTGCTGCTGGGTCCGTTATCGGTCGTCCTTGCGACCTGGGTCGCGGTTGGAATGCCCTTTGAAAGCTTTGTCCTCTTCTTCGCGGTGCTGTTGTTTCTTGTCACCTTTCCGGTTTCGGCGATCGTGGGCGTCCTTGACGGGCAACTGGCCCGCGCGATCCCGCTTCTGCTGAGGGCGCCCTTGACGGCGCTGGTCGGCGCGACGGCGGCCATGGTGCTGCCGCGCGCCCTGCTTGGACCGATGCCGCAGGATATGTCGGTGCAGTTAGGCCTCGGCGGCGCATTCTGCATGGGCCTGTGCTCGTTGCTTGCGCACGACTATAACGCCCAAAAAACCCGGCCCGACGATATCAGCAGTTCCCGATCATGAGTCATTTGCAATGGCCGCTCAATGTATCGTTTACCTTTGTGCAACCTGAGGGTGCTTGAGTCATATCTCCTTAACTGGCGCGGGCGCAGAAATCCGACGGCGGATAAGTTCCGCAACGGGGTTCACGTCAGCGGGCCGGGACCGGTCATTCACTTCAGCCGCATCAGCAGGATCGAGCCATGAACCAGAATGTCCAGCATCACAGCAACGCGTGGGTCACCTTCACCTACGTCTCGTTCGCGGCCTCGGCCTTCATGGTCGCCGTCGGCGTCTACTTCCTGCCCGTCGATCTCTGGATCAAGGGCTATCTCACGATGGGCATCCTGATGCTCGTGCAGTGCTGCGTCACCCTGACCAAGACCGTGCGCGACATGCACGAGAGCGACCGGATGGTGAACCGTCTCGAGGACGCCAAGGCCGAGCGCCTGCTGATGGAAGTTTCCAAATCAACGTAATCGGTCCGCGTTACCTGAGCGCCGTGGCTGGCGAAGGCAGACGGCGGGTGCTTCGGCATCCGCCGTTTGTCTGTCCGGCGATCGTCGCAATTGGCTTAGGGGTTTAGGCCTTGATCTGGCTAACGAGAAAGCTTGGCTGGCTTGTGTTTGTCCTTGGATCGCTAGCAACATTGTGGGCGGCGCTCGGAGCTCTAAGCCAGTTCGTGTACTGGTTTATGACAGGCAGTTGGACGCCCATTGCAATGCGTGTCCTCTGGAAGGGGCATCCGGACCCACAATCTGATTGGGTCGCACTTCAAATCGTCCTCGATTTTTACTCCGGCTTTCCGCTCCTGCTCGCAACGGCCTGTATTGGCGTTTCTCTCGCTAGTCTTGGGCTTAAGGTATCTCGCGACTAGTCACACTGTCCCCGCCACTTTCACGTCGCCGTTCAAACATCTTTTACCCTTTCGCAACCCTGACCGGCCGAACTCATGGCTCCTTAACAGGCGCCGCGCACAAGTCTTGCCTGTATAATGGCAGGTGTCATGGCGTCTTCTGGGAGCGGCAATTCGGCGATCCGTCATGGCCTCGGGCAGATCAGCTCCGCGGCCGGGCGCCTGCGCAGCTATGGCGCGTTCTGGCTAAAAGCGTTCTCGCAGGAAACCATCGATCTCACCTTGCGCACCCATACCGGCCTGCAGACGCGGATCGTCGAAAGCCCGGGGCTTTCACTGGCGCAGCCAGACCTCGACGCACTGGTTGCGGATTTGCGCACCGTCGCCGGCAAGACCCTGCCGGCCGGCAGCCTCACCTACGGCATCTTCTCCGGGAAACGCGAACGTCTGTCGCGCGCTATCGTCACGCTGATCCGTGAGGAAGCCACCGGCCGCCCGATCGCCTTCAACGCGCTGTCGGTGATGTCCGTCGAGCTCGACGGCGAGGAGCAAGAGGTCACCCATCTCGGCCTCGTGATGGTCGATCCTGACGTGCAGGGGCAGGGGCTGTCCTGGGTGCTGTACGGCCTGACCACGCTGGTGCTGTTCGCCCGCGACGGCTTTCGTCCCAAATGGATCTCGAACGTCACGCAGGTGCCTTCCGTGTTCGGCATGGTCTGCGACACGTTTTCGGATGTCTACCCCTCGGCCGATGCCGGCGCACGGCAGAGCTTCGCCCATCTGCAACTGGCGCGCGGCATCATGCGGCACCATCGCGCGGTGTTCGGCGTCGGCGACGACGCCGGTTTCGACGAGGGGCGTTTCGTCATCACCGACGCCTATACCGGCGGGTCGGACGCGCTGAAGAAAACCTGGGACGCCGCGCCAAAGCATCGCGACGAGCAATACAACGCGTTCTGCCTGCGCGAGCTCGACTACGCCAGGGGCGACGATGTGCTGCAGCTCGGCCGCGTCGATCTCGCCGGGGCGCGGCGCTATCTGCAGCGCGAGGTGCCGGCCGGCTCGATGCCGGCGCTGCTGGCGGCCTCCGCCGTGCTGGCGCTGCAACGGCTGGTGCTGCCTGTGATGCACTGGATGGACGATACGCGCGCGTTCGGCACCTTGCGGCCGCGAGGGAGTGGCCGATGAGCCCGATGTCATCAGGCGTGATCGCCGATTCCATCGTCAATCTCTGCGGCGCGCTCGGGCTTTGCGTCGCGATGTTCGCGCTCTACCGGCGCGATCCCCGAAGCCCATTGACCCTGCGCCTGCTCCTGCTGCTCGGCGTGGTCGCGCTGTTGTTTTTTGCGCGCGGCGTGGCGTGGTGGACCGGCAGTGTGCTGCTCGACCGGCTGTCGCTGATTCCGGCAGCGTTGCTGCCGCTTGGCGCGCTGATTGTCACCGAAGGCATTTTGCGGCGTCACGCGCCGCGTGCGGCCAAGATCGCGGCAATGGCGGGCGCGGTCGTGATCGGCCTCGGCGGCGTGTTCGGGCTGGAGAGCTACACGACGCCTTATGCGATCGCGCTGGCGATATTCCAGCTTGCGGGATTTGTCGTTTGCGCGTGGCTGTTGGCGACGCGGGACCGTACCTCGCTGCTGGCCTCCGAAAACCGCAGCATCGGCCGCCTCGCGGCCGGCGCGCTGATCGTGATCCCCTTCATCGTCACGGATTATCAGGCGCTGGCGCCTGATATGCCGGTCCGGCTTGGCGCGCTCGGCGCGCTATTGGTCGTCACCGCCGTCCTGATCGCAGGCAGCGGCACCGAAACGCGGCGTCAGGGTATCCTGATGACGGCGCTGCGGCTGGTGAGTTCCGCATTGCTTGGCGCGGCAGCCGCCTGCGTGTCGCCGGATGTCGATGCCGCGCAAATCATGCGGTTTTGCGCGATCGCGATTGCGGGCGTGCTGACCATCGGCCTGATGACCGATACGCTGCGCGCGCTGTTCGAAGCCCAGGTGCCGGGTGTTTTGAATTCCGTCGCGGCGTCCGCGGCCGGTACCCGCGACGAATTGATCGCGGAACTGGCGCGCCATCCGATGTTCGAGAGTGCCCGGCGCTACCGCGAAAGCGATCTTGCCGCCTACGATCCGCCATTGTTGCGGAACGCGCTGTCGACGCGCCGGGTGTTGCGCCGTCCCGAAGCGCCATGGGGCCTTGCCGCGACGGATCCCGCGGTCGAACGGTTGATGTCGCTGATGAAGGCCGGCAATGCCACGCATGTGATTATTTTGTCGCATCAACCGGTCGATCTGCTGGTGCTGGCCGTTCCCGTCATTTCCGCCGATCCCGCCACCGAAACCGCGCTGGCGCTGGTGCGGCGCATCCTCGCATTGACGCCGGAAGCGGCGTGACGGCCGACATCGAAATGTGTTAGGTGCCTGACAGACATGATCCGGAAAAGTGGGTACCGGTTTTCCGAGGAGATTATGCTCAAACGATAAGATGGATTGTGACGCCGCTTCGAAGATGCGTCGTCACAATCTAACGTGCGCGGCAAGCGTTCTTCATGACAGGTGCGGCTGATGGACAAGCAAGCGATGCGCGAGGAGGCCGAGCGCCTGATCCGCGAGACCATGGAAAAAAGAAACCTGACCATCAAGCAGGGCAATACGCGGATCGAGACAACTTGCGGCAAATGTGGCGCGCCAAACCGCCTGCAGGCCGAAAAGGGCGCCACCCGCGTCAAATTCGCCTGCAAGCAATGCGGCCACAAGCAAGAGACGCTGTAATCCAACCCATTCGGGTTATGCCGTAGTTCGTTACGGTGCGGAGTCTGGCCTGTTCCCCAGGGAACAGCGTGTCGGAAGGAAGCTCTCTAGGGTCAGGTCATCGGCGAAATGGTTCGCCGCCACAGATACCCCCTGGAGATCATCATGTTTCGCAAGACCATCATCGCTACCCTGACCGTCGCTCTGATCGCTGGCTCGACGATTGTCGCGCCGACCACCGCATCCGCCGGCAATGGCCGCTCTGTCCTCGGCGTCGCCGCCGCTCTGGTCGCCGGCGCAGTTGTCGCCACCGCTGCGGCCAATGCGCGCCAGGACCATGGATACCGCACCGGTGGCTACAACGACGACTGCTTCGAAAAGAAAGTCACCCGCTTTGATCGCTACACCGGCGAGCACGTCGTCACCTACAAGACGATCTGCCGCTGAACCCAGCGAAGGACCAATGATCTCCAGGCCCCCGGCGTCGCCGGGGGCCTTTTCACGTCGTCGTGGAAATCGTCGCGTTCGCTCAGAACAGGCCCGGCAAAAGCATGGCGACCCGTTCGCGATATTTGCGGTATTCGTCGCCGAAGAATGCGACCAGGTCGCGCTCTTCCAGCCAGATGCCGACGAAGATGTAGGCCGTCGTCACTGACGCGAACAGCAAGTGCCCCAGCGTCATGAAAGGCGTTGACCAGAAGGCGATGATAAAGCCGAGATAGATCGGATGCCGGATCAGGCTGTAGAGCCCGGGCGTCCTGAACGCGATGGGCGCGGTCAGGCGTCCGGCGAAATGCGCCACCACCTGCGTCAATCCGAACAGCTCGAAATGGCTGATCAGGAAGGTGCTGTAGAGCACGATAAGCCAGCCCATGAAGCCAATCGCGGTCACGACGCCGGCGAACACGGGGCCTTCGATGTTCCAGACCACCGCCGGCATCGGCTGCCATTGCCAGAACAGCAGGATCAGGCTGAGGCTGGCGAGCAGGACGTAGGTGGAGCGCTCGATCGCCGGTGAGGCGAAGCGTGCGAACACTCGTTTGAAGCCCTGCCGCGCCATCCCGCTGTGCTGTACGGCGAAGATCGACATCAGCACCAAATTGATCAGCAACGCCGTCGACAGCGAAGAGGTCGGGCCGGTGTCGATGGTCTTGGGGACGACCAGTCGCGAGACGAAGCCGACCGCGTACAGGAAAGTGCCGAGGAAAATCAGATAGGCGAGGCCGCCGTAACAGAGGGCAAGCATTCTCATCGCAAAGGAAGGGATGGCGGGAGGCGTACTTGTTTGCATCGTAATCGACATCTTCAGTCTCCTTTGAAGTATGCAGTTGCTCGGAAATCGCTTCGTTCAAGCCGTGTCAGGCGGCGTGCTTGCGCTGCCTCGCTGCGGCCACGATCTGGTCGAGCGGGCCGCAGTAGATCCGCGTCTTGTCCAGCCGGGGTTGATCGAGCTTTCGCTGCGCGATTGACGCGGCCTCTCGCTCCTGGTGGGCGATCGCGGCCGCCACCTGGCCATTGAGGAATCGCCTCAGGCGCGCGGCCATGACGAGGATCTTCCTCAGCAGGGTTGGCACCGTCGTGGACTGGAACGGCGCAAGCGCCCACATTGCATGATGCTGGCCGCGTTGCCGTGCGGCAACGGGCCGTCTGGCGGAATATCCGTAAGCGTGGAAATCAGATGAGCCGATCATGTGGCGTCTCCGGTTGTATGATCCTTGACCCGTCTGTAAATTGAGATGCGCCCTCACGCTTGGCGGACTCCTTCAGGAGACGTTGGTTTTTCCTCCGCCAGAGGTTGATTTCGATCTGCAATGCTGAGGATTGTGGCGCGGCCTCCGCTGAGGTGGTAATGAGATACCGATTTTCCAATTTCGAGATCGACCTTGGTCAACACGAGCTGCGCCGCGAGGGCGTGTCCGTCCACATCGAGCCTCAGGTCTTCGATGTCATTGTTCACCTGGTGCGCAACCATGACCGGGTCGTCAGCAAGGATGAGTTGATCGACACGGTCTGGCATGGCCGGGTGATCTCGGAAGCCGCGTTCTCCAGCCGCATCAATGGCGCCAGACGCGTGCTTGGCGACAACGGAACGGATCAGCTTTTTATCAGGACGTTGCACCGGCGCGGCTTCCGGTTCGTCGGCGATGTTCAGGCGGTCGCAGCGTCCGATGCCGATGCGGTCCGGCTTGCGCCTGACGATGGCGCTGCGGCGGGTGTCGCTCCCGCGCGGGTCTCGATTGCCACCGACGTGTCTCATCTCGACGATGTCGTCTCGGAAGTCGTGAAGGCGGAAGCCATCGCGCGATCGTCGATCGCGGTGCTGCCGTTTGAGAACATGTCGAATGACCCGGAGAACGACTATTTCAGCTACGGCCTGACCGAAGACATCATCCGCCTGCTGGCCCGCAATCGCTGGCTTTCCGTGATCTCGCGCCACTCGACGGTGGGATTCGGGGGGCGCGTGGTCGATGCGCGTGAGGTCGGTGCCCAGCTCGGCGTGAGTTATGTGATGTCCGGCAGTGTTCGCAAGAGTCACGACGCGGTCAGGATCACGGCGGAACTGGCCCGGGCTGCGGACGGAAAACAGCTTTGGTCCGACAAATACGATCTTCAGCTCGAGAATATTTTCGACATCCAGGAGGAGATGGCGCGGCAGATCGCGGCCACGATCGAACCGGAGCTGTCGAAGGTGGAGCAGCAGCTGGCTGCCCGCAAGGCACCGGAAAGCCTGGATGCCTGGGATTGCTACCAGCGCGGCCTATGGAATTTATGGCGATTTACCACACCGGGGTTTGACCAGGCCGAGGTCTATTTTAAGCGCGCGCTCGAAGCCGATCCGGATTTCGCCCGCGGCCATGGCGCGCTCGGCTACGTCAATGTTCAGCGCGCGCTGTATGACGAGCCCAGGGATCGCCCGGCGCGGCTGGAGACGGCGTTGCGCCAGGCGCGTGTCTCCGTGGCGCTCGACGACCTCGATTGTTTTTGTCACTGCGTGCTCGGCCGCGCGCTGTGCCTGAACCGTCAGAATGATGAAGCGCTGGCGGCGATCGACCTGTCGCTGGAACTCAATCCAAGCTTTGCGCAAGGGTATTTTGCGCAAGGGTTCAATCTATTGTGGTACGGGCGGGAGATCGAAGCGGAAACGCTGCTCGATCGAGCGACCATGCTCAGTCCGCGCGACAGCCATCTTTGGAGTTTCCACCACGTGCGCTCCTGGGCGCATTTCTCGCTCGGTGAGTACGACATCGCCGTCGAGTTTGCCCGCAGGGCAACCCGGCAGCCCAATGTCCCGTATCGGGCGTTTGCGACCCTGGCGGCCGCGCTCGGCCGTCAAGGCGAAAAGGCTCAGGCCGAAGCGGTGGCCGCTGAACTGCTGCAACGCAAGCCGGGCTACAAAACGGATACCGCGCGGCAGGAGCTCTTCTTCTGCAATGATCAGGGCTTCATCGACCGGTTCGTCGCGGGCCTGCGCGTCGCCGGCATAACCGGCGGCTAAAGCATGATCCGGAAAAGTGGGAACCGGTTTTCCGAAAAGGTCATGCTCAAACAAAGAGCTAGAGTGGGATGACGGATCGAAGAGAAGTCATCACACTCTAGCCAGTGGCGTCCGCCTTGGTTATTTCACCCGGAGCCGAAGCGGAATGACCTGCCGATCGGAGCAGGTCATGGTGCCGTTGTAGCCATCGGACAATGGTCCGCTCGCCGTGCATTCGGTGCCCGGCATCGACAATGTCGCGTTCAATTGGGACGAAGCCGAAATCTGCAGCCGCATTTCGCCCTTTTTCTCCACCGGGCCGTCCTGCGTGCACAGGCCGATATGCTTCAGCACGAGCGGGCCACGGTAGTCCCTGATGCGCCCGGATGCCGTTTCCGTGACCGTGGCAGTCACTTCCCATTCCCCGAGAAAGCCGGAAGTCCCGCTCACCTCAAGCGCGCACGCCGGCGACAGCGTCACCATGACGCCCAGCATGACAGCCAGACCGAATGCTTTCACAAGCCGCTCCCGCGCGAGTTGGCCAGTACTCATATCACGACTCTCTCCTGTCGTCATTCCGGGGCGCGCGTAGCGCGAGCCCGGAATCCATCAGGCCGCATGTGTCGTCGCCCGATGGATTCCGGGCTCTCGCTTCCGCCTACGCTCTGCGAGCTTCGGCGGACAAGTTGCGAGCCCTCAGATGCGCAATTGCGCATCGGGGAATGACGGAGAGAACTGCGACAAATTAACCCGACGGGCAAAATTCCGCTTCCCTCGTCGGGCAAATCAGCGGTTTGAATCGTCGCGTCCCGCCCGACAAGAGGGGCGTTGCGCACCGTCACGAACGCGCGGCGGGATGCGGTGGACGCTGGTTCACGCCTGACGATGGCGTGGACAGGCGTACGGCAAAACCGTGTGGTCCTGGCACCCGTTGCCGGTGTCAAGCTGTCGGAGAAGCGCGAGCGGAAACGGCAGCGACGGAGTCAACCAAGAACTCGTCTCCGGGGAGATCACGGCATAAGCCGTAAAGCCATTGCGCAGGGAAGGCCGGGTGTTCTCCGCTGCCCTGTATGCTCGTGTGCAGCCTACTTAGTGCAAACCGCACACGGGACCGCGGGTGCAGCGCGCACCCGGTCTTCCCTGCGCCCTCTGTTTGAGGAGGGCGGGAAGTTTCCAGCAAAGCTCGGGCGCAATGCGTCGCGAGAACAATTTTCGTCGTCCCGGACAAGTGAGCGCAGCGAACGCGATCCGGGACCCATACGCCGCGGCCCGTCGATTGGAGCGCTGGCAATAGAGACCTTCTGCAAACAACATCCGCCGCGGCGTATGGGTCCCGGCGTTCGCCGGGACGACGTCGAGTGAAATCATCTGCCCTTCACAAACCGCGCAAATGCCTCCGCGTAATCCTTGTGCCAGCGCGACAGTGCCGGGCGGTTTTCGACGATGTCGCCGGCGGCCCACAGCATGCGCCGTTCGTCGAGTTGCCGCGGCACGTCATTGTCAGGGCAGAGGATGTAGAAATCGCCAGCATCGATGCGCTCAATCATGAAATCGACGGTCTGCTCGGGCGTCCAGGCACCATCAGGTTTCTGGGTGCGGCCGCGGGAGGTGAGGGCGGTGAAAACATGACCGGGGATCATCAGGTGCGCGCTGATCCGGCAGCCTTCGGTGTTGCGCAGTTCATGCTGCAGCGCCTCGGTCAGCGCTTTGACGCCGGCTTTAGAGACATTGTAAGCGGGATTGCCGGGCGGCGTCGTAATACCTTGCTTGGAGCCGGTGTTGATGATGAGCCCGGGCCGGCAGCGTTCGATCATGTGCGGCGCGAAAACCTGGGTGCCGTGGATGATGCCCCAGAGGTTGACGTTCAGAATGCGCTGCCAGTTCTCCAGCGGACCAAAGCTGTTGCTGTCGGGACCGATGCCGGCATTGTTCATCAGGATATCGGTGCCGCCGAACCGCTTCTGCACCGCAGCTTCGAGCCTGGCGACGTCCTCAAACCGGCTGACATCGACCTCGGCGGTCATCACATCGGCGTCGCCGCCCTTGGCGACAGGCGACAGCTTTGTGGCAGCCTCCGCCAGCCTGATGGCGCCGATATCGGCAATGCAGACCTTCATGCCGAGGCCGGCGAACCGCATCGCGGCCGCGAGCCCGATGCCGGACGCGCCTCCAGTGATCACGGCGACATGATTGGTGGACATGGCTGGATGTGGCATGCAGACTTCCTCCGGACACAAATCGGGTTACACTATTTATCGGCGCAAATCTTCATCAGGACAATATCGGCACGTACGAACCGGCATGGCAGGTCTTCATTTCCCGTCCCGCTTCCGGCGGCTCATTCCGCTTTACGGTTCGGAGTCCAACGATATAGTTATCCAGATATAACGATCTTCATCACAAAAACGGCTGTCGATCCAAGGGAGTAAATACATGGCTGTATCACAGGCAATTCCGATCACGCGCCACCCCTATGCGGATGGTTCCTACAAGAAGATGTTGATCGACGGCCAATGGGTCGACGCGGCCTCCGGCAAGAAGTTCGAGACTCATAACCCGGCGACCGGCGAACTGCTCGCCACGGTAGCCGAGGGCGACGCCGAGGACATCAACCGCGCGGTCGCGGCAGCCCGGCGGGCCTTCGAGGGTCCGTGGAGCAAGGTCAAGCCGTTCGAACGGCAGAACCTGCTGCTCAAGCTCGCCGATCTCGTCGAGAAGAATTTCGAGGAGCTGTCGCAGCTCGATACGCTCGACATGGGCGCGCCGATCAGCCGCACCCGTGGCAACCGGCTGCGCGTGCTCGGCATGCTCCGGTATTATGCGGGCCAGGCGACCGCGCTGCATGGCGAGACCATCGAGAACTCGCTGCCCGGCGACATCTTCTCCTACACGCTGAAGGAGCCGGTCGGCGTCGTCGGCGCGATCATTCCCTGGAACGGCCCGCTCAGCGCCAGCGTCTGGAAGATCGGTCCGGCGATCGCGACCGGCTGCACCGTGATCCTGAAGCCGGCCGAGGAATCGCCGCTGACCTCGCTGCGGCTGGCCGAACTCTGCATGGAGGCCGGCATCCCGCCCGGCGTCGTCAACGTGGTGCCTGGTTACGGCGAGACCGCGGGCGCGGCATTGTCCTCGCATCCCGGCGTCGACAAGGTCGC
This sequence comes from Bradyrhizobium sp. JYMT SZCCT0180, assembly GCF_018130165.1. Classification (GTDB taxonomy): domain Bacteria; phylum Pseudomonadota; class Alphaproteobacteria; order Rhizobiales; family Xanthobacteraceae; genus Bradyrhizobium. Next base: position 172,349 of record NZ_JAFCLZ010000001.1, on the reverse strand, counting down.
CTTCACCGGCTCGCATGTGACCGGGCAAGCCATCGTCAGGGCCTCCGCCGGCAACCTCAAGCGGGTGTCGCTGGAGCTCGGCGGCAAGTCGCCGGACATCGTGTTCGCCGACGCCGACCTCGATGCGGCGGTGCCGGGCGCGGCGATGGCGGTGTTCGCCAATTCCGGCCAGATCTGCAGCGCGGGCACGCGGCTGTTCGTCGAGCACAAGATCTATGACGAGTTCGTCGGCCGCGTCGCCGAATTCGGCAAGAAGCTGCAGGTCGGCAACGGACTCGATCCGAATACCCAGATCGGACCCTTGGTGTCGGCGGAGCAGATGAAGCGCGTCTCCGGCTATCTCTCGATCGGCCAGCAGGAGGGTGCCAAGGCGCTGACTGGCGGTACGCCGCTGACCGAGGGCGCGCTGTCGAAGGGCTATTTCGTGGCGCCGACGGTGTTCGCCAACGTGCAGGACAATATGCGGATCGCGCAGGAGGAAATCTTCGGACCCGTCATCTCGGCGATCTCGTTCAAGGACACTGACGAGCTGATCGCGCGGGCCAACGCCACCACGTTTGGATTGGGCAGCGGCGTCTGGACCACCAATGTCAGCAAGGCGCATCAGATTGCAAAATCGCTGCGCGCCGGCTCGGTCTGGGTCAATTGCTACCAGGCGATGGATCCGGCGGTGCCGTTCGGCGGCTACAAGATGAGCGGCTACGGCCGCGAGTCAGGCAAGCAGCACCTTGAGGAGTATCTCAACGTCAAGGCGGTCTGGATCAAGACGGGTTAGCGAAGGTCTATGTCGTCCCGGCCTTGAGCCGGGACCCATACTCCGCGGCCCATCGGTGAGAGTGCTGGCGTTAGATGCCTTCTATAACAACGAGCGTCACGGCGTATGGGTCCCGGCCTTCGCCGGGACGACGAGTAGTACTACCCCGCCCGCTTCTTCCGGCCGATCTCGCTGCGCAGCGCCTGCAACTCCTTGCGCGCCGCGCTCGCGGCGTTGCGTTCGATCTTGCGGTAGCGCTTGACCAGCGAGATGCCGAACGACGTCAGCACCGCGCCGCCGCCGTTCTTGCCGCCGGTCTGCCGCTCGACGGCGGCCTGCCGGCAGATGCGGTTGATCTCGTCGACCAGATCCCACGCTCGCTTGTACGACATCTCCATCGCGCGGCCGGCGGCCGAAATCGAGCCGCAGGTGTGGATGTTCTCCAGCAGCTGGATCTTGCCCGGCCCGATCCGGGCGTCTGCACCCAGATCGATGCGAACGCTGAGGGAAGGGAGCGACTTCGCACTCGATCTCGACATGAAATGCTTGCTCACAATACGTTTTCAAGCGGGGCTACCGCTTCGCTTTCAAAACAAAAGCTGCTCCAGTCTTTTACGGGCAAGCGGAACCAGTTACATACTCGTATGAATACGGATACTTTGGAGTTCCACACCGGCATGAATTACCCATCATTGTTTTCCCCGCTGCAGATCGGTCCCTACCAGCTCAAGCATCGTCTCGCCCTGGCGCCGCTGACGCGGATGCGGGCGGAAAAGCCCAGCCTCGCGCCGCGGCCGCTGAACGCGGAATATTACGCCCAGCGCGCGACGCCGGGCGGATTGCTGATAGCCGAAGCCTCGCCCGTGATGGCGACGGGTTTTGGCAGCCCCGGCGTCCCCGGAATTTATACGGAACAGCAGATCGCGGGTTGGCGTAAGGTCGTCGATGCCGTTCACGCCAGGGGCGGCGTGATCTTCCTGCAGCTCTGGCATGTCGGCCGCGTTTCGCATTCCTCGTTCCAACCCGGCGGCGTGCTGCCGGTGGCGCCCTCGGCGGTTGCGATCCCGCCCGATCTGAAGACCGGGACGGCCGACGGCAAAGCCGTGGCCTACGAGACGCCGCGCGCGCTCGAGACATCCGAAATCCCCGGCGTGGTCGATGCCTACCGGCAGGCGGCGAAGAATGCGCTTGCCGCCGGCTTCGACGGCGTCGAGATCCATGGCGCCAACGGTTATCTGATCGAGCAGTTCCTGCAGTCGCACACCAATCTGCGCACCGATCAATATGGCGGCGGAATCGAAAACCGCACGCGCTTCCTGATGGAAGTGACCGAGGCCGTGGTCGAGGTGTGGGGCGCGAACCGCGTCGGCCTGCGGTTGTCGCCGTATGGAATCGCCAACGGCAGCGGCGAGCCGGACCCGATGCCGCTCTATGGCCATGTCGTGCAATCGCTCAATCCGCTCGGCCTCGCTTATCTGCATTTCATCGAACCGCGCTCCAGCGGCGCCGGCCGCGCCGAGGTCAACCATCAGAACGTGCCGTCGGCGATGGTACTGTTCCGCCCCATCTGGAAAGGCGTGCTGATCACGGCCGGCGGCTTCACCGGCGAGGCGGCGAATGCCGCGATTGCCGCTGGCCATGCCGATGCGATCGCGTTCGGGCGGGTCTTCATTTCCAATCCGGACCTGCCGCGCCGGCTGCAACGCGGCTTCCCGCTGACGCCGTATAACCGCGCGACCTTCTATGGCGGCGACGTCGCCGGCTATACCGATTACCCCGCGCACGACGAGTTGGCGCAGGCGTGAGGAGATTGTAGCCCGGATGAGCGAAGCGACATCCGGGACCGGTCTCACCAGCGCTCCCGGATGTCGCTGCGCTCATCCGGGCTACATGATCGCCGAGAGGACCGAGCATGTTTCCGGAAGAGGAAGTAACGGAAAAGAAAAAGGCAAAACCGGTGGCGGTGGGAAAACCCGCCGCCGGCCAATGCCTGTGCGGCAAAGTCTGCTTCGAGATCGACGTGCCGGCGCGCTGGGCCTGGCACGATCATACGCCGTCGAGCCGCCGCGCCCATGGCGCGGCCTATGCGACCTATGTCGGAAGCTGGCGCAAGCGCTTCCGCATCACCAAGGGCAAGACGTCCATCACGCGCTATGAAGACAAGGCGACCAAGACCGCGCGCAGCTTCTGCAACAGCTGCGGCACGCCGATCGCCTATGAGCGGCCGCGTTCGCCGCACATGGTCAACATTCCGCGCGCGCTGTTCACCGGCCGCACCGGCCGCCAGCCGCTCTACCACATCGCGATCGAGGAATTGCAGGAATGGGCCTACACCGGCGAGCCGCTGGTGCCGCTGAAAGGTTATCCCGGCGTGGTCTGGCAGCGCTCGAAAAAGAAGAAACGCGCTGATCGCGAGGGGATGTTTTGAGTGTCGTCATCACCGCACTCGTGCCCCGGACGCTGCGCAGCATGAAATGCTGCGCTGCTGAGCCGGGGCCCATTGAGGCTGGGCGTGCAAGAATATGGGTCCCGGCTCTGCGGTGCATCGCTAAGAAGCGCTGCACCGCGTCCGGGACACGATCGCGGGATTCGTCAGCGCAATGCAGCCATGACCGTGCTCCATTTGATCTCATCATTGCCGATCGTCATGATGGCGTGATCCCGAAAGGTCAACGAACCTCGGGCAGGAGGAAGTATGAAAAATCGCATTACCGGGCGCTCGGCCTTTCTCGCGTTGCTGAAGGACGAGGGCGTCACGCATCTGTTCGGCAATCCCGGCACCACCGAACTGCCGATCATGCACGCCCTGAAAGATCATCCTGACCTCACCTATGTGATGGCGATGCAGGAGAGCCTGGTGGTCGCGATCGCCGACGGCTACAGCCGTGCCTCGGGCAAGCTCGTCGCCTGCAACGTCCACGTTGCGCCCGGGCTCGGCAACGCGATGGGCTCGCTGTTCAACGCGGCCTTCACCGGCACGCCGATGATCCTGACCGCAGGCCAGCAGGAGCAGGGCCACGGGCTGATGGAGCCGGTGCTGTATGGCCCGCTGGTGCAGATGGCGGAGCCGCTGGTGAAATGGGCCGTCGAGGTGACGCGGCTGGAGGACCTGCCGCGGATCGTGCGCCGCGCCGCCAAGATCGCAACTACGCCGCCGACCGGACCGGTGTTCATCTCGCTGCCGGGCGACATCCTCAATGCCGAAGCCGGCATCGAGCTCGGCCGCTCCACCCGCGTCGATACCCGCGTCAAACCATCGGACGAGGCGCTGCAGGCGCTGGTCGCGCGCATCCTCAAAGCCGAACGGCCGGTCATCATCACTGGCGACGAGATCGTCAAGAGCGACGCGCTCAAGGAAGCCGCGCAGTTCGCGGAGGCGATCGGCGCGCCGGCCTATCAATGTTCGACGCCCTACGGCGCGCACTTCCTGTCGGAAAGCCCGTGCTTCATGGGCGCGCTGTCGCGCCTGCAGAAGCAGGTTCGCGAGGTGCTGTCGCCGTACGATCTGATGATCGTGCTCGGCGCCGATCCGCTGCGGATGTCGGTCTACAGCGAAGTCGATCCGCTGCCCGATGGGCTCGGCATCGTGCAGATCGGTCTGGTCGACTGGGACCTCGCCAAGAATTATAGCGCCGAGATCGCGCTCAAGGCCGACGTCAAGGAAACCTTGCGCGCATTGATTCCGGCGCTGAAATCGGCCGGTGGCGGCGCGCTGGAGACGCGTGCGAAGCAGGGCGTGGCCGCGCTGGCCCCAAAGAACTGGACCGCGAAACGGAAGCCGCTGATCGAACAGATATCGAAGGCCAGTACCAAATCGCCGATCGATCCGGACTGGCTGGCGCTGCAAGTAGTCGAGGCGATGCCTGACAATGCGATCCTGGTCGACGAAGGCCTGACGTCGTCGCGGCAAATCCTGGCGCTGCGCCCGCATCGCGACCGCTACGGCTATCACGCGCTGGCCTCGGGCGGCATCGGCTGGGGCCTGCCGGCTTCGGTCGGCGTCAGCCTCGCCAATCCCGAGCGCCCGGTGGTGTGTTATTCCGGCGACGGCAGCTCGATGTATTCGATCCAGTCGCTATGGACCGCCGCGAACCACAAATTGCCGCTGACCTTCGTCATCGTCAACAATGGCGGCTACCGCATCATCAAGCAGCGCCTGCTCGCCTTCCACGGCGACGACCATTATGTCGGCATGGACTTCGTCGATCCGCCGGTCGATTTCACCGGGCTCGCCAAATCGCTCGGGCTGGAAGCTATTCGCGTCACCGATCCAGGCCAGTTGAAGTCCGTGCTGTCGTCGGCGATTGGTCGCCCCGGCACCAAGCTGATCGAGGTGGTGGTGAGTAATTCGGTGAATTGATTGAATGCTGTCGTAGGGTGGGCAAAGGCGCACGTGCGCCGTGCCCACCATCCATCCAGATCTCGGTCTCCAATGGTGGGCACGCTTCGCTTTGCCCACCCTACGGACTACGAGACGGTCTACTCCGCCGCCTTCACCCGCGTACCCGGCCGATACTGGCTCGCCGGGTGCTGCGCCGTCAGCCTGGCGCGGCCCTCGCCGAACAGCTTCTCGCGCAGCGTGCCCTCGGCATACGCGCTCTTGTATCGTCCGCGCCGGGTCAATTCGGGTACCAGCATGTCGGCGATATCCTCGAAATCGCCGGGCGAGGTGGCGAAGGCGACGTTGAGGCCGTCGACGTCGGTCTGCTCGAACCAGGCCTCGATATCGTCGGCGACCTTCTCGGGCGTGCCGACCACGACGGGTCCGGCGCCGCCGATGCCGACATGTTCGATGACTTCGCGCACGGTCCAGACCCGATCCGGATCGGCGCGGGTGACGTTGTCGAGCGCGGAGCGGCCGGCGTCGTTCTGGACGTGGCGGACCTGCTGGTCGAGGTCGTAGCCGGAGAAATCGACGCCGGTCCAGCCCGACATCAGCGCCAGCGCGCCCTCGGGATTGATGTGCTTGCGATAGTCGGCGTATTTCGCCTTGGCCTCCGCCTCGGTGCTGCCGAGGATGATCGTCATCATCGAGAACATCAGGATCTCGGCCGGGTTGCGCCCGATTGCCTTGGCCTCAGCGCGGATCGCCGACACGCGCGGCCCGATTATCTTGGCCGACGGGCCCGACATGAACACGCATTCGGCGTGCCGGGCCGCGAACTGCCGGCCGCGCGGCGAGGTGCCGGCCTGGTACAGCACCGGCGTGCGCTGCGGCGACGGTTCGCTGAGATGAATCGCATTGAGCCGGTAATGATTGCCCTCATGCGAGATCGGATGCACCTTGGCAGGATCGGCGAAGATGCCGCGCGCGCGGTCGCGCAACACGGCGGCGTCTTCCCAGCTGCCTTCCCAGAGCTTGTAGACCAGCTCCATATATTCGTCCGCGATCTCGTAGCGGTCGTCATGCGCGGTCTGCTTGTCCTTGCCGGCGCCGCGCGCGGCGCTGTCGAGATAGCCGGTCACCACGTTCCAGCCGACCCGTCCCTCGGTGAGGTGATCGAGCGTCGACATCCGCCGCGCGAACGGATAGGGCGGCTCGAACGACAGATTGCTGGTGACGCCGAAGCCGAGATGCTTCGTCACCGCCGCCATCGCCGGAATCAGCATCAAGGGTTCATTCGAGGGGGTCTGCGCGGCGTTGCGCAGCGCCGCGTCGGGGCTGGAGCCGAACACGTCATAGACGCCGAACACGTCGGCGAGAAACAGGCCGTCGAAACGCCCGCGTTCCAGCGTCCTGGCGAGATCGAGCCAATAGGGCAGGCGATTATAGTCAAGGGTGCGGTCGCGCGGATGGGTCCACAGCCCGGGCGATTGATGCGCCACGCAGTTCATGGCAAAGGCGTTGAGCCGGATCTGTTTTTTCATGATGGTGGAACCTTGGGTATTCCCGGATACGCCGCCTGGTCGGGTGCCGGCTGTTGGCGGAAATTGTTGCATTCCATGAGGCTTAGCAAGGCCCTATTCGGTCCGACTTGTGCTACTTCCAGTAGATGGATTGTCTGGCTACACTAACCAGTGATACGTTCGCGAACGCAAAAGGAAAGAGCATGGCAACGAGAGCCGACGCGATTGAAAATGTCCGTCAGCAGTTTCACTCCGGCGAATTTCTCGCCGAGCTCAACCGCCGGGTCGGTTTCCCTACGCAGAGCCAGGAGCCGCTGCCGGGCGATCCCCTGCGCGCCTATCTCGTGGAAGGACTGCAGCCTGCCTTTGAAGAGCTCGGGTTTTCGACCCGGCTGATCGAGTCGCCGATCGGCAAGGGTCCGTATCTGCTGGCGGACTATCGCGAGGATCCTTCGCTGTTGACAGTCCTGTCGTACGGCCATGGCGATGTCGTGGGTGGTATGGTCGGTGAATGGCGCGACAATCTCAATCCGTGGCAAACCACGACCAAGGGCGATCGCGTCTACGGCCGCGGCACCGCCGACAACAAGGGGCAGCACAGCATCAACATGGCGGCGTTGCGGGCGGTCCGCGAAGCCCGTGGCGGCAAGCTCGGCTTCAATGCCAAGTTCATCATCGAGACCAGCGAGGAGATCGGTTCGCCTGATCTGGCTGAGGTCTGCGAGTCGCTGCAGCAGGAACTCAAGGCCGACCTGTTGCTCGCATCCGATGGTCCGCGGCTTTCGGCGGATCGTCCCACCATCTTCCTCGGCTGCCGCGGCGGCGTGCGCATCCATCTCGACGTCAACCTGCGCGAAGGCGGCAATCATTCCGGCAATTGGGGCGGCCTGCTCGCCAACCCCGCGACCATCCTGGCCAACGCGATCGCCGCGCTGGTCGATCACAGGGGGCGGATGAAGCTCGACATCATGAAGCCGCCGCGCATCTCGAACCTGATCCGCACGGCACTTGCCGATGTGGAGGTCGAGCCCACGGCGGATGAGCCGCAGGTCTCCGAGAACTGGGGCGAGGACGGCCTCTCCGCCGCCGAACGGGTCTATGCCTGGAACACGCTCGAAGTGCTGGCGATGTCATCGGGCAATATCGATCAGCCGGCGAACGCGATTCCAGGCGTGGCTCGTGCCGTTCTGCAGCTTCGCTTCGTGGTCGGCACCGAATACGAAAAGGTGGTCGACGCTGTCAGGACCTATCTGCACGCCAATGGCTTTCCGATGGTGGATGTCAGCGGGCAGCAGAGGTTTGGCGCGTCACGTACCGATCTGGACAGCCCCTGGGTCAACTGGGCGGCGAACTCGATCCGGCAGACCACCGGAAAGGCGCCGGCGATCCTGCCGAATATCGGCGGCTCGCTGCCCAATGGCGTCTTTGCCGAAGGGCTCGGCCTGCCGACGATCTGGATTCCGCATTCCTATCCCGGCTGCTCGCAGCACGCGCCGGATGAACACATCCTCCTGCCGGTCACCGAGGAAGCGCTGGCCATCATGGCAGGCCTGTTCTGGGATCTGGGCGAGGTGCCGCGTAAATCGTGATGCCGCAAATGGTTCGTGTGACGGAATAAGAATGATGCTGCGGCGCGAAATTGCCATTTTCACGTACAAATATTACCTCGGCGTATCGTCAGGCGAAATATTGCTCTGTCGTCCGCGCGCCGCGCTCTCTAGGATCAGGGGAGCGCGATGCGGGGAAGGGCGGCATGAACGCGACGTCACCTAAGAAGAAGCCAGCGCTGTCCGTCGTCGGGCAGCCGGCCAATTTCAACGCCATCCAGAAGGTCTGCGCGATCCTGCGCGTGCTGGCGCAGAACTCGCCGCTGCGGCTCACCGAGATCGCTGACGTCACCTCGCTGAACAAGGCGACGGCGCTGCGCATCCTCGGCTCGCTGATCGAGGAGGGCTTTGTCACCCGCGTGACCGGCGCGAAAACCTACGAGCTCGGCCAGGAGGCGCGGGTGATGGCGGTTAGCGCGCGCCGCACCGTCGACATCGCCGAGCTGGCGCAGCCGAGCCTGCTGCGGCTTTCGGAGCGATCCGCCGATACCGCGCTGTTGTCGGTGCGCAGCGGGGTAGAGGCGCTGTATCTGGCGCGCTCCGTCGGCAGCCATCCGTTGCAGCCCAATTACCTGCAGATCGGCAGCCGCCGGCCGCTCGGCGTCGGCGCCGGCAGCCTTGCGCTGATGGTATGGTTGCCGGACGCCGAGATCGACGCCATCATCGAAATCATCATGCCGCGGCTGGCGAAATCGCCGCGCATCACATCGAAATATCTGCGCGAGCGGATCATGGCTGCCCGCAAGCATGGCCACACCGTGCAGATCGACGTCGCGCTTCCCGGCATGGGCGGGGTCGGCGTGCCGATCCGCGACGATGCCGGGCAGGTGATTGCGGCGCTGAGCGTCGGCGCCTCCAGCGACCGGATCAGGCGGCGCGAAACCGAACTTGCGGAGATGCTGAAGAAGGAAGCGTTGATCCTGACACGGGCAATGGCGCAGCCGGCGAAACCGGGTGCGCTGAAGGTGATCAAGCCGAGCTAGGGCGAGTTCGGAATCAATGCGGCGTATTCGGTGGCCTCGTGGTTCGAGACGCGCGGCGTTGCCGCGCTCCTCACCATGAGGGTCTAACACTTGAACTGTCAGACCTCATCCTGAGGAGCCACGCGCAAGCGTGGCGTCTCGAAGGATGAAGCCACGATCAAACCCCTTCATCCAGCGCGACCAGCTCGCGCTTCTTGCGCAGCGAGGGCAGCAGCGGTCCGACCAGCAGCACCACCGCGAGCGCCAGGCAGGTGGCCGAGATCGGCCGTGTGACGAAGGTCATCAGGTCACCCTGCGAGAGGATCAGCGATTTACGCAAATTGTTCTCCAGCATCGGCCCGAGCACGAAGGCCAGCACCAGCGGCGCCGGCTCGTAGCCGAGCTTGCGCATGAAATAGCCGATCACGCCGAACGCGATCATGACGTAGACGTCGAACACGTTGTTGCTGGAGCAATAGACACCGATGATCGTGAACAGGACGATCAGCGGAAACAGAATGTTGTACGGCAGCTTCAGCAGCTGAACCCACATCCCGATCATCGGCAGATTGAGCACCAGCAGCATCACATTGCCGATATACATGCTGGCAACAATGCCCCAGAACAGGCCCGGGTTCTGGGTGATCAGCAGCGGACCTGGCTGCAGGCCGTGGATCACGAACGCGCCCAACAATAACGCCATCACCACGTTCGGCGGGATGCCCAGCGTCATCAGCGGAATGAAGGCGCCGCCCGCCGCGGCATTGTTGGCGGCTTCGGGTCCCGCCACGCCTTCGATCGCGCCATTGCCAAAACGCTCCGGCGTTTTCGACAGCCGCTTCTCCAGCGCGTAGGACGCAAATGACGAGATCACGGCGCCGCCGCCCGGCAGGATGCCGAGGAAGAAGCCGAGAACGGTTCCGCGTGCGACCGGCCCGGTGCTGGCCTTCCAGTCTTCCTTGCTCGGAAACAGCTGCGTGATCTTGGCGTTGATGATGTCGCGCTTGATGATCTGCTCGGTATTGAGCAGCACCTCGGCGACGCCGAACAGGCCCATCACCACGGGGACGAGGCCGATGCCGTCGATCAATTCAATCCGGCCGAAGGTCAGGCGCGGCTGCGCGGTGATGCTGTCCAGCCCGATCAGGCCAAGCACGATGCCGATGCAGGCCATCAGCAGCGCCTTCGCCATCGATCCCTGCGTGAGGAAGGTCAGCACCACGAGGCCCAGCGCCATCAGGCTGAAATAGTCGGCCGGCCCGAACGCGATCGCGACGCTGGCCAGGGACGGCGCCACCAGCATCAAGGCGATCAGCGCGAAGGTACCGGCGATGAAGGAGCCGAAGGCAGAGATGCCGAGCGCCGGCCCGGCGCGGCCTTGTTTCGCCATCTGGTGGCCGTCGATGCAGGTGACGACGGAAGCCGCTTCCCCGGGGATGTTGACCAGGATCGACGTGGTCGATCCGCCATACATCGAGCCATAATAGATGCCGGCCATCATGATGATGCCGGATTCCGGCGTTCCCGACAGCGTGACCGGCAGCAACAGCGACATCGCCGAGATCGGCCCGATGCCGGGGAGCACGCCGACCAGCGTGCCGATGAAGACGCCGATGAAGCAATAGACCAGGTTGACCGGCAACAGAGCGATGCCGAAACCGTGCGCGACGTTGATGATGGTGTCCATGTCGCGGTCAACCGATTTCAAAGATGCCCGAAGGCAGCTGGATCAAAAGCAAACGTTTCAGAATCCACCACATGCCGAGCGGCGCGATGACGGCGATCGGGATCGCCAGCGACCAGCGCACCGGATCGATCAGCCGCAACAGCAGCACCATCAACGGGATCGACGACAGCAGAAAGCCGAACGTGTCGAGCGAGAAGGCAAATGCGGTGAGGGAGGCGATGACGATCAGCGGCTTGGTCCAGCGCGCATTCTCCCAGCGCGAACCGAAAGTCGGTCCGCCCTCGCTGAGCGACGCTATGATGATCGATGCCGCGAACAGGCACATCAGGATGCCGGTGTAGAACAGCACGTAGCCGGAGCCGGGATCGTTGATGGTTCCCAGTTTCAGCTTGAGCCCGGACCGGATGACGAAAAGGCCGAGCCCGAGCCCGATCAATCCACCCCACAATTCGGAATTGTTGAAGCGGAATTTGACGTTGCTGTTATTGCTCATGGATTGTTCTCTCAGCCGTTCCCCGGACGCTACGCAGCACCATAAGCGCGCTTACGCGTGTCTTCCACACGCTATGGCGATGCGCTGCAAAGCCGGGGTTCATCTTGCTGTGTTGTGGGTCCCGGCTCCGCGGAGCAGCGCTTCGCGCCGCACCGCGTCCGGGACATGAGGATGGTCTATGCTACTTCTTCGCCAACCCGAGCGAGTCGATCACCTTGCGTTCGGAATTGGTGACCTCGACGACGAACTTCTTGTAGTCCTCGGTGTTCTTGTAATTCGGCACCATGTCGTATTTCGCGAGCGTTGCGATCACGGCCGGGTCCTCGATGGCCTTCTTGAAGGCGTCGTGCAGCTTGGCGACGATCTTCGGGTCCATGCCCTTCGGTCCGGCGATGCCGAACGGCGAGTCATAGACCATGGGATAGCCGAGTTCTTTCAGCGTCGGCACGTCGGGGAAATTCGGCGAGCGCGCCGAGGTCCACACCATCAGCAGGCGCAACTTGCCGGCGTCGACCAGCGGTCGCCATCCGGTCGAATCCGCCTGCAGCATGGTGTGCTGGCCGAGCACCGCGGCGTTGGTCTCCGCGCCGCCCTTGAACGGCACCTGCGTCAGCTTGATGCCGGCGAGCGTCGCGATCTGCTCCATGCCGATATGCAGCGAGGTTCCGGCGCCCGGGGTCGCGTAGGTCACCTTGCCGGGATTCTGCTTGGCGAAGTCGACGACGTCCTTCCAGGTCTTGAACTGCGACTCGGTATTGGTGGTGACACCGAAGGTATAGCCGGTGAGGTGGATGATGTAGGAGAAATCCTTGGATGGATCCCAGGACACTTCCTGCATCAGCGGCAGGCGGAACACGGTGATCGGTAGCTGCGCGATGGTGTAGCCATCCGGCTTGGCGGCGGCCGCCATGGTGGCCGGGCCGACGGTGCCTCCGCCACCCGCCTTGTTGTCGATCGCGATTGGCTGGCCGAGAATCTTGGAGGCGCTTTCGGCGATTGCGCGCATCGTGAGGTCGGTCGATCCGCCCGCCGGCCACGGCACGATCAGGGTGATCGGCTTGGTGGGATATTCCTGCGCGCCGGCGGCGGCGGAAATCAGCATGCCGACGGCGGCGACAGCGAACATCAAACGGCTTGGTCTCGACATCTCAAACTCTCCCTCGCGGCCCCGTTGGAAGCGAGGCCTCTTTGTTTCTCTTGATGCCTTCAATCTTCTCTGAAAACGCAGGCGAAGAAAAGCGCATTGGCCGCGCTAACCCATGCAATCGTCTCAGCAGTTGGCTGGAATTGACATCTGCGACAATTGGTCTGCCGTGGCATCCCGAGATACGGAATTTTCCGGCTCGCCGTGTGCGGCAAGCATGGTTGCACGGCTTCAACGCCGGGCCGCAAACCTTGCGACCACGGAATGTTCAGGTCATCATATCCCGATGTGACGGACCGGTTCCGTTCTCCCGATGCCGTTATTGCCGGAAACCCCCTGGAGCGCATGAGTTCAGCTTCGAACGCGACCGACGTTGCGGTTATCAAGGCATTCGCGACAATCCCCGCGCTGCTCGAACAGGCGCCGGAGCTGATCGTGCGCGGCCGGTTTCTCGATTGCGAGTGTCTGCTCGGGCCGACCGGCCATCCTCTTCACGCCTCGATCCGTGCCGGCCGGATCGTCGATTTGACACCAGCGCCGGTGCTGATGCGCTCCTGGCGGTTTGCCTATCGCGCTTCGCCGGCGGCCTGGGCCGCGTACTGGCAACCCGCGCCGCGGCCGGGCTGGCATGATCTGCTCGCGCTGACCAAGCGCGGCGAGGCTGCTATCGAGGGCGATCTGCATCCCTTCATGACGCATCTGCAGTACTTCAAGGATGTGCTGGCGTTGCCGCGGCAGCATTTCGCGGTGGCGGCATCATGAGCGGCTATGTCGAGCCGATGATCGGCCGCTATGTCCATGTCGACATCGGCGGCGAAATGCACCGCATTTATTTCGAGGAAAACGGCGCCGGCATTCCGCTGGTGTGCCTGCACACCGCGGGTTCCGATGCGCGGCAATGGCGGCATCTGCTCGTCGACGCGGAGTTTGCGAAGCATTTTCGGATCATCGCCTTCGACATGCCCTGGCACGGCAAATCCAATCCGCCGGCGAGTTGGAACGGCGACGAATATCAGCTCACCACCGCGCGCTACACCGAAACCATCCGCGCCTTCTGCAAGGCGCTGAAACTGGACAAGCCGGTGGTGATGGGCTGCTCGATCGGCGGCCGCATCGTGCTCAATCTCGCGATCGATCACGCCGCCGAATTCCGGGCGCTGATCGGTTTGGAAGCCGCCGATTTCCAGGCGCCGTGGTACGACACGTCATGGCTCAACCGCCCCGACGTTCATGGCGGCGAAGTCTGCGCCGCGCTGGTGTCGGGTCTGATTGCGCCGCAGGGCCCGCAAGCGGCGCGGACCGAGACGCTGTGGGGTTACAAGCAGGGTGGACCCGGCGTCTTCAAGGGCGATCTGTATTTCTATCGGGTCGACGGCGATCTGCGCGGCCGGGTCGAGAACATCGACACCGATGTCTGCCCGCTGTTTCTGCTCACCGGCGAATATGACTTCTCCTGCACGCCGGAAGACACCAAGCGCACCGCGGCCGCGATCAGCGGCGCCCATGTCACCATCATGGAGCAGCTCGGCCATTTTCCGATGAGCGAGAACCCCGAACAGTTTCGCCGCTACATTGAACCGGTGCTGGCCCAGATCGTCGCGTCGGCCAAAGCCACCGGCTAGCCACCGTCGTCGCTTCAAGCCGCGCGGTGCAAGGCGAAGGGTCCGCCTTCGATCGCCGGCGGCTTGCGGTCAATCAAATCCGCCGTCAGCCGCGCGCTGCCGCAGGCAAGCGTCCAGCCGAGCATGCCATGGCCTGAATTGATGAACAGGCCATCAAGCGGCGACCAGCCGATGATCGGCCGGCTGTCGGGCGTCATCGGGCGAAGCCCGCACCAGGGCTGGACGTCGCCGGTAGCATTGATACCGAGCAACTCGGTTGAAGCGTGGCGCAGCGTGTCGATGCGCCCGACATCGATCCTGGCATCATCACTCTCGAGGTCGGCGATGCCCGCGACCCTTATCGTCGTCCTTTCGCCGGACGTGAGCGGCGCGAACACCAGCTTGCGTTCCATATCGGTGACGCTGTGGCGAAGCGCGTGGGTTTCGTCAGGCGGTGTCAGGGTGATGCTGTAACCCTTGACCGGATAGATCGGCAGGTAGAATCCGCAAGCGCGCGCAAAGGCACGCGATGCCGCGCCCATGCACAGCACGAAGCGGTCCGCTTGCACACGCCCCCTGGTGGTCTCGACCGCGCAGAGGCGGCCGCCGGACCTGACCGGCCCAACCACCGGCGCGCCCAGCAGCCATTCGATGTTGCTTCGCTGCTTCATGCGGGCCGTGAGTGCGGCGCAGAACGCCGCACAATCCCCGACTTGCTCGGAGGCCGTGTAAATTCCGCCCGCGAGCTCGCGTACGTCGAGCTTGAGCCCAGGCTCCAGCGCCAGGCACTCGGCAGGTGTCAGGACCTGTTGCCGATCGTCACCTGTGCCCATCCTGGCAATTGCGCCTCGCGCCGTGTCGAATTCCTTGCCTGTCCGGAATACGACGAGCTTGCCTGCAGTCTTCAATCCGAATGCGAGCGCAAGGGCCTCGGACAGCTGTGCCAACTCGCTCCGGCTCAAGGCGGCGAGCGCGAGTTGGGCGCCAATGGTCTCTTGCACGGCGTTCGAGCGGCAGGCGAGCAGGAAACGCGCACCCCACGCCACCAAAGCAGGGTCCAGGCCCGGCCGGATGCGAATGGGCGAACCCTTCGACATCAATAGCGATGGAAGCTTCATCAACAGCGCCGGCGAGGCCAGCGGCGCCACGAAGGCGTAGCTAAGCTGGCCGCCATTCGCGGCGCTGGCGTCCGCCCCGGTGGAAACGTTGCGGTCGACGACGATGACATCGTGTCCGGCTTCGGCGAGGCGCCACGCCGTGGTAAGGCCGATGACGCCGGCTCCAAGCACACAAATTTTCATTTCGATGTCTCTTTTTGAAACGGCCGCCCGATCGAAACGTAGCTCGGGACGAATGGATGGAGTGGACACCGCCAGACTAGGCCGTTCACGCGCCGCCACTGATGCGAAGGTCGCATAATGCAAAACTTGCATCGTCGGCCGCGGCGTAGCACGCTGGCGAGGGGTGATGGTTTTGAGCGGGTTGTGGGCCGGGTTATGACAGGGCGCCGATTGATCGGGATGCACCCTTCGGCGACGTCCGGGCGCCGTGATGCAAACCTTGCATTGGTCAAAGCGCGTGCCGATTGGCTAGGTTCCGCGCATGGGGGATTACATTCTTGACCGGCAACGAGCACCCGACGCTGTTCGCTGCCTTGCGCCGCCTGGAGTGGCGCGGCAGGTCGGCGCGGCGCCACGCGTCCAGGCAAGGTGCGTGATGGAGCTACGCTGGTTGCAGGATTTCCTGATGGTGGCCGAGACCGGCAACTTTACGCGGGCGGCCGAGCGACGAAACACCTCGCAGGCCGCGTTCAGCCGCCGGATCAAATCGCTGGAGGCCTGGCTCGGCTTCGACCTGATCGACCGCAGCGTCTATCCGACACAATTGACGCCGCAGGGTGAGCGGTTTCGCGAACATGCCGGCGAGCTGCTGCGGCAAATGCTGGACGCGCGCGTGGAGCTTGGCGGTAAGCCGGTTCGCCGTCACGAACATATCAGGATCGCGTTGCCGTTTGCGATGGCGACTTCCCGCCTGCCGCATTGGTGGCAGCTCTGGTCGCAGGAACGGCGCCTGAGCTGCTCGGTCGTGGTCGGCAATATCCACGACCTCGTCACCTCGCTGGTTTCGAACAATGTCGACCTGATGATCTGCTACCACCACGCCCAGCAGCCGATCCATCTCGATCCGGACCGCTATGAACGTGCGATCCTCGGCACCGAATTCCTGCGACCCTATGCCAGCCAGGCGCTGGTGACGAAGGGGAGCGCCTCGCTGCCCGGCCGGCCGACCCATCCGGTGCCGCTTCTGATGTACTCGCCGGGCGTCTATTTTGCGCGCCTGGTCGATCTCATCCTGGAGAATGCCCCGGTTTCCGGCACCCGGGTGATCGAAAGCGACATGTCGGACGTGCTGTGCGAAATGGCGCTAGCCGGCCGCGGCGTCGCCTGGCTTTGCGAGAGCACGGTGGCGGCATCCGGCCGCAAGGGGCTGACGGCGGTCGGCGGTGACAAATGGGCGCTACCTTTGTCAATGGTCGCCCTTAGAGATAGGACGAATAGCCAGCGGTCGCTAAATCTGTTTTGGTCCGAGTTATGCAGGTATAGTGCCGGACATGATGGGGGCAATCAGGAAAGGACCGCCTCGCGATCGTCGGCCAAATCACCTTCCAGGTCGTCGAGATCGGGTGGATGATGAATTTCAAACCAAAAAAGGGAGAAGTCACGTGAAACACCGTCATATTATCGGCTGTCTGCTGGCCAGCGCGTTGTGCGCCACGCCGGCGATGGCGCAGGAACTCACCGGAACGTTGAAGAACATCAAGGATACGGGGGCCATCACGCTCGGCTTCCGGGATTCGTCGATTCCTTTCTCCTATCTCGACGACAGCCAGAAGCCGGTCGGCTACGCCATGGACATCTGCCACAAGATCGTCGATGCCGTGAAGAAAGAGCTCAAGCTCGACAAGCTCGAGGTCAAGCTCAATCCGGTGACGTCGTCGACCCGGATTCCGCTGCTGGCCAACGGCACCATCGACCTGGAATGCGGCTCGACCACCAACAACGCCGAACGCCAGAAGCAGATCGCCTACACCAACACCCACTTCCTGACCGCGAGCCGCTACGTCTCGAAGAAGTCGAGCAAGATCAACTCGATCGACGATCTGAAGGGCAAGGCGGTGGTTTCGACATCGGGCACCACCAACATCAAGCAGCTCACCGAAGCCAATGCGGAAAAGAAGCTCGGCGCCAACATCATTCCGGCCAAGGACCACGCCGAAGCCTTCCTGATGGTCGAGACCGACCGCGCGGTGGCGTTCGTGATGGACGACATCCTGCTGGCGAGCCTGGTTGCCGGCTCGAAAGCTCCGGATGACTACGTGATCTCCAAGGACGCGTTCTCCAAGCCGGAGCCCTATGGCATCATGCTGCGCAAGGACGACCCGGCCTTCAAGAAGGTGGTCGATGCCGCCACATCAGCGCTCTATACCGGCGGCGAGGGCCAGAAGATCTACGACAAGTGGTTCACCCAGAAGATCCCGCCCAAGGGCCTGAACCTGAACTCGCCGATGAGTGCGGAGCTGAAGAATCAGTACGCCAAGCCGTCTGACTCGCCGGATCCGGACGCCTACAAATAAGCAAATAGATGCTTCTACCCATGCAATGGCCCAACCATTGCATGGGTACGTTTCGGTGGCGCAGGGGACGGTAGGCCTTCGTGAATTACAATTGGAACTGGAGCATCTTCTTCGAGCCGGCCCCGGGCGGGACCGGCACCTATTTCCATATGCTGCTGACGGGACTGTGGCTTACGATCCAGACCGGAATCTTCGCCTGGATCATCGCGCTGATATTCGGCTCGATTGTCGGCGTGTTGCGAACACTGCCGTCAAAGACCGCCTATTGGATCGGCTTCGCCTGGGTCGAGTTCTTCCGCAACATGCCGCTTCTGGTGCAGCTGTTTCTCTGGTTCTTTGTGCTGCCGGAACTGCTGCCGCGGAGCTGGGGGCTGTGGCTGAAGCAGATGCCAAATGCGCCGTTCTATACCGCGGCGATCGGGATCGGCCTGTTCATGTCGGCGCGCGTCGCCGTGCAACTGGCCGCCGGCATCGCCTCGCTGCCGCGCGGGCAAAAGCAGGCCGCGACCGCGCTCGGGCTGACGACGTTGCAGGGTTATCGCTACGTGCTGCTGCCGATTGCGTTCCGAATTATCATGCCGCCGCTGACTTCGGAGTTCCTCAACACCATCAAGAACACGGCGGTCGCGATCACCATCGGCCTGATCGAACTGACCGGCCAGGCGCGGTCGATGCAGGAATTCTCGTTCCAGGTATTCGAGGCTTTCACCGCCGCGACCGTGATGTATCTCTTGATCAACATCATCGTCGTCACCGGCATGCGCTTCCTCGAACGCAGCCTGGCGATCCCCGGCTACATCACGGGGAAATAGCGCATGTTCGCCACTTTCGATTTCGACGTCATCCGCCGTTCGCTCGGCTACCTCTTTCTCGACGGCATGGCGTTTACGCTGACCCTGACCGCGCTCTCCGCGCTCGGCGGGATCATCTTCGGCACGCTGATCGCGCTGATGCGGCTGTCCGGTTTCAAGGTGCTTGGCCGGATCGCCGGGCTTTACGTCGACTTCATGCGGTCACTGCCGCTGGTGCTGGTGATCTTCTGGTTCTATTTCCTGGTGCCTTATGTCGGGCAATGGCTGACCGGCGCGTCGCGCCCGATCAGCGTCGGCGCCTTCACCTCCGCGCTCGTCACCTTCATCATGTTCGAGGCGGCGTATTTTTCCGAGATCATGCGCGCCGGCATCCAGTCGATCTCCAAGGGCCAGCCTGCCGCGGCCAATGCGCTCGGCATGACCTACGCCCAGACCATGCGCTACGTCGTGCTGCCGCAGGCGTTCCGCAATATGTTGCCGGTGCTGCTGACCCAAACCATCGTGCTGTTCCAGGACACTTCGCTGGTCTATGTGCTGTCGATGCCGGATTTCCTCGGCGCGGCGAGCAAGGTTGCGCAGCGCGACGGCCGGCTGGTCGAGATGTACCTGTTCGCGGCGGTGGTCTATTTCACGATTTCCTGCGTCGCCTCGTTTGGCGTCCGGCGCCTGCAGGCGCGTATCAGTATTGTTCGTTAGGGAACGCGCATGATCGAAATCAATCACGTCAGTAAATGGTACGGGTCGACCTTCCAGGCGCTGAAGGACTGCACGACCAAGGTCGCCAAGGGCGAAGTGGTTGTCGTGTGCGGCCCGTCAGGCTCGGGCAAGTCGACGCTGATCAAATGTGTCAACGCGCTGGAGCCGATCCAGGAGGGCGACATCATCCTCGACGGCATCAAGGTCAATGATCCGAAGACCGACCTGCCGAAGCTGCGCGCCCGCGTCGGCATGGTGTTCCAGCATTTTGAACTGTTCCCGCACCTGAAGATCATCGAGAATCTGTGCCTGGCGCAGGAGAAGGTTTTGGGCCGGTCGCACGACGAAGCGATGGCCAAGGGCGCCAAGCTGCTCGACCGCGTCGGATTGAAGGTTCACGCCAACAAGTATCCGGC
This sequence comes from Bradyrhizobium sp. JYMT SZCCT0180, assembly GCF_018130165.1. GTDB lineage: Bacteria > Pseudomonadota > Alphaproteobacteria > Rhizobiales > Xanthobacteraceae > Bradyrhizobium. Next base: position 152,696 of record NZ_JAFCLZ010000001.1, on the reverse strand, counting down.
CGAACTGTCAGGCGGACAGCAGCAGCGCGTGGCGATTGCACGCGCGCTGGCGATGGATCCGATTGCCATGCTGTTCGACGAGCCGACCTCGGCGCTCGATCCCGAAATGATCAGCGAAGTGCTCGATGTGATGGTCGATCTGGCCCGCGAGGGCATGACCATGATGGTCGTGACCCACGAAATGGGCTTTGCCCGCAAGGTGGCGCATCGCGTGATCTTCATGGACCAGGGCGAGATCGTCGAGGATGCGCAGAAGGACGACTTCTTCGGCAAGCCGCGCAGCGACCGCGCGCAGAAATTTTTGTCGAAGATTCTGTCGCATTAGGCCCCTCCGTCATTCCGGGGCGCGCCGTTTGGCGCGAGCCCGGAATCCATACTCTCGGTGGTGGTTATGGATTCCGGGCTCGTGCTTCGCACGCCCCGGAATGACGTTGAGGGTTTATCGGCACTAACAATTTGCGTATATGAGGCCCCTAGTATTCTTTGCGCCTTCAGGAGACTTCGCTTGGAACAGATCGCTTACGTCAACGGTTCATTCGTGCCCATGGCCGACGCCAAGGTGTCGATTCTCGACCGCGGATTCCTGTTCGCCGACGGCATCTATGAAGTCGCCGCCGTGCTGGACGGCAAGCTGATCGACAATGCGTCGCATCTGGCGCGGCTGGAGCGTTCGGTCGGCGAGATCGAGCTGGCGCTGCCGGAGACCATCGAACGGATTCAGGAGATCCAGAAGGAGCTGGTGACGCGCAACAATCTTGTCAACGGCATGGTCTATCTGGAAGTGACGCGTGGCGCCGACACCGGCCGCGATTTTGCATTTCCAAAGGGCGTCAAGCCGACGCTGATCATGTTTACCTCCGTGAAAGACATCATCAACGCACAGTCCGCCAAGACGGGCATCGCCGTCATAACCGTGCCCGATCTGCGCTGGACCCGCCGCGACATCAAGAGCGTGGCGCTGCTGGCGCAAGTGCTGGCAAAGCAGGCGGCAGCCGTGGCCGGCGCCGGCGAGGCCTGGATGATCGAGGACGGCAAGATCACCGAGGGCGGCTCGTCCTCGGCCTTCATCCTGACGCAGGACGACGTGCTGGTGACGCGGCAGAACGGCAGCGAGATCTTGCCGGGCTGTACCCGCAAGGCGGTGGTCAAGCTGGCCGAAGAACGCCAGCTCCGGATCGAGGAGCGCGCCTTTACGGTGGACGAGGCGCTCGCCGCGAAGGAAGCCTTCATCACCAGTGCCACCGTGTTCGTGCAGGCGGTGGTATCGATCGACGGCAAGAAAGTCGCGAACGGCAAGCCCGGCCCGATGACCGATCGCCTGCGCGAAATCTATGTCGAGTTCGCCAAGGCGACGGCGGTCTAGGCGGCGCTAGGCCGCCGCAGCCTTCGCTTTCACCGGGTAAATGGCGCCGAGGCCGATGGCCATAAGCCTCACCGCCTCAGCTCTTCGAATTGAAGGACGACGCCCTGCGCGAGGCTGACGACGGCGATTGCCGCGATCAGCCGCTGCGACCATTGCCGGAAGCTGGAATCGTCGATGGCCTCGAGCAGGATCCGCGACAGCTGGGTTCCGAGCAGCGCCGCCACGATGGCGAGCACGATCGCGACCGGTGAGATCGTGCCGTCTCCAGCGAAAAGCGCGTGACCGAAATAGACCAGCTTGACCAAATGTCCGCCGGTGTTGATCGCGGCCTTGGTCGCGACAATCTGTCTGGTGCCGAGGTCGGAGCGCACGAAGAACAGATCGAGCATCGGACCTGAGACGCCGCAGGTCAGGTGCAGCGCCGTGCAGAGGGTGCCGCAGCCGACGGCCTGCCGGTGCTCCATGACGTTGGGCGTCCACCGGGCCGGCAGTGCAAGTCCGACGAGGCTCACCAGGCCAATGAAAATTAGGGCCATCGGCTTGGTGGGCGTGACCGGTCCGAACGCGATGGCAAGCGATGCTATCAGTGCGCCGGCGGCGTAGCGCGCCACGATCGGCCAGCAGATGTGCTGCCGCCAGAGCCAGGCGCGGGCGGCGTTGGAGGCGATCTGGGTGATGGCGTGCAGCGCCATCGCCGGCGCCAAAGGCATCAAAGTCAGCAGCAAACCCATCAGGATCATGCCGCCGGCCATGCCGAACACCCCCGAAATGAACGAGGTGGACAGCACGGACGTGGCGAGCGCTGCGGCGAAAGGCACACTGATCATGGCGACCTCCATGAAATTCGATGGCCTACATCGCGGATTTGACAGCCGCCGCGCAAACGGGTTTATCTGGCCCATAGGCTCAGGAAAACTTGGTCTGTCCGATGCGACGCCTGCCTTCGCTGAATGGATTGCGCGCCTTCGAGGCGGCTGCCCGCCATGGCAGCTTCGTCGGCGCCGCGGCCGAGCTGAACGTGACGCAGGCGGCTGTGAGCCGCATGGTGCGGCTGCTCGAGGAGCGGTTCGGCTTTCAACTGTTCGAGCGCCGGGCCAATGGCCTCGACCTGACGCCGCAAGGCAAGGCGCTGCAGCCCGGCCTGACTTCGGCCTTTGACGCCATCGCCGGCATTGCCGAGCAGGTCACGGCGATGCGCACCACGCCGGTGCTGACGCTTGGCGTCGGCCCCTCGTTTGCGGTCCGCTGGCTGATCCCGCGGTTGCGCGGCTTTTACGAACAGCATCCCGAAATCGACGTCCGGCTCTCGACTGGCGGCGCCATCAATCCGTTTCGCGACGACTGGACCTGCGGAATCCTGCTCGGCGACGGCAACTGGGTAGGCTACGAATCCGAACTACTGTTCACGACCGACCTCTTCCCGGTTTGCAGCAAAGCGGTCGCGGCGCGTCTCAGCAGTCCATCGAAGCTGACCCGGCAAGACATGCTGCAGGTGTCGCACTCGCCGGAAGACTGGAGCCTGTGGCTCGCGGCGGCCGGGGTGAAGCCGCGCGGCAAGGTGCACGGGCCGAGCTTCGGCAACTACGCGATGGCGCTGCAGGCAGCGGTGGACGGAATCGGCGTCGCGATCGGGTTGCGTCCCTATGTCGAGGACGACATGGCGAGGGGACGCCTGGTGGCGCCGTTTTCGATCACCGTACCGAAGAAGCGGGCTTGGTATCTGGTCTATCGCCCCTTCCGCCGCGACGATCCCGGTCTGGCGGTGCTGCGCGCCTGGTTGCTCGAATCATTGGGATCGAAACCAACATCTGCTTGATGGTGGTTTGTGGTATGTTCAAGCATGCAATTCGCGCGCGATACGAAGATCCTGTCCGCCCTGTTGGCGCTTGCCGCGTGCCTCGTGTTTTCGAGCCCGCACGCCCTCGCAGGATATCCCGAACGGACCATCAGGATCGTGGTGCCGTTCGCACCGGGCGGCGGCACCGACGTGATCGCGCGGACGCTGGCGCAGGAGATGGCAAAAGATCTCGGCGCCTCCATCATCATCGAGAACAAGCCGGGTGCGGGCACCATCATCGGCACGCAGTCGGTCGCGGCCAGCCCCGCTGACGGTTACACGCTGCTGATGGGAACCTTTGCCAACGCCGTCAATCCAAGCCTGAACGCGAAGCTGCCTTACGATGCGCATAAGGATTTTGCGGCGGTGGCGTTGATCGCGCGTTCCTTCAACCTCGTCGTGGTCAATCCGGCGTCGCCGATCAAATCGATCGCCGACCTGATTGCGGTGGCCAAAGCCGAGCCCAATAAACTGTCGTATGGCACCTATGGCACCGGCACCTCGGCGCATCTGGCCGGCGAACTGTTCAAGCACATGGCCAAGGTCAACCTGACCACCGTGCCCTACAAGGGCGCGGCACCCGCGATCACCGACCTGCTCGGCGGACAGATCCAGGTGATTTTCACCACCGTTGCCAGCGCCGCCTCGCTGGTCGCGGCCGGCCAGTTGCGCGCGATCGCGGTGACGTCGGCCGAGCGCTCGCCGGCCTTTCCGGAATTGCCGACGGTGTCGGAAGCCGGTGTTGCCGGTTACGCGGCCGAAGCCTGGTACGGCCTGTACGCGCCCGCCAAAACGCCGCCTGACATCATCGACCTCCTGAACAAGTCGGCCGCCAAGGCCGTCCAGTCGGAGGCGTTCAAGAAACTCGGCGTCAACGAAGGGCTCGTGATGGTGGCAGAACCGCCCGAAGCACTCGACCGCTATTTCAACGTCGAGGAAACGCGCTGGCGCAAGGTGATCCAGGACGCCGGGATCAAGATCGAATAGGCGCTACCGCTTCTCGGCGACAAATTTATTGCGCAGGGTGCCGATGCCGGTGATGTCGATCTCGACCACGTCGCCGGCCTTCAGGTCCGGCGAGGCGCCGTCGGTGCCCATCCAGATCACGTCGCCCGGCCACAGCGTGAAATACTTCGTCAATTCCACGATGAACGGCACGATGCCGAAGATCATCTCGTTGGTACGGAAGCGGCCGGTCTCCTTCCCGTTAACCCGGATCGCGGTTTCCATCCGGTCGAGGTCGACCTCGGTCTCGATCCAGGGGCCCATCGGCTTGAAGGTGTCGGCATTCTTGGATCGCCACAGGCTGCGATCGGCCTTCTGCCAGGTCCGTTCGCTGACGTCGTTGCCGATGGTGTAGCCGAACACGCAGGACAGTGCGTTGGCTTCGTTGAGGTGTTTTGCCTTCTTGCCGATGACGACGACCAGTTCACCCTCGTAATGGATTTTCTCGGTCGCAGTCGCCGGAATCACCACATCCTCATCATGGGCGATCAGCGCGTTCTGCGCGCGGTAGCCGATCTCGGGCCGGTCAGGCACGTTCGGAACCGTGCCGGCCTTGTCGGCGGCTTCCTTGAGATGCTTCAGATAGTTCAGGCCGACGCAATAGAACGTGCGCGGGATCAGCGGCAATTCGATCTTCACGTCCTTGAGCGCATGGGATTGCGCGCCGCGCTGCCATTCGTCGAACGGATCGCCGCTGACTGATATGACCCTGTCGCCCTCGACGAGGCCCCAGGATGTGTTTCCGGCGGCAGTGAATTTGAGCCAACGCATGAAGTGTCCTTTGCTTTATTCGGCAGCCGCCTGCGGCTTGGTTTTCCAGGCGCCGGCTTTGGTGCGCGGCAGACCGAGATTCTCGCGCAACGTCTTGCCGGCATAATCCTTGTGGAACAGGCCGCGGCGCTGCAGTTCCGGCACGACATGCTTGACGAAGTCGGCGTAGGAGCCGGGCACGATGGTGGCCGCGATAACAAAGCCGTCACAGCCGCGCTCGACGAACATCTCCTCTAGCTTGTCCGCGATCTCCTTCGGGCCCCCGACGATCGCGTCCTGCACCTGGCCGCGGCCGGAGAAGGTGACGAAGTCGCGCGCGCTGGGATTGGTCTTGCCTGAATTCTTGAGCACGCCGTCGCGAATGCCGAGAATGCCTTGCATGCTCTTGAGCTCTTCCGTTGTCAGAGGCTCGTCGAGCGGCTTGGAGGCGAAGTCGTAGTTCAGCGCTTCGGCGAGCAGCGACAGCGCATCGATCTGCAGCGGCAGCTTGTTGATGACAGCCATCTTGTCCTCGGCCTCACCCTTGGTCGCGCCGCAGACGGGCGTGGTGAGATTGCAGAGGAACATCTGGTCGGGATCGCGGCCGGCTTTCGCCGCTTCGTTGCGGACCGCCGCATAGCCCTCCTTGGCCGCGGCCACGTTGCGTGCGGCGGTGAAAATCACCTCGCCCCATCGCCCCGCAAAGCGCTGGCCGCGCCCGGACGCGCCGGCCTGGATGATGACCGGATGACCCTGCGCCGAGCGCGGCACGGTGAACGGCCCGCGCGACTTGAAGAATTGGCCCTTGTGGTCGAGCCGCCTGACCTTGGCCGGATCGGCGAAGCGGCCGCTGTTCTTGTCCATGATCAGCGAGCCGTCTTCCCAGGTGTCCCAATGGCCGAGCACGACTTCCATGAATTCGTCGGCGCGGTCGTAGCGGAAGTCATGCTCGAGATGGGCATCCTTGCCCATGTTGTGGGCCTCGCCGTCATTGAGCGAGGTGACGACGTTCCACCCCGCGCGTCCGCCGGTCATCAGATCGAGCGTGGCGAAGCGGCGCGCGACATCGAACGGCTCGAAATAGGTGGTCGAGCAGGTCGAGGCCAGCCCAAGTTTCTCGGTGACCATGCCCATCGTGGTCAGCACCACGATCGGGTCCATCTTCACGCAGCGGATGCCGTATTCGACGGTGTGAGCGTGGTCATTGCCGTAGCGGTCCGGCATTGCCAGGCGATCGTCGAAGAAGGCCATGTGGAATTTGCCGGCTTCGAGAATCCGGGCGATCTCCTGATAGTAATCGGCCGACATCGAATCGTCGCGCGATTCCGGGTGCCGCCAGGAACTCGGCAAATTGGTGCAGTTCTGCGCCTGCAGGAAGCCGACCATCACCATTTGCCGTGTCATATCTTTCTCCCCGTATCGGCCAAGCGCGGCTTCATGTCAGATCGAGTTCGGCCGCGAGCTTGTACTCGCCGGCCAGCGCCCGCAATTTGTCCCAGGTCGCGTCCTCGATTTCGATGCCGGAAACCTTGCGCTGCTGCTCGCGGATATATTCGACCTCGCCCGGATAGAACACGCCGGTGGAACCTTCGGACGTTGGTGTCTCTTTCAGATAGCGCGCGAATTCGGCGACTTCCTTCTTGAAATCCTTCAGCGGCCGGAACGCGGCGACGTTGAACACCGCCATGAAGCATCCGTCATTGTGACGCCCGGTCGGCTCGACGCCGAAGCCGAGCCCGGTGAGCAGCCCGCATAACACCTCGACCATCGCGGCAAGGCCGCTGCCCTTGTAACCCTCGCTGCCGCCGAGCGGCAGCAGCGCGCCGCCCTTCCTGTATTCCCTGGGGTCAGTGGTGTGCCGTCCCTCGGCATCGACGATCCATCCCTTCGGGATTTCCTCGTTGCGCGAGACGGCCAGCGCAATCTTGCCGGCGGCGACGGCGGAGGTTGCCATGTCAAGGTAAAACGGCGCGTCGAGATCAGAGGGAACGGCAATCGAGATCGGGTTGGTGCCGAGCCGTGCCTCGCGGCCGCCGAACGGCGCCACGATCTTCGGCGAGCGGCCGGAGTCGGCGGTCGCAATGCCGATCATGCCCTCCTGCATCGCCATCAACGGATAGGCGGCGAGCCGGCCGACATGGCTCTGGCGAAACACCGTGCAGGCGGCGACGTTGGCGGTCTTCGCCTTCTCGATTGTCAGCGCCATCGCCTTGGCGTTGACGTGAAACCCAAAACCCCAATGGCCGTCGATCACGGTCGTGGTCGGCGATTCCTGGACGATGGTCCACTTCGCCCCGGGCACGATATGGCCGGCCTTGACGCGGTCGATATAGGTCGGGATCGCGATGATGCCGTGGGAATCGTGGCCGGCGAGGTTGGCGTTGACGCAGCCGACGGCGACCGCTGTGGCTTCCTCGTCCGATGCGCCGGCGGCCCTGAGCAGTGCCGCGCCGATGCGTGCGAGACGGTCGGCCTGAACGATCGGCATGGGTTTCCTCATCGAATGCCCGCGAGCAGCGGGTCTTGCTTGTTGTTGTCGTAGCATGGTCTCAAAGCGGTGGCGGGAGAGCAAGGGCAGAATATCCGTACCGGGCATGCCCGTGAGGTGGGCTCGCGCGGTTCGGATTTCACCTGACGAAAATTGGCTATCGCGCCGCCCAGGCCGTTGGTCGCCGGAGGCCCGCCGCTGCCATGGCTGATAAATCGTGAACAGAACCGTAGTTCTTCGGAGGACGGCCTTGCGATGTTGGGCAGGCATTTACTCTGAATCGCAACTTCCGGCCGCCAATAACGACCATTTAGGCCTCTCCCGCGCATAAAATTCCGTGGGGCAGCAGGCCCTTATTGTCTGCTGGGAGCTTGAGAGCCGTGAAGACCAGTATCGCGCGTACATTTGCTGCGTTGAATGCGACCAACGAAGCGATCCTGTACGCGAAATCGCCGGAAGAACTGTACGAAAAGGTCTGTGAAGCCGCTTTCTCCAGCGGGGACTTCCTGGCCACCGCCGTCTTTTTGTTGGACCCGGATACCAACCTGCTTCGGTTTGCGGCCGGATTCGGCGAAGACACCGCAAGGCTGCGCGGCATCGACATTTCGATTCTGGCTGATGCCCCGGAGGGCTCGGGGGTTTGCGGTCAGGCCTTTCGCGATCAGAAGCTCTGCATCAGCAACGATTATCTCAACGACGCGCATTCGCTGGCCTGGCGTCAGGGTGCCGCTGCCGGACAGGTCGGCGCGGCCGCCGGCTTGCCGCTGACCTGCAACGGCCGCAGCATCGGCGTCTTCCTCGTCACGCGGCGCGAAGTCGGGTCGATCGATGCCCCGGTCGTCGCATTGCTCGAACGCATGTCGGCGAACATTTCATTTGCCCTCGACAATTTCGATCATGAAGCTGCGCGCAAGGATGGCGAGCGGACGATGCGGCGGCTGAATCGCATGTTCGGCGCCATCAGCGCGACCAACGAAGCGATTCTTCGCGCCAAGACCGAACAGGAGCTCTACCAGCGCGTTTGCGATGCCGCCGTTTACAGCGGAAAGTCGGTCGCGACGGTGGTCCTGCTGTCAGAGCCGGATTCGATCTGGCTGAAGCCCGCGGCCGGCACCGGCGAGAGCCTCGATCTGCTGACCCGGACACGCTTCTCGATCGATGCCGACAACGACTACGGCAAGGGGGTTGCCGGTCAGGCGTTCCGGACGCAGCGGCTTTGCGTCAACCACGACATCTCGCAGGGTGGCCCGTGGCAGCAGGCCGGACGTGAGGCCGGCGTCGTTGCCTGCGTCGCCGTGCCCCTGATCAGGGCGGGGCAAAGCGTCGGTGTCGTGATGTTCTTTGTCGGCAAGGCATGGGCGGCGGATGAGGAGATCATCGCACTGCTAGCGCGGATCGGGGAAAACGTCTCGTTTGCACTCGAAAACTTTGAACGCGCCAACGCCAAGGCGAAAGCCGACGAACAGAAAGAGCGGTTGACACGGATGTTCGCGGCGCTCAGCGCGACCAATGAAGCGATCATGCGGGCCAGGTCGCGCGCCGAGATGTTCGAACTGGTATGCGCTGCCGCAGCACTGGGGGGCCGCTTCAATTCGACCAGCATCCTCCTCGTCAGATCAGACAGCGATTCTTTCAACATGGTCGCCTCGGCCGGGCCGACGGCGGAAAACGCCCGCCGTCTGAAGGTCTCGATCAGCGCGGCTGTTCCGGAAGGCCGCGGGGTCTGCGGGACGGCGTTCCGTTCCCGGCAGGCCTGCATCAACAACGATTTCCTGGCAGGTCCGCAAAACAATGCGTTCGATCAGGTGATTAACAACGACGGCGCCAAATCAGGCGCCGCGTTTCCGCTGCTGGTCGAGGAGCGGATCGTCGGGGTCATGTTGTTCATTTCCTCCCAGGCGGACACGTTCACGGTGGAGTTTGCCGAGCTGTTGCAACGGCTGGCCGACAATGTGTCTTTTGCGCTCGAAAGTTTCGATCGCGCCGACGAGAAAGCGAAGACCGAGCGCCAGAAGGAGAGCCTTACACGCATGCTCGCGGCGCTCAGTGCAACCAATGAGGCGATCGTTCGGGCGGGATCACGCGACGAACTGTATCAACTGGTTTGCGAGGCGGCGGCGACCGGCGGCAGGTTCACCTCCACCACCGTCGCGCTGGCAAAGCCCGGCAGCGATTTCATGGAAATCGTGGCCGGCGCGGGTCCGACCGGCCAGAGCGCGCGGCAGATCACCCTGTCGATCAATGAAGCGCGTCCGGAAGGCCGCGGTGTTTGCGGGATCACGTTCCGCTCGGGCCAGGCCTGCATCTTCAACGATTATCTAACCGATCCGCGCGCCGCGGCATTTCACGCCAAGGCCCGCGAACTCGGCTCCAGATCAGCCGCCGGCTTTCCGCTCTTTGTACGCGGGCAGGTGGTCGGCGTCATGCTCTACGTCTCCTTGCAAAGGGACGCCTTCACGCATGAATTCACCGAACTCCTGCAACGGCTCGCCGACAATGTGTCGTTCTCGCTGGAGACGTTCGAGCGCGCCGACGAGAAGGCGAAGACCGAGGAGCAGAAAGAACGTCTGACCCGCATGCTCGCGGCGCTCAGCGCGACCAATGAAGCGATCGTGCGGGCGACGACCCGCGCTGAGTTGTTCGATCTGGTGTGCCAGGCCACCGCAAACGGCGGCAAGTTTACCGCCACTTCCATTGCACTGACGAGAACCGACAGCGATTATCTGGACATTGTCGCGGCCGCCGGACCGACCGCCGCCAGTTCGCGCGAGGTGCGGGTGTCCGCCAATAAGGTCCATCCGGAAGGACGCGGATCCGCCGGCATGGCGATCCGCTCCGGCAAGCCCTGCATCATCAACGACTACCTCGCCGACCCGCGTAGCCAGGTGTTCCATGCGCGCGCCCGCAGGGATGGGACCCGTGCGAGCGCAGCCTACCCGCTGCTGGTTCGGGGGCGGGTCGTTGGCGTCATGATCTTCGTTGCGATCGAGAAGGATACGTTCACGCCGGAATTCTCCGAACTGCTGCAGCGGCTCATCGACAACGTATCGCTCGCGCTGGAGAATTTTGACCGCGCCGACGAGAAGATGCGGGCGGACGAGCGGATCGAATATCTGGCCTCGCATGACAGCCTGACCAACCTTCCGAACCGCGAGATGTTCAACGGCATGCTGCGCCGGACGATCGATGCCGCGGAGCGCTATCAGCGGTCGTTTGCGGTGCTGTTCATCGATCTCGACAGGTTCAAGGTCATCAACGACTCGCTGGGCCATGACGCCGGTGACATGCTGCTGGTGGAAGTCGGAGGCAGGCTGCGGGCTGCGCTGCGTTCGAGCGACGTGGTGGCGCGGCTCGGCGGTGATGAATTCGTCGTGATCCTGGAAGAGGCCGCCGAACCGCACGAGGTCGAACGCATCGCCGGTGGGCTCTTGTCCGTGTTGAGCCAGCCCTTGCAGCTCAGCGGCCATGAGTGCCACACCACGGCCTCGATCGGCATCGCGATGTATCCGTCCGACGGCGCCGACATGCAGACGCTGACCAAGAACGCCGACATGGCGATGTATCTTGCCAAGGAGGACGGCAAGAACAGCTTCCGCTTCTTCACCAGGGAGATCAAGGCGCAGTCGATCGAGCGTCTGACGCTGGAGAGCGCCCTGCGCCGCGCGCTGGAGCGTGATCAGTTTTCGCTGCACTACCAGCCGAAGGTCGATATGGCGAGCGGTCAGATCACCGGCGTCGAGGCGCTGTTGCGCTGGAACCATCCCGAACTCGGCCTGGTGTCGCCGGGGCAATTCATTCCGCTGGCGGAAGAGACCGGGCTGATCGTGCCGATCGGCCGCTGGGTACTGACGGAAGCCTGCGCGCAAAACATGGCCTGGCAACGTCGCGGACTGCGCCCGGTGACGATGGCCGTCAACCTGTCGCCGCGGCAGTTCGCCGACGCCAATCTGTTGCATGATGTCGACGAGGCGTTGCTGGCAAGCGGCATGTCGCCGGTGCTACTGCAGCTCGAGGTCACGGAAAGCATGGTGATGCGCAACGTGTCGCGGGCGATCAAGGTGCTCGACGCGATCCAGAACCGCGGCATCCGGCTTGCAATCGACGATTTCGGCACCGGCTATTCGTCGATGTCGCTGATGAAGCAATTCCCGATCGACACCATCAAGATCGATCGCTCCTTCGTCCGCGATCTGCCTGTTGATTCAGAGGACCAGGCCATCACGCAGGCGATCATCAGCATGGGCAAGGCGCTGGGGATGACTGTGATCGCCGAGGGCGTCGAGACCATCGAGCAGCAGACGTTCCTGCGCAATCACGCCTGCGATGAAATGCAAGGCTTCCTGTTCTCAAAACCGCTGCCGCCGCAGCAGATGGCGGATATGCTTCGAACCGAGCCGCTGCTGGCCTCGCCGCCGCTGCAACCCGACGCCGGCGATGCGCGTGAACCGGCTTCGCCTTCAAGGCTGGAAAGCACTGTCGTCTGACGGCTGCGCTTGCAAATCGCGCACGTCCGAGTCCGTGGACCTCACCTTGCGCGAAAAGTCATAAGGCCAGGGCTGGATGACCTGGCCAGCCAGGGATTGGAACAGCACGCCGGCGCCGTCGGCGTAAGTCGCGCCATCGGGCAAACCCAATCTGGCGCTCCAACGCGCCGGTAGCGCCTGGGCGATATCCCGTACCTCGACCGCCGGTCCCCACCACCAGGCTGGAGCGGGCGGCCGGTCATCCTCAGCGAGTGCGCGCCATCGCCCAAATTCGACGACAACGCGCTCAAACTGCAGTTTTGCCGCCGGATGCATCGAAAGGTCCCTTCTTGCCGATGATATCCGCATCTGCGGCCGGCGCAATGCGCGCCGGTTAACCATTCAATAACCTTACCTTCACACAGGCAAAACCCCGCCGGAAATCAGGCATCGTTTTCACGGAATTGACCGTTGGAATATCGCAGGCCTTCCACGCTTTTGTCCTGGGGCATCCGGAGCCAGCTCGATCAGGCACTGTTTATCTTAACTGCGAAGCGTTGTTTGAAGCCCTCAAGCGATCATCTATTGTATCAACCTGATCGGGATCGATCTCGATCGCCGGTCGCACAGAACCATCATGACAGGAAGCGGCGTGATCAAAGACGTAGCATTGATGACCCCGACCTATCGCGGCGACCTCGATCGCTTCGAATTACTCTGCGAAAGTCTCGATCGGTTCGTCAGCGGATACGAACGGCATTACGTCATCGTCAATGACGATGACCTGCCGTACTTTGCCAGGTTCGAGAATGGCCGCCGCACCGTGCTGCCGAGTTCGCGCTTCTTGCCGTCCTGGCTGAGGGCGTTGCCGCCGTTTGTTTCGCGCAAGGGGCGCAGGACGTGGTGGTCGTTCCGGTCGGGCCCGCTCCACGGCTGGCATATCCAGCAGCTTCTCAAGATCGCGGGCGCCTTGCACCTGCCGCATCAGCGCTATTGCATCGTCGATTCCGATAACACGTTCTTTCGTCCGTTCGATGTGGCCGCCTATGCCTGCGCGGACTTGACCCCGCTCTATGTCGACCGTCTGGCGATTCCGGCCGATAAGCCGTCGCATTCCGTCTGGGTTCGAAACAGCGATCGCCTGCTGGGCAGCAGCACCACGGTGTTCCCGGCCGACGATTACATCGGCAATGTGCTCGTCTGGGACAGGTCGACCTTGCGGGACATGACCGCCACGATCGAAGCCGTCACCGGAATGCCGTGGGCGGTGGCGCTTGGCAAGACGCGCTCGTTTTCCGAATACATCCTCTATGGGTACTTTGTGAACCAGTCGCCGACCCACAAGGCGACGCACCGGCTGACCACGCAAAGCCTGGCGACTTCCTACTGGGAACCGGATCAATTGGACGAAAAGGCCGTGATCGCCATGGTCGACAGCTCGCCGCCTGACGTCGTCGCACTTTGCATCGAGTCGTTCTCGGCAACCCCGGTATCGCTTATCCGCAAGGTCGCGGGTTTGTCGAATAACGACGCGCCGTTGCAGCCGCAAGGTCCCGCTTCGGCGCAGGGCGCGAATGCGGTCATGACAAGGGAAGCGGTCTGAACTCGTCGTTTCCGCTTAGAACGCCGGACACGTCCGCGAACGAAGTTAGTTGCTGGAATAGAATTGCAGCACTGCGGCTATTTTTCTTCCGCTCCAGTCGAGGTCGCCGGCCCTTCGCCCATAATCAGGAGAACGGCATCTTCATCCTTGGCGCCGTCCCAATGCACTTGTTTGGCGAAATGCGTGACGAAACTGCCCGCAGGCATCGGCGTCGTGTTGGCGGGATCGAATTTCGGGCCTGAACCGACCCACCAGGTACCCTGCAGCACGACGATGTAGCGGTCGTTGGGATGGAAATGCGGGCGGCTGAAATGATTGCCCTTGGTCCATTTATTGTAGACCATATAGAAGCCCGGCTTGCTCGGATCGCCGACGACGACGGCACTTTGCGCGCCCGCGGAATTGACCGGGCCCCACGGAATCTGGTCCGGCAGTTTGTAAGTGACGGCGGCAGGATTGAGTTCAGCTGCCGAGGAGATGCTGAGCATCCCGGCGAGAGCAAGGGGCGTCACGAGGTATCGCCAAAGCCGGTTGGTCGCCGTCATGGTTTGCTCCCTTTTTGTCATGCGTGAGCTGAAATGCGCTCATCTGTGTTGTCGTGGATGCTAGCCGGTCTCGTTCCCACGGGGCAAGCCGCGTGCCTGCATGCGTGACAGGCGAGAGACGATGATCGCGGACATACAGGACAGCAGGGACAATGCGGCTTACACCGGTCTCACCGGTGTGCAAACTCACCCGTTTTTGAGCGGGTGAGCTTTGCTATGCCAGGCCCAGGCGGTGCGGATGATGGTCGGAAGGTCCGAAAAAGCAGGGCGGAAGTGCAGCGTTTCGTGCGCGGCGGAAGCGTCCGCGACCAGATAGGTCGGGTCGCCGGCGCGGCGTGGCTTGACGACGTGCGGCACTTCGCGCCCGGTCTCGCTCGCGATCGCCGCGAGGATCTCCCGCACCGAAAATCCCTTGCCGGTGCCGAGATTGAAGACGCCGCCGGAATGCCCTTCGAGCAAGAGCTTCAGCGCCAGCACATGGGCGGCGGCAAGGTCGGTGACATGGATGTAGTCGCGGATCGCGGTGCCGTCCGGCGTCGCGTAATCGTCGCCGAACACCGCAAAGTCCGGCACGTGGCCCTGCAGCGCCATCATCGCGCGCGGAATGAGATGGGTTTCCACCTCGCGCTGCTCGCCGATGCCGCCGGCGGGATCGGCGCCGCTGGCGTTGAAGTAACGCAGCGCGAACGAGCCGAGCCCGTAAGCCCCGCGATAGTCCGAAAGCACGCGCTCGATCATCCATTTCGAGGCGCCATAGGGATTGATCGGCGCGCAGGGATAGTTTTCGGGCAGCGCCTTGCTGTCGGCATTGCCATAGACCGCGCCGGTCGACGAGAACACCAGGCGGCTGCAGCCGGCCTCGCGCATCGCATCCAGCAGCGCCAGCGTGCCGGCGAGGTTGTTGACGTAGTACTTCCGCGGGTCGACGACGGATTCGCCGACCAGGCTGGACGCGGCGAAATGCATGACCGCGACGATGTCGTGCTCGCCGAAGGCGCGCGCCAGCGTGGCCTTGTCGGCGATGTCGCCGGTAACCAGCGCGCCCGCGACAAAGCTGCGGTGGCCAGTCGAAAAGTTGTCGTAGCAGACGGGGAGATAACCGGCCGCATCGAGCGCCCGGCAGCAATGCGAGCCGATATAGCCCGCGCCGCCCGTGACCAGGATGGCCGGACGATCGCTCGCCAGACCGGCGCCCATCAGTCCCGGGTCCGTTCGGTGGCCGAAGGCCGGCTCTTGTTGAACAGCAGATAGAGCGCGCGCGGATTGGTGGTGAAATAGCGCCAGAACAGCCGGCGCGGTTCCAGCCAGATGCGCCAGGCCCATTCGAGCCCGACCGCCTGCATCCAAGACGGTGCGCGGGCCCGGCTGCCCGACAGGAAGTTGAACAGTCCGCCAGAGGTCTTGATCACGCCAACCCTGAACAGGCGCGAGGTGTATTCCTCGACAAAGGCCTGCTCATAGGGAACGCCGAGCGCAAGCCAGAGGTAATCGGGCGCCAGCGCGTTGATTTCGTCGACCTTGGCCCGCAGCGCGTCGCCGCGGAGGAAACCGTGCGAATGTCCGATGATCTTCAGGTCCGGATAAAGCCTGCGAACGTTGGCGACGGCGGCGGCGTTCTCCGCCTCATCGGCGCCGAACATGTAGAAGGTCAATCCGGCCGCCTGCGCCTTGCGGGCGACGACGTGGAACAGGTCGGTGGTCGCGACGCGCTCGGGCAGCGGCGTCGACGATTTCAACCGCGACACCGTCACGAGCGGCTGGCCGTCGGCATTGATCAGGTCGGCGGAACGAAACAGCCGGTCGGTCATCGGTTCGGTGGAGCAGCGCGCCAGCACCTCGCCATTGGCCGAGGTCAGATAGAGCGGGCGAGCGAGCCGGCGTTGCGGGAACACCATCTCGATCATGAAGTCCGCGGTCTGCTCGAGGTCGAGCACGGCAAGCCGCAGCCCGCCCAGTGTGATTCGGGGAACGCCGGCAGTAACGGCTCTGCCGAGGGGGTTTAAGCGACGCTCACGCATACTGTTTGTCTCGCTGACGGTTGACGGCCGTGGGGGTGAGTTCGTTGATGACGACACCGACCAGCTTGCGCTCGGTCTCGCCGAGCGCGGTGATGATGTCTTCCATGCTCTCGTTGATGTCGAGCTTGACCGGCAGGATCGCGACCAGCCCATCGGTGGCGTCGAACAGCGCGTGGTCGGCCGGGCTCCACGGCATGGCGGGCCCGTCGAGGACCACCAGATCGTAGTCGCCGCCGATGCGCGCCTGCGCAATCGCCTTGCGGATGGTGTCGCTAGCCTTGGTATCCGAGGCCTTGAGGGCCGGCAGGATCGAAATCCCGTTCGCGCTCTTGATGGCGCGCGCAGCCTTGGCGCCAATATTGAGCCAGCCGAGGCGGCCGGTCTCTTCCTTAGCCAGGTGGGCCACCTTGTTCGACAGCGTATAGGTCTTTTGATCGGCGTCGATCAGCAGCACCCTGGCGCCATCGCGGGCGGCCGAGAGCGCGACGTTGAGGGCGGCAATGCTGCGGTCCTCGCCATTGCCGGCACCGATCACGGCCAGGACGGGCGCGGTGTCCTTGGTTGTGCGCGTCGCCAGTGCGGTCCGGATTTCGCGCATGGTGTTGAGGAACGTCATCAGCGGGAAACCGGCGCGGAGCGTCGGCCAGCCGAGCTTGACGACATCGAGGGTGCCGCCCGTCGCAAGGATTCCGCCGAGGGTGCGCACCACGTCTGATTCCTGCAGCCGCGTGATCGACGGCTTCGCGATCAGGCTGACGGCCGGCTGCGGCGTGCCCGACGGTTGCCTCGAGGCCGCAGGCGTCCGATTTTGCGCGGCTGATGAGGCTGATGTCCTGACCCGTGTGTTGGGTCGAACCGGGTTCGCGCCAGGCGACAACTGATCGACAGCGATGATCCACGCAGCCGAGGCGAGCCCGCCCAGCACAAAGCCGATCATGGCGAACAAGGCCATGCCCGGCGGGAAGGTGCGCCGCTGCGGCACGGTGGCGTCGCCGATGATGCGGGCGCTCGAGGTGTTCAGGGTCTCCTGCTCCTCGGTCTCGCGCGAGCGCTTGAGGAACGACTGGTAGACGTCGCGGCTGGCTTCGACGTCGCGTTCGAGTTCACGCAGCTTGACCGCGGCCTGGCTCATCTGGACGCTCTGGCGCTTCTGGGTTTCGAGCGCCTTGTTCAGCGATGCCTCGTAATCCCGGGCGCGGGTCAGGTCATTCTTCGCCGCCTGCAGAAAGCGATCGGTTTCCTCGCCGATGGTCCGGCGTAGATCCTCGACCTGCTTCTCCATCTGGCGCAAGGCGGGATGACGCGGCCCCAACTCGCTCTGCAATTCGGCCTGGCGCTTCCTGGCTTCGGCATATTGCGAACGCAGATTGGCGATGGTCGGCGATTGCAGCGCCTCGGGAATGGCGCCGGCGTCTGCCGACGTCTTGCGGCTGGCTGCGATCTGATCGTATTTGGCCTGCGCGTCGAGCGTCAGCGCCCGCGCGGCGGCAAGCCGCTGGTTGCTGGCGGAGAGTTGCTGGTCGCTGATCAGCGTGTCCTGCGTGCCGACGAAATTGTTCTGTGCCTTGTAGACCGCGAGCGTGTTCTCGGCGGTACGAAGCCGATCCTGCAGTTCCGTCAGCCGGCTCGAAAGATCGCTGGTGGCGCGACGGACCCTCGCGGCTTGCGATTGCGTATTCTCGGTCAGATAGGCCTTGGCGATTGCATTTGAGAGCATCGCCGCCTTGGCCGGGTCGATCGACCAGACCTCGATGTCGACGATGAAGGTCTTGTCGGTCTTCTTCACATTGATGTGGCGGATCAGGGTTTCCAGCGCCGCCATCTCGACGAGCTTGCGCTGCTCGGCGGTCGGGCGCAGCTCGATCCCGAACAGGCCGAGCAGCGAACCGAACAGGCCCTTGCCGCTGCCGCCGCCGAACTCGGGGTCCTTCTCGAGATGGGTCTCGCGGATCACCTGCAACAGCACGTTGTTCGAGGTGATCACGCGCCCCTGGCTCTCGACCACCATCGCAAGGCCGGACAGGTCCGGGGCGCGCGGCGTGAGTTCGCGATCGACCAGCTGCAATTCGCGGGGATCGACGTAGAGCTGGGCCGTTGCGGTGTATTTCGGTGTCAGGCTCTTGCCGATCGCCACCGCGATGCAGGCGCAGAGCAGCGCCGCCGAGGCGATCGCGATCTTCCGCCGCCACAGCAGCTGAACCAGATCGAGCACGCTGAAGCCACCCAATGCCGGCATTGCGGCGTGCCGGGGGTCAGGCTTGGCCTGGTTTATCGGCTCGTCATAGATAAGCATCGACCCCAGCTTCCATTCCAACTGCCGCACACATCGGCTGAGGGGTTACTCTTCGCTTTACGCCACGCGCGCGGGGCTTCAACGCGCCAAAAACGCAACAGGGAAAATTAACCATACTCATTGAGGGACTATTCACCGAAATGGCAAACAAAGCGTTTATGCGCGGGCGCATCGCAATGCCTCCGCCATGGTCATAGCCGGGATTTCCCGGCGCGCCGCCGCCTCGAGGGCGTGGTTGAGCAGCGCTGGCGAGCAGCCCCAGGGGCTCGGCTGTTCAGCGACGTCGTGGCCGTAGAAAATTAACCATCCGTTATTGGTTTCGGCATCGTCGAACATGCGTTCGATCCCGGCGCGGTCCATCTGGCCGTCGATCAGCGGCACGGCGCGAAGAAGCTGTAAATCGACTGTGCCGCTGTTGATGCCAGGTTCGATGCTGCGGCAGGTCTGGAACTGATCCTTGAGCTGGTTCTTCCGTCCAACCGATCCTAATCCGTAAGGATAGGCAAAAGTCTCGGTTTCGATCGAGGCGTCCAGCGCGCGGAGGTAGCCGCGGTTTCGCATGATTTCGTTGGCAAGGGCGGCCACGTCGAGATCGCTGGCGCGCCGGTGCGAGAATGTATGACAGCCGATTTCGTGGCCACGGCGATGTAGGGAAAGCAGGTCGTCGGCGTCGCCCGTCGGCCATTCCCGCGCTTCGCCGCCAATCAGGCCTCCCGATACATAGAAGGTGCCCCGCGCACCGTGTGTTTCGAGCAGATCCGCGCCGGTCGTAGCCGCGCTTTTTGGGAGATCGTCAAAGGTAAAGCTGACCATCGGCGTGGTGTTGCGCATCCGGAAGGAATTGGCGTGCAGGTGCATCGCCAGCCGGTGGCTGACCTTCGCCTTTGCCTCTGAGAGCATCGCGTTCATGCTCAGCGCTTCCTCAAGATCACGTGATAGTCGCCGTGCCGCACGTCGGTCTTGCCGGGCAGGAAGACGTTCAGCACCTTGGCGGCCGCGTCGATCAGGCTCGCGAACAGCGGCTTGCGCCGGCGCATCTCCGGATAGCGCGGGCTCTCATACTGCTTGCAATAGATCATCTGCAGCCCGTGCCTGTCGGCAAAGGTTTCCAGGTTCGCCAGCGTGACCAGCGGATGAAAATGAGTCGGGAACGGCGCGCAGCCGGGCAGGCCGGCGTTCTCATCGCCGCGGATATGGCGATAGAACCAGACGTGGAACCAGTGCGGCGAGTATTTGGTGACGACGCCGGACAGCGACCTTGGATTCGGCGCGCCGATCAGGACCAATCCGTTGTTCTTTAGCGACTGGCAGAAGCCAAGCAGCGCCGCTTCGACGTCGGGCACATGCTCGATCACATTGTAGCAGATCACGAGATCGAAACTGTCGGGCGCGAAGCGATGAGTCTGGATGTCGCCGAGGATCGTCTCCTGCGCGTAATCATTGTTGCGGATCTGGTCTTCGTCGATATCGACCACGGTGACGTGGGCGCGCCGCAGCACGCTAAGCGGCAGGAAGCTGGTCGAGCCGCCGCCGGCCTCATAGATTTTAAGGTCGGTCGCGGGCAATTTCGCTTCGAGGATGCTGTGAACGGTCAAGAGGCTCTGCCGGGCCTCGCCGGGCGGCAGGTCGAGCAGCGACTGCGGATGCAGCGCGGCCGGCTTGTCGGCGGCGTCAGGGAAAGCCGAATGAAGGGGATTGAGGGCAAATGTCTTGGTCATTTGTTCTTATCCGTTGATGTTTGCGAATTTGGCCCGGAACATCGCGAAGCCGGTTTTCAGGCGGCCGCGAATCCGGGAGATGTCGAACAACCAGCACAGGGCCGCGTAGGTGATGAGACCGGCGCTGGCCAGCACGGCGCAGGCGGTCAGATCGGCGACATGCAGGTTTCGGTCGAGCGCAGCGACGGTCAGCGCCATGACCAGTCCTGCGATCATGATCTGCGCCAGCCGGCCGAGCGGCAGCGGGACCTTGAAGGCGAAGCGGCTGAGGACCAGCGCGCAGGAAAATCCGACCACGTCGGCGCCGAGCCGCGCCCAGGCCGCGCCGACCGTGCCGTAATGGCTGACCAGGACGTAGGACAGGATCACATTGGCCGCGATGATCGAGGCGGTATTGATCAGATAGAACGAGTTGCGCCCGGAGAGCAGGAAACTGGCGTGCAGATATTGCTGGGTCAGGATCTGGAACACCACGGCTACCGCGATGATCGGCATGGTCTGGGCGGCCAGCTCGCGGAAATCCGGCCCGAGAATGATATTGGCGACATGGGCGGAAATGACTGCGAAGCCGAGGCAGGCCGGCAGCGTGATGCTGAGCAGCAACTCGACGCATTCGGACAGATGCGATCGCACCGCCGCGTCGCCCTTGCTGGCATGAATCTGCACCGCCATCGGAAAGAATGCCGCGGCGGCGCTCATGGCCGGCATCATCAGGGTCTGCCGGACCAGATCGAGCGCGGCGACATACTTGCCGGCATCCGCTGCGCCGACCAGATTGGCGATCATGAAGCGATCGGTGACGCTGGAAATCGCGAGCAAGGTAAGTGAAAGGGTGAGGGGCAGGCCGGTCTTCGCCAGCGCCACAAGGCCGGTGCCGTCGAATTTGGCCTTGGTGCCGCGCCAGGCGGTGCGCGACTGGACCAGCACCGCAAGCAGGTAGGCGAGCGCGGACGACAGCAGCAGCAGGAAGCCAGACGGACTGACCAGCGCCACGACAGCACCGAGGCCGAGCACGGCGACGGCGCGGACCAGCGTGGCCTTCATGACCGAAAGTGCCATCAAGCGGGCGCGAACCAGATCCTGGGTCAGTTCGAACAGCCCGATCGCGATGGAAAGCACCACCGCCGCCAGCGCCGCATTCGTATCCAGTCCGACCAGCCGTCCCAGGACATAGGCGATAGGCGCGGTGAGGCAGCAGATCAGGTAACCCGAGATGACGCGGCCGCGCACATCGGGGCCGTCGTCGCGGGCGTGTCCGCTCAGAATGAGATTACGGAACCAGCCGACGAGGAAGACGCTGATGACGGACGCAAAACCGATGCCCAGCAGATAGACGCCATAATCATGCGGCGAGAACAGCCGCGTGAAAATGAACACGCTCAATAGGCCCAGCAAGGCCGAGAGGATATTGGCGGTCAGATTGATGCTGGCTTGTCCGATCAGCATGGCGCTGCGAGCCCCGCTTGATTGCCCGTGACTCCGCGCCCGAGCATGGCGTCGCACGACGCTACTCGGTTGATGTCGGAAATCTCGCTGGCGATGACGTTCAAGGCGGGCACTTTCTGGACTCGGAATCCCTTTGCCAGACCATTGAGCAAGATCGGTGCCGAACGGTTCCGCTGACGGTCGCGGCGATCCGGTGTGGTTAATTCTGCGTTCGGTTCACCGTCGAAAGCGGGTTAACCGCGCGCGGTAACCACGATGCCAGCGCAATTTGTGCGCGAAGCGGCGGTTTTGCGGAGTTGCCCGGATATTGCAGAGCACGATTCCGCTTCGCCGATGTTCATCGCCATGAGTGCCCCCCATGACAGATTGCCCGCCATTCCAATCCAATTTTGCTGCGCCCGGTGAGGTCGCGGTGGCTTCAACCCGTTTCGGCACACCTTTGCTGTCCAGAGTGTCCGCTTTTGAAACGGTGAAGACCGGACGCGGCTGCGGCAGCGTCGCGAGGGCTCAGCAATGAAGTACCGCGCGGATATCGACGGGCTGCGGGCCCTCGCTGTAGTTCCGGTGGTTCTTTACCATGTCGGTGTACCCGGATTCGCGGGCGGCTTCGTCGGCGTCGACATCTTCTTTGTCATCTCGGGTTACCTGATCTGCGGCATGATCGATGCGGATATCCGCAACGGATCGTTCTCGCTCGGGAATTTCTACAAGCGCCGGATACTGCGAATCCTCCCCGCGCTGTTCGTGATGTTCCTGGTGACGAGCGTCTTCGCCTATATCTATTTCCTGCCGGCCGAATTGATTGGCTATGCAAAGAGCCTTGCCAGCGCCATCGGCTCGGTTTCCAACGCCTATTTTGCGCAGACCGCCGGATATTTCGATGCGCCGGCCGAAACAAAGCCTCTGCTACATACCTGGTCGCTTAGCGTGGAGGAGCAGTTCTACTTCATCGCGCCGTTGTTGATGCTTTTTGTCTATCGCTGGGTCCCGAAATACGCCAAATCACTGTTCGCGGCTGTCGCTGCGCTCTCGTTAGCGGCTGCCATCGCCATGAGTACGAGAAATCTCTCCTTTACATTCTATCTCACGCCCTTCCGCGCCTGGGAGCTGGCGCTGGGTGCGATGCTGGCGGTCAAATTCATTCCGGTGCCGGAAACCACATTCTGGAAGAACATTTGCGGCGGAGCCGGGCTGCTACTGCTGCTCGGCGTGATCCTGTTTGGATCGGCGTCAGCGCCGCTTCTCTTGATGACATCGCTCGCCTGCCTCGGCGCAGCCCTGGTGATCGCTTCCAGCGAGAGCGGGGCATCGATGGCCGGGCGATTGCTGGCGCTGCCGCCCTTCGTCGCTATCGGGCTGATATCCTATTCGCTCTATTTGTGGCACTGGCCGCTGATCGTGTTCCAGCGCACCGACATGGTGTTCGGCGCGGAATCGGCGGCATCGACCACGCTGACGTTGATCACGCTGTCGGTGGGGCTCGCCTATCTGTCGTGGAAGCTGGTCGAATTGCCGTTCCGTTCTATGGCGCGGGAGACATCGAAGGGTGCCGTCTTCGGCGCCGCATCAGCCGCGATCGGCTCGACATTTGCGCTTTGCGCGCTGGTGTTCGTCGCGAGCGGCGCGCCATACCGTTTTCCGCAACGCGTCGTCGATATCGGCGCCTATCTTGCCTACGATTCGTCCGCGGCGTTCCGGACCGGACGCTGCTTCATATCGGCCAACCGCCAGCGGTTCGACACTGAGGCCTGCCTGAAACTGGATCCGGCGCGGCCGAACTATCTGCTCATTGGCGATAGTCATGCCGCGCACCTCTGGTCCGGGCTGTCGGTCGCCATGCCGCAGGTGAACATCATGCAGGCAACTGTCAGCCAATGCCGTCCGGCTGTTCCGGCGGGGGCGCTGGTCGAAATGAAAGCCTGTCGCGATCTGATGGATCTCGCGTTCAACGATTTCCTCGTCAACAACCATGTCGACAAGGTAATTCTCTCCGCGTCATGGAAGGATGAGGATCTGCCGAACCTGTCGGCCACGCTGGATACCCTGAAATCCAGAGGGATCGATGTCATCGTGCTTGGACCGATCGTCGAATACGATGCCCCTCTGCCGCGGCTCCTGATCGACGGGATTTTGCGCGACCATCCTTCGCTTGCCAGCACAAAGCGGACGCCCGGAATCCGGGAGCGCGATCTTGCCATGAGCGCCCTGGTAAAGGCTCGCGGCGCGACCTATGCATCGGTCTACGATGCAGTCTGCCGGGACGGTGGTTGCGATGAGTTTGTCGAGGCCGATATTCCCTTGCAGTTCGACGCGGGCCATCTCACCGACAAGGGCGCAGCCGAGGTCGGCCGGAGGCTGTCTCGTGCCTTCGGCAACAAATTGACAAGGACGTCTAATGTTTCGAACTGACCGCCCCGCGCCTCGCCGCCGGGTGGGCCTCAGGCGCCTGGTATTCTTCCTGGTGGCGTTCGTGTTGAGCCTGCTGTTGCTCGCCCGCGTCGACACCAACGCGGCCCCGCGCGTCAACTCCAGTCCTGCAAAGTTCGCCGGAGCCTTCGTCGATTGGGGTCCCGTTGGGCGCGAGCGCACGCTGCAGACCTGGGAGAAATGGTTGAAGCAGCCGCCATCGTCGGTGGTCGGCGTTGATTTCTACGGCCAGGCGAATTGGGAAGATTTCCACAAGCTGACCTGGGTTCCCGGCATCTGGAAGAAGCTCAACCCGTCGCGGAATGTCGTCTGGTCGGTGCCGCTGACCGTTCCGGGGACGCCGCTCGCCGACGTCGCCAATGGCTTGCACGACGGCGAGTTCGAAGCGGCGGCGCGTGCGATTGCCGATGCGCAGCCGAGGGCGATCATCCGTCTCGGCTGGGAGATGAATCTGTCGCAGATGGCGTGGTTCGCCAAGGATCATGAAGCCGATTACATCGCTGCGTTCCGGCGCGTGGTCGGAATCTTCCGGCGCCACTCCGACGCGTTCAAATATGATTGGTGTCCGGGATGGGGAACGCAGGATACGCCGGCCGACCTCGCCTATCCCGGTGACGATGTCGTCGACTACATCGGTCTGGATATCTACGATTTCAAACATGAGCGCTCGCCGGAAGAGCGTTGGAACGCCTTCTATCTCAAGGCGCCGTTCGGCTTGGAATGGCACCGCGACTTTGCCGCCAAACATGGCAAGCAGATGAGCTATCCCGAATGGGGCGTCGGTAATTTCGGCGACAATCCATACTTCATTCAGCAGATGCATGACTGGTTCGTGAAGAACAGGAACAATATCGCCTACGCCGCCTATTTCGACGTCGACGGATTGTGGCCAACCCGGATCTCGGGCGGGCAGTTTCCCAAATCCCAGAAGCTGTTCGGAAAGCTGTTCAGCCGCTGAGCGAGGGGCCTGAACCTGATTTAATTCAAACTTAACCCCGTCCATTAACCGTCGGGAACAATTCGCCACCACCAGGCATCCTGTCGGACCGGATATTGCAGCAATGCTCTTGTATCGTCTGGACCCATAGCAAACGTCATGCGCCAGAGTTGAACGGATTGCCCGCCGATGGAAACCGCTGACACCATGCCGAACGCCGCCCGTGCCCTGGCGGCGATCTCGCCGGCCCTCGATCCCTCCTCGATCGGGATCGTCATCTGCATTCCCTGCTTTCGCCGGCCGCAGCATCTGCGGCAGACGCTGGAATCGCTGGCCCGCCAGCGTACCGGTCACCGCTTTGCGGTTGTGATGGTCGAGAACGATGCGCTGCGGAGCGAGAGCGTTCCGGTTGCGACCGAGTTCCTGGCATCGAACAAGTTTCCCGGTCTCTGCGTGGTCGAGCCGCGCCAGGGCAATTGCCATGCGATCAACGCGGCGTTCGAGACGGCGCTGGCAACCTTCCCGGCGGCAACAAGTTTCCTGATGATCGACGATGACGAAATTGCCTCGCCGGACTGGCTGGAGCGCATGATATTGACCGCCGAAGCCACCGGCGCCGACATCGTCGGCGGGCCGGTCATGCCTGACTTCGACGACGCGCGAAAGCGCGGGCTGCGTCGTCACCCGGCCTTCGCCCCGGCCTACGACACGTCAGGACCGGTTCCGGTGATCTATGGTTGCGGCAATTGCCTGATCAGGCGCTCGGTGTTCGAGCGTGTCGACGCCCCGGCGTTCGATCTGCGTTTCAATTTTCTCGGCGGCGGCGACACCGATTTCTTCTACCGCTGCCTGCGTCTTGGCATGCGCTTTCACTGGGTGGCGGAGGCCACGATCAGCGAGACGGTGCCACCGAGCCGGACCAGGCTGAGCTGGCTGATCAGCCGCGGCCTGCGGATCGGCGCGATCAATTATCACGTCCAGCGCAAGGCGACACCGACACTCTGGCTACGCGCCAGGCTGACGCTGAAATTGCTGGCGGCGTTTCCGTTGTCGTTTCTCCAGGCTGCGCGGGCGGCCCTGACCGAGCGCGACCGCATCATTGCGATGCATCCGATGACGGTAGCGATCGGCAGCGTGCTGGCCGCAATCGGCATCGAACCTCAACCCTACAAGGCCTCGAAGATAACGTGAGCCAACTCGCCATCACGTCTCAGCTTCGTATCGTCGCAGGAGGGGTTTGGCGGCAGCAGGTGCTGGATGTCGTCCGCTGCGCCGCGTTCGTCGGAGCGCTGGTGCTGGCATGGATTTCCTTGCGGCCGTTCGCCGATCTCGGCGACATTCAGATCGGTGAAGTCAGTACCGGCAATGAGGCGCCGACCTATCTGGTTTTCGGCGGCCTTGCGGTGCTGATGATTACGCTGGCGGCGCGTGACAACATGCGCGGGCTGGCCACGTTGCTGACGCCATCGTTCCTGCTGTTTGCCGGATGGATCTGTGTGACGGTGGTTCTGTCGGTCGATCCCGCCACGTCGATGCGGCGGTTTGTTTTGACGGCGTGCGTTATCGCTGTGACGTCGACCATGCTGCTGCTGCCGAAATCGCAAAACGAGCTGATGCGGTTCCTCAGTATCGCGGCGCTGATCCTGCTCGCGGTCTGTTACCTCGGAATCCTGCTGGCGCCGCAATTTGCGATCCATCAGGCGACTGACCCGCAGGAGCCGCTGCTTGCCGGCGACTGGCGCGGCGCCTTCGGTCACAAGAACGTTGCCGCCGGCGTGATGGCGATGCTGCTGTTCCTGGGGATCTACATCGCGCGTTCCGGCGCCCTTCTGTCCGGCGCGGTCATTATCGGCTTGAGTTCGCTGTTTCTGTTTCATGCCGCCGGCAAGAGTTCGCTGACGCTGTGCTTCGCCGTGCTGCTTTTGACGTCGCTTACATCTGTGTTTCGCTCGTTCTGGGTGCGGGCGATCCTGCTGCTGACGCCGCTGCTATTGCTGAACATGCTCAGCGTCGGCACCGTCATGAGCGAAGGCCTGGCCGCGGTCGCCAAGCTGCTGCCGCTGGATTCGACCTTCACCGGCCGTACCGACATCTGGAATTTTGCGCTGGACGCGCTGCGGCAGCGGCTGGCAACCGGCTATGGCTTCGTGGCGTTCTGGGGCAGCAAGGCGTTCGAGGAGTTGCCTGCGGGCAAGGAATGGGCCGCGTTCGCGGCGCACAGCCACAATGGTTATCTCGATACCGCGCTCGGCATGGGCCTGCCCGGCCTTACTCTGCTCATCGTGGTGCTGGTGATCGCGCCGCTGCGGAATTTCCAGCAAGCCGACCAGGGCGGCAACAACGGTCCGCTGGCGATGGCGCTGTTGCGCATCTGGCTGTTTGGACTTTATCTGTCGGCGATGGAGAGCTTCTTCCTCGACCGCGCCGATCCCCTGTGGTTCACCTTCCTGGTGGCGGTGTTCGGCCTGCACTTTCTGGCGCGATTTCGCGTCCGGGAGTGAGGCTCAAAGCTGCGCGCGAACCGCGTTCGCGACGTCCTGCCACCACCCATCGAAGTCGAACGCGGCCTGCACCGGCGGCCGTTTCAGCGCGGCAACGATGTCATCGGCGTAGGCGTCCGCGCTCGATCCACGCGGCACGAGCACGATGGCACAGCGATCGATCAATTCCTTGAAGCGCGCGTGATGGTCGAATTCGTCGGGCAGCGCAGGGCCGGTCACGATCAGCGGCCGGCCGGCCTGCACGCAGGCAAGAACGCTGGAGCGGCGCGCGGTGAGCCCTTCATCGAGCGGATAACAAAACCCGTCGACCGCGCCGAACAGTCCGAACACCTCGTGATCGGAGGCGACGAAACCGGATACGATCACATTATCGGCGATCCCGAGTTCCGCGGCGCGGGCGTGGAATGCCTCCTCGACATTGTCGGTGCCGCGGATGAAGGAGCCGACATAGACGATCAGGGGCCTCAGCCCACGTTGCTTCAGGATCGCGCCGATCTCCAGCAGCGCATTGGGTTGTTTGGCCGGATAGATCGAGCCGAAATGACCGATCACCAGCTGCCCGTCTTGCCTTGCGGCAACGAGACGCCGGCGCAACTCCGAATCCGCCATCCCTGCAGGCGCCTCTATGTTCGGCGGCAGCGGGGCCAGCACAATTTTCTTCGCGGTCCAGCCCACCAGGGAATCCTCGGCGAGTTCCTGCCGCACCAGCGGCGAGAACATGACGATAGTGTCGGCGAGCAGGAGGGCCGGCATGTAGGTGATCCGGCGCAGCCAATGCAGTCCGGCCCATTCGTGCTGAATCAGGACAGTTTTGCGCCGGCGCAGCCGCGCCATGGCCATCGCCAGCAGCGGCGCGAACATCACGCGCTTCCAGGCCACGATCGGAAAGTTGCAGACCACGCTCCGTGCGGAGCCGACGGCGCGCCAGATATCGCTGAATGACCCTTCCGATCGCGTCAGGGTTAACGTCGTGCAGCTGCCGGGTTCGGCCTTTTCGATCCACTCGCCCAGCAATCGCGTGAATTGCCCGACGCCGCACTGCATTTGCGGTCCCGCGCCGAGAAACAGCGCCCGATATTGCGGTTCTGAAGCCATCGTGGGGGTCGCCGGCGCTCTCTCGGTTATGCCAGCGTTAGCCATACATCCCAGACCTTATCGTCCGGTAAGTGGGTGCGACACCCCTGCGGCATCCTTCTTGCCAGTTAGAGCGTGAAGGTTGTCCGGCCGTCTCATAACGGGACATCGGATGATCGACGGCGTGGCAGCCATCTGAGATTTCGGGACAGCGCGCAGGACGCAGCCGAAATCGGTCGTCATCCGGAGCGAAAAAAATTTAGGTCAAAAAGGAGTTGGACGATGGCAGCAGATCGCATTTTTAGTAATTGGGACGACACCCATTCGGTGCTGTGGGGACACGCACCCATCCGGCTTGCGCACAACATGCACAAGTCACCGTTGTTCTCGATGGATCATCTTGCCGCACTGATCGAGAATTATCCGCGCGAGCACTACAGCCTGATGCAGACCGGCGTGAAGGGCGACAAGCGTATCTGGCGGCATGGCGATATCGGCAATTTCAGCGGACATCAGGTCATCGACGCGATTTCCAGAGGCGACCTCTGGCTCAACCTGCGCATGGTTTCGGATATCGACCAGCGCTACAGCGACCTGCTGGCCCAGATGTTTGCCGAAATCGGCGAGAAGGTCCCGCACTTCGCGCTGCCGCACCAGTACAACGCAGGCATTCTGCTGTCGGCGCCGAAGGCGCAGGTTCACTACCACGCCGATCTTCCCGGCCAGAGCCTGATTCAAATCGCCGGCCGCAAGCGCGTCCATATCTATCCGTCGAACCCTCCCTTCGTCACTCCGAAGAACCTCGAGGACATCCAGCTGTTCGAGCTCGAACTCGATATGCCCTATCATGAATGGTACGATCGCTATGCGACCGTGCTCGATCTCGAACCTGGGCAAATGCTGAACTGGCCGCTGAACGCGCCGCACCGCGTCGACAATCTCGGCACCGTCAACATCTCCATGACGGTGGGTTACGAAAATGAAGAGATCAGGCGGACCCGGATCGTCAATCTGGCCAACGGCCTGCTGCGCAATCGCTTCGGATATACGCCCAAGAGCCGTTCGCTCAAGGGTCCGGCGTTCTGGGGCAAGGCGGTGATGCAGAAGGCACTGCGCAACACTTCCTGGGTCAAGCGCGAGCGCAAGGCGCGCAACGAGATCGAATTCCGGCTCGACCACGATCATCCGGAGCAGGTGGTCGATCTTCTCAAGGCGGCATGAAGGCGGCTTGATCGTGACGACACTGACGAACGACGCAGCACGGCACGTGGGGCGCAACCGCACGTCGCAGGTTGCGGCGTTCTCCGTGGAGTTCGACAATTGGGATACCGTCGCAGGTAACTGGGACGGTGCGTATCGTCGTGGACAGGCGACCATCTTCCAGCACGAAAAATGGCTCGCGGCATGGTATGGCGCGTTCGCCGGACAGCCCGGTATCGAGCCGCTCATTGCAACGGTCAGGGACCGTGCGACAGGCGAAGTCGCACTGCTTCTGCCGCTGATCAGGCGCAAGCTGAAGCGCATCTGCGTCGTAGAGTTCGCCGACCTCGAACTGACCGACTACAATGCGCCGCTGCTCGGTCCGGCCGCGCCGCGCGAACCTAAGGCGGCAGCCATCCTGTGGCGCGAGCTGCGGCTGGCGTTGCGCCGGCTGCCTGGCGGCGCTGATCTCATTCGCTTCAAGAAAATGCCACTCGATCTGCAGGGCGGGTCCAACCCGCTGGCGATGCTGGATGGTGCCGGGCCGTGCTCGCTGAACGGTAATCTCGTCACCACAGGCGAGGATTTCGATCAGTACAAGCGTTCGCTGAAGCGCGACGTCCGCAGGGTTCTCGAACGGAGCTGGCGCGCGTTTACGGCGTATCCCGGCGCTGCATTCAGGATTGCAGGAGAGAACGACGAAGCCTTGCGCGTTCTTGCCACCCTGGATGCGCAACAGAGCGCCCGCATGCAGCATCTCGGGGCGAGCTTCATTCTCGGCGACGGGGCCTGCGCCGATTTCTATCGAAACCTCGTACGTGATGGCCTCAGTGAAGGCTATGCCGTGTTGTCGGCGCTGACCGTCGGCGAGGAAGTCGTCGCGACCTTGCTGGGCGTTCGCAGTGGCCTGCGCTATGTCATGCTGCGGGTCAGCAATGCCGGCGACACATGGTCGGCTTGTTCGCCGGGCCGGCTGGTCATCGAACGTACCATGGCTGCCTTGCACAGAGACGGCGTGCGCGAGTTCGACTTCAGCGTGGGCGATTATGACTATAAGCGACGTTTTGGCGTGACACCGCTGCCACTGGTCGACATCAGCGCCGCCTTGAGCCTGCGCGGATTGCCCTACGCATTGCGCGACCGCGCCGCGCGCGAGCTGCGCAACTATCCGAAGCTCATGGCTTATTTGAAGCGGGCGCCTGGTAAACCCTTGCCGCGCGAAGAGAATTGACGCTGTGGCAGAGACGACACGGTCGTGCAAATCTGTCACACTCGGCGGGATTGTGCGGCTGTTCTACCTGTGTTCGCAAGAGTTCATGATCGCCCTTACGGCAGCGGCGTATGCTGATGGTCGGGTCAAGGGCTACAAAATGCTTCCGTGGGGAGTGCCGACATGCCAGCCTATATCCACCATCACGACAACATCGAGCCGGCTTTCGTCATTTGTCCGAGCTGCATCGGGATTCCGATGTTTGTAAGGGACGTCGAGCCGCATTGGAGCATGGCGAAGATCGACTTCACCTTTGAATGCGCCGACTGCGGCGCAGAAGTTCGCCAGACCGTGGTCAAGCCGCAATTGCAGCATTAGCGCCGTTTCATTCCGATTGGACTTGAAACTATATCGCGATCCCGTTTCGCCGTGATGGCGGCGCTTCCCGGCTTTTTTGGCCATCGTGCGGAACTTCCTGCAGGCGACAGCCTCGAATAGGATCGAGCATCGCAACGCCGGAAGTTGATCATGCAAGAGCGGTCGGAAAATCTGCATTCATTCTATGCCAGCCTTGTCTGCGCCGCAGCCAAGGTCCGGGATTCCCGGATTGAACAGGCTTTTCGCGCGGTCAAGCGCGAACCGTTTGTGGGGCCCGGGCCCTGGCTGATCACGCTCGGCGCGCATGATTACGTGACGACCCCGAATGATGATCCGGCGTTTATTTATCAGAATGCGCTGGTCGCGCTGGATAGCGCGCAACGTCTCAATATCGGAATGCCCAGCGCGCATGCCTACTGGCTCGATGGCTGCGAATTGAAGGAAGGTGAGACGGTTCTGCAAGTCGGCGTGGGCACGGGATACTACACAGCGATTCTCGCACAACTCGTCGGGCCGCGCGGTCAGGTGCACGCCTATGAGATTGACGAAGGCCTGGCGGATCGCGCGCGCGACAATCTGAAAGACCTGCCACAGGTAAGCGTTCAGTCAAAATCGGGCATTGCGGCGGATTTGCCGAAAGCGGATTTGATCTACGTGTGTGCCGGTGCGGCCCAGCCAGCCCAACAGTGGCTCGATGCGTTGCGTCGCGGTGGCCGGCTGTTGTTTCCACTTGCGCCCGCGGGTGTGCATGGCGGGATGCTGCTGGTCACACGTCCCGATCAGGGCGCGGTCTGGCCGGCGAGGTTCCGCGGCCGGGCACAGTTTATTGGCTGCATCGGTCTTCAGGACGAGGATGCCGGCCGCCGCCTGACGGAGGCGTTTCTGCAGGGGTGGGAAGACGTGCGGTCGCTCCGGCTCGATGGCGCCGTCGATGACACCTGCTGGTTTGCGGGTGATGGCTGGTGGCTTTCAACGGCAGAAGCCAGCCCTGGCCACGAGAATTGATCCGCGGCTAAACCTGCCGCACCACGCTGGGTTGGCCCAAGTCGCATTCCAGCGCGTCGCGATCCCATTTCGCTGAAATCGCCGCGGCTTCATAGGTGCTTTGCAGGAAATCCAGCAACGCCTGGTCGGGATTATCAGCCGTGCGCACGGCATCATAGGGCAGGATGAATTCGCCGAGCGCTTCGCTGAAGAACGCCGCGTCCGGCCGCACCTTCGTAGCGCGAAAGCCCGCAGGCTCCGGATAGGCGTAGCAGTAGAAGGCGGGATAATCGATCGCGCCGCTTCCCGGCCAGAAGCCGGCGCTGCTGACCTCGTGCGAATACGCTTCGCAGGCGACGTCGTCGGACAGATACGGTACGCCACCGGGATGACGTGGCGCGCGACGGCCGGAGAAGCGGGTCACCGCCAGATCAAAGCTGCCCCAGAAGAAATGCACCGGGCTGGCCTTGCCGAGAAAGCCGGTGCGGAATTGCTTGAAGACGCGATCGCAGTTTACGAGAATCTGCAGAAAACCCTTGACCGCTTCGGGATCGTAGGAAGCGTGGACGTTATCTTCCGAAAACCGGACCGGGTCCGGCAGTTCATTCGGCATCTCGTCGATGGTGACGGAAATGTCCAGCTCGGTCAGCGTCACCAAGGTGGCGGCGTAGAAGCTGGCTACCGATTTTCCCGGAAGCGCAAACTGCCGCTTCGCGCCATCGCTGGTCGAGATGCGCAGGACGTGATCGATGAAATCAAGATCGATCTGGAACGTACGTGTGCCGTCCGGCACTGGCGTCGTCGTCAGCCCGCGCGGCGTAACATAGAGCGCCACATGCCAGGAATGGTTCAGCCAGGGGGCTTTGCTCAACCTGATCTTGCCGACGATCTGGGTCCAGAGATGCAGCGTCGCATAGGTGTCACGCCACGCCGCGGTCGGCAATTCCGGCCACGGGGATTGCGGAAGATTGCTCATGCCTGAACCCCGTATCGGTGAAAAGCGAGTGGTGGATTCCGTATCACGAATCCGTTTCGTATCACGAAACCGTCAGACCGATTTCACGATTTGGTGCACTCCGGGCAGCGCCGCTGCCCGCGCGAGGCGCGGAAAAGGCTGCGGCACCACCAGCGCCGTGCAATCGCCTGCAGCGGTCGGCGCACCAGTTGGGCCATAAAGAGAAGTTCGACCATGCTAAATCCATCGTCCCCGATGGATAAATGGGGCGGCAATCTCAAATGAGAATGCCGCCCATCTCGCATCAGCCATGCAGTTTTTTCGCGGTCTCCGCGATCACGCGTCCTTGATAGCGCGCGCCGGCGAGCTCGTTGTCGCTCGGCTGACGGCTGCCATCGCCGCCGGTGATCGTGGTGGCGCCATAGGGCGCGCCGCCGGTGACTTCATCGAGCTTCATCTGGCCGGCAAAGCCGTAGTTGAGGCCGACGATGGTCATGCCGAAGTGCAGCAGGTTGGTGATGATCGAAAACAGCGTGGTCTCCTGGCCGCCATGTTGCGTGGCGGTTGCGGTGAAGGCGCCGCCGACCTTGCCGTGCAGGGCGCCCTTGGCCCAGAGGCCGCCGGCCTGATCGAGGAAGTTCGCCATCTGCGACGCCATCCGGCCGAAGCGGGTGCCGGTGCCGACGATGATGGCATCGTAATTGGCGAGTTCTTCGACTTTCGCGATGGGAGCGGCCTGGTCGACCTTGTAGTACGACGCCTTGGCGACCTCGGCGGGCACCAGTTCGGGCACGCGCTTGATATCGACAGTGGCGCCGGCTTCGCGCGCGCCTTCGGCAATGGCGTTCGCCATCGCCTCGATGTGACCGTAAGCGGAGTAATAGAGGACGAGTACTTTGGCCATGATGGCTCTCCTTTGAGGTTGGTTTAATTGAAGTTCGTCATGGCCGGGCTTGTCCCGGCCATCCACGTCTTTCGATCTGCTGGGGGAAGTCGTGGATGCCCGGCACAAGGCCGGGCATGACGACTATTGAGTGTGGTGACTACGCCGCGTCGACCAGCACCAGTTCGCTATCTTCCAGCGCCGTAATGGTCAGCCTGGCCTCATCGCGGATCGCGGCACCATCGCGGGCGTTGACGCGCACGCCGTTGACTTCGACGCTACCCGCTGCCGGCACCAGATACAGATGCCGCGCCTTGCCGGCTTCGTACTCCGCGCTCTCGCCGGCCTTCAGCGTGGTGGCGAGCACGCGGGCGTCGGCGCGGATCGGCAGTGCATCCTTGTCGCCGGCAATGCCGCTGGCGATGGTGACGAGCTTGCCGGAACGGTCCGACTTCGGAAACGGCTTTGCTCCCCAGGTCGGCTGGCCGCCCTGTGTGGTCGGCTCGATCCAGATCTGGAAGATACGTGTATTGGTCGGCTCCAGATTATACTCGGCGTGACGAATGCCGGATCCGGCGCTCATCACCTGCACGTCGCCGGCTTCAGTGCGGCCCTTGTTGCCAAGGGAGTCCTGATGGGTGATCGCGCCTTCGCGCACATAGGTGATGATTTCCATGTTGGCATGGGGATGGGCGGGAAAGCCGGTGTTGGGGGCGATCTCGTCGTCATTCCACACCCGTAAGCTACCATGCCCCATATTGTCGGGGTCATAATGGCTGCCGAAGGAGAAGTGATGCTTTGCCTTCAGCCAGCCGTGGTCAGCGCCGCCGAGTTTTGCAAAGGGTCTGAGTTCGATCATGGGAAATACTCCTTGTTGAGTTTTGTGCGAGGAGCAGGCGCAACGCGCCCAGGTTGGATTGGATCAGGCGCCGAAGCCGCCATCGACGTTGAGGACGGTGCCGGTCACGAACGAGGCGTCCGGGCTGGTGAGGAACACGACGCCGGCTGCGATCTCTTCGGCGGTGCCGTAGCGTTGCAGCGCGTGCTGCGTACGCTGGGCTTCGGCGAAATCGCCGCCGTCCTTCGGGTTCATGTCGGTATCAATCGAGCCCGGCTGCAGCACGTTCACAGTGATGCCGCGGGGGCCGAGGTCGCGCGATGCGCCCTTGCTGTAGCCGACGATCGCAGCCTTGGTGGCGGCGTAGTCGGCGAGGCCCGGGAACGAGGCGCGGGTCGCAATGCCCGAACCGATGGTGACGATGCGTCCGCCTTCGCCCATCAGTTTCGAGGCAGCGCGGATCGCGGTGACAACGCCGTGCACATTGATCGCGTCCTGCCGCGCCAGTGCCGCGGTGTCGGCGTTGACATCATCGACTGCGCCGCTGACGGCGACGCCGGCATTGTTGACGAGAATGTCGAGCCGGCCAAAGTGCTTGGCGACGTCGTTCACCAGTTGCTCGACCTCGACAGATGAAGCCTGGTCCGCCTTGAAGGCGCGAGCTTCGACACCCCTCGCTTTCAATTCCTTGACGACGGCTTCGGCCTTGTCAGGGGAGGCGACATAGCTGATGGCGACGTTGGCGCCCTGATCCGCGAGGGCGCGGGCGCTGGCTGCGCCGATACCGCGGGAGCCGCCGGTGACGAGTGCTACCTTGCCCGAAAGTTTCTTGGCCATTGGATTTCTCCGTTGCTTGAATTCCGATGGCCATTGGATATGCCTCCCGACGTGGTATATAAATAGAAACTATCGAAACATATTGTTTCTATTTGTGGGCTAATGGAAATGCCGCCCGTGCCGGACATCCATTATTTTCGGCCGCGCAAACAACGGAATCGGTCTCTTGGACCGAACCGCCGGGCGGCTTGCCCAGACTGATGCCAGTCACTCGGGCGCGAGGCGCCGTATGGAGGAGTTACGCATGAACGCCGTTCGCCGCGGAGTATTGGGATTGATGGGAGCGCTGCTGGTGGCAGGACCGTCAGACGCCGGTGGCCGGAAGCCGGCCTCGTCCGGTCAGGATGCCGCTGCGAAAGCGCGGCGATTGGCGGTGAAACCCCGCCACGTTCTTTGTTTCCTTGGCGGTGCGAACGGCCTGGCGAAGCTGTCGGACGCGGCTTCAATGGCCATCCGCGATTTCGCCACCGGCTTCAGCATCGATCACACCTATTCCCAGGACAAGCCGGATCCGCGCATGAGCCGTTCGTTTGGGGTTTCGTGGGATCGCGTGCATCCCAATGCCCGCTCCAGCGCCGATGAGGACGCGGTGGAAAATCACCAATCGGTGCTGTACGTGCTGGGCCCGCCGATGACGTCGGAAACCGCCATGGTCGTTTCCACCGGTGCCTTGATGCTGGTCCATCAGGTCATC
This sequence comes from Bradyrhizobium sp. JYMT SZCCT0180, assembly GCF_018130165.1. Lineage (GTDB taxonomy): Bacteria > Pseudomonadota > Alphaproteobacteria > Rhizobiales > Xanthobacteraceae > Bradyrhizobium. Next base: position 116,249 of record NZ_JAFCLZ010000001.1, on the reverse strand, counting down.
AAGGCAGGGGCTACCGCCGTCAAGGGCGAGAGCGCCGGTGTCGCGCACGGCCTCGTCAGGTGGAACGAACTCATCCTTCAGGCCAGTGCGGCACTGAAATCCGATGATGACTTCGCGTTGCGACGCGTTTGTCGCCTGGCATTTGCCAAGCGGCCGCTGGCCTCGGACGATTATCTGGAAAGCGTCGGTTTTCACCTGGCAGGATTGCCCGAAGTGTTTGTGCCGAAGTCCCATGGCAGTGAACGCGAAGCCGTCGCGACCATGGATGCGGTCGCTGACGAGATCGCGCGGCAAGGACTGGAGGCAACGCTTAAGTCGCGCCGCGCCAAACTGTCCTTCGAGTCCGATTACGCGGAGGGTGATTTCAAATTCAATCTCTATGGTATCGTGAAGCTCGCATCCTGATTTCGGGCGAGGCCCGATGATTCCAATCTGACAGGCGGGCCGAATGGCGAAACTTCCGGATTTCGAAGCGCTCGCGATTTTCGCGAAGGTCGTGGAATTGCGGTCGTTTGCGGCCGCTTCGACCGAACTCGCGCTGTCCAAGGCCACGGTGTCGAAGGCGGTGAGCCGGCTCGAACAACGTCTCGGCGCGCGGCTGTTCAACCGCACCTCGCGGCGGCTGGCGTTGACCGACGCCGGCCAAAAGCTCGCCGAGCGCGCGACGCAGCTCCTGGTCGATGGTGAAGCGGCCGAGAACGAGGCGCTGTCGCAATCGACGGCGCCGCGCGGGCTGGTGCGGCTCGCGGTGCCGATGACGTTCGGGGTCAAGGCGGTGGCGCCGCTATTGCCGGAATTCCTGAGCCAGTATCCGGAAGTCTCGATCGACCTGCACTTAAGCGATGCGACGGTGGATTTGATCGGCGAGGGCTTCGATGCCGGCCTGCGCATCGCGCGGCTGCCTGATTCCTCGCTGATCGCGCGGCGGCTCTGCGCGATGCCGCGCTACACGGTGGCGGCGCCGTCCTATCTCAAGCGCCACGGCCGGCCGACGCATCCGATGCATCTCTCCCAGCACAAATGTTTCGGCTACGCCTATCTCTCGACGCAAGGCGTCTGGCACTACACCAACGCCGCCGGCGAGCAGGCCAGCGTGCGCCCGGCCGGGCAACTGCGCGTCAACAATGGCGAGGCGGTGTTGCCGTCGGTGATTGCAGGGCTCGGCATCGCCGATCTGCCCGACTTCATCGTCGGCGATGCGATCGCCTCCGGCGAGGTCGAGGTGATCCTCAAGGGCTGGAAGCAACCGGAAGGCGCGGTGCATCTGGTAACCCCGCCCGGCGGCCCGCGCCCCGCCCGCGTCGAGGTGCTGGCGGAGTTTCTGATGAAGCATTTCGCCAAGGGGAAGAAGAAGTAGTTCCGAGACGGCGCGACGAACGGCGCCTTTGCCCAGGGCACGGTGTTTCGGCTAGGCTACCTCCAACAACCAAAACAAGAACTCCGGGGGAAATGCCAATGAATCGCCGCGAACTTCTCAAAACCGCTGCCGTGCTGCCGCTCGCGCAATCTGCGCTCGCTAACACGGCCTTCGCGCAAGCCGCGTACCCCTCGCGCAACATCACCATGATCGTGCCGTTTCCGCCCGGCGGCCAGGCTGATCTGGCGGCGCGGCCGGTGGCGCAGGCGCTGGAGAAAATCCTCGGCAAGCCTGTGCTCGTCGACAACCGCGCCGGCGGCGGCGGCGGATCGGTCGGTAATGCGGCGGCGGCGCGCGCCGAGCCCGACGGCTACACATTGTTGATGACGCTGTCGTCGCTGGCGGTGCTGCCGGAAGCCGACCGGCTGTTCGAGCGGCCGGTGGCCTACGAAGTATCGCAATTCGCGCCGGTCGCGCGCGTGCTGGCCGACCCCACGCTGCTGGCGGTGCCGGCCTCGGCGCCATGGAAGACGCTGCAGGATTTCGTCGATGACGCCAAAAAGCGCCCCGGCCAGATCCCCTACGGCTCGTCGGGCCCCTACGGCACGCTGCATGTCGCGATGGAAATGTTCGCCGCGAGCGCCGGCATCAAGCTGCTGCACGTGCCGTTCCGCGGCGCCGCACCCGCGCTGACCGCGCTGCTCAGCGGCACGGTGCAGGCGGTAGCCTCTGCGCCGGGCACGCTGAAGCAGCAGGTCGACGACGGCAAGATGCGCGTGCTCGCGAATTGGGGCGCATCACGCATCGCGAGCTTTCCCGATCTGCCGACCTTCCAGGAGCTTGGCTACAAGGACGTCGAGTTCTACATCTGGGCGGGATTGTTCGCGCAGAGCGCGTTGCCGGCGCCGATCATGACGCAGTTGCGCGGCGCGATGGCCCAGGCGGTGAAGGCGCCCGAGGTGATCAGGACCTTCGAGACCGCGGGCAGCCCGGTCGCCTACATGGACGCGCCGGAATTTGCAAAGTTCGTCGCCGACGACAGCGCGCGGCTGGTCGCCGCGGTGAAGAAGATCGGCAAGGTGGAGTAGGGGCCTGCCTCAGAATTCGCTGCGGATTGCGCCCCGCAATGTGTGCCGGTCGAGGCCCGGCGCGAACGCGCCCTCGTAGGAGGCCTTGAACGACGTCGTCGCCGTCAGATCCCACCGCGCCTCGAGGCCGGTGAGCGCCGTGGTACGGGCGCGTTCGACGCCGGCGATCGCGAATTGGATTCCCGGCGCGCCTTCGAAGGCCGCAAGCATGCCTGGCGCGTTGCCGGAGAATTCATGGCGCGCGCCGACCGTGACGCCGAACTGCGCCGGAAGGCCATTGGCCATCACGGTCTGATGCATCAGGCGCAGGCCCGCGGTGCCGAACAGCGCGTCGAAGTTGCCGGCCTGTACAATCTGGTTGACGCCGGGGGCGCCGGTTTCGCTGAAGCCGTTTTGCCGCGTCGCGTACCAGTCGAGGTTGGCAAAGGGCTCGGCCTTGAAGCCGCCGAACTGGAACGGCCGAGCGATGCCGAACGTGGCGGCAAACGTGTTGGCGCGGGACTGGCCGGTGGCGGTTTCTCCCAGGAACGCGATCGTGCGCGAGGATTCGAGCGCCGCGAGGGAATAGCTGATGGCCGATGCGACGTTGAATCCGTAGCTCTCGCCGCGTGCGTAGAACCCGGCGTGGCCGGCATTGGCGTCGATCCGGTCGGCGCGACTTGCCGACCGGATCTTACCGGTCGATGCGCCGACTGCGAGGCCGACTGTGGCACCGGGGCTGTTCCACAGATCGACACCGAGCGCGGCGCCGCCGATGCTGGTGTTGGTGCCGTAGGCGATGTCGGTCGTCGCTACCTTGTCCCAATTGCCATAGCCGCCGAACCACACGCTCTGCACTGGCGCGGCGCGGCGCGCTCGAAGCGCCTTGCTGATCGGGTCGTTAGGCTCCGGCGCGTAGGACGAGGCCGACATCCGCACGGTCTCGCCGCGCGACTGGGTACCGGCGTTCCACATGAAGTTCTGGAAGGCGCCGGCTTGATCGGTGATGAAACGGCGCCCGTCGGCGTGAATCTGTCCGGCGAGATCGTCGAGGCCGGCCTTGATACCGGGCGTGTTGAGCGCGGCAAGCGTGTTGATGGCGGTGGAGAGTGGCCCGGACACGCCGCCGAGCTGTGCCGTGTCCAGCGCGCCAGCCACGGCGGCCTGGTTCGGCGTCAAACCAGACATCGACAGCGACAGCGTTCCGAAGCCTGCGATCTGCTGCAGCGTGAAATACGCATTGTTGGCGTCGTAGCTGAGCTGCCCTGAAACCAGCGGCGCGTTCAGCGGCGCCAGCGATGCGAAGGTGCCGGTGACGCCGCCGGCCGCGGTGACGATCGTGTACTGCGTGTTGGCGAGAAAACCGGTGCCGAGCGGCACGATCTGCACGGTGCCGCCATTGAGGGTCGCAGTGCCGATCGCCGCGATCTTGTCGGATTGTCCGGCGGCGTTGATTTCGACCTGGTAGGTCGAGCCGGCGTTGAAGGTGACGTTGCCGTTGACGTTGGTGGTGCCGATCGAATTGCCAGGCGCGACGGTGCCGCCATTGTTGACGACGAGGCCGCCGACCGTGCCGGTGCCGCCGAGATAGCCGCCATTGACCGTGACGACCGATGGCAATGTGCCGTTTACGATCAGGCCGCCGGCTTCCACCGTCGTCGCGCCGTTGAAGGCGGTGGTGCCGGTCAGCGTCCAGACCGAGGTGCCGGTCTTTTGCAGCAGTTCGAATTCCCGATATTGCTGGCCGGCGCCGAGACTATTGAGGTTGAACGTGGCGCTTCCGGTGCCGCCAAATCCCAGCGTGTCGGTTCCGTTGCCGCCATGGACCCATCCGTTGATGATTGATCCCGGCGCCAGCGTCAGAGAATCCGCGCCGTCATTGAGGCTGATGGCGATCGAGTTAGCCGTGATCGTTCCGGAATTGAAGACGGTATCGGTGCCGTTCGAGCCGCTGATCGCGGGGTTGTTGGTGCCGGTGATGACGCCCGCGTTGTTCAACGTGTTTCCACCAGCGCCAAATAACACGGCAGTGTTTCCGCCCTGGACCGTGCCGGTCGAAAGAATGTTGATGATGTTCCCTGTCGATGTACCAGTGACATCTATGCCAACGCTGCCCAGGTTGGGGGCAGCGATCGCACCACCGAGATTGAGGGTGTTGTTGTTCGCATTCGTTAAGGTAACCATCGAGGCGCCAAGCAAGGAACTCTGCACCGATGATCCGGCGGCCATCGAGATCGTATTGTTGTTCGAACCGTCCGCAAAGTGAAAGCCTGCGTTGAGCGCGGCAGTTGCTCCGACCGTAAATTGCCCGCCGGTTACGTAGGCAGTGTAGACCGCCGATCCTGCCGCGTTCACCGTGCCGTTGATCGTCAAATTGAGGCCGGTGAGTGAGTCGCCAACAGTGCCGAACAAACGTATCGCGGGGGCGCCGCCAAGGGCATCGACAAGCCCTCCAGCCGTGATGCTGATCGTGGCATTGTCGCTGGCCGCTGACAGAAAAATGGCGTTATTACCGTTCGAAACAAGCTGCGCGTTGTTGGTGATCGTTACGGCTGCCCCCGGTGAAGCGTCGAGGTGAATGCCCAGCGCGCCTGCCGTCGGAGTGACGGTCGTAGCCGTGGCGCCATCCCCGATGTTGACCGTGACGCCAGCGCTGCCTGAGGCATGGATTGTGTTGGTATTGCCCGCACCCGTGCAGGTCGCCACGTCGCCGGAGTCGAGCGCGCCGATGGTACCGGTGCCGGCCACCGTGCAGGCGGCGCGCGCCGGGCCGGGTGCCAGCGCAAGCAGTCCCCCAAACATGAGCGGCGCCAGCGCGGTGCTGACGAGCAGCCTGTTGCGCAAGTCTTTCGGCTTCACGGCGTTTCGGGCGCGGGCCTGTATTCCGGTTGGCATCGACGATTCCTTCGTTGCAGCATCCGAACTGCTAGCGGGAACGTCGTGGCGCTTCTTGGAGCCGAGCGAAACGCATTGTGGCCGAAAGCGCAGGGCGGCGGTTTGTGCCGGCCTGTTGCGGCGCTGCCACGGACGGCGGACCGACGGCGCGACGGGTTGCCGCACCAATTGGACTACAGCGCAAATTGTCATGGCCTGGCGCGCAATTGTGCTGGAAGACGTTGCGCCGGGCCGCCAACGCGATATTGGTGTTCCGTTACACGAGCCTGGAGACGCGCGCGCTTATGGCGGCCGACAGCCAATCGACCCGCGGCGCGCCGCGCCTCGGCTATGCCGGCGACCCGCATGGGCCAACCTATGACGCCTGGCGGGAGGAGTTTTGCCGCCGCGTGATGTGCGGCGATGTGGCGCCACTCGCCGCCGGGCCCGTGCGATGCGACGTGACCGCGGTGCCGCTGCCGGGCCTGATGATGTCGGGGGCCGCAGGCTCGCCGATGCAATTTGTCGCGACCGGCGCCGACCGCGACAGCGCGCTCGCCTTCGTGCTGGCCACGGCCGCGCCGATGCGCATCAAGGTCGGCGGCCGGTCGGTCGACCTCGAACCGATGGGTACCGGCCTTGCCGATGCGGCCCATGAAGGCGCCGACGTCTCGCAACTGGCCGAAGGGCGCTTCAAGTCACTGTTCATCGAACGTCGGACGCTGCTCGCTCATTGTCCCGATGCGGAAGATCGCATTGCGCGGCCGCTCGCGCAAAACCCCGCGCTCGCGGCGATGCTGCACCAATATTATGACCTCGTGCTTCAGCATGCCCCGGGTCTCGACGCACTGGCGCAGAGCGCCGTCTCGCAGCATCTTCTGGACCTGGTGGTCCTGATGCTGGGGACAGGGCGCGACGAGACCGAACTCGCAAAAGACCGCGGCCTTGCGGCGGCTCGGCTGGAAGCGATCAAGGCCGACATTCTGTCGCGCCTCGGCGACGGCAGGCTCACGCTCGCCGACCTCGCGCAGCGCCACCGCGCCAGCCCGCGCTCCATCCAGATGCTGTTCGAGCGCGCTGGTACCACGTTTTCGGAATTCGTGCTGGAGCAGCGGCTGATGCGCGCGGTGCGGCTGCTGCGCGATCCGATGCGCCGGGTGAGCAAGATCAGCGATATCGCCTATCTCTCCGGCTTCAACGATGTCTCGTATTTTCACCGGTCGTTTCGTCGGCGTTTTGGCATGACGCCTCTGGACGCGAAAATGCGGCGCCCGGAGAACGAGTAGCTCCACGCGGCGATGCGACGTCGTTCGGGCGGGCGCTCATGGCGCGCTTCGCGAGGCGATGGCGCTGAAGATCGGCAAGGAAGATCGGCAAGGCGGAGCAGGGAACTCCATTCACATTTTCTTGTCTGCGCGAACGTTGCTTGGCCGCATTCGTTTGACAGCTTTCGTCCCGACGCCGCGCGGAACCTCCGCGTTATCTCTGGAATCGAACGAAGGGGACCCATCCATGCGCACGCAGCGGATTGTCCTGAGCCTTGCGATCGCCGCCGGCATTGCGGCCGTTATCGCCCCCGCGTCATCTCAAGAGTACAGAGGAACCTGGGAACAACAGATGGCCTGCACGCCCGACGTATGGCGTCTCTGCAGTGATCAGGTTCCGGATGTCAGCCGGATCGTGACGTGTTTGCGGCAGAACACGCCGCAACTGTCAAACAATTGCCGCGCCGTGTTCGAGTCGCAGGCGAATGCGCAACAGCCATCGGCCGGCCGGGCGCCACAGCAGCAAATGGCGCCGCGCGGCCGCGCAGCACCACTGGTACAGCCCCAGCCGTTGCCGCCGAGACCCTACTATCAAGACGACGATTAGGCCGTCGCTTGGCTTTCGGTTCTGACCTCGCAGACATCGACCCATTCGGCCGAGGTCAGTTCCGCCATGCGCGCGGGTGTGATGCGCACCGCGCTGTGCGTCGAGCCCGCCGCCGGAACCACGATATCGAACGCCTTTAGCGACACATCGCAATAGACCGGCAGCGGCGTCTTCAATCCGAACGGACAGACCCCGCCGACTTCATGGCCGGTGATCTCGGCGACCTCGTCGAGCCCGAGCATCTTCGGCTTGCCCCCGAACAGCGCCTTCACCTTCTTGTTGTCCATCCGCGAGGTGCCGGCGGCTACGATCAACACCACGCGTTCGCCGATCCGCAGGGAAAGCGTCTTGGCGATCCGCGCCGGCTCGACGCCATAGGCTTCGGCGGCCAGCGTCACGGTAGCTGAACTCATCGATGATTCGATCACGGTAATGTCGGGCGCCTTCTCGGCGAAGAAGGCGCGAACGGAGGCAAGACTCATTTCAGGACCTTTGGGCAGACACCAGGGCGGGAAGCTCGGCGAGACCATGGATGCGATGATCGGGCGCAACGCCGAGCTCGTCCATCTGGGTGCGCAATATCTTGAACATCGTCAAGGGCGGCAGCGTCTCGCTTTCGAGACAGGCCAGCGCCATCGCTTCCGGCGTCACCCGCTCGATCCAGGCGACGTTGAGCCCGAACGCCTTGGCGCCGCAGACGTCCCATGGATTAGATGAGATGAACAGTACCTCGGCGGGCGGCACATGCAGTAGTTCCTCAATCAGCATGTACGCTTCGGGACTGGGCTTGAAGGTCTTCCTGGCGTCGACGCTGATGACCGCATCGAGCACGCGGTCGAGCCCGCTGTTGCACACCAGTCCCTCGAGCATGTCGGGGCTGCCGTTGGAGAGAATCGCGAGCTTGCGATCCTTTATCGCCGACAATGCCGCAAGCGCGTCCGGATAGAGATCGAGATGCAGATATTTGTCGATGATGCGCGCGAAGGTGTCGTCGCCATACTTGAGCCCGAGGCTGGCAAGCGTGTAGGCCAGCGAGTCGCGCGTCACTTCGGAGAAATCCTCATAGCGTCGCATCAGCGAGCGCAGCCAGGTATATTCCAGCTGCTTGATGCGCCAGACCTGCGTGATGATCTCGCCATAGCCGGGAAACGCGTCCTCGGTGATATCTGCCACCGACTGGACATCGTAGAGCGTGCCATAGGCATCGAACACGACGGCTTTGATATTCACGTGACTTACTCTCTCCTGCCAATCGTTGCGTCGAGGAATTCGCGGAGCGCGACGATCGATTGGTCCGTTGCTGTCTGGTTGAATTCGAGACGGTGCCCCGAAAGCTTGGCCGGTGTCGTGACGTTGGGTGCGTCAAAGGCGTGATAGGCGTCGGGATAGACGATGAGTTTGATCGGCGTGCCCCGATCCTTCTGCCTTGAGATCCCCAAGGCGTCCCGGCCGTCCACCATGTTGCGGCACTCTTCGGCAGGTGTCAGGTCATCGCGTTCGCCGATCAGGATCAGCGTGGGCACCGTCATGGCGCCCTTGAAACTACGGCAGGGCGGATAGAAGGCGATGGCGGCATGAAACTTGTTTGGCGAAGCCTGTTCCAGGAAGCCGTGCTCGACGGACGTGAGAGCAACCCGACCGCCATTGGCAAAACCCAGCACCGCAACACGCGCAGGATCGACCGATGGATGGCGCACCAGAAACTTCAGAGCCCGGTAGGCATCCAGGATCAGATCCTGCGGGGGATGTTCGCCGCAGTTCTTCAGGCCGCGCGGGCCGAAGCTGTCGACGGTGAGCGTCACATAGCCCCAGGATGCGATCCGCTTTCCCCAGCGCGCGTCCAGCCGCCCCCAATTCCCGTAGCAGCTATGCAGCAACACGACGGCGGGCGAGGGGCTCACGCTGCTTGTTTGCCGCAGGTAACCCTGCAGCGGATGCGAACTGGCGAGCGGGCTCTCGATCTCGACGGCGATCGGCGGCGATTCAGCTGCGAAGCATTGAACGATGCTTGCCGTCGAGATCGCGGTGACGAGGACAGCGATTTTGGCAAGTTGGGTCACTGGCCACCATCTCGTTCAACCGTCCGCCTGCGAAGCGAACGCCCCTTTATATACCCAAAATCTTCCGCGCGTTGGCCTTCAGGACCTTGGGCCGGATCTCGTCGCGGATGTCGAGCTTGGCAAAATCCGCCAGCCAGCGGTCCGGCGTGATCACAGGCCAGTCGGAGCCGAACAGCATCTTGTCCTGCAGGATCGAGTTGATGTAGCGCACCAGGATCGGCGGGAAATATTTCGGCGACCATCCGGAGAGGTCGATATAGACGTTCGGCTTGTGGGTCGCGACCGACAGCGCCTCTTCCTGCCAGGGAAACGACGGGTGAGCGAGGATGATCTTCAGGTCGGGAAAATCAGCCGCGACGTCGTCCATGTACATCGGGTTGGAATATTTCAGCCGCATCCCCATGCCGCCGGGCATGCCGGAGCCGACGCCGGTCTGGCCGGTGTGGAACAGCGCGATCGCGCCGCCCTCGTTGATCGCCTCATAGAGCGGGTAGGCCATGCGGTCGTTGGCATAGAAGCCCTGCATGGTCGGGTGGAATTTGAAGCCGCGGACGCCGTATTCCTCGATCAGCTTGCGCGCCTCGCGCACGCCGAGCTTGCCCTTGTGGGGATCGATGCTGACGAACGGGATCAGGACGTCGAGATGGTCGGAGGCGACTTCCAGCATCTCGTAATTGTTGTAGCGGCGGAAACCGGTCTCGCGCTCGGCGTCGACCGGGAAGATCACGGCCGCGATTTTCTTGGAGCGGTAATAGGCCGCGGTTTCCGGCACCGTCGGTGGGTGCTTGTGCGGCGACTTGAAATAGTCGGCCATCTGCGCCTGGAAATCGTCATAGCCGTCGTCGCCGTGCATGCCGCAGGGCTCTTCGGCGTGGGTGTGGATGTCGATCGCCACGACGTCGTCGATATTGGGCAGCTTGAGCTTGGCCATTTGGGGTTCCCGGTGGCTTGATTTTTCGGTCTGGGAAATTGATTATACTATATAACAAATTCCGCAAGGCGGCAGAATCAAAGATCGCGGAAAAACAGGCAAGAAACGAGGAGGATGGCATGGCTCAGGCGGAAGCCTTCGAGACCGATTTCTGGAAAGACGCCAATTTGCGCAAGGCCTGGGACGACATCGTGCCGGGCGCGCCGCGCAAGACCATCCCCTACACGCTGACCAAAGAGGCGATCGAGCTGTACTGCAGATCGGTCGGCGAGGATCACCCGATCTATTTCGACGAGGCCTACGCGAAAACCACCCGCTATGGCGGGCTGATCGCGCCGCCCTCGATCCACATCCTGCTGATGTTTTCCTGTACGCCGGCGGACGACTGGATGCGCTCGCCCGGCACCGTCAACGCCGGGCAATCCTGGAGCTACAACATTCCGGCGCGGCCGAACGACGTCATCACATTGCAGGCCCGCGCGCTCGACAAGTTCATCAAGCGCGAGCGTCTGTTCGTGGTGCACGACAACGTCTTCTTCAACCAGCATGGCGACGTGATCTGTTCCGGCCGTGGCTGGACCATCCGGCCCGAATGAGCGGAGAGCGATCATGACGACCAGCTTCGAAAACCTGAATGCCGGCGATGCCATCGACGGACCGAAATTCGCGGTGTCACGCGAATCGATCCGGCTGTTTTGCGATGCCTCGCTCGACTACAACCCGCTGCATCTCGACGACGACTACATGAAGGGTAATTTCGGCAAGACCAATTTCGGCGGCATCATCATGCATGGCATGAACAATTTCGGGTTGATCTCGCGGATGCTGACCGACTGGGCCTATCCGGCGGGCGCCATCCACCGGAGGCTGGAAACCCGCTGGGTCAAGCCGGTGAAGCCCGGCGACACCATCCAGCCGACGGGGATCGTCAAGTCGAAGCAGGTGACCAAGAACTCGCGCTGGGTGCTGATCGACGTCATGGTGCGCAACCAGGCGGGCGAGAAGGTCGCGACCGGCGAGGCGATGGTCGAGTTTCCGAACTAAAGCGGGATGTGATCAGGTCGCGAACCATAAATCTTCTCGGCGGGCGGCTTGTGCCGCGCTTGAGGTCGTTGCGGCTAGATCGGCGCACTCGGCGGGTCCGTTATGGTCACCCTACCGAGGCGATAATGCGCACCGGTCCCAGCGGGCGGCGTCCGCCGGAAGCGATCGGTGCGTGCGCTCCTGGCAGGTTCGGGCGGTAGTCGAGCGCGATGACTCCAATTTGGACGAGATGCCCGGCGACCGGTCTGTGATCTGAACCTGTTTCATATCGATCAACGGGACAAGGGCCGGAGCTGGAAAATATTGGGTGGATCGGCTCCTCCGGGCTCCGTGGCTTCGGCAACAAGCTGAGGAAGCCCACACAATATCCGAACAGCTCCAACGCATATTGTTTCATGGCGGCCTCCGCGCAGGACGGCGTCTCTCCGCTCAGCATGATGCGTTGCGCGGGACTCACAATGCGGAAGGCGCTAAGGTAGCCTCAGGCTAGGCTGAAGGCTCCGATCCTATGGCTGAGCGATTTGATCTCACTGACCTTCGCTTGTTCCTGCACGTGGCGGATGCCTCGAACATCACCCACGGGGCCCTTCGCGCCAACATGACTCTGGCTTCCGCCAGCGAGCGAATCCGCGACATGGAGGTCGATCTTGGCACGCCGCTGCTGGTGAGAAAGCGCCGAGGCGTCGAACTGACGGCGGCGGGAACGGCGCTCCTTCATCATGCCCGTCTTGTCATACAGCAGCTCGAGCACATGCGTGGAGAATTGAACGATTATGCGAAGGGACTGCGGGCGCAGATTCATGTTCGCTCCAACACGATGGGCATTTCGGTATTTCTCCCCGCGCGCCTGGCACGCTTTCTCTCGGCCCATCCGAACATCGACGTGGATCTGGAAGAGGGCAGAAGTCGCGACATTGTGAGGGCGGTTGCCGCTGGAAAAGTGGAAATCGGTATCGTTGCCGAGGGGCTCGAAGCCGCTGCCGAGCTTGAGACCATGCCAGTCGGCGAATACCGGTTTGTACTTGTCGTGCCGCTCAGGCATGAGCTCGCGCGCTGCCGTAAAATACCGTTCAAGGAAGTGCTTGATTACGATCTGGTGGGCCTTCGAGCTGAGACGGCCTGGCAGGACTTTCTGAATGAACAGGCAACGCGAGCCGGCAAGAGGCTGAAACTGCGTGTGCGGCTGGACGGTTTCGATTCAATTTGCCGCGTGGTTGAAAACCGGATCGGGCTTGCCATCGTTCCCGAACCTGTTGCCCGGCGCTGGACCAGCAAGCTGCGCATCATTCCGCTGGACGAAGTCTGGGCTCTCCGCCACCTCACCCTGTGCGTGCGAAAGCTGGCATCGCTGTCTCCGCATGCGCAAAATCTCGTGAAATACCTGGCGAAATCTCCCCCCGCTCGAAAGCCTGTCCCCTGACGGCGCCATACCGCGTTCCGACAGATTGCAGAAGCCTGCGGGCCGGCATGCCGTGATGGTGTGATGAAACAGGATTTGGCGCCGGTCGTCGGAGCTGTCGGCTTCGCGGCGCAACAGCGTTTTCTTCTCGAGCGCGATGATGCCGTGTCGGATCTCCGCCTGTGGCCAAGGCAATCTGGCTGCTGGCTAGACCGGCTTGGTCGAGACCATCCGCCCCAGGTCGGTCACGCCGACCGGGGGCGACTTTTGGTCGAGGTGACCGTTTCACTCACAGCCGAATTGTCGGGACTTCGATTGCGCCGCGATAGTTGCTCTCCATCAGCTGCTTCTGAGCGATCATGAAGTCGGCCCTGACGCCAAAGCCAGTCGGATGCAGATGGATATATCCGCCTCCCGTGACGGCGGCGAGGTCGTTCTCGGTGAGGTCGCGAAGATCGTTCCGATTCCCGTTAGACATGGCACATTCTCCCTCTAGCTCGACCGGCGCGATCATTCGCCCCGTTCCGTCGATGCCGGGAAAATGCCCCACCTTGCAATGATGCGCTGTTCCCCCGGTAACAGCCAATAGGTGACCAGCATCACACGCCGAGGTCTCCCGCGCCCTCGATCATTCGCACCCTGCTTCAGGAAGTCCTCAAGGCAACCTGCGCGTCCGTTCGAAGTCGGCGAGGCGCTGCCGGATCATTTCCTCCTCGCTCACGTCTTGCTTTGCTTGCCGAAGCGGCAGGAGCGTTGTGGTTGGAATCAGTGCTGGCGCGGCATTGTTGCGGACGTGACGGCAAACACAAAAAGAAAGGCCGCCTGCGTTGGCGCAAGCGGCCCAAGTCTAGGGAGGAAACGCCCAAAGAGGGCAGCGATAGCGCAAGGGGCGCTACCGCACCCCCCTAGCTAAGATGATCGCGATCGGCGGCTCAATTGGACGTAGGTAAGCGTCGGGTATCCCAACGGGTCGCTGAACTATACGAAGGTTTATGGCGCTCGCCCTTAAAGCCGACCGCTTCCGCAAGGGGGTCAAAACCGCCGTTCTGTCGGTCTGACATAGCGGATGCAGTCTTGCACAACGAAAAACCGCCCGAAGGCGGCTTCCAAATTCAAAACCTGAAACAGTCAAACGACCATCAGTACCAAGTCTGACTTCCGACGATTTCGATCGAGGTGCACGATGGCACCCTCGATCCGTCATCCACGAAGCTTGTCAATTACCTTCCGAGCCGATTCGTTATACTTTTCCGTTATTCTCGTACCGCCATTCACCGCGTCGAGTTCGGCGGTGGTCAGGTCTGCCGTTTCCAGGTCGGGAGCTTTGGTTGTTTTCGCTTCCTCGTTTTGCTTCCTGATCTTGGCCATGGCGGACCTCCGTTGTGTGACCGCAGGTCGAGCGAGACCACGGGTCGGTTTCGGGACGAGTTCGCAAGACATAGAAAACGACTTCATCCGGATTGCAGCATTGTTTCACGGCCCGGGCAATGGCTTATTTGATCTCCGGTGTGCGGAGGCGCAGCAAGTCCGTTTTAAGTCATTTGCGGAAGTCAGCGCCTGCATTGGCGAGGTCGCTCTGCTCCCAAAAACGGACGTCATCGGTTCGGCGGTCCGCGGCCGCCGTCCGCGTCCTAGAGCGTTTTCCAGCGAAGTGAATCTAGAGCCCCGTTCCGATTCAATCGAAACGGAAAAGGCTCTGGGTGCTGCACCGGCGCGCCGCCTTACAATTCACCGAGCGCCGCCCAGAGCGGCACATGGCCGGCGAGTTTGTCGAGCAGGCGTTCGAACGCCTTGCGCTCCGGCTGGGTCAGGCAGGCAAGCATGTTGCGCTCGCGCTCGCGCAGCGCCGGAATGTACTGCGCATAGAGCGCGCGGCCGGCCGGTGTGATGAACAGAATCTGGCGCCGGTTGTCGGTGCTGTCGGCTTCGCGGCGCAACAGCTTTTTCTTCTCGAGCGCGATGATCCCGCGGCTGATATTCGCCTTGAGGTGGCCGGTATATTCGCAGATGTCGCTTGCGGTCACGGCCTCGCGAAAATTCAGGAAGATCAGCGTGACGATCTCGGGGCGGGTCAGGCCGAACTCCATCTCGATCTTCCGGAATGAAGGCTCGCGGTAGAAGTTCAGCACGTAACCCATCTTGTAGGCGATCTTGATCTCGGTGCCGCCGAGCACGTCGGCGATCGCGCCGGCCGCACCCTGACGCGCGGTGCGGGCCGGTGCGGCCTTCGGTCTAGATAGTCTTATATGTGACTTTTTTAGTCTCATCTGTGACTTTCATCTTGCATCAGAATCGGTGCCACCTTAGCATCGCCGGACAACAAGAAAGATCAATGCGAGCGACAGGGAGGGTGGCATGGACGCCGTGCCGGCCCAGCGGGAATTCATGCCTGGGTCATGGGACAATGTGCCGCCTGCCTTCTACGCGGGAGCTGCGGCCCATCCCATCTATGTCGATCACGTCCGTCCGACTGAACGCGTGCCCCGCAAGGCGCCCGTCGTCATGGTGCATGGGGGCGGCCATACCGGCGCCTGCTATCTGGCGACGCCGGACTTGCGGCCGGGCTGGGCGCCGCGCTTCGCCGCCGCGGGCCGCAGCGTCTTTGTGCCTGACTGGCCGGGCCACGGCCGCTCGCCGATGGGGCCGGACTTTGCAAGGCTTGGCACGCAAGATGTCGCAAGCGCGCTGCTCGGACTTCTGGAGCGGGTCGGACCCGCGGTGCTGCTGGTGCATTCGGCCAGCGGACCGATGGCGTGGTGGATGGTGGAGCAGCGCCCCGATCTGGTGGTGGCGGTCGTCGCCATCGCGCCGGGACCGCCCGCGAACCTGCTTGCAGACCTGCCCGACGATCCAGCCGCCATTCTGCAGCTGCGCGACGACGCGCGCGCGGGCTGCCCGGTCTATTCCGAGGAAAACAGGCCGGTGTGGTTCGGCGCCGAATTCGCCGCCGCCTATTGGGCGAACGCGCCGCGCTTTCCGAGCCAAGCCTTCGAGAACTACCGCCGTTCGATCGTCCCGGAGAGCGCGCGCATCCTCAACGAGCGATTCAACATCGGCGGACGCGGCTTGAGGATCAGCGATCCGGCCAGTCTCAAGGAGCACCGGATTCTGATCGTGACCGGCGATCACGACGCGCGCCACCCCCGCGAGGTGGACGAGGCGACGGCCAGCTATCTCGGCGCGGAGTTCGTATGGCTGCCGGAGCGCGGCATCCGCGGCAACGGTCACATGATGATGATCGAGGACAACAGCGACGAACTCGCCGCGATGGTTCTCGACTGGCTCGACGTCAGCGGTTGCTGACGCAAACCGCCAGAAAAGACCACCAGAAAACGCTTACGGGGAGGAAATCCAGGATGAGGCTGAATGTACTCGGCGTTGCACTCCTGACCGCATTGCTGCCGGCCGCGGCGCAAGCCCAGATCAGCGGCGATGTCGTCAAGCTCGGCGTTCTCACCGATCTTGCCGGCGTGACGGCCGATATCACCGGCAAGGGATCGGTTGCTGCCGCCGAAATGGCGGTCGAGGAAATCGGCGGCACCGTGCTCGGCAAGCCCGTGCAGGTGATCTCGGCGGACCATCAGCACAAGGCCGACATCGGCCTCTCGATCGCGCGACGCTGGTTCGACGTGGAGGGCGTCGATGCGATCGTCGACGTGCCGAACTCGGGCGTCGCGCTCGCGGTGCAGAATGCGGCGCGCGAGAAGAAGCGGATCGCGCTTTATTCCGGCGCCGGCACCACCGCGCTCACCAACGAACAGTGCTCGCCTTACGGATTCCACTGGACCTATGACACCTACGCGGTGTCGCACGGGACGGCCTCGGCAGTTGTGAAGGCGGGCGGAACGTCCTGGTTTATCCTCGCCTCGGACTATGCATTCGGGCACCAGCTCCAGGCCGATGCGACCAAAGTGATCGAAGCCGCCGGCGGCAAGGTCGTGGGCGCGCTGCGCCATCCACTCAACACGGCGGATTTTTCCTCCTTTCTGCTTCGCGCGCAGTCCTCCGGCGCCAAGGTCATCGGCATCGCCAACGCGGGCAACGACACCACCAACACGATGAAGCAGGCCGGAGAGTTCGGACTAGTGCAGGGCGGTCAGAACCTCGCGGCGCTGATCTTCTTCCTTCAGGACGTCCATGCCCTCGGCTTGAAGGCGACACAGGGCACCTATCTCACCACCGCCTCCTACTGGGACACGAATGAAGCGACCCGCAGCTGGTCGAAGGCGTTCATGGCACGGACCGGGATGATGCCCTCGATGCTGCATGCCGGCGTCTACGGCGCGGTTCGCCACTATCTCAAGGCGGTCGCCAAGGCCGGCACCGACGATGCCGACAAGGTCGCCGCGGAGATGCGCACCATACCGGTCGAGGACGCCTTCTCGGAGAACGCGCAGATCCGCGACGATGGCCGCGTCACACGCACGATGTATCTCGCGCGGGTAAAGAAGCCCGAGGAATCCCGCTACCCTTGGGACTATCTCGAGATCGTTCGCTCGATTCCGCCCGAGGAGACGGTGTGGCCGCTGTCCGAGAGCAAGTGCGCGCTGGTCAAGAACCCGACCCGCTGAAGCCTCAGTTGGTCGCGCGCGCAGGGTAAGACCAATTTCGGCGGCATCATGATGCACGGCATGAACAATTTCGGGCCGATCTCGCGGATGCTGACCGACTGGGCCTATTCAGCTGACGCTATCCACCGGCGGCTGGAAACGCGATGGGTCAAGCCGATGAAGTCCGGCGACACCATCCAGCCGAAGGGAATGGTCAAGTCGAAGCGGGTGACCAAGAACTCGCGCTGGGTGCTGATCGACGTCATGGTGCGCAACCAGACGGGCGAGAAGGTCGCGAGCGGCGAGGCGATGGTCGAGTTTCCGGACGACGCGGCCGCATGATCCGTGTTGACGTCGAATCTCGGTATCCAAGGCGTTGCCATAAACCACGGTGCCTGGGCCGGTCGGCTCGGCAGCAAGACCCAACGCGGCTTCTACGACCACAGTGGCGACAAGCCGGTTCCGGCGCGATAGCGACAGGCCGCAGCTTTCCGGTCCGCGTCCGAGACACGCGACATTAACCTCCGCCAGGTAGTCTGCGACCTCCGCCCGTAGTCTGCCCCGCGTTGGAGCGTTGCGTATGGATATCTCGACCATGGTCAGCGGCATTCTCGCCACTCAGGATGAGAGTAAGCAGCTGCAAATCGCGACCACCGTCCTGAGATCCACCGCCAAGGCAGATGCGGAGAAAATCGCGGCCCAGGCGCTTTTGGCCGGGCAGTCTTCGCCCGCCGATCCTGGCCCCGGCGTCGGCGGCAATCTCGACGTTACCGCCTAGCCGGAAGTTGCAGGCTCGCCGGCGCGTGAACCATTGATCCGATCTCCGATCGGCGGAACGGTTAATGGCTGTACTGGCTACAAGTTGCCTGCACGCGCAAACAGCCGTTTGGCAGGGCCATGAGCGGTCTTGAAGTTGCGCAATGTTAAAATAGTGCCGGTGATTTGCCCGACGCGTCAAATGTTTCGCGGGCAAAGCATCCACATCGGCGACACCCCTTGTTTCTTTGCATGGGGTTGTTTTCGATATTTTCGGTTGGAAGCAAAAGCCGCGTTGAGTGGACCCTCTACTCGGCTGGGACGCCGGTCGAGCCGCGCGTCGTCAGTTTGCTCCCGGCAGGCTGCTTTGCCAGATGCGCGCTCGGCGGCACCACGTCGGTGGCCAATCCGAGCCATGCCAGAAAGCGAATGGTGAGCCAGGTGTTGTCCATCTCCCACCAGCGATGACCATGGCGCGCCGAACGGGGGTCGGCGTGGTGGTTGTTGTGCCAGCCTTCGCCGTTGGAGATCAGGCCGACGATCATATTGTTGCGGCTGTCCTCGTCGGTCTCATAATTCCGGTAGCCCCAGACATGCGTCACCGAATTGACCGCCCAGGTGATGTGCCAGACCAGCACGGTGCGGACGAAGACGCCGAACAGGAGAATGCCGAGGCCGGTCTGCGTTGCGTCGGCCGGCGTTGCGCCAAGCAGCCAGGCCACGGCGAATCCGGCGGCGAAGAACAGCGGCATCTGGATGAGATTGATCCAGATCAGCCAGTGATGGCGTTCCAGCGCGACATAGAAGCGATCGCGCAAAATGTCCTTGGCGTAGCGCTCATAGATCCCGAGCCGCGACAGCTCCGGCTGATGCACCAGGATCCAGCCGATATGGGCCCAGAAGAAACTTGCCAGCGGGCTGTGCGGGTCCGGCTGCTGGTCGGCGAATTGATGGTGCCGGCGGTGGATCGCGACCCAGCGCGCCGGCGTTTCCTGCAGGCAGGACATCGCGATGACAACCATCGCGTGCTCCAGCCATTTCGGGCATTTCAGGCCGCGATGGGTGAGCAGCCGGTGGTAGCAAAGGTTGATGCCGAACAGCCCGCACAGATGCGTGCCCACGATGGCGACGATCAGGCCGCTCCAGCTGAAATAGCCTGGCAGCAACGCCAGCAGCGCCAGGGCGTGGTAGGCGCCGATCCCCAGAATGTAGGGCCAGTTGAGCTGATACGGCAGCACGCCGGCCGGCAGCAGCAGCCTGGCGCCTGGGGGCAGGTTAATCGGGGCGTCAGGGGTCAGCACCGCAGTCTTGACGGTCGGCCGGGGAGCGGTCGTCATAAGGAGGCTAGTTCCATTCTGCGGGGAGGCGCCGTCGGCGGCGCAAGGGAGCGATTCCTCTTATACGGTTCGCGCTGGCACCGGGGTCCAAAATCTGGGGCTAATTGACGCTGGATTCCCGAGAAAAATCGCTGGAGAATCAGCTGGCTAGCAGCCTCCCGAGGCAGATGGACCGGATTTCGCAGGGTTGATTGACATTCTCCCCTGCGATGGCTTAGAAACCGCCCCGTCCCGGGCGGTATGGCCGCTGGCGGGAAAAATCTCATTTTGCCACTTTCGGGTAGCGCAGGTTCGGCCTCCATCACGGCCTTTCAACGCATCAGGATTGTCCCATGAAGGTCCGTAACTCGCTGAAATCGTTGCGCGGTCGCCACCGCAACAACCGTCTGGTCCGCCGCAAGGGCCGGGTCTACGTGATCAACAAGGTGCAGCGCCGCTTCAAGGCCCGTCAGGGCTGAGGTCGGCTTTTCGCCCTTAGATTCCGTCACGCTTCACAGGTCTTTGACGACGTGCTGCTTTGCAGCGCGTTTTTGTGCGTCTAGACTTGCCCCATGGCTTTGAGATTCCTGCAAGCTCCTAACTGCCGGATCGCGATCCTTGTCGCCGCTGTCATGACAGCCGTGCCGGTGATGGCGTTTGCCCAGAACGATCCCCGGATCATCCCGCCGCCCAAGCAACAGAAGAAGCTGCCGGAAGCGCCGAGCAAACTGCCGAAGGTCGGCGCCGATCGGACGCGCGGTCTGGATTTCCTGTTCGGTGCGCTGAAGGCTGCGCCCGATGAGGCCAGCGCCAAGCATGTCGAGGCGCGGATCTGGGCGCTGTGGATGCAGACCCCGAGCGATACCGCGGCGCTGTTGATGGTGCGCGCCAAGGCGGCCATGGACGCGCAGAAGGCCGACGTCGCGCTGAAGCTGCTGGATGCCGTGGTCAAGCTGCGACCCGATTATGTCGAAGCCTGGAATCGGCGCGCGACGCTGTATTATCTGAAGAACGACTACGCCCATTCGCTCGAGGACATCCGGCAGGTGCTGGTCCGCGAACCCCGCCATTTCGGCGCGCTGGCCGGGCTCGGCATGATCATGCAGGACATCGGCGAGGAAAAGCGGGCGCTGGAAGCGTTCCGCAAGGCGCTCGCGGTCAACCCGTACCTCGAAAAGGTGCCGGAACTGGTCAAGACGCTGACGGAAAAGGTCGAGGGCCGCGATATCTGATTCAATCAGAAGCGCTGTGGTCCGTCGCGGTTAACCCTGTTTCCGGACAGGCCGGAACGTTTCCCGCCAACGCATTATTATCGGCCGTCAGCTTGTCAGGAGCGAAGCCATGAAATCATTGCTGCTGGCCGGCGCGGTGATTGTCACTGCCGGCACGAGCGCTTTCGGCGCAGACTATTGGGTGGTCGGCGACCGCGCGGCCAACAAATGCGAGATCGTCACCAGCAATCCAGTGATCAACGCGCAGGTCGGCGGAAATATCTGGTTCGGCAGCGGGCCCTATCGATCACTCGACGATGCCAAACTCGCACGCACGACCCTCAGCGCTTGCCCGAAGGTAGAACAGCCTTCCTCCGATGCGGGGGATGAGGACAAGTCGGACTGAACAAGTCGGACCAAATCAGGCTGGAGCGTTTTCAAGCCAAGCATGCCCTCGGACCTGGATCCGGGGGTGGATACCGTTTCGCGTAACGTCCTAGTGCAGCACGTTGCTGCCGCGCGCCATGCCGTCGAGGCCTGCCGCCGCGTAGAACTGCGCCAGCTCCGCTTCCAGCTGTTCATTGACCAGCAGCAGCGCCTTCAGCGCGCCGCGCATGTCGCCATTGCAGGTCGCTACGATCTGGTCGATGGCCGCTTCGCTTGCGTCGGAAATCATGGATAGTCCTCCGATTGTACCGTGGAACAATGTGTGGTCTTCGCCTGCGTTCCTGTGAATTTTGGGTACAAGTTTCAGGTTGCGGCCACACCTCGATCAAACACGTCGACACATGGCGAAAGTGTTAGCGTGAATGTATAAAAAGCCCAGTGACGGCAGTATGACCCCGCTATCCACAGGGTTGGGCGGACTGTGGAGAACTCCCGAAACCCGCACCCATTCCGGCCGTATCTCGTTGGTGCCCAAGATCATTCGGACATTTTCAATGGTGGTAGCGATTGTCGTGGCGGCGCTGATGATCCTGGCGTTGGTCACGCAGGGAGGGGTGTGGCTGACGCAGCGGGCCCATCCCGCCCAGGGCAAGATGGTCGAGGTAGCCGGCGCGACCCTTCATATCGTCGATATCGGCCCGCGCGATTCGGCCAGCCCTCCGATCGTGATGCTGCATGGCGCCAGTTCGAACCTGGAGGTGATGCGCCAGCCGGTGGGTGATCGGCTTGCGAAAAGCCATCGGGTGATCCTGATCGATCGTCCAGGCCACGGCTGGAGCACGCGCGCCAATCTTGAGGACTCTACGCCCGAAATTCAGGGACGGATGATTGACGAGGCGCTGGCCAAGCTCGGCATCGGGCGTGCGATCCTGGTGGTGCATTCCTGGGCGGGCGCGCTCGGCGCGCGCATGGCGCTGGATTATCCGGAGCGCGTCGCCGGCATGGTGATGCTGGCGCCGGTGGCCTATCCGTGGCCGGGCGGCGTCGGACGCTACAACCAGATCGTTGCGACGCCCGTGATCGGCCCGTTGCTGGCCCATACGATTACGCTGCCGCTGGGTAAACTCCTCATCAATTCCGGCGTCCGCGGCGTGTTCCTGCCGCAACCGGTCCCGGACGGATATGTCGAAAACACCGCAAGCTCGCTGCTGCTGCGCCCGCGCGAGTTTCTCGCCAATGCGCGCGATCTGGTGACGCTGAAGGCGGCCGTCGCCGAGCAGTCGCCGCGCTATGCCAGTATCAAAGCGCCGATCACGATCGTCACCGGCGATGTCGACAAGACGGTGTCGACCAACATCCATTCGCGGCCGCTGGCGGCGACCGCGCCCAACGTCAAATTGATCGTGCTGCCCGGCCTCGGTCACATGGTGCAGAACGCGGTGCCGATCTCGTAATCTCCGAGATCGAAGCGATGATAGGCAAAATGGCGCAGAACACCGCGGCCGCAGCGAACTGAAACGCTTGTGAGCGAGCATGCCCTGGGAGCTGATCGCCAAGGGCGGATAGCGCTTTGCGTCAAGAAAACGCGTCAAACCAGAAGCGGGAGCTTCGGCTCTGCTTCAATCAGAACCGAAGCTCTGGAATGGCGATATTGACAGCCGCTACTTGGTCTTGCCGTCCTTGTCGTATTGCACAAGGAACGCCCAGAGGTCGCCCGCCTCCTTCTCGTTCTTGATGCCGGCGAACACCATCTTGGTGCCGGGAATCTTCGCCTTCGGCTCCTTGATGTATTCGAGGAACACATCCTTGCCCCAGGTAATGCCGGAGTTCTTGTTGGCCTCCGAATAGGAGTAACCTGCCGTGGTGCCGGATTTGCGGCCGTCGAGCCCATTCAGCTCCGGCCCGACCTTGTTCTTGGCGCCTTCGCCGATCGCATGGCAGGCCATGCATTTGTTGAACGAGGATTTGCCGGCGGTGACGTCCTGCGCCAGCGCGCCCGACACGGCCATCAATGAGGTGACAACAACCAGCGTACCCAAGATCGGTGTTTTCATGTGGTGCTCTTCGTCTCTTTCCCTAGAGGTCGATTGCTTTTGGCAGGCTCGTTCCGATTGGACAAGCCACGAAACTTTGACAGGTTCCGGCATCGCAGGCTTGCCCGAGAGCGAACTCACGATTTGGGGGAGGCGATCCGACATTGGTGTGATGGCCTACCCAAATGCGCCCAGACGTGCTTGATTTACCGCGACAAATCGATAACGGGCTAGGCCCTGGAGGAAACGCATGGCCATTATGATGCCGGCTTCCGATCAGGCCGTTCTGGACCGCCGCGACGCCATTGTGGCCGCATTGCGGGGGATCCTGCCGGGTGAGGGCGTGATCGACAGCGCAGCGGAAATGGTCCCTTACGAGTCCGAGCCTGATGGCGTACCGGCAGCCGCCGATGGTCGTGGTGCTGCCCGACACGACCGAGCAGGTCTCCAACGTCCTGAAATATTGCTTCGAGCAGGGCATCAAGGTGGTGCCGCGCGGCTCCGGCACCTCGTTGTCCGGCGCAATTACGGTCCAGTGCACTCAATTGATCCGCCGAGCGCTTCGAGTGGATGATAGTCACAATGAGAGTTAAGCGCACCGTAATCTCGATTGAGACATCCGCGAACGACAAAGCCCCGCGCGCAAACCCGGGGCTTTGTTATTTACCCCGCTGTCGCTCAGCTCGGCAGCGCGCCGTCGGCGAGCGGATCGTGCGTGATCAGCCCGAGGATTTCGTCGCTGGCGAAGCCGAGCGACATCGGACGCATCGCGCCGGGCACGACCGCAAGGTCGTAGAGCTCCGCCACCGCGCCGTCGAGGCGGAACCAGTGCACGCAGGCCCCGCTGTCGAGATCGATCACCTGCACGCCGCACCACGGCTCGGAATCGGCGTCCGCGAGCTTCTGATCGAGCGCCAGTCCCTCGAAGCGCTGATAGCGCGGCTTCGACAGCCCGACGAAGGCGTGGTTGCCGTGGAAGGCGAGCCCGCGCAAAAAGCCGGGGCAGAACGCCAGCACGTGGAATTTGGCCGCGCCGCCGCCTGATCCCGGCTCGATCCAGCCGAGTTCGCCGGTGCCCGAGTTCAGCAGCCAGAGGCGGTCGCGATAGATCCGCGGCGAATGCGGCATCGACAGGCCGCCGATGACGATCTCGCCCGATTGCACGTCGATGACGACACCGCCGCTGGCACGCCGGTCACGCCAGCCGTCGATGGTGTCGGACCTGCTCACGGCGGTGACGTAGCGCGGCACGCCGTCCGCCATGGCGAGGCCGTTCAGGTGGCAGCGGTCCTCCTTGACGATTCCCGAGATGAACGGCGGCTTCCACAGCGGCGTGAAGCTGTGGCGCTCGGACGGCGTGGCGAGGCAGTTGTAAAGCGTGTTGACGAACACCACGCGCCCGTCCTTGAGAACGCCGACGTCGTGCGCGTCGATCTCGCCGGTGACATAGGTTTCGCGCGGCACATAGCAGGCATCGAACACATTGTTGATCTGCTCGCCTGGGTTCAGCACGTTCTTGAACCGCACGATCTGGAACAGCGTCGCCAGCAGCAGGGTGTCCTTGTCGGGAACGCAAATCCCCATCGCCTTGCGGAAGAAGCGCTCGTCGACCATGAGCCCGCCATCGACGTTCTGCCCCAACAGGTAGAACTTGCCCGACTGATAGGACGAGACCGCGAGCGCGATCCGCTGCGCGGCGAGGAAGCCGGGCAGGCCCGGCGACATCGAATAGGTGACGCGCTCTTCGGCCGGCGTCGACTGCGGCTCGGCGGCCTTGGTCTCTTGCCCGGCGGGCGCGATCTCCGTGCTCGCCGGAGGGGCGGCTGGTGCCGGCCTTTCCTCGTCGTCCAACGCGGATGACAACTCCCGCTCGCTCATGCCTTCGCTCCTGCCGATCCCAACGCATCCTAGCAGTCTATCCTGCCGCCGCACCGTGCGAATCGCGCCGCGAACTGCAATGACGTATGAAATCGGCGCGGAAACTCAAATATCAGAATAATTTCAGAAAATCGCGGAACGTAATCGCCATGAAAGTCCAGACTCGCATTGATGGGCCGACGCCGGTCCAGTAGTCTGGCGAGGAACCGCCGCCGGGTGGGGCGTACGGCCGCTTGTGCTGCAGAGCATAAGAGTACGGCCCAGGCGACGGGAGTTGGGGTCTTGAATTCTGGTCATGCAGGCGCGTTGCGCCGGCGGGTTCTGCTGTCGGGCACCATGCTGGCGGCGGCGGTCGTCGGCTATGGCCGTCGCGCCTATGGCGCTTGCGTGAACTCCGGCGGCTCGACCTACCAGTGCTCGGGCGCCGAAGTCACCACGCAGACGATCAACGCCAACAACGCCAGCGTCTCCACCGTCGCCGGGTTCAGCGTCAACACCGCCGCCGGCCATGCGATTACGATTACCGGCGACGGCGCCCTGTCCTATACCGACACCAACGCCTCGTCGCTTACCGCTGCGGCGGGCTACGCTCTTAATGTTCGCTCCAACGGCGACTTTGCCGGCACGCCCGGCAGCGTCACCATCGCCACCAATGGCGCGCTCAGCGGCGCCGCCGGCATTGTTGGGCAAAACAACGGCACGGGGGCGCTGACCATCACCGCCAACGGCAATGTCACCGGCGCCGGTGGTAACGGCATCTTCGCGCAGAACAACTCCGGCACCGCTCTCACCGTGACCACCGGCGCCGGCACCACGGTCAGCGGCGGCTTCGGCATCCGGGCGCGCAACTTCGGCACGGGCGCGCTGACCGTCACCGCCAACGGCGATGTCACCGGCACCAGTGTTAACGGCATCTACGCGCAGAACAACTCCGGCACCGCTCTCAGCGTAACCACCGGCGCCGGCACGACGGTCAGCGGCAACTTCGGCATTCTTGCGCGCAACTTCGGCACGGGCGCGCTGACCATCACCGCAAGCGGCAATGTCACCGGCACCAGTGTTAACGGCATCTACGCGCGGAACACCGGCACCGATCTCACCATGACCACCGGCGCCGGCACGACGGTCAGCGGCAGTACCAACGGCATTTTTGCGCAGAACTACGGCACGGGCGCGCTCACCATCACCGCCAATGGCGATGTCACCGGCACCAATGGTAACGGCATCTACGCGAGGAACAGCGGCACCGGCACCGCTCTCAGCGTGACCTCCAGCGCCGGCACGACGGTCAGCGGCGCCACCCTTGGCATTTATGCGGCCAACGACGGCACGGGCGCGCTGACCGTCACCGCCAATGGCGACGTCACCGGCACCGGCACTTACGGTATCTTCGCGCGGAACAACAGCACCGGCACCACTTTCAGCGTGACCACCGGCGCCGGCACGACGGTCAGCGGCGGCACCTCCGGCATTCTTGCGCGCAACTACGGCACGGGCGCGCTGAGTGTCACCGCCAATGGCGATGTCACCAGCACCACTGGTTTAGGCATCTACGCGCGGAACTTCGCCGGCACCGATCTCAGCGTGACCACCGGCGCGGGCACCACGGTCAGCGGCGGCGGCTTCGGCATTTCTGCGATCAACAGCGGCACGGGCGCGCTGACCGTCACTGCCAACGGCGATGTCACCGGCACCTCTAATCGCGGCATCAACGCATACAATTTCGGCGCGGGCACCGATCTCACGGTGACCACCGGCGCCGGCACGACGGTCAGCGGCGGCACCAACGGCATTAATGCGCGCCACTACGGCACGGGCGCGCTGACCATCGCCGCCAACGGCGATGTCACCGGCACCGCTGGTAACGGCATCGACGCGCGGAACATCGGCGCCGGCACCACTCTCACCGTGACCACCGGCGCCGGCACAACGGTCAGCGGCACCAACGGCATTTTTGCGCGCCACTACGGCACGGGCGCGCTGACCATCGCCGCCAACGGCGATGTCACCGCCACCAGTGGTGTCGGCATCGACGCGCGGAACACCGGCGCCGGCACCACTCTCACCGTGACCACCGGCGCCGGCACGACGGTCAGCGGCGCCAACGGCATTTTTGCGCAGAACTACGGCACGGGCGCGCTGACCATCACCGCCAACGGCAATGTCACCGGCACCTCTAATCGCGGCATCAACGCATACAGTTCCGGCGCGGGCACCAATCTCACCGTGACCACCGGCGCCGGCACCGCGGTGAGCGGCGGCAACATCGGCATTTTTGCGGACAACCAAGGCACGGGCGCGCTGACCATCACCGCCAACGGCAATGTCACCGGCACCAATGATAACGGCATCTTCGCATACAATTCCGGCGCGGGCACCAATCTCAGCGTGACCACCGCAGCCGGCGCAACGGTGAGCGGCAGCACCAACGGCATTTTTGCGCGCACCAACGGCACCGGCGCGCTCGCCGTCACCGTCGCCGCCGCCGGCACCGTGAGCGGCACCAGTGGCTTTGGCATCCAGGCTCTCGGCCGCCCTGCGACCGTCACGGTGGCCGGCACGGTGAACGGCGGCGCCAGCGGCGCCATCAACTTCGACCAGGCGGGCGCCTTCGCCAACCGCCTCGAACTGGTGACCGGCGCCGTCATCAACGGCAACGTGCTCGGCGGCCTCGGCACCGACACGCTGGGGCTGAGCGGCACCGGATCGGGCAGCTTCAATGTCGGTCAGCTCTCCTCGTTCGAGGCCGGCGAGAAGACCGGCAGCGGCAGCTGGACGCTCACCGGCACCAACGCCGGCATCGGCACATTCGCCGTCAGCGGCGGCACGCTGGCGGTGAATGGCAGCCTGAGCAACGCGGCTTTCACCGTGAGCGGCGGCACGCTCAGCGGCACCGGCACGGTTGGCAACACGTTGGTTTCCGGCGGCACCTTCGCGCCGGGTTCGGGCACGCCCGGGTCATCGATGACGGTCAGCGGCACGCTCGGCTTCAATGCGGCGGCGGCCTATGCCATCAACATCAATCCAACGACATCGTCGTTAGCCAACGTCTCGGGCGTGGCCACGCTCGGCGGCGCGACCGTGAATGCCAACTTTGCGACCGGCAGCTATATCGCCAAGCAGTACACCATCCTGACCGCCGGCAGCGTGAGCGGAACGTTTAATCCGACCGTCGCCAACACCAATCTGCCGGCGAACTTTCACGATACGCTGAGCTACGATGCCACCCACGCTTACCTCAACCTGATCCTGAGTTTCACGACGCCCGCGTCCGGCACCCTCAACGGCAACCAGAACAACGTCGCCAACGCGCTGATCAATTCCTTCAACAGCAACGGCGGCATTCCGTTGACGTTCGCGACGCTGTCGGCGGGGAGCCTGTCCCAAGCGTCGGGCGAGTCCGCGACCGGTTCGCAAGCGACCACGTTCAATGCCATGAACCAGTTCATGGGTCTGCTGACCGATCCCTTTATCGATGGCCGCGGCGATGGTCCAGGCGCGGGCGGCACCAGTACCGCCAACGGTTACGCGTCGACGCAAAAGCCTGCCGCCCGTGACGCCTATGCGATGTTCACCAAGGCGGCGTCCCCCTCCCAACCCTCCCCCGCAAGCGGGGGAGGGCTAGGGTGGGGGCCGCGCTGGAGCGTGTGGGCGGCGGGCTATGGCGGCTCGCAGACATCAGACGGCAATGCTGCGCTCGGCTCCAACACCGCGACTTCGCGCATTGCCGGCACGGCGGTGGGCGCCGACTATCGCTTCTCGCCGTTCACGATCGCCGGCTTTGCGCTGGCCGGCGGCGGCACCAGTTTTGCCGTCAACGGAATGGGAAGCGGCCGCTCTGATCTGTTCCAGGCCGGAGCGTTCGTGCGGCACAATGTTGGCCCGGCGTATCTGACGGCAGCGCTGGCCTATGGCTGGCAGGACGTCACGACCGATCGCACCGTGACCATCGCCGGCATCGACCGGTTGCGCGCCGAGTTCAAGGCCAATGCCTTCTCCGGCCGCGCCGAGGGCGGCTATCGTTTTGTCGGCCCATGGATCGGCGGCATCGGCATCACGCCCTATGCCGCCGGACAATTCACCACCTTCGAGCTGCCCGCCTATGCCGAACAGGTTCTGTCCGGCGCCAATACGTTTGCACTCGCGTACGGCGCGAAGAGCGTCACGGCCCCGCGCAGCGAGATTGGTGTGCGCACCGACAAGTCCTGGGCGATGCAGAACGCGATCCTCACGCTGCGCGGCCGGCTGGCGTGGGCCTATGACTATAATACCGACCGCTCGATCGGCGCGACTTCCCAGACGCTGCCCGGCGCATCCTTCGTCGTCAACGGCGCGGCGCCGTCGCACAACAAGGCGCTCACGACAGCGTCCGCCGAAGTGAAATGGATCAACGGCTGGTCCGCCGCCGCGACGTTCGAGGGTGAGTTCTCCGACGTGAGCCGATCCTACGCCGGCAAGGGCGTCGTTCGCTATCAGTGGTAGGGACTCCCGTTGTAGGCACTTTTCGCAGCGGGTTGCTTGTGGCACGGCCCGTTTCGAATGGACAAGCCACGAGAGCTTGACGGGTTTCACCACGGCCGGCCTTTTCCGGTCCATCGCGGACGCTCCGGATGTCCATTGGCCTTACGCAGCCTACCCAAGCGCGTCGAGACGTGCTTGATTTACCGCGACAAATCGATCACGCACTAGGCCCTGGAGGAAACGCATGGCCATTATGATGCCGGCTTCCGATCAGGCCGTTCTGGACCGCCGCGACGCCATTGTGGCCGCCCTGCGGGGGATCGTGCCGGGCGAGGGCGTGATCGACAGCGCAGCCGAAATGATCCCTTACGAGTCCGACGGCCTGATGGCCTATCGGCAGCCGCCGATGGTCGTGGTGTTGCCCGACACGACGGAGCAGGTCTCCAAAGTCCTGAAATATTGCTTCGAGCAGGGCATCAAGGTGGTGCCGCGCGGCTCGGGCACCTCGCTGTCCGGCGGCGCGCTGCCGCTGGCCGATGGCGTGTTGCTGGGCCTCGGCAAATTCAAGCGGATCCGCGAGATCGATTTCGACAACCGCGTGGTGGTGACCGAGCCCGGCGTGACCAATCTCGCCATCAGCCAGGCGGTGGCGCATGCCGGGTTCTATTACGCGCCCGATCCCTCGTCGCAGATCGCTTGCTCGATCGGGGGCAATGTCGCGGAAAATTCCGGCGGCGTGCACTGCCTGAAATACGGCATGACCACCAACAACGTGCTGGGCTGCGAGATCGTGCTGATGTCAGGGGAAATCCTGCGCATTGGCGGCAAGTCGGCCGAGAACGCAGGCTACGACCTGATGGGGATCATCACCGGCTCCGAGGGCCTGCTTGGCGTCATCACCGAGATCACGGTGCGGATCCTGCAGAAGCCGGAAACCGCCCGCGCGCTGATGGTCGGCTTCGCCGAGGTCGAGGCCGCCGGCGAATGCGTGGCCCGCATCATCGGCGCCGGCATCATCCCGGGCGGCATGGAGATGATGGACAAGCCGGCGATCCACGCCGCCGAAGCCTTCGTCCATGCCGGCTACCCGCTCGATGTCGAGGCGCTCCTGATCATCGAACTCGATGGTCCCGGCGTCGAAGTCGATGAACTGATCGGCCGCGTCGAGGCCATCGCCAAGGGCTGCGGCTCCACCACGCTGCAGATTTCCACGTCTGAAGCCGAGCGCAACCTGTTCTGGGCCGGCCGCAAGGCGGCGTTTCCGGCCGTGGGCCGGATTTCCCCTGATTATCTCTGCATGGACGGCACCATTCCGCGCGGCGCGCTGCCCAAGGCCTTAGCGCGCATCCGCGACCTCTCGGCCAAATACGATCTGCGTGTCGCCAATGTATTTCATGCCGGCGACGGCAATCTGCATCCTTTGATCCTCTACGATGCCAACCAGCCCGGCGAGATGGAGCGGGCCGAGGCGTTCGGCGCCGACATCCTGCGCTGCTGCGTCGAACTCGGCGGCGTGCTGACCGGCGAGCACGGCGTCGGCATCGAGAAACGCGATCTGATGCCGGAAATGTTCAGCGAGATCGACCTCAACCAGCAGCAGCGGCTGAAATGCGCGTTCGACGCCCAGGGCCTGCTCAATCCCGGCAAGGTGTTTCCGACCCTGCACCGCTGCGCCGAGCTCGGCCGCGTGCATGTGCACGGCGGCAGACTGGCGTTTCCTGATTTGCCGCGGTTCTAGCCGGATATTCCGGCTTTCGATCCAGAGCGTTTTCAAGCGAAGTGGATACCGGTTCGCGTGTAAGAAAACGCGTCAAAACAAAAAGATAGAGCCCCGTTCAGATTCCATCGGAACGGAAAAGGCGACGTGGTGCTCGCCTTCGGTGCGTCAGCACGGAGAAAATGCTCCTTTCCTGTCCGTTGGTGTTCAGGCTGGAATCGGTGCGACGTCGTTGCCGTGCAAGAAATTGATGCTTTCCCGCCAAAGCGCCGGACGCATGGCTTCCAGATGCATCAAATGGGTGCCTCGGCTGATCTTGATGTCGCGCTTCACGGGTGCTTGCGTGAACGCGTTGAATAGCCACCGCGCATCATTATCCAGCATCAGCCCATCCCATTCGCCGCGGATGATTGCGACCGGCGATTTGACCTGGGTCGGGTCGTAGCCAAGCTGGCCGTGCCACGCCTTGATAATCTCACTGAACGGACCGAGGGGTGTCTTGACGCCGGCAGGATCGCGTGAGCGGCCCTCCGGATCGCTGTCGAGATACGATTGGCTCCATTGGTCGAAGTGAACGCGCGAAAGCACCGGCGGCTCATGCGCGGGCACATCTTCGATGAACCTGTTCCACTGATCCTCCGTGGTCACGATGCGCCACGCAGGGAGCGCTGCTGGAGTTTCATAGCGCCGCGGCTCGCGTCGCCCGATCGGCGCGAACAGCACGAGCCGGTCAATCAGCGCCGGATGGGCCGATGCGAGCAGGCTCGCAGGCATCGAACCCCAGGAGTGTGAGATCAGCGAAAGTTTGTCGACATTCTGGTGGCCGAGGATGAAGCGGACTGCCGCTTCCAGTTGCTTCGCCGCATCCTGGGCTACGCAAAGCGGAGCGCTGTCTCCCGCCGGCTGATCCATTTCCGGATAACGGCCGGAGTGCCCGAAGCCGTAGAAGTCCAGTCCCCAGACATCGAAGCCGGCCTCCGTCAGCGCATCGCGCCAGGATTTGCCGTCAAATCTGTGCGCGATGGAAAGCGCGGATGGAAAGGTCGCGCCATGGACGTAGAGCACGACGCGACGCGGCCGGGATTCGCTATTTGGAACAGGCAGGAAGCGAAGGAACAGCGACAATCCCTCGCGCGGGCCAGGAAGCCGGAAATGCTGTTCCCGGGGGTCGAGTTTTGGCGCGGCCGAAACATCCGTCATGCGATTACCTGACCACGATTTGCGCTGATGGAACTTGCTTCGGAAACATCCGGCAGGCGCGTGAAGGTCCAGACAACCAACGCGCCTCGCCGGTATCAGTTTCCGCCGATCAATTCGATCACGGTCGAAGTGATGGTGCGTCGCAAGCCTACAGCAAGGTGTATTGCATGCGCTCACGCTTGGCGAGAAGCGGCAGTGCTTCGCGGGCGATGTAGGTGTTGAAGTACACACTTTCCTGATGCGCATCGAACGCGGCCTCGTCACGGAACAGTTCGTAGAACAAAAACTGCGCCGGGTTTTCCCTGCCGCGTCCGATCAGGAACAGCTTTACGCCGAGATCGCGCTGAGCATCAGGCAGGAAGCGCTGCAGAATATCGGCCACCTTGTCCGCCTGGCCTTCTTTGGTTTCCCATTGTGCAACCACCAGCAAACCACCGCCGCTGATGGCCTCACTGACGGTCTCCTTGTCCATTGCATATTGACTCACGTTCATCGCTCCCTGGTTTTGCTCGGATCGAGATGATGAAATGGCGAAAGGCGAGAAGTTGACGATCGCCATCACTGCACCGAATGTTCCGATTACCGATCGTCGGCTAAGCATTTCGGTGAGCGGCGGTTCGCGCCGCGTGACATTCGAACTCTGCATGATTTGCTCCATCGATTGTTGTCGGTCGCCGACCAACGCGACCTTGCATCGATGGTTCGCAGGATTCAATTCGGCCGCGGTCGAAGTACTCACGTAAGATATAGTTCGATCGTAATCGAAGCGTTCAGGTGGAACGGCGTGCGAAAGAGCGCGTTGGTGCCCGACCGAACCTGGAGGCAGCAATGGCGACCATCGTCCCGCAACTCGCCGAAATCGCCCAACTGGCGGCGGACCCCGGTCGCGCCAATATTCTGTCGGCGCTGATGGATGGGCGCGCGCTCACTGCGGGTGAATTGGCTGCCGTCGCCGGGGTCACCCCGCAAACGACGAGTTCGCACCTCGCGAAGCTCGTCGAACGCGAGCTCTTGACGGTCGAAAAACGCGGGCCGCGCCGGTTCTATCGGCTGGCGACGCCACTCGTGGCGCGGATGCTGGAAGGGATGATGAATGTGGCCGTGACCGGGCCGCCGCGATTCCGGCCGCCGTCAAAAATCGACGATCAGATGCGCAGGGCGCGAACCTGCTACGATCATCTGGCGGGCGAACTTGGCGTCACGCTCACCGACAGCATGATCGAACGCGGGCATCTCACGCTTGAAGCCGACGCCGGCGAACTGACCGCGCAGGGATCGACGTTCCTGGCCGGCCTCGGTATCGATCTCAATTCGCCCGGCCGCGGCCGGCGAGCGTTCTGCCGGCCCTGTCTCGACTGGAGCGAACGGCGGCCGCATTTGGCGGGACGGGTTGGCGCATCGATCGCAAATCTCGCCTTTGCGCGGGACTGGATACGCCGGCGGCCTCAGGGCCGATCGGTCGAAATCACCGAGGACGGCATCGCAGCATTCAGGGACTTGTTCGGGGCGCGAATTTGATTTCGGTCGCGAATTTGGCTACCCGCTAAGGCGTGGACACTCTCAAAGTACGTGATGCCAAGGACGTCGAGCAGGTGGTGCGGGCGGCGATCGCCAGCGAGCAGCCGCTGGAGATCGTTGGCCATGGTTCCAGACGCCTGGTCGGCCAGCCGATGGCGACCAACGCCGTGCTCGAACTGTCGGCGCTGAACGCAGTCACCGCGTATGAGCCGAACGAGCTGATCATCACGGTCCAGGCGGGCGCGCCGCTAGCCGATGTGCTGTCGCTGATCGACTCCAAGAACCAGCAATTCGCGTTCGAACCGATGGACACTTCGGCGCTGCTCGGCGTCTCCGGCGCCGGCACCATCGGCGGCATGATCGGCGCAGGCCTGGCCGGCCCGCGCCGCATCAGGGCCGGCGGCGCCCGCGACCACCTTTTGGGGGCGCATGCGGTGTCCGGCTTCGGCGACAGTTTCAAAACCGGGGGTAAGGTGGTGAAGAACGTCACCGGTTACGATCTCTGCAAATTGCTGGCGGGGTCGTGGGGCACGCTGGCGGTCATGACGGAAGTGACGCTGAAGGTGATGCCGAAACCCGAAAGCGATCGCACGCTGGTGCTGCGCGGGCTCGACGATGTCACCGCCAACCGGGCGATGACCGCGGCACTGGGCTCGCCCTACGACGTGTCGGGTGCGGCGCATCTGTCGTATCAGGCGTTCCGGCCCGCGGTCGGCGCCTTGGCCGGGCTCGGAGCGCCGGGGCAGGCGGCGACCCTGCTGCGGCTGGAAGGCATCGCGGCTTCCGCCGCCGACCGCGCCGGCTCGCTCGGCAAGACGCTGGCGCCGTTCGGCGCCGTGGAGGTCCTGCAAGACGCTGTTTCGGCCGCGATCTGGAGTTCGATCCGCGATGTCCTGCCGTTTGCCGCCCAAGGCGCGCTGGGGGCGTGGCCGGTGTGGCGGATCGTGTGTCCGCCGGCGTCCGGCGGCGCGCTCGGGCAGCAGCTTGCGCGCGACACCGGCGGCGACGTGATCTACGATTGGGGCGGCGGGCTGATCTGGGCGGCGTTGCCGCCCAAGCCGGACGCGCAGGCGGCGCTGCTGCGGGCGCGCGTCGATGCCGCCGGCGGCCATGCGATGCTGGTTCGGGCGTCCGAACTGGTGCGGCGCAATGTCGACGTGTTCCATCCGCAATCCGGCGGCGTGGCCGCCCTGAGCGAGCGCGTCCGCCTGAGCTTCGATCCCAGGAACATCCTCAACCGGGGCCGCTTGCTGCGGGCGGTCGCGACATGAAAACCGAATTCTCACTCGCCCAACTGGCCGATCCTGACATCGCCGAAGCCGACAAGATCCTGCGGGCCTGCGTGCATTGCGGGTTCTGCACCGCGACCTGCCCGACTTACGTGCTGCTCGGCGACGAACTCGATAGCCCGCGTGGCCGGATCTATCTCATCAAGGAGATGCTGGAGAAGGACCGCCCGCCGACCAAGGAGGTGGTCAAGCATATCGACCGCTGCCTGTCCTGCCTCGCCTGCATGACGACCTGCCCCTCGGGCGTGAACTACATGCACCTGGTCGATCAGGCGCGGGTCAGGATCGAGCGGGATTATTCCAGGCCGCTGGGCGAGCGGGCCTTGCGCGCGGTGCTGGCCTTTGTGCTGCCGCGGCCGGGTCTGTTCCGCGCCAGCATGATCATGGCGCGGCTGGGCCGGCCGTTCGCGGGCCTGTTGCCGACACCGAAGACCGCATCGGCGACGCCCACCCTGCTGCGGCGGATCAAGGCGATGCTGGCGCTTGCGCCCGGCAGCCTGCCGGCGCCGGGACCTGCCGCCGGCAGTGTCTTTCCGGCCGTTGGCGACAAGCGGGGGCGGGTGGCGCTGCTGCAAGGCTGTGCCCAGCAGGTGCTGGCGCCGCGCATCAACCAGGCCGCCATCAATCTCCTGACGCGCCACGGCATCGAGGTGGTGCTGGTCAGGGACGAACAATGCTGCGGCGCGCTCACCCATCACCTCGGGCAGGACGGCGACGCACTGGCGCGGGCCCGCGCCAACGTCACGGTCTGGCAAAGCGAAGCAGACCAAGGTGGCCTCGACGCCATCCTGGTGACGGCGTCGGGCTGCGGCACGGTCATCAAGGACTATGGTTTCATGCTGCGCGAGGACCGCGAATTCGCCGGCCCCGCTGCGCGAATATCCGCGCTGACAAAGGATATCACCGAGTATCTCGCCGGCATCGATCTGCATCCATCGAGCCAGCAAGGCGACGTCACCATCGCCTATCACTCGGCTTGTTCGCTGCAGCACGGACAGAAAATCACGCACGCGCCGAAAGAATTGCTTTCCAAGAAT
Organism: Bradyrhizobium sp. JYMT SZCCT0180; assembly: GCF_018130165.1. GTDB lineage: Bacteria > Pseudomonadota > Alphaproteobacteria > Rhizobiales > Xanthobacteraceae > Bradyrhizobium. Next base: position 80,292 of record NZ_JAFCLZ010000001.1, on the reverse strand, counting down.
GGATTCGTGGTGAAAGATGTACCCGAGAGCCATTTGTGTTGCGGTTCGGCGGGGACCTACAACATTCTCCAGCCTGACATTGCGAGCAGATTGCGCGATCGCAAGATCGCCAATATTGCGACAGTCAAACCGGACATGATCGCTGCGGGCAATATTGGGTGCATGGTGCAGATTGCCGGCGGTACGTCAGTTCCTGTGGTGCACACGATTGAGCTTCTCGATTGGGCGACAGGAGGTCCAAAACCTGAATTGAAGGGGTCTGGACTGAGGCCGGCATTGAACTAATCGATCGGCCGACTATTCGAGCGCTCGACTGACACGACCAGCGGCAACAGGAGGACCACGATGGCTAAAGCGAAGAAGAGCAAGAAAAGCAAGAAGGCTAAAAAGGCCAAGAAGGCGGTAGCGGCGAAGAAGAAATCTGCCAAGAAGTCGTCGAAGAAGGCCGCCAAGAAGTCGGCAAAGAAATCCGCCAAGAAGGCTTCGAAGAAGAGCGCAAAGAAATCCGCCAAGAAGGCAGCGCCCAAGAAGGCTGCCAAGAAAGCCGCCAAGAAAGCTGTGGCGAAGAGCCCGGCGAAGAAAAAGAAAGCCGCCGCCAAGCCTGCTGCGTCCAAGCCGGCAGCCCCGGCGGCGGCTCCGGCGCCAGAGCCCGAAGCTGCGCCCGCTCCGAGCTGGGCAACGCCGAGTTCGGAGTCATCGACCCCGTCATGGGGCTCCGGCTCGTCCAATGGCGGCGATCAGCACTAGGTCGTCCGCGACCCGCCAAGGTTGATTGATCGGAAAGCCGCAGCGTCCACCGCTGCGGCTTTTTCCTTGAGGCCGGCCGGCTGATCAATTTCACCACGGATTTCTACGGAGGCAGTTGATTCGGCCGCTGTTCAGGCAAGCGGGCAGCTGACCCCTTGTTTTGCCGGTTCCAGATGTCGCCTGACGGACACGAGGGCCGCCAAACTTGTTGTGGGAATGCAACACCCGCGGACAACATTTTCCGAAACGGGTAGAACGCCTAAAAAGGCGGCAGATGATTGTCTTTTTTGCTTCACGCCCATGACGGCAAGTCCCAGATTGCAATCAGAATTTGGTTGCAGTCGGTTATCGCTTGCCCTGGGGGCCACCGGAACGGGACTGTTCTAGAAGGTGATGGGGATCGTCATGAAGAAACTGGCTTTGTTAGCAACGGCGCTGGCAATGGTATCGGGTTCGGCTCTCGCGGCAGACTTGCGCGTCAAGGCTGTGAAGGCCCCGCCGCCTGTCGTGTTCGATCCCTGGGATATCGCCTTCGGCGCCGGCATCACCAACGATTACATCTTCCGCGGCATCACCCAGTCCAACCACAAGCCGTCGGTCAACGCCTATTTCGAGCCGCGCTACAACGTCACCAAGGACTTCCAGCTGTATGTCGGCCTGGGCGCTGCCAGCATCTCGTTCCCCAACCGTGCCGCCGCTGAAGTCGACGCCTACGGCGGTGCCCGCCTGACCGTTGGCGCCTTTGCCTTCGATGTCGGCGCCTGGGGCTACATCTATCCGGGTGGAACCTGCCAATACGGCGGCGGCGCCGTCGCCGATTTCGCCGGCGTTCCGCTCAGCGCTGAATGCCAGGCGAACACCCTGCTCAATCTCAACGTGCTCAAGAAGGACGTCAGCTTCTTCGAGGTCTACGGCAAGGTGAACTACACCTTCAACGACAACTTCTCGCTGGGCGGCACCGCTTATTATACGCCGAGCTTCCTCAACAGCGGCGCCGAAGGCACCTATGCTTCGATCGTCGGCAAGGCGATCGCGCCGAGCGCCTGGTTCGGCACCAGCGGCCTCGGCATGTACGTGTCGGGTGAGTTCGGCCGCCAGTGGCTGGGCACGTCGGACTCGTTCTACGGCACCCTCGCGTTCCCGAATGGCATCAACTACGCCGACTACAACACCTGGAATATCGGCATCGGCTTCACCTACAAGGTGTTCACGCTGGACTTCCGTTACTCCGACACCAACCTGTCGAAGGGCGATTGCAACGCCTTCACCAGCGACTTCACCGCTCGCGGCGAACTCAACGCCTTTACCGGAACCAACGTCACTGCGATCAATCCGTCCGGCGTGGGTTCGAACTGGTGCGGCGCAGCCGGCATCGTCAAGCTCTCGGCTGACCTGACCGCGCTGACCAACCTGAAGTAATATCTTCCTCGCGAAGATCCGGGGGCGGCAGAGCAATCTGCCGCCCCTTTGCTTTTGGGGCGGCTCCGAGGCAATGGGATTGGCGGCGCACCGCGCGCGCGATCTATCACCGCAAGCGGAGCCGGCCGCAGCCGCACGGGCTGATCGGCGGCCATGTCGTCAGCGCCATGGTTGCTAATCAGGCTTACGCCGGCTGGGCGCTGACCGCTTCCCGCAGCGTGAACCGGTCGCCGTCGCGGACCATGGCGACGTGGCGCTGGTGGAAGGCCTCGAGCGTCGAGCGGTGGCCGATCGAGACGATGGTGGTTTGCGGCAGTTCCGAGCCAAGCAAATCGTACAGCGCGGCTTCCGAGGGTTCGTCGAGCGAGGCGGTCGCCTCGTCGAGGAACAAATATTGCGGCGCGTGCAACAGCGCGCGCGCCAGGGCGAGGCGCTGCTGCTCGCCAAGCGAGAGCATCCGGTTCCAGTGCGATTCCTCCTCCAGCCGCCCGGCAAGCTTTGGCAGGCCGACCTGGGTGAGCGCTTCCCTGACCCGATCGGCGCTGAAGGTTTCGGTTGCGCCGGGATAGGCGATCGCCCCATGCAGCGATCCGATCGGAAAGTAAGGCCGCTGCGGCAGCATCATGACCGACGCGCCGGCGGGGATGGCGATCGAGCCGCTGCCGAACGGCCAGATGCCGGCGATGGCCCGGAACAGGGTCGACTTGCCGGAGCCCGACGGGCCGGTGAGCAGCGTACGTTCGCCGCCGCGAAGGCTTAAGGCATCGGCCGAGACCAACGGCGTGCCGTTGGGCAGGCGCAGCGTGAGCTCGCGCAGGTCGATCGCCGTGCCGCCCTCTGATGCGACGACGTCGATCGATTCGCTCGATTTCTCCAGCGCCGTGGCGCTCGCGATGGCGGCTTCAAACCCGTCGAGACGGGCGACGATGGCGCGCCAGTCGGCCAGCGTGCGGTAGATCGTGACGAAGATCGACAGCGACGACTGCACGCTGCCGAACGCGGACGCGGTCTGGGTCAGGCCGCCAAGCTGGACCTTCTTTTCGAAGAAGGCCGGTGCCACCAGGATGTAGGGAAAGATCACCGCGGCCTGCGAATAGCTCGCGGTGAACGTGGTCAGCCGCTTGGTCCGGCCCATGATGCCGTACCAGTTTTCGATCACATGGTGGAAACGCGCCCAAAGCCCCATGCGCTCCGCGCGTTCGCCCTGCAACAGCGCGATCTGCTCGGAGTTCTCCCGTGCCCGAACCAGGTTGAAGCGAAAGTCGGCCTCGAATTGCTGCTGCTTGAAATCAAGCCGCACCAAAGGCGAGCCGATCCATTGCGTTAGCGCCGTGCCGAGGACGGCGTAGATCAGCGCGCCCCAGACCAGGTAGCCCGGGATGGCGTACTCCTTGCCGAACAGGTGCAAGGGGGCGGCTGCCGACAGGCCCCACAGGATGATGACGAAGGAAAGCAGCGTCACCACCGAATTCAGAAGGCTCAGCCCGATATCCAGCGTCCGCTCGACGAACAGCCTGACGTCGTCGGCAATGCGCTGGTCCGGATTGTCGGCGGCGTCGCCCTGCAATTGCATGCGGTAGTGATTGGCGCCGTGCATCCATTCGCCGAGATAGTGCCGGGTCAGCCAGCGCCGCCAGCGAATCTGCAGCCATTGATTGAGGTAGAGCTGGTAGACGGCAAGCACGACGGCGCAGCTCGCCAGCACGCAAAAGACGCCGATCTCCCGGACGAAGACGTCCCAATTGTATTCCTGCAGCGCGTTGAAGAAGCGATTCTGCCACTGGTTCACGAGGACGTCGATCGCGACCAGCAGCAGTTGGATCGTGATGACAGCCGCGAGCAGCGCGCGGCCGGCCCATTTGTCCTCGGAACGGAAATAGGGCGCGGCGATCCGCCATACGGTCGCGAGCGTCGAGCGGATGTTCTTCACGATGGTCTCCGGGGAGGGGCCCTTAAAGGGCTGAAAGAATGGAAGAATTTGACGTTGGACTAAAGTCGTAGATTTTTCGACCTGCGGCGACTTGTCGCGGGGGCCAGGCAGACCCTAGCATGGCTGTCACGGCGAGGGGCGGGGGACCTCTGAACTTCGCGAGGTTGTGAGCGGGTTTCGGCGAACTGCCGAACCAGCAGTCGATCTTGCGGATGAGAGCACGTTTCCGCAGGCGCCAGGCACACCGGACCGTCCACACGGCCGGGTGCCCAATAATAATCCGGGGAGAATCCGAACATGTGGGATCAAGTCTACAATCCGCTGGGCAACGCGACCTTGTCGACGCTCGCCGCTGCCGTGCCGGTGGTCACGCTCCTGGTGCTGATCGCCAGCGGCAAGGTCAAGGCGCACATCGCGGCCATCATTGCGTTGATCGTCGCCAACATCGTCACCATTGCCATCTACCATATGCCCGCGGGCATGTCGGTCCGGGCATCGCTGCTCGGCGTGGTGGTCGGCTTCTTCCCGATCGGCTGGATCGTCCTCAATGTCATTTTCCTCTACCGCATTACGGTCGAAACCGGCCGCTTCGAATTGTTGAAACGCGCCATCGGCGGGGTCACCAACGACCGTCGCCTGCAACTGCTCCTGATCGCGTTCGCCTTCGGCGCATTTTTTGAGGGCGCGTCCGGTTTCGGCACGCCGGTCGCGATCACAGGCGCGGTTCTGATCGGGCTCGGCTTCTCGCCGCTGGCGGCCTCCGGCCTGTCGCTGATCGCCAACACCGCACCCGTTGCCTATGGCGCGCTGGGCACGCCGATCCAGGGCCTGGCCCAGGTCACCGGCCTCGATCCCTATATTCTCGGCGCGATGGTCGGCCGGCAATTGCCGCTGTTCTCGCTGATCGTGCCGTTCTGGGTGGTGTGGGCCTTTGCCGGCTGGAAAGGCATGAAGGACGTGTGGCCGGCTATCCTGGTCACCGGCGTCTCGTTCGCGATCCCGCAATTCGTGATCTCGAACTACATCAACCCCTGGATCGTCGACATCGGCGCCTCGCTGATTTCGATGGGATGCCTGATCCTGTTCCTGAAAGTGTGGCAGCCCAAGGAGCTTTGGTTGTCGCCCGCCTTGCGCGGCAAGGATGAATCGGCCGCGACCATGACGACGCCGAAGCCGATGGACAGGACGCCGCTCACGCAAGGCGAATTGTGGAGCGCGCTGCTGCCATGGATCATCGTCTGTGTGGTGATGCTGATCTGGGGCAATGGCGGGTTCAAGAGCTGGGCGAACGCCAGCTTCGTCTGGAAATATCAGGTCCCCGAACTGCACAACCTGATCAACAAGGTGCCCCCGGTCGCCGCCAGGCCGACACCGGAAGCCGCGCTGTTCGACTTCACCTATCTGTCGTTCACCGGCACCGGCATGCTGATCGCCGCGATCATTTCCGGTTTCCTGATGAGCTTCTCGCCGGCGAGGATGATTGCGGAATACGGCCGCACCATCAAACTGTGCGCGATCTCGCTGATCACGATCTCGGCGATGCTGGCGATCGGCACGCTGACGCGGCTATCCGGCGTCGATGCCACGCTCGGCCTCGCCTTCGCCGCAACCGGCGTGCTCTATCCTTTCTTCGGCACCTTGCTCGGCTGGCTCGGCGTGGCGCTGACGGGATCGGACACCGCTTCCAACGTGCTGTTCGGCAATCTGCAAAAGATCACGTCCGAGCAGTTGGGCCTGCCGCCGATCCTGATGGCCGCGGCCAATTCCTCCGGCGGCGTCATGGGCAAGATGATCGACGCGCAATCGATCGTCGTCGCCTCGACGGCGACCAACTGGTACGGCCACGAAGGCTCGATCCTTCGTTACGTGTTTCTGCATTCGATCGTGCTGGCGTGTCTGGTCGGCGGACTGGTGACACTGCAGGCTTACGTCTATCCGTTCACGTTGATGGTCCTGCAGTAGGGCGCAACTGAACCTACGGAGAAGATGTCGTCCCTGCGAACGCAGGGACCCATACTCCGCGGCGCTCGTTTTGCGAAAGGTATCTAACGTCTGCGCGCTCACCGATGGGCCGCGGCGTATGGGTCCCGGCTCAAGGCCGGGACGACAGCGTGTTTGTTGTTGCACTGTGCTGAACACACCTTCGCATTCTCGCGACGCATTGCGCCCGAGCTTTGCCAGAAACTTCCCGCCCTCCAAACAGAGGGCGCAGGGAAGACCGGGTGCGCGCTGCACCCGCGGTCCCGTGTGCGGTTTGCACAAAACAAAGTGCACACGAGCATACAGGGCAGCGGAGAACACCCGGCCTTCCCTGCGCAATGGCTTTACGGCTTATGCCGTGATCTCCCCGGAGACGAGTTCTTGGTTGACTCCGTCGCTATCGTTTCCGCTCACGCTTCTCCGACAGCTTGACGCCGGCAACGGGCGCCAGGACCACACGGTTTTGCCGTACGCCTGTATACGCCGTCGTCAGGCGCAACAAACGTCCACCGCATCCCGCCGCGCGTTCGTGACGTGCGCACGCCCCTCTTGTCGGGCGGGACGCGATGATTCAAACCGCTGATTTGCCCGACGAGGGAAGCGGAATTTTGCCCGTCGGGTTAATTTGTCGCAGCCACTCTCGCTACGTCGTCATTGCCTGCGACAAACGCGAAGCGTTTGCGCAAGGGAGCGACAGCGACGAAGCAATCCATGCCTCCGCAAGTGGTGCCATGGATTGCTTCCGCCTACGCTCGTTGAGCTACGGCGGACAAGTCGCTGCGCTCGCAATGACGAAGCTGGATTGTCATTTTCGCCGGCCGATCCACTGTGTGCGGTAACTCACATTCAGTCGATGGTGCCTGCTGTAGGTACGGATGGTCGAAGCAATCCTACCCAAGGGCTTCGCGCAGGATGCAGTTGTAGCTCAGTTGGTTAGAGCGCCTGTCTGTGGAACAGGAGGTCGGTGGTTCGAACCCACCCAACTGTACCAGCCTTTCAAGGCGGTCAGATCAGCTTCCATCACAACACCCAATTGCCTGGTTCTCCATCGAGCCGAACCAGCTATTTGCCGAGCCCGAATTTCACTGCGGCCGACGGCGCAAGTGAGCAGCAACGAATTGCGCCGCGTCGCGGCGCTGGTTGCGATCTTCAATACGTGCTGGCGATCGTCTTTCCCTTCATCGCCGAGCGGACATCTGAACAACTGTTCAGAAATTTTCCATGAACGATGTGAATGACGCGCGCGTCAAACAGCCATGCACACGGCTAGACACATTGACACGATCGACGACGAAGCAATTTCGACGCGCGTCATTGTGGCGCACGCCGAGATGAATGCGCTGTTCGTGTCTGATTTGCCTTGCGAATTCGCTTGCAGGTCCACGCTTCAGGAAGAGGCGAGTGCACCAACGTGTTTCAGCTCACGTTCAGCCGCAGACAACGATCATAGGGTTCGAACTACGGAGCAGATCCCCTGCTACCAGAACCCAAGGAGCTACCCTACCATGTCGTTTCGTAAAGCAATCCTCTCCGCGTTCGCTGCAACCGCCATCCTGGTCGCCGGCGTCTCCGCAAGCAGCGCGGGGCATTGGCATCACCATCATGGTCATCATCACCACGGCTGGCATCACCATCATGGTCATCACCATCATGGCCATTACTGGCATTGGCGCCGGCACCATCATCATCATGGCCATCACCATCACCACGGCCATCATCACCACCACGGTCACCACCACCACCACTAACGACAAAAAGCCGGCCGACGCCGTCGGCCGGCTTACCACCTCGGCTGGATCGCTGTTGATCCACTTTGATCACGTCCCTCCGACGCCTGTCGGCAACCGAAGATCTGGAGTATGACAATGAAGAAGTTTCTAATGGTTGCTGCGCTCGTGGCTTCGTCCGCCAGCGCCTGGGCGCACGATCACCAGGGCACGAATGGCGGCAGGGTCGAGGATGCCGGCGCGTATCATGTCGAGCTGGTTTCGAAATCCGAAAAGGTCGATCTCTACATCAGCGATGCGAACCAGAAGCCGATCGCCGCAACCGGCTTCAAGGCCATCGGCATCTTTGTCGTCAATGGCAAGGCCCAGCGCGTTGCGATGGAACCTGCCGGAAGCGCGCGGCTTTCCGGAACCGCCACCGACGCGCTGTCGGCCCAGCCGAAGGGGGTGGTGCAACTGACCTCACCCGATGGAAAAACCGTGCAAGCCAAATTCAACTGAAGCTGATGGGGTGCCCTGAACGGGATGCCGACCGTAATAGTATTCAGTTTCGAGCGTGGATATACACCCTGTCTGGACCGGCGGCCCCGTTCATCAAAGCCTCGTGAACCGTTGCTGGCCTGAAGACGACAGAAAGATGCAAGACGACTGGAAGACAAATGGCTCGCAGCATGTGTTAGCCATCTTTAACCTGACCTATGCAGTGCCGAGAGCCCTGTGATATTGTGAGCATGATGAACGCGAACCCAAAGCTTTGGCAGTTTATTTGTGCGGTGATCGTCCTGATCGCCGTTCAATTTGCGCCTGCCTTGGCCCGCGCCCATGCCGACCAGGCCCACCGCCTGCAGGGACACGTCCACGTTCATCATCATGCGGTGCCTCACGGCGCCCATGCGCCGGTGGCGCATCACCTCACCAAGGCTGCGTTCACCAACGACGTCCTTGCCGAGGCCGCCTTCACCAAAACCGACGATTCTATCCCGCACGCGCTTGTCCTGACCGCAAGTCGGCCGCCGGGCGCAGCGCCGATCGATGCGGACGGATGCGTGGACGGTTGTTGCGGGGCGGGCATGGGGTGCTGCGGCGGGGCCGCTTTGGTCGCTGCCTCGCAATGTTTGCCTCCCGCGGTTCATTCGCACCGTCTTGATATCACCGGTGCCGTACTTGCTTCGGGCATAAAGCCTGCAAGCCTGCGCAAACCCCCCCGAGCGTTCACCTGAGCAACGATATCGCGGCGGCACGATGTGCCGGCCGCGCGAGCGAGAACACGCTTCTTCTCAGGTGAGTCATTCAGATGTCTTTTTTGTTCCGTGCCGCGCGGTGCGTGGCGGCTATGTTATTCCTGCTCATGGCAGGCCCGGTGCTGGCGCACGAAGGCCACGATCATGGCGCGCCCGCTCCGGCGCCGAGCGCCAGTCTCGCGCCGCGTGCCGAGACTGACTCGGACGCGCACGAACTGGTTGCGATTGCGCGCGAAGGCGTCCTCATCATCTATCTCGACCGGTTCGCAACCAACGAGCCGGTGGATGGCGCCGAAATCGAAATCGAAACGCCCGCCGGGCCGCAGAAGGCCGAAGCCAGGCCGGGCGAGCCCTATCGTCTCGACGCGCCCTGGTCCAGCAAGCGGGGAGCCTACGACCTGATCTTTACGGTCACGAAAGACGGCAATGTGGACGTGTTGCCCGCCCGGCTCGTGATTCCGGATGTTCCGGGCGGCACAGCCGGACCAACATCATGGTTCTCGGCTTCCGCCATCGCGGGGGAGATTCGGCACCACTACAATCATGAGCGCCCGGCGTTGTTTTTGGCCATGCTGGGGGGGCTTGCCGCCGGGATCGGCCTCACGGTGTTGATTCGGCGGCGTCTGGTGTTGATGCGGCGGCGTCGCAGAGCGGCAATGGTTCTCGTCGTCGCCGGCGCGGTCGTCCTGTTCAACAGCCCGTCCCGCTCCCATGACGGTCACGATCACACCGCTCAAGCCGCGCCGATGCAATCGGTTCGCGACCAGGCCCAGCGTCTCCCGGACGGCGGGGTGTTCGTGCCAAAGAGCACGCAACGCATTCTCGCAATCCGCACCGTGATGACTGAATCCCGCGCGCACCCGCGCGCCATCGAGCTGCCAGGCCGAATCATTCCCGATCCGAACGCCAGCGGCTTCGTGCAAGCCTCGGTGGGCGGCCGCCTATCGGCGCCGCCAGGCGGATTTCCAAAGCTGGGGACGCCGGTCAAAAAGGGCGACATCGTCGCTTATGTCGACCCGCCGCTGCAGGCCATCGACGTGTCGGATATGCGCCAGCGCCAGGGCGAACTCGACCAGCAGATTTCCATCGTGGAGCGCCGGCTCGCCCGCTATGAAACGCTGGTGCCGAGCGGCGCCATTGCCCGCTCCCAGCTCGAAGACACGAGGTCCGAGCTGCAGGGATTGAAGGACCGCCGCGGATCGCTCGATCGGGCGCGCCGTGAGCCCGAAGCGCTGCTGGCGCCGGTCGACGGTGTGATTGCCGAAGGCACGCCGGTGGCCGGGCAGATCGCCCAGTCCAATGCCGTGATCTTCCACATCATCGACCCGACTCGTCTGTGGGTCGAAGCCCGCAGTTTCGATGCGCTGGCTGGCGTTCGCAGCGCGACCGCGAATGCAGGGAACGATCGCATCGTTACGCTCACCTACCAAGGCTCCGGCTTTGCGGACCGCAATCAATCCATTCCGGTCCAGTTTGCGATTCAGGGCGACCTTTCCGGCCTTCGCGCCGGGCAGTTCGTCACGGTCCTTGCCACCACCAATGAGGAAAAAGTCGGCCTTGCGGTGCCGCGGGCCAGTCTGGTGCGCAACATGAACGGCCAGGAAGTCGTCTACGAACACGTCACGCCCGAGCGTTTCGAACAACATCCGGTGCGGGTAGAGCCGCTCGACGGTGACCGCGTATTCATCGCCACGGGCCTTGCCGGAGGCAAGCGCCTCGTCGTGCAGGGCGCCGAACTGCTCGACCAAGTGCGTTGAGGAGCAGGACAGATGTTTCGCTTTCTCGTCACACAGTCGCTGCGCAACAGCCTCCTGGTCATGGCGGCCGCGCTGGCCCTGGTGTTGCTCGGCATCTTCAGCGCTGGCCGGCTGCCGGTGGACGTGTTTCCCGACCTGAACAAGCCGACGGTCACGATCATGACCGAGTCGGACGGGCTCGCGCCCCCCGAGGTCGAACAGCTCGTCAGCTTTCCGATCGAAACGCAGATGAACGGTGTTCCCGGCGTGACGCGGGTCCGCTCGGTTTCCGGAATCGGCCTTTCGATCGTCTATGTCGAATTCGACTGGGGCACCGACATCTATCGTAACCGGCAGCAGATCGCCGAACGCCTCAATCTGATCCGGACCCAGTTGCCGCCCAACACCGTTCCGCAACTGGGACCGATCAACTCCATCATGGGCCAGGTGCTGCTGGTTGCGGTGACCAGCGAGCGGGCTTCGGCAATGGAAGTCCGCGAGACCGCGGACTTTGTGGTGCGGCCGCGGCTGCTCACGATCCCCGGCGTAGCGCAGGTGATTCCGATGGGCGGTGAGGTTCGGCAGTATCGAATTTCCCCCAATCCGCCCGCGCTTCGCAGCCTGGGCGTCACCTATGAGCAGGTCGAACTGGCCTTGAACCAGTTCGGCGTCAATACCGGCGGCGGATTTACCGATCAGCATGCCCGCGAATATCTGATCCGCAACATCGGGCGGACCACCAATCTGGACGACCTTCGCAACGTGGTGGTGGCGCAGGTCAATGGCGGGCCGGTCTATCTGAAGCAGGTCGCCACCGTCGAGTTTGCACCCAAGGTCAAGCGTGGCGACGCCGGCTATATGGGCAAGCCCGCCGTCGTCGTCTCGGTCGAGAAGCAGCCGAACGTCGATACGATCAAGCTCACGCGCGAGATCGAGCAGGCCCTGAAGGAGATCACGGCCTCGCTGCCGACGGGCATGAAAGCCGACCAGATCATCTTCCGCCAGGCCAATTTCATCGAAACCTCGATCCGCAATGTCGAGCGTGTCCTGCTCGAGGCCGGCGCGGTCGTCGCCATCGTGCTGTTTCTGTTCCTGATGAACTGGCGGACGACGGCGATCTCGCTGGCTGCGATCCCGGTGTCGATCCTGACGACCGCGGTCGTGTTCTATTTTGCCGGCCTGTCGATCAACACGATGACCCTTGGCGGCATTGCCATCGCCATCGGAGAGCTGGTCGATGACGCCGTCGTCGACGTCGAAAACATCTTCCGGCGGTTGCGCGAAAATCGGACATTGGAGCATCCGCTCCCGGCATTCGATGTCATTGTGTCGGCATCGCAGGAGGTCCGGTCCGGCATCGTCTATGCGACCGCGATCATCGTGCTGGTGTTCGTGCCGCTGTTCGCGCTGTCGGGTATAGAAGGCAAGTTGTTTGCGCCGCTTGGTCAGGCCTACATCATCTCCATTCTCGCCAGCCTTGCGGTCTCCATCACCCTGACCCCGGTGATGGCTTACTATATGCTTCCGCATCTCAAGCGCCTCGATCACGGCGACAGCGCTCTGGTCGCGATGCTCAAGCGTGCCAATGCGGCCTTGCTGGAACGTGTCTTCCACTATCAGCGCGCCTTGATGGCTGCCGCCCTCGCGGCGGTCGTCATTGCGGCGGTTAGCGCATTCTATCTTCCCCGCGCATTCCTGCCGCCCTTCAACGAAGGCACCTTCACGATCAACATGCTGTTCAATCCGGGAATTTCGCTCGCCGAATCCCATCGCGTCGGGTTGATTGCCGAGCGCCTCGTCCTTGAGGTGCCCGAGGTCAAGACCGTTGGCCGGCGAACCGGGCGGGCGGAGCTCGACGAGCATGCCGAGGGCGTCCATTCGTCGGACCTCGAGGTCAATCTCAAGCCATCGAAACGGCCAAAGACCGAAATCGTCGCGGATATAAGGGCCCGGCTCGCCGTGCTTCCCGCTGCGATCAACGTAGGCCAGCCGATTTCGCACCGGCTCGACCACCTGCTTTCGGGCGTTCGGGCCGAAATTGCGCTGAAAGTGTTCGGCGACGATCTGAACAGCCTGCGCGCAACCGCTGAAATGCTGCGCGGCAAGCTGGCGGATATTCCTGGTCTCACCGACCTTCAGGTCGAAAAGCAGGTGCTGATTCCGCAGCTGGAAATCCGTGTTGATTATCGCCGTGCCGCGCTCTACGGCGTCCAGCCGGCCGCCGTGATCGAGCAACTCAGCCGGCTCTCGAACGGCCGCGTCATTTCACGGGTGGTGGACGGTTATCGGCGGTTCGACGTCACGATGCGGCTGCCGGATCGGCTTCGCACCACGCAAACCCTGGGCGACCTCTTGATCGAAACGCCGGCCGGATGGATCCCGGCGCGGCAGATCGCCGACGTCAAGGAGACCGAAGGCCCCAACCAGATCCTGCGCGAGAACGGCCGCCGCCGCGTGGTGGTGTTCGCGAACACTAAAGGGGGCGCCGACATGACCGACATTGTCGAAGCGATCCGAAAAGTAACCGCTTCGACAAAACTGCCCGATGGCTTTTACGTTCGCCTGGAGGGAACGTTCCAGGCCCAGGAGGAAGCAAGCCGGACCATCGGCGTACTCTCGCTGCTGTCGCTGTTGCTGGTGTTTGCCATTCTCTACAGCCGCTACCGCTCGAGCGTGCTCGCCTTCATCATCATGGGTAACGTCCCGCTGGCGCTGATCGGGTCGGTCGCGGCGCTTTGGCTGGCGGGCCAGCCGCTCTCGGTTGCGTCGATGGTTGGATTTGTCACGCTGACCGGCATTGCGGTTCGCAACGGCATCCTGAAGATCAGCCACTACATCAACCTGGCGCTGAAGGAAGGAATGCCGTTCGGCCACGACCTCGTGATTTGCGGCAGCGTCGAGCGGCTGACGCCGGTCTTGATGACGGCGATGGCGGCCGGCGTGGCGCTGGTGCCGCTGCTGATCGACGCGGCAACGCCCGGCAAGGAAATCCTGCATCCGGTGGCGGTGACGATTTTCGGCGGCCTGCTCAGCGCGACCCTGCTCGACACGCTGCTGACGCCCGTTCTGTTCCTTCGCTATGGCGAAGCGCCTCTGGAGCGGCTGCGGCGAGGCGCCGAGGGCAAGGCGGGAACGGCCCCGGCAAATTCAGCCGCCGAAGCCTTTTGACATCAACATGCGGAGAATGACGGTGAATGCGAAATTTGTGATGGTTGTGGCCATGCTGGCCTGGTCGACTTGCGCCTCGGCGCACGACGAGAAGGGAACGAATGGCGGCTGGGTCGCCCATGCCGGATCGTATCACGTCGAACTGGTTTCGAAATCCGACAAGCTCGAACTGTTCGTCAGCGACGAGAACCAGAAATCGATTCCGGCCACCGGCTTCAAGGCGATTGCGATCCTCGTTGTCGACGGCAAATCCCAGCGAATCCTGCTGCAGCCTGCCGGGAGCGCGCTGCTTTCCGGCACCGCCAGCGTCGCATTGCCGGTTCAGCCAAAAGGCGTCGTTCAACTGACCGGCCCTGATGGAAAGACGGCGCAGGCAAAATTCGACTGAGCGGGATTGCGCAGCAAGACCCGGATCGGTCAATCAAATTCCCGCGGCGCAGGCCGCGGGTTTTCTTTGGTGCGGCATTTTGCGCACCAGCTCTAGCCAACGACATACTTGTTCAATAGAACGGCGCGCTATCGGGTTTGAGATATTTCGAGAGGTTGCATGATTTCATTCGCGCGCATGGTGAAGCTCGCAGGCGTTGCTGCGGTGCTGCTGGTTTCCGCCGTCCCCAATGCGGCTCAGGCCCAGGCCGACAACGGCTTTCCGTTCGGAATGGAAATGACCATGGATGTCCCGCCGCAGCCCGGCTCCAAGCGGATACCCAATCTGGAAATCGGCGACCGCGGCGAGGTGGTGCTCGAACTCTGGTGCAAGGGCGGCAAGGGCCAGTTTTCGGTGGCGGGCAACACCGTGATCTTCGTCGCCGGCGCGATGGAGAACCGCAATTGTCCGGCCAATCGCGCCCAGGCCGACGACGAACTGATTGCCGCACTGACCGACGCCGCGACCTGGAAGCGGCAGGGCGATGCGATCTCCTTCATCGGCACCAGGACGCTGCGCTTCCGGCTTAACACGAACTAGAGAGCGAGTTCGTCATGCCGGAGGCTGCGGCCGCGATCAGCGGCCGAATGAGAAGAAAACCTTCGGCGGCAGCGGCTGCGGATTGAGCGCGACCCAGTCCAGCCTGGAGGTAAGCTGGCGCTGCAATCCGCTCACGATGATGATGCCACCCGAAACACGATCGAGTTCATCGGAAGTCAATGTTTCGGCTTTGACGGGGGTGAAATCGGTCATGGTTGTTTTCCTTGGTTAGGCGCAGCACAACGCTGCGACGAACGGGACATTGCCTTCTCCGGCCCGACTTGTTTGTGATCCAGGTCACGCACGCCGACGTGCCGTCAGGCGGCAGCCCGCTCGTCCAGACGATCGACCGGCTTCAGGCTTCCCGCGCGTAGCGCTTAAGCGAAGCTTTGAGAATCCCGAGCATTTCGTCCCGGATGAGATCGCGCGTGCCGCGGGTCCAGGCGGCTGCGAGCGGCAAGCGGTTCATGTCCGACCCCGCGAGCCGAACAAACCGAACGCCGCGCGCCGCCATTCGCGATGTCCATCGCGGCACGATGGCAACGCCAAGTTCGGCCGCGACGAGATTCACGATGGTCTGCTTTTCATTGGCAATCTGGATGATTCGCGCCTGCAGCCCGGCCTGCGCAAACAGTTTCATGGTCAGATCGTGGCTATGCGGGCGCGAGCGACGCTCGGGTACGATCAGCGGCTGTTCGGCAAGATCGGCGACGGTCACCCGTTTTCTCGACGCGAGGCGATGATGGTCCGGCACCGCGACGACGGCCGTCTCGTGCAGCAGAAACAGAAATTCCAGCCGCTTGTCGGGTTTCTGGGGAGGGCGCACCAGGGCGATGTCGAGCCGGCCGGAGAGCAGCGCCGGCAATAGCCGGATCGTCTTGTCTTCCGTCAATCTCACCGTGACATCCGGCCTCTGTTCGCGAAAATCGGAAAGCAGCATCGGCAGCAGTCCCGCCGCTGCGCTGTCGATCGCGCCGACGCGGATGATCGCGCCCTGCTTGCGGCCCCGCGCCTGGAATTTGACCGCCAGATTGTCCGCCTGCGCCAGCAAGGCGCGGGCCTCCTTGAGCAGGACGACGCCGTCATCGGTCAGCGTCACGCTGCGCGTCGTTCGCGTCATCAGCCTTGTGCCGAGATCGTCTTCGAGCAGGCGGATGTAACGCCCGAGCGCGGAGGGCAGCATTTCCAGCCGCTGCGCCGCACGCCCGAAATGCAATTCCTCGGCCGCCGCCACGAAGCAGCGAAGCTGGTGCAGTTCCATATTTCGTCCTCCCCCGGCAGATTATATCAAATATTTGTATAATCGTATGCCGATTGAAGGCGCGTGACACTTGGCCGTACCTTGTCCGGAAGGGCTGAAATCAGCCGATCAACGAATTCTTCAGGGAGCGACCCAATGCGGTTCAATCGTCGCACGATCCTTTCCGGCGCCCTCGCGGCCGCGTCGCTATGGGCGTCACACCCCGCTTTCGGGCAGACAGCCTTTCCGACAAAACCGATCACCATCATCGTTCCGGCGGCGGCCGGAGGGCCGACCGACACCGTGGCCCGCCTCATCGCGGAATCGATGGGCCGAAGCCTCGGCCAGACCATCCTGGTCGAAAATATCGGCGGCGCCGGTGGTACGCTCGGCATGGCGCGCGTGTCGAAGTCGGCCGCCGACGGTTACACGCTCGCGATCTGGCACATCGCGCACGCCACCGCGCCCGCGCTCTACGACTCCCTCAAATATGATGTCGTCGACGATTTCGACCACCTCGGCCGCATCACCGACGTGCCGATGACCCTGGTGTCGAAGCCGACACTTGCTGCCAACAATGTGACCGAGTACGTGGCGTGGATTCGCGCGAGCGGCGAAAAGGCCGTCTACGGACATGCCGGCATCGGTTCCGCCTCGCATCTTTGCATGCTGATGCTGATGAAGGAGCTCGGCGTGCAGATGAACGGGATTCCCTATCGCGGCACCGGGCCGGCCATGAACGACCTGCTCAGCGGCCAGTTCGACGTGATGTGCGACCAGACCACCAACACCACCAACCAGATCAAGGAAGGCAAGATCAAGGGCTTTGCGGTCACGACCAAAGCCAAGGTCTCGTCATTGCCCGACCTGCCGACGCTCGATAGTGGCGCCGTCAAGGGTTTCGAGGCCTCGGCCTGGCACGCCTTGTGGGCCCCGAAGGGATTGCCCAAAGACGCCACCGACAAGCTCGTGGCAGCCCTTCAGGCCGCGCTGAAAGACCCCAAGGTGATCGAGCGGTTTGCCAATCTCGGCACCGAGCCGGTCGCGGCGGAGCTGGCGACGCCGGCGGCGCTCAAGGCGCATCTGACAGCCGAAGTGCCGCGCTGGGGTGCCGTGATCAAGGCTGCAGGTGCCAAAGGAAATTGAACCCGCCGCCGCAAGCGTGCGGTCACCCAAAGCTGACAACGACATTCGCAATCCGGAGACCAATCGATGAAGACGTACGCCATAGCAGCCATCCCGGGCGACGGGATCGGCACCGAAGTCATTGCCGCAGGTGTCGAGGTGCTGCACGCGCTGGCCCAGCGCGACGGCAACTTCAAGTTCAAGGTCGATCATTTCGACTGGGGATCTGAGTACTACAAGAAGCACGGCATCATGATGCCGGAGGATGGCCGCGACCAGATCAGGAATCACGACGCGATCCTGTTCGGCTCGGCCGGCGCGCCCGATGTGCCTGATCACATCACGCTGTGGGGCCTGCGGCTCGCCATCTGCCAGCCGTTCGATCAATACGCCAACGTCCGCCCGACGCGGATCCTGCCCGGCATCACCAGCCCGCTGCGCAACGTGCACGGCAAGGAGCTCGACTGGGTGATCGTCCGCGAAAACTCGGAAGGCGAATATGCCGGCGTCGGCGGCCGCGTCCACAAGGGCTTGCCGCTCGAAGTCGCAACCGACGTCTCGATCCTGACCCGGTCCGGCGTCGAGCGCATCATGCGCTTCGCCTTCAAGCTCGCACAGTCGCGGCCGCGCAAGCTGCTCACCGTCGTGACCAAATCCAACGCCCAGCGCCACGCCATGGTGATGTGGGACGAGATCGCGACCGAGATCGCGGCCGAGTTCAAGGACGTGACCTGGGACAAGATGCTGGTCGATGCGATGACCATGCGCATGGTCATGAAGCCGGAGACGATCGATACCGTGGTGGCCACCAATTTGCACGCCGACGTGCTGTCGGATCTCGCGGCCGCGCTCGCCGGCTCGCTCGGCATCGCGCCGACCGCGAACCTCAATCCGGAGCGGACCTATCCCTCGATGTTCGAGCCTATACACGGCTCGGCCTTCGACATCATCGGCAAAGGCATCGCCAATCCCGTCGGGACGTTCTGGTCATCGGTGATGATGCTGGAGCATCTCGGCGAGCCAGCGGCTGCGACGCGGTTGATGCAGGCGGTCGAGCGTGTCACGGCCGATCCCCGCTTTCACACGCCGGACCTCGGCGGCAAGGCGAGGACCAACGAGGTCACGGCCGCGGTCGTCGCCTCCATCCACGGCGCCAACGACTGACGCGCTATCCGTCGCAGCGATCCGAAACGAAGAAAGGGCGACCTTGCGGCCGCCCTTTGCATTGCCGGTTTGCTTTGCAGATCCGGCAGGGTCCATCAGGTAACCCGGGTCACACCGGTGGACTGGCCGTACTTGTTGTGGCCGACAATGTACCAATGGCCGCCCATTTGGTAGTAGGTGGCCTTGCCGCCGGTGACGGCTTCGAGTTCGTGGTCGGCAAGTGCGCGCGTGTCGAGGGTACCGGCATTCCTGATCCTGGTATTCATCGCAGTATCTCCCTTTGCTCCGGGCGGCGCGACCATCGCGTCCGCTGTCCGGTGAGGAGAACAATGCCTGCTGCCGCGCCGGTGCGCTGTTCCCCAGGTGACAGGCGGGGGCGGGCGAGGAAATGCGGGGCCGGGTAGCTCCCGCACCGGCCGGCTTCGAAGATTTCGCTCCGGCTTCGGCTTGCGGAAGGTCCCAAAAATCAGGAGTATTCACGCCAATTCGGGAGCCAAATCCCGGGATAAATAATTGAGGGGAGACGCCAATGACGGCTTTCACGCGCCGCGATCTGTTGTCGGCTGCCGCAGGCGCGGCAGCAGCCACGAGCCTGCCGTTCAATCAGCCAGTTCGCGCCGCCACGCCGCCAGCGGGCAAGCAGACCGCCGGCTGGTACCGCTACAAGATCGGCAGCATCGAGGTGACGGTGGCGACCGACGGCGTCAACCGCTTCAAGATGGCGGAGGATCACGTCACCAACATCAAGAAGGATGTGGTGAACGCCGCGCTCGCCGAGGTCTTCATGGAAAAGGACATGACCACGCCGTACAACCCGATCGCCATCAACACCGGATCGAAGCTGGCCATCATCGATACCGGCACCGGCGAGAGCAATTACAAGAAGAGCAATGGCACCGCCGGCCAGTTCGTGACCAACCTTGCGGCCGCGGGCATCGACCGCAACGCTGTCGACGTCGTGATCATCTCGCACTATCACGGCGACCACGTGAACGGCCTCCTGATGGACGACAATTCACTGACCTATCCGAACGCCGAGATCCTGGTGCCCGCCAGGGAGCACCAGTACTGGATGGACGACGGCGAAATGAGTCGCGCCCCCAAGGGCCGTATCGAGGGCGTCTTCAAGAATGCGCGGCGGGTCTTCACACCGGAGGCTTTGAAGCGTGTGAGAACCTATGAGGGAGGCAAGGAAGTGATTCCCGGCGTCACCGCGCAGGGTACGCCCGGGCACTCGCCCGGCCATAGCTCGTTCGTGATCGCTTCAGGCTCGGATTCCGTCTACGTGCAATCCGATGTCACCCACGTGCCGTTCCTGTTCGTCCGGCATCCCGACTGGCACGTCTTCTACGATCAGGACCCGGCGATGGCGGAAGCGACCCGCCGCAAGGTTTACGACATGCTGGCGGCCGACAAGATGCGGGTGCAGGGCTTTCACTACCCGTTCCCGTCGCTGGCGCATGTCGAGAAAGTCGGCAGCGGTTATCGGGAGATTCCGGTGATGTGGAATCCCAATATTTGATGGGTGGTCGGTGAGACGGTCTAGCGTCGGGCTCGCTGCACCTCTCCCGCTTGCGGGGGAGGTCGGCGCGAAGCGCCGGGTGGGGGCTCTCTCCACACGATGACTCGCGGAGAGAGCCCCCACCCCAACCCTCCCCCGCAAGAGCGGGAGAGGGAGCGCACTTCCTTCGCGGTTGCTGCCCTAAGCTCATCCCGCTCCAGAGCCCGCCGCTACTCCACCTTCAGCCCGAGCTGGTGAACGAGCTTGCTCCACTTCTTCTCTTCCTTGTCGATGTCGTCGGCGTATTCGGCCGGCGTCGAGGCCAGGGGATCGCCGCCTTCGAGGCGGATGCGTTTCTGCACCTCCGGATCGCTGACAAGTTTGCGCAGCTCGGCGCTGAGGAGTTCGACGATCTCAGGCGGCGTGCCTGACGGCGCGAGCAGCCCGTAATGCAGCACGGCTTCGAAGCCAGGCATCCCCGACTCGTCGAATGTCGGCACGTCAGGTAGTAGCGAGAAGCGCGCCTTGCTGGTGACGGCGATGGCGCGCAACTGGCCGGCTGCGATATTGCCGAGCGCCGGCGGCAGCACGCCGAACGCGACAGGCACATGGCCGCCGAGCAGGTCGTTCATGACGGGCGCAGTGCCCTTGTAGGGAATGATCGCGGCATCGATACCGGATTCGGCCTTGAACAGTTCCGCGCACATGTAGCCGCCGGTGCCGACCGGCGATGTGCCGATATTGAGTTTGCCCGGCTCCTTTTTTGCGAGCGCGATCGTTTCAGCAACCGTCTTGGCTGAGAACGACGGGTGCGCGAGCAGGGCAACCGGCATCGACGCGACGAGACCGATCGGCGCAAAATCCTTGCGCGGGTCCATGCCGAGCTTGGTGTAGAGGCTGGGGTTGATGGAGAGGGTGCCGGTGTGGCCCAGCAGCAGCGTGTAGCCATCAGGCGCGGCGCGCGCCACGGCGCGGGTACCGATGGTTCCTCCGCCACCGCCGCGGTTGTCGACCGTCACGGTCTGGCGGAACGCGTCCGACAGTTTTTGCGCCACCACGCGTGCCATGGCGTCGACGCCGCCGCCGGCCGGGTAGGGGACAATGAGCGTGATGCTGCGCGCTGGAAACTCGGCGGCATGCACGACCGCGCTTGCCACCAGCGGGCCTGCGAAGGCGATGGCTGATGCAAGGGTGGCCTTCATGACATTGCGACGATGTGAGAGCCTAAGCACCAGATTGCCTCCCTCCAGCGATGTCGATCCACGTTCTTATGGGTGGCCTCATTTCACCGCAAGCCCGGCGCGGAGCCGTGGATGACGGCCAACCATCGGCCTGACCTTGAACTGCCTGCCAAGGCCGCATAGGCTCGGTGATTGGAAGCGCCTGCCAGGCAACAAACAACAAGAGGGATACCCCCCAGTCGATGAGCTCCGCGTTGCGGCGCCCTTTTGCCCACCGCCGGGGCCTGATCATCGTCGCGACCTTGGCCATGGCCTATGTCGCCAGTCATTTCTTCCGCGCCGCCAATGTCACCATCGGCCTCGACCTGATGCGCGACCTCGCCATCGGACCGGAAGCGTTGGGCGCGCTGACCGGCGCATTCTTCTTCGGCTTCGCCGCGATGCAGATCCCCTGCGGCCTTCTGTTCGACCATTTCGGCCCGCGGCGCACCGTAGCCAGCATGCTGATCCTCGCCACGACAGGCGCCGCGATCTTTACGCTGGCGCCGAGCTGGCCGGTTCTGCTCACCGGCCGCGTCCTGATGGGCGCCGGCTTCGGCGTCATGCTGATCGGCAGCATGGTGGTGATCTCGCGCTGGTTTCCACCGGATCGTTTTTCCACGCTCACCGCCATGGTGCTGTCGATCGGACTGCTCGGCAATCTCTTCGCCACCACGCCGCTGGCATGGGCCTCGGGGGCCGTCGGCTGGCGCGCCGTGTTCGGCGCCGTCGTCGTCTTCATCGCGCTCGCCACCATCGCCGTGTGGCTGGTGGTGCGCGACGCGCCGCCCGGCCATCCGTTTCTCGACCGTACCCCGGAGCCGCCACGCCAGATGCTGCAAGGCCTGATCGAGGTGCTGGGCAACCCGCGCCTCCGGCCGATCCTGGCGATGAATTTCTGCAACTATGCCTGCACCTTCACCGTTCAGGGCTTGTGGGGTGGTTCGTTCCTGCGCGAGGTGTATGGCATGAGCCCGATCGAGGCCGGCAACGTGCTGCTGGCAGCCGTGATCACCTACCAGCTTGGCATCGTCGCCTTCGGCCCCCTCGACCGCGTGCTCGACACGCGCAAATGGATCGCCATCGGCGGCACCATGGTGACCATATCCATGCTTGCGACGCTGGCGCTCGCTTCCCGCCCGCCCGTCTGGGTGCCCGTCGGCGCCATCGTCGCCATCGGTTTCTTCAGCGCCTCCAGCACCATGGTGATGACGCATGGCCGCGGCATCTTCCCGGACCGGCTGATCGGGCGCGGCATTGCGACCATCAACACCGCCGTGATGCTGGGCGTCGCCTGCATGCAGACCTTGTCGGGCCTCATCGTCGGCGGGTTCGAGCCTCTCGCCGATGGCGCCCGCTCCGAGACCGCCTACCGCGCCCTGTTCGGCGTGCTCACCGTGGTGCTGATCCTGGCCGTTGCGATCTACAGCCGCTCGCGGGACGTCAAGCCCAGCGACGAAATGCGCGCGCGGGCGGCGGCCTGATGTTAGCGGCGTGGCGCCGTTCATAGCTTGCAATGATGCAGGCAAACCTGTGAACATGCGGTCATGACCCTCGGCTCCCTCAAAAGAAGCATTCGCGAGCTTTACGAAGGCGACACGCCAACCGGCGTCCGCTTTCGCTACGCGCTGCTGGCGTTCGATATCGTGACCGTGCTGTTCATCGTCGCGACGTCGTTTCTGCCCTCCAACGAGGTCGTTGAAACGTTCGACATATTGTTCGGCGTGGTGATCCTGGCCGATTTCGCCGCGCGCCTGTTCATTAACCGTCGTCCGTTGCGGGCATTTACCCGCATTTCGACCTGGACCGACCTGATCGCGATCGCCTCGTTCCTTGCCCCGCTGGCGGGAGAAGCCGGCGGATTCTTACGCATCCTGCGCACCCTGCGGCTGCTGCGCGAGGTTCAGATGCTGACCCGGCTGCGCGGCGACAGCTCGTTCTTCCGGCGCAACGAGGAAGTGATCTTTGCCGTCACCAACCTTGCGGTCTTCATTTTCGTGATGACCGCGATCGTCTACGAGACCCAGAAATTTCGCAACGACCAGATCACGAATTACGCCGACGCGCTGTATTTCACCGTCACGGCGCTGACCACGACCGGCTTCGGCGACATCACCCTGCGCGGAACGCTCGGCCGCATGATTACGGTCGTGATCATGATCTTCGGCGTGACGCTGTTCTTCAATCTCGCCCGCGCGCTGCTGTCTCCGAGCAAGGTGCGTTTTCCGTGCCCGTCCTGCGGCCTGCAGCGCCATGACAGCGATGCCGTGCACTGCAAGGCGTGTGGTGTGGTGCTGAATATTCCGGACGAAGGGGCGACGTAGCGAGCCGCGCGGAAATCACGATAATTTCGCACAGTGGTATTTGCCTTAAATGCCTTGCTCTCCGGAGGCGGCGGGCATCAACGCCGGCGCGTTTGAACCTCCGGCCGAAGCGACCGTACGGGACCCGCATACCGTAACCTATTTGGGGTAGACCGCCGCGCAATAGACCTATGCGATAGACAGCAGCGTTGCCAGGGATGATGATGCCACCCGCAAGGTGGCGACAGGCCGGTTGCGTCGGCCATGTACGAATGCCTTTTGCGCCGCAACGTTTGCTCGGCGCGATCCGCGGTGGCCTGGGAGTCGGAACGCTGATGTTCACATTCCGGACCTCCATCACGTTTGCTGTCATGGCATTTGTGGTCGCGCTGACCGTGCTGTTGATCGCCATTCAACTCCGGTCTCTGCGCTTTGCCACCCACGAAGCCGCATCCGCCTACATGGACGCAACCAGCACCAAGGTGCTTGGACGGCTTCGCGGCGAGCTCTCCGCGATTTCATCGCTGGTCAATGTGCTGGCTACCAGTTCAAGCGTGGCCGATTCCGACGAACGCAGCGAGACCGGCCGCGCCATTCCGCTGTTCAAGGCCGCGCTGCAGGAATTGCCGCAGATGGACAGCATCTATGCCGGCTTCGAGAACGGCGCCTGGCTGCAGGTGCGTCGCATCAGCGACCTCAGCGAAGAGCAGCGCGAGCGCCTGCGTGCGCCCTCCAACGCAGACATTGCGATCAGTCTCATTCGCCCCACCGCGGGCGGCGAGCTGCCGCTGCGGCGAATCTTCCAGGACAAGCAAGGCAACGAGGTCGATGAAATCGATCTCTGGAAGTATGGCTACGACGCCCGCAAGCGTTCCTGGTACTGGGCGACGATGCAGGCGGACCGGCCGTATGTTTCCGAACCCTATCTCTCATTCAGCATCGGCGCGCCGGTCATCACCGTCAGCGCGCCGCTGCGCGGCAAGGTGCCGGGCGTGATCGCCGCCGATCTCAAGCTCGATACGTTCAGCGCATTTGTTCAGGCCCAGCGTCCGGGACAGCATGGCACGGTGATGATCTTCGATCAGGCGGGATCGCTGATCGCCCACCCGGAATTTTCGGATCTGGTGACGAACGCAATGACGCACCCGGCCCGATCGTCATTGCCCAGCATCGACGAGCTCAATACGGGAATTGTTGCCTCGGTGATTCGCGGCGCGTACAACAAGGACAATTATGAAGGAACCATCGAGGACGAAACCGAGAAAGGCTTCCTCTTCAGGGTGACGAAGTTCGCACTCGGCGAGCGTTACAGCGGCAACATATTGTTGCTGGCGGCCCAGGATGACTTCGTCCAGAACGTCCGCGAGCTTCAGTTCAATGGGCTGGTTCTCGCGATCGTGGTCGGCGCGGGCTTCATTCCGGTCGTCTGGTTGTTCGGCAGCCAGATGTCCCGTGCCATCCAGCGCATTACCGCGCAGGCTCGCGAGTTGCAGACCCTGGCTGAACCCGAACTCGTGCCGGTGACGTCCTACATCAAGGAAATCCACGCGCTGGGCCGCAACATGAATCTCGCGCAGCGGGCGATATGGTCGTTCGCGCACTTCGTGCCCAAGGAGATCGTTCGCGGGTTGATCGACAATTCCATCTCGACCGAACTCGGCGGCGTAAAGCAGGACATCACGCTGGTGTTTACCGACGTCCAGGGTTTTACCACCATTGCGGAGTCGGCCGATCCTGACGTCCTGATGCGGCAGACGTCGCGGTACTTCTCCGTGATGACAGAGGCGTTTCTCGCCGAAGGGGGCACGGTCGACAAGTTCATCGGCGACGCCGTGATGGTGTTCTGGAATGCTCCCAATCCGCAACCCGACCATGTGGCGCGCGCTTGCCGTGCGGTGCTGGCAGCCAAGGCTGCCGGTGAGCGCCTTAACGCAGAATTCGAGGCCGGCGGATTGCAGCCGTTCATTACAAGGTTCGGCATTCATGTCGGCGAGGCCGTGGTCGGCAATGTCGGATCGACCGAGCGCATGAATTACACCGCGCTCGGCAACAACGTTAATCTGGCGGCGCGTCTCGAGGGTCTAAACAAGCAGACCGGGACAACGGTCCTGGTCAGTGAGGATGTGTACCGGCGGGTTGGTGATCTCTTCACATTCAGGGCGCTCGATGCCGTGGTTGCCAAGGGCATGACTAAGGAAACCCGGATTTTTGAACTTACGGGAGCATCGACATGAACGGAACGCCGATCTCTCGCGGCATCGTGTCGACGCTGCTCATGCTTTGTCTGAATTTCACAGCTTCTACCGTTAACGCCGCTGAAGACACGATCAAGGTCGGCATTCTGCACTCTCTTTCCGGCACCATGGCAATCAGCGAGTCCGTTCTGAAGGACACCGTGCTGATGCTTGTTGCGGACCAAAACAAGAAGGGAGGACTGCTCGGAAAGAAACTGGAGCCTGTCATCGCCGACCCCGAGTCGGACTGGGATGCCTTTGCGGAAAAAGCCGGCGAGTTGCTGACCAGGGACAAGGTCGCGGTGGTATTTGGCGGCTGGACCTCCCTTGCGCGAAAGGCGGCTCTTCCCATCTTCGAGCAAATGAACGGGCTGCTTTACTATCCCGTTCAATACGAAGGTGAAGAGAGCTCCCGCAACATCTTTTATCTGGGCGCAGCACCGAACCAGCAGGCCATTCCCGCTGTTCGGTACCTGATGAGCAAGGAAGGCGGCGACGTTCGCCGATGGGTTCTGCTCGGGACCGATTATCTTTATCCGCGCAAGACCAACCAGATTTTGAGCGCCTATCTTGCGGCCGAGGGCGTGTCCTTGGAGGACATGACGACGATCTATGGCGCGCCGACCCAGTCCGACTGGCGGGAGATCGTCGAACGCGTGAAGGCGTTTGCCGCATCAGGAAGAAAGACCGCGGTGATCTCGACCGTCACCGGGGACTCGAACGTTCATTTGTACGCCGAGTTGGTCAAGCAACAGGTCGACGTCAGCAAGATGCCGTTCATGGCGCTCTCCGTCAGCGAACGTGAGCTGCGCAGCGTGGACCTCGGCAAGTTCGCCGGGCACATGGCCGCGCGAAACTACTTCCAGTCCGTCAAGTCGGCAGAGAACGACGCGTTCATCAAGATGTGGGCGGACTTCAACGAGCAGCGGGACAAGGCCACAAACGATGCGATGGAGGCGACCTTGATCGGCTTTCGGATGTGGGCGCAGGCCGTCAGCCAGGCCGGCACCGCCGACGTCAATGCGGTCCGGCAAGCGATGTACGGCCAGCGCGTCAGGGCGCCGAGCGGTTTTGAGGTTGTGATGAACACCAATCATCTGCTCTCCAAGCCCGCCATGATCGGCAAGCTCGAAGCTTCCGGAAGTTATGACGTGGTCTGGCGGTCAATCAGCCCGATCAAGGCTTCGGTCTGGAGCAGATATCTTCCCGACAGCGCCAGACGGATTGCCGATTGGACCTTTCCCTGGGTTTGCGGCGGGTGCACCGAGCCGACCTTCAAGGATTGGTGACGGGCTGGTCTAGTTTGCGCGATTTTTGCGGGTTTGCCTTAGTGATGAAGTTCATATAGCCGCGTCGGATGGGGGCCGAGTTGGGTTGGCGTCACCGGAACGCCGTTGATGCGATCGGGAGACCGACCGTCGAAATTGCCCCGGTGGAACGCCGAATTCGCGCTTGAATGCGCGATTGAAGGCCGCCTCTGAATCATACCCGACCTCCGACGCCACCTGGAGCACGGCGTCGCGCGTCGTCTGCAGCATCCTTGCGGCCAGCTGCAATCGCCAGCGCGCGAGGTAAGTCAGTGGCGGCTCGCCGAGAAAGCGGGAGAACCTCTCGGTGAGAACCGAGCGCGAGGTCGCGACCTCGGTGGCAAGTTCGTCCAGCGTCCAATGATGCCGGGGCTTGCGGTGCAAAAGCGCCAGCGCGCCGCCGACGACCGCATCCCGCGCGCCCGCAAGCCAGCCGGTCTGCTCCGGCGGCAATGCCTCCATATAGCGGCGAATGGTTTCGATGAAGAGCGCCTCTGCCATCTTGGAGAGGAGCACCGATTGTCCCGGCCGCGCCGATCCGGCCTGGGACACCAGGTGACGAACCGAACTCTCCAGCCATTCGCCGGCCGGGTCGCCGCGAAGATTGACCTTGATCATCAGCGGCAGGCCGGCAAGGAAAAGCCGATCCGCATGCCGCTCGCAGCCGAAATAGCCGCAGACAAATCGGGTCATCTCGCCGCCGCCGCCCAAGCGCATCGTGGTCAGACTACCCACCAGGAACTTGTCGAGCGAAGCTCCGCTGTCGAGGAAGGTCGACGGCGAGCCGTTCGAAACCGTGTGGGCATTACCGTGGGCGATGATCAGGATGTCGCCCGCCGTGACGGCGATGTGCTCTTCACCCGGGAAGCTCACCACCGCTTTCCCATCGGTGACCAGGTGATAGCTGACCAGGCGCTCGGTCCCGGGGGCAAGCACGTGGGCGACGTCCCGCAAATGCGGCACGCTGAAGCCCCAGGGCGCGGTGCACTCCGCGTGATAGAAGATCGCGCCGGTCATGCGCACCGACGCAAGGGCTTCCGATAAGGCATCCATTTGCTTGCTCCGGCCGAGGACGGAACCTTCACTGCCAAGCAAAGAAGCACGGATTTCCGGCAAAGTTTGGAATTTGAAGCTCTGTAATCTTGAACCCCTTAAAGGTCAGCGTCGCTGCCAGTTAGCCATGCGGCAAACGGCCCGCGCGCAAGCACTGAGGGAGATTTCGATGGGCAAGGCATTCGATGTGATCGTCGTGGGTGCGCGCTGCGCCGGTTCCCCAACCGCGATGCTGCTGGCCCGCAAAGGCTACCGGGTGCTCGCGGTCGACCGTGCATCATTCCCGAGCGACACCGTCTCAACGCATATTCTGCACCCTCTTGGGGTGGCTGCCGTCTCGCGATGGGGGCTGCTCGACCGCCTCATGGCGACCGGATGTCCTCCGATCCACACCTACGCCTTCGACTTCGGCCCGTTCACGATTGCCGGCGCACCGGGCACCGACCAGCATCCTCTCGCCTATTGTCCGCGGCGGACGATCCTCGACCAGCTGCTGGTCGATGCCGCGGCCGAATCCGGCGCGGAGATCCGTCAGGGCTTCACGGTCGAGGAGATCATGATCGAAGGCGGGCGTGCGGTCGGCATCAAGGGGCGATCAAAGCAGGGCGGGTCCATCACGGAGCACGCCGTCATCATCGTCGGGGCCGACGGCCGGCATTCGATGGTGAGTGAGGCGGTTCAGCCGGAGCAGTACCGCGAGAAGCCGCCCTTGCTGGCGGGTTACTACAGCTATTGGAGCGGGTTGCCGATGGACGGCCGGCTTGAGATCTATAGCCGCGATCTGCGCGCGTTCGCGGCGGTGCCGACCCACGACGATCTGACGCTTGTGATCGCCGGATGGCCTTACGCGGAGTTTGCCAGGAACAAGCAGGACATCGAGGGAAGCTACCTGAAGACGATCGATCTCGCGCCGGCCTTTGCCCAGCGCTTGCGCAGCGCGAAGCGCGAGGCGCCATTTGCCGGCGCGGCGGTGCCGAACTATTTTCGCAAGCCCTACGGTCCCGGTTGGGCCCTCGTGGGCGACGCCGGCTACAACAGGGATTTCATTACCGCTCAAGGCATTCTCGATGCGTTCCGCGACGCTGAACTCTGCGCGAGGGCGCTCGACCAGTCGTTCTCGGGCGCGCGGCCATTCGAGGATGCCATGGGTGAATATCAGCGTACCCGGGACGCGCAAGTCGGGGCGATGTACGACTTCACCTGCGAACTCGCAACGCTGGAACCTCCGCCGCCCGAGCTGCAACAGCTGCTCGGGGCAGTTCACGGCAACCAGGCGGCCATGGACGGATTTGCGCGCCTGAACGCCGGCACGATATCGCCGACCGAATTTTTTGCACCCGACAATGTCGACGCGATCTTCGCCGCAGCGGCTTCAAGGGCTACGGGTTAGTGGGCTTTGCCTTACGCCTCACTCTTCGGTGGCGTCGGGTAGTTCGGCGAGCCGGGGAATCAGCCGAACCTCGATGTTGGCTTCGTTCAGCATCTGGCCGGAGATGGAAAAGTCCTCGGCCCAGTTCGAGTTCGGCCGGTCGGGTGCGTAGGCGACGAGCGCCGTGATGCCGCATTGGATGATGGCCTTGGTGCACTCCACGCAGGGAAACCAGGGAACGTAGATGGTGCAGCCCTTGAGTGCGACGCCAATGCGAGCCGCATTGAAGATCGCATTCTGTTCGGCGTGGCAGCTCCAGATATATTTGGCGCCGGTGATGCGGGAATGGCGCTCCTCGAGATCATCGCGAACGCCGCGCGGCAGTCCGTTGAAGCCGGTGGAGCGGATTTCATGATCCGGCCCGACGATCACGGCGCCGACGCGCCGCCCTTTCTCGATACTCCAGGAGGCAAGATGATGCGCCAGGAGCATAAATCGCTCATCCCATTTTGGATCCAGCAATACCGTTCCCTCAAAAATCAGTGCGCTCTATGCGCCAATGTTCCACCATCAACCATGGCGAGACAACAGCGAGAGCATCAACATCCCGTTAATGCCCGTGTGGCCGCGGTCGGCACCTGACAGATTTAAGCCCGGCGGTAGCCGCTTGTCGATGACTGCTTGGATCGTAAGCTTAACGGTTAGGATACGCCTATTCCTCGTCCGCGCCCGGCGCTGGCCTCAGCATGAAATGACCGAACGCCGAGGCGATCGGTTTGGTCCGGTCGTCCTGCCAGGCCTGCGCCTCGAAGGCGACGACGCGGCGGCCCTGCTTGACGATCGAGACGTTGGCGAAGGTGTCCAGCGCGCGGCCGGAGCGCAGATAGTTGATCGTCAGCCCGATCGGTTTCGGCAGCGACACGCCGAGTTCGCGCGTCACGCCGACGATGGCGGTGGTTTCGAGAAAGGCGCCGGTCATGCCGCCATGGATCGCGGGCAGGATCGGATTGCCGATGATCGTTGGTGAGAACGGCATCACCAGCGTGCCGTCCTCGCTGACGCGGATGCCGAGCGCGCGCGCGAACGGGCTTTGGGCGAAGGGGCCGGCCGGATCTTCCGGCGCTTCAAGCGTCGGCAGAGCGAGATCCTCCCTCGAGCGGCCCTTGAGCATGTTGGTGCGGTTGGCGCCGACCATGAAGCAGGCCGTCGCGGTGGCGACCGGATCGTCCTCGGTCTCCTGATAGGCGGTCGCGCGCACGAAGGCGATCGAGCGGGTGACGCGGTAGCAGATCGCATGCGCCCTGATGTCGAGGCCGGGCGTTGCCGGCTTCAAATAGTCGATGCGCAGGTCGAGGGTTGCGATCGCGCGGGTGCCGTCGAGCGCGAGCTGGACCGCCATGCCGCAGCTCTCGTCGAGCATCGCGGTGACGACGCCGCCGTGAAGCACGCCGGTCCCGGTGTCGCCGACGAAAACGGGGCGGTAGGGCAGGCTCGACCAGGCTTCGCCAGGGGCGGCACGGTCGAGCTGAAGTCCGCTGATGTGCCCATAGACGGAGCGGTGGCTCTTGATGGCGTCGGCCAGTTCGTCAAACGGCAGCGGCGTGTCGACTTTTGATGCTTCGGACATACGGACGTTCTAGCCCATATTGATGGATGAGCCAAAGACGGCTCAGCCGTTCGTCGCGTGCACGCCGGGCTTCCGTCCCGAGTTCCATTGGCCGCCGAGCGCGCGCTCGATCTGCGCCGCCAGCTGCAGCAGCAGCCCGTCATTGGCCTGCCTGGCCTGGGCCTGAATGCCCAGCGGCAAGCCGTGCTCATGCTGTGCCATCGGCAGCGAGATCGCGGGAATCCCGCACAGATTGGCCAGCGGCGTGAACGCAAAATTGCGCCACAGATTGCCGAACCAGTCCAGCACCGACGGATTGTCGGAGATGGTCAGATATTCCGTGGTGCCGACCTTCGGCGTCGGCAGCGCAGTGATCGGCGTCAGGATGATGTCCCAATCCTCGAAGAATGCGCCGAAGCCGCGCGAGGTCGTGTTGAAAACGGCCTGCATGCGCGCCCGCTCGGCATATGTCGTGTGCCGGCCGGCTTCCCAGATCCGGATGTTGACCGGTTCGATCAGATCCGCCGGTGGCTTTTCGAGCCCGCGGGCGGCGAGCATGTTGCTGATGACCACCGCAAAATTGCTGATGTAGCAGGTGGTCTGGGCCTCGAAGGCGGCGCGATAGTCGACCGCGGGCAACGCGTAATCGACGTGATGGCCCAGGCCTTCGAGGAATTGTCCGGCTTTTTTCAGCTCGGACGCGATCTGCGGTGTCGCCTGGTAGTCACCCCATTGGTGCGAGAGCGCGATCTTGAGCCGACCCGGATCGCGCTTGATCATGTCCTGGTACGGCTCCGGCGCGGTCCAGAACGGCATCAACTCGCCGGGCGCGGGACCGCGGCAGGCGTCGACGAAGGCGGCGGTATCGCGCACGGTGCGCGACTGGCAGCCCTGGATCGACACCAGCCCCGACAAGTCCGAAAGGTGCGGCGCCAGCGAGAACACGCCGCGTGAAACCTTCAGACCGATGTTGCCGTTGACGCCGGCCGGGATGCGGATCGAACCGCCGCCATCGGTGGCATGCGCGATCGGCACCGCGCCCGCCGCGACCATCGCGGCGCTGCCGGCCGACGATCCGCAGGTGGTGTAGTCGGTATTCCAGGGGTTGCGCGTGACGTAGACGGCGGGATTATCCGCCGAACTGCAAACGCCAAACTCCGGCGTGGTGGTCCGTCCGATCAAATTGAGCCCGGCCTGGCGCATCTTCGACGTCAGGAACGTGTCTGACGTGGCGCGGTTGCCGCGCATCAGCAGCGAGCCCATTTCCTGCAGACGCCCCTGCATGGTCGGGCCGAGATCCTTCATCAGGAACGGCAGGCCGGCGAATGGCCCCGCAAGATTGGCGCCGGCCCTGGCGGGATCGTCGATCGCGTCTTCAAATACCTCGACCACGGCAGACAGCGCCGGGTCGACTTTTGCGATGGCTGCGGCTGCCTGGCTTGCCAATTCCTGCGCCGTCAGTTCGCCCTTCCTGACGCGCTCCGCCAGCGCCACGCCGTCGTGCTGCGCCCATTCGTTCCAGTTCATCGGCAAAGTCATGCGGTCTATTTCCTTACGCGCGGCGAGATTAGGTCGAGTAGTAGCGGCGAAGGGACTGCGCTCCCTCTCCCGCTTGCGGGGGAGGGCTGGGGTGGGGGTCTATCCACTCGACGCGCTCCCCAAGTGGATGGACCCCCACCCGCCGCGCTTCGCGCGTCGACCTCCCCCGCAAGCGGGAGAGGTGCAGCGAGTTCGCGGCCAGACCGATTCAATCAAAAGTCATCCTGCTTTAGATTTCTGCAACGAGATGCGTTCGCCTGTCAGTGGGGCGCCGATTCATGCGCCAATCCGGTTTCCTGTATCGTCGGCATCCACAGCCGTGCCAGCACCGGGATCACCAGCAGGCTGCAGATCGGGGACAACAACATTCCGCCGACGATGACGCAAGCCAGCGGCTGCTGAACCTGCGAGCCGATCCCGGTCGAGATCGCTGCCGGAACCAGGCCGATAGAGGCCGACAACCCGGTCATGAAGATTTGCCGCATCCTTGTTTCGGCCGCGCTGATGATCGCGTCCTCGGTTCCCATGCCTTCGTCGATTTCGCGCCGGATATAGGACATCAGGAGAATGCCATCCATGGCGGAGACGCCGAACAGCGAGATGAATCCGACCGCGGCCGAGACGCTGAAATTCAGGCCGCCAATGTAAAGTCCCAAAATGCCGCCGGCCACCGCAAAGGGGATGCCCGACAAGGCCAGCAGACTGTCGCGAATGGAATTGAACAGGCTGTACAGCAGCATCAGGATCAACAGCAGGCTGAGCGGCACGATCAGCGCGAGCCGCTTCTTGGCGTCGACCAGCGCGCCGTATTCGCCGGACCATTCCATCGAGTAGCCCTGCGGAAGCGGGACTTTCTTTCCGACCCGGTCCTGCGCCTCGACCACGGTCGAGCCGAGATCGCGGTCGCGAACGCTGTACTTC
Organism: Bradyrhizobium sp. JYMT SZCCT0180; assembly: GCF_018130165.1. GTDB lineage: Bacteria > Pseudomonadota > Alphaproteobacteria > Rhizobiales > Xanthobacteraceae > Bradyrhizobium. The sequence continues at coordinate 46,795 of NZ_JAFCLZ010000001.1, read as the reverse complement.
AGCGGGATGAAGCGCTGGCTGTTCTCGCGGTAGATATAGGCCGCGCCACTGACGAGCTTGACCTCGCCGAGATCCCCTAACCGGATATAGGCGGTCGGCGTCTTCGGATCCGAGTTCGGCAGCGCCACCGGGATCGCGCGGATGGCATCGACGTCCCTGCGGAATTCGGGCGCCAGGCGCACCGTCAGCGCGAAGATCATCTCGCCTTCATAGACTTTGGAAACTTCCTGGCCGCCGATCGCGGCCTGGACCACGGAATTGATGTCGCTGATCGAGAAGCCGTAGCGCGCGGCCTTGGCGCGATCGATCTGGACGACCAGGTTGGGTTGTCCGAGCAGATTGAAACTGGCGGGGTCGGCGACGCCGCGCACGCCGGAGAGTTCTGATTTCACCGATTTGGACAGCCGCTCCAGCTCGTTGAGATCCTTGCCGAAGATCTTGATCGAGTTCTCGCCTTTCACGCCGGAAACGGCTTCCTCGATATTGTCCTGGATGTATTGCGAGAAGTTGAAATCGATGCCGACGAATTCGCGGTTGAGCTTCTCGCTCATCTGCTTGACCATCTGCTCCTTGGTCAGCCCCGCCGGCCAGGTGTCGGCCGGCTTGAGCGGGACAAAGAACTCCGCGAGGAACGATCCATCGGGATCGGTGCCTTCCTCGCCGCGGCCCTGTTCGGAAAACACGGTCTGGACCGGCGGATAGCTCGATATGATGGCGCGGATCTTGGTCACCGTTTCCATGCCCGCTTCGAGCGTGATGGTCGGCGGCATCACGGCGCGGATCCAGAGATTGCCTTCCTCCAGCTTGGGCAGGAATTCGGTGCCGAGCCGGAAGCTCAAACTGAGGCACAGCGCGAGAAACACCGCGGCGATCACAGCGGACCTTCGATAGTTGCGGACCGCGGGCACCAGAATGGCCTGGTAGACGCGGCGGATGTGACGGACCACGAAGGTCTCGACTTCCCGGACATGGGACGGCAGCAGGATCGAGGCCAGCACCGGCGTCACGGTGAAGGTGGCGATGACCGCGCCGAGCAGCGCATACGCATAGGTGCGCGCCATCGGCCCGAAGATCTGGCCTTCGACGCCCTGCATCGTGAACAACGGCAGGAAGGCCGCGATCGTGATGATCACCGAGAAGAAGATCGCCTTGTCGACCTCGATGGCGCCGGTCAGGATCCGGTGCAGCTTGTCGCTGAGCCGCGCCCGCTTGTCCGGGGCCACCCCCGGCGTGTGGTGGGCGATATGGCGGAAGATGTTCTCCACCATGATCACGGTGCCGTCGACGATAATGCCGAGGTCGATGGCGCCGACCGACAACAAATTGGCGGACTCGCCGCGCATCACCGTGATCATGACGGCCAGGAACAGCGCCACCGGAATGTTCGCCGCGACGATGACCGCGCAGCGCAGGTCGCCGAGAAACACCCACTGGATCAGAAAGATCAGCGCGATCCCGAACAACAGGTTATGCAGCACGGTCTGCACCGTGATCGCAACGAGATCGCCGCGATCATAGAACGGCACGATCTTGACGCCCGACGGCAGCGATCCGTCGGTGTTGATCTTCTCCACCGCCGCGCGCACGCGCTTGACCACGTCCATGGTGCGTTCGAGCTTCTGCATCAGCACGATGCCGGTCACGACGTCGGTCTTGTCGTCGCGGCCGGCGAGGCCGAGCCGGGGCGCGAAACCGATCTGGACCTTGGCGACGTCGGATACCAGCACCGGGACGCCGCCCTGCTGGGTCAGCACGATGTTGCCGATATCGTCCATCGAACTGATGACGCCGATGCTGCGGACATTGACCGACTGTTCGCCGATCGAGATGGTGCGGCCGCCGACATTGGAATTGCTGCCCGAGATCGCCGTCATGATCTGCGGCAGCGTCAGCCCATAGGCCATCATGCGGTCGAGGTTGATCTCGGCCTGGAATTCCTTGGTCTTTCCGCCGAGCACCGCGACGTCGGCAACGCCGGGCACGATGCGCAGCTTGCGCTCGACCACCCAGTCCTGCAGCGCCTTGAGCTTCATCACGTCCATGCCGGGCGGACCGACCAGCTCGTAGCGGAAGATCTCGCTGATGCCGCCGGCGGGCGAGATCACCGGCAGCACGCCGGCCGGCAGCACCGCATCCTTCAGCCGGTTGAGGGTCTGCTGGCGCACGAAATGATAGTCGCGGCCGTATTCGAACTGCAGGCGGACGAAACCGAGCCCGTAGACGGTGTTGGAGCGGATGAACTTTAACCCCGGCGTCGAGGCGACCGCGATCTCGATCGGGATCGTGATGTAGCGCTCGACTTCCTCCGGCGACTGGCCCGCCTGCTGGGCGATGATCTCGACGATCGGCGGCGCCGGGTCGGGATAGGCCTCGATGTTCAGCATCAGGAAGGTGACGTAGCCGAGACCGAGAAAGGCCGCGAACGCGACCATCACCAAGAGCCGCCGCGACAGGCAAAACGCAATCAGACTACGCAGCATCCGTGGCCCCGGACTCTTTATTTGACGCGTTTTCTTGACGCGAACCGGTATCCACTTCGCTTGAAAACGCTATCAGAATCATTGACGCCACTCGTTGTCGACGAAGATCGCGCCGCGCGCGAGCACTTTTTCGCCGGCCTCGAGGCCGCTGCGAATTTGCGTCAAGCCGTCCTGCTGGATTCCGATCTCGACCGGACGGCGCTTGAAGAGCAGCGGTTCGGTCTCGACCCAGACGGTGGCCGTATCGCCCTCTCGGATCACAGCGTCGGTCGGCACCGCGGGATTCCGCGATGTTTCGCCGATGCTGATCTTGAACATCGCGAACATCTCGGATTTGAGCGCATGATCCGCATTCTCGATCTCGGACCGGACCACGACACGGCGCGTCGTCAGGTCCGACGTCGCGTTGATGGCGTTGATGCGGGCCTTGAAGACCCGGTTCGGCACGGCGGAAACCCTGGCCTCGATCTCCTGGCCGATCCGCACCTGCGCGATATCCTGCTCGAAGATCTGCGCCTTCAGCCACACCGTCGAAAGGTCGGCGATCGTGTACAGCGCCTCGCCGGAATCGGCTTTGACATATTGCCCCGGTCCGACCTTGCGCGCGACGACGGTGCCATCGATCGGCGCGGTGATCGTGGTCACGCGGCTCAGCATGCTGTCCTGCTCGAGTTTGGAAATTTCCGCATCGGTCCGGCCCAAAATCCGCAGGCGGACGCGGGCGGCCTCGAACGCCGTCTCCGCCGACCGCAGGTCATGTTCGGCGGCGGCAAGCTGCGCTTCGGCCTGCTGCAGGTCCTTGGACGGCGCAGCCTTGCCTTCATGGAGGTCGCGAACGCGCTTCTCGGCGATAACAGCCAGATTGTGCTGGGAGCCTGCCTTGCGTCTTGCGGCCTGGGCGGCGATGAAGTCGTTCTGCGGGACCAGTTGCTCGGGGCTGTCGATTTCCAGCAGCGGATCGCCCTTCTTGACCCGATCGCCGAGCTTGGCAACCAGACGGGTCACCCGGCCGGAGAACGGCGTCAGGACGATCGTGGAGGCATCTTCATTGTACCCGATCTGGCCGATCGCTGATCTTTGCGGGCGAAACGCAAACGTCTCAACCTTCGCGACCTCCAGCTGATGCATTTGATCAGGGACGACCCGGACAAAGTCCGCCCCCTTCATGGTGCCTTCGGCCACGGCCGACGATGTCACGGCGGACGATGTCATCAACGACACGCCGAACAGGGCAATCAGCCAGGAAAAATGCGTTTTCGCCGTAATTGACATGCCCCGGACGATACTTCAGCCGCGCGACCCAAAACAAAAGAAATGTGGGCCGCCACAGCCCGGCTCCCGCCGCGCCTTACGCGCTCGCCGGTCAAGAAGCCCTCAACCCGGCGATTTAGTCCCCGGGAGACCAAAGCATGCCGCTCGGGCCGCAGCTAGGGGCTGTAAGCTTCAAATCACCGGAAAGGCCGCATTGGGTGCCAGATCGCCGCGAGAAATGCCGCCGCGTCATTCCCCGGAGGTGTATTGCCGCAAAACCAATTACTCCGGAGGCGCACCTTTCTTGCGCATGCCGTTTTCGGCTTGGCTCGTCATTGCAACCCGGAGCACCGCAAAAATCACGGCGGTCGACCAGCCGAACAGCAGCACGCCGTTCATAGCCGTCATTGGCCCGAGTAACTGCCAGCGTTCAACCGGCGTCACGTCGCCGTAACCGAGCGTGGTATAATTTACGAAGGCAAAATAGATGAGATCAGCGCCAGGCGGTGCCGCCCCAACGATCCTGTAGGCCAATGCCCAAACGGCTACTTCAGCGATATGCGCGACCATCAAGACCGATACGGTCGCAATCATGACGCCGACCAGTCGAAGTGATTGGTGCGACGTGGCGCGCTCTTCCGCGATGCGCGCCACCCACAGGACGACGGCCATCACAATTGCGTGGATCGCGATGTTGCCCGCGCTGACCGCTATGCTTACGAGAAATTGGCGCAGCATAAGGATCGCTCCGGCGCGGTGGCGTCAAGTGACGTGAACTTGCCCTCATCATGCGCGCGCTGAATTGCCCGTTCAGTTGTCTTGTGCGGTGTTGCGCCTTCGCTGGCTGATTTGGGCGGCAACAGGTAAAGCGTCATGGCGAAAATCAGGTACACCATCAATACCAGCACGCCGATGAACCATGCCGAGCGCCCGCTGTTGGTCACCAGCGAAGCGGTCATGGCGGCGATCAGCATCATGACGACGGCGCCCGGCCAGAACTGAAGGGTCATCGGCGCCGGGCCTATGACATAACTGAGCAGGACCAGCACCGGGGCGACGAACAGCGCGATCTGGGATGCGCTTCCCAGCGCGATGCCCACGCTCAGGTCCAGCCGGTTCTTGCGGGCGGCGGAAAACGCCGAAGCCATTTCCGCCGCACCACCCACCAGCGCCACGACGATAAAACCCACGAATGCGGGGGTCATCCCGAAGGCGACCGCGGCGTGTTGCACCGACTCGACGAACACTTCGCTGACCAGTGCGACCAGCACCGTGACGCCTGCCAGTGTGGCCAGCGCCAGGCCCAACGGCCATGGCGCCTCGCCCGCCTCCGCATGTTCCGCGCCGGCAAAAAATTCGCGATGGGTCTTGAGTGAGAACAACAGGCCCAATCCGTAGGCGGCAATGAGCAGCACTGACAGGCCGACGCTCAGCGTCGCGGTGTACGCCGAGCCCGCCACGGAATCGGCTTCCGTGACTGCCGACGGAATCAGGATCGCGACCGTGGCCAAAAACAGCAGGCCCGCTTGCAGCCGGGCGCTGGCCCTGTTGTATTCCTGCACGCGGTGCTTGAGCCCGCCGAGCAGAAACGACGCGCCCAGCATGAACAGCGTGTTGGTGACGATCGCCCCGGCGATGGATGCCTTCACCAGCATATACTGCCCCGCATGCAACGCGGTCAGCGCGATGACAAGCTCGGTCAGGTTTCCGAGCGTGGCGTTGAGCAGGCCGCCGACGGTATCGCCGGTCTTGGCCGCCACGGATTCGGTGGCGTGGCTGAGCAGCGCTGCCAACGGCACGACCGCCATGACGGAGAGCACAAACAGCAGCGTGTGAGCTTCCGGCTTCAGCTTCTGGGCGGCGAACAACACGGGCACAAAGGCCAGCAACCAGAGCAGGGGATTGTGGCGGATCTCCTTGAGCAAGGGATTCATGGCGTCCCCTCCATGCTTTCGAGGCGTTACGCTCGCAAGCCTGGCTTAACTTCTACGGGAGTTAGCCGGCTGTCCATGCGAAATCGGGCTGGTGGACTTGCCCGAGAGAGGTAGATCAGCGTGCATCCGGGTCGCTCTCGGGAGGGCCAGGAGTGGAAAAATCAGTTGCGCATAACCTTTGATTTTTGAAGGCATTTCAATGTAGTTGGGGTGGTCTAGACCCCTTTGCAATTCTTTCCGGCCGTGCTTTCCGATCAGGATATCGGTAGGCCGAAGTGCGACGCCGCCTCAATTGCCGAGCGTGATGTTGGCTTCCCGAATGATCCCTGCGAATTTGTCCGATTCGGAAGCGACGAAGGCGCGCAGCTCGGCATCAGTCATGCTGCGGGACACGATGCCCTGGATCGCCAGTTTCTCCTTGATGTCGGCCCGTTGCATGATCTGCGGCATCACCTCGGCGAGACGGGCGAGGATCGGCGGCGACGAACTGGCGGGCGCGAACATCGCAAACCAGTTGAGGAGCTCGTAGCCGGCCAGTCCCGGCGCGTCGCTGAGCGGCGCGACATCGGGCAGTTGCGGCATGCGCTCGCGCGAGGTGACGGCGACCGCGCGGATCTTGCCGGCCTGGATCAGCGGCAGCGCGGCGGCGAGACTGGAGAAGCTCATGGTGACGGCGCCGACCGCGACGTCGGTCACCGCCGGCGCCGAGCCGCGATAGGGGATGTGCTGGACATCGGTGCCGGCCATCTTGTTCATCAATTCACCGGCGAGATGCTGGGGATTTCCGACGCCCGAGGACGAATAGCTCAGCTTGCCCTTGTTGGCCTTGGCGTAGGCGATCAGGTCTGCCGGCGTCCGCACCGGCGAGGCGTCGGCCACGACGACCACACAGGGCACTATCCCGGCGAGCGCGATCGGCACCAGCTCGGTCTCGGGCTGATAGGTCATCTTTTCCTTGTAGAGATGTTTGTTGACCGCGATCTCGCCCGAAGCCGCCATCAGCAGCGTGTGGCCGTCATTGCCCGCCTTGGCGACCGCCTGGGCCGCGATCATCGCGGCCGCGCCAGCGCGGTTCTCGACGATCGCGGGCTGCCCCAACACCTCCCGCATCGGATCGACCACGAGCCGCGCCACAAGATCGACGCCGCCGCCGGCCGGATAGCCGACGAGAATGCGCATGGTGTGATCGGGATAGGTCGACTGCGCCCATGTCGAGCGGGCGCCGGTGAGGGCGGCTGCGGTGGCGATGAACAAACGCCGTGAGATCATTGTCATGCCTCCCAATGGCTCGCTCTTATAGGCGATTTTCACGCGGGTAGGGCGGATTAGCGATAGCGTAATCCGCCATCCGAACCGAAGACAAAACGGCGGATTACGCCTTCGGCTCAATCCGCCCTACGGCCCTTCGTTCACCCCCTCAACCTAGCTCTGCTCCAGACTCCGCTTCTCCGTCGGCGTGACTGCAAACATGGCCCCGATGATGACGAGAACGACTGATGCCGAGATAATGGCAACGGCCGGACTGGTGAGGTCGGCGAGCAGGCCTAACCCCGGCGGCCCGAGAACATAGCCCGCGTCCGCCGTCATCCGATAGGCGCTCATTGCCGAAGCGTTCATTCCGGCTGGCGCTGAATCGGCGGCGTAGGCTGCCGGCGCGGAACTGCTGATGGAGGTTGAAACACTCCAGACGACGGAAGCGGCGATAAACCACGCGTACGAAGGCGCATAGCAGAACAGCACCATCGACAACCCCGTCAGCACGGTTGACGGGACAATGACCGCCTTGCGGCCGACGAGGTCGGCGAGCGCGCCGGCTGGATAGGCGGCGGCAAAGCCGCATACGCCGGACACCATCATCGCGAAGCCGATCTCGGCGACCGAAAGGCCCAGCGTGGCTGTCGCAAGCAGCGGGATCAGTGCAAACAACCCGCCCGTGCGAACGACCGCGTTCATCAGCGAAATCAGGCTGACCAGCAGAAAGCCCCGATGAGACAACAGCCGCAGCATCTGCCGGACGAAGGGGATCTCAGCTGCCTTGCCGGAGGCTGTCGCGCTCGTTCTGGTGGATCGGGTCTCGCTGACCAGAAACCACGCAATCGCCGTCGTCAGAACACTCGCCACGCCCGTCATCCAAAATGGCGCGGCCAGGCCGTAGGCGCCAGCGAGCAATCCACCGGGGAAAGGGCCGATGCCGAAACCAAAGAGAAACGCAGCCTGATACGTCGCGATGTTTCGCCCGCGCCGGTCGGGCGAACTAATGTCGGCGAGGACGATCTGGCCAACCGTCAGAATGATGCCCGCACCGGCACCTGCAACAATTCGCGCCAGGTTGAATTCGACGAAACTATGCGCGCCGGCGCACCAGAAGCTTCCGACCGCCGAAATGATGCCGCCGATGGCGAGCACGGGCCGTCGGCCCCAGCGGTCAGCAAATTGTCCTCCCGGCAACACCGCCAAAAACCGCGCGAGACCATAGACGGCGACGGCAATGCCGATGGCTGAAGCCGAGACACCGAATGAGTTCGCATACAGCGGCAGTGACGGCACCATCGCGCCGAAGCCAAGCTGGTTCACACCAACGAGAAGGCACATCCAAAGCAGGACCCGACGCTCGCTTGTCAAGCTTTTGCATCCGATCGCTGTGGCGTTGGCTCGGGGGTTACCATGGCAAACAAGAGTAGCTGCTGTGACGGCTCGCATCAATCTGGCAAGTTCCTGCAGCTGTATGCCTGAGCGTCAGCCACCAGCTTCTCCTGACGGCAGCGGCAAGTATCTGCTGATATTCAGCGCGTCGGGCGGATTAGCGACAGCGTAATCCGCCGTCCGAACTCTCCACACCTTGATGCGGATAGGAGGTCCTACGGACCTTCTTCACTTGCGCCGCAACCCCTTCCGAGTCATGTGTTGAGTGGCCGGGCGACCTATTCACTGTCCCTTAACGATGCCATCAAGCGACGTTGTGCTTCTTATTCGGTATATCGATCATCTTTGCGGTCATGACGACGATTGAATTTCCCATTCAGATCATAACGCCGAACAGGATATACGATCCCGTTGGCAAATGTATCTATTGCCCCGACCCGAAAGGCAAACTTACAGACGAGCACGTTGTACCGTTCGGCCTGGCTGCAGATAGCGTCGTGTTGCCCTTATCGAGTTGTCAGAAATGCGCGAAAATCACAGGCAAGATAGAGCAGCATTGTTTGCGCGGCATGTTTGGAAATTTTCGGATCGCAATCGGGGCGCCTACTCGCAGACCGAAGGAGCGCCCTAAAACCATCTCGGTGCGAGCGGGCCGCCTGAGTGACGACCGGTCGCGCGTTGATGACATCAAGACACTTGAGATCGATCCTACCGACATCATAATGCTTCCGTCGTTCACGTTTCCCGCGGCCGGAATTTTGGAGGGCCGAGACCCGGCAGCTGATATTGAATACCGTGTAAACATCCATCGAATGGACGACCGAGCTATTGAATTCTGTCGCCAGCACGGCGCGATCGAATCTACTTTGATAAATCCAATGGCCTTTCTCAGGATGGCAGCAAAAATAGCCCATTCCTACGCAGTTGCTGAACTGGGGTTAGGAAGTTTTCGGCCCTTCCTTCTCGACTTAATCTTGTGCCGCACGCAAGAATTGAATGTTGGACTTCGTTGGATAGGCTGCGAACCGGCCGCCCCGCCTCCTGCCGCAGATTTATTCTCACTCAGCTACAACAAGTTCATCCTCGCAAGCGGTGAAAGATTTGTGATCGTTCATCTGCGTCTATTCCCGTTTTTCAATACGCCGCTCTATCATGTCGTTGTCGGCGAGTGGCAGGACTGACCGCAGCAATTCGGCTTCGCTCAGCGCGTGGTCGGCTCCGGACCTATCCATCGGCTACCGCCCGCGTGGCACGATCCGTTTGCGAATGATGCGGATCATGGAGCAGCATATCGACTAGAAGCGAGCACGAAAGCTCAACGACGGGCGGTCCAGTATGCACAAGGCATTCCTAGTATTGTTACTGTTGGTCGCTACTGCCGGTGGGGCGCCGCCGCCTGCATTTGCTCAAAAATGCTCTGTCTCCGATTTTGCGATTGAGGGGTTTGCGCCAAAGGTTTTTGACGACTGCAAGCAGTCGTCCTGCCCCGTTCTGAAGCTAACCGGAAAATTGAAAAACAATTGCGCCGTTGCCGCTGGTGCTCAAATCAAGATTACCGCAGAGGACGGAAAGGGAAACGTCGTTGATACTACCGACGGCTGGCCTGCAAGTACACGTAACATCGGCCCAGGTGCGACCTACGCGTTCGATTTGGGTCCGTTGATGACCTATCGGAAAGCTATGAAAAAATTCAACGTCGAGGTAATTGACGTGAAGACATGGACGGCAAGATAGCGCGTGTAAGGCTGTACTAGCGACAGTGTAGTCCGCCGTCCGAACCGAAGACAAAGGGGCGCATTACGCCTTCTGCCTTCGCTCCTTGAGCTCGGGCGGACAAGTCCGCTGACCAGCCCCCACTGGGCTGCTTCGTCCGCCTCCCAAATAGTTTCCGATTTACGGAAATTGCGCTTGACAGATTCGCCAAATCAGAATATATCGGTTTCGTCTCATCCCTTCACGAGGGGCGTATCGCGATCGTCACGGACGTGGGGTGGGCTGCGGTGGACGCCGATGTTGCGCTTGACGGGCGCAGCGGAGGCGTACGGCGAAAGCGTGTGGTCCTGGCGCCCGTAACGGCGTCAAGTCTTGCGGAGCGATCTGCGAGGCGACGGTGGCAATAGAGGCCGTCTCACCGGGGAGAGCGCGTTATAAGCCGTAAAGCCATTGCGCAGGGAATGTCGGATGTTCTCCGCTGCCCTGTATGCTCGTGTGCAGTGTTCTTTGCACTATTCGCACATGAGACCGCGGGTGCAGCGCGCATCCGGCATTCCCTGCTCCCTTGTTTTGGGAGAAACAGCATCAACCACTCGGGCGCTTTGCGTCGCGAGATCGCGAAATCGTATCTGGAATTTGGGCGCCGTCATTGCGACCCGTAGGCTCGCAATGACGCCCTGGCTGTTTGAAAACCAAATCCGAAAGTTTCACTGCATCGAGGCCGCAATCTTCTCCGCCGACATCAGCACCGGAAAATTGGTGTTGGCGCAGGGCACGACCGGGAAGATCGAGGCGTCGACCACGCGCAGGCCCTGCACACCCTTGACGCGGCCCTCGGTGTCGACGACCGACATCGGGTCCTCCGGCCGGCCCATCCGGCACGAGCACGAGGCGTGCCACACGCCGATGGTTCCCTTGCGCACGAAGCTCTCCAGCGCCTCGTCGTCGTTGATCACGTCGTCGAACGAAAATCCTTCGACCACGAAATTGTCGATCATGTAATGGCGCAGCGCCGCCGGGCCGTCCATCAGGGTGGCGGCGATTTTGGTAAGAATCCTGTTCTTGTTGTTGACCACGCCGATCTTGCGCACGCGGTCGGTATAGGAGGCGGGGAATGGCTTGTCGGTGACCGCCCTGACGGCGTCGCTCATTTGCACCGCCGCCATCTTGCGGAAACCGCTCATCAGCCGATCGAGGTCGCGCCGGTCGGACAACAAATTGAACTCGACGATCGGTTCAGCCGCCGGGTCGCGCGAGGCGAGCTTGACCTGTCCGGTTTCGGAATAGGTCTTGTTGACGAACGTCAGGGCCGAGCCGATTTGCTCGCCGACCGCATGCCAGGCCGATTTGCTGAGCACCACGACGAACATGTCGCCCTTCGGCACACCAGGCAGTCCGGACGAATAACGCAAGCCGACCTGCATGTGACGCCTGGTATGCCCGTTCATGCGCGCGCCGCGGCGGACAAAAGAGGACAGCGAAATCGAGGGATGATCCATCAGGCGCTGGCCGACACCTTCAAGTCCCATCAGCACGGGAATGCCCATGTCCTTGAGATGACCGACCGGGCCGATGCCGGCGCGCAGCAGATGCGCCGGCGAATGGATGGCGCCGCTGCACAGAATGATCTCGCGGCCGCGGAATTCCTGCTCCTTGCCGTCGACGAGGGCCTTCACGCCGACGCACTGCGTGCCTTCGAACAGCAATTCCCTGACCTGCGTGTTGGTGGAGATCGTGAGATTGGCGCGCTTGCGCGTTTCGCGATCGAGATAGCCCATCGCGGCCGAGACGCGTTGCTCGGCCTGGTTGGAGTGCGTCACGGGGAAATAGCCGTCGACGAACTCGCCGTTCTGGTCCGGCAGGAATTGATGGCCGGCCTGCTGGAAGGCGTCAGCGAACGCCTGCGAATGCTTCGTCCAGTGCTCCCTGGGGATGCGTCGCACCGGAATGCGGCCGTCCTTGCCATGGTACGGTCCGTCGAAGTCAAGGTCGCGCTCGACCTTCTTGAAGTAGGGCAGCACGTCCTTCCAGCTCCAGCCGGTGGCGCCCCGCGCTTCCCATTCATCGTAGTCGGTCGGTGCGCCGCGGTTGGCCATCTGGCCGTTGATCGAGGAGCCGCCGCCCAGCACCCGCGCCTGCTCGTATTTGCGCAAGGGCGGACGCCCCTCGTTGGGATTGTTATGGCTGACGATCTGCGTCGTGACCTTGAGTTCGGTCCAGTGGAAGCGCGGATCGAAATAGGCGGTGCCCGGATAGCTGTCCCTGATTTCGGCCGGCTCGTTGCCGGGCGGGGTGTCCTGGCCGGCTTCGCACAGCAGGACTTTATTACTGCTTTTCGCCGACAACCGGTGCGCCATGACCGAACCTGCCGAGCCGCCGCCTACGATGATCGTGTCATACACTTTGGCATTCCCTCTGGTTTTTTTGTTCTCTTGTTGATCTCGTTGTTGCCGGGAGGCTAGCGCAGCTCCGCGCCCGGGTCTCGCCGGCAGAATTAGCCCTCTCGCAAAATCATGTCGGCGCAGACACCGGCCGATTGCACGACGCCGGTGTAGCCGCCGAAACCGGCATAGGCGGATGCCAGATAAAATCCCGATACCGCCGTGCGCGGCGAGCGGAACGGATTGCTCCAGCTCGCCTGTGGCGGGGTCGGCGCAAAGCCGTAAACCGCGCCGTCGGGCGCGTTGAGATACTGCCGCACCGACAGCGCGCTGTTGAACGAGGACGCGACGACGGCTTCGCCGAGCCCCGGATAGATCGAGGAGAGATAGCGCACGATCGCCTCCTGCCAGCGCCCGCGCTTCTCGCGATAGGCGTCCATGTCGGAGGCGTCCCAGTTCGACAACAAATCGGGGCCGAGGATCGAAAGCACATAGGGCGGCGCCGGCACGCCGGAATCGATCGCGGCATAGTCGACCACGGACATCGGCGGCATGCGTTCGCCGGGCTCTTCCGCCATCAGCGCGGCGCCTTGCGCGTAGTCGGTCAACCGCTTCATCCAGGGCGGCAGCAATTGCGTGGAGTAGGCGGCGATCCCGAATTCGCGCGGCGGCTTTTTCAGGCCCAGCGTCAGCGCGAACAGCGATGCCGAGGGCGCCTGCCGGGCATAAGTTTGGTTCAGCTGTGCGGCGGCGTCCGCCTGCATCAGCGGTTCGAGTGCCGCGGGCGCGGCGTTGCCGATGATCCGCGCGCATTGCACGGTCCTCGGATCGCTGCCGTCCTTGGCGGTGTGGGTGATGGATTTGGCGTCGTCGCCGAGCGCAATCGAGCTGACGACACGGCGCACCAGCACCTCGCCGCCCGCCACCTTGATGGCGCGGGCGAGCGCGCTGGAGAGCCGCTGCGAGCCGCCCTGCACGTAGCGGCCGCCGCTCTGCAGATAGCTGCCCTGCGCCATCGCGAAATAGATCCACCACAGCGTGGTGGGGTCGTCGTGGAAATAGGACAGGTTGGCGGCGAGCGCGCATTTGACGGCTTCATTGTCGCCGAATACGCGGTCGAGCTTTTGCGACAGCGACAGCGGCCAATCCGCGGCGTCAGGCAAAAGCCTGATCAGGGCGCCCAGATGGTCGCGCGAGGTTTCGTTTGCGTCCTCGCTGTGCGCGAACCGGTTCGCGACGCCGACGATGTGTTGCATCTCGCCGAGCAGTTGATCGATGCCGGCGCGGGCCTCCGGGAAGCGCTCGGTCAACGCACGGCGCGCGGCGTCGAAATCGTCGGGCATCAGGAAGGGCTGATCGAGCGGGCCGCCGCGCGCCTGGTAGAACGCGCCGGACGGAATCCATTTGACGGCGTCGATCACGCCGGCCCGCGTCAGCACGTCGTGTTTGGGGTCGCGCGGGTCGTGCGGGTCGCTGGTCTCGTGCAGCGATCCCTCGACAAAGAGCTCGCCGGATTTGTAGCTCGACGCCGCACCGCCGACGGAATTGCTGCGCTCGACCACCAGCACCTTGCGGCCGGCGCGCGCCAGGATCGCTCCGGCAGTGAGGCCGCCAAGGCCAGCGCCGACAATCACGACATCATAACGTGTCATTCAGCGTGGAGCCCTTAGAGCGTTTTCAAGCGAAGTGGGTACCGGTTCGGGTGAAGAAAACGCGTCAAACAAAAGAGGAAGCCATTGCAAGATCAGGGTGTTTCATTGCCGCTCGGGTGCGGCATGTCAAATGCGCTGACCGCATGGAGCAGTGCGCGGAAAGCCGCCTTCAGGGATTTAGAAAGGATCGAGAAAGGGAACGGCTGGAAACCGCTATTTCCAGGCCGATTTGTCGATGTCCCAGCGCTGGCCCTTGAACTCCCTGGCGAGGGCTTCGACCGAACCATTGTCGTCCTCCGGCTCGCCGCCTTCCTCCTCGCCGCCGGCGCCTTCGGACAGGTTCAGCTTGGGACCTGCGCCTTCGTCGATGGTCGACGTCACCGGGCTCGAGATCCACAGCATCAGCCGGTCCGATGCGCCGGGTTTGTCGGGCGAGACGAGCGCGGTGACCTCGATGCTGTCGGTGAGGCCGAGCGCCGGATAGATCTCGCTCGGCCGCTTGAAGGTCAGTGTCAGCTTGCCGGTGTTGGCGTTCCACGCCGAGCCCGCCGCCTTGGCCGCGAGCGTCTTCGACAGCACCGCGGATACCGCGGCGGCGATCTTGTCCTTGTTGATCCTGTCGCCATCGCGCCAGTCGGCGGCGGCAAAACGGATGGTGCGGTCCATCTCGACGATGCCGGTGGTCCATCCCGCGGTGACCACGCCCGGTGTCGCCTTGGCCCTGGCGATCAGCGCCGCTGACCGCTCCGGATCGGCGGTGAGATTGATGGTCTGCTCGCCGGCGCGGAGCGCGTCGCAGGAAATCGACAGGCTGCTCAGGCCGAGCTCCACCTCCTGGCCCTTCAGGCCCTTGAGGAAATCCAGCGCCGCATCCAGCTTTATCCGCACGCCGATGGATTCCGGCGACACCTCGGTGAAATCCTTCGGCGCCGGCGTGATGCCGTCATCGGTGGCCTGGTTGTCCAAGAACTCCTTCTCGCTGAGATCGGAATTGTCGGTCGAGGCCACTTCCGTCACCGCCTGGCCGATGGTGATCCGGCCGCGGAATTCGAAGCCGTCGGCGCTGGCCTTGCGCGCGAGGTTCACGGTGACCGGCAGCTTGTCACCGAGGCTTTGCGTCGAGCCGGTCAGGTTCTGGCCGCTGACGGTGAGGTTGGCGACGAAGCGGTCCTTGCGCTCGGAGCCCTTTTCGACGGGGTAGCAGACGTCGAGCACGGCCGCGGTGACGGTTTTGCCTTGGCGGATCTCCTTGAGGACCACGTCGGCGTTGCCGCTCATCAATCCGTCGATCGAGGTGAAATACCTGACTTCGCTGCCGCCGGGTGTTGGCGCTGCCTTGGAGGGGAGCTTCATCTGGGCGAGAGCGAGGTCCGAGGCCGTCACCAGACCGAACAGGCAGAGCAGGAGCGCGCGCATGGGAATTCCTCGAAAGAGAGAATCAGCGTCGTCGTAAGTAGCAAACCTCCTGATCATTCGCCAAAAAAGAAGGCCGCCCGGAGGCGGCCTTCGATCACTATTCCGGTTGGTCGGGCTCAGAAGCCCATGCCGCCCATTCCACCCATGCCGCCGCCACCGCCGGGCATCGGCGGGGCCGGCTCCTTCGGCAGTTCGGCGACCATGGCTTCGGTGGTCACCAGCAGGCCGGCGACGGAGGAAGCGTCCTGCAGGGCGGTGCGCACCACCTTGGCCGGGTCGATGATGCCCTTGTCGACCATGTCGACGTACTGCTCGGTCTGGGCGTCGAAGCCGAAGGTCTCGGACTTGTTCTCGAGGATCTTGCCGACCACGATCGAGCCCTCGACACCGGCGTTCTCCGAGATCTGGCGAACCGGAGCTTCCAGCGCCTTCAGCACGATGTTGATGCCGGCCTGAACGTCGGAATTGTCGTTCTGGATGCGGCCGACCGCCTTCTTGGCGCGCAGCAGCGCCACGCCGCCGCCCGGCACGATGCCTTCCTGCACGGCCGCGCGGGTTGCGTTGAGCGCGTCCTCGACGCGGTCCTTCTTCTCCTTGACCTCGATCTCGGTCGCACCGCCGACGCGGATCACCGCGACGCCGCCGGCGAGCTTGGCAAGGCGCTCCTGCAGCTTCTCGCGGTCGTAGTCCGAGGTAGTTTCCTCGATCTGCGCCTTGATCTGGTTGACGCGGGCTTCGATCGCCGGCTTCTTGCCGGCGCCGTTGACGATGGTGGTGTTCTCCTTGTCGATCACCACCTTCTTGGCGCGGCCGAGCATGTTGACGGTGACGCTTTCCAGCTTCATGCCGAGCTCATCGGAGATCAGCTGACCGCCGGTCAGGATCGCGATGTCTTCCAGCATCGCCTTGCGGCGATCGCCGAAGCCCGGCGCCTTGACGGCGGCGACCTTCAGTCCGCCGCGCAGGCGGTTGACCACCAGCGTCGCCAGCGCCTCGCCCTCGACGTCTTCCGCGATGATCAAGAGCGGACGGCCGGACTGCACCACGGCTTCCAGCACCGGCAGCATCGCCTGCAGGCCGGAGAGCTTCTTCTCGTGCAGCAGCACGTAGACGTCCTCGAGCTCGGCGGTCATCTTTTCGGCGTTGGTGATGAAGTAGGGCGACAGATAGCCGCGGTCGAACTTCATGCCCTCGACGATGTCGACTTCGGTCTCGAGCGACTTGTTTTCCTCGACGGTGATGACGCCTTCATTGCCGACCTTCTGCATCGCCTGTGCGATCATCTTGCCGATGGCGGCATCGCCATTGGCCGAGATGGTGCCGACCTGGGCGACTTCGGCGGAGGAGGCGACCGGCTTGGCGCGCTTTTCGATGTCCTTGACCACGGCCAGCACCGCGATGTCGATGCCGCGCTTCAGATCCATCGGGTTCATGCCGGCGGCAACCGACTTGGCGCCTTCGCGCACGATCGCCTGGGCGAGCACGGTCGCGGTGGTGGTGCCGTCACCGGCGGTGTCGTTGGTCTTGGAGGCGACTTCGCGCAGCATCTGCGCGCCCATGTTCTCGAACTTGTCCTCGAGTTCGATCTCCTTGGCGACGGTAACGCCGTCCTTGGTGATGCGCGGGGCGCCGAAGCTCTTGTCGATCACGACATTGCGGCCCTTCGGGCCGAGCGTCACCTTCACGGCGTTGGCGAGGATGTCGACGCCGCGCAGCATGCGATCGCGGGCGTCTCCGGCGAATTTAACGTCTTTGGCAGCCATTTTATGAACTCCTGAATGATTGGACGGGTCGCTCGCCGCGTTTCCCTTGCCGTCATTGCCGGGCTTGACCCGGCAATCCATCATCCTGGCAAGACTCTTCCGAAGCGGATGGATGCCCGGGTCAAGCCCGGGCATGACAAATGAGGGTTGGGCGGCAGTTGGGCGGTGCTTAAACCAGCACGCCCATGATGTCGGATTCCTTCATGATGAGGAGTTCCTCACCGTCGAGCTTGACCTCGGTGCCCGACCATTTGCCGAACAGCACGCGGTCGCCGACCTTGAGGTCGATCGGGATCAGCTTGCCGGCTTCGTCCCGGCCGCCCGGGCCGACGGCCGTGATTTCGCCCTGCGAGGGCTTTTCCTTGGCGCTGTCGGGAATGATGATGCCGCCCTTGGTCTTCTCTTCGGCGTCGATACGCTTGACCACGACGCGGTCGTGCAGGGGGCGGAATTTGGATTTGGCCATGAGGTTTCCTCTTTGGAAGGTTTGGTTTCGGGTCTGATTGCCATCAAAATGGCTGCTAATGCCGGGTTTTCGACACCGTCCCGGGCGGGACGGCCAAACTCCTTACTTGCCTTAGCAATCGTCGCATTTGAGTGCTAATGTGTGGCCCGGGGAATATGGCTTGGCGCCGATCCTGTCAAGCAAGGGGGTTAAGGCCCAAAAAAGGTTAAGGCCTTGGTGAGGCCAATATAGGATGCTCCCTGAGAAACCAAATCGGAGCGGCGGCGTAATTTGATGGACGTCATTGCTCCGGCACGTGTTTTACGGTTGGCTGCAGGACGGGTGCGGCCAAAAAACTTGTTTGGGGGAATGCGATGATCGGGTCCGGTACTGCGCGCGTGGTTGCCAATCTGGCGATCGCCTCAGCGCTCACAATACTCCTGGGAGCATGCAGCAGCATGAGCCTGCCGTCGCTGTCGTCAAGTTCCGCGCCTCCGCCCGAGCCGGGCGTGGCTCCCGACATGCCGGCGACCATCCGCTCCGACGAGATCGTCGGCCGCTGGGGTCTCGCCTCGTACCAGAATCCGAACGACCGGGCCCGCACTGAAAAGATGGCCCGCGATCAGTGCAGGCAGCCTTATGTGATCACCGCCGGCACCTCCGGGGGCGTGGTCATGCATCTGGCCGACCAGGCGACCCCGCAGGAACTGCGCCTCAAGGGCTCGCCGAGCGGCAAGAATTATATCGGCCCGGCCGGACCGACCCCGGGCGAGCAGGACCGCGAGGTCGTCTCGTTCGACGGCCGCGTGCTGGTGACCCGCTTTGTCGACAAGGATGCCGGGGTCCGTTACGGCAACATGGTCTATGTCCGCTGCGCGCCGCGCGCCTGAGCCGAACTTCATTCCCTTGCCGTCATGCCCCGCGAAGGCGGGGCATCCAGTACGCCGCGACCTCTCGGCTAAATTGCTGACGTCTCTGGAATACTGGATCGTCCGCCCCCCGTGCGCAATTGCGCACTCGGGCGGACGATGACAGCGGAGCAAGGGGCGACCAACAAAAAACGCCGGCGTCTAGCCGGCGTTTTTATTTGGTCTGCGTTAACCAGCCCGATCAATCGAACAGCGCGTCGATGTCGTCCTGCGAGGCATGGCCGACGTCGCCGTCGAGCTTCGGACCGTTGAGCAGCTTGGCGTCGCCTTCACGGCTGTCGACGATCGGGGTCGCGTGCGCCTTGAGCGCGTCGACGCCACCCCAGATGTCCATCATGACGTTGATGTGGTTCTCGATGAACTTCATCGTGGTCATCACCTTGCTGATGCGCTGACCGGTGAGATCCTGGAAATTGCAGGCTTCGAAGATCGCGATGACGCGTTCCTGGATTTCCTCGCTGAGCAGCTTCTGCTGGTCCGGCGAAGTGTTCTTGGACAGCGCGGTCGCCGCCTGGTCGATCGCCTCGGTGGCTTCGAGAATCTGCTGCGTGGCCTGCTCGGTACCGCCGACGACGGCGCCGAGTTCACCATTGACCTTGGCCATTTCGCCGCCGTCAAAGCTCTTGCCGTGCAGCGTTGCGATTTCGCGCTTGGTGCGGTTGATGGCGTCGTGAATGAGGTCGAGTTCGACCTTGAGCTTTTCGCACTGCTCGATCTGGGCACGATAGGTTTCCAGCAGCGCCTGGGCTTCGGCAACCTCGCGCGCCACCGACGCTTCCGCCGATTCAGTCACGACGGAACGGCCTTGACCGCCCGCGGCCATCTGGGCGCGGATCGAGCGCAGCTCGCTCATGATCTCGCGATGCATCGGGCCGATGTCGCCGCCTTCGGCAACCGCGGACACCGGCATTGGCACATCGCCCAAAATGGCTTGTTCGATACGAAAACGTTTGCGATTAACCGACATGTCTATTCCCACCCCTTACTCCGTGACCTGTTTTAGACAGATGCGATTTAACGTGAGGTTCACGCGGGGAACACATCGCGGCGTAGTCTTCCGCGGGGCGCACACCAGCGATTAACCATGTGTGCGCGGCGTTCACTCAAAATAAACGCTACCGGACAAATCAGCGCGCAATCGGCGACGTGGTGAATCGAAACGCCGTTTCCGTTTACCAAACCGATGTGGTTTTGACCCTTTATTGACCACGTGCAATGGCGCCGCTCAGGCGTCGCCAAGATCTAACAGTGACGAAACAGTACAGAGTACGTCGATGTTCAGAAAAATGTCTCTCGCGCTCCTTGCGGGCGTGTCGTGCCTTGGCTTCTCCGATTCTGCGTTGGCGATCGACGCCTCCCCGCTCGCCGAGCCCACCGTGATCTACGCCAATCAGCCCGCGCAACCTGCGCCGGTTCGCATCGCTTATGCCGAACGTTCGCAAATGGGCGGCGGCTTCATTGAATTCCTGTTCGGCGATGGGCCGGTGCAGGGCGGCCGCTATCAGCAGCAGCCGGATTACCAGCAGCAGCCGGGTTACGGATATGGCGGACGGCGCGGCACCCTGCCGCCGATGGATCCGCAGCAATCGATGCGTCAGCAGCAGGAAGAAGCGATCGAGCCGGCACAGCGCCCGGTCGATCCAAAGTACAACAAGCAGGTTGTCGACTATCACGGCAAGGAAGGTGTCGGCACCATCGTCGTCGATACGCCCAACAAGTTCCTGTTCCTGGTGCAGGGCGACGGCAAGGCGCTGCGCTACGGCATCGGCGTCGGCCGTCCCGGCTTCACCTGGTCCGGCGTCAAGACGATCTCGGCGAAGAAGGAATGGCCGGCCTGGACCCCGCCGCCGGAAATGCTGGCACGGCGTCCCGATCTGCCGCGGCACATGGAAGGCGGTCCGCAGAATCCGCTCGGCGCCCGCGCGATGTATCTGGGATCGACGCTCTATCGCATCCACGGCTCCAACGAGCCCTGGACCATCGGCACCAACGTTTCGTCCGGCTGCATCCGGATGCGCAATGAAGACGTGATCGATCTCTACGGCCGCGTCGGCGTCGGCGCCAAGGTCGTTGTGATCTGAGCAAAACCAGGTCTCAAAAAAACGGCCGCTCGATCGAGCGGCCGTTTTCCTTTTTGCCGTTATGTCGTCCGGGGCTTAATCGTCGTCGCCGCCGCCGTCACCATCGAAGCCGTCATCCATGTCGTCATAATTGTCGTCGTTCGATGCGTTGTCGGAGTATCCGCTGCGTGAGCTGTCACCGCTGTTGTTGTCGTCGAACAGCCCGGTGCGCGAACTGCCCGACGAGCCGATGTCGTTGGCACCGGCCTCCCGCGCCAAATCGCCGCCGGATTGATCGCTGCCGCCCGGCCGCCGGTCTTCCACGCTGCCGCGATGACCACCGGAATCGCCGCCGAAGGCCGCCTGCTGGTTGCCGCCGCCGCCCATCATCGAGCGGATGCCGCCGAGCAGCATCGATCCACCGACCACGCCGGCCGCCGCTGCCGCTGCCGTTCCGAGGAACGAGCCGCCGCCTCCGCCGCCGAGCGGCGGCGGCTGTTGCGCGCCACCATACGGTTGACCATAGGCCGGCTGCTGTCCGTAGCCGGGCTGGCCGTATTGTCCGGGACCCTGTTGTCCGGGTCCTTGTTGTCCTTGCGTCTGCTGCACCACCTCGCCGCTGTTCCATACCGGGCGGCCGCCCATGCCGGGCGAGCGGACGTTGGGCACCGAGCCGCGCGGCTGGCTTTGCCCGAAGATGGTGTCGCGCATCGAATCGAGGAAACCGCCGGGTTGATTCTGTTCGCCCGCGTGCCCGGCTTCCAGTTGCTGGATGCGGTCGTTGGCGCGCTTCAGCGCCTCGTCCTGCACCAGCGCCGTCTGCACCAGCGCATAGACGGCATTGGGCGCACCACGCAGGCCCTGCATGATCGCGGACATGGCTTCGGGATCGCGCGGGGTGTTTTCCAGCTTGGCAAGGCGGTCGAAAAGATCGTCAATCAGTTGGCGTTCTTGCGGTGTCATGGCGTTCTCCATCGCATCGAGTGCCTCGAAGCGCGGGGCAGATGTAGGGCGGGGTTTGTGTCGCAAGTAGTGGGAGGGCAGATTAAATTTCTGTATGCGACAAAACGACCGGACGGTTTATTGAGCAATATCAACCCAGTGTAACATTGTTCCGCGCCAACAGCGGCGGCATTTGCGCGCCGGCGAGAAACGCGTGCTCGCTTTCGCGCTGGGTGGTCAGGGGATCGAGGCTGATGAGGGTTTCGTCGACGAAGCCCGGATGACACATCACGAGCCCGCCCTCCGGCATGCCCTGCAGGAACTGTCCCATCAGGACGCCGAAATCGGGCGTCTTCGAAAAATCATAGGCGCCGGCAAAGGCCGGATTGAACGGGATACCGGCCCGGGTGGCGAGCTTGCGAAACCGCGAGCTGAGCACATCGAGCAGCAGCGCCTTGGGCGCGCCGAGCCGTTTGGCCAGCGGCTGCAGGCGTCCGCCCTGGCGAACCCAGGCGGCGGGCGCGGCCTGCTTCACCGCGCGCAGAAACGCATCGCGCACCTGCGGGAAGAGCTGCGCATGCTGATGGCCGTCGACGAAATCCGGCGGGCGGCCGAACAGATCCTGAAACGCCGCCAGCTGATCGATCAATTCGGCATGGATCATTTCAGGGTCGAGCCGCCGCAACAGGCCCGATCGCAGCATCGCCGGCAGCGGCAGAAACATGCCGCCATCGGTCGGTCTGAAGTGCATCGTCAGCGGCCGGAACGGCGCGGTCAGCGTCGCATGCAGGCCGATGGCGCAGCGCGGGCTGCCGGCGGCGGCGGCCTGCAGCGCCGTGACCTCGCCGCGGCCGATCGCCGGGCCGACCACCATCACCGATGTCGCATTAAGCCGGCCCTGGCCGATCAACTCGCGAATGGCGCGATTGACGCCCTCGCTGATCCCGTAATCGTCGGCGCACAGCCAGATACGGCGCGGCGGCGCGGCATCGTTCATTCCGCGGCGGTCCGTTCGGGGCTGGTCCGTTCAGAGGCGCTTGCGGTGGTCGTTTCGTCCGCGTGCTTCTCGGAGTGTTCGGCGACGAAATAGATCGGACGCGCTTTCAGCTCCGACAGGATCTTGCCGATGTATTCGCCGACGATGCCGATCATGATCAACTGCACGCCGCCGATCGTCATCAGGCCAATCACGAGCGAGGGATAGCCGGGGACCTGCTTGCCCGTAGTCAAGACTTCCCAGAGAATAGTCAGGCCGAACAGAAAGGCGCCGACTGCGAGCAGCACGCCGAACAGGCTGGCAAAGCGCAACGGCGCTACCGAGAACGAGGTCAGCCCTTCGATCGACAGGCCCACCAGCCGGCCGGCGCTGAAGGTGGTGACGCCGTGCGCGCGCGGCGCCGGCTCATAATCGACGCGGATCTGGCGGAAGCCGATCCAGCTCGCCAGACCCTTGAAGAAGCGATTGCGCTCGGGCAACTGCTTGAGCGCTGCCGCGGCGCGCGGCGACAACAGGCGGAAGTCGCCGGCATCTTCGGGGATTTTTTGCCGTGCGCCGTAATTGATCAGCGCGTAGAAGCCGTGCACGGCAAGACGCCGCAGAAACGGTTCATTGTCGCGATGCGCTTTTGCCGTATAGACGACGTCGTAGCCGTCATCGATCCAGTGGCCGACCAGCTTCTCGACCAGGGTCGGCGGATGCTGGCCATCGCCGTCCATGAACAGCACCGCGCCGCGCCGCGCATGGTCGAGCCCCGCCATCAAGGCGGCTTCCTTGCCGAAATTGCGCGACAGCGACACCACCTGAACGTCGAGCGCGTCGGCCTTCAGGGTGCGCGCGATGCTGAGCGTGGTATCGGCGCTGCCGTCGTCGACATACACCACTTCGCTGGCGAGGCCGTAACGCTGCCGCAATGTCCTGGCGAGGCCGATCAGCCGCTCGTGCAGCAACGCGAGCCCGGCGGCCTCGTTATAGACCGGCACGACAATCGACAGCCCCCGCGCCGCGGCGCTCGCCGCGGTGGTGGACAGGCCGGAAACGTCAGAGCCAAGCGTCATCATCGATCAGGTTCCATCATGGACAACAGCATATGTTACTCGTCGCAAGCTGTCGCTACGATGAATGAAACCAAATCCGCCTTATTGCCGCAAGAACGCCTCGAGCCGGGCGAACAGCGGGTTTTCCCGGTCGAGCACATAGTCGAGGGCAGCCACCGAAACCGTGTCGGCGCCGTGCTCGCGCAGGAAGCTGCCGAGCGCGTAGAGCTTCGACGGCGGGCAGTGCAGCGTCAGCATGCCCGACGAGGTCGGGCCGCCGAACGGGGCGACGACACCGAAGCGGTTATGCGCCTCGGTCAGCAGCCTGTCGTTGCAGCCGGCAAAGCGGGTGCGGACTTCGCGATATTTGCTGGCGCGGGCACGTGCGGCGATGTGATCGAGGATGACGCGCGCGGTCTCGCGCGCCCCGCTCGACCAGTCGGCATCCTTTGAGGCGACGAGGTTGGCCTGGCTGCGCAGGATCACGCCGTCGTCGAGCACCTTGAGGCCGTTGGCGACGAGGGTCGCACCCGTAGTCGTGATATCGACGATCATCTCGGCGGTGCCGACCGCGGGCGCGCCTTCGGTGGCGCCGGCGCTCTCGACGATGCGGTAGTCGACCACGCCATGGGTGGCAAAGAAGTTCCGGGTCAGGTTGATGTATTTGGTCGCGACCCGCATGCGCCGGTTATGCTGCGCGCGGAAACCCGTCGTGACGTCGTCGAGATCGGCCATGGTGCGGACGTCGATCCAGGCCTGCGGTACCGCGACCACGACATTGGCGCTGCCGAAGCCGAGATTGTCGATCAACAGCACGCGCTTGTCGGCGTCGACGATGCTTTCGCGCAGCAGATCTTCGCCGGTCACGCCGAGATGCACCATGCCGCGGGCGAGCTGCGAGGCAATCTCGCTCGCCGAGAGATAGGCGATCTCGACATTGTCGAGCCCGGTGATGGTGCCGCGATAATCGCGCGCGCCGCGCGGCTTGGCGAGGCTGAGGCCGGCGCGCGAGAAGAACGCCTGGGCTTCTTCCTGCAGGCGGCCCTTGGAGGGAACGGCGAGAACGAAGGGCGCGGTCATGATGCGCTCCCGACCGGTTTGCGGAGTTGCGTCAGGGCTTCGATCCAGACCGAGAAGCCGACCGCCGGGATCGGCGCCGCCGAGCCGAGCTGGGTCATCAGCCCGTCATAGCGCCCGCCCGCCACCAGCGGCTCGACGCCGTTGTCCTTGGCGCGACCTTTGGCGTGCAGTTCGAATTCGAAGCCGGTGTAGTAGTCGAGGCCGCGTCCGAAGGCGGTCGAAAAGCGCGTCAGGCTGGTGTCGATGCCGCGCGCGGCCATGAAGCCGACCCGGCTTTCGAGCTGATCGATCGCCGCCGTCAAATTGAGTTTGGTGTCCTCGGCCAGCGCGCGCAGTTGCGCCACCGCGTCATCGGGATCGCCCGCGATGGCAAGAAAGCGCTTGATGGTCGTGAGCGCGTCGCGCGGCAGCGCGCCGCTCTTGAGCGTCGATTGTTCGAGAAAGCGGTCGGCGATTTCGGCAACCGTGCGGCCGCCGACATTGGTGGTGCCGGCGATCGACATCAGGTCGGTGACCAGTGCCAGCGCGGCCTTGCGGTCGGAGCCGGCAAGGGCTGCCAGCACGCCTTCATATTCGTTGCGGCCGGGCGCGGTCACGAGTGTCAGCTGCTCGATGTCCTGGGTGAGGCTGACCTTGCGGTTGAAATCCTTGATCAGCCGCCGCTTCCAGACCGGATAAAGCTCGAGCGCATCGATCAGCGCGGTGAACAGCGCGACGTCGCCGGTGCGGATTTCGACATCGCTCAGGCCGAACGCCGAAGTCGCCTCCAGCGCCAGCGCCAGCATTTCCGCATCCGCCGCGGCCCGATCCTGCCGGCCGAAGGATTCGATGCCGGCCTGCAGGAACTGGCTCGGCTGGCCGTCGCGATAACGGAACACCGGCCCGAGATAGCTGAAGCCGGCGGGCTGGCCGGCGCGGCCCGAGGCCAGATAGTCCCGCGCCACCGGAATAGTGAGATCGGGACGAAGGCAGAGCTCCTCGCCGCTGGCGTCTGATGTCAGATAGAGGCTCTTGCGGATGTCCTCGCCGGAAAGGTCGAGGAACGGCTCGGCCGGCTGCAGGATCGCCGGTTCAGCCTGGACGTAGCCGGCCTGCGCAAACGACAAAAGCAGCGCGTCCGCCCATGTGGCGGACCCGGCGGCACCATCGATGGCGGCGGTTACGGTCATTTCGCGTCCAAATATCCCGAAAAACGGGTTCCAAGAGGTATCAAGCGTTTGTTGGCGGAGGCCTTAGCATGGCCCGGGCAGGGTTTCGACAGAGATTGGTGTCGTCGCTTAACGCGGGGTTCAATGAGGCTTAACGGCCTCGGCTGCCTATCCCGGCCCGGCCCAGTCGCCGAGCGCGGCCTGCACCAGCGCCAGCGCCGCGACGCCGGCCGTATCGGCGCGCAAAATTCGGGGGCCGAGCGAAAGCCGCAGCGTTCGCGGCTGGCGCAGCAGCAGCGCGCGCTCTTCCTCGGCAAATCCGCCTTCGGGACCGATCAGGATGTCGATGCCGTCAGCCGTTAACCCGCCTTGCAGCGCCTGCAGCGGCGAGGTGGTTTCCGCCGCCTCGTCGCAGAAAACCAGGAGGCGCTCCGGCTGGCGCTGGCTCAAATAGCGATCGAGCGGCATCGGCTCGGCAACATCGGCCAGGCTCAGGATACCGCATTGCTCGGCGGCCTCGATGACATTGGCGCGCATCCGCTCGCCATTGACCCGCGAGACCTGGGTGAAACGCGTCAACACCGGCTGCAGCTTCGAGGCGCCCATCTCGACCGCCTTCTGCACCATGTAGTCGAGCCGGGCATGTTTTAACGGCGCAAAGACGTAGGCGATGTCCGGGAGCCGATCCTGCGGCCGGTTCTGGATGAGGATCTCAAGGCTGTCGGGCCGCTTGCGCCCGATAATCTGCGCCTGCCATTCGCCGTCGCGGCCGTTGAACACCAGGATTGATTCGCCGGCCGATAGCCGCAGCACATTGCCGAGATAATTGCTCTGGTTGCGCTCCAGCGGGACCTTTTCGCCCGGGCTCAAGGGGGCATCGACGAACAGGCGAGGGGCACGAAAATCGAGTTCAGGCATCTGTGATTGTTCCGTTTCGCGCCGGTTTTAGCCTAAAGGGTTAGAATCCGGGGACAATTTAATGATTCGGTGCGGCCCAGCGCCGCGCTGCCGCCTAAATCCACGGGTTGTTAAGGGCCGGCAGGAATCGTAAAAAGCCCCGTCGGAATTGTGCTTCGATCGGAAGTCGCCCGGGCCCTGCTGGACCTTTGCCGGAGAAACACCTTTGATGATCCGCCGTCTCATTGTGCCCCTGACGATTGCCGTCGTGACCATTCACGCGGGGCAGGCCCTTGCGCAGACCCCATTTCCGGCGCCACTGCCCAACGGACAGGCTGCACCCGCAACCGCAAGCAGCGCGTCGCCGTTCCCGCCGGTGAACGGCGCGGCGCCAGCGGCATCGGTGGGTGGTCCTTCACCGTTCCCGTCGGCGGGAGCCGCCCCGGGCGGGGGCTCGGCATTCGACCGTGGTCCGCCGCCACAAGCCAGCGGCGCGGCGGATGCCTGCATGAAGGGCTTCGTTCCCTTGCGCGAGGACGCCGAGAAGCGCGGCAAGCTGATCAAGGCCGCCAGCGATCGCAAGGCGTCGCCGGACGAGGCCTGCAAGCTGATCGGCAGTTACAGCCAGGCTGAACTCAAGATGATCAAATATGTCGAGACCAATTCCGCGAAATGCGGAATTCCGCCGCAGATCGCCGAGCAGCTCAAGAACGGCCACAAGAACACCGAGAAAATGCAAAAGCAGGTCTGCACGGTCGCCCAGCAGGGAGCACAGGCGCAGCGCGCGGCCGCGCCGAGCCTGAGCGAAGCGCTCGGCTCTTCGGCGGCGCTGCCCGAGGCGCAAACCGTTCGAAAGGGCGGCAGCACGTTCGATACGCTGAACGGCAACGTTCTCACCCGATGACCGCCTCCCGATGAGCGACGTCACGGCCCGCGTTGCCGACGCCACCGGCAACTGGGTCGATACGCGCGCGCCGTCCTGGTCGCGGCCCTATCTACGCCTTTCCCGTTTCGACCGGCCGATCGGCTCCTGGCTGTTGCTGATGCCGTGCTGGTGGTCGGCGGCGCTGGCCGCCGGCATCGGGCGCGACGCCAGTCAATTGCTGTTCGTGATCGTGCTGTTCTTCATCGGCGCCTTCGTGATGCGCGGGGCGGGGTGCACCTGGAACGACATCACCGATCGCGACCTCGATGCCAAGGTCGAACGGACGCGGTCGCGGCCGATTCCGGCCGGGCAGGTGAGCGTGCCGCAGGCACTTGCGTGGCTGGTGCTGCAGGCGCTGATCGGGCTCGCCGTATTGCTGCAGTTCAACCGCTTCGCGATCATGACCGGCATCGCGTCGCTGATCATCGTCGCGGTCTATCCCTTCATGAAGCGCATCACCTGGTGGCCGCAGGTCGTGCTCGGCCTCGCCTTCTCATGGGGCGCCTTGATGGGATTTGCGGTCACGCTCGGACGCATCGACCTCACCGCGCTCGTGCTCTATGCCGGTTCGATCGCCTGGGTGATCGGCTACGACACCATCTACGCGCATCAGGACGCCGAGGACGACGCGCTGATCGGCGTCAAATCGACCGCGCGTCTGTTCGGCGCGGCGACGCATCGGGCGCTGGTCGTGTTCTATTCACTGGCGGTGGTGCTGATCGGCGTCGCGATGGTGCTGGGCGGGGCGCGATGGCCGGCATGGATCGGCTTGGTCGCGTTCGCTGTTCATCTGGTCTGGCAAATCCGGCGCCTGGACATCAGCGATCCCACGCTGTGCAAGCGCATCTTCCACTCCAACCGCGATGCGGGCCTGCTGCTGTTTGCGGGACTGCTGGTCGATGCGGTGATGCGCTGAAGCGTCGTTCGTAGGGTGGGCAAAGGCGCTCTTGCGCCGTGCCCACCATCCATCTCCGAGTCTCAATGAAAATGGTGGGCACGCTTGCGCTTTGCCCACCCTACAAGATCGAACGACCTCAATCCCGTGCGATGATCTCGCGCTCGCCCCGATGCATATTCGCCGGGTTGAGCAGGTCACCCGAGCGCCTGCGCACCAAAAATTTCGGGCGGCGGGCGCGGATCGCGTTGTGGCGGCGGCGGCGCGGAGCGGGTTCGCGGGCCTTGTCCTCCGGCAATAGCGGAAGCGCGAAGATATCGCTCCACATCTGCCAGGCGGAAGAAAGCTCCTCGGCATCGGAGCTGACGCCAAGCGGAATGTTCAGCGAGGGATCGCGATGCACCAGCACCAGCATCTGCGCGTCGTCGAGACCGCGCAAAGCCACGCCGAGAAAATCGCTGACGCGAACATTGACGGCCATCTGCATGCCCTTGACGGCACGGCGCAGCACGACGCGTTCGCGATGAAGTTCGATCTGCCGCACACCGCCGTCGGCGCGGGTGTCCTGCGCATCGAAGCGGAGCGGAAGGGAAAGAGGGTCGAGCCGCAATACGCGGCCCGACCCGGCGGGATTGATCCCGCTTGTTGCTGTTTGACGCCTCACGGCTTTTAGTCTCCCCGCCGGAATTATGTTCCCGGTCGATGCGTGAGACCTTAGCCGAGCGGTTTCCGTTTTGGCTTAAAAAGGCTGGTTAACCCGAGGTCACCGGCGTTGCTTCTGCCCGCATGATTGACAAGAGCTTGGCGCGCATGATTGACGAGTCCTTGCTTTGAAGCCGAAAATGATTGGCTTTTGAGGCGTCAAAATGCTTGAAATCCCCGTGAATCAGGCACATCTGATGGGTCGGCTGATTTGCGTCCCAACTCGCTTCAATGTCAGGGATTTTGTTTGTGAACTCTTCACCATCCAAGCCTTCATCTTCCGCGACCTCCGACCTGTTCGACCAGTCGGCGCTCTCGACACTGGCGCAGCAGCTGGTCGAGGCCGCCAGGCGCGCCGGCGCCGATGCGGCTGATGCGGTCGCGGTGCGCGGCGTCTCACAAGGCGTCGAAGTGCGCGATGGCCGCGTCGAGGAATCCGAGCGCTCGGAAGGCGACGATGTCGGATTGCGCGTGCTGGTCGGACAGCGCCAGGCCGTGGTCTCGACCAACGACGTCAGCGGTGATGGCATTTCGAAACTCGCCGAGCGCGCGGTCGCGATGGCGAAGGTTGCACCCGACGACAAATATGTCGGTCTCGCCGATCCTTCACTCCTTGCACGCGAGTTCGCCGACCTCGACCTGCTCGATCGTACGGTTCCCTCGACCTCCGAACTCGAACGCCGCGCCGTAGAAGCGGAGGCCGCGGCGCTTGCGGTCAAGGGCGTGACGCGATCCGGCGGCGCGTCGGCATCGAGCGGCATCGGCGGCATGGTGCTGGTGACTTCGACCGGGTTCCACGGCTCGTATTTGCGATCGAGCCAGGGCATCTCGATGACCGCGATATCCGGCGAGGGCACCGGGATGGAGCGCGACTACGACTACACGTCGGCGCCGCATGCCTCCGATCTCGCCGCGCCCGAAAGCGTCGGCCGCAAGGCGGGCGAACGTACGGTGGCGCGCGCCAATCCGCGCAAGGTCGAGACCTGCAAGGTGCCGGTCGTGTTCGATCCGCGGGTCTCGGGATCGCTGGTCGGCCATCTCGTCGGCGCCGTCAACGGCGCCTCGATCGCGCGCAAGACCAGTTTCCTGAAAGACCGCATGGGCGAGCAACTGTTCGCCAGGAACATCCGCATCATCGACGATCCGCTGCGGGTGCGCGGATTGCGTTCGCAGACCTTCGATGCCGAAGGCGTCACGGTGAAGAAGCTCGCGATCATCGACGAGGGCGTGCTGACCTCGTGGCTGCTGGACACCGCGACCGCGCGCGAACTCGGACTGGTCACGACCGGCCATGCGCATCGCGGCGTGTCGTCGTCGCCGTCGCCGGGATCGTACAATCTGCACATGGAGGCGGGCGAGCCGACGCCGGCCGAACTGATCTCTGATATCAAGCAGGGCTTTTACGTCACCGATCTGATCGGCTCCGGCGTCAACGGCGTCACCGGCGATTACAGCCGCGGCGCGTCCGGCTTCTGGATCGAGAACGGCGAGATCACCTATCCCGTCAGCGAGGTGACGATCGCGGGCCATCTCTTGCCGATCTTCCAATCGCTGACGGCAGCCAACGATCTGGAATTCCGCTATGGCGTCAATGCGCCGACGGTGCGCATCGAGGGTTTGACGCTTGGCGGACGCTGATGCGCTGGGCACGACAACGGCGCGCGACGCCGCGCTGCTGACGGAGACGGTGCGCGAGGCGGGGGCGCTGGCGCTGTCGTTGTTTCGCACTGAGTTGAAGAACTGGATCAAGGGCGCCTCGTCGCCGGTGTCGGAAGCCGACATCGCCGTCAACGATCTCGTCGAAAGCCGGCTTCGCACGGCAACGCCTGATTATGGCTGGCTGTCGGAAGAAAGCGTCGACGACGACACGCGCCTCGGCAAGAAACTGGTCTGGATCGTCGATCCCATCGACGGCACCCGCGCCTATCTGGCCGGCCGCGAGGACTGGTGCGTGAGCATCGCGCTGGTGGCCGATGCGACGCCGGTGCTGGCGGCGGTGTTCGCCCCGGCGACCGACGAATTCTTCTTCGCGATGCGCGGGCAGGGCGCCACGCGCAACGGCAAGCGCGTGCTGGCGACCGCAGGCACGGATCTGGATTTTTCCCGCATGGCCGGTCCCAAGCCGCTGGTGCAGCGGCTGAGCCCGTCATCCGATGAGATCACACTGTTTCCGCGAATCGGCTCGTTGGCGCTTCGGCTGTGCCGGGTCGCCGACGGCGGCCTGGACGCCGCTTTTGCGGGCGGTCAGAGCCGCGATTGGGACCTTGCGGCGGCGAATTTGATCGTGCACGAAGCCGATGGTAGGATGACAGCGCTCTCGGGGGACACGATTGAGTATAATCGCCGGGAGGTGACGCACGGGGTGCTGGTGGCTGCGGGACGTGATCGGCATGCACGCATTGTCGAGCATTTTCGAATCCGACCGCTGCCCTGAACACGCCGGACCTGCGTCACGGTTCGTCACGCCACTCATCATGCGATACGCCTCAACAACCTTGCTTGCCGGGCACCTCGTTAGGAACAACCATCATGCCAGATAGTGCCCCGCCGCAACTGCTTCATCTCGTCATCGGCGGCGAGTTGACCGATCTCGAACACATCACCTTCAAGGATCTCGACCAGGTCGATATCGTCGGCGTGTACCCGAATTACGCCACGGCCCATGCGGCCTGGAAGGCGAAGGCGCAGCAGACCGTAGACAACGCCCATATGCGCTATTTCGTGGTCCACCTCCACCGGCTGCTCGATCCGGGGCAAGACACCAAGCAAGATACCAAGCAAGACGCGAAGCCTGCCCGTTGAAACGATTCCTTCGCGATTTGCTACGCAGCAGCTGGCTTCAGCGCGTGCTCGGTGTGCTTGCGGCCGAATATCTGCGGCTGGTCTGGCTGACCAACCGCTTCAGCTACGAACCGGCTGACGTCTACGACAAGGTCGAGCCCGTCATGCCGGCGATCCTCGCCTTCTGGCACGGCCAGCATTTCATCACGCCGTTCATCAAGACCAAGGAGAGCCATCGCGCCAAGGTCCTGATCTCGCGGCATCGCGACGGCGAGTTCAACGCCATTGCGGCCGAACGGCTCGGCATCGGAACCATCAGAGGTTCCGGCGACCATGGCGGCGCGTTCCACCGCAAGGGCGGCGTCGGCGCGTTCCGGGAGATGGTGCAGGCGCTGGAGCAGGGGTGGAATGTCGCGACCACCGCCGACGTGCCGAAGCGGGCGCGGGTGGTGGGGCTCGGCCTCATCATGCTGGCGCGGGAGTCCGGGCGGCCGATTCTTCCCTTTGCGATGGTGACCAGCCGGTTCATCCGGTTGAAAAACTGGGACTCCTCCACCATCAATTTGCCATTCGGCAGGGGTGCCGTGGTAGGCATCGATGCGGTTTTCGTGCCGCCCGACGCCGACGCAGAAACCATGGAAAAGCTGCGCCAACAGGTAGAGACTTATCTGAACGAAGCGACTCGCCGCGCCTATGCGGCTGTCGGACGTCCGGAGGCCGCCCTTGGTTAATTCGCTGCCGCTGCCGCTGCCGTTGCGCGTCTACCGGAGCCTGTCGTCCGCGATGGTGCCGCTGGCGCCTGCGTTCATCAACCGGCGGCTGAAGCTCGGCAAGGAAGATCCGGCGCGCGTCAGCGAGCGCCGCGGCGTGAGCGGCGATGTTCGCCCGGTCGGGCCGCTGGTATGGATTCACGGCGCCAGCGTCGGCGAGGTGCTGGCCTCGGCTGCTCTGGTCGAGCAGCTGCGGGCGCTGAACCTGCGCATCCTCCTCACCTCGGGCACGGTGACCTCGGCGGCGGTTGTCGCCAAGCGGTTTCCGCCCGACGTCATTCATCAATATGTCCCCTACGACTCGCCGCGCTATGTCGCGCGGTTTCTCGACCATTGGCGTCCGTCGCTGGCGCTGTTCATCGAGTCCGATCTGTGGCCGAATTTGATCCTGTCGAGCGCGGCGCGGCGGGTGCCGATGGTGCTGATCAACGGCCGCATGTCGCCTCGCTCGTTTCCGCGCTGGCGGCGGGTCTCCGGCACCATCTCGGCGCTGCTCGGCCGGTTCGAGCTGTGCCTCGCGCAGTCGGAAACCGATGCCGACAGGTTTTCGACGCTTGGCTGTCCTAACGTCGTGACGACAGGCAATCTGAAGCTCGACGTTCCCGCACCTCCGGCGGATCAAGCCAAGCTGGAGCGGCTGATGTCGATGACGCGCGGCCGTCCGGTCGTCATCGCCGCCTCCACCCATCCCGGCGAGGACGAGATGCTGGCGGAGGCGCACAAGACGCTCGCCGGATTCTTTCCGAACCTGCTCACCGTGATCGTGCCGCGGCATCCCGACCGCGGCGAGGCGATCGCGCGCATGGTCGAGGCGACTGGCCTGCATGCTTCATTGCGTTCGCGCGAGGAATTGCCTGTCGCTGCGACCGACATCTATGTCGCCGACACCATGGGCGAGCTCGGGTTGTTCTACCGGTTGTCGCCAATCGTGTTCATGGGCGGATCGCTGGTCGAGCATGGCGGGCAAAATCCGATCGAGGCGATCAAGCTCGGCGCCTCGATCGTCCATGGCCCGCACGTGTTCAATTTCAGCGACGTCTATGAGGCGCTCGATCGGGCCGGCGGCGCGCGAAAGGCCGACACCCAGGAAGCCCTGGTCAAGCAGCTCGGTCAGCTGCTCGCCGATCCCAGGGCGCGCGAAGTATCGCTTGCCACCTCCGAGCGCGTGGTCGAACAGCTCGGCGGTGCGCTCGATCGCACGATGATCGCGCTGGAGCCGTATTTGTTGCAGCTGCGGCTCGAAATGGGAGCCGCGAATGCGTGAGCCGCGCTTCTGGCACGGCCCGCCTTCCCTTACATCGAACCTGTTGTCACCGCTCGCCGCGCTCTACGGCGCCATCGCCGCGAGACGGATGCAGCGCGGGGGGCTGGATGCCGGCGTCCCCGTCATTTGTATCGGCAACTACCACGTCGGCGGCGCCGGCAAGACGCCAACGGTGCTGGCGCTGGCGAAACTGCTCCGCGAGCTCGGCGAAACGCCCGTCGTGCTCAGCCGCGGCTATGGCGGAGAACTACGCGGCCCGGTGCGGGTCGATCCGGAACGGCATGCCGCCGCCGATGTCGGCGACGAGCCGCTGATGCTGGCGGCGACGCTGCCGGTGGTGGTCGCGCGGCAACGCGCCGACGGCGTTCCATTGGCGCGTTCGCTGGCGGCGTCCGTGATCCTGATGGATGACGGTTTCCAGAATCCCTCGGTCGCCAAGGACGCCTCGCTGATCGTGATCGATGCCGGCCGCGGCCTCGGCAACGGACAGGTGTTTCCCGCCGGCCCGTTGCGCGCGCCGCTAAAGCCGCAACTGGCGCGCACCGATGCGCTCATCATCGTCGGCAACGGCAAGGCAGCGGATGCCGTCGCGGCCGATATCGCCGCGCAGGACAGGCCGGTGCTGCGCGCGCGCCTTGTGCCGAACCAGGATTCGGTGGCTTCGCTGCGCGGCAAGCGCGTGCTGGCCTTCGCCGGCATCGGCGATCCCGCACGGTTCTTCGGCACGCTGACGGCAAGCGGCGTTGACGTGGTCCGGCAGCACGCCTTCGCCGATCACCACGCATTCTCCAGGGCCGAGATCGACGGCCTGATCGCCGAGGCCGGCCGCGACGCGCTGACGCTGGTGACGACGGAAAAGGATCTGGCGCGGCTGAGAGTCGGCGGCGGATTGCCGGATTGGGCGACAGCGATCGTGCCGTTCGCGGTGACGCTGGCGTTTGAGGATGGCGCGGGTTTGCGGAAGTTCGTCGCCGATCGTCTGTTCAAGGCGCGCGAGAAGAAATTCCGCTGAACGCGTAGGGTGGGCAAAGCGAAGCGTGCCCACCACTCAAGCACAACAGTGTCGATAGATGGTGGGCACGGCGCTGTGCGCCTTTGCCCACCCTACGATCCTAACCTTCAGTCTTCAGCGCGCCGGGAAAATGCCGCTGCAAGACCGCGGTCGGCACCGAATAGGCTTCCTGCAGATCGACGCTCCAGTATTTCAGCTCGTCGAGCGGGATCCGCACATCCGATATGGCGCAGCGCACATAGGTTCCCGGCGAGACCACGCGGAAATCGCCATCCAGATATTGCACCTGCGCTTCGCCATGTCCCGAGGGACCGAATTTATTCAGCACCGTAAACTCTCCGGCAGGTCGGCCAACTCACAGGGCCGACTAAAGTGTATTTTCCAAATTCGATCTATCACAGATAGGTTGGGCTGTCCGCTCCCGAAAGCCACCTGCAAAAAACCACTTGATTGTGATGAATTTCCGCCGATTGCGCATGATAACCTCCTGATTATGGTACGCTTTGCCCCAAGCGCCATAACCACCCGGCGAACACGGATGCGACCTCTGTCAGCAAGAAAGGTGTCTGCGACGCTGCTATTCCTGACGCTGTTTGCCGCGGCCTGCGCGGCCGTGCCGAACGCCGCTTCCGCCGCGCCACTGCCGGCCCCCAAACAGGTCGATATCCCCGCGCCAAAGCTCAACTTGCACGCCCAGCTCTACAAGCCTGACGGCGACGGGCCGTTTCCCACCGTGATCGCGCTGCATGGCTGCGGCGGGCTCGGCGGGCATTCCGAGCCGGTGCTGCCGCGCTACCGCGACTGGGTCGAACAGCTATTGAAGGCGGGACACGCGGTCGTGCTGCCGGACAGTTACGGCTCGCGCGAACTCGGCCCGCAATGCCGCGACAAGGAGCGCCGCGTGCTGGCGCGCCGCGAGCGGGTGGCCGATATCGTGGCGACGCGGCGATGGCTGGCGCAGCAGGCCTGGGTCGCGCAGGATCGCGTCAGCCTGATGGGATGGGCGAACGGGGCCAGCGCCCTGTTGTGGGCGGTGCGTCCGCAAGCCTGGCGCCACGACGGGCCGGATTTCCGCTCGGCGGTCGCGTTCTATCCTGACTGCCGGATTTCCGCTGGCCTCGGCTGGAGCGCGCGGATGCCGACGCTGCTGCTGATCGGCGCCAAGGACGATGTCAGTTCGCCATCGGCCTGCCGCCAGATGGTGGAGGGCGCCCGCGGCCGCAGCGCGCTGGCGCGGATCGAAATCTATCCAGGCGCGCCGCACGATTTCGACCGCGCCAACCTGCCGCTCCGCGCGCTCGGCGGCGGCGACGCCGGCCAGCCGGAACGCGGCCACATCGGCGGTGACGCGGAGGCGCGCATCGATTCGCAAAAGCGCGTGGCGGAATGGCTGGCAAGGTGAAGGCCGCAGACAACATTCATCGTCATGGCCGGGCTTGTCCCGGCCATCCACGTCTTCTTTCTTGATACCGCTAAGTCGTGGATGCCCGGGACAAGCCCGGGCATGACGGCGAGATTTTCGGCTAAAACAAACTGCCCTGATCGACCGGCTTGACCACGCGCTTGGGCGCAAGTGTCTTGGTTTCTCGCCGGGCAAGGGTCGGCTGGCTGGTCGGCGCTGATGTCGCCGCCGGCCGGTCGGCATCGGCCGTTGCCGCGACGCGTCCATCGGCGAACTCGATCGACAGGGGCGCTCCCGGGCCGATCGAGGCGGCGGCATGCACGGCGTGACCGTGTTCGTCACGCACCAGAGCAAACCCGCGCGCGAGCACGCCGCGATAGGACAGCGCCGACAGCAACTGGCCGCTATGGACGACGCGGGCGTTGAGCCGTGTCATCGCGGTCAGCAGCGCGCGGCGCGCGCGCTCGGCGAGGCGATGCGTGCGTTCGCGGTCGCGCGCGATCGCGTTTCGCTGCGCCTGCGCGTTGGAAAGTTTTGAGGCTTTCAGCCTGACTTCAAGCCCGGCAAAGCGATCCCTGCGGTTGCGCAGCAGCGCGCGCGCGGAAAGCCTGATGCGCTCGCCGGATACGGTGAGACGGTGCCCGGCCTGCGCGACCTGTCCGCGCAGCACCTTTAGCGTCAAGCCGGCGCTGAGCTGCGAGAAGCGGCGATGATGCGCGTTGGTGTTGGCTTTCAAGCCGCGGGGCAGGGCGCTACCTGCGCTGTCCAGCCGCTGCCGCGGGATCGCCAATAATTCGCTGGCCGCGGGCAGGGCGCGGGCCGCGGCGCGCAATTCGTTGCGGCGGCTTTCCTGGCCGCGCAGCCAGCACACCATGGTGCGGCGCGCCAACCCTGCGACCTCGACCAGCAATTCG
The DNA here is from genome assembly GCF_018130165.1 of Bradyrhizobium sp. JYMT SZCCT0180. Lineage (GTDB taxonomy): Bacteria > Pseudomonadota > Alphaproteobacteria > Rhizobiales > Xanthobacteraceae > Bradyrhizobium. The sequence continues at coordinate 9,362 of NZ_JAFCLZ010000001.1, read as the reverse complement.
CTGCGCACCGGCACCGCCATTTCGGCGGCCGCCGTCGGCGTCGGCGCGCGCTTGTCGGCGGCGAAATCGATCAGCGTGATGTCGGTCTCGTGCCCGACCGCCGAGATCAGCGGGATCATGCTTTCGGCGGCGGCGCGAACCACGATCTCCTCGTTGAACGACCAGAGGTCTTCCAATGAGCCGCCGCCGCGCGCGACGATCAGCAGATCCGGCCGCGGAATTTTGCCGCCTTCGGGCAGCGCGTTGAAACCGCGGATCGCGGCCGCGACCTGCTCGGCCGAGCCTTCGCCCTGGACTTTCACCGGCCACACCAGCACGCGGCGCGGAAAGCGGTCTTCCAGCCGGTGCAGGATGTCGCGAATCACCGCACCGGTCGGTGACGTCACGATGCCGATCACTTCCGGCAGCCACGGCAGCAATTGCTTGCGCGCCTCGTCGAACAGGCCCTCGGCGCCGAGCTTCTTCTTGCGCTCTTCCACCAGCGCCATCAGCGCGCCGATGCCGGCGGGCTCGATGGCCTCGATGACGATCTGGTATTTCGACGAGCCCGGATAGGTGGTGAGCTTGCCGGTCGCGATGATCTCGAGCCCTTCCTGCGGCTTGAAGCGCATTCGGGAATGCACGCCCTTCCAGATCACCGCCTCGATCTTGGCGCTCTCGTCCTTCAGCGCGAAATAGCAGTGCCCGGAGGAATGCGGCCCGCGGAAGCCCGAAATTTCGCCGCGGACCCGGACATGGCCATAGGCGTCCTCCACCGTCCGCTTCAGCGACGAGGACAGTTCCGAGACGGTGTATTCGGGCGCGTTGAGCAGGGGTTCGGTCGCGGGCATCTCGTCCAATCGAATCAGGCTTTTGGAGCTTCCACGCAAGGTAGGGATTTCGGCCATCCCCGCAAATCAGGACTTGCATATCAGAGTACTCTGTATTACAGAGTAATCTGTAATGAGGTAAACAGAGGGCGTTCCCATCATGGCGGCTGCGATCATGTCGAGATTTTTCAAGCTGGTTGTCTGGGGCCTCGCCGCCGCGGGCCTGGTCTCGCTGCTGCTGGTCGGCATGATTGCCCGGCCGGTGACAAAGCCGCCGACCCTGGCCTTCATTTCCGAAACGGTACGCGCCGGCGATCGCGAGGGCATTCCCCCCGTTCTCACGTTCCAGGCCCGGGACGGATCGCGGCTCGCGTATCGCCGCTATGCTCCGCGCGAGCCGACAACAGGCCGCGTGGCTATTCTGGTCCACGGCTCATCCGGTTCCAGCCTCGCGGTGCATCCGCTCGCCAAGAGCCTTGCGGCGCACGGGGTCGAAAGCTTCGTGCCTGATATTCGCGGCCACGGTTCGTCCGGCACGCGCGGCGACATCGGCTATATCGGTCAACTCGAAGACGACATGGCCGACCTCGTTGGATTCATCCGAACGACAATCCCATCCGCACCGCTGACATTGGTCGGGCATTCGTCGGGCGGCGCGTTCGCATTGCGGGTGGCGGGTTCGCCGATCCAGAACCTGTTCACGCGCACAGTGCTGCTGTCGCCGTATCTTGGCACCAAGGCGGCCTCCAGCCGGGAGAACGCCGCCGGCTGGGCCAGTCCCAATATGCCGCGCATCATCGCCTTGAGCCTGCTGCATGCGGCTGGCCTGCCATGCTGCGAACAGCTTCCGGTGATTGCCTTTGCGGTGCCGCCCAATACGACACGCATCCTGACGGCGGAATATTCCTTCCGTCTGCTCGCCAACTTCGGAACGCATCGCGACTATCGCGTCGATCTCGACGCGGCCAAGGGCCCGCTGACGCTGATTGCCGGCGCCAATGACGAACTGATGCAGTCGGGCAAGTATGAGGAAACGGTCCGTCGCTCGCCAAAGGCGAACATCGATGTCCGCATCCTCGAGAACACCAATCACATGGATGTCGTCAGCACGGCGGCGGCGGTTTCCGTGATATCCGAAGATATCGCAACCCGGTGAGACCTGAGATCATGATCGACAGCCAACAAGCCTCGGAAGCGCTCGCCGACATCAACGACGTCGTCCAGCGCGTTCGCCAATCGCGGATCTACCGGATTTCCGGCCTCATCGTCGCCATGTGGGGCGTGCTGTTGTTTGCAGCCTACATCGCCAACTATACTTGGCCGCGCCAGGGCTACACGATCTGGACGGCAACCAATCTCACGGGTCTCGTCGTCTCCATCGCCATTGGCGTATTCACGAACATGCGCTCTGGCGGCAAGCCCTTTCCGATCCGCTCGTTGATCACCTTCCTGCTGATCGGTGCCTTCGGTATCTTCTGCTCGGTCGTGCTCGGCAACTTCGGGCCGCGCCAAACCATCGTGTTCTGGGCCCTCTATGGCATGCTGTTCTATGCGATCGCCGGGCTGTGGTTCGGTTACGCGTTCATCGCGATCGCGATCTGCACGACGGCCTTGACGCTGATCGGCTACTACTACATCGATGCGGCCTTCCTGCTGTGGATGGCGGTGGCGCACGGCGGCGGACTCATTGTCGGCGGACTCTGGATGCGGCGGAGCTGACATGGCCGAGCTCGACGAGGTCATCCACCAGCCGCTGCGGCTGCGGATCATGGCGGCGCTCACCGCGCTGCCGGACGGGCAGGGGCTTGATTTCACCCAGCTGAAGAAGCTCACCGGCGCCACCGACGGCAATCTGGGCGCCCACATCGAGACGCTGGCGAAGGCCGGTTACGTCGCCGTGACCAAAGCCTTCGTCGGCAAGAAGCCGCAGACCACGGTGACATCGACCGCCGCCGGGCGCGGCGCCTTCGCCCGCCACGTCGCGACGCTCCGGGAGATCATCGCGGGGTCGGGAAGGTAGGCCCAACTCTGTCCGTCATTCCGGGATGCGCCGCTTGGCGCAGGCCCGGAATCCATAACCACCATCGGGAGTATGGATTCCGGGCTCGCGCTGCGCGCGCCCTCAGATGCGCAATTGCGCATCGGGGAATGACGACCGAGGCCTGTTGATATCCCCTTGCAGACGGCGGGAGATTCGTGCGACCGACTGGCCATCGGTTCCCACATCTGGCCAAACACATGAACATCCTCCTGCTCGGTTCCGGCGGCCGCGAACATGCTCTGGCATGGAAGATCGCCGCGTCCCCGCTGCTCACCAAATTGTGGTGCGCGCCGGGCAATGCCGGCATCGCCCAGGACGCCGAATGCGTCGCGATCGACATCACCGACCACCCGGCCGTGGTCGATTTCTGCAAGGCCAACAAGGTGGGCTTCGTCGTGGTCGGCCCGGATGCGCCGATCGCCGCCGGGATCGTCGACGATCTCAACGCCGCCGGCTTCAAGGCGTTCGGCCCGACCCAGGCCGCAGGCCGGCTCGAGAGCTCGAAGAGCTTCACCAAGACGCTGTGCCGCGACAACAACATTCCGACCGCGGCCTATGAGCATTTCACCGACGCCGAAAAGGCAAAAGCCTATATCCGCAAGCAGGGCGCGCCGATCGTGATCAAGGCCGACGGCCTCGCGGCCGGCAAGGGCGTCGTCGTCGCGATGACGGAGCAGGAAGCGCTTGATGCGGTGGACATGATGTTCGGCGGCGGTCTTGGCGAGGCGGGCGCCGAGGTCGTGGTCGAGGAATTCATGGTCGGCGAGGAAGCCTCGTTCTTCGCGCTGTGCGACGGCGAGCACGCGCTGCCGCTGGCGACCGCACAGGACCACAAGCGCGCCTTCGATGGTGACCAGGGCCCGAACACCGGCGGCATGGGCGCCTATTCGCCGGCGCCGGTCATGACGGACGCGATGTGCGCGCGCGTCATGGACGAGATGATCCATCCGACGCTGCGCGCGATGAAAGCGATGGGATCGCCCTACAAGGGCGTGCTCTTTGCCGGCGTGATGGTGACGAAAGACGGCCCGAAACTCGTCGAATACAACGCCCGCTTCGGCGACCCCGAAACCCAGGTGCTGGTGATGCGGATGATGTCGGATATCTTGCCGGCGCTGATCGCCAGCGCCGACGGCCAATTGAAGAATTTCAGCCTGCGCTGGTTCGACGATGTGGCGCTGACCGTGATCATGGCGACCAAAGGTTATCCCGGCAGCTATGGCAAGGGCTCGGTGATCTCTGGTCTCGACGACGCTGCGAAGATCGAGGGCGTCGAAATCTTCCACGCCGGCACGGTCGAGAAGGACGGAAAAATTCTCGCCAGCGGCGGCCGCGTGCTCAACGTCTGCGCCATGGGCAAGACGGTGACCGAGGCGCAGAGCCGCGCCTATGCGGCCGTCGGCCGCATCAACTGGCCGGAAGGCTTCTGCCGCCGCGACATCGGCTGGCAGGCGGTGGCGCGGGAGCGCTGACGCCGGCTGCAATCCGCGCAACGCTTCCCCGCGCTTTGGCCCACTGGACACGCACCTGCTGCGCTGTCCAAAATCGCCAAAACGGAGGAACTGCCCGATGGCGATTATCGATTCCCAGGTTCATGCCTATGAGGCGAACACGGCGAAGCGGCCCTGGGCCACGGTGCCGAACTGGCCCGATCACGTCACCGGTGACGAGATGGTGGCGGCGATGGACAAGGTCGGCGTCGACGGCGCGATCTTCATCTCGGCCTTTTCGATGTACCGCTACGACGCCAGCTATGCCGTCGAAGTGGCGCGTGCTCATCCCAACCGGCTCGCCATCGTCAAGCCGGTCGACCCCGATGATCCCAACGTCGCCGACGTCGTCGCCGACTGGAAGAAGACGCCGGGCGCGGTCGGCATCCGGATCATGCTGACCAGGGAGAACAAGCGCGAGCCCGGTCACCCCGGCATCGACCGCATTGCGCGCGCGGCCGTTCAACATGACTTTCCGGTCAACCTGCTGTGCTGGGATAATCTCGACGCCGGCACGGCGCTGGTCGATCGTCATCCCGACACGCGCTTCATCCTCGACCATCTCGGCATCCTGCAGCCGCGCACGCCGCCGGCGCCCGCGCAGCCCTGGTCCCCTTGGGCCGAACTGCCCAAGGTGCTGGCGCTCGCCAAACGCAAGAACGTGGTGATCAAGGTCAGCGGCGCCTGCACGCTGTCCAAGGAGCCGCATCCATTCTCTGACATCTGGAACCCGCTGGCCCGCGTGTTCGACGCCTGGGGTTTTGACCGCTGCCTGTGGGGCACCGACTGGACCCGCGCCTTCGCCGTCGTCAATTACGAGCAGGCCGTCACGCCCTTCCTCAAGACGGATCGCCTCAGCGATACCGAGCGCGCGATGTTGATGGGCGGTGCCTGCGCCAAGGCTTATGGCTGGTCACCGAGCAAAGGCTAGTTACTCGCCGGGCCGCGGTTGCAATCCATCAGATACCCCAGGCGGACTTCCATTCAGCAGCATCACGCGTGGCGACTATGCCGCGCAACAACAAGGAAAGTCCTTGCCACACCCCGAGCGCTCGCGCTGTCGTTTCCAGGCGGCAAAACCCAGCTTTAAATGGCCGTGCTCATACCAGTACGCCGAGACTGGTCGTCGCGCGCCAAATCGGCGCGCTTTCGGACCCGGCACCTTCCACCGAAGCGGACGACCCTCTGCCTCCCGGCGAGCAACCAGCTCATCGTAGTGCGTCATGTCGGAAGGCTCCACCGAGTGTTGCAGTTCATTGCGCACATAAAATCCGATTTGCCAGTTGTCCGCGATGCGCTTCATGAGGTGCCAACTGCGACGATAGAGCGGACTGAGCTTCTCAGGCTCTTCATTGGCGAGCCCGGCGGTGAAGAAGAATTGAGCGGCTGTGCCGAGGTCGCAGTTCGGCTGGTCGAAAATCCACTCGATCACGTCATCACGATCGCCGCCGTTGTAGTCCCAGCTCTCTACAATGACGTGCCAGGTGTCGGGGGTCTGAACCTTGATCCAGCGGAGGAAGTCTTCAGGCTCTGAACTGAGCTTGGAATATGGACACGCGTACCATTCCGCTAGAAGCGCCGCTTCCCGTGCCGCCGTTTCCTTTCTGGCTTCTTCCTGCTTGGCTTCGATGGCTTGGACGGCATGAACGGCATGCCGCCGCTGCCTCATCAGCTTTACAGTAGCGGCGTCCAGCAGTTGCAAGACTTCATCGACCTGAGCCTCGTTCTCGGGAGCCAAGGGCGAGAAGTAAGCGTAGCGAGCCGCCCGCAGGCGGACGATGGCGGTTGGAGGCAGCACCTGTATCGTGTCGCAGATTGACCCTACAGTCTGATCGCGCATCTTGATGCGCGCCGCGCGCGCTTCCAACTCGACGTCCGCAAGAAAGTAGTCCCACGACAGCCCCTCGAACGGCCGATCTGCGTAGCCCTGAACCATGGCGCGGTCGCGCAGGAGGTCTCTGTAAAGAGTTATGTCTTCGTCCGACAGTCTGTCGCTGTCAGGCTGCGCCTGGTGTCGAATTCCGTCGGCGGACATGCTGGCCTCGCTGCAATTTGCCGCCTAAACCTAAGATAGAGTATTTACCGGTTCTTTAACCCTGCAGCCTCGATACTTTGCGCGCAATTCATGAATTGGAAACGCAACGGTGGTGGCCGTCATGCGGCTAGCGGGACGCAGCCAATTAAGCTACGTCCGCTATCGCGCACAAAGCCGACGTGCCGGGACGACCTGACGAGATGCGGGCATCCATAGCCAGACTACATCGATCATCCTGGCATCCTGCACCGCGGTTGCTGGTGCGGCCCTAGCCCGGGGATTGCTTCCCATTGACCATCGAGAGGACCGTACCGGCGAGATCGACGGGGCAATCCACCAACTGGTCTGCGCCGGCCGTCTCAAGTTCGTCCCTTGTGCCATAACCCCAGAGCACGCCAAGACCGCGCATTCCGACAGCATGGGCGCCGGAAATATCATGCCGGCGATCTCCGACCATCAGGCTGTGAGACGGCGACAGACCATGCCTGGACAGAATATGGGCGAGCAGCTCGGGCTTGTGATCCAGCTCGCCGCTCGGCACTGAGCCATGGATGCCATCGAAGTAGGTGGCAAACCCCAGATGCTCCAGAATGGGCCTCGCGAAAATCTCCCGCTTCGAGGTCGCGAGATAGATCCGCAATCCGCATCGCTTCATCTCTGCAAGGGATTTGCCGATTCCCGGATAGGGCACGCTGCCGAGAAACCCGCTTTCACCGTAGTGCTGACGATAGGCAATGACGGCTTCACCGACCCTGTCGTCTCCGTAGGACTGCAGCAGGGTTTGCATGATCTCTTCGAGGGGCGGCCCGATGATGCGTCTTATATCGAGGGTTTCACCCGGTTCATGTCCAAGGGCGCGCAGCGCCGCAAGGCAGCTTGCCAATATGCCGGGATACGAATCGATCAAGGTGCCGTCGAGGTCCAGAAGAACGGAGCACGTCATGATCCAAAGCTAGCGGCCAAGGCAAACCTGTACAAGTTCGTTTGATTTCGTTCCTGCGACGGGTCATTCACGGCAAGGCAATGCAGCGGCAAGTCCAGCCATGTCGCGGTGAGGTCTCATCCGGCGCAGCCACCGCCCCCCGTTTCCCGTTACTAGCCTAAGCCGATCCGATGGCTTATCTTGAGGCCCGGGGCAGGCAATGACACCACGTTCTGGAGCAGGCGGCGGATCAAAAAAGCCGCAAAGCCGTACGGCGAAGCCGCGAAAGCGCAGCACTGCGCCAAAGGTAGCGCGCGCCTTAAGGTCAGCGAAAACGGACGTCGAAAATCCGGCGCAAACCGAAGTCGAAACACTTGCCCTCGAACTTCAGCAAGCCAGAGAGCGCCAGGCCGCGACATCCGAGGTCCTGAGCCTTATCGCCGACGCGCCGACCGATCTTGCGCCGGTGTTCGACCGGATCGTCAGGAACGCAGCGCGGCTCTGCCAGAGCGTGCTGAGCGCCGTCTACCGCCGGGACGGGGACCACGTCCACCTGGTCGCGCACGATCAGTTTTCCGCGGCATCGGTGGCGGCGGTGCACAAAGCCTACCCGGCGCCGCTCACCAGCAAGAATCTGATCTCGGTGGCGATCCGCGAGCGGCGCGTCGTGCATGAGCGGGATGTGCTGGTCTCCGGCGGCTACAGCGAACTGCAGAAGACATCGGGCTATCGCAGCATCCTGATCGTGCCGATGCTGCGCGACGAGGTCGCGATCGGCGCGATCGCGGTGATGCGGCTGGAGCCGCAATTATTTCCCAAGGCGCAGGTCGAGCTCCTGAAGACCTTTGCCGGTCAGGCGGTCATCGCCATCGAGAACACGCGGCTGTTCACCGAGTTGCAGGAACGCAGCCGGCAGCTGTCGCAATCGCTTGACGATTTGCGCGCCGCGCAGGGCAGTCTGGTACAGACCGAGAAATTGGCCGCGCTGGGACGGCTGGTGGCGGGCGTCGCGCACGAGATCAACACGCCCGTCGGCACCAGCCTCACCGTGGCCTCGGCATTGATCAACAAGACCAAACGATTTGAAGCCGACTTCGCCAAGGGCGACGTGCGCCGCTCGACGCTCTCGGAATTCATTGCGGCCAGCCGCGAGGCGGCGTCGCAGATCATGTTCAATCTTGGCAACGCGGTCGAGCTGATCCAGTCGTTCAAGCAGGTTGCGGCCGATCGCAACGTTTCGGACCGCAGGCGCTTCGATCTCGGCGAGGTGACCGAGCAGGTCGTCCGGGGATTACGGTTCGGGCTGCGAGGTCAGAACCTGACGGTCGCCGTCGAATGCGAGCCCGATCTTGTCATGAACAGCTATCCCGGACCTTACGGCCAGGTGCTCACCAACCTGGTTCTCAATTCCGCGGCACACGCCTTCCCGGACGGTGGCGGGGGATCGGTCCATATTGCGGCGCAGGCATCGGGCAAGGGCAATGTCGAGGTGCTGTTTTCAGACAACGGCTGCGGCATGAGCCCGGAGGTCAAGCGCCAGGTGTTCGACCCGTTCTTCACGACCCGGCGCGACCAGGGCAACACCGGCCTCGGGCTGCACATCGTCCACAACATCGTGACCAATCGTCTGGGCGGCCGGATTCATCTGGAAACCAAACCCGGCGCCGGCACGAAAATCCAGATCATCATCCCGCGCGAAGCGCCGCGGGAGTCGTCGGCGGAATGATGCGTGGCTCTCCTCGTCATTCCGGGGCGCGCGCAGCGCGAGCCCGGAATCCATCAGGCCGCATGCACTGTCGCACGATGGATTCTCTCGCTTCGCGATCCCTCAGATGCGCAATTGCGCATCGGGGAATGACGGCGAGATCTGCGACAAATTAACCCGTCGGGCAAAATTCCACTTTCCTCGTCGGGCAAATCAGCGGTTTGAATCGTCGCGTCCCGCCCGACAAGAGGGGCGTGCGCACGTCACGAACGCGCGGCGGGATGCGGTGGACGCTGGTTCACGCCTGACGATGGCGTGGACGGGCGTACGGCAAAACCGTGTGGTCCTGACGCCCGTTGC